>NZ_FNBE01000001.1 GCF_900102195.1 Pseudonocardia oroxyli
GGCCAGAGCCCGCACACCCCCACGACCCGGGCCAGGTCGGCCCGCGTCCACACCCACCCAAGACCCGGAACAGCCCTAATTCAGCAGTCTCCTAGGGAGCGTCTGACGGACCCCCGCCGGCCCGCGACGCCCCAGGCGGGCACCCCGCGGCGTTGGCGCCGAACCCGAATACACCCGGTATGAGGGCTCGGCGCCGCCTTGCGGGGCACCCACCTGAAACGCCGCGGACTCGACGGCGATCCGTCAGACACTCCCTGGGGCCGTCAGCCCTCCCAGTCCGGGCCGCGGCGCAGGAGCAGGTGGGCGGTAATGCCTGCGACGGCGAGCAGGGCGAGGATCAGCGCGAGCGCCGGGGCGGGGCCTGCGGTGCGCACGATGAGCGCGCCGACCGTCGCCCCGACCAGCAACGCCAGCACCGCCGCGGCCCGGCGGTACACCGTCTGGCGGCGCAGGTGCCGGTAGTCCGCGGCGAGCCCGACCATGCTCATCGAGATCACGCTGGTGTTGAGGTCGGGTACCGCGATGCGGCGGGCCACCGCGTTCTGCAGACCCATGGCCAGGGCCGCGACCGCCGCGGCGATCACCGTCGAGGCTCGCGAGCTCGCGCCGGGGCCGGGCGGCCACACCAGCACGATCGCCAGGCAGAGGGCGAGCAGCACGATCTCGGCGCCGATGGCGAGCCGCAGGAGCTCCCCGCGGGACGGGAGGCGTTCGACCAGCGTCCCGGCCGCCGCCGCGCCGATGAGGAAGGCCGCGAGCGCAACACACGAGGTGAGCAGCGAGAACTCCGGTACGCCCGCGACCGCGAAGCCCATGATCACCACGTTGCCGGTCATGTTCGCGACGAACACCCGGCCGAGCGCGAGCAGGCTGACCGCGTCGATCACGCCGGTGACCAGCGTGAGCAGCAGTAGGAGGAGGGGGAGGGAACCGTGGCGCGGGTCCGCGAGGTGCCACCAGTGCCGTTCCGGCATGCGCGAAGTCAAGCAGCGGCCACCCCGTCGGCGACAGGGCTGCGCGGCCGAATCTCGCGTCGCGGGTGTCGCGGCCCGATCGAGCGTTCGCCGGGACTCGGTGGGCTTGCCGGCGCGCTCAGGGGGAACCCTGACCCGGATGGGGACGTTCTCCGGATGTCCCCGCCCGAGATCACGGGCAGGGTGGACGTGTGGCGGTGAGACCCGCCGCCCGCCGACGAAGGAGACTGACCCTGATGGCCTCGACGCTCACCCGCCCCCGCAACGGCACCGTGATCGCCGGTGTCTGCGCCGGACTGGCCCGCCGCTTCGGCTTGTCGCCGTTCGTGGTGCGGCTGCTGTTCCTGCTGTCGTGCCTGCTGCCGGGTCCGCAGTTCGTGATCTACATCGTGCTGTGGATCATCATGCCCAAGGCGGACTACTGAACGCGTCCGAGTGACGTCGGCGGGGCGGCCGTCCGCCCCGCCCGCACCTGTGGCATGCTGACCGCCGTGATGGACCGGACGAGCCGCCGCCCCCTCGCGGGCCGCTGCTGTCCGGGGTGTTGTCGCTTCTCCCGCTGACCACCCCGTCCGTCCCGCCGTCCCCGCACGGCACCGCACAGTCTGCGAGCTCATCCCGCTCATGGCCGTCACCGCGCCCTTCCCGTCCGTTCCCGCTCACGCTCCACTTCGGACCGAGCCCGACCTGCGCGGACAGACCGTGGTCGCGCTGCACCCGCACCCGGACGACGAGGCGATCTTCACCGGCATCACGTTGCGCAGGCTGGCCGACGCGGGCGCCCGCACCGTGCTGGTGATGGCCACCGGCGGCGAGCTCGGCGGCTCCCGGATCCCGCTGTCGGACGGCGAGACCGTGCGGCGCAGGCGGCTGCGCGAGCTGGAGCGTTCCGCCGAGCTCCTCGGCGTGTCGCGGCTGGTCCTGCTGAACCGGCGGGACTCGGGGCTGCCCGGCGGCCCCGACAACAGCCACGCCCGGGCGCTGGCGGGCGCCGAGCCGCTGTCGCTGGCCACCCGGGTGGCGGAGGTCGTCGACGAGGAGGGGGCGGGCACCCTGCTCGCCGACGACGAGCAGGGCGTCTACGGCCACCCGGACCATCGGATGGCGGGCGTCGTGGGCACCATCGCCGCCGAGCTCACCGGGGCGCAGGCCTACCTCGCGACGGTGGACCGCACCGGTCTCGCCGAGGGCGGCCACCTGGTCCACGGCGCGGCCCGCGCCGCCGCCGTCGGGTTCGGGAGGGCCTCGGACGAGATCGCCCTGACCGTCACCGGCGACGCCCGCCACCTCACCGTCAAGCGTGCCGCGATCCTCGCCCACGCGAGCCAGGTCGACCCGGCGGCGCTCCCCGAACAGGACTTCGCCGCGGCGTACGGCCGGGAGTGGTTCCGCCGCACGGGCGGCGCCGACGCCCCGGGCGTCCTCGACCTGCTCTGACCGTGCCCGTCACCGCGCTGGCCACCGCCCGGTCCGCGTTGGGCGCGATCCCCGTCGGTCCGGCCGATCTCGACCGGCCGATCCCGTGTGCGGAGTTCGACGTCCGGGGCCTGCCGACCCACGTCGTCGGCTGGCACCACGTCTTCGCCGCGTGCCTGGCGGGGACGGCGGCACCGGGTGATCCCACGCACGTCCTGCTGGACCCGGTCGCGGACCTCCGCGTCTCGTCGCGGCTCCTGCTGGACGCCCTCGACACCGCTCCCGACGAGGCCGAGCTGCCCTACCGCGGGCGCACCCCGGTCCCGCTGCTCGTGACCGAGCTGGTGGCCGAGACCGTGCTGCACGGCTGGGACCTCGCGACCGCGCTCGCCGCCCCGTTCGCCCCGTTCGCCGTGGACGGCCCGGTCCTGGCCGAGGCCGAGCGCGGGCCGGCGCTCCTGCGGGGCGAGGTGTTCGCCGCCGAGGCTTTCCACCCCGCCGCCGGGACGGGCGTCGGAGCGGGCGGGTTGCCCGGCCTCGTCGCCCGCAGCGGCCGCGACCCGGGCTGGAGACCTTCGTGACTTCGTCACCACGGCCTAGGCTCCTCTCGTGGCCGCCCCCGCCCTCGATCCCACCCCGCCGCCCGCCCGGACCCGGGTCGCCCGGCTCGGCGTGCGGCTGCTGCTCGCCGCCGCCGCGGGCGTGCTCCTGTACGTGAGCTTCCCGCCCCGGGACCTGTGGTGGCTCGCCCCACTGGTGTTCGCGGTCCTCGGGCCCACCCTGCGCGGCGTCCGCGCCCGGCGCGGGTTCCTGCTGGGCTGGGTGTTCGCCCTCGGGTTCCTCGTCCCCCTCCTGTCCTGGACGGGCGGGTTCGTCGGGGCGCTGCCGTGGCTGGCGCTGTGTCTGTTCGAGGCGCTGTTCTTCGGGCTCGCGGGTGCCGGGATGGCCGTGACCGCCCGCCTGCCCGCCGCGCCGCTGTGGGGCGCCGCGGTGTGGGTCGGCATGGAGGCCGTCCGCAGCCGGGTGCCCTTCGGCGGGCTGCCGTGGGGGCGGGTGGGGTTCGGGCAGGCGGAGGGCCTGTTCCTGCCGGCGGCCTCGGTGGGCGGCGTGCCGTTCCTGTCGTTCGTGACCGTGCTGGCCGGGCTCGCCCTGGGGGAGCTGGCCCGACGGCTGGTCCGCCGCGAGATCGGGGGCGCCGCCGTGCCCGCCGTGCTGCTCGTCCTGGCGCTGGCCGCGGGTCCGCTCGCCGCCCTGGTCCCGGTCACCGTCAACGCACCGGACCGACAGCTCACCGTCGCGGCGATCCAGGGCAACGTGCCGCGGCTGGGCCTGGACTTCAACGCCCAGCGCCGTGCCGTGCTGGACAACCACGTCCGGGTCACCGAGCAGCTCGCCGCGGACGTCGCGGCGGGTAGGCAGCCGCAACCCGACGTCGTGCTCTGGCCGGAGAACTCCTCGGACATCGACCCGTTCCGCAACCCGGACGCCGCGGCGGAGATCTCCCAGGCCGCGGCGGCGGTGCGCGCCCCGATCCTGGTCGGCACGGTGCTGGTCAACAGCGACCGCACCACGAGCAACTCGGTCCTCGTCTGGGACCCCGTGCAGGGTCCGGTGGCCCGCAACGACAAGCGCCGCATCCAACCCTTCGGCGAGTACATGCCGTGGCGGTCCTTCTTCCGGCTGTTCTCGTCCTACGTGGACCGGGCGGGCAACTTCGTGCCCGGCCCCGGGCCCGGGGTGCTGCAGGCGGGCGGCGCCGAGATCGGCATCACGATCTGCTGGGAGGTCGCGTTCGACGACCTCGTCGCCGACAGCGTCGACGCCGGCGCCACCCTGCTGGCCGTACCCAGCAACAACGCCACCTTCGGCCTGTCCGAGATGACCTACCAGCAGCTCGCCATGTCCCGGGTGCGGGCCGTCGAGCACGACCGGCCCACGGTGGTCGCCACGACGTCCGGCGTCTCGGCGCTCATCGACACTCAGGGCACAGTGACCGGACGAACCGGACAGTTCGTGCCCGGGACCCTGGTCGGTGTCGAGACGCTGCGGGACACGACTACGCTGGCCACTCGGTTGCGGTCCGGCCCCGAGTGGGCGCTGACCGCAGTGGGGGTCGCGGCGATCGCCGCCGCGGTCGTCGGTCGGCGTCGCGGTCGCGCGGGGTCGCACCCGGCGGGGACAGGAGAGGACATCGATGGCTGAGCCTCCGGGACCGGTCCTGGTGGTCATCCCGACGTACGAGGAGCGGGAGAACCTGGGGCGCGTCGTCGCGCGGCTCAACGCGGCGGTCCCCGCCGCGGACATCCTCGTCGTCGACGACGCCAGCCCGGACGGCACGGGCGAGCTCGCCGAGGAGATGGCGGCGGCCGACCCGCGGGTGCGGGTGCTGCACCGCGAGGGCAAGAACGGTCTCGGCGCCGCCTACCTCGCGGGCTTCCGGCACGCCCTCTCCGGCGAGCACCAGGTGGTCGTGGAGATGGACGCGGACGGCTCGCACGCCCCCGAGGACCTGCCGGCCCTGCTCGCCGCGCTGGACGACGAGGGCGACGACGGGGCGGGCGGCGCCGACCTCGTGATCGGGTCCCGGTACGTGCCCGGCGGGCAGGTGGTGAACTGGCCGCTGCACCGCCAGTGGCTCTCCCGCGGCGCGAACCTCTACGCCAAGCTCGCCCTGGGCGCACCGGTGCAGGACATCACCGCCGGGTACCGCGTGTACCGCCGCGAGGTCCTGGAGGAGCTCGACCTGGACTCGGTGATCTCGCAGGGCTACTGCTTCCAGATCGACCTGGCCTGGCGGGCGCTGCAGGCCGGGTTCCGCATCCGGGAGGTACCGATCACCTTCACCGAACGGGAGAAGGGCTCCTCCAAGATGGACGCCTCGGTGATGGCGGAGGCGTTCGTGAACGTCGCCCGCTGGGGCCTGGAGCACCGCACGTCGTGGCTGCGTCCGAGGGCGCGCGTGTGACCGACCCGGACGAGCGCGAGGTCCTGACCTGGGAGCTGTTCGGGCTCGCGGCCCGCGAGCTGGCCCAGGAGGTCGCCGACAGCGGTTACCGGCCGGACATCATCCTGTCCATCGCGCGCGGCGGGCTGTTCGTGGCCGGCGCGCTGGGCTACGCCCTCGACGTGAAGAACCTGCACGTGATGAACGTGGAGTTCTACACCGGCGTCGGCGAGCGGCTGGCGTTGCCGGTCATGCTGCCGCCGGTGCCGAACGTGGTCGACCTGTCGGGGCAGAAGGTCCTCGTCGCCGACGACGTCGCGGACACCGGAGCCACGCTGAAGCTGGTCCGGGACTTCTGCGGCGAGTATGTCGCGGACGTCCGCTGCGCGGTGGTCTACGAGAAGCCGCAGAGCGAGGTGCGGTGCGAGTACGTGTGGCGCCGCACCCCGCTCTGGATCAACTTCCCCTGGTCGACGCAGCCGCCGGTCGTGCCGAACGCGTCGGTCCTGGACGCGTAGGGCGCTCTAGAGCGCGGCCAGCTCGGCCTCCAGGTCGTCCAGCCCCAGCGAGCCCTGGGACAGGGCGGCCATGTGCCAGGCCTTCAGGTCGAAGCCCGGCTTGCGGGAGGCCGCCGCCCGACCCGCGAGCCAGGCCCGCTCGCCGAGCTTGTAGCTGATCGCCTGGCCGGGCCCGCCGAGGTAGCGCAGCAGCTCGGAGTCCAGGAACGCGGCGTCTCGTCCGCAGTGGGCGCCGAAGAACTCCCGGGCCCGTTCGGGCGTCCACGGGGCGCCCTCGTACTCGAGCTCCAGGTGCATGCCGATGTCGATGATCACCCGGACGATCCGCATCATCTGCGCGTCCAGGTAGCCCATGCGCTCGCCGGGGTCGACGAGGAACCCCAGCTCGTCCATCAGCCGCTCGGCGTAGAGCGCCCAGCCCTCGATGTTGGCGCTGACCATCCCCGCGGACGCCTGGAACGACGAGAGCCGGTCGCTGCACAGCGCCCACTGCGCCAGCTGCAGGTGATGCCCCGGCACCCCCTCGTGGTACCAGGTGCTGACCAGGTCCCACATCGGGAACCGGTCGCGGCCCAGCGTGGGCAGCCAGGTGCGGCCCGGCCGCGCGAAGTCCAGTGAGGGCTGGGTGTAGTACGGCGCCGCGGCGCTGCCCTCCGGGGCGATCATCGCCTCGACCCGCAGCAGCGGGGGAGCGAGATCCACGTGCGTGCCCTGCAGCGCCGCGATGGTCGAGTCCATGATCCCCTGCAGGCGCTCCCGCACGGCCGCCACGCCCTCGACGACCTCCCCGTGGGTCTCCAGGTGGGTCATCGCCTCGCGCGGGGTCGCGCCGGGGAGGATCTGCTCGGCCAGGACGGTCTGTTCCGCGTACACGCGGTGGAACTCCGTCCAGGCCCAGTCGTAGGCCTCGCGCGGGTCCGCGTCGGCGCCGTTCCAGCGGCGCACCGCCGCCCGGTACCGCTCCTCGCCGACGCCGTCCCGCACCCCGTCGGTGTGCGGGCGGTACTCCCGGGCCAGGAAGTCCCGCAGCTCCACGACCGCGGCGGCCGCAGCGTCCGCGGACCCGTCCGGCAGGCCGGCCTCGGCGGCGAAGTCGCCGAACCACCCCGCCCACGGCCCCAGCTGGTCGACCACCGCGTCGACCTGGCGCGGCGCCGCGAGCAGCCCGCGCGCGATCCCCTCCCGGAGGGTCGCGGTGTACCCGGCGAAGGCCTCCGGGACGGCGGCGAGCCGGGCGGTGAGGTCCGCGCGCTGCGCGGGGGTGTCGGTCGGCATGAGGGTGAGGACGGTGCGCAGGTCCTGGACCGGACCGAAGAGGATCTGCACGTTGCGGAGATGCTCACCGAGGGCGCGGGTGCCCTGGGCGCTGGTCAGTCGCTCCCGCAGCAGGCGGGCGCAGCGGCGCTCGTCGCCGTCCTCGTCGTCCGGGGTGCCCGCGGCGTCGAGGGCGCGCAGGGTCTCCTGTTCGAGAGCGGCCAGGGCCTCGTCGCCCGCGGGGGAGAGGTCGGGGAGACGGTCCTGGCCGGTGGGCAGGCCCAGCGAGGTGGCCAGCAGGGGGTCGAGCTCGGCGTGGGCGGCGACGTGGGCGTCGGCCAGGTCCCGGAACGTTCGTGCCATGTGGGAACCCTAAGGGGGAGGCGGTCGGCGGGCCGCCCCTCGGACACGACGAAGCCGGGCCCCACGGGAGGTGGCCCGGCTTCGTGGTTCGCGCGACGCGACCCGTTCGGGTGGGTCGGTCAGGCGATCTCGGCGCGACGCTCGCGCAGGAGGTCGAGGCGCTCGTCGAGCAGCTCCTCGAGCTCCTTGATGGAACGACGCTCCAGGAGCATGTCCCAGTGGGTGCGCGGCGGCTTGGTCTTCTTCTGCTCCGGCTCGATGCCGTCCATGCGGCGGCCGATGCCGCCCTGCGGCGACTCCCACGTGGCGGGAGCCTCGGCGTCGTTCGCGAACGGGACCTCGAACTCGAAGCCGTTCGCCGACACATAGCGGACCAGCTGCCGCGGTGCGAGGTCGTGGTTGCGGTCCGTCTCGTAGCTGACAGCCCCGAGTCGGCTGCCACGGAGCACGCGGTCGGCCATGTGTCTTCCTCCCGTTCTGCCGAGGGGCGAGCCCCTCGACTGTCGCATCACCACCGGGTGTAACGTCTGAGGAGCAGACGTACATTCCCCGGCGGGAGAATCTCCCGGGCTGCGTCGGTGGCGTGCGGCCACCGACAGCCCTCTCGTGTCCGAGGACAGAGTCTCCCCGAAGTCGCGCTTTGCCACACGCGATTGTGACGTGTCAGCCTTCTGTGACTTAGCTCACTACGCTGGCGCCGAGAGTTAACACAGCCGTCGGTCCGCGTTACCCGGGCGACCGTCCGGTTCGAGTTTCCGCAGGTCGGAGTGGTGGCACGTGGCAGCGTCCGTTCAGACGAGGGCGGGCGAGCGCACTCGCCAGAGCGCGACGAGCCCCGCCGCCAGCACCACGAGGATGCCCAGGATCCCGAGCTTCGGGGACACCAGTGCGAACACCCCGAACAGCGTCGGGGCGAGGAACGACACCGCGCGGCCGGTCGTGGCGTAGAGCCCGAAGAGCTGGCCCTCGTGCCCGGGCGGACAGAGCCTGCCGAGGAACGTGCGGGACGAGGACTGGGCGGGCCCCACGAACAGGCACAGGAACAGACCGAAGATCCAGAACATCGTGGGTCCGGACACGACCAGCAGGATCGTGCCCGCGGCGAGCAGCCCGACCAGGGAGCCGACGATCACCGGCTTGGGCCCGATCCGGTCGTCGAGCCAGCCCCCGCTCAGCGCGCCGAGGGCGGACACCACGTTCGCCGCCACCCCGAAGATCAGCACGTCGGCGGCGCCGATGCCGTACACCGTCACCGCCAGGACCGCGCCGAAGGTGAACACCGCGGCCAGCCCGTCCCGGAACAGCGCGCTCGCCCCGAGGAAGTAGACGGTGTGCGGCGAGGTCCGGTACAGCTCGCGCAGGTCGCGGACGAGCTTCCGGTAGGCGGCCGCGGCGGACAGCCGCTCCCCGGGGGCGACCGGCGGACGCTCCGGGACCAGCACGAACAGCGGGATCGCCGCGAGGACGAACCACGCCGCCGCGACGAGCGCGACCACGCGGATGTTCCAGCCGTTCTCGGTGGCGAGCCCGAGCGCCCCACCCTCCCCGGCGATGAAGAGCACGTACACGAGCAGCAACAGCACGATGCCGCCGAAGTAGCCCATCGACCAGCCGAAGCCGGACACCCGGCCGATGGTCGCCGGTGTGGAGACGCGGGCCAGCAGCGCGTTGTAGGAGACCTCGGCGATCTCGAACGTGACCGATCCCAGGGCGAGCAGCAGGACGCCGAGCCACAGCCAACGCCAGTCGTCCTGAACGAAGAAGCCGAGGGCGGTGGCGACGATCGTCAGCGCCGTCCACACCGCCGTGGACCGGACGACGTGCCCGCCCCGGTCGGCGGCCTGCCCCATGACGGGCGCGAGCACCGCGATCACGAACCCCGCGGCGCCGATCGCCCACGCGAGCCAGGTCTCGGCGCCGACCGTGCCCGGCAGGTCCGCACCGACGGCGTCCGTGACGTACACCGAGAACACGAACGTCAGGAAGATCGTGGTGTAGGCCGAGGAACCCCAGTCCCACAGCCCCCAGGCCGCCACCTGCCTGCGCGGGATGCTCACGCCGGTGACCCTAGTGCGGTGACCACGAACGTCCGTGGTCACCGCACTAGAGGTCGATCAGGAGATCCGGGCGGTCCGTCAGCAGCCCGTCGACGCCCAGGTCGAGCAGCGCGCGCATCTCGGCGGGGTCGTTCACCGTCCACACGTGCACCTCGACGCCCAGCTCGCGGGCGCGGCGCAGCACGGCGGCGTCGGTGACCGTGAGCGGGCCGACGCGGTGCGGGAGCTGGGCCAGCCCGCCTGCGATCGGCAGCAGCCGACGCCCGGTCCACGCCCAGGTCCGCAGGCCGAACACCGAGCCGGTGCCCATCGACGTCAGCAGGCGGGGGCCCGCGGCGCGGGCGCGGCGCAGCCGGGCGTCGCTCGCGGAGCCGAGGCAGACCCGGTCCCAGGCGTCGAGACGTTCGAGGACGGCCAGGGTCGGCGCGACGACGTCGTCGGACTTCAGCTCGATGGTGACCCGGGTGTCCGGCAGGGCGGCCAGCACGGTCTCCAGCCGCGGGACCGGCTCGCGGCCCCCGACGCGCACCTCGGCCAGTTCGTCCGCCTGGCGGGCGACCAGCGGACCGGACGCGTCCGTGGTGCGGTCGAGGGTGTGGTCGTGGTGGACCATCGGCACGCCGTCCGCGGAGGCGTGCACGTCGAGCTCGAGGTAGGCGTACCCGCGCTCGACGGCGTGGGCGAACCCGGCGAGGGTGTTCTCCAGGCCTGCGAGCTCCCCGACGTGCCAGCCCCGGTGGGCGTAGATCCGGGGATGGGGTCCGTCGAGGTAGGGGTGGTGATCGCTCACGACGGGGACCCTCCCATCCCACGGCGAGGCAGCCGTTGCCGCTCGGTGAACAGCAAGGGTTCCAGCAGGTCACCGTGCTCGTCCAGGCGCGCGGGCAGCGCGTCGGCGGTGAACACCAGTTCGCTCGCCCGCCGGCACGCCCGCACCTCCTCCCAGGTCACCGGGGTGGCCACCGTGGGCCGGGCGCGCCCGCGCAGCGAGTAGCTGGCGATGGTGGTCTTGGCGGTGTTGTTCTGGCTCCAGTCCACGAAGACCTTGCCGCGCCTGCGTTGTTTCGCCATCACCGACGTGACCGTGCGCGGTGACTCCTCGGCCAACCGCTCGGCCAGGGCCTTGGCGAACTCGATCGTCTGCTCCGCGCGGGTCACGGTGACCGGCAGGTAGAGCTGCAGCCCCTTCCCGCCCGACGTCCGCGGATAGGCGACGAGGGAGTCCTCCGCCAGCACGTCGAAGATCGACTCCGCGACCCGGCAGCACTCCACGACCGTGGTGCCCTCCCCGGGATCGAGGTCGAAGACGAGCAGGTCCGGAGCCTGCCTGCCGCCCCGGGGGCCCACCGTCCACTGCGGCACGTGCAGCTCCAGCGCGGCGAGATTCGCCGCCCAGGCCAGCCCCTCCTCGCTCTCGATCAGGGGGAAGTCCGCGGACTCCGAGCGGCCGCCGGGGGTGCCCACGCGCTCGGTGCGGATCCACGGCGGTGCATGGCGCGAGACGTCCTTCTCGAAGAACGAGGGCTTCTCGACGCCGTCCGGCCAGCGGACCATCGTCACCGGCCGGTCGGCCAGGTGCGGCAGCATCACCGGCGCGACGGCCCGGTAGTGGGCGAGGACGTCCGCCTTCGTGGTGCCGGTCAGGGGGTAGAGCACCTTGCGCGGGTTGGTCAGCCCGGCACGGCCGACGCCGCGGGTGGGTGCGGCCGCGGCGCGGGCTCCCGCCTCGACCCAGTCCGCGGACTCCGCCGCGGGCACGTAGGGCGAGTCCGCCCGCTTCGCGACCACGTCGAGGCCCTGCGCCCGGACCGCCTCGAGCACCGCGGGATCGGCCGGGTAGACGGGCGCGAGCCGCCGGTGCGGCCCGGCGAGCGGGAGCTCCTCGAGCAGCGCGTACCGGTCGGTGAAGGGCAGCGCGCAGGTGTCCCGCCCGTCGAGGAAGAGCAGGTCCCCGATCCACAGCTCACCCGCGGTGGTCAGTTCGGCGTCGAGCAGCATCGTCGTGGCGCCGACGGACGGGCCGAAGTCCGCGAGGGACCGCACGGTGATCTCGTCACCGTCGGCCAGCACGCGGACGCGGCCGCCGTCGAGCTCGACGAGCACCCGGCGGCCGCCGAACCGGACCTGCAGCCGCCACCCGTCCCCGGTCGGCGCCGCGCCGGACACCCCCCGCATGGGCGCGGTGTCGCGGGGGAGGGGGGTGGCGCCGGGTCGGGCCGGGTTCGGCTCCGTGCGCTTGAGCAGCCAGCCGTCCCGCCGGTCCCGTTCGCTCTTGATCAGCACGTAGCGGCCTGCGGCGCGGTCGCCGTGGAGCCGGAACGCCACCTCGCGCTCGGACCACTTCTCGGTCTCGTACCGGCCGGTGTCCCAGATGCTCATCGTGCCGCCGCCGTACTCTCCGCGCGGGATCTCGCCGGAGAACTCCAGGTACTCCAGGGGGTGGTCCTCGGTGCGCACCGCGAGCCGCAGCGTCTCGGTGTCCACCGGCAGGCCCTTCGGGACCGCCCAGGAGACCAGCACGCCGTCCCGTTCGAGCCGCAGGTCCCAGTGCAGCGCGCGGGCGTGGTGCTCCTGGATCACGAACCGGTCGCCCGCCCCTGTGACCTGGGGATCCTCCGCCGGGACGGGCTCCGGCGTGCGTGACCGGTCGCGCTTGCGGCGGTACTCGTCGAGCGGCACCCGGTCACTGTAGGCGGGGCGGCCTTGCCAGAGTCGATGATCAAATGTCAGCATAGGCATACCTCATTGATGGAAAGGGCGCCCTCGTGTACGTGTGCATCTGCTACGCGGTCA
Organism: Pseudonocardia oroxyli; assembly: GCF_900102195.1. Lineage (GTDB taxonomy): Bacteria > Actinomycetota > Actinomycetes > Mycobacteriales > Pseudonocardiaceae > Pseudonocardia > Pseudonocardia oroxyli. The sequence goes on from NZ_FNBE01000001.1 coordinate 12,320, forward strand.
CCGACGTCGAGCTGAGGGACCACATCGGCCAGGGCGCGCGGACCGTCGACGAGATCGGGGACGCCTGCGGCGCGGGCACCGGCTGCGGCACGTGCCTCGACCGCCTCGACGTGCTCCTCGCCGCGCAGCTCGCCCCCTCGGTGCTCTCCGAGCTGCCGATGCCGGCCTGAGGGCAGCCTGCCCGATCGTCAGTCCGTCCTTCGTGGATGCGGTGTGACCGGGGGCACTAGCCTGGGGGCATGCGCGGCGACCCGGAGATCATCAGCCTGCTCAACGAGCAGCTCACCAGCGAGCTCACGGCGATCAACCAGTACTTCCTGCACGCCAAGATGCAGCAGAACTGGGGTCTGACCAAGCTCGCGAGCTACACCAGGGCCGAGTCCATCGACGAGATGCGGCACGCCGAGAAGATCACCGACCGGATCCTGTTCCTGGAGGGCCTGCCGAACTACCAGCGGCTCTTCCAGCTGCGCATCGGCACGAACGTGCGCGAGCAGCTGCAGTCCGACCTCGCGATCGAGCTCGAGGTGGTGCAGCGGCTGCGCCCGGGCATCGCGCTGTGCCGGTCCAAGGGCGACATCACCACGGCGAACCTGTTCGAGGAGATCCTCGCCGACGAGGAGCACCATATCGACTACATCGAGACCAACCTCGAGCTGATGGACCGCCTCGGCGAGCAGCTCTACCTGGCCCAGCTGGTGGACCAGCCGCCGACCCCGGGCTGACCGCGATACCGCTTAGCATGAGCGCATGGCCGACCTGGAGGACCTGCGGCGGTTGCGGCGCGTCCGTGACCGGATCGATCGCGAGTACGCCCAGCCGCTGGACGTCGAGGCCCTCGCCCGCGGGGCGCACATGTCCGCCGGGCACCTGAGCCGCGAGTTCAAGCGCGCCTACGGGGAGTCGCCGTACTCCTACCTGATGACTCGCCGCATCGAACGCGCCATGGCGCTGCTGCGCCGCGGGGACCTGAGCGTCACCGAGGTCTGCTTCGCCGTGGGGAGCTCCTCGCTCGGGACCTTCAGCACCCGGTTCACCGAGCTGGTGGGGATCTCGCCGGGGGCGTACCGGAAGCAGCACGAGACGCTGGACGTCCCGTCCTGTGTGGCCCGCGTGGCCACGAGACCGGTCAGGAATCGAGAAGCCCCCGGTCCCGCGGCGCCGCTAGCGTCGGCGCCATGAGTTCCGACGCCATCACCTCAGACATCGTCATCTCCCAGACCTACCTCCCGCACAACGGCAAGGACGCGGCCATCGCGTTCTACCGGGACGTCCTCGGCTTCGAGGTCCAGCAGGAGGTCGGCTACAACGACCTGTACTGGATCACCGTCGCGCCTCCCGCGCAGCCGGAGATCGGCATCGTGCTGACCCCACCCGCCGTCGACCCCGGGGTCACCGACGAGGAGCGCCGGACGGTCACCGAGATGATGGCCAAGGGCACCTACGCCGCCATCAACCTGGCGACCAAGGACCTGGACGCGACGTTCGCGCGCATCCAGGCCGCGGACGCCGACGTCGTGCAGGAGCCGATGGACCAGCCCTACGGGGTCCGGGACTGCGCGTTCCGGGACCCGGCGGGCAACACCATCCGCATCAAGCAGGCCTGAACCGTTCCGACCCGGGGGGACCTCTCGTGAGCACGGCAGAGCGCACCGCACACGCCGCGGACAGGCACGACATGATCCGGGTGACCGGGGCGCGGGTGAACAACCTGAAGAACGTCAGCGTCGAGCTGCCCAAGCGCAGGTTGACGGTCTTCACCGGCGTGTCCGGCTCGGGCAAGAGCTCGCTGGTCTTCCACACGATCGCCGCCGAGTCGCAGCGGATGATCAACGAGACCTACAGCACCTTCGTCCAGGGCTTCATGCCCTCGCTGGCCCGCCCGGACGTCGACGTGCTCGACGGGCTGACCACCGCGATCATCGTGGACCAGCAGCGGCTCGGGGCGGACCCCCGGTCCACGGTCGGCACCGCGACGGACGCCCACGCGATGCTGCGCATCCTCTACTCGCGCCTCGGCGAGCCCAACCTCGGCTCGGCGCAGGCCTTCTCGTTCAACGTCGCGTCCATCAGCGGCGCGGGCGCGGTGACGATCGAGAAGGACGGCCGCACCGTCAAGGAGCGGCGCACCTTCTCGATCACCGGCGGCATGTGCCCCAGGTGCGAGGGCCGCGGCTCGGTGAACGACATCGACCTGGCCGCGCTCTACGACGAGACCAGGTCCATCAACGAGGGCGCCATCCGGATCCCCGGCTACAGCATGGACGGCTGGTACGGCCGGATCTTCCGGGGCTCGGGCTACTTCGACTGCGACAAGCCCATCGCGCGGTTCACGAAGCGGGAGCTCGACGACCTGCTCTACCGCGAGCCCACCAAGCTCAAGGTCGAGGGCATCAACCTCACCTACTCCGGGCTCGTCCCCTCGATCCAGAAGTCCATGCTGTCCAAGGACATCGACTCGCTGCAGCCGCACATCCGGGCGTTCGTGGAGCGGGTCGCCACCTTCACCACGTGCCCCGAGTGCCACGGCACCCGGCTCAACGAGGGCGCCCGCTCCTCGACGATCAGGGGCAAGTCCATCGCGGACCTGTGCGAGATGCAGATCAGCGACCTGGCCGAGTGGGTGCAGGACCTCGAGGAGCCGTCCGTCGCGCCGCTGCTCACCACGCTCCGGCACACGCTGAGCTCGTTCGTCGAGATCGGGCTCGGGTACCTGTCGCTGAACCGCCCGTCGGGCACGCTGTCCGGCGGCGAGGCGCAGCGCACCAAGATGATCCGGCACCTGGGCTCGGCGCTCACCGATGTGACCTACGTGTTCGACGAGCCCACCATCGGGCTGCACCCGCACGACATCGCGCGGATGAACGAGCTGCTGAAGGCGTTGCGGGACAAGGGCAACACCGTGCTGGTGGTGGAGCACAAGCCCGAGGCCATCGCCATCGCCGACCACGTCGTGGACATCGGACCGCGGGCGGGCAGCGCGGGTGGTGAGGTGGTCTTCGAGGGCACCGTCGAGGGGTTGCGCGCCAGCGACACCCTCACCGGGCGGCACCTCGACGACACCACCGCGGTCAAGGCCGAGGTCCGGACGCCGACCGGGGCCATCGAGGTGCGCGGCGCGGACACGCACAACCTGCGCAAGGTGGACGTCGACATCCCCACCGGCGTGCTGGTCGTCGTCACCGGGGTCGCGGGGTCGGGCAAGTCCTCGCTGATCCACGGCTCGGTGGCCACCCGGGAGGACGTCGTCGCGATCGACCAGGGCGCCATCCGCGGCTCCCGGCGCAGCAACCCCGCCACCTACACCGGGCTGCTGGAGCCGATCCGCAAGGCGTTCGCCAAGGCCAACGGGGTGAAGCCCGCGCTGTTCTCGGCGAACTCCGAGGGCGCCTGCCCGAGCTGCAACGGCGCGGGCGTGATCTACACCGACCTGGCGATCATGGCCGGGGTGTCGACCCCCTGCGAGCTGTGCGAGGGCCGCCGGTTCGACGGGTCCGTGCTCGAGTACCTGTTCGGCGGCAAGGACATCAGCCAGGTCCTGGCCATGTCGGTGGCCGAGGCGGAGGAGTTCTTCCGGGACGGCGCGGCGAAGCTCCCGGCCGCGCACCGGATCCTGGAGCGGCTCGTCGCCGTCGGGTTGGGGTACCTGACGATCGGGCAGCCGCTGACCACACTGTCCGGTGGTGAGCGCCAGCGGCTCAAGCTGGCCACGCACATGGGGGAGAAGGGCGGCACGTACGTCCTCGACGAACCCACGACGGGCCTGCACCTCGCGGACGTCGCGCAGCTGCTCGGCCTGCTCGACCACCTCGTGGACTCCGGCAAGTCCGTGATCGTCATCGAGCACCACCAGGCCGTCATGGCGCACGCGGACTGGATCATCGACATGGGTCCGGGCGCGGGCCACGACGGCGGCGCGGTGGTCTTCGAAGGCACCCCGGCGGACCTCGTCGCCGATGGGAGCACCCTCACCGGCCGGCACCTGGCCGAGTACGTGCGCTGACGCGCCCGTGCGTGGTAAGTGGTGCTCTGGCACCACTTACCACGCACGAGCGGCCGTAGGCTGCCGGCCATGAGCACGGAACGGCAGTTCGACCTGGTCCTGTTCGGCGGCACGGGGTTCGTCGGGACGTTGACCGCCGAGTACCTGGCCGGGGCGGCGCCGGACGGGCTGCGGATCGCCCTGGCGGGCCGGTCGCGGGACAAGCTCGAGCGGCTGCGGGCCACGCTGCCCGAGCGCGCGCAGGGCTGGGGGATCGTCGTCGCGGACGCCACCGAGCCGCGGGCGCTCGCGGAGTCCGCCCGCGTCGTCGTCACGACCGTCGGGCCGTACGCGCGGTACGGGATGCCGCTGGTCGAGGCCTGTGCCCGGGCGGGCACCCACTACGCCGACCTCACGGGCGAGGTCCTGTTCGTGCGGGCCGCGATCGACCGGTGCGACGCGCTCGCCCGCGAGTCCGGGGCCCGGCTCGTGCACTCGTGCGGCTACGACTCCATTCCCTCCGATCTCGGCCTGCTGCTGCTCCGCGACGCGGCGGGTGCCGACCTGGCGGACGTCACGGCCGTCGCGACGCTGCGCGGCGGCTTCAGCGGCGGCACCCTCGCCTCGCTGCTCGGCCACGTCGAGGCGGTGGCCGGCGACGCGGACGCCCGCCGGATCGCGGGCCGCCCCCACTCGCTGAGCCCCGACCCGACCGCCGAACCCACCCCGCGACAGCCCCGGGACACGAGCCCGCCGCGCCGCGAGCCCGACGGCGGCTGGACCGCCCCGTTCGTCATGGCGCCCTACAACACCCGGATCGTGCGGCGGAGCAACGCCCTCACCGGCTGGTCCTACGGGCGAGGCCTGCGCTACGCGGAGCGGATGGCGGCCGGGCGGGGCATCGGCGGGGCCGCCACCGCCGTCGGGATCACCGGCGGGCTGGGCGCCCTCGTCGGGGCCGCGGCGCTGCGCCCCACCCGCGCCCTGCTGGAGCGGGTCCTGCCCGCGCCCGGCACCGGACCCGACGAACGCGCCCGGGCCCGCGGGTTCTTCCGGCACGCGTTCACCGGGACCACCGAGGACGGCCGCACGGTCACCGCACGGGTCGCGGGCCCCGGCGATCCGGGGTACGCCGCCACGGCGGTCATGCTGGGGGAGAGCGCCCTCTGCCTCGCCCTCGGCGGCGCGGGGCTGCCCGACCGCGCCGGCTCCCTCACCCCCGCGACGGCGATGGGGCACGCCCTGGTCGACCGGCTGCGGGCCGCGGGGCATACCTACGAGGCGGCCTGATCCGGCTCAGGCGAGCAGCGCGCGAGCCTCCGCCCACATCCGGGTGACGATCTCGCCCGCCGGGTCGGTCGTGGCGAGCGCCGCGGACTGTCCGGCCCAGTGGTTCACCCGGTCCACCGTGGCGTCGCCGCGCCGCCACCGCCCGACGAGCGCCCGCTGCACCGGGTAATGGGCGGCCGGCGGCGCGTCGGGGGCGGCCCACGCGGCGACGTAGTCCGTGGCCGCGGCCCGGCCCAACCGCCCGGAGTAGGCGCGGGTCGGGACCGTCCGCTCGGGGGCGAGGCCCGCGAGCGCGGCCGACCATCCGGCGTCGATCGCCGCCTCGGGGGAGCGGAGCAGCGCCGTGCCGACCTGCACGGCGCTCGCGCCGAGGGCGAGCGCCGCGGCGACCCCGCGCCCGTCCGCGATCCCGCCCGCGGCGACGACCGGGACGTCGAGCCGGTCGACGAGATGGGGGAGCAGGGCGAACAGGCCGACGTCGGTGCGCTCGGCCGCCGCCGGATCGAAGGTCCCGCGGTGCCCGCCCGCCTCCATCCCCTGCGCGACGATCACGTCCGCGCCCGCGGCCTGGGCGGCGAGGGCGTCGGTGAGGGTGGTGGTGCAGGCGAACCAGGCGATCCCCGCCGCGTGCAGAACTCCGCGACTCGTGCGTGCACGCGCCGAACCTACCCGCGCGGGGCCGCGCGGGTGGGGAGCCGGGGTCAGCCCGAGCGCCGGCGGCTCCGGTAGGCGGCGACGCCGGCGCGGTGGGCGCAGGTCCGCGTGCAGTACTGCTTCGAGCCGTTGCGGGAGAGGTCCGCGAAGGTGGCCCGACAGGCCTGCCCGGCGCAGACCCCCAGGCGGTCCGGGCCGAGCGTGGTGATCACCGCGGCGAGCGCCCCGAGGGTGAGGGCGGCCAGGTGGGCCGCCGGGCGGTCGGGGTCGGCGGCGGTGACGTCCGCCGCCCATCCGTCCTCGTCCCGCCGGATCGCCGGCGTGACGCGGTGGTGGCGCAGCCCGGCGTTGAGGATCTCCGCGGCGCCCGCGGCGTCGGTCCCGGCCCGCTCCAGCACGGCCCGCACCGCCTCGCGTACCGCCCGGACCTCCCCGAGATCGTCGTCGGTGAGCGCCCACGACTCACGCCCCCCGGCAGGCAGCCGGCCGTCCAGGAAGGTCCGCAGCTGCGGCACGGTCGCGAGATCGTCCTCGCCCCGGATCGGCCGCCAGGTGTTGGCCAGGTCGACGGCGATGGCCACGCGGTCCCGGCTGCCACGCGCGTTCAGCATTTGACGGAGACTCCACTCGTTCCTAACGTGACACGCATAACGAGTCTAGCGTGTCACCGAAAGGTCATCTCATGACCGTCGAACAGTTCGAGGTCACGGTCTCCGACGCCGAGATCGCCGACCTCCGTGACCGGCTGCGTCGGACCCGGTGGCCCGAGCGCGAGCCGGTGGCGGACCGGTCGCAGGGCCTGCCGCTCGACGAGGCGCAGGAGCTGTGCCGCAGCTGGGCGGAGGACTACGACTTCGGGTTCGCCGCGCGGGTGAACGCCTTCCCGCAGTTCCGTACCACGATCGACGGGCTCGGCGTCCACTTCCTACACGTCCGCTCGCCCGAGCCGGACGCGTTCCCGCTGGTCCTCACGCACGGCTGGCCGGGCTCGGTGCTCGAGTTCCTCGAGGTGCTCGGCCCGCTGACCGACCCGCGCGCCCACGGCGGGGACCCGGCCGACGCGTTCCACGTCGTCGCCCCGTCGCTGCCCGGCTACGGATGGAGCGACAAGCCCTCGTCGACCGGCTGGGGTGTCGAGCGCACGGCCCGCGCCTGGGACGCGGTGATGGTCTCGCTGGGCTATCCCCGCTACGGTGCCCAAGGTGGCGACTGGGGCTCGGCGGTGTCCGGTGCACTGGGTGAGGTGGCCCCCGACCGGGTCGCCGGCGTCCACGTGAACCTCGGATCGGTCGCACTGGGCGGGTTCGACGACCCGACGCAGGCGGAGCGCGCCGCCGCGCAGGCCGAGCAGGAGTTCGCCCGCACCGGCCGGGGCTACTCGGCCCTGCAGGCGACGCGCCCGCAGACGCTCGGCTACGCCCTGACCGACTCCGCCGCCGGTCAGGCCGCCTGGATCGCCGAGAAGTACCTGGCCTGGAGCGACGAGGCGAGCGCGCTGTCGCGACAGGCGATCCTCGACGAGATCTCGGTCTACTGGTTCACCGCCTCCGCCACCTCCTCGGCCCGCCTGTACTGGGAGAGCTTCGCCCACTTCCGCGACCCGGTGCACGCACCGTCCGGGCTGTCGGTCTACCCCCACGACCTCACCCGGCCCTCACGACGCGAGGCCGAACGGCGCTTCACCGACCTGCGCTGGTACGCCGAGCTCCCGCACGGCGGCCATTTCGCGGCACTGGAACAGCCGGTGTCGTTCGTCGAGCAGGTGCGCGGCTTCTTCCGTCTCGTCCGCTGAGCGGGTCCTGCGGGCCGTCGGGGACGGGTGTCGGTTGGTCGGGCCTGGGACATCATCGCGTCGAGCCGATAATCGACGTTATGACAAGTGAGGTGCGGATCGACCCTCCCCGTGTCCGACCCTCCGGGCCGCCGGATACGTCTCGTCCCCGTCTCACGGGGTGAGGCGGCGGCCGACGACCTGCGTCGTCGCCCCACTGAGGTGGACGGAGGTGCTGACGGTGCACCCCCGGCGGCGATGGCGGCCCGCCGTCGACCGCCGCAGATTATGACAGGTCCATGACTCTGGTCGGTCCCGTCCCCTCGCCGGGCCGCGCCTATACCGTCAGGCGGTCCAGCAGCGTCCGGAGCGGGTCGAGGTCGCCGTTCACCGCAGCGCGGGAGGCGCTGACGTTCTCGCCGGGATCCAATGCCTCCCAGCGGATCCGGTGCCCGCACTCCTCCGCGAGCTGGCGCAGGAAGGTCCGTTGGGTGCGGCCGTTGCCCTCGCGGAAGGGGTGCAGCTCGTTGATGCCGGCGAGGAGCGCCGCGAGGCCCGCGACCGTGGCGGCGCGGTCGAGCCCGCGCAGATGGTCCACCGCCGCGAGTCCGTCGAACAGGGCGGTGGCTCGGACCCGGATCTGCTCCGGCGGACAGAAGGCGTGGCCGCCCTTGCCCATCCGCACGGTGCGCAGCTGCCCGGCCCAGGGGTAGACGTCTCCGAACAGGTGCCAGTGGAAGGCCTGCAGGTGCCCCAGGTCGAAACCGCCGGGAAGCGGGGACCGCTGCAGTCCGAAGATCCGCGCCGTCGTGTACTCGGCCTCGGCGGCGGCGAGCGCCGCGGCGTCGGTCAGGCCGAGGCGGTTGCGCAGGACGCCGGACTCGAGATCGAGGTAGGGGTCCCAGCTCATTCAGCCGCGGTAGTGCGCCGTGAGGCGGGCGCAGGCCTCCTCGGCGTCGATCTCGCCGCACGCCAGGGCCGCCAGGACCGTGTGTCCGAACGCGCTCGGCTCGAGGCCCTCCGCGCGAACCGATCCGAGCGCGTCCGCCATGGACTCCGCGCACGTCGGCGGAGCCAGCGGCTTCCGGGTCCTCGGCACGAGCGGAGAATACCCCATCAGGCGGTCGCGACGGCCTTCGACTGCTCGACGGCGAGTCGGTCCACCAGGTCGTTCATCTCGTCCCCGGAGTGCCCCTTCACCCAGCGGAAGGACACGTCACCGCGCTCGTTCACCAGGTCGACGAGCGGCTCCCACAGGTCCCGGCTCACCACGGGCTTGCGGGCGCTGGTCTGCCAGCCGCGGGCGATCCACCCCTTCCACCAGCCGTCGCGGAAGCAGTTCACGACGTAGGTGGAGTCGGAGACGACGACCAGCGGCCCCTCGAGCGCCCGCACGGCCTCGAGTGCGGCCTTGATCTCCATGCGCTGGTTCGTGGTGCGGGCCTCCCCGCCGGAGGCCTGCCTGCCGTCTCGGGTGGCCCAGGCCCAGCCGCCGGGGCCGGGGTTGCCCGAGCACGCGCCGTCCGTCCAGACCTCCAGGGCGCCCTCGACCGACGGCATCTCCGCCCGCGGGGCCTTCGCCGGCGGGTTCGCGGCGCACGCCACGTGCCCGTACCGCGATCCGGCCTTGGCGATCTCGTCGCCGGGGCTGATGGGCTTCGAGCAGACGCCGCAGGTGGTGGCGTACTTGGCGGTCATCGGCACGGCGACGACTCTACGACGACCGTCCGAGCGGCTACGGGCGGACCCGGACCAGCACCTCGCTGTCGGTCACCCGTTCGACGCCGACGGTGAACCCGGCCGCCTCGGTCTCCCCGCCGACCGGCACCCGGACCGTCTGCCCGGCGACGACGAGCTCCGCGGTCTGGTCCTGCACACCCACCAGGCGCGCCTCCACCCCGAGGACGGACACGGCCGCCTCGCCGGAGCGGGGGAAGGCGACGGTGCAGCCGTCGAGCCCGCAGTCGGTCGTCGAGCCCCCTCCCCCACACCCGGCGAGGGTCATGGTCAGGGCAGCGGCGACGACGGCGAGGCGGATGCGCACCGCGCGAGCGTATCGTCCCGTTCGCGAAGATCCACTTCGTGATGCGCGCCACGGCGGGGAAGCCCCGCGCACGGTTGAGCGCTCTACTGTTTCGTGACGACTTCGACCACTGCCCAGAGTCTGCCCGTGCTCGACGAGGCGGGCCGCGCCGCGTTGTTCACCGAGGCCCGGACGTCGAACACCTTCTCCCCCGAGCCCGTGACCGACGAGACGCTGCGCGCGGTGTGGGACCTGGCCAAGTGGCCGCCGACGGCGGCCAACACCCAGCCGCTGCGCGTGGTGTTCGTCCGCACCGAGGCGGGCAAGCGCCGGCTGCTCCCCCTGCTCAGCGAGGGCAACCGGGCCAAGACCGAGGCCGCGCCCGCGGTCGCGATCCTGGCAGCGGACCTCGACTTCCACGAGTTCGTGCCGCGGACCTTCCCGGCCCGCGCCGAGATGAAGGACTCGTTCGAGGCCTCCGGCCGCGAGGGCCGCGCGCCGATGGCGAGGTTCAACTCCTCGCTGCAGGCGGGGTACTTCCTGCTGGCCGCCCGCGCCGAGGGCCTGGCCACCGGGCCGATGGCCGGGTTCGACGCCGACGCCGTCACCGCCGAGTTCCTCCCCGGCGGCCGTGAGCAGGCCATCCTCGTCGTGAACCTCGGCCACCCCGGGGAGAACCCGTGGTTCCCGCGGCTGCCGCGGCTCGAGGAGGCGGACGTCGTCCGCTGGGCGTGAACGCCCTTCACGGTCGGTGAAAACCGGTCGTGGCGGCGCGGCGGGGCGAGTACGACTTACCGGCATGACCGGTCTCCTGCACCCCCACCTCGTCGACCGCCTCGCCCGTGACCACCACGCCGACCTGCTCCGCGAGGCGCGCGCCGCGACGCTGCGCAGACAGGCGAGACGCTCCCGGCAACGGGCGGGTCCGCTGCGGACCCGGGTGGGCTGGATGCTGGTCGAGGTGGGGCTCAGGCTGGCGGTCCCCACGGCCTGAGCGGCCCGTCGCCGACCTCCTCGGGCTGCGTGCCGCGCCGGAAGACGCGGGCGCGGCCCGAGAGCGTCACCGACTCCCCCGACACCCGCAGCAGGCCACCCTCGCGCAGCCCGACGACGGGGGTCTCGTTCTCCTCGTGGAACTCCCGGATCCGCTCGGCGCGGGTCTCCCCCATGTGCGTGGAACCCGGGAGCGGGTCGAGGTAGTGGGCGTTGACCTGGAAGTCGACCAGGCCGAGCGCGGCGAACCCGGCGGGCTCGACGATGGGCATGTCGTTCGTGGTGCGGATCGTCGGGCAGGCCAGGTTGGTGCCCGCGCTGGCACCGCCGTAGTGCGCACCCGCGGCCACCGCGGTGCCGATCGCGAGCAGCCCGTCGATCCGCTGGAGCGTGGCGAGGAGCCGGAACGTGTTGCCGCCGCCGACCCACACCGCCTCCGCCGCGGCCAGCGCCGCCGCCGGGTCGGTTTCGGTGTGCACGCTGCGCAGGGCCACGCCCGCCCGGGCGAACGCCTCCCCGATGCGGGTGGCGTACCCCGCGTGGTCGGCGAGCGCGTAGGGCACGAAGAGGACCGTGCGCCCGCCGTAGAACTCGGCCAGTGGGGCGTGGTCGAGGGGCTGCGCGCCGTGGTTCGTCGAGTTCGAGAGCAGCAGCAGTTCGCTCATGACGCGATCATCGCGCGCCGGGTCGCCCGCGCCGTACCCGACACCATCGCCTCCAGCGGCCCGCGCACCCGCAGCAGCCGCACGGCCGTCCCGATCGCCAGGCACCAGGCGACGTGCTCCAGGTAGACGGCGGGGCCCTCGCCGCCGAAGAGCGCCAGCGACACGACGTGCAACGCGTAGAGCGTCAGCGGCACCGCGCCGATCACCGCGAACGGGACGACGAGCCACGGCAGCGCCCGCGCCACGAGCAGACACAGGCCCAGGACCGCGAGCGCCGCGCCGGTGGTCTGCAGCAGGTCCAGGGGGGTGCCGGTGTGCGGCAGCTCGGTGGCGAACCACCACCACGTGTCGGTCGGGAGGGTCCCGTAGCGCTGCACGTCCAGCTGCCGGGCGCCGCCGATCGCCGCGAGCCCCTCGGGGGTCAGGAGCAGGTGCGACGCCCCCGTGGCGGCCGCGGACAGGGCGGCCCCGCCCCCGAGCAGCCACCCGGCCGTGCGCACCGACCGCAGCTCCAGCCGTCCGACGGCCATGCCCGCGAGCAGGTACGTCGTCCAGGTCAGGACCGGGTAGTACCCGGTCAGCAGCAGCGTGACGAGCTCAGGCCCGGGGTCGCCGAGCGCGGCGAACCCGACCTGTGCCCCCGGTCCCGCGGGCAGCCCGGCCCGCAGCAGCGCGCTGAGCACCGGGGTGCCGACCGCCGCGACCACCGCACCCGCGGCGAGCAGCGGGGTCGGCGCCCACAGCAGCGGGATCGCGACCAGGATCAGCAGCGCGTAGTAGGTGAGGATCACCGCCACGGGCGGGTCGAAGCCCACCAGCACCAGCCCGACGACGCCGGTCAGGACCGCCCGCACCACCAGGCCGGCCGCGGCGGGCCCCCGCGGCGCACGGGCGCCCAGCGAGATCCCGACCCCGAGGAGCACCGCGAACAGGGCCGACGCCCGACCCGCCGCGACCGCGCCGACGACCGTCTCCCCCGCCGCCGTGTGCAGGGGCAGGACGTGGGTGGCCATCATGCCCAGCAGGGCCAGGCCGCGCGCGGCGTCGACGCCCGCCAGCCGCGGGGCGGCGGTCGCCGCGGCGTCGATCCCCGCGGCGGGGCTGCCGCTCACGGCCGCGGCGACCCCGCGCCCACGGTCGTGCCGGCCGCCGGGACCCCGTTGCGCCGCAGCCACTCGTCGAGCTGCTGCTGGGTCGCGGCGAGGTCCGGCCTGCGGTTGGGGTCGCTGCGCAGCGCCTGCTTGAGCAGCGACAGGTGGGCGGTGCGCCGGGGCAGGTGCGTGAGCCGCGCGCCCGACGCCGCCGCCCGCAGCCCCGACAACGCGTCCGCGTGGCCGCCGCGCGGCGGGTACCCGGTCAACGCGAAGGAGACGGTGGCCGCGAGCTGCCAGACGTCCGAGCGGACGCTCGCCTTGGCGCCGCCCGCCACCTCCGGGGCCAGGTAGTCCGGCGTACCGAGCACGAACCCGGTCATGGTGAGCGTGGAGTCGCCTGCGCGCCGGGCGATGCCGAAGTCGATCAGGTGCGGGTGGCCCGCCGGGTCGACGATCACGTTGCCGGGCTTGAGGTCCCGGTGCAGCACGCCCCGCTGGTGGGCCGCGTCGAGCGCGCCGGCGACCCCCGCCCAGATGCGGGCGGCGGCCACGTCGTCCACCGGGCCGCGTTCCCGGACGAGCGTGGACAGGGGCACGCCCTGGACGTGCTCCATCACGATGACCAGGCCCTCGAGCTGCGCGAGTCCGGCGTCCGACCGGGCGTGGACGAGATCGTGGATGCGGACGCACAGCGGGTGCCGGACCGCGGCCAGTGCGGCGGCCTCGCGGCGGATCCGCTCCTCGGTCTCCGCGTCGGGGGCGTGGGCGGACTTGAGGGCGACCGTGCGGCCGAGCTTGGCGTCGTGGGCCAGCCACACCCGGCCGAACCCGCCCGCGCCGATGCGCTCGATGAGCCGGAAGCGCTGCCCGCGGGGCGCGGGCGGCGGGACGACCCCGGCGAAGGCCGGCGACGGACCGGCTGCGACGGGACCCACCGGGCCTCCGGCGACCGGACCGGCCGTGCCGCCCCCGGCGACCGGCGCGACCCGGGTCCCGGTCGGTCCGACCGGTCCGCCGGGGCGGCGGCCCGGGACGGGCGGGAGCGCCCCCGGCTCGGCGGCCAGGGGCGCGGAGGCGCGCTGCTCGGGGACCGGCGGTGTCGGCGGGGCGCTCGGGAGCCGGGCGCTGTCGAAGGTGGCGTAGGTCGGCTTGGGGCCGGTCGCGGCGGGCGGCGGGGTGCGCTGCACGATCGGCTGCATCCGCTCGCGCAGGTCCGCACGGGGTTGCGGCGGGACGCCCCGGGAGGCCGCGCCGGTCGCGCCCTGTAGGGACCGGCGGACGGTCTCCCGCGAGGGCGGCGGCACCGCGATCAGCAGCAGCATCCCCGCGAACGCACCGATGAGGGCCCCCGCCCAGAGGTGCTCGGCGGCACCGGCCGGGACCCGCGCGGTCAGCACCGCGAGCGCCAGCGCGGGGATCCAGAAGAACTTCGCGGGCCAGGCCGGGCCCCGGCGCAGCACCAGGCGCGCCTGCGCGGCGACGAAGAGCGCGGTCAGCACCGGCACGATCCCCAGCAGCAGGACGGCGACCCCGAGGCCCACCGGGTCGTTCGGGTCGAAGGCCGCGCGGACCGACCCTCCTCCCAGGTAGGCGCTCTGCGGCCCGACGAAGCAGGCGCTGGTCTCGAGCGAGCGGGCGGCGGCGCTGCCGAGGCCCGGCACCGGGCGGCCCGCCGCCGCGGCGGCGAACACCCGACCGGTCGCGACGAACAGCAGCAGCGGCAACACACCGGCGAACACCACGCCCACGGCGCCGAGGACCAGCCCGCGGCCACCGCCGTAGCCGGACCCCATCCGCCTGCGCAGGAGTGCCACGACGAAGGCCCCGACCGCGGGCAGCAGGCCGACCCCGAGGCCCAGCAGCGAGGTCGCCCAGGCCCAGACGCCGGGACAGAGGTCCGGCGCGGCGGCCGAGCGCAGGCCGGACAACAGCTGCCCGACCAGGGCGACCAGCGAGTCCACCGGCGCTCCCCTCCCGTCCCGACGGTCGTGTGGCGCGCCGCGCCCCGTCCCGTCCCGCTGCCCCCACTATGGCATCCCGGCGGGGTGGCCCGGCGCCCGCTCCGGGCGGCGGGCGTGTCTCGGGCCCGAGATCGGCTCGGCGCCGGCTCGGCGTCGGCTCGGCGCCGGCTCAGCGTCGGCTCAGCGGCCCCCGTGCGCCCGGTACTCGTCGAGGTCGGTGTTGAAGCGGGCCAACAGCGACCCCAGCAGGTCCCGGTCCTCCTGCGGCCAGCCCTCCAGCACCGCGTGGAGCGGCCCCAGCCGGGCGTGTCGCACCAGCTCGCGCTGGGCGGCGCCCTCGGGGGTCAGCGAGATGACCACCGAACGGGAGTCCCGCGAGTCCGGCCGGACCGCGACGAGCCCGGCGCGCGAGAGCCGCGAGACCTGCCTGCTCGCCGTCGGCTTGCTCACCCCGAGCCTGCCGGTCAGCACGGTCAGGGACTGCTCACCGTTCTCGTCCAGCGCGGCCAGGGCCGGGTAGGTGTAGCGGTCCACCGCCTCGTGGGCGCCGTACCCGCCGGACCACACCGGCTCCACGGTCCGGCGGATCAGCACGGTGATCTCGTGCTCCAAGCGGTGCAGGGAGTCCGGTCCGGTCTCCACCGGCGCGACGCTGCTCGGGCTCACGGGCCTCACCTCTCACAAATCGGGACATACAGCACGAATCATACACTTCGATTCCCGTCACAACGTTGCGCTGAACAACAGTCTCCCGGAACAGGACGCCGCCCGCCGCGGTTGGGGGTGACATGGGACTCACCCGCGCCGACGGACCGCTCGCGCCGAACCCGCCGCACACCGTCAACTACCGACTGGACGGCCCCGCCCACAAGCTGTTCGCCCAGCCCTTCCCACGCCGCGTGCGCGCCGAGCTGGGCGGGCGCACGATCCTCGACACCACCGCAGGCGTGCTGGTGCACGAGACGGCGCTGCTGCCGGTGCTCTACGTGCCCTTCGAGGACCTCGACGCGGACGTCCTGGTCCCGACCGACCACAGCACCCACTGCCCGTTCAAGGGAGACGCGAGCTACCACTCCCTCGTCGTCGGCGACCGGACCGTGGAGAACGCCGTCTGGTCCTACCCGGAACCCAAGCCCGAGGCGCCGTGGCTCAAGGGCTACGCGGCGCTCTACTGGTCTGCCGCGGACGCCTGGTACGACGAGGACGAAGAGGTCTTCGCCCACCTCACCGACCCCTACACCCGGGTCGACGTGCGCCCCACCAGCCGCCACGTCGAGGTGCGCCACCGCGGCGAGGTGATCGCCTCCTCGGACGCGCCGTTCGTGCTGAGCGAGACCGGCCTGCCCAACCGCTGGTACCTGCCCCGGGACGCGGTGCGGGTCCCGCTGCGGGCGTCGGAGACCCGGTCGCGCTGCCCGTACAAGGGCGAGGCCCGGTACTGGACCGCCACGCTGCCCGACGGCACCGAGCTCGCGGACGTGGCCTGGGAGTACCCCGACCCGCTGCCGGAGTCGGCCCGGATCGCGGGCCTGCTCAGCTTCTGGGGGGACGACGTGGAGGTCGTCGAGCAGCGGGGTTAGTCGTCGTCCTCGAGCAGGGCCTCGATCGCCGGCAGCGCCGCCCGGATTACCTCGCGCTGTCGGGGATCGAGCTTGCTCAGCCGCCGGGCGACGAGCGCGGTGCGGTGCGTCTTGATCTCGTCGAGGCGGGCCCGCCCGGAGTCGGACAACGTGATCAGCACGCCGCGGGCGTCCTGGGGGTCCGGGGTGCGCACGACGAGCCCCTGGTCGTCCAGCGCGCCCAGCACCCGGGACATGGTGGGTGCGGTGACCGCCTCGCGCTTGGCGAGCTCGGAGAGCCGCAGCGGCGCGTGCAGGGCGATCGTGCTCAGCGCGGAGAGCTGCAGGGGCGGCAGGGAGTCGCCGCCGTCGATGCGGATGCGTCGGCTCAGCCGCCCGACCGCGAGCCGCAGCCGGGTGGCCTCCTCGGTCAGCAGCGCGTCGTTCTCCGCGGACATGCGGACATCCTTGCAGGATGCGGGGGACGCCCCGGTAGGGGGCACTAGTGCCCCGTCCAGAAACGTTCAGGACCGAGCTCGGCGGCCACCGATTCCGGCCCCGACGTTCCTGGACGGGGCACTAGACCTTGCGGAGCCGGATCCGGGTCACGTCGTGGCGGGGGCCCTTCGTCAGCACGAGGCTGGCCCGGCCGCGGGTGGGCAGGATGTTCTCCGCCAGGTTGGGCCCGTTGATCGTGGCCCAGATGCTCTGGGCGTGCTTCACCGCGTCCTCGTGGTCGAGCTCGGCGTAGCGGCGGAAGTAGGACGCGGGGTCCCGGAACGCCGTCTCGCGCAGCCGCAGGAACCGCTCGACGTACCAGCGCCGCAGGTCCGCGGGGGCGGCGTCGACGTAGACCGAGAAGTCGATGAAGTCGCTGACCGTCAGCGCCGAGTTCGCGCCCGCCGGCTGCAGCACGTTCAGGCCCTCGATCAGCAGGATGTCCGGGCGGCGGACGACGAGCCGCTCGTCCGGCACGATGTCGTAGACGAGGTGGGAGTAGACCGGCGCCGTCACCTCGGCGCGCCCCGCCTTGACGTCGGTGATGAACCGCAGCAGCTTGCGCCGGTCGTAGGACTCCGGGAAGCCCTTGCGCTGCATGAGGCCGCGCGCCTCGAGCACCGCGTTCGGGTACAGGAAGCCGTCGGTGGTGACGAGCTCGACCCGGGGGTGCTGGGGCCACCGGGCGAGGAGCAGCCGCAGCAGCCGGGCGGTGGTCGACTTGCCCGCGGACACCGAGCCCGCGACGCCGATCACGAACGGCGTGCGCGCCGCCGTGCCGCCGAGGAAGGTGCGGTAGGCGCGGTAGAGCCGCCCGCCCTCCTGGACGTGCAGGTTCAGCAGCCGCGACAGCGGGAGGTAGACCTCGCGGACCTCGTCCAGGTCGATGTCGTCACCGAGGGACCGGACGCGCTCCAGCTCGCCCGCGGTCAGCGGCAGCGGGCTGGTCTCCCCCAGCCGGGCCCAGGACGCTCGGTCGAAGTCGATGAAGGGCGAGTGCCCCGGACCCCGGTGATGGTGCTGGAGGTGCTCCGGGAGCATGGTCGAGCCGTGCACCTGCGCCGTCGCGGGCATCCTGACCTCGGTCCTGTCTGAGGGCCGGTCCGGGCCTCTGCGCTCCGGACCGGACGGGTCGTCGATCTCTCCTCCGATGGTGGTCCAACCTAGACCGCCGGTCGGCCGTTCGCGGCCCGGACGTGCTGTGGACCACTCCGCGCCATCTCGCGGGTGTCGGGTTCGTCGGTGATGTTCCCCCGGTCCGCGTCGGGGGTATCCGGCCGCGGGCCTACGCTGACCCCGATCCCTTTCCGCTGAGGAGCCTCGTGACGGTCCTGCTCTCCCTCCTCGGGCTGCTGGCCGTCGTCGCCCTCACGCTCGGCACGGCGATCTCCGTCGCGTCGGAGTTCTCGCTGACCGCGCTCGAACGCAGCCAGGTGGACGCGCACGTCGCCGCGGTGGACGACCGCCGCGCCCGCGCCGTGCAGCGTGCCCACCGGACGTTGTCGTTCCAGCTCTCCGGCAGCCAGCTGGGCATCACGGTGACCACGCTCGCCACCGGCTACATCGCCGAACCCGCCATCGCCGAGCTGATCCGGCCCGCCCTGTCGGGGCTGAGCGAGAGCGTGGCCGCGGGCGTCGCCACGCTCGTGTCGCTGGTGATCGCCACCACGCTGTCCATGGTGTTCGGCGAGCTCGTGCCCAAGAACATCGCGATCGCCAAGCCGCTGGAGACCGCGCGGGCCGTGGTGTGGCTGCAGAGCGGGTTCGCGCGCGCCTTCCGCTGGCTGATCGACCTGCTCAACCGCAGCGCGAACGCGATCGTGCGCAGGCTCGGCGTCGAGCCCGCCGAGGAGCTGCGGTCGGCCCGCTCCCCCCACGAGCTCAGCTCGCTGGTCCGGTCCAGCGCCGAGCACGGCACCCTCGACGAGGGCACCGCCACCCTCCTGGACCGCTCCCTGCGGTTCACCGACCGCGTCGCGGAGGACCTGATGACGCCCCGGGTGCGGGTCGACACGCTCGACGCCGCGGACTCCGTCGCCGACCTGATCGGGCTCGCCCGCCGCAGCGGGCACTCCCGCTTCCCCGTGCACGACGGCGACCCGGACACCGTCCTGGGTCTCGTGCACGTCAAGCAGGCCTTCGGGGTGGCGCCCGAGGACCGCGAGTCCACCCCGGTGCGCACGCTGTGCCTGCCCGCCGAGACCGTCCCCGCGTCGCTCGACGGCGACGAGCTGCTCTCCCGGCTGCGCGAGACGGGCCTGCAGACCGCCGTCGTCGTCGACGAGTACGGCGGCACCGCGGGGCTGGTGACCCTGGAGGACCTGATCGAGGAGATCGTCGGTGAGGTGCTCGACGAGCACGACCGCGCCGAGCAGGCGGACGTCCGGCCGCTCGGGCGGGACTCCTGGCTGGTCAGCGGCCTGATGCGGGCGGACGAGATCGCCGAGGTGACCGGCTTCCGGATGCCCGAGGGCGACTACGAGACCATCGCGGGGCTGGTCCTGGAGCGCCTCGGTCGGATCCCCGCCGTCGGGGACGACGTCACGGTCGACGGCTGGCGGCTCACCGTGATGCGCCGGGACCGCAACCGGATCGCCGAGCTGCGCGTGGCCAGGATGGCGCATGTCTGACGTCTGGGCCGTTCTCGCCGCGATCGCCCTGCTCGGGGCGAACGCGTTCTTCGTCTCCGCCGAGTTCGCGCTGATCAGCGCGCGCAAGGACCGGCTCGAGGCGATGGCCGACCAGGGCGTGGGCGGGGCCCGCACCGTCCTGAACGCCACCGCCCACCTGTCCCGGATGCTGGCCGCGTCCCAGCTCGGCATCACGATCTGCTCGCTCCTGCTCGGGCGGCTCGGCGAACCCGCCGTCGCCCACTTCATCGAGGCGCCCCTGGAGTGGGTGGGGGCGCCGACCGCCGTGGTCCACCCGATCGCGTTCGCGCTGTCCCTCGCGCTGGTGTCGGTGGCGCACATCCTGCTCGGCGAGATGGTCCCGAAGAACATCTCCATCGCGGGGCCCGAGCGCGCGGCGATCCTGCTCGTGCCGCCGTTCCTGCTGTTCACGAACGTGATGCGGCCGTTCATCTCGCTGTTCAACGCCATGGCCAACGGCACGCTGCGGCTGCTGCGGATCGAGCCCAAGGACGAGCTGGAGAGCGCGTTCACCTCCGGCGAGCTGTCCGAGATGATCGCGGACTCCCGCCGCGAGGGCCTGCTCGACGACGAGGAGTCCACCCGCATCTCGCGGACCCTGCGGTCGGCCGAGGCCACCGTCGCGGACGTGGTGGTGCCCTCGTCGGATCTCGTGTCGCTGCCGGTGAACCCGCGGGTCGAGGACGTCCAGCGGGCCGTCGCCGCCACCGGCTTCTCCCGCTTCCCGCTGCGCGCGCCGGAGGGCCGGTTCACCGGATACCTGCACGTGAAGGACGTGCTGGACGTCATGGACGACCCCGGCGCCGCCATCCCCGTCGCCCGGGTCCGGGGCCTGCCGGAGATCCCCGCCGACGCCCGCCTCGACGAGGCCGTCGCCGCCCTGCGCACCACCCGGGCCCACCTGGCCCGCGCCGTCGACCGCACCGGCGCGACGGTCGGCATGGTCGCGATGGAGGACCTGATCGAGCGCTACGTCGGCACCGTGCGGGACGCCACGCACACCGGGGCGGAGTGACCCCCGTGCCGGCGCTGTCCGAGACCGAGTGGCGGGCCAGGGCCGCGGCACACCGCGCCCGGATGGAGCGCTGGACGGTCCCGCACCGCGCGCGGCGACAGCGCGGCGAGACGCACCCCGTCGAGGACTTCCTCTTCACCTACTACTCGCTGCGCCCGCAGCACCTGGAGCAGTGGCAGCCCGGGCCCGGGGTTCGCGCGGTCGGGTTCGCGCGGGCCGGGTACCGGGACGGGATGCTCGACGGTGTGTCCGACCGCGTCCGGCGCACGGCCGGGTTCGTGCACGGCCTGGTCGGCGCCACGGCGGCGCGCCCCGGCCGGTTCGGCTGCTTCGGCCTGCACGAGTGGGCGATGGTGTACCGCACCGCGGACCCCCGCCACCCCGTCCCGCTGCGGCTGGGCGCGGCGGGCACGGACGCCGTCGTCGAGTCGCTGCCGGTGACCTGCACCCACCACGACGCCTTCCGGTTCTTCACCGCGGCCGCCCGCCCGCTGAACACGCTGCAGCCCCGCCGGGAGGACCAGGCGGCGCTGGAGCAGCCCGGCTGCCTGCACGCCACCATGGACCTCTACAAGTGGGCCTACAAGCTCCTGCCCGCCACCCCGGCCGAGCTGCTCGGGGACTGCTTCGCGCTCGCCGCCGAGGTCCGGGAGCTGGACATGCGCGCCAGCCCCTACGACCTGCAAGAACACGGCTATGCACCGGTCCGCATCGAGACCGCGGAGGGGCGCGCCGAGTACGCGGCCGCCCAACGCGGGTTCGCCGACCGCGCGGCGCCGCTGCGCACCCGCCTCCTCGCCCTCTGCAGCACCCTCACCGAGGCCCCGACCCCGGCTGATCCCCCGGCGAACGGCGCGTCCGCTCACACCTAGCGAGCGAACGCGCCGTTCGCTCAGCTGGAGTACGCGTCGATCGGGGGGCAGCTGCAGACGAGGTTGCGGTCGCCGTGGGCGCCGTCGATGCGGCGCACCGGCGGCCAGACCTTGCGGTCGTGGACGCCGGGCGTCACCGCCATCGGGTACGCGGCCAGGTCGCGGGAGTACGGGTGGTCCCACTTGTCGACCAGGCAGGCCGCGGTGTGCGGGGCGCCGCGCAGCGGGTTGTCCTCCACCGGCCACTCCCCCGCCTGCACCCGCGCGATCTCGGCGCGGATGCCGATCATGGCGTCGACGAAGCGGGCGATCTCCGCGAGGTCCTCGCTCTCGGTGGGCTCGACCATCAGCGTGCCCGCGACGGGGAAGGACATCGTCGGTGCGTGGAGCCCGTAGTCGGCGAGCCGCTTGGCGACGTCGTCGACCGTCACTCCGGACTCCTTGGTGATCCCCCGCAGGTCGAGGATGCACTCGTGGGCCACGCCGCCGTCCGCGCCCGCGTAGAGCACCGGGTAGTGCTCGCGCAGCCGCACCGCGACGTAGTTGGCCGCGGCCACCGCGGTGAGCGTCGCCCGGCGCAGGCCGGGCACCCCCATCATCCGGATGTACGCCCACGGGATCGGCAGCACGCCGGGGCTGCCGAACGGCGCCGCCGACACCGCGCCGACGACCCCGCGGCCGGGCAGGAACTCCGCCAGGTGCTCCGCGACGGCCACCGGTCCGACCCCCGGCCCGCCGCCGCCGTGCGGGATGCAGAAGGTCTTGTGCAGGTTGAGGTGTGAGACGTCGCCGCCGAACGCCCCCGGCCGCGCCAGCCCCACCAGCGCGTTGAGGTTGGCCCCGTCCACGTAGACCTGCCCGCCCGCCTCGTGCACGGCGGCGCAGACCTCCCGGACGTCGGTCTCGTAGACCCCGTGCGTCGACGGGTAGGTGATCATCAACGCGGCCAGGGTGTCCCGGTGCGCGGCGATCTTGGCGCGCAGGTCCGCGAGGTCCACGTTGCCGAGCGCGTCCGTCGCCACCACGACGACCCGCATGCCCGCCATCACCGCGGACGCCGCGTTGGTGCCGTGCGCGCTCGACGGGATCAGGCAGACGTCACGCTGCTCGCCGCGGGACCGGTGGTACGCCGCGATGGCCAGCAGCCCGGCGAGCTCGCCCTGCGAACCGGCGTTGGGCTGCACGGAGACCGCGGCGTAGCCGGTCAGCTCGGCGAGCCAGCGCTCGAGCTGGGTGATCATCTCCCGGGTGCCCGCGCTGTCCGCGGTGGGCGCGAACGGGTGCAGGTCGGCGAACTCCGGCCAGGTGATGGGCTCCATCTCGGCGGTGGCGTTCAGCTTCATGGTGCACGAGCCGAGCGGGATCATCGTGCGGTCCAACGCCAGGTCGGCGTCCGCGAGGCGGCGCAGCCAGCGCATGAGCGCGGTCTCGGAGCGGTGCTCCGAGAAGGTCGGGTGGGTCAGGAACTCCGACGTCCGGTGCAGATCCGCGGGCAGGGCGTCGTCGGTGTCGGTCGGGACGGCGTCGATCCCGAAGGCGGTGAACAGCGCCTGCAAATGCGCAGTCGTGGTCAGCTCGGAGCACGCGAGGCCGAGCTCGGTGTCCGAGACCCGGTGGACGGAGATCCCGAGGTCGTGGGCCTTGTCCGCGACCGCCCCGGCGTCCGCCACCCGGACCCGGACGGTGTCGAAGAACTCCCCGTGCACGACGTCGACCCCGCTGGCCCGCAGACCGGCCGCGAGGATGGCGGCCATGCGGTGGGTGCGGCGCGCGATCCGGGTGAGCCCCTCGGCGCCGTGGTAGACCGCGTAGCACGCGGCGACGACGGCGAGCAGCACCTGCGCGGTGCAGATGTTCGAGGTCGCCTTCTCCCGGCGGATGTGCTGCTCGCGGGTCTGCAGCGCCAGCCGCAGCGCGGGGTTGCCGTCCGCGTCCCGCGAGACGCCGACGAGCCTGCCCGGCAGCTGCCGGGCGTAGGTCTGCTTGACCGACAGGTAGCCCGCGTGCGGGCCGCCGAAGCCGAGCGGCACCCCGAACCGCTGCGTGGTCCCGACGACCGCGTCCGCCCCCAGCTCGCCGGGCGGGGTGAGCAGGGTGAGCGCCAGCAGGTCGGCCGCGACGGCGACGAGGCCGCCGCGCTCGTGCACCGCGTCGATCAGTGCGGAGGGGTCGACCACGCGTCCGGAGGCGCCCGGGTAGGACAGCAGCGCGCCGAACAGCTCGCCCTCGGGCAGCCCCGCGTCGAGGTCGGCGACAACCAGCTCGATGCCGAGCGGCTCGGCGCGGGTGCGCAGCACGTCCAGCGTCTGGGGCAGGGTGTCGGCGTCGACGACGAACCGGGCGGACTTCGCGCGTCCGGCCCGGCGCAGCAGGGTCATGGCCTCGGCGGCCGCGGTGGCCTCGTCGAGCAGGGAGGCGCCGGCGACGGGCAGCCCGGACAGGTCGGCGACCATGGTCTGGAAGGCGAGCAGCGCCTCGAGCCTGCCCTGGCTGATCTCCGGCTGGTACGGCGTGTAGGCCGTGTACCAGGCCGGGTTCTCCAGGACGTGCCTGCGGATCACGGGCGGGGTGACGGTGCCGGAGTAGCCGAGCCCGATCATCGGGACGGTCACGGTGTTGCGGGCGGCCAGGGCGCGCAGCTCGGCCAGCATCTCCGTCTCCGACGCGGCGGCCGGGATGGTCGTCGGCACGTCCGCGCCGTCTCGGATGGACGGGGGCAGCGCCCGGTCCGCCAGCTCGTCCAGGGAGCCGACGCCGATCGCGTCGAGCATCCGTGCCAGCTCGGCGGGCCGGGGCCCGACGTGCCGGTCCGCGAACGGCGGGTCGACGAGCTCGGCAAGAGTGGGACGGTCGCTCACGGGGCCTCCGGTGGGCAGACGGATCTCGGCGCGTACTGCCCTCCCCCTCTGTCGATACCCCGAAGGGCGCCTGAGAGATTCACCCCCGGTGATGCAGGGTTTTCCCCGTCGGCGGGCACGCGGCCGCTTTCCAGAGGCGTCTCGCCCACGCGGTCTCGGGTGCCTGAGAGGTTCCGGGGAGGAGTTGCTCCTTCGGCGCCCGGCCTGTGGTGCCTGCAGTGCTCGGCCGGGTCTCTCCCGCGTGGGATCGGCGACTACGGACGACAGCGTAGTCCCGTTCCGGTAGTTCCACCGAGGACCGGGGCGTGGATCACGCCCAGAATCACCCCATGAGCAGCGACGACCGCGCCACCTCCAGCCCGACGACGGCCGCCTTCCACCTGCAGGCCGTCCTCTCCTTCGGGATCGCGCTCGCCGCGGTCGTCGTCGGAGTGCTCTACCTACCCGCCGATCCCTGGGTGCGGGCCTTCCTCGCGGTCAGCGTGCTCTACGTGACCACCAGCGCGTTCACCCTCGCCAAGACGGTGCGGGACAAGCAGGAGCGCAACACGGTCCTGTCCCGCGTCGACCAGGCCAGGCTGGAACGCCTCCTCGCCGAGCACGACCCCTTCCGCCCCACCTGACCGAGATGAACCTCAGCCACTGTCGATCATGGTCGCCGCGTGGCTGAGGTTCATCTCGGCGGGGGATTTGACCATTCCGCCCACCGCCGACGCCCGTGACGTCACAGTGGGCGGATGCTGACGACCGAGGTGCCGGGCTGGCCGGCGGTCTTTCGTGGGTCCTGGGCGGTGCGCGCCGGGCTGGTGACGCGACGGCACCTCGAGGGCCCGCGGTTCGTGCGGGTGTTCCCCGACGTCCACGTACCGGCGGGCGGGGCACTCGACCTCCGTCTCCGGTCACACGCCGCCTACCTGCACATGCAGACGCGTGGTGTCCTGTCCGGGTACGCCGCGGCCGCGCTCCACGGCGCGGCGTGCGCGCCGACGGTGGACGTCCTTCCCGACATCACGGTCCCGGGCGGCGGCTTCCGTGCGCCAGACGGATTGCGGCTGCATCGCGAGACGCTGTCCGAGGGTGAGGTCATCGAGATCGACGGGCTCGCCGTCACGAGTCCCGAGCGCACCGCGTTCGACCTGGCCCGCTGGGCGGCGAGCCTGAACGAGGCGGTCGCGGCCGTGGACAGGCTGGCGAACGTCGCTCGGTTCCCTCCGGCTGCGATCCTGCGACTGAACGAGCGGCACCCCGCGATGCGCGGGTGCGCTCGCTTGCCGGAGGTGGTCGACCTCGCCGACCATCGCTCCGGATCGCGGCCGGAGACCTTGCTCCGCCTGCTCCTGGTCCAGTCCGGGCTGCCCCGTCCTGAACTGCAGTGGGTGGTGCAGGACGTCGTCGCGAAGGAGGCGGTGTGGGTCGACCTCGCCTACCCGCGGCAGCAGGTCGGCATCGAGTACGAGGGTGCGCCCCACGTCGAGGCGGCGCAGGTGCTTCGCGACATCGCTCGAACGACGATGCTCACCGACAAGGGGTGGCGCATGCTCCGCTTCACCAAGAACGACGTCTTCCGGCGCCCGGAGTACGTCGTCACCACGGTCGGCCGGGCCCTCCGCACGTCGAGATGAACGTCAGCCACGCCGAGACCATGATCAAGAGTGGCTGAGGTTCATCTCGGCTAGCTGATGGCGCGGCGCGCGCGGCGCTTGCTGAGCTCGTCCTCGGGGGACTCGTCCACCGTGCCGCCGTCCGCGCGCTCCACGGGGAAGTCCTTGATGCTGCCCGTGATCTCGCGCATGGCGCCGGAGACCGCGATGCCGAAGACGCCCTGGCCGCCCTGGAGCAGGTCGACGACCTCCTCGGGGCTGGTGCACTCGTAGACCGTGGTGCCGTCCGAGAACAGCGTGATGCCGGCCAGGTCCCTGATCCCGCGGCGGCGCAGGTGCTCGACCGCCACCCGGATGTTCTGCAGGGAGACCCCGGCGTCGAGCAGGCGCTTGACGACCTTGAGGACCAGGACGTCCTTGAACGAGTACAGCCGCTGCGAGCCGGAACCGGCTGCCCCGCGGATCGACGGGACGACCAGGCCGGTACGCGCCCAGTAGTCCAACTGCCGATACGTGATGCCCACGACCTGACAGGCGGTGGGACCACGGAACCCGACGAGCTGGTCCGGGAGACCGTCGAGGCCCTCACCCACCAGCGGGTCCGGGAAGAGCTCGCCCTGCGAGGGCCCGTCGGACGACGACCCGTCCACGGCTCTCCTTCCCGCCTACCGAGACCGACCGGGCCCCGACGACCGCTGCAGCAACTTGACGGAACCGACCGTAAGCGTGCCGACGCTCCCGGTCAACGCGGCGCGCCGCCGCATGACCGGCTCACCCGGGCGTGTCGGCGACAGGCCCGTCACCTCACGGCCGCACCTAGCCCGGCTGGGCGCCCCGGAAGTCCTCGGGCGAGACGTTGTCGAGGAACTCGCGGAACTTCTCGACCTCGTCCTCCTGCTCGTCCGGGATCACCAGGCCCGCCTCGGCGAGCACGCTCTCGTCCGCGTGGATCGGGACGCCGATCCGCAGCGCGAGCGCCACCGAGTCGCTGGGCCGCGCCGACACCGTGATCCCGCCGTCGAAGATCAGCTCGGCGTAGAAGGTGCCCTCCTGCAGGTCGGTGATCCGCACCTGCTCCAGCCGCCGCCCCAGCGCGCCGATCACGTCCTTGAGCAGGTCGTGGGTCAGCGGGCGGGCGGGCTTGACGCCCTGCTGCTCGAGCGCGATGGCGGTGGCCTCCACCGAACCGATCCAGATCGGCAGGTAGCGGTCGCCCTGGGTCTCCCGCAACAGGAGGATCGGCTGGTTGGCGGGCAGTTCGACCCTGACACCCACGACACGCATCTCACTCATGCGGCCCGCCTCCTCATCCTGGGGTCCTGACCCTGGAGTCCGACCCTGTCGACGCTACACGCGCCGTCCGACATCCGCGCGCCTCCGGACGGGCGTGTGTTCCCGCCCGGCGACCCGCTCAGGCCCCCGCACCGGGCTCGACCGGCCCGGTGAGGAAGACCAGCCGGAACTTGCCGATCTGGACCTCGTCGCCGTTCGCGAGCACGGCGGTGTCCACCGGCTCCCGGTTGACGTAGGTGCCGTTGAGGCTGCCCACGTCCACCACGACGAACTCGCCGGAGTCCCGGCGGAACTCCGCGTGCCGCCGCGAGACGGTCACGTCGTCCAGGAAGATGTCGCTGTCCGGGTGCCGGCCCGCGCTCGTGGTGGGCCGGTCCAGCAGGAAGCGCGAGCCCGCGTTCGGGCCCCGCCGCACCACCAGCAGCGCGGAACCGGGCGGCAGCCCGTCGACGCCCGAGACGGGCTGCTCCTGGGCCGGGGGCTCGACGTCGGCCAGGAAGTCCGCGCGGAAGACCGACGTGGTCTCCGGGGAACGCTCCGGCGGGACGCCGGGCCCGTCGTTCGTGGTCACCTCGGGGTCTCCTCCTGCGATTGCGTCGTACAGGTCGAACCTAGCGTGCGCGGCCCGGCGGTGCGGGCCCGACCGGGGCTCAGGCGCCGGCCGTCAGCTCGCGGTAGCCGGCCGCGTCGAGCAGGGCGGCGACGGCGGCCGCACCGTCCTCGGTGGGCTCCAGCTCGAGGAGCCATCCCTCCCCGTACGCCGACGAGTTGATCAGCTCGGGGGTGCCCTCGAGCGCGGTGTTCACCTCGACGACGGTGCCGCCGACCGGGGCGTAGATGTCCGAGACCGACTTGGTCGACTCGACCTCGCCGAGCGCGTCCCCCGCCGCGAACTCGGCCCCCACGTCGGGGAGCTCAACGAACACGACATCCCCGAGCTGGGACTGGGCGTGGTCGGTGATCCCGACCCGGACCCGGCCGGACTCCAGGGTGCGGACCCACTCGTGGGCCTCGGTGTAGCGCAGGTCCTCGGGCGTCTGCTCCGTCACGCGGCGGAGCCTAGCGCGAGCCACCGACACGAACGGGACCCGCCCGCAGTGCCAGCCCGAACTGCGTCAGGTACAGCAGGCCCGACCACAGGTAGAGGGCCACGCCCCAGGCCGCGAAGGCGTAGCCGAACGGCTGGGCGAGCGCTCCCCAGAACCCGCCCTGGGTGCCCAGCAGCAGGATCGGGAAGGCGTAGAGCAGCAGGAACGTGGCCGCCTTGCCCAGGTAGGTCACCGGGAACGGGCCGTATCCCAGCCGCCGCAGCACCGCCACGCAGACGCCGAGGACGAGGTCCCGCGCGACCAGCACGACCACGACCCACCAGGGCACGATCTCGCGCACCCCGAGCGCCACCAGGGCCGCGAGGATGTAGAGCCGGTCGACCGCGGGGTCGAGCAGCTCGCCGAGCCGCGAGTACTGGTCCAGCAGCCGCGCGAGCTTGCCGTCCGCCCAGTCGGTGAACCCGCCGACCGCCAGCACGAGGATCGCCCAGCCGTCCGCCTCCGGGCCCAGGAGCAACCAGAGGAACAGCGGCACCCCCGCCAGCCGCAGCAGGCTCAGCAGGTTGGGGACGGTCAGCACCCCTTTCACGGCGCGAAGGCTATACGTGGGTCACGATGGGCCCATGGACGCCACTCGGCTCAAGGACGCGCAGGCTCCCCTGAAGAAGCGCTACGCCGAGGACGCGGGCTCCGCGCTGGTCACGTTGCGGGCCTCCGGGGAGCTCGACGGCAGCGGCGTGGCCTGCAAGGTGCAGACCTCGACCGCGCTGGTCGAGGCCGGGTTGCACCCGGCCACCGGCGGGGACGGGACCCAGCTCTGCTCCGGCGACATGCTCCTGGAGGCGCTGGTCGCGTGTGCCGGGGTCACCCTGCGGGCGGTGGCCACGAGCCTGGGGCTGGACGTCGAGGGGGCCGTGCGGGCCGAGGGCGACCTCGACTTCCGCGGCACCCTCGGGGTCGACAAGCAGGCTCCGGTGGGCTTCCGGGACATCCGGCTCACCTTCGACCTGCGGACCTCGGCGGACGAGGAGCAGGTCGCGTTGTTGATGAAGCTCACCGAGCGGTACTGCGTGGTGCTGCAGACCATCGCGGGCAACCCGGGGATCGACGTGTCGGTGACCCGTGGCTGAGCAGGCGCCCGACGCCACCGGCGCCGCCGTGCTGCTCGGCACCCTGGCCGACGCCGGCGTCACGGCCTGCTTCGCCAACCCCGGCACCTCCGAGATGCACCTCGTCGCGGCACTCGACGGCGAGCCCCGGATGCGGGCGGTGCTGACCCTGTTCGAGGGGGTCGCCACCGGCGCGGCGGACGGGTACGCCCGGATGGCCGACCGCCCCGCGGCGACGCTGCTGCACCTC
Organism: Pseudonocardia oroxyli; assembly: GCF_900102195.1. GTDB lineage: Bacteria > Actinomycetota > Actinomycetes > Mycobacteriales > Pseudonocardiaceae > Pseudonocardia > Pseudonocardia oroxyli. The sequence goes on from NZ_FNBE01000001.1 coordinate 41,508, forward strand.
GGGCCGGGCCTGGCCAACGGGACCGCGAACCTGCACAACGCCCGCCGCGCGGGCACCCCGGTGGTCAACGTCGTGGGCGACCACGCCCGGGACCACAAACCGCTCGACGCCCCGCTCGAGTCGGACGTCGACTCCCTCGCCGGTGTGGTGTCCGCCCGTGTGCACCGCACCACCGATCCCGAGCGCCTCGGGCCGGACGTGGCGGACGCCGTCGCCGCCGCGTGCGGGCCGCCGCCCGCGATCTCGACGCTGCTCGTCCCCGCCGACGTGGCCTGGGGCCCCGGCTACGCACGCGGTGTCCCACGCCCGGTGAGCCCGCTCGGTCGCGGCGCCCTCGACGCCGACGGGCTCGAGTCGGCCGCCAAGGCGCTGTGGTCGGGCGAGCGCTGCACCCTGCTGATCGGCGGGACCGGCCTGCGCGCCGCGGGACTGCGGGCCGCGCAGCGGATCGCGGCGGCCACCGGCACCGCCCTGCTGGCGGAGTGCTTCCCCACCCGCACGGAGCGCGGGGCGGGCCTGCCGGACGTCCCGCGCCTGGCCTACCCCGGAGACGTCGCCAGGGAGCAGCTCGCGGGCACCGCCCACCTGGTCCTGGTGGGTGCCCACTCCCCCGTCACCTTCTTCGGCTACCCCGGCAGGTCCGGCGACCTGGTCCCCGAGGGCTGCACGGTCCACCGGGTCGCGGAGACGGGCGCCGCGGGCGAGATCGCGCTCCTGGCGCTCGCCGACCTCGTCGCGGCGGACACCCCGGACCCGACGGTCGCCACGGCCGCACGGCCCGAGCTGCCCACCGGCGCACTGACCGCCCCGCTCGCGGCGGCCGTGGTGGGCGCGCTGCTCCCGGAGGGCGCGATCGTCGTCGACGAGTCGCTGACCAGCGGCACGGGGCTGCCCCAGGCCACCGCGGGCGCGCCGCGGCACGACTGGCTCACGCTCACCGGCGGCGCGATCGGCTTCGGCATGCCCGCCGCGATCGGCGCCGCGGTCGCGTGCCCGGACCGCCCGGTCTGGAGCCTGCAGGCGGACGGCAGCGCGATGTACACCGTGCAGGCGCTCTGGACCCAGGCCCGCGAGGGGCTGGACGTCACGACGGTCCTCTACGACAACGGGGCCTACGCGATCCTGCGCGGCGAGCTCCTCGGCGTGGGGGCGACCCTGGCCGAGGACTCCCCCGCCCGGTCGCTGCTGGACCTCGGCTCGCCGCGGCTGGACTTCGCGGCAATCGGCGCGGGCCTCGGCGTCCCGACTACCGTGGCGACGACCGCGGAGGAGCTGGCCGACGGGTTGCGGCGGGCGACCGCCGAACCGGGGCCCCACCTCGTCGTCGCCCGCGTACCACCGCTGGTCCCGTAGAACCGACCGCTCGCCGGACCGCTCGCCGCCGTGTTCTCGCTGTTCGGCGCGGCGTGCACCATTCGCGGGACGGCTCACCCCGCCGGGGCCCGTAGCGTGTCGCCTTGATCACGGACGGCAGCAGAGGGACTCCGGAAGCGTGGACGTGCGAACGGCGGAGGACATGCGCGCGGGTGACCACGCGTGCGCGGTCCCGGTGAGCGACGAGGGGCTGTGGGAGCTCACCTCCCGGTTCCTCGCCCGCGGCCTGTCCGTCGGGGAGAAGGTCGTCTACTTCGACGACGGCACGTCCGAGCGGGTCCTGGACCGGCTGACCGAGGACCGGATGCCGGTCGCCGGGGCGCTGCGGAGCGGGCAGTTGCAGGTGGTCCCCGCGGACGTCACCCGCGGTGCGTTCCGGTCGCCGGTCGCGGACGTCCGCTCGCTGCTGCACTCCTACGTGGACGGGTCGGTCGCGCAGGGCTGGTCGGGCCTGCGGATGACCGGCCAGCTGAGCTACGGCGCGGGCTCCCCGGGTGGGGTCCCGCTGTCGGACTACGACCGGGCGCTGGACGAGGTGGTCGTCGAGCGCGGGCTGACCGCCCTGTGCCTCTACGACCACACCCGCTACACCGACGCCCAGATCGAACACATGCGCGGCGTGCACCGCGAGGAGCTCGACGCCCCCGCCGCCTACGACGACGGGCTGCTGCGGATCACCCAGACCGGCCGCAACTCCGCGCGGCTGGCGGGCGAGGCCGACCACAGCAACCGGCCGATGATCCACCGCATCATCGGCGAGGCGCTCGACCGCGCGCTGCGGGCGGCCGACTCGGACACCGACATCGAGCTGAACCTGGCGTCGCTGCGGTTCCTCGACGTCGCGGGCGCGGTCGCGCTGGTGCACGCGGCCGAGGAGTTCCCGAGCATGCACCGGCTGGTGCTCAGCGACGTGCGACCCGCGGTGCTGCGCGTCCTGGACCGCTGCGGGGCGCCGTTCGCGGCGCAGCTCGTGGTGCGGGAGGCCCGCGCCCACGGCGCGGGCGGCGGATCGTGAGGACGGCGTCGTGAGGGTGGCAGCGTGAAGGTCGAGTCCCGGGTCCCCGAGACCCACCGGCTGCGCCACGCCGTCGCCTTCCACGACCGGTCCGAGGACCAGGTCCGGCGCGCGGTGGCGCTCGCCCGCGCCGCCGTCGGGCGGGGTGAGCGGCTCGCGCTCGCGGTGCCGCCCGCGGTCGAGTCGGCGGTCCGGGAGGCTCTGGGGGACAAGGACTTCGTCGCCCTCACGGTGCCGCACGGGGCGAACGGCGGGTCCGGGCAGACCACCGCGGCGTTGCGGGCGCGGGAGCTGCGCGCGCTCGTGCAGGGCGGCGGGACCCACACGGGGGTGACCGTGCTGTCCGCCCACGACCCCGGGCTCGACGGTGTCGACGGCGGCTACTGGACCGAGCTCGACGCTGCGCTGAACGTCGCCCTCGGCGACCTGCCCGTCGACCTCGTGTGCCTCTACCCCGGCTTCCCGCTGCACCTCGAGGTGCTGGAGGGGGCCCGGGTCAACCATCCGCTGCTGGTCGAGGGGGACGGCTTCCGCGACAACCCGAGCCACCGCTGCCCGGTCGAGGTGCTGCGCGACCGCGATCCCAGCACGCCGCTGGTCCTCGGCCCGCCGGACGTCGTCCACCGCTACAACTCCTGGCAGCTGCACGAGGTCCGGGCGATGGTCGCGCAGCTCGCGCCCGCCCTGGGCTTCGACCCGGTCCGGTCGGAGGACCTGGTCCTGGCGGTCAACGAGGTCGCCACGAACGCCGTCGAGCACGGGTCGCCGCAGGCCGAGATCCACCTGTGGGCGACCTCCGGCGGGCTGGTGTGCGAGGTGCACGACTCGGGTGACCTGCACGAGCCGCTGCCGGGGCTCGTGGCGCCGCACCCGGCGGACCCGCGCGGGCGCGGAGTGTGGATCGCCCGGCAGCTGTGCGACCTGCTGCACGTGTGGCGGGACGGCCGCGGCACGCACGTCCGCCTGCACGCCACCCCGTAGGCACCCGTCCACGGAGCGTGGTCTATGATCACTGCAGGATCGTCACACCGCGGCTGTACCTGCGACTCGTCATATAGGTATGCACAGATCGTAACTGTGACGAAACAGCCCCTTGGCAAGCGGCGCGCGCCGGAGAACACTGTTGCGCGGGCCGGGCCCAAGAGGCCGCCCTCACAGGTCACACAGCAGCGTTCCATCACATTTGGGATCACCATGCCTGACGGTCACCGCCGATCCTTCGCCGAGTGTCCGAGCCACCGCATCGCGGTGCTCGGCTCGTTCGGCCTCACCTCCGACGGCGCGAGCGTGCCGCTGAGCGTCGACGCCCGCCGCGTCGTCGCCTACCTGGCGGTGCACCGCCGCCCGCAGCCGCGGACGGGTCTGGCCGCAGACCTGTGGCCCGGGGTCCCGGCCGAGGCCGCCGCCCGGCTGCTCGCCGAGGCGGTCGAGGCCATCGACGTCCCGGGGCTGCTCGTCGGCGACCCGTCGGACGCGGCGGCTCCCCTCGCGCTGGCCGACGAGGTCGAGGTCGACCTGTCGGACGCGATGCTGCTGGTACGCGCCTTCTCCGGCGGTGGCCGACTCGACGAGCGCCCCGCCACCGACCTGCTGTCCCAGGACATCCTCCCGGCCTGGACCTCGCCGTGGATCGCCGTCGAGCGTGAGCGCTTCCGCCAGCTCCGGCTCGCCTCCCTCGAGGAGGTCTCCGGCAAGCTCTCCGCCGCGGGTCTGCACGCGGACGCCGTGGACGTCGCCGAGATCGCCGTGGCCGCCGCCCCCAGCCGGGAGAGCGCGCGCCGGGCCCTGATCGAGGCGCTGCTCGCCAAGGGGGACGTGGTCGAGGCCGTCGCCCAGTACGACGCGTTCCAGGAGCTGCTGCGCACCTCCGTCGGCCCGGTCTCCGCCGGCCTCGAGGGGCTGTTCGCCCCCGCGGGCGGGTTCCCGATGCGACCCGCGGTCGGCGGCTACCGCCCGGTCCCGTCCCGGTCCGCGGTCGTGCTGCCCGGCCTGCGTGCCGCCCGCCCGGCCACCCTCGGCGGTCCGCGCCGACTGGTCGCGGGCGGTTCCGTCCCCGGCCGCTAGTCCCGGCTCGCCCGCTTGTGTGACGCTTGGGCGTCCCGAGCGTCGCTGAGTGGTGCTTGGGCGTCCCAAGCGTCAACGCCTGCACCCGCGCTGCTGATGCTTGGGCGTCCCAAGCGTCGCTGAGTGGTGCTTGGGCGTCCCAAGCATCAACACCCGCGCCCGCGCCGCTGACGCTTGGGCGTCCCAAGCGTCACTGAGTGGTGCTTGGGCGTCCCAAGCGTCAACGCCCGCACCTGCGCCGCTGACGCTTGGGCGTCCCAAGCGTCACTGAGTGGTGCTTGAGCGTCCCAGGCGTCAACCGTCAGCGGCCGCTCACGAGACCGCGAGCTCCAAACAGACCTGCGTGCCGGTCGGCGTGGCCGCGACGTCGAGGAACTGCGCCAGGGCGCGGATCATCGGCAGACCCCGCCCTCGATCTCCCGCGTCCGCGAGGCTCGGGCGCCAGCGGCCGCGGTCGGAGATGCGCGCGGTGACCACCCGACCGGCGCGGTCCGCGCGCAGGCCCAGCTCGATCTCGACGGGGCCGGGCGGGCCGCCGCGGTAGGCGTGGTCGACGACGTTCGCCGCCGCCTCCCCCACCGCCAGCAGCAGGTCGACCAGGCCGTCTGCGGACAGGCCCACACCGCGCGCCCAGGTGGACACGACGGCGCGGATGCCCGCGAGCGCGTCGGGCGTCGCGGTCCGCACCACGCGCAGTTCCTCGGCCGCCGAGTCGGTCGGGTCGGCCGATACGGGCGTGCCGCTCGGGCGGGTCCCGCCCCCCGTCAGACCCTGGACGTTCACGCGCGCACCGCTCCCGGCGATCGGAGGTCCGGCGCCGGATCCGGCGCCCGTCCGGGAGTCCCCCGCCGGCGACGGACCCAAACCGTGTCGGAGGCCTCCCGCGACCCGCTCAGGGATGGAAGCGGGGAGCCCGCTTCTCCCCGAACGCGCGCAGGCCCTCCGCCCCCTCCGCGCCCGCGGCGCTGGCGGAGATCGCCTCGGCCTCGGCGTCGAGGTGGGCGCGCAGTGGACGGTCGTAGGCGGCGGCCAGCAGCGCGGTGATCCGGCCGAGCGCGGCCGTGGGCCCCTGGGCGAGCCGGTAGGCGGTGGCGTCCGCCTCGGCGGCGAGGTCGGCGTCGTCGACCAGTGCGGAGGCGATGCCGAGCCCGAGCATGTCCTCGGCGCCGAGCACCTGGTCGCTGAGCAGGATGTGGCGCGCCCGCGCCAGGCCGACGATCCGGGGCAGCGTCCAGCTCATCCCGCCGTCCGGCGAGAAGCCGATGCCCGGGTAGGCCGGGCGGATCTTGGTGGACCCGCCCACCACCACGATGTCGGTGGCGAGCACGATGCTCATCCCCGCGCCCGCGGCCCAGCCCTGCACCCCGGCGACCGTCGGCACCGCGGCGGCGACGTAGGCCTCGAGGAAGTCGTGGAACACGTCCGCGACGCCCTTGACGAAGGTCCCGCGGTCCTCGGCGGCGGCGAACGAGCGGACGTCCCCGCCCGCGCAGAAGTTGCCGCCGGGGTGGACCAGCTGCACCGCCCCGATCCCCTGCGCCGCAGCCTGCTCGACGGTCGCGAGCTCCCGCAGCGCCTGCGCGGCCTCGGTCATCGCCGCCTCGTCGAGCGCGTTCGCCCGCCCGGCGGCGACGCGGACCTTCAGGACCCGCCCCTCCTGCACGATCACCGGGTCACCCATGGTCGTCTCCTCCTCGTCCGCCGCCGGGTCGCACACTAACAGTCAGCACTGACCGTGCAGATCGTCGCGCGGATCACACTGCTCAGCCCAGCGCCCGCAGCTTCGGCAGGACGTCCTCGGCGAACTGGGACAGGAACCGCTCCTGGTCGTGGCCCGGTCCGTGGAACACCAGATGGTTCAGGCCCGCGTCCAGGTAGGGCTTGATCTGCGCGACCGCCTCGTCCGGGTCCGACGCCACGATCCACCGCTTGGCCACCTGCTCGATCGGCAGCTCGTCGGCCAGGCGCTCCATCTCCTGAGAGCTGTTCACCGAGTGCTTCTGCTCCGCGGTCAACGACAACGGCGCCCAGAACCGGCAGTTCTCCAACGCCACGTCCGCGTCCCGGTCGTAGGACATCTTGATCTCGATGGTGCGGTCGATCGAGGCCGGGTCACGGTCCTCCTTCTCCGCCCCCTCGGTCACCGCCGGCATCAGCTTGTCGGTGTAGAGCTCCATGCCCTTTCCCGACGTGCAGATCATCCCGTCACCCGCCCGCCCCGCATAGCGGGCCACCTGCGGGCCACCCGCGGCGATGTACACCGGCACCGGCTTGGCCGGGCGATCGTAGATCGAGGCACCCACCAGCGTGTAGTACTCGCCGTCGAAGTCCACCTCGTCCTCGGTCCACAACGCCCGCATCAGCCGCACCGCCTCCCGCAGCCGGGCGTAACGCTCCTTGAACTCCGGCCACTGCATGCCGGACACCGCAACCTCGTTGAGCGCCTCACCCGTACCCGCGCCCAGGATCACCCGATCCCCGGTCAGCAGCGCCATCGTGGCGAAGGTCTGGGCCATCACCGCCGGGTTGTACCGGAACGTCGGCGTGGTCACCGACGTGCCGATCACCACCCGCTCGGTGCGCTCCCCCACCGCCGCCATCCACGTCAACGCCGACGGCGCGTGCCCGCCCTCGTGCCGCCACGGCAGGAAGTGATCCGACACCCACACACTGTCCAGACCCACCTCCTCGGCCCGCACCGCGTACTCCACCAGATCACGGGGCCCGAACTGCTCCGCCGAGGCCTTGTACCCGATCTTCAGTTCCACGCTCGTCCTTCCGGCGTCCGGTGTCTGCCCTGTGTCTACCACCTGCGGGCGACGGGTAACTCGGGTGCGGCATACCACGTGGCTTCGTAGGCTTGAACCCACCATGAGCGCCCCTCCCGACCCGGAGCAGGCGACCCCCACGACGACCGCCGCGACGCGGGAACCCCCGCCCGTCGCGACCCTCGCCGCGCTGCGCCGGCTCGCTCCCTACATCCGCCCCCACCGGGCCGTCCTGCTCGGCTCGGCCGCCGCCGCGCTGGTCGGGAACCTCGCCGCGCTCGCCGTGCCGCTGGTCACCCGGCGGATCGTCGACGGCCCGATCACCGCGGGCGACCTCTCGCTGCTGCCCTGGCTGGTCGCGGGCGTGCTCGCTCTCGGTCTCGGCGAGGCACTGCTGCTGTTCCTGCGCCGGAGGCTGGTCGCCCGGCCCACCACGCTCATCGAGGCGACGATGCGGGCCGACCTCTACGCCCACCTGCAGCGGCTGCCGCTCTCCTTCCACGACCGCCGGCCCTCGGGGCAGCTGCTGTCCCGGGCGATCCAGGACCTGTCCACCCTGCGCCGCTTCCTCGCCTTCGCCGGGGTGTTCCTGGTGGTGAACACCATCACCGCGATCGTGGGCATCGTGGTCCTCGGCGCGCTGTCGTGGATGCTCGGGCTCGCGCTGCTGGTCCTGGCGGTCCCGATGGTGGCCGTCACACTGCGCATCGAGAGCCGCTTCTCCGCCGTCGCACGCCGGGCCCAGGACCAGGCGGGCGACCTCGCGACCGTGGTCGAGGAGTCCGCGCTCGGCGTGCGGGTGCTGCGGTCGCTGGGGCGCCGCCGCGAGATCACCGCCGCTTCCTCGCGGACGCCCGCAGCCTCCGCGCCACCGAGCTGCGCAAGGTGCGGCTGCGGGCGGCGCTGTGGTGCGTGTTGGTGCTGCTGCCCGAGGCCGCGATCACCGTGATCCTCGCGCTCGGCACCTACGGGGTGTCCACCGGCGTGCTGACGGTCGGCACCCTGGTCGCCGCCGTCACGATCATGACCTATCTGTACTGGCCGATCGCGTCGCTGGGCTGGCTGCTCACCGAGGCCGGGAACGCGGGGGCCGCGAGCAGGCGGTTCTGGGAGGTCATGGACGTCGAACCCGCGATCACCGACCCGGAGGTCCCCGAGTCCCCCGCCGACGGGGACCGGCGCGGGCGGATCGAGTTCCGGGACGTGCACGTCGGCACGGTCCTGCGCGGGGTCGACCTGACCGTCGAGCCCGGCGAGACCCTGGCGCTGGTGGGGGCCACCGGCGCCGGCAAGACGCTGCTCACGTCGCTGGTCGGCAGGCTGGTGGACGTCACCGACGGGTCCGTGCTGGTCGACGGCGTGGACGTGCGGCGGTGGCGGCTCGCCGACCTGCGCCGGGTGGTCGCCACGGCGTTCGAGGAGCCGGTGCTGATCTCCGCGAGCGTGCGGGAGAACGTGGCCCTCGGCGTCCCGGACGCGCCGGACGACGCCGTGTGGGAGGCCCTGGAGGTCGCGGGCGCCCGCGGCTTCGTCGAGGCCCTGCCGTGGGGGCTCGACACCCGGATCGGCGAGCAGGGGATGTCGCTGTCCGGCGGGCAACGGCAGCGGCTCGCGCTGGCCCGCGCCGTGATCGGCCGCCCGCCCGTCCTGGTGCTCGACGACCCGCTCTCGGCCCTCGACGTCCACACCGAGGCCGAGGTGGAGGCCGCCCTGCGCCGCGTGCTGGGCGGGGTGACCGCGCTGGTCGTGGCGCACCGCCCGTCGACGGTGCAGCTCGCGGACCGGGTGGCGGTGCTGGCGGACGGCCGGATCACCGCGCTGGGGCGGCACACGGAGCTGCTGGCGCAGGACGCGACCTACCGAGACCTCCTGTCGGCGGAGCTGGTGCGGTCGTGAGCGAGCGTGCGAGCGAACCATCAGCACAGCCCGCGCAGCGGGCGAGAGCGATGAGCGCGGACCTCGAGTGGCAGGGGGTCGGGGACGACGACCAGGAGGTCACCCGGGCCGCCGGGCTGCGGCTCGCCCGCAGCGCCCGACGGCTGGTGGGCTCGCTGCTGCGGCCGCACCGCGGCGGCGTGGCGCTCGCGCTGCTGATCCTGGTGCTGGAGAACGCGGTCATGCTGACCGGGCCGCTGCTCGTCGCGCTGGCCATCGACACCGGCGTGCCCGCGGCGCTCGACGGGCGGCCGGGCGAGCTGGCCTGGGCGATCGTCGGGTACGCGGCGTGCGGGCTGGCCTCGGCCGGGCTGCGCGCCGGGTTCCTGCTGCTCTCCGGCCGGATCGGCCAGGACGTGCTCCTGGAGCTGCGCCGCCGGGTCTTCACCCACGCCCAGCGGCTGGCCCTGGAGTGGCACGAGTCCTACACCTCCGGGCGGCTGATCTCGCGGCTGACCAGCGACCTGGAGTCGATCGACGACCTGCTGGAGACCGGGCTCGACGGCCTGCTCGGCGCCCTGCTCTCGCTCGGCGGGATCACCGTGCTCCTGCTGGTGATCGACCCGGTGCTGGCGGGGGTGGTGCTGGCCGGGTTCGTGCCGTTGGTGCTGCTCACCCGCTGGTTCCAGCGCTCCTCGCGGGCGAGCTACCGGCTCACCCGCACCTGGGTGGCGCGGGTGATCGTGCACTTCGTCGAGTCGATGAACGGGATCCGGGCGGTCCAGGCCTACCGCCGCGAGGCCCGCAACGAGTCGATCATGGACCAGCTCAACGGGCGGTACCGGGACGCGAACGCCGCGGCCCTGCTCACACTGTCCTGGTTCGTCGCGTCGGTGCGCGCGGTCGGCAACGTGACCCTCGCGCTCGTCCTGCTGATCGGTGCGCTGCGGGTGACCGACGGGGCGCTGGAGCTCGGCGCGCTGACCGCGTTCCTGCTGTACCTGCGCCGGTTCTACGACCCGCTCGACCAGCTCGCCCAGTTCCTCAACGCCTACCAGTCCGCCGCGGCGGCCCTGGAGAAGCTCGCGTCGGTGCTGGACACGCCCGAGACGGTGCCGGAACCGGAGCACCCGCAGCCGCTGCGGGCCCGCGGCGAGCTGGAGTTCGACGAGGTCACCTTCGCCTACCCGCGCCGATGGTCGTCTCCGCAGGCTCCGTCTCCGCGCGCGCCCGAACGCCCGGTGCTGCCCGAGCTGTCGCTGCACGTGCCCGCAGGTCAGACGGTCGCACTCGTCGGCGCCACCGGCGCGGGCAAGACCACGATCGCCAAGCTGGCCGCCCGCTTCCACGACCCCACGTCCGGCCGCGTGCTGCTCGACGGCGTGGACCTGCGGTCCCTGGCGGACGACGACCTCCGCCGCGCGCTGGTGATGGTCACCCAGGACCCCTTCCTGTTCTCCGGCTCGGTGGCGGACAACGTGGCCCTCGGCCGCCCGTCCGCGACCCGCGCCGAGATCGAGGCGGCCCTGGCGGCGGTGGGTGCGGAGTTCGTGCAGGACCTGCCCGAGGGCGTGGACACCGACGTCCGCAAGCGCAGCGGGCGCCTCTCCGCGGGCCAGCGCCAGCTCGTCTCGCTGGCCCGGGTGGTGCTCGCGGACCCGGCCGTCGTCCTGCTGGACGAGGCCACGTCGAGCCTGGACATCCCCAGTGAACGCGCCGTCCAGGCCGCGCTGGAGACGGTGCTGGCCGACCGCACGGCGCTGATCATCGCCCACCGCCTCTCGACCGTCGCGATCGCCGACCGCGTCCTGGTCCTGGAGCGGGGCCGGATCGTCCAGGACGGCACCCCGCGGGAGCTGCTGGCCACCGACGGCGACTTCGCCCGCCTCCACGCGGCCTGGGAGTCGAGCCTGCGCTGACGCGCCCGTGCGTGGTAACTGGTGCCAGAGCACCACTTACCGCGCACGAGCGGTCGGGGGCCGCCGTCGCTCCCCTACGATCGGTGGCGTGACTGCTCCCCCCGCGTCCGCCGCCCTCGACGTCCTGCACCGGGTCTTCGGCTACGACGCCTTCCGCGGGCCCCAGGCGGAGGTCGTGGAGCACGTCGTCGCGGGCGGGGACGCGCTGGTCCTGATGCCGACCGGCGGCGGCAAGTCGCTGTGCTACCAGGTGCCCGCGCTGGTCCGCGAGGGCACGGGCGTGGTGGTCTCGCCGCTGATCGCGCTCATGCAGGACCAGGTGGACGCGCTGCACGCGCTCGGCGTCCGCGCCGGGTTCCTCAACTCCACCCAGACGCCCGACGAGCGCCGCGAGACCGAGCGTGCGCTGCTCGCGGGCGAGCTGGACCTGCTCTACCTGGCCCCGGAGCGGTTGCGGCTGGGCTCGACGGTGAACCTGCTGGACCGCAGCACGATCGCCCTGTTCGCCATCGACGAGGCGCACTGTGTCGCGCAGTGGGGCCACGACTTCCGCCCCGACTACCTCATGCTCTCCGAGCTGCACGAGCGGTGGCCGAGCATCCCGCGGATCGCGCTCACGGCGACCGCCACCGAGCACACCCGCGCCGAGATCGCCGAGCGGCTGGACCTGACGACGGCCAAGCAGGTCGTCGCGAGCTTCGACCGGCCCAACATCCAATACCGGATCGTGCCGAAGGCGGAGCCCCGCAAGCAGCTGCTGGAGCTGTTGCGCACCGAGCACGCGGGGGACGCCGGGATCGTCTACTGCCTGTCCCGCAAGTCGGTGGAGCAGACCGCGGAGTTCCTGACGGCCCAGGGCGTCAAGGCGCTGCCCTACCACGCGGGGCTCGACGCCGCGGTCCGCCGCGAGCACCAGGCCCGCTTCCTCCGCGAGGAGGGCCTGGTCATGTGCGCGACCATCGCGTTCGGGATGGGGATCGACAAGCCGGACGTCCGGTTCGTCGCGCACCTGGACCTGCCCAAGTCCGTCGAGGGGTACTACCAGGAGACCGGGCGGGCGGGCCGGGACGGGCTGCCGTCCACCGCGTGGCTCGCCTACGGGCTCGCGGACGTCGTGCAGCAGCGCAAGATGATCGACGACTCCGAGGGCGACCGGGCCCACAAGCAGCGCCTGTCCCAGCACCTCGACGCGATGCTCGCGCTCTGCGAGACCGTGGAGTGCAGGCGGGTGCAGCTGCTCGCCTACTTCGGGCAGCGCGGCGAGCCGTGCGGCAACTGCGACACCTGCCTGACCCCCGCCGAGACCTGGGACGGCACGGTCCCCGCACAGAAGCTGCTGTCCACGATCTGGCGGCTGAAGAAGGAGCGCAACCAGTCCTTCGGCGCCCAGCAGACCGTGGACATCCTGCTGGGCAAGAAGACGCCCAAGGTCGAGCAGTTCCGCCACGACGAGCTGTCCACCTTCGGCATCGGCACCGAGCTGGCGGACGGCGAGTGGCGCGGTGTGGTCCGCCAGCTGCTGGCCCGGGAGCTGCTCGCCGTGGGCGGCGCGTACAACACCCTGCAGCTCACCGACGGCAGCCGCGAGGTGCTCGGCGGGAGCCGGAAGGTGATGCTGCGCAAGGACCCCGAGCGGACCCGGACGCGGCGCAGCACGTCGAAGCCCGCCCCCGCCGACCTCCCCGCCGCGGCCGCGCCGATCTTCGAGCGGCTGCGGGCCTGGCGCGGGGCCACGGCGAAGGAGCAGGGCGTCCCCGCCTACGTGATCTTCCACGACGCCACCCTGCGCGCGATCGCCACGCTCGCCCCGGCGTCGTTGGCCGCGCTGGGCACCGTGAACGGGGTGGGCGAGAACAAGCTGGCGAAGTACGGCCAGGGCGTGCTCGACGCCGTGCGCGGCAGCGGGCAGGGCGGCGGGCAGGGCAGTGGGCAGGACGGCGGGGCCCCTCCCGCGCGCGAGGAGCCGCGGGACGAGTGGCCGGTCGAGGAGCCCCCGGAGCCGGACTACCCGGACGAGGACCCCTGGGGCTGAGCCCCGAGGGCCCGGCCGCGCGGCTCAGGTGTGGAACCGGTGGGCCTCGTCGAGCACCCGGACCAGCTGCCCGACGCCCGCCTCGAACACCGCCTTCCCGTGCTCGACCGTGGCACCGGTGGGGTCGCCGACGTGCCCGTCCGGGCCGAAGTCCTCGGACAGCCAGCCGAACGAGACCGGCTTGCCGAACCCGATGAGGGAGAACTCCCGCAGCCCCTCCGGCACCCGCCGCACGGCGAGGTCCATCTGCACGAGGTCGGGGCGCAGGTGCAGCATCAGCGAGGTCTCGCCGTGCCCGCCGTGGATCCCCATGCCGTACTCGGACTCCGCCGAGGACCGCCCGCCCTGGTCCGCGGGCACCGACAGGTGCGCGAAGAAGGTCCGCAGGCCGAACTCGCGCCGCAGCTGCCGGCACGCCACCTGTCCCAGCGCCGAGTTGCCGCCGTGGCCGTTGACGAACAGCAGCCGGGTGATCCCGGACGCGGCCAGCGAGCGGCCGAGGTCGACCAGGGTGCGCATGAGGGTGTCCCAGGACAGCCACAGCGAGCCGGGGAAGGCGTGGTGCTCGTCGGACTTGGTGTAGGCCAGGCCGGGGAGCAGCACGCAGGGCACGCCCGCGGTCGTCGCGGCGGCGACGGCGGCCTCCGCCGCGGCCGTGGCGGTCACGTGGTCGGTGGAGACCGGCAGGTGCGGGCCGTGCTGCTCGATCGCCCCCAGCGGCAGGACGGCGACGGTGTCCGCGGGCAGCGCCGCCACCTGCGGGCCGGTCAGGTCGGTGAACCTCATCGGACCACCCCGATGTTGACCCGCGAGTCCACCGGCGGCGCGTCGACCAGCTTGCCCGGGTTGAGCAGCCCCTTCGGGTCCGTCCGTCGCGCGGTCTCGCGGGCGAGCTCGACGTTGCGGTCCACGTACCACTGGTGCGGCGAGTGCACGCCCACCCCGATCGCCTCCAGCCGGTCCATCCCGGCGAGCAGGTCCGCCTCCCCGGTGTACTCCGCGACGATCATGGCGCCGGGCCCGTGCTGGAACAGCTCCAGGTGCAGGTGCACCGGGCCCGGGTAGCAGGCGCGCACCGCGTCCGGGTCGTCCCAGAGCGGGGTCCCGGAGCTCTCGATGTGGAACAGCCGCGGCTGCGGCGCCGCCTGCTGCAGGAAGTAGACGGGGTGGTTGTAGGACATCCCGGAGAGCACGTCGGTCTCGGCGTAGTCGCGGGCGACCCGGACCACCTCCCCGTGCGTCCGGATCCGCGCCGTGACCTCGTCGACCGTGGAGGCCTCGGCGATCACCCGCAGGCTCCACCGCGCCGGGTCGAGGTCGACCGGCAGTGTCGGGACCAGCGCGGGCTCGTCCCCCGACGCCAGCCGGGGCGCCACCGACAGCGTGGTCAGGGTCCGGTGCACGGCGACCAGGTCGGCGTAGGAGCCGAAGGACCCGTACACCGCCGCCCACTCCCGCGCCGGGTCCGTGCGGATCTCCACCTCGACGAGCACCCCGGTCACGCCGTAGGTGTGCACGAAGGGCTCCAGCTCCGCGCCGGAGACCGTGAACAGGGACCCACTGCCGTCCATCGGGGCGACCACGGCGGACACGACGAACCCGTCCGACGTCGTGCGGTGCTCGATCGTGCCCGTGCCCGCCGAGCCGCCGCCGACGAACCCGCCGACCGTGGACCCCTTGGTGCTCGGGAAGATCCAGACGTCCCGGCCCGCCGCCCGGGCGACCTCGTCGACGGTGGTGAGCTTGGCGCCCGCCCCGGCCCGCACGGTCTCTCCGGTCACCTCGACCGTGTCGAGCCCGCGCAGGTCCAGGACGATCCCGCCGTCGAACGGCGTGGCCTGGCCGTAGTTCCCGGTCCCCGCGCCGCGCGGGGTGACCGGGACGTCCTGCCGGTAGGCCACCGCCAGGACGTCCGCCACCTGCTGCGCCGACGTCGGCCGCACCACGAGGTCCGCGACGTACCGCCCGGGCGGCAGCTTGTCCTGCAGCACCGGGGACATGCGCGACCAGTCCGAGGAGACCTTCAGCAGCAGCTCGCGGTCGGTCGAGACGTCGACGCCCAGGTCCGCCAGCTCGGACTCCAGGGTCACGAGGTCCCCATCGAGATCGACGGGTCGATGAACTCGTTGGTGTACAACGACTCCGGGGTGGGTGCGGGGCCGGGGAGCGAGCCCTGCGCCTGCAGGATCGGCACGAAGGTGTTCACGATCTCCTGCATCCGCGCCGGGTCGAACCGCCCGAACACACCCGATGCCGGGTCGTTGGTCACGAAGCCCTGCTCGAGCTGGGCCTTGGCCGAGAACGCCGCGACGCCCGCCGAGTAGGTCCAGCCGGTCTGGTACTCGTTCACCAGCTCGACGATCAGGTCGTTCGTGGGGCCGGGGTTCGCCAGGTAGTCGAGCTGCGCCCGCTGCATGATCGGCACGAGCTTCTGCAGGCAGGGACGCAGCGCGTCGAGCTTGTCGGCGCGCACGGCGAGCGGCTCGGGGTAGATCGAGTAGCCGACGTCCGCCGCCTTCTGGAAGGCGATCGGCTTGTTCCACTGCGGGATCTCGTTCTCGTAGATGTAGGGCTCGGCCGTGGCGAAGCCCTGCTGCAGGATCGTCGGGTCGGCGACGAACCGGGCGGGCGTGCCCTCGTAGGAGGTGTCCGACTGGGAGGGGGCCATCACGCCCTTGGCGGCGAGCAGCGCGGGCAGCACGTCACCCGAGGTCACCACGGGCGCGCCGCCCGCGGCGGCCTGCTGGATCGTGGTGGCGCCGGGGTGGCTCGCCGGGTCCCACATGATGATCTGCGGCGACACCGTGAGCTGGGAGGCCACCGCGACCACGGCCTGGTTCCCGGTCGCGGTGAGCGCGACGTCCGTGTTGACCGCGCCGAGGGTGATCGAATCGTCCAGCGCCATCAGGGCGGGCACCGGCTGGAACCCGACGTTCGGCCCGCCCGGCCGCACCTCGACGTCCACCCCGGTGTCCACCCCCTGCGCCACGAGCGAGCCGGTGACCGACTTGTTCGCGGCGTCGATGGTGCGGTCCGGGCCGACGACCGAGTACATCGCGCCGTGCTCGGCCTCCGGCTGCCAGTCCTGCTGGAAGACGATCTTCGCCGGGCAGCCCGCGGCGGCGAGGTCGAGCGGGCCGCCCGCGGGGGCGGCGGGCGCGGCGGGGCCCGAGGAGGCGGCCTGGGTGCCGCCGCCGCACCCCGCCAGCACCAGGGCGGTGATCACGAGCAGACCTGTCCTGCGCAGCATGGGACCTCCGAGAGTCATCTGGTGTGCCCGCCGTACCAGCGGCCGACCACGGCCTTGTCCAGCGCGGCGAAGATCGAGAACACGACCACCCCGAACAGCGCGGTGAGGGTGACCGCCGTGAGCAGCGCCTCCATCTGCAGGCGCAGTGTGTAGGTGCGCAGCAGGCCGCCGATGCCCGGCGCCCCCTGCTGGAAGTAGAAGTCCGCGACGATCACGCCGATCACCGACAGACCCGCGGCGTTCCGCAGCCCGGTGAAGATCGACGGGACGGCGGCCGGGAACTGCAGCTTGACCAGCCGCTGCCACCGGCTCGCCTTGTTCAGGGTGAGCAGGTCGTGTGCGGCGGCGCTCGCGGACTGCAGCCCGAACAGGGTGTTGGAGATCATCGGGAACAGCGCGATGATCACGCACACGACCACCCGGGCGGTGAACGCGTACCCGAGCCAGATGCCGATCAGCGGCACCAGGGCGAGGATCGGGATGGTCTGCAGGATCACCGCGTACGGGTAGAGGACCCGCTCGGCCCACCCGGACTGCGACATCACGGTGGCGTAGCCGATCCCCAGCACCACCGCGATCACCAGGCCGACCAGCGCCACCACCGCGCTGCGGCCCAGCGCCTCCAGCATCGGGCCCATCAGCGCGCCGTTGCCCAGCGCGCTGCCGTAGGCCTCGTGCGGCGGGGGCAGCAGGAAACGCTGGTCCGCGGGCAGCACGAGGTAGGTCACGGCGTACCAGAGGACGGCGATGCCGCCCAGCGCGGCGAGGATCGGCAGGGAACGGGCAAGTGCGGTGCGCCACCAGGGCCGCCCCGGAACCGCCCGCGCCTCGACCGGCAGTCCGGTGGTCGGTGCCTCGACGGTGGTCATGAGTGCTCTCCCAGGGCTTCGCTGACCCGGCCGGTCAGCTCGGCGAACTCGGGTGCGTACCGCAGCTCGGGCGGTCGCGGGTAGGCGAAGGGCACCGGGATCTCCGCGACGATCCGGCCCGGACGACCGCTCATCACGACCACCCGGGTGGAGAGGTAGACCGCCTCGGACACCGAGTGCGTGATGAACAGCCCCGCGAAACCCTTGAGCTGGAACAGCTTCTGCAGCTCGGTCTGCATCTGCAGGCGGGTGATCTCGTCGAGCGCGCCGAACGGCTCGTCGAACAGCGCGAGGTCCGGGTCGGCGACCAGGGCGCGGGCGAGCGAGACCCGCATCCGCATGCCGCCGGAGAGCTTGCGCGGGTGCTGCGCCTCGAACCCGGTGAGCCCCACCAGCTCCAGCGCCTCGAGGGCCCGGCGGCGGCGTTCCTCGCGCGGCACCCGGCGCAGCTCGCCGACGAGCTCGACGTTCCGCAGTGCGCTGCGCCACTCCAGCAGCGTCGGGTCCTGGAAGACGTAGCTCGTCGACGCGGCCTCGACGGCCACCGTGCCGCGGGTCACCGTCTCCAGGCCGGACGCCAGCCGCAGCAGCGTGGACTTGCCGCAGCCCGACGGCCCGACGACCGTGACGAAGTCCCCCGGCGCCAGGTCGAGGCTGACCTCGCGCACGGCCACCGTGCCGGTGTCGAACTGTTTGGTGACGCCCTCGAGCGTCAGGGTTCCGGTCATGCGACCACCTCGGGGAGCTCGGACGGGGACAGGGCGACCTGCCGGGCGACGCGGGAGTCGGCGACCACGCGTCCGCCCGCGAGCACGATCCGGGCCTCGGGGGCGCCGGCGAGCAGGTCCCCGGGCTCGGTGTCCGGGACCAGGAGCAGATCCGCCCGCTCCCCCGGCCCGACGCCCGCGGCCGGGAGGCCGAGCACCGCGCGGGCGCCTCCGGTGACCGCGTGCAGGGCCTCGCCCGCCCGCAGGTGCCCGGCGGTCTGGAGCAGGGACGTCGTCTCGAAGGGATCGGCGCGACCGGCCGGGTTGAACGGGTCCCGCAGGTTGTCCGCGCCCGCGGCCAGCGGCACGCCCGCCGCGAGGATCGCGGGCAGCGGGGCGAGCCCGCGCGGGTTGCCCGGGATGCCGCGGCCCTGCAGGTAGAGGTTGGTGATCGGGAGCGTGACGATGCCGATCCCGGCCCGCGCGGTCAGATCCAGGACCTGGGCGAGCCGGTCCGGCGGGAGCATCCCGAGGCGCACGCAGTGGCTCGCGGTGACCCGCTGCCGCATGCCGCGGGCGAGCACCTGGCGGGCCATCTCCTCCAGGTCCAACGCGTGCCCGACGTCCGTCTGCTCGTCCGCGTGCAGGTCGACGGGCAGGTCGTGGGCCTGCGCGACGTCCAGCATGCGGGTGATCTCGTGCCGCGGGTCCGGCGCCAGGTGCGGGCAGCCGCCGACCACGTCCACCCCGCGGGCCACGGCCTCGGCCACCACCCCGTCGTCCGCCTCGGAGCCGGCGAGCAGGCACACCTGCAGGTCGACGGTGCCGCGCAGGCGCTCCCGGAGCCCGACCAGCGCGTCCACCCCGCGGAAGCGGTCGCCCTCCAGCGGGACGTCCACGTGGCTGCGGATCGCGGTGATGCCGTTGGCGAGGTAGCGGCCGACGGCGGCCAGCGCGCGGGACTCGATGTCCGCCCGGTCGATCCCGGGCAGGATCGAGCGCCACTGGGCGATCGCCGTCGGCAGGTCGTTGCCCGCGCCCGGGTCCATGCGCGGCGCGGTGAGGGCCTTGTCGAGGTGGGCGTGCGGCTCGCAGGCGGCGGGCAGCACCCGCCAGCCGGACGCCTCCAGCGACACGCCCGGACCGGGGGTGTCCGCGACGGAACCACCGGAGAGCAGCACCTCACCGCGGGTCCCGTCCGGCAGCCGCACGCCGTGCAGCGCCGCGACCTCGACCCCCGCCAGGCAGGGGGCGGCCGACGGCGCCCCGACCGACGCACTCACTCTGACCTGCAAAATATTGATGGAGTCACAACACGGGGCACGCTAGGCTCCTCGTGTTTCGTCCCGATGTCCCCCGTTACCGGACGTGTGAAGGATGCCCATCCGAAACCCCCAGAAGGCAGCCGACGTCCGACTCGGCCAGGCCATCCGCTCCCGCCGCCGCGCGCTCGGCCGCACCCTCGCCCAGGTCGCCGCCGCGTCCGGGCTGTCCCAGCCGTTCCTGTCCCAGCTCGAGCTGGGCCGCACCCGGCCGTCGATGCGGTCGCTGTTCCGGATCGCCGAGGCGCTCGGCACGACCCAGCAGGCCCTGCTCGCCGAAGCCGGGGACGACGGCGCGGTGCTCATGGTCGACTCCGCGCGCTCCCTCTCCGGCGAGGCCTCCAGCGGCGCCGGTCCGGGGGCGCGGCTGCTGCACCACGATCCCGACCTCACCGAGTTCGTGGGGCTGCCGCGGGAGTTCCAGGAGTTCTTCAGCCACGCCCGCCGGGAGGCGCTGTACGTGGTGCGCGGCACGATCGAGGTGGAGCTGGGCGCCACATCGGCCGAGCCCGGGGCCACCCGGGTGCTCGGCGAGCGGGACACCCTCGCCTACCCGGGCGAGACGCCGCACCGCTACCGGCAGCTCGGAGCGGAGCAGGCGATCGTGCTGGTCGTGCACTCGTCGGGGGGAGACGGACATGCCTGAGGCCCTGCCGCCGGGCGGCGGCATGGAGGTGCTCGCCTCCTGGCTGCAGGACGCCCGCGAGCTCGGCTGGACCATGACGCTGGCGACCGCGGGCCCCGCCGGACCCTCCGCCCGCACCGTGGTCGTCACCGCCGTCGACACGGAGTCGGTCCGGTTCCACACCTCGGCCCCCACCGGCAAGACGGTCGACCGCGCCGCGGACGACCGCGCCGCCGGGGTGTTCCACTGGCCCGCGCTGGGCCGCCAGGCGGTGCTGACCGGGCGCCTGGTCGAGCTCCCCCGCGAGGTCACCGAGGCCGCCTACCGCACCCGCCCGCGGCAGCTGCAGCTCGTCGGCTGGGTGTACGACGACCTGCTGCCGCAGCTGCACGGCCCCGACCACGAGGTGCCCGCCGGCGCGGTCGAGGAGCGCTTCGCCGCCCACGCCGCCGGCGCGGCGACGGCCCCGCCCAGCTGGACCACCCTCGCCCTGGTCCCGAGCAGGCTGGAGCTCTGGCGCGCGGGCACCGCCGACACCCCACCCGCCCGCACCCGCTACGTCCGCGAGGCCGACACCTGGCGGAGAAGACAAGTGCTCCCGTGAGCGGCGATGGTCGCCCTGGCGACTATCGCCGCTCACGACGGTGGTCGAGCAGGCGGCCGAGCGCGGACACGATCTCCGGCTCGGGCCGGGTGACCAGCACGTAGTCCTCGACCACCACGCGCCCGCCCACCACGACGTGCCGGGGGCGGCGGCCGGGCGCGGCCCACAGCAGGCCCGCGAGGGGGTCGGCGACCCCGGCGTCCGCCACCCCGGTGACGTCCCAGCAGACCAGGTCGGCGGCGAACCCCGGGTCCAGGCGGCCGAGCATCGGGAACGCGCCGGGGGTGGTCCGGCCGAGCCCCGCGGCGGACCCGGCGGTCGCCCAGGTCAGCACCTCGCGGGCCGCCACCGGACGCCCGACGAGCGGGGCGACCTGCATCGCCAGCCGGGCGTCCGCGAGGAGGTGTCCGGCGTCGTTGCTGCCCCCGCCGGAGGTGCCGAGCCCGACCGCGACCCCGGCGTCCGCGAGCGCGGCGGCGGGCGCCACACCCCACCCCATCGGCAGGTCGCAGCCCGGTGCGTGGGTCGCGGACACACCCGCGGCCGCGACCCGGGCCAGCTCGGCATCGGTGATGCCGCAGAGGTGCGCGAGGGTGACGTCGGGGGCGAGCCAGCCCCACTCGTCGAGCAGGTCGAGGGGGCGGCGCCCGTACCGCGCGGCGGCGATCTCGACGTCCACCTGCTCGTTCGCCTGGGTGCGGCGGCGCAGCCCGTGGCGCGCGGCGACCTCGCCGAGCAGCGCGAACGTCTCCGGCGCGTCGCTGTGCACGCCCGCGGGCCCCACCGCGACCTGCACGTCCGTGCCGGCGAGGGCCTGCACGACCGCCTCCGCCGAGGCGGCGGCCTGCTCCGGGTCGTCCCGCGCGGAGCCTCGCACGAACACCAGCCGGGCACCCAGCTCGCCCGCCGCCCGGGCCACCGCCGACGCCACGGCGACCCCGTCGCCGGGCGGCCAGTTGAGCTGGTGGTCGGCCACCGTCGTGACCCCGCAGAGCAGCGCCTCCGCCAGGCCCACCGACGCCGCGGCGTGCGCGGACTCGGCGTCGATCCCGACGGCGGCGTAGGCGGCCGCCATCGCGGGCAGCCACTCCCGCATCGGGACGCCGCGGGTGCCGGGCAGGGTCCGGAACGCGCTCTGCAGGAGATGGTGGTGGGCGTTGACCAGGCCGGGGGTGACCACGCAGCCCGAGGCGTCCAGCACCCGTCCCGGCACGGGGTCCGCGACGACGAGCCCGTCCCGGCAGGACACCGCCCCGCCCGGGACCTCCGCCGACCCCGTCCACACGAGGTCGGCGCCGCGGACGGTGAGCATCAGTGGCGCCGCAACCGCTTCAGCGGCTCGGGCAGGTCGGCGGCGTGGACCACCGTGAGCCGCTGGGTGGCGCGGGTCAGCGCGACGTAGAGGTCGTTGAGGCCGCGCGGGCTCTCGGCGAGCACCTCGGCGGGCTCGACGAGCACTACGGAGTCGAACTCCAGGCCCTTCGAGGCCCCCACCGGCAACACGACGACCGGGGTCTCCAGGTCGTCCTCGGGTGCGTCCGGGCCGAGCAGCACCCCGCGCAGGGTCGCCGCGCGGGCGGACGGGACCAGCACCGCGGTGCGGCCCTCCCCCACCGCGGCCCGCTCCTCGTCGACGATCCCGGCGAGCACGCCGTCCGCCCCCTCCAGGGACCCGGGCGCCACCGGGACCGCCCGCGGCGGGACGCCGGTGCTGCGGACCGAGCTGGGCGGGCTCAGCGACGGGTCGATCGCGGCGAGCACGTCGTCCGCCACGTCCGCGATCTCGGCGGGCGTGCGGTAGTTGACGGTGAGCTGCTCGAGCCGCCAGCGGTTCTGCACGAAGGGACCGAGCGCGTCCCCCCACGACGTGGTGCCGCCGATGTCCCCGGTCTGCGCGACGTCCCCCACGACCGTCATCGAGCGGCTCGGCACGCGGCGCATCACGGTGCGCCACGCCATCGCGGACAGCTCCTGCGCCTCGTCCACGATCACGTGCCCGTAGGTCCACTCCCGGTCCGCGGCCGCGCGGTCGGCCGTGGACTCGTACGTGCGCACCTGCATGCGCTCGGCGAGCCGGTCGGCGTCGACGATGTCGGTGGCGCGCAGCAGCTCCGGGTCGAGGTCCTCCTCCAGGTCCAGTACGTCGAGCACCCCCTGGGCGTACTCGACCTCCTCGCGCAGGGCGGCCTGGGCGGCGGCCCGGGCGGCCGAGCCGTCGTCCCCGAGGAGCTCGGCGGCCTCGTCCAGCAGCGGGACGTCCGCGGCGCTCCAGCGCAGCTCCTCCGGGCCCTCGGGCGGGCGGCGCTCCAGCAGGGCGCGGTCCTCCGCCGGGATCCGGCGGGCGATCGAGTTGAGCCTGCGTGGGTCCCCGAACAGGTCGGTGAGCAGCTGCTCGGGGGTCAGCGTGGGCCAGAGCAGGTCCAGCTCGCGGTTCACCGCCGCGTCCTCGGCGAGCTCCTCGCGGATGTCCTCGACGTCCAGCCTGCCGAGCAGGTTGCGGCCGCCGAGCGTGCGCGCGACCTGCTGGGCGAGCAGCTGCAACGCCTCCCGGCGGAAGATCCGCTTGGCCTCGTTGTGCGGCTTGCGGGAGCGGCGGGCGCGCGAGCGGGCCTGGTTCACCAGGTCCCGGTCGATCCGCGCGGGCTGCTGCTCCACGACCAGCTCGATCGGCCGCCGCGGCAGCTGCTGGCGGTCCCGCACGGCCGCCGCGATGACCGCGGCCATGTCCACCCGGCCCTTGACCTCGGCCGTCCGGGCGTCCTCGGGCCTGCGCGCGTGCAGGCCCGGGTAGAGCTCTCCGGGCGTGGCCAGGACCACGGCCGTCTCCCCCAGGGAGGGCAGCACCTGCCCGATGTAGCGCAGGAACGTGGGGTTCGGGCCGATCACCAGCACGCCGCTGCGGGCCAGCCGGTCGCGGTGGGTGTAGAGCAGGTACGCCGCCCGGTGCAGCGCGACCGCCGTCTTGCCGGTACCGGGGCCGCCCTGCACCACCAGCACGCCCGACGGCTTCGACCGGATGATCCGGTCCTGCTCGGCCTGGATCGTGGCCACGATGTCGCCCATGCGGCCGGTGCGGGCCTCGCTCACCGCGGCCATGAGCGCGGCCTCGCCCGCCAGGCCGGACGAGGACGTCCGAGCGGCCGCGTCGGTGAGGTCCAGCACCTCGTCGTCCACCGCGACGACGGTGCGCCCGCGGGTGCGCAGGTGCCTGCGGCGGCGCATGCCCTCGGGGCTGGCCGCCGTCGCCGTGTAGAAGGGCTGCGCGGCGGGCGCGCGCCAGTCCATCAGCAGCGGCTCGTACTCGTTCTCCTCGTCCAGCAGGCCCAGCCTGCCGACGTAGCGCACCTCGCCCGACTCCGCGTCCAGCCGCCCGAACGCCAGCCCGTGCTCGGCGGCGCGCAGGGCGGCCAGCCGGTCGGTGTACATGGCGGCCGCGGCGTCCCGCTCGGTGAGCGCCTGCGGCGTGCCGACGGTCTCGCCGTGCAGCACCTCGTCCAGCCTGCGCGCGGTCTCCCGGCGGCGGTCGTCCAACCGGCCGTAGAGCATCTCGACGTACGCACGCTCGTGCGCGAGCGGCGTCTCGCCATCCGAGGCAGGGTCCGAGACAGACACGGTGGGGGGATCCTCCGGGACGGGAGCGCGAGCGGACCGCAGCGTGCGGCGCGGCTGACCAACCTACCAGCGCCACCGCCGCGTTTCCGGGTCGGCGCCCCCGGGTAGATGAACCCGTGACCGCCGGCGAACCCGCGCCCGCCCCCGACCGGGGCTCGTCCGAGTACGCGCACCTCGCTCCCCTGTTCGACAAGCTCGCCGCCCTGCCCGCGGGCCATGCCGAGCGGGAGGCCCTGCGGGACGAGCTGGTGACCGGGCACCTGCCGGTCGTGCGGCACATCGCACGCCGCTTCGCCAACCGCGGCGAGCCCGTCGACGACCTGGAGCAGGCGGGCACCGTCGGGCTGATCAACGCGGTGGACCGGTTCAGCCCGGACCGGGGCGTCGACTTCCTGTCCTACGCCGTCCCGACGATCACCGGCGAGGTGCGCAGGCACTTCCGGGACCGGACCTGGGCCATGCGGGTGCCGCGCAGGCTCAAGGAGATGCAGTCCGCCATCACCTCCGCGGTCGGGCCGCTGTCCCAGGAGCTCGGCCGGGCCCCGAAACCGTCGGAGATCGCCGAGCGGCTGGGGATGCCGACCGAGGAGGTCCTGGAGGGTCTCGACGCCCAGCAGGCCTACCGCGGCCCCTCGCTCGACGAGCTGGTGTCGGGGGCCGACGCGCCGCTCTCGGACACCCTGGGCAGCGCGGACGCCGAGCTGGACAAGGTCGAGTACCGCCAGACCCTCGCGCCGCTGCTCGACGAGCTCCCCGCCCGCGAGCGCACGATCCTGGTGCTGCGGTTCTTCGGCAACAAGACGCAGACGCAGATCGCGGACGAGATCGGCATCTCCCAGATGCACGTCTCCCGGCTGCTCGCCCGCACCCTCGCCCGCCTGCGCGAGCAGCTGAGCGAGGACTAGCCCCCCGATCGCGCCGAGATGAACCTGAGGGCGATCCGGGCGGGCTCGGAATCGCCCTCAGGTTCATCTCGCGTGGGTCAGCCGGTGATCAGGCGGGCCACCGCCCGCTCGACGACCGCGCGTTCCCGGTCGTCGGTGAGCGAGCCCGCCCGGCTGACGGCCCGCAGCACGGTCCGCCCCTGCTCGAACCGCTCGATCACCCGCGGGTCGACGTAGGAGTTGCGGGCCACCGTCGGGGTGTTGCCCAGGTGGTCCGCGACCGTGTCGACCGCGGCCTTCACCATGCGCGTGCGGGCCCGCTGCGCCCCCGGCACGCGCCCCTCCTGCGCGACGGCGGCCGCGAGCGTGACCGCCGCCAGCACCGTCGCGTTCCAGGTGCGGAGGTCCTTGCAGGTGAACGACTCCCCCGCCAGCTCCTTGACCGCCACGTTCAGGTCGGCGGAGGTGACGTCGTGCCAGTCCCGGCCGGTGCGGTAGACCAGCAGGTCCGCCCCGCCGCCCTTGCGCCGCAACAACCCGCCGACCAGCCGGTGGAGCAGGGCGTCCCGCAGGTCGAGCCGGCGTGGGATGCCGCCCTTGGCCGGGTAGTCGAACCGGACGAGGCCGCGGCGCAGCGACACGTGCTCGCGGCGCAGGGTCGCGAGCCCGAAGGTGCCGACCTCGTCGTGGTCGTCGCCGTCGTGGTCGCACTCCGTGTCGCTGCAGGCGGGCGCGTACTGCTCCCCGCCCGCCCGGAAGACCCCGATGTCCAGCATGCGCACCGCGCCGGCGAGCACCCGGTCCCGGTGCAGGCCCGGCGTCTCCAGCCGGGTCCGGACCTCGGTGCGCACCGCGGCGAGCCTGCGGCCCAGGGCCAGGACGCGGTCGTGCTTGGCGGCGTCCCGCGCCCGCCGCCAGTCGTCGTGGTAGCGGTACTGGCGGCGGCCCGCGGCGTCGGTGCCCACGGCCTGGATGTGGCCGTGTTCGTTCGGGGAGATCCACACGTCCTGCCAGGCGGGCGGGATCACCAGCGCCTTGACCCGGGCGACCGTCCGCGGGGGGAGCCGCTCGCCGTCGGCTCCGAGGTAGGTGAACCCCCGCCCCGACCGGCGCCGGCCGTAGCCCGGTGTGGCGGGGTCGGAGCGGGTCAACCCGGGCGGCGGCTCGGCTGCGGCGGTCACGGGCGGCGGATACCCCGCCCCCGACCCCCTGAACCGACGACCCGCACGTCCCCGCCGAGATGAACCTCAGGGCGATTCCGGGACAGCCTGGATCGCCCTGAGGTTCATCTCGGCGGGTCAGGCGGTGTGCTGGCGCTGGCGCGGGGCCCGGCCGTAGGGCTGCTCCACCGGGTCCACGGTCGGCGGGGCGGGCATGGGCCGGATCTCGGGCTCCTCCGCCAGCGCGACGGGCTCACCGTGGTGGCGCAGCCGCATGGGCGGCCCGCTGACCAGCTTGTACTCCACCTCGTCCTGGGTGACGGTGACCCGCAGGTGCCTGCCCTGCCACCGCAGCCCGAAGGACAGCCGCGACAACGCCGACGGCAGCACGGGCGCGAACGCCAGCCCGGTGGCGTCGCACGTCATGCCGCCCAGCCCGGTGGTGATCGACACCCAGGTGCCCGCCATGGACGCGATGTGCATGCCGTGGTCGGTGTTGCCCGCCAGGTTGTTCAGGTCGATCAGCGCGGCCTCGGCCAGGTAGTCGTACGCCAGGTCGAGGTGCCCGGTGCGGGCGGCGACCATCGACTGCGTGCACGCCGACAGCGACGAGTCCCGCACGGTGATCGCCTCGTAGTAGGCGAAGTTGCGGCGCATCTGCTCGGCGGTGAAGGCGTCCGGCCGCAGCTGCATCGCGAGCACCAGATCGGCCTGCTTGATCACCTGCTTGCGGTACAGGTCGAAGTAGGGGTAGTGCAGCAGCAGCGGGTAGGTGTCCGCCGGGGTGTGCTCGAAGTCCCAGATCTTGTGCTTGGTGAAGCCCTCGGACTGCGGGTGGACCTTCAGCTCCTCGTCGAACGGGATGCGCATCGAGGACGCGGCGTCCCGCCAGGAGGCCATCTCCTCGCTGTTCACCCCGAGCTTGGCCGCGCTGCGCGGGTGCTTGGCGGCCACCTCGGCGGCGTAGCGCAGGTTCAGCTGCGCCATGAGGTTGGTGTAGACGTTGTTGTCCACGATCGCCGAGTACTCGTCCGGCCCGGTCACCCCGTCGATCCGGAACTCCCCCGCCGAGTCGTGGTGGCCCAGCGAGCGCCACAGCCGGGCGGTGGCGACCAGGATCTCCAGGCCCACCTCCAGCTCGAACTGGGTGTCCCCGGTGGCCGCGACGTGCCGGCGCACCGCGTCCGCGATGTCGGCGTTGATGTGGAAGGCCGCCGTGCCCGCCGGCCAGTACCCGGAGCACTCCTCGCCGCGGATCGTGCGCCACGGGAACGCGGCGCCCTTGAGTCCCAGCTGCTCGGCCCGCTCGAAGGCCGACGGCAGGATCGACTGCCGCCAGCGCAGCGCGTCCGCCGCGGCGTCCGGGGCCAGGAACGACAGCACCTGCAGGCAGAAGGTCTCGGTGTCCCAGAAGGTGTGGCCGTCGTAGCCGTCCGCGGTGAGGCCCTTGGCCGAGATGCAGCGGCGCTCGGCGCGGGCGCCCGCCTGCAGCACGTGGAAGGTCGCGAGCCGGACGGCCTGCTGGAGCTCGGCGTCCCCGTCGATCTCGACGTCCGCGGTCTCCCAGAAGTCGTCCAGGTACTCCTGCTGCTCGCGCAGCAGGCCGTCCCAGCCGGTGTACCGGGCGGCGGCGGACGCGGCCCGGACCTGGTCGTAGACCGCGGGCAGGCTGCGCCGCGAGGACCAGCCGTAGGACAGGTACTTCACGACCTTGAGCGTCTGCCCCGGCTCGACCCGGCCGATGATCGTGGTGCTGCCCGCGTCCTCGGTGGCGTCCGAGGTGATCTTGATCCCCTCCGGCCCGTGGACCTCGTGGTCCATGGCCGCGGCGACCCGCAGCTCGGACTTGCGGGTGCTGTGCACCAACGTCGCCCCGGCCTCGTCGGCGCGGAACATCTCCGACTGCAGCGCGTTCGTCAGCGCGGCCTCGAGCCGGGGGTCGTCGCCGCCGCGGGTCGGCAGCTGCTCGTTCGCGACCAGCTCGGACTGCACGACGAGCAGCGCGGGCTCGTCGAGCACCTCGACCTCGTAGCAGATCGCGGCGATGGCGCGCTGGGTCATCGAGACCAGGCGTTTGCTGCGCACCCGCACCACGCGCCCGGCCGGGGACTCCCACTCGACCTCGCGGGTGAGCGTGCCCGCCCGCAGGTCCAGCACCCGCTCGTGGCGGCGCAGCTTGCCGTACCGCAGGTCGAACGGCTCGTCGTCGACCAGCAGCCGGATGAGCTTGCCGTTGGTCACGTTGATGATCGTCTGCCCCGACTCCGGGTAGCCGTAGCCGCCCTCGGCGTACGGCAGCGGCCGGACCTCGTAGAACGAGTTGAGGTACGTGCCGGGCAGGTGGTGCGGGTCCCCCTCGTCGAGGTTCCCGCGCAGCCCGATGTGTCCGTTCGACAGCGCGAAGACGGACTCCGTCTGGCCCATCGCGGCGATGTCGAGGGTCTGCTCCCGCACGACCCAGGGCTCGACCGCGAACGTACGGCCCGAGTCCGGCTTCACTCGTCCTCCAACAGCTCAGAGAGATCCTCGACCACGACGTCCGCGCCGTGCTCGCGCAGCGCGTCGGCGTGCCCGAGCCGGTCGACGCCGATCACCCGGCCGAACCCACCCGCCCGACCCGCCTCGACGCCCGCCAGGGCGTCCTCGTACACGACCGCCACCTGGCGGTCCACCCCCAGCTCCTCCGCGGCGAGCAGGAAGGTGTCCGGCCGCGGCTTCCCGGGCAGGCCGCGCTCCCGCGCGGTCACCCCGTCGACCCGGTGGTCGATCAGGTCGGTCAGGCCCGCGACCTGGAGCACCTGCTCGGCGTTCGCGCTGGACGACACCACCGCCGTCTTCATCCCCGCCGCGCGCACGGCCTCGAGGTAGGGCTTGGTGGCCGCGTAGACGTCCACGCCCTTCTCCCGGATCACGACCTGGACGAGGTCGTTCTTGCGGGTCGAGAGCCCCCACAGCGTCTCGGTGTCCGGGGAGTCGTCCGGCGTGCCCTCCGGCAGCGTGATGCCGCGCGAGGCGAAGAAGCTGCGGGTGCCCTCCAGCCGGGGCTTGCCGTCGACGTACGGGCCGTAGTCCTTCGCCACGTCGAACGGGCGGTACCCGGGTCCGTCGTGCTTCTCCAGGTACTCGTCGAACATCGTCTTCCACGCCGTGGCGTGCACGCTCGCCGTGTCCGTCAGGACGCCGTCGAGGTCGAACAGGCAGGCACGTGCGCCCGCGGGGAGGCCCAACATGCGCCGAACCGTAGCGTTTCGGAGATCGCGCTCGGAGACCGGCGGTGCGATCCGGACCGTGTTTCACACGCCGTTCACACAGTCGTGGCGCTGGGTGCCGGGAGCACCACGCGGGTGGACGTGTGGCCCTCGTCCACCACCTCGACCACGGCCCCGCCCCCCGCCGGGACCACGGTGACCACGAGCCTGCCGCCGTCCGGGCGCTGCTCGATCGACCGCTGCACCGTCTCCCGGACGACGGCGAGGATCTGCAGCGGCGCCACCTCGACCTCGGCGACCTCGGCGGCGACCTCGACGACCGGGTCGAGCCTGCGGCCGAAACGCGCCTTCTCGATGTCGAGGTAGGCGCGGACCGCGGCCAGCTCCTCGGACAGCGGGATCGCGGGGCTGCCGACCCGGTCCGCCGTCCGCGAGAGGTCGGCGAACCCGAGCAGCAGCTCGCGGGCCTTCCCCGCGTCCGTCCGCATGATCGAGGCGATGGTGTTGAACGTGTTGTAGACGAAGTGCTGCTCGAGGCTGCGGTTCAGCGAGCTCGCCGCGAACGGGGCGGGCGGCGGCGTGGGTGCGGTGGGTGCGGTGGGTCCGGTGGGGGCGGCCGGGGGCGCGGGCGGGGGGTCGAGCCCGGGCCCGAAGACCTCCCGTTCCTCGGCGGCGGGGGCCTGCTCCTGGTGCCAGGGGGTGCCGTCCCACTCGTCCGGCTCGATCTCGTCCGGCTCGACGAGCCCGCCCCAGACCGGCAGCCGCAGGTGGGCACCGCGCGTCCAGCCCTGGTACTCCGCCCGGCCGACGAGCTCGGGCCGCAGCCAGCGGGCGCCCGCGGCGACCGGGCCCGGCACCGCACCGGGCCCCTCGGCCGCGAACGACGAGGTCCGGGCGTTCATGGTGCGGATCAGGCCGGCGATCTCCCGGCGCGCCTGGGTCGAGCCGACCCCGACCCGCCCGACGTAGCGCAGCGGCCCGCCGGGGGACTCCGGGATGCCGAGCAGCAGCGCCGCGATCCGTCCCCGGCCGTCCGCGGGCAGCCACCCGCCCACGACGACGGGGCGGCTGCGCCGCAGCGGGACCCGCAGCCAGTCCTTCGTGCGCCGACCGGACTTGTAGGACGCGTCGACCCGCTTGAGGTGCAGCCCGTCGAGCCCGTAGCGCTCGGCGGCCTCCATCACGAACTCGGCCTCGTCCGCCGGGTGGCTCGGCGGCACGAGCACGGGCGGCCCACCGATCTCCAGCTCCTCCAGCAGCGCGCGGCGCTGGTGGTAGGGGCTGCGGAGCAGCGAGCGGCCGTCGAGCCACAGCAGGTCGGTGACCACGAACCCGATCGGCACCCGGTCCAGCAGGCCCTCGCTGGGGGCGATGGTGGCGGTGCGGCGCATCAGGGGCAGCCGGGAGGGGCGGCCCGCGTCGTCCAGGGCGACGACCACGCCGTCCAGCACCATCCCGGCGCCGGGTGCCCGCTCGCGGAGCACCGCCAGCTCCGGGAAGCTGTTGGTGACGTTGCGGGCGGTGGAGGACAGCAGCCGCACGCGGTCGGGCTCGGCGTAGGCGACGCAGCGGAACCCGGCCCACGCGAACTCGACGGCCCAGTCCGCGCGGCCGCGCTCGGGCAGGTCGCCCTGGGAGGGGAGCATCGGCGAGACGACGGAGGGAATGGCGGAGGGCACGCCGCTGCCCGCACCCCGCCTGGTCACGTCCTCACGGTAACCCGCCTGACCTCCGGTCCGTCACCCTTTCGGCCGTACGGTGGCGCTCACGCGCCCAGCCGGCCGTCGGATGCGGCGGGTGGTGGACAATCGGTGCATCATGACCTCCTCCCTGCTCACGGACCGCCTGCCCCCCGGTGACGACCCCGACGCCCTGGTCGAGACGTTCGCGGACTGGGCCTTCGAGGAACGGGGCCTGTCGCTGTACCCGGCGCAGGAGGAGGCGCTGCTCGAGATCGCGACCGGCGGGAACGTCATCCTGTCCACCCCGACCGGCTCCGGGAAGTCGCTCGTCGCCATCGCGGCCCACGCCGCCGCGCTCGCCCGCGGCGCCCGCACCTTCTACACCGCGCCGATCAAGGCGCTGGTCAGCGAGAAGTTCTTCGCCCTGATCGACGTGTTCGGCCCCGAGAAGGTCGGCATGCTCACCGGGGACGCCGCGGTCAACGAGGGCGCGGAGATCATCTGCTGCACCGCCGAGATCCTGGCGAACATCGCCCTGCGCCAGGGCGCGCGGGCGGACGTCGGGTCCGTGGTGATGGACGAGTTCCACTTCTACGCCGACCCGTCGCGCGGGTGGGCGTGGCAGGTGCCGCTGGTCGAGCTGCCGCAGGCGCAGTTCCTCCTGATGAGCGCCACGCTCGGGGACACGACCTTCTTCAAGGAGGATCTGACCCGGCGCACCGGGCGGGACACCGTGGAGATCACCTCGGTGGAGCGGCCGGTGCCGCTGTTCTACGAGTACGTCGTCACGCCGATGCACGAGACGATCGACGACCTGCTGAAGGGGCAGCAGGCGCCGGTGTACATCGTGCACTTCACGCAGCAGTCCGCCGTCGAGCGCGCCCAGTCCCTGATGTCGGTCAACGTGACGACGAAGGAGGAGAAGGCGGCGATCGCCGAGCTGATCGGGAACTTCCGGTTCACCGCGGGCTTCGGCAAGACCCTGTCGCGGCTGGTGCGGCACGGGATCGGGGTGCACCACGCCGGCATGCTCCCCCGCTACCGACGGCTGGTGGAGACCCTGGCCCAGGCCGGACTGCTCAAGATCATCTGCGGGACGGACACCCTCGGCGTCGGGATCAACGTGCCGATCCGGACGGTGCTGTTCACGGCGTTGTCGAAGTACGACGGCACGCGCACGCGGCCGCTCAAGGCGCGCGAGTTCCACCAGATCGCGGGGCGGGCGGGCCGCGCCGGGTACGACACGATCGGCACGGTCGTCGCGGAGGCGCCGGAGCACGAGATCGAGAACGCCCGGCGGCTGGCCAAGGCGGGCGACGACGTCAAGAAGCGGCGCCGGGTGGTCCGGGTGCAGGCGCCGGAGGGGTTCGTCGGCTGGTCGCAGACCTCGTACGAGAAGCTGCAGACCGCCCAGCCCGAGCCGCTGACCAGCCACTTCCAGGTCACCTTCGCCATGCTGCTGAACGTGATCTCCCGGCCGGGGGAGGCGTTCGCGGCGATGCGGCACCTGCTCGAGGACAACCACGAGCCGCGGCCGCGACAGCGCAGGCACATCCTGCGCGCCATCCAGATCTACCGGGCGCTGCTGAAGGCGGGCATCGTCGAGAAGCTCGACGCGCCGGACGCCGAGGGCCGCACCATCCGCGTCGTCGGCGACCTGCAGCTCGACTTCGCGCTGAACCAGCCCCTCTCCCCCTTCGCTCTGGCGGCGTTCGACCTGCTGGACAAGGAGTCCCCGGACTACGCCCTGGACGTCGTCTCGGTGGTCGAGGCGACGCTGGACGACCCGCGCCAGGTCCTGCACGCCCAGCTCAACAAGGCCAAGGGCGAGGCGGTCGCCGCGATGAAGGCCGAGGGCATCGAGTACGAGGAGCGGATGGCGCTCCTGGAGGACGTCACCTACCCGAAGCCGCTCGACGAGCTGTTGACCGCGGCGCTGGAGACCTACCGGCAGGGCTCGCCGTGGGTCGAGGACGCCCAGCTCTCGCCGAAGTCCGTGGTCCGGGACATGTCCGAGCGGGCGATGACCTTCCACGAGTACGTCGGCTTCTACCAGCTGGCCCGCTCGGAGGGGTTGGTGCTGCGCTACCTGGCGGACTGCTACCGGGCGCTGCGCCAGACCGTGCCCGCCGCCGCGCACACCGAGGAGCTCACCGACCTGATCGAGTGGCTCGGCGAGCTGGTGCGGCAGGTGGACTCCTCCCTGCTCGACGAGTGGTCGGAGCTCGCCGCGGGCGGCGGGGTGTCCGACGAGACGGCGCCCCCGACCGTCGACGCCACGCCTCGGGGGGTCACGGGCAACGCGCGGGCCTTCCGGGTGCTGGTGCGGAACGCGCTGTTCCGGCGCGTGGAGCTGGCCTCGCTCAACCGCTGGGACCTGCTCGGCGAGCTCGACGGCGCCGCGGGCTGGACCGCCGACCGCTGGCGCGCGGCGTTCGCGCCCTTCTTCGAGCTGCACGGCTACGGCGGCATCGGGATCGGCCCGGACGCCCGCGGCCCCAAGATGATCGACATCGTCGAGGAGCCGGAGCGCTGGCTCGTCCGGCAGGTCATCGACGACCCCGAGGACGACCACGACTGGGCGATCACCGCCGAGGTGGACCTCGCCGCGTCCGACGAGGCGGGCGAGGCGGTCGTGTGGATCACGGGGTTCGGGGACTAGGGCGTGTCTCCCAATCCGCCACCGTCGCTCCCGGCGCCCACGCCGCCGCCGGCGGCGTTGCCGGACCGCCCGAATACGCCCGGTATGAGGGCGGCCCGGCTGCCTTGCCGGCGGCGACGTGGATCACCGGGCCCGGCGGTGGCGGATTGGGAGACACGCCCTAGTGCTCCGCCCCCGGGCTGCGACCGCGGGTGGAGGACGATCTCCACCCGCGGCCCGATGTGGGGGCCCGGGCGGTCCGCCAGGGTCGAGGGCATGGCGGAACGGGTGAACGGGGTCGACGCCGCGCGGGGGCTCGCCGTGCTGGGCATGGTGCTGACGCACGTCGCGGTCGCGGCGGCGGGGACCGTGCCGTTCACGGTGGCCGCCGGGCGGTCGGCGATCCTGTTCGGGGTGCTGGCCGGGGTGTCGCTCGCGCTGGCGACCGGCGGGCCGGACGCTCGGGTCACCCCGCGGGCCCGCGGCCGGATCGCCGTGCGGTCGGCGCTCCTGTTCGCGCTGGGCCTCGGGCTGGCGACGGTCTCGACGGGCCCGATGGTGATCCTCTGCACCTACGCGCTGCTGTTCCTGCTGGCCCTGCCCGCCCTGCGGTGGCGGCCGCGGGCCCTGCTCCTCACGGCACTGGCCTGGGCGGTCGTCGCGCCTGCGGTGTCGTTCCTGCTGCGCAGCGCGTTCCCGAGCGACACCGCAGGAGGGTCGGTCTCCCCCGGGGACCTGACGTCCTGGGCTGCGGCCGGGGACGCCGCCGTCCGGTTGCTGCTGACCGGCGCCTACCCGGTGCTGACCTGGGTGCCGTTCGTGCTGGTCGGGCTCGCGATCGGGCGGCTGGACCTGCGGGCCGCGGCGGTCCGCATCCGGGTCGCGTTCGCCGGGCTGGGCGCCGCCGTCGCGGGGTACGGCGGCTCCCGACTCGCGCTCGACGTCCTGGGCGGGCGCGCCGCGATCCGCGCCGCCCTCGCGCCGATCGCCGCGCAGACCGGGGTGCCCGTCGACCAGCTCACCGCGGTGCTGGAGCAGGGCGCGCTGGGCACGACCGGCACGATCACCCCGGCGTTCCTGCTGGTCGCGACCCCGCACAGCGGGACGACCTTCGAGATCCTAGGCTCGGCGGGTGTGGCGGCGATGATCATCGCGGGGGCGTGCGCGCTCCCGTCCCGGGTGCTCGTCCCGCTGTCCGCGGTCGGGCGCCTCGCCGCCTCGGTGTACGTGCTGCACATCGTCGCGATCGCGCTGCTCGACGGCCTGGCCCCCGGCTGGAACGGCCGGCCCTCGACCGCCTTCGTCGCCACCGCCGTCTTCGCCGCCGTGATCCTGGTGGTCGCCCTGCTGTGGCGGCACCGGCGCGGGCCGGTCGAGTGGGTGCTGCACACCCTCCCGGAGGCGGTCGTCCGCCCGCGGCGGGCCGCGGTGGCGGCGTGACGGCGGCCGAGCGGGCGGCGGACTGGCTCCGCGCCCATCCGCTGGTGCCCGATGCGGTGATCGCCGCCGCCGTGATCGCGGTCGGGCTGCTCTCGACCCGTGGCCTGGGGCCCGCGGAGATCGTGGTGGCGTCGGTGGGCGGTGCGTCGCTCGTGCTCCGCCGGACCAGGCCGATGGTGGGCGCGCTCGTCGTGCTGGCCTGTGGGCTCGCGACGGTCGGGTTCGGCCTGGTCGCCATCGCGATCACCCCGGCGGTGGTCGCGACGATCTACTCGCTCGCGGCGTGGGGGCCGCGGCGCTCCGGGCTGCTCGCGGCGGGGATCGCGGTGCTGGGCGGGGCGGGAGTCGGCGTGACCTGGCTGCTCCGCGGGCTCGGGGACCAGCGGTGGGGGGTCTTCCTCGTGCTGGTCGTCGGGGCGGCCCTCGCGTCGGCGACGGCCTGGCTCGGCGGGGCGCTGCGCCGCCTGGGCCGCCGCGAGGTCGTGCACCTGCAGGAACGGGCGATGCTGCTGGAGACCGAGCAGGAGCAGCGCGAACGGCTCGCCGTCCTCGCCGAGCGGGCCCGGATCTCGCGGGAGATGCACGACATCATCGCCCACTCGCTCTCGGTGATCGTCGTGCAGGCGGACGGCGGCCGGATCGCCGCGGGCGCGGGCCGGACCGCGCAGGCCACCCGGGTGCTCGAGACGATCGCGCAGACGGGGCGCGGCGCGCTCGCGGACGTCCGGGCGCTCCTGGGCCTGCTGCACGACCGGCAGGCCGAGGGGGCACCGCCACAGCCCGGGCTGGACGCCGTCCCCGGCCTGGTCGAGGACGCGGGCGCGCGGCTGCGGACGACCGGGACCGCCCGGGCCGTCCCGGCGGGCCTCGGGCTCACCGTCTACCGCGCCGTGCAGGAGGCGCTCACGAACACCGTCAAGCACGCGGGCCGCGAGGCGCGGGCCACCGTCGCGCTGACCTGGCAGCCCGACCTCCTGGAGGTGGAGGTGACCGACGACGGGCCCGCGGGGCCCGTGCTGGGGACCGCGGGCACCCTGGGCGGGCACGGGCTGGCCGGGATGCGGGAGCGGGTCGCGGCCCACGGCGGTGAGGTCGAGGCCGGTCCGCGGCCCGAGGGCGGGTTCCGCGTGCACGTGCGGCTGCCCGCATGATCAGGATCTGCCTGGCCGACGACCAGGACCTCGTCCGCGCCGGGTTCGGCATGGTGCTCGGAGCGCAGCCGGACATCGAGGTGGTCGCCGAGGCGTCCGACGGCGACGAGGTGCTGCCCGCGCTCGCCCGCACGCCCGCCGACCTGGTGCTGATGGACGTCCGGATGGCCCGCGTCGACGGCATCGAGGCGACCCGGCGCGTGGTGGCCGCGCACCCCGAGGTGAAGGTCGTCGTGCTCACCACCTACGACCTCGACAGCGCCGTGACGGCCGCGATCGCCGCCGGGGCCAGCGGGTTCCTGCTCAAGGACGTCACGCCGGAGTACCTGGTGGAGGCGGTGCGGACCGTCCACCGCGGTGACGCCGTCGTGGATCCCGCCTCCACCCGGCGGCTGCTCCGCCAGGCCGCACCGCTGCTCGACCGCACGGCGGAGCCCGCCCGACTCGCGGACCTGACGCCCCGCGAACGGGACGTGCTGACCCTCATCGGGCAGGGCCTCACCAACGCCGAGATCGCGGCCGAGCACGTGGTCTCCGAGGCCACGGTCAAGACGCACGTCGGCCACATCCTCGCCAAGACCGGCTCGCGGGACCGCGTGCAGGCGGTGGTCCTGGCGTTCCGCACGGGCCTGGTCCGATGACCGCCCGGGTGCGCGGCGCCTTCGCTCAGCCCAGGGGGCTGCGGGGCAGCAGCCGGTCGGCGATGATCTTCTGTTGGATCTCGCTGGTGCCTTCGAAGATCGTGGTCAGGCGGGCGTCCCGCCAGTAGCGCTCCACCCGGTGCTCGGTGGTGTAGCCGTTCCCGCCGTGCAGCTGGATGCCGTCGCCGGTCACCTCCGCGGCCATCTCGGTGGCCAGCAGCTTCACCATCGCCGCCTCCCGTTCGCACGGTTCGCCCTGGTCCAGGCGGTGGGCGACGTGCTGGTAGAACGACCGCGCCTGCTCCACGCGGGCCGCCATCGCGGCCAGCTTGAAGCGCACGGCCTGGAAGTCGCCGATCGGGTGGTCGAACTGTTCGCGCTGCTGCAGGTAGACGATGCAGTCCTCGACGGCGCCGCGCGCGAGCCCCACGGCGCGCGCGGCGGTGTGCACGCGGGCGATGTTCAGCCACCGCTGCGCGTCGGAGAACCCCTGCTCCCCCAGCAGGTTCGCCGCCGGGACGCGCACCCCGTCGAACTCCAGGTCCCAGGTGACGAACCCGTGGTAGCCGATCTTGTCGATCGGCCTGCCGGTGAGCCCGTCCGGGAAGGTCCCCCGCTCCTTCTCCACGACGAGCGTCGCCAGCCCCGCGGAGCGCTTCTCCCCCGGCTCGGGGTCGGCCGTGCGGACGAGCACCTGGAGGAAGTCCGCCGCCTTGGCGTTGCCGATCCAGCGCTTGCGGCCGGTGATCACGAAGTCGTCGCCGTCCCGCTCCGCCCGGGTGGCGACGGCGGCGAGGTCGGACCCGGCGTCCGGTTCGGAGAGGGCGATGGCCCCGATCCACGTGCCCGCGGCGCTGCGGCGCAACAGCTCCGCACGCCGGTCCGGGTCGGCCACCCCGGTGCCCGCGCCCTGGGCGCGGGCGATGATGCTCCCGACGCTCATCCAGCCGCGCGCCAGCTCCTCGGCGATCAGGCAGTACTCGAAGGCGCCGAGGCCCAGGCCGCCGAACTCGCGGTCCACGGTGATGCCGAAGTAGCCGAGGGCGCCCATCTCGTCGAGCAGGTCGCGCGGGATCTCGCCCTTGACCTTGTCCAGCTCGTCGGCCACCGGCAGCACCCGCTCGGTCGCGAACGCCCTGGCCTGCTCCTGCAGCTTCGCGCGCTCCGGGGTGTGGAAGGGGGCCGCGACGGTCGGGACGGGCGGGGGCAGGAACTCGCTCATGGACGAGTTCTGCCACAGATCGGCCGGGCCCGCCGCCCGAGGGCCCGGCCGTTCGGTCAGAGCCTGCGCAGCCCGGCCAGCACCCGCTCCATCAGCGCCACGTCCGGGCCCTCGGCCGCCACGGTGCTGTGCACCTCGAGCGCACCCGTCACCGCCAGGTCGCCGACGACGACCCGGGCGACGCCGAGGGGGATCCCCAGCAGCGCCCCCACCTCGGCGACCGACTTCGGCTCGCGGCACAGGTCGAGGACCACCCGGTGCTCGACGAGCTCGGGTCGGGTCAGCGCCCCGGCCTGTGTGGACACCAGCGTCTCGATCGCCAGCTCGTAGCGCGACCGGGTGCGGCCCTTGGTGTAGAAGTACGGGCGCACGGCCAGGGAGCGGCCGGACTCGTCGAACTCCTCGTAGGCCGGTTCCTCGACGACGGGCGCGGCCGGCTCGGGGAGCACCAGGATCGGCTCCGGGTGGGCCTCCTTGTCCCGGCGCCGCCGCGACGACCCGCCGAACCGGGCGCCGGTGTAGCCGACGTCCGGGACCTCGTGGAAGCCCGCGGGCTCCTGCGGCACGGCGGGCTCGGCAGGGGCCGCGGGCTCGGCGTCCACGACGGGGATGGCGGCCGTGTCCACCTCGGCGACGGCCTGGTCGTCCTTCTTCTTCTTGCGGCGCTTGCGCGGCGCACCGCCGAATCGCGCACCGGTGAATCCGATGTCGTAGTCGTCGGCCGGGGTCATTGCTCTCCCTCTGCGGGCGCCGGGGTGTCCGGGGGGCGTCTTCGAGTCGCACGGTCCCCACGTCTCGTTACGAACCTGTGTCGCAGCGGTTCCACCGGGATGACGTTCGCGCTCCGTGTCCGGCTTCCGGCGATCGGGTGACCCGGCCGTGACGCTGCGTCCGCCCAGACCGACCGAAAGGGGACGAGCCGGACCGTCACCTGATCGCGCAGTGATCGTTATCGCCGCACGCGCGGCCCGCACACTACGTTTCGCGGGTGGCTCGGTATCTCCCGCTGGCGCGGCCCTGGTTCGGGCTCGTCGCCGCCGTCGCGCTGCTCGGCGTGCTCGTCCAGCTGATCGGCACCGCCACGGCGGGGCCCGCGCTGACCCCCACGTTCCCGACGCGCGGCGCCCAGGTGGCCAACGTCTTCGCCTACTTCACGATCCTGTCGAACCTGCTCGTCGGTGTCGTGCACGTGGCGCTCGCGATCCGGCCCGAGCGGACCTCCACGCTCTGGCGGGTGCTCGTGCTCGACGCCGCGGTCGCGATCGCCGTGACCGGGATCGTCTACAACCTGGTGCTGGCCCCCCTCGTGCACCTGACCGGCATCCACGAGGTCGCCACGGTGCTCTGTCACATGGTCACCCCGGTGCTGGCGGTGCTCGGGTGGCTGCTGTTCGGGCCGCGCGGGCTCACGAGCGTGCGCGTCGTGCTGCTCACCGCCGTCTATCCCGTCGCGTGGCTCGCGTTCACCCTGGTGCGGGGTGCCGTCATCGCCTGGTACCCGTATCCGTTCGTCGACGTCGTCGCCCTCGGGTACGGCCGGGTCGCGATCAACTGCGTGGTGGTGGCGGTGCTGTTCCTCGGGTTGGGCTTCGGTGCGCTCGCCCTGGACCGCAGGCTCCCCGGCGTCCGCACCGACCCGGCATGATGGAGCCATGGCCATCACCCGTGGTTTCACCGGTCGGCGCAAGGACCGGGATCCCCGCCTGCCCCCGGGGCAGTACGACTCCGGCCGGGACTGGCCGGTGCTGAACGCCGAGCCCACCCCTCGGCTGCACACCGACCGCTGGACGTTCACGATCGAGGGCCTCGTCGCCGAGCCCGCGACGTGGACGTGGGACCAGATCCAGGCCCTGCCGCGCTCCCGCTACGAGGGCGCGATCCACTGCGTCACCACCTGGTCACGCTTCGACACGACCTTCGACGGCGTCTCCGTGGACACCCTCCTCGAGTCGGTCGAGCTCGACCCGGACGCCGCCTACGTGATGGCGACCTCGCACACCGGCTACACCACCAACCTGCCGCTGGAGGACGTCACCGACGGGAAGGCGTGGGTGGTCTGGGACGCCGACGGGGCGCCGCTCACCCCCGAACACGGCGGCCCGGCGCGGCTGCTGGTGCCGCACCTGTACTTCTGGAAGTCCGCCAAATGGGTCTCGGGCCTGCGGATCATGGCCGAGGACGAGCAGGGGTTCTGGGAGCGCAACGGCTACCACGACCGCGGCGACCCCTGGCTCGAGCAGCGCTACCAGGGGGACTGAGGTGCCGAGCTGGCAGACCGCGACCGTGGTCGACGTCCGTCGGGAGACCCCGTCCGCCAAGACGCTGCGCCTGCGGCTGCCGACGGTCTCCGCGCACGTCGCCGGGCAGTACTACGTGCTGCGCCTGACCGCGGACGACGGCTACACCGCCTCCCGGGACTACTCGGTCGCCTCGGTACCCGGGTCGGACACGATCGACCTCACCGTGGAGCTGCTGCCGGGCGGCGAGGTCTCGGGCTTCCTGCACGACGTCGTCGAGGTCGGCGACGAGCTGGAGGTCCGGGGGCCGATCGGCGGCTGGTTCGCGTGGGACGGGTCGGCGCCCGCGCTCGGCGTCGCGGGCGGGTCGGGCGTGGTGCCGCTGATGTCGATGCTGCGCCTGTCCCGGGAGCGGACGACCGCGCCGTTCCGGCTGCTGGTCTCCGCCCGCCGCCCCGCGGACCTCTACTACGCGGACGAGCTGACCGGCCCCGAGGTCTCCGTCGCCTACACACGCCAGACCCCGCCGGGCTACGGCCGCGCCGCGGGCCGCCTGGTCGCCGAGGACCTCGCGGGCCTGCTGACCCCGGACCAGACGGTCTACGTCTGCGGCACCCCGCCCTTCTGCGACCACGCGACGGACCTCCTCCAGTCCGCGGGCGTGGACGCGAGCCGCATCCGCGCCGAACGCTTCGGCCCCAGCTGACCCGCGAGTCCCCCGTTCCGGACCCGCGAGTCCGCGCTCCGCTCACGCCCGGCGGTACATCTCCGCCGCCGCTCGTGAGAAGCCGTCGGGGACGCCCGCGGCGAGCAGGGTGTCGGCCGCCTCCTCCATCTCCGCGACCCAGCGCCAGCCCTTCTCCTTGGCGACCCGCGACGCGGCCCCGAGCCGGGCGGGGTAGTCCACCCCGGTCCGGGCGAGCTCCTCGCGCAGCGCCTCGTCGACGTCGAGGGCGCGGGCGGCCTCGTCCAGCGCAAGCCAGATCGCCGACAGCGCCTTGCTCTGCAGCGCGAAGCACGCCTTGAGCGCGCTCGCCCGACCCAGCTCCGGCCCCAGGTGGCGGGCCTCGAACGGGGTCCCCGCGAACAGGGCCTCGACGAGGGGTGCGTGCGGCCCGGACAGCCAGAGCACGGTCGTCCCCCGCTCCCAGGCGGGCGGGCCGATGACGGCGCCGTCGACCAGGCCGTCGTCCGGGAAGAGCTCGGCCATCCCGGAGACGGTGGCGGGCGACACGGCGTTGGCGTCGACGTAGAGCGGGCGCCGCGGCTGCCCCTCGACGGCGGCCGCGACCTGCTCCGCGACCTCGCGTGCCGCGCCGGGCGGGCAGATCGAGATGACGACGTGGGCGCGGCGGGCGAGCTCGGCGACGTCCGGGACGGCGACCAGGTCGGCCAGCTCGGCGCGCTTCGACGTGGCCTGCGAACGGTCGGCCGCGGCCCAGATCACCGCGCCGGCGCG
The DNA here is from genome assembly GCF_900102195.1 of Pseudonocardia oroxyli. Lineage (GTDB taxonomy): Bacteria > Actinomycetota > Actinomycetes > Mycobacteriales > Pseudonocardiaceae > Pseudonocardia > Pseudonocardia oroxyli. Next base: position 83,270 of record NZ_FNBE01000001.1, read on the forward strand.
GGGTTTGAGCGCCGAACCGATCGCGGCGCCCATCGCGCCCGGGTGCAGGATCCCGATGACGGGCCGGTCCGGCAGCTCCCACTCGCTCACGGCTCCATCATGCCCCTCCGGCCGGGGGCGTGCCGATCATGGATCCGAGTGCGGTGAGCCGGTCGCGCAGGTCGAGCAGGACCTCGAGCCGCGCCCGGGACCACCCACACGGCCAGGGCGAGGGTGGCGGCGGTCAGCACCGGGGCCACCAGCAGCGACTCGACGCGGCCGCCTGCGCGGAACCGGAGTGAGCGCGGGCTCCCCACCGGGTACCAGTGCCTGCCGCGGATCGGCAGCGGCCAGAGCAGCGGTGCGCCGGACTCGGTCACCGCGTCGCCGAGTGAGTGCACGAGCATCCCCAGCCCGACCGCGAGGCCGAGCCAGCCCGCCGTCCCGGCCGTCCCGGCCGTCCCACCCGGGAGGGCGGTCTCCGCGGCCCAGGTCAGACCCGCGGCGATGACCAGCGACGGCGGACCGGGGACGAGGCCGTCGAGCCCCTTGATCGCGAGCGCCAGGCAGACGAACAGCACCCCGACCGTGACCGGGGTCCCCCACCGCGCGCTCGCCGCGGCCACTGCGCCGCCCAGCAGGAGCGCGCCGGCGAGGGTGTGGGTGAGGCCGCGGTGCGTGCCGCGGCCGCTGTCGCGGGGCCCGCGCGTCAGCCGGAAGACCAGGGCGGACAGCGGGCGCACGGCGTGGGCCGCGAGCCAGGAGGCCCACGAGAACCGGCGGGTCGCGGTCGAGCTGGGATGGTCGAGGTCCGGCAGGAGCGCGGCACCCGCCGTGACCCCGGCGAACGTGAGGATGCCGCCCGCCGTCGGCGTCATCCCGACGGTCTGCGGCGCCAGCCCCGCGATCACCAGCCCGAGGGCCGCTCCCGACGTGGCGTGACTGACCCCGAGCACCGGGTGACCCTATGCCGCCGCGGCTCCGCATCCGGGCCACCACGCCGTGCCCGGCGACTCGCGCCTCCGGGCTCGCCGACGCTTGGGCGTCCCAAGCGTCGCTCACCGGCGCTTGGGCCGCCCAAGCGTCACTCGCCGACGCTTGGGCGTCCCCAGCGTCGCTCAGCGACGCTTGGGCGTCCCAAGCGTCACTCAGCGGTGCTTGGGCCGCCCCAGCGTCAGACCTCGCGCGCACGGAGCCGAGGACTCGCGAGGCCGGGCCGCGCGGGGTAGGACTCGGGGGTGGAGATTGGCGCCGGGGCGGTCGTCGGGTGGTGTGCGGTCGGGGCGACCGCCACGGTGGAGATGGTGGCGCGATCGGGGGTGGACCTCGTCTGTCTCGACGCCCAGCACGGCGTGCTCGGTGATCTCCTCCCCCTGCTCCAGGCCTGCGGCGAGACGCCCGCGCTGGTCCGGGTGTCGCACAACGCTCCGGAGCCCATCGCCCAGGCGCTCGACCGGGGCGCGGCCGGGGTGATCGTGCCGTTGGTGGACTCGGCCACGGAGGCGGCCGCCGCGGCCGCGGCGTGTGCCTACCCGCCCGCGGGCACCCGCAGCTTCGGGCCGTCCCGCGTGGGGTGGACCGGCCGGGACGTGCTCGCCCCCGGCGGCTGCGTGATCATGATCGAGACCATGGCGGCCGTCGCCGACCTGGACGCGATCGCCGCGGTCCCCGGCGTCGACGCCCTGTTCGTCGGGCCCTCGGACCTGTCGTTGAGCTCGGGACGCGGCGCGGTGCCGCCCCTGGACGACCCCGGCTACCGCGACCTGCTGCGCGGGATCACCGGCGCGACCGACCTCCCCGTCGGGGTGTTCTGCGGCGATCCCGAGTGGGCGCCGCGCTACCGGGAGCTCGGGTTCACGTGGCTGACGTTGCCCGCGGAGGCGACGCTGTTGCAGCAGGGGCTCCGAGCGGCGGTGCGTCGGTCACGCGGCTGAGGTCGCCGCGCAGGCCGTCGAGCCAGACCCGCAGGTCGGAGAGGTGGAACAGGTCCGGTCCGAGGTCGGTCGGCCAGTCCAGCACCGGCGGGGGCAGCGTGGGGGCCGTGAGTGCGGTGCGGTCCCGACGCGCCAGGCCGAGCGCGACGTGCTCGAAGCGGGCCGCGACGTCCGCCGCCGCCTGGTCGAGCGGGCCCACGCAGCTGAGCAACCGGCCCGTCGGGCAGTCCCGGACCAGCGTCTCCGCGCCGCGCACGGCGTGGTGGCCCGCGGAGAGCGTCGCCTGCCAGTCGACGATCCCCTGCTTGGGGTGTCGCTCGGCGGCGTAGAGGGCGTAGGTCGTCTCGGCGAGCAGCCCGGTCCGGCGGGCGCGCGGCAGCGCGTCCCCGGGCCGCGCCCCCTCGGCCACCACCCGCACGGTCTCCCGCACGACGCCCGCCGCGTCCGCCAGGAACTCCGCCACCGACCGGTGCAGCTCCCCCGATCCGCCGCGCGGCCAGGCCACGAGCCCGGCGGCGATGCCGACGACCGCCCCGACGGCGACGTCGAACAGCCGGGCCTCGGCCAGGTGCCAGTCGGCGGGACTGAGCTGGGCGAACACCATCGAGATGACCAGGGTGAACAGCGCCTGGGCCGCTCCCGCACCGAGCAGCGGCCCCGCTGAGAACCCGACGACCATCACGACCGGCAGCACCACGGCGTAGACCAGGGGCGGGAACCCCACCACCAGGATCGCGGCCGCGAGCAGCGCGCCGCACGTGGTTCCGATGATCGCCGGGCGCAGCGTCGAGCGGGTCTCGGCGGCCGTGGTGCGCAGGACGGTGAGGATCGTGAGCAGCACCCAGAAGCCGTGGGACAGGTCGAAGAAGCCGGCGAGGAACCGGGCCGCGCCGAGCGCCAGCGCGAGCCGCAACGCGCCCTGGAAGAACACCGACCGCGGGGTGAGGTGCCCGCGCACCCGCCGCCAGTAGAGCGCCGGTTCGCTCTCGTGGGCGAACCAGAACAGCCCGGGCCGGGCCTCGGGGGGCGTGCGGTCCGGCGGGACGGGGGCACCCGCCGCGATCCGCAGGGCCGTGACCAGCGAGGTCGCCCACTCCGCGAGCATCAGCGCGGTCGAGCCCAGCCGAAGGTTCTCGACCGGGAGGCCGTCGGGCGAGGTGGCCGACCGGACCGCCCGGAACCCGGTGAGCGCGGCGGTCATCCGGTCGGTGTCCGGCAGCGGCCCGGTGCCGCCGAGCCAGGCGCCCGCGGCCGCGACACAGCCCGCGACCTCGCGCAGCAGCGCGGTCGCCGCGGGCAGGTCGGGCCCGGTCCGCTCGTCGCGGCGGGTGAGGTCGGCGGCGCGCCCGATGAGCAGGCGGGTGGTGGCGGCGGCGATGGTGAGCGCCCGGTCGCGTCGGCTCGCCGAGGCGGGTGTCTGTCCCGGCGGGAGCCGCGACGGCCGCAGCTCCTCCGACGCGTCCAGCGCGGCGGGCAGCGCCGCGGCCAGCCGGTCCCGCCCGCCGCCCGCCCAGTCGTCCGCCACGGCGTCGAGACACACGGCCAGGGACGCGACCGCCGCCCGCAGCCGGTCCCGGTAGGGCCGGGGATCGGGCTCCGGCCACAGCAGCACCTCGGCGAGGGCCAACAGCGCCACCGCCAGCACGAACCCGAGCAGCCGCCAGCCCAGCGACCCGGGATCGTAGGGCGGGAAGGACGGCAGGATGTAGAGCAGCTGGCTGCCCGCCGCGATCCCGACGAGTCGCGACCCGCCGACCCCCACGAAGCTCACGGCGAACCCGAGCACGAGCATCCCGAGGGTGGCCGTGGCGAGGTGCACGGACAGCAGCGTGCCGAGGGTGATGAGCACCGAGCCGACGGGCAGCATCAGGGCCAGGGTCCGCAGGCGCCGCGCGCGGTCGCCGGTGATCTGGGACAGGATCCCGAGGGCGACCGCGCCGAACAGCGCGTAGGTGGCCATCACGGCGTTGTCGAGGGCGTACCGGCTCAGGTAGAAGCCGAGGCACGCGACGATCGTGACGCGCGCAGCCCGCCGCACCGCGACCAGACCCGGGTCGTGCCGGCGCAACCAGCCCACCGGCGGAGCCTACTGCGGCGGGGCCCCGCCGCGGCACGTCCGCGCGGTGGACGAGCTCACCCCAGGTGCGGCTGGGGGACGGTGCCCCGGCGGTCCTTGAGCCGTTTGGGCCAGAAGTGCTGGATGGACGCGTTGAAGTGCGCACCGACCACGATCGCCATGCCGATGAAGAAGGTGGCCAGCAGGAAGGCGATGGGCGCGGCGAGCGCGCCGTAGGTGTACCCGGTGCCGAGCAGCCAGTTGATGTAGACACGCAGGCCGGTGGCCCCGACCAGGAACACGACGGCGGCGAGCACCGCGCCGGGCAGCCCCCGGTACCACGGCGGCTTGGCCGGCAGCGCCAGCTTGTAGAGCGTGGTCAGGGCGAGGATCAGCCCGACCCCGAGCACCGGGTAGTACAGCCAGCCGATCAGCTGGATCGCCGTGTCCTGCCAGGACGCGGGCAGCAGCTTCGGCAGCCGGTCGGGGCCCAGCGCGAGCAGCGGCAGCGAGACGATCCCGCCGACCAGCCCCACGATGTACATCAGCAGCGCGAGGATCCGCTGCCACACGGGGTTGCGGACGCCGTACTGGTCGTGCGCGCGGGTGATCGCGTCGACGAACGACGACATCGCCGACGAGCCGGACCACAGCGAGATGACGAAGCCGAGCGAGACGAGCTCCCCGCGGCCGGTGGTGAGCAGTTGCTCGATGGTGGGCGCGATGATCTCGTCGACCGCGTTGTCGCTGAACACGATGGAGGCGCCTGCGACGAGCTGGCGTTGGGCGAGGTTGATCGTGTCCGGCCCGAACCAGTCCCCGATGTAGCCGAGCGCGCCGAGCAGCCCCAGCAGCAGCGGCGGGAGGGAGAGGGTCTGCCAGAACGCCGCGGAGGCGGACTCGCTGAAGATGTTGTCGTCCCAGGCCCGCACGGCGGTCCGCTTGAGCAGCAGCCAGACCCCGCGCAGGCCGCTCGGGCGGGGCCGCCCGTCGGCGGTCAGCTTCACCGTGGGCGCGTCCGGGCCGGGGTCGAGCTGCGGCTCGGGCGCGTCCGGGCGCGCCTCCGCGCGCTCGGTCTCCCGCCCGGCCACATCCGTCATGGGACCAGCATGCGCCCTGGCGCAGCCGCTGTCAGTCCGGGCGCGCGGGCACGACCAGGGAGTTATCAACCCGTGAGTGGCGATAGTCGCCAGAGCGACTATCGCCGCTCACAGGAGGTCGAGGATCTCCAGGGCGGCCGTCGTGGGGGTCTGGGTGCCCTCGCGGACCTCCGCCGTGAGCTCGGGGAGGCGCTGTCGCACCTTCGGGTCGGAGGTGAGCCGGTCCAGGAGCTGTTCGCGGATCATCGCCCACATCCACTCGACCTGCTGGTCCGCGCGCCGCGAGGCCAGCTCGCCGTGCTTCTCCAGGGCCGCCCGGTGGTCGAGGATCTTGCCCCACACCGCGTCCAGCCCCATGCCGGTCTGGGCGGAGCAGGACAGGACCGGGGTGCGCCAGTGCTCCGACAGCGGGGTCATCATGTGCAGCGCGCCGGCCAGATCGCGGGCGGCGGCGCGGGCGTCCTGCTCGTGCGGCCCGTCCGCCTTGTTCACCGCGACGACGTCCGCCAGCTCCAGGATCCCCTTCTTGATCCCCTGCAGCTGGTCGCCGGTGCGGGCGATGGCGAGGAACAGGAACGTGTCCACCATCCCGGCGACCGTGACCTCGGACTGGCCGACACCGACGGTCTCGACCAGCACGACGTCGTACCCCGCGGCCTCCATCAGCACCATCGTCTCGCGGGTCCGCCGGGCGACCCCGCCGAGCGTCCCCGCGGACGGCGACGGCCGGATGAACGCGTTGTCGTCCACGGCGAGCGCGGCCATCCGGGTCTTGTCACCCAGGATCGACCCGCCCGTCCGGGTGGACGACGGGTCGACCGCGAGCACCGCGACCCGGTGGCCCTGGCCGGTCAGCCGGGTGCCCAGGGCCTCGATGAACGTCGACTTCCCGACGCCCGGCACCCCGGAGATGCCGACCCGCACCGCTCCCCCGGCGTGCGGCTGCAGCTCCCGCAACAGCTCCTGGGCCTGGGCCCGGTGCGCCGGCTTGGCCGACTCGACGAGCGTGATCGCCCTGGCCAGCAACGTCCGGTTGCCGTCGAGGACCCCCTTGGCGAGGGTCTCGACGTCGACCTTACGAGGCATCTTGCTCCGCGCGCAGCTTCTCCAGCAGCGAGATCGCCGCCTCGGAGATGACCGTGCCGGGCGGGAACACCGCGGCCGCCCCCATCTCGATCAGCTCGGGGACGTCCGCGGGCGGGATCACCCCACCCACGACGATCATGATGTCCTCGCGGTCCAGCTTCTTCAGCTCCTCCCGCAGCTCGGGCACCAGGGTGAGGTGTCCGGCGGCGAGCGAGCTGGCCCCGACGACGTGCACGTCCGCCTCGACGGCCTGCCGCGCGACCTCGGCCGGGGTCTGGAACAGCGGGCCCACGTCGACGTCGAAGCCCAGGTCGGCGAACGCCGTGGCGATCACCTTCTGGCCGCGGTCGTGCCCGTCCTGCCCCATCTTGGCGACGAGGATGCGGGGCTGGCGGCCCTCCTCCTCGGCGAACTCGCTCACGAGCTCGCGGGCCCTGGCGATCGCCGGGCTGGCCCCGGCCTCCTCGGAGTACACGCCTGAGATGATCCTGATCTGCCCGGAGTGCCGCCCGAAGACCTTCTCCAGGGCGTCGGAGATCTCGCCGACGGTGGCCTTGGCGCGGGCCGCGTCCACCGCGAGGGCGAGCAGGTTCTGGTCGAACTCCCGCGCCGAGCCCTCCGCGATGGCCGCGGCCGAGTTCGTGAGCTTCTCCAGCGCCGAGTCGACCGCGCGGCCGTCCCGCTCCGCGCGCAGCCGCTCGAGCTTCTCGATCTGCTCACGCCGCACCTGCGCGTTGTCGACCTTGAGGACGTCGATGACCTCGTCGGAGTCCACCACGTACTTGTTCACGCCGATGACCGGCTGGCGGCCGGAGTCGATGCGGGCCTGGGTGCGGGCCGCCGCCTCCTCGACGCGCAGCTTCGGGATGCCGGCGTCGATGGCCTGCGCCATCCCGCCCGCCTTCTCGACCTCCTGGATGTGGCCCCAGGCCCGGCGGGCGAGGTCGTAGGTCAGCTTCTCGACGTAGTAGGAGCCGCCCCACGGGTCGATGACCTTGGTGGTGCCGGACTCCTGCTGCAGCAGCAGTTGGGTGTTGCGGGCGATGCGCGCGGAGAAGTCCGTGGGCAGCGCGAGCGCCTCGTCCAGGGCGTTGGTGTGCAGCGACTGCGTGTGTCCCTGGGTCGCGGCCATCGCCTCGACGCAGGTGCGGACCACGTTGTTGTAGACGTCCTGCGCGGTCAGCGACCAGCCCGAGGTCTGCGAGTGCGTGCGCAGGCTCAGCGACTTCGGATTCTTCGGCCCGAACTCGTTCACCAGCTTCGACCAGAGCAGGCGCGCGGCCCGCATCTTGGCGACCTCCATGAAGAAGTTCATGCCGATCGCCCAGAAGAAGCTCAGCCGCGGCGCGAACCTGTCGACGTCCAGCCCGGCGTCGATGCCGGAGCGCAGGTACTCCACGCCGTCGGCCAGGGTGTAGGCGAGCTCCAGGTCGTTGGTCGCCCCCGCCTCCTGGATGTGGTAGCCGGAGATGGAGATCGAGTTGAACTTCGGCATCTTCTGCGAGGTGTAGGTGAAGATGTCCGAGATGATCTTCATGCTCGGCTGCGGCGGGTAGATGTAGGTGTTGCGGACCATGAACTCCTTGAGGATGTCGTTCTGGATGGTCCCCGCGAGCTGCTCCGGCGCCACCCCCTGCTCCTCGGCCGCGACGACGTAGAGCGCGAGCACCGGGAGCACCGCGCCGTTCATGGTCATCGACACCGACATCCTGTCCAGCGGGATGCCGTCGAACAGCTGACGCATGTCGTAGATCGAGTCGATCGCGACGCCCGCCATGCCGACGTCCCCGCCGACGCGCGGGTGGTCGGAGTCGTAGCCGCGGTGCGTGGCCAGGTCGAACGCGATGGACAGGCCCTTCTGCCCGGCCGCGAGGTTGCGGCGGTAGAAGGCGTTCGACTCGGTCGCGGTGGAGAAGCCCGCGTACTGGCGGATGGTCCACGGCTGGCTGGCGTACATCGTGGGGTACGGCCCGCGCAGGTAGGGCGTGATGCCCGGGTAGGTGCGCAGGAAGTCGACGCCCTCCAGGTCCGCGCCGGTGTAGAGGCGCTGCACCGGGATGCCCTCGGGGGACTCCCACGGCTCGCCCGACGCGCGGACCTCCCCTGCGCCGGAGCCGAGGTCGACCTTCGTGAAGTCGGGGATGCTCATGCGAACGCCTTCCACACGTCGTCGATCACGGCCAGGGCGTCGCACCCGGCGTAGAGGTAGCCGTCCACACCGTCGACGTCTCCCCGGCCCGCCAGCAGGATGCGCGTCGCCCCCGCCTTCCGCAGCGCGGCCGCGGTGTCCGCGGCGCGCTCGGCGTAGAGCCTGTCGGTGGAGCACAGCACGACGACGGGCTGGCCGCCGTAGGCCGCCACGACGTCCTCGGCGGACTCGGTCGGTCCGGCCTCGACGTCCGCGATCCCCCCGGCCTGCAACAGGTTCCGGGCGAACCCGGCCCGCGCGGTGTACGCGGCGAGCGGGCCCAGGGTGGCCAGGAAGGCCGTCGGGCGCTCCCCCGCCGCGTCCGAGCGGTCGCGGTACTCCTCGTAGGCCTCGGCGGGCCGGTACAGCGGCAGTCCGCCGCGCTCGACGGGCGCCGGCAGCGGGGTCCGCACGACCGGCTTCTCGTCCAGGTTCGGGAACTCGGAGACGCCGGTGAGCGGGGTCCGCCGGGTTGCGATCCCCTTCTCCCGCGTGGTGCGCACGGCCTCGACGGCGGAGGCGACGAACCCGGAGTCCAGCGCCGCGACGGCGCCGCCCGCGGCCTCGATCTCCTGGAAGAAGGCCCACCCGGCCTGCGCGAGGTCCGCGGTCAGGTGCTCGACGTACCAGGAGCCGCCCGCCGGGTCGAGCACCCGCGCGAGGTGCGACTCCTCGATCAGCAGCGACTGGGTGTTGCGCGCGATCCGGCGGGAGAACGGCTCGGCGGCGCCGAGGGCGATGTCGAAGGGCGGCACGGTGACCGCGTCCGCTCCCCCGATGCCCGCGGCGAAGCCCGCGACGGTGCCGCGCAGCATGTTCACCCACGGGTCGCGCCTGGTGAACAGGGTCGGGCTCACCACGGCGTGCTGGGTCTGGACACCCGTCGTCTCCGACGCCTCGAGCACCCGCGCCCACAGCCTGCGCGCCGCGCGGAGCTTCGCGATGGTGGGGAACTGCTCGGCGGTGGCGGCGAAGCGGAACTCCAGCACCCGGGCGGCCTGCTCGGCGGTGAGCCCGCCGTCGGTCAGCGCCCGCAGGTACGCGACGCCCGAGGCGAGCGCGAAGCCCAGCTCCTGCGCCTCGGAGCCGCCGGCCTCCTGGACCGGTGTCGCGTCGACGACCACGGCCTTGACCAGGGGGTACTCGGCCGCGACCCGCGCGGCGAGCGGGACCACCGAGGAGACGTCCGGGCCGGTGCCCGCGCGGGCCCGCAGCCCGATCGGGTCGAGGCCCAGCGTGCCGAGCAGGGTGTCGGCGGGGACCTCGCGGTCGGCGGCGAGCGCCAGGAACGCCTCGCCCGCCTCGAGGGCCGAGGACCCGCCGTCGAGCACGACCGGGGCGAGGTCGAGGTACACCTCGTCGAGCACGGCGGGGAGCTCGGCGACGGGCACCCCGCCCGCGCCGACGGCCAGCCAGATCGAGGTGACGCCGTTCTCCAGGTCCGCGAGGATCGCGGCGCGCGCGGCCGAGCCGGACTCGCCCGCGTGGTGCTGGCGGACGTCCCATCGCTCGCCCTCGCGGGCGAACCGGGGGGCCTCGGCCCCGTCGTCGGCCCCGTCGCCGGCCCCGTCGTCCGCGGTGTAGAGCGGCTGCACGTGCAGGCCGTCCGCGGTGTCCCAGGCCAGCTTCTCGACGCCGGCGCCGAGCGGGGCGTCCTCGCCGATCCGACCGGACTTGCGGACGACGGCGTCCACCGCGGCCGCCCACTGGTCCCGGGTGGGCTCGGGGAAGGCCGCGGCGAGGACGAGGTGCTCCGGGGGCTCCGGGGCGTTCTCTCCGAGCTCCGCCTCGTCGACCTGGTCGGTCGGCGACTCGCTCCCACCCATTCGCTACTCCTCACCGGCCCCGGCGAGCGAGCGCGCCGTGGTGCGTCGTCGCCACCCGGGGTTTCGTCGGAGTCTAGTGAGGGCCGGCGACAACGGTCAGCCGTGACCGTCGTGACGTCGGTCCCAGGGCTGCTAGGCCAGCGTGATGGAGTCCCCGCTCACCGTGATGGCCTTCTCCGGCAGCGGTGAGCGCGCCGGGCCGTCGGTGACCGCACCGTCGGCGATCGCGAAGTAGCTGCCGTGGCAGGGGCAGATCATCTGGCCGTCGGTCACCTCGTTGACGTTGCAGCCCTGGTGGGTGCACACCGACGAGAAGGCCTTGTACTGCCCGGCCGTGGGCTGGGTGACCACGATCTCCTGCGCGGCGATCACCACGCCGCCGCCGACCGGCACGTCGCCGGTGCGGACGAGCGGGGCGGCTGCGGCGCCCGGCTGCGGCGCGGCGGTGCCCGGGTTCTGCGGCGGGTTCTGGGGCTGGGGCGCGGTCTGGGGCGCGGTCTGGGGTGTCGAGCTGTAGGTGGCGCAGCCGGCGAGCGCGGCACAGCCTGCGGCGCAGGTCCCGACGAGCGCGGCGCGGCGGGTCAGCGGGGAGGTCATGGGGTGGTCCTCTAGAACGTCAGGCCCCGGGTGCTGAAGAACCACACCGAGGACGTCAGGAACAGGGCGGTGAACAGCACGAACACCAGTCCGCCGAGCACCGGCAGCGCCCAGCGGGGAGCGTCGCGCCGGGGTAAGACCAGCATCTTGGCGGTGAAGGCGCCGTAGAAGAAGCAGCCCGCGAGCGAGTGCAGCAGCACGCGCAGGCTCGAGTCCTCGTAGCCGAGGGCGTAGAGGCAGTGGACCGCCACGGGGATGGTCAGCAGCACCGCGGCGCGGCCCGCCCAGCGGTGCACGAAGGCGGTCCGCGGGCCGGCCGGGCCGCGGCGTGAGAGCCGCCCGTACATCCGCATCGAGGTCCACAGCTGGACCAGGACCAGCACGAACGCCGCCGTGGTCAGCCAGGTCTTGGCCGCGAGGCCCGAGGAGAAGCCGGCGATGTTCAGCGCCGACCCGGTGCCCTCGTGCAGCCTGCCGTACACCCCGAGGCCGACCGAGACCGCGATCCCGACGGCGACCGGGACCAGCAGGGCGGCGAGCCGCCGGGGTGTGGGTCCCGGGGTCTTGTCGGGAGCCTGGGGCAGCTCGTCGGACTCGTCGTCATGGTCCTGGTACTCGTCGTCGTAGTCCTCGCGCTCCCAGGTGCGGGCCTCCCAGCTCGGGTCGTGCCAGGCCTCCTGCTCCCGGGTCGCCCAGCCGTGCGCGACGTCCGGGCTGGCGAGCGGGTCGGCGGGCGGATCGGCGGGCGGGTCGGCCGGCGGGACGGAGTCGACGGGCCCGTGTTGGCGCGGGATCACGGTCGTCACCTGCAGGTCCGGCTCGCCGTAGGCGCCCGGGTCGTAGGTGGGGCCGTACGGCTGCACCGGCCGCAGCGCGGGGTGCGTCGGCGGGTCGTAGGGGGAAGCGGCGAGGGCGTCCTCGATGCGGTGGGTCGACACGGTGTCTCTCTCCCTCACGCGGAGCCGAGCTCGGACAGGGTGGCGCGGTCGGTGGGGGCGGCGACGCCCTTCTTCAGCTGGGCCGAGAAGGGCCAGCTCTTCCCCCCGACCGCCACGGTGCCGAGCACCGCGGTGTCGGTGGTGTCGGCGGTCAACTCGCCGTCCGTGCCGCTGAGCTGCAGCTTCCCGTCGGTGGTGGTGCCCTGGAACCAGGACTCGATCTTCTTGCCGTCGCAGACGTAGGCCACGACCCGGTCGCCGTCCCTCCCGATGGCGAGGGTGACCTCGTTGCCGGCCGACCGCCCGGCGAAGGCGCCGGTCACCGGGGCGGCCTGCGCCGCGGGCGCGGGGGCCGCCTGTGCGGCTTGCGGGGACTGCTCGGGAGCGGGTGCGGGCGCTGCGCCGTAGGGATCGGCGGCGGGGGCCGCGCCGTAGCCGTCGGACGCCCCGTAGGGGTCCTGCTGGGCGGCGGGGGTGACGACCTGCGCGGGGACCTGCGCGGGGCCGGGGCCGACGAGCACCGCGTTCACGGTGAACACGGCGGCGCCGACGGCCAGCACGGCCAGCAGGGTCAGCAAGGGACCACGTGCCCTCATGGGGAGACCTCTTCTTCGCGGGGAGCGATTCACCTACCCACACGGGTCCGCGGCCGGAACGGTTCACCCCGATTCCCGACCGAGATCTCCGGCTGAGATTTCGGCTGAACCGTTCCCCGCCGCCGTCCGTGTCGGAGACGTGGACTTCGCTACCCTCACCGGGCCTGAGGCCCATCCTGAGCCGGGAGCGTGCATGGTCGAGTCAGCTCACCGGGCGCGCGGGCGCACCCGGCAGCGGTCGGGGCCACGTGACCCCGACGAGGCGCTCATCCGCGCCGTCTACGCCGAGCACGGGCGGGCGCTGTTGGCGTACACCACCCGGCTGCTCGGTGACCGGGCGGCCGCGGAGGACGTCGTGCAGGAGGTCCTGGTGCGGGCCTGGCAGCACTCGGACGTCCTGACCAACGGCCGCGGCTCCGTCCGCAGCTGGCTGCTCACCGTGGCCCGCAACCTGGTCACCGACAGGGTCCGCGCCCAGCGGGCCCGGCCCGCGGAGGTCGAGGAGGACGCGGCGCCGCCCGCGGCCACCCGCGACCACGCGGACTCGGTGGTGGACGCGCTGACCGTGCTGCCCGCCCTGGAGAAGCTCTCCCCCGACCACCGGGACGTCCTCGCGGAGGTCTACTTCCGCGGCCGGACGCTGCCGGAGGCGGCCCGGGTCCTCGGCGTCCCGCCGGGGACGGTGAAGTCCCGCTCGTACTACGCGCTGCGTGCCCTGCGCAGCGCGCTCGGCCCGACCGCGAACGAGCCCGAGGGGGTGCTCGGATGACCACCTGTGGAAGCGTTGCCGGCGGCGAGCTGTCCGCGCACGTCCTCGGCCTGCTCGACCCCGACGAGCAGGCGGAGGTCGAACGCCATCTCGAGCAGTGCGCGCAGTGCCGCGCCGAGTGGGAGGACCTGCGCGCCATGACGCAGACCCTGGACGAGCTCCCCGACGAGGCCCTGCTGGAGGGCCCGCCCGACTCCGACCTGGTGCTCCACCGTGCCCTGCGCGAGATCCGGTCCGAACGGGCCGCGGAGCACCGCCGCCGGCTCTGGACCCGCGGGATCGCGGCGGCCGTGGTGGGCGCCGCGCTCCTCGGCGGCGGCGTCGTGGCCGGTCAGGCCCTGGCCCCGCAGTCACCGCCCGCCCTCACCCAGGCCGCGGGCGCCCGCACGATGGAGACGACGCAGGGGGCCGTCACCGCCGCCGTGACGGTCACCCCGGCGAACGGCTGGGTCCGGCTCGCCGCGAATGTCAAGGGCGTCCCCGCGGGCGAGCACTGCCGGATGGTGGTGGTGGCCAAGGACGGCACCGAGGAGATCGCGGGCGGCTGGGTGGTGCCGGCGCAGGGCGAGGCGAACGGCGTGCACCTCGACGGCAGCGCGGGCGTCGCGCCCGACCAGGTCCAGTCGGTCGTCGTGGAGAACACCGCGGGCGAGCGCTACGCCACCCTGACCCTCTGACCGGTCAGAAGCGGCGGTTGGCCAGCACCGGGATGGCGGCCCGTGCCCGCTCGACGACGGCGAGGTCCAGGTCCTGGACCAGCAGGTCCGGCTGCGCGTCGAGCTGGGCCACGATCTCGCCGAACGGGCTCGCCACCAGGCTCGCCCCGATCCCGGTCGGCGCCCTGCCCGCCGCGCGGCCCACGGTCGTCGGGTCGGCCTGGTCGCACGCCGCGACCACGCACGTCGAGTCCAGCGCGCGGGCGCGGACCAGCAGGTCCCACTGCGCACGCTTGCCCGGGCCCGCCCCCCAGGACGCCGGCATCAGCACGACCTGCGCGCCGAGGTCGCCCAGCTTCTGGAACAGGCCGGGGAAGCGCACGTCGTAGCAGGTGGCGAGGCCGACGGTCACCCCGTCGACCTCGACGGTGATCGGGGCGGCGCCGGGGGCGACGGTGTCCGACTCGGCGAACCCGAACGCGTCGAACAGGTGGATCTTGTCGTAGTGCGCCTCGACCCCGCCGCCGGTGGCGAGCAGGGTGTTGCGCACGCGACCGTCGGGGTCCGGGGTGAACATCCCGGCGACCACGGTGACACCGTGCTCCGCCGCGACCTTCCGGACGCCCGTGGCCCACGCGCCGTCGAGCGGCTCGGCGGGCAGCCGCACCCCGAAGCAGCACATGGTCGCCTCGGGGAACACGACGACCCGGGCTCCCGCCTCGGCGGCCCGGGCGGTCTCGGCGGCCACCAGCTCGAGGTTCTCCGCGGGCGACGGGGTCGACACGATCTGGGCCAGGGCGATCCGCACCGGGCTGCCTCCTCAATTCGGAACCGACTGTGCTGTATACCTACTGTATGCCGATCTCGGGCCGCGACAAGGCGCTCCACCACCTGCGCGAGGCCGTCCTCGTCGACCCGGAGGTCGAGGGGACGTTCCTCAACGAGGGCGAGCTCGCCACCCGCATCGGGGTCAGCCGCACCCCGGTCCGCGAGGCGCTGCTGCTCCTCGTCGCGGACGGGCTGGTCGAGATGATCCCCGGTCGCGGCGCCTACGTGCCACCGCTGACCGGGCGGCAGATCCGCGAGCTGATGGAGCTGCGGGGGGTCCTGGAGCGGCACTGCGCCGAGCGCGCACTGGCCGAGGGCACCGTCCCGTTCGCGACCCTGCGCCGCGTCCTCGCCGAGCAGGACGAGCTGGCCGAGACCGGCGCGGACGCCACCGCCTTCATCGACCGGGACATGGTGTTCCACCAGGCGCTGGTCGACGCGGGCGGCAACACCATGCTCTCCCGCACCTACGCGGGCCTGCGGGTCCGCCAGCGCAGGCTCGGCGTGGCCGCGGTCCACGCCAGCAGCCCCCGCCAGCGCGCGGTGTGCACCGAGCACGAGCGGATCGTGCGGGCGCTGGCCGAGGAGGACGTCGTCGAGGCCAGGGCCGCGATCGACGACCACCTCGCCCTCACCCAGCGGGTACTTCTCGAGGCCTGAGGTAGGCCTCGTCCTCGGCGTGGTCGGGGTTGCGGCCCAGCAGCAGCCCGACGAGCGTCAGCACGCACGCGACCAGCACGTACAGCGCGACGGCCACCCAGCCGAACCCGCCGTTGAGCGCGGTGAACGCCAGCGGGGCGATCGCCCCGCCGAACACGCCCGCGATCGTGTAGCCGAGCGAGCTGCCGGTGTAGCGCAGTCGGGGACTGAACTGCTCGGTCACGAACGCCGCCTGCGGCCCGTACATGAACGAGTGGCACAGCAGCCCGAGCACGACGCCGAGGATCAGCGGCACCATCGCCCCGTCGCCGACCATCCCGAAGAACACGAAGGGCCACACCGCACCCGCCACCGCGGCGACCGCGTAGACCAGCCTGCGGTTGACCCGGTCGGTCAGTGCGCCCGCGAGCGGGATGCAGAACAGCTGCAGCGCCGCGCCGACGAGCGTGGCACTGAGCACCTGCGCGCGGCTGTAGCCGTGCGTCGTGCCGTAGGACAGGACGAACACGGTGAACAACGCGTACAGCACGTCCGGCCCGATCCGGCTCAGCACGGCGGCGAGGAGCCCGCGCCACTCGTCCCGGAACACCTCGGTGACCGGCGCGGTCGGCCGGTCGCCGGACTCCTCGATCGCCTTGAACACGGGCGTGTCCTCCAGCTTCAGCCGGATCCACAGCCCGAACGCGACCAGCACCGCCGAGAGCAGGAAGGCCACCCGCCAGCCCCACGAGAGGAAGGCCTCCTCGGACAGCACGGCGGTGAGCACGGCGAGCACGCCGTTGGACAGCAGGTTGCCCGCGGGCGGGCCGACCTGGGCGGCGGAGGACCAGAAGCCGCGCTTGCGCGGGTCGCCGAACTCGCTGGAGAGCAGCACCGCGCCGCCCCACTCACCGCCGACGCCGACACCCTGGGCGAACCGCAGCAGCACCAGGATCACCGGGGCCGCGACGCCGATGCTCGCGTAGCTCGGCAGCGCACCGATCAGAAACGTGGCCACGCCGATCAGCAACAGCGTGACGACGAGGACCTGCTTGCGGCCGATCCGGTCCCCGAGCCTGCCGAACACGATCCCGCCCAGCGGCCGGGACACGTACCCGACGGCGTAGGTCGAGAAGGCCAGCAGCGTGCCGGTCAGCGGGTCGGAGGACGGGAAGAACAGCTGCGGGAAGACGAGCGCCGCGGCGGCCGAGTAGACCGCGAAGTCGTACCACTCCAGCGAGGTACCGGACAGGCTCGCGGCGAACGCCTTCCTCAGCGACCGTCGGTCGACGGGAGGTGTGGTCATGGGAGCTCCTCTCCTGGACGCGCCCCATACTTGCTGTATACAGTCGGCATGCGCAAGGTATGGAACAGGATCGACACAGGAGGCCCCGTGCTCAGCTTCGCCCTGCCGGACGGCAGCACCCGTTCCGTCGCCGTCACCCGCGTGTTCAACGCCGGGTACGCGGGCCGCGCCCAGGAGGAGGTGGCCGCGCACGTGGCGGAGCTGGCCGAGCTGGGCGTTCCGGCACCGGAGGTCACCCCTGCCCTGTACCCCGTTTCGCCCTATCTGGCCGCACAGTCCGAGACCGTCCCCGCCCAGCACGGGCGCACCTCGGGCGAGGCGGAGTGGGCGCTCGTCCTCGGCGAGGACGTCTCCGACCCCCTGCTCACCGTCGCCTGCGACCACACCGACCGCGACCTCGAGGTCCACGGCGTGGCCTGGAGCAAGAACGCGGGGCCGGACGTGCTGGGCACCCGGGCCTGGCGGCTGTCCGAGATCGCGGACGTCGACGCCGTCTCGCTGCGGGCGTGGGTCCGCCACGGCGAGCACGAGCAGCTGATCCAGGACGCGAAGCTCGGCGCCCTGCTCGCCCCCGCCTACTGGCTCGACGTGCTGCGCGAGCGCGGCTGGCTCGTGCCCGGCACGGTCCTGCTCTCCGGCACCGTGGCGATGGTCGCGGGCGTCGACCAGTTCGCCGACGGCTGGCGGGTCGAGCTCGCCGACCCCGCCACCGGGGACGTCCTGTCCCTGGCGTACGCGGTGGACCGGCTGCCCGACCCCATCGGCTGATGAGCCGGCCGATCCGCTCCGAGCACGAGTTCTTCCCCGTCACGTCCGTCCCGTGGACGCCTGCGGGCGAGGGGGTCGAGGAGCGGGTGCTCAGCCGCGGGGACGACGGCGCGCTCACCCGGATCACCCGCTGGGCGCCCGGTCGGGACACGAGTCCGGCCGGGGTGATCCGCGGCTGCGCCGCCCGTGCGTGGTAAGTGGTGCCAGAGCACCACTTACCACTCACGACCGAAGGCGGATCACGGCACGCCCAGCATGCGCGCGGCGAGGTCCGCGTAGAGCTCGGCCAGCTCGTGGGGGCTCCAGCGCCCGCGCGGGCCGTACCAGCGGGCGACGTCGATCCCGAGGGACAGGACGGCGGCGGCCGCGCCGGGGACGTCGGACACGGCGAAGACCCCCGCGTCGACGCCGCGGCCGAGCAGGTCCCGGACGATGCGCTCGGTGTCCCGCCGCAGGGCGGCGATCTCGAGCGCGTGCCCGTGCTCCAGCGCGCTCTGCTCGTACTGCACCACGCGGGCGATGGTCCGGTGCTCGGCGTGCCAGTGCGTGAACGCCGCGACCAGCACCGACAGCGCCCGGGCGGGCTCACCCTCCGCGGCCTGGGCGACGAGGTCGCGGGCCAGGGCGTGTCCGCGGCGGGACAGCGCGAACAGCAGCTCCTCCTTGGACGCGAAGTGCACGTAGAGGGCGGCGGTGGACAGGCCCGACCCGGCCGCGATGTGCTTGAGCGAGGTGCCGTGGAAGCCGCGCTCGGCGAAGGACTCCAACGCGGCCCCGACGATCCGGCGCTGGGTGGGCGAGGGCCACTCCGCCCAGAGGTCGAGCCCCGCGAGAATGGCCTTGACCCGATCCTGCATGACGCCCATCCTAGGTTACTGATCGATCAGTAACCTAGGGGTGGGCATGCACGAGCGCAACCTGATCCTGTCGCGGCGAGACCTGGAGTTCCTGCTCCACGACTGGCTGCGGGTGGAGGAGCTGACGGCGCTGCCGCGCTTCGCGGAGCACTCGCGGGAGACGTTCGACGCGGTGCTGGAGCTGGCCGCGGACCTGGCGACCGAGCGGTTCGCCCCACACAACAAGCGCAACGACGCCGAGGAGCCCCGGTTCGAGGAGGGCCGCGTCGTGCTGCACGACGAGGTCGCGCCCGCCCTGCGCGCCGCGGCGGAGGCCGGGCTGCTCAGCGCGACCATGGACGAGTCCGCGGGCGGTCTGCAGCTCCCCCACGTCGTCGGGACGGCGGTGCAGGCCTGGTTCCACGCGGCCAACGTGGGCACCTGGGCGTACGCGATGCTGACCGTCGCGAACGCGAACCTGCTGCTCGCCCACGCCGCGCCCGAGCTCGTCGAGCGGTACGTGCCGGACATGCTGGCCGGCCGGGTGCACGGCACGATGTGCCTCTCCGAGCCGCAGGCGGGCTCGTCCCTGGCCGACATCACGACCCGCGCGGAGCCGCGGTCCGACGGCACCCACGTCCTCACCGGCACCAAGATGTGGATCTCCGGGGGCGACCACGAGCTGGGCGAGAACATCGTCCACCTCGTGCTGGCCAAGGTTCCGGGCGGTCCGCCCGGGGTGAAGGGCATCTCGCTGTTCCTGGTGCCCAAGGTGCTCCCGGACGGCACCCGCAACCCGGTGGTGCTCACCGGGATCAACCACAAGATGGGCTGGCGCGGCACCGTCAACACGGTGCTGAGCTTCGAGGGCGCGACCGGGTGGCTGGTCGGCGCCGAGGGCCGCGGCCTGGCCGCCATGTTCCACATGATGAACGAGGCCCGGGTCGGCGTCGGGGCGGGCGCGGCCGCGCTGGCCTACACCGGCTACCTCAAGTCGCTGGACTACGCGAAGAGCCGGCCGCAGGGGCGGCCCGCAGGCGCCAAGAACCCCTCGACGCCGATGGTGCCGATCATCGAGCACGCGGACGTCCGACGGATGCTGCTCGCGCAGAAGGCCTACGCCGAGGGGGCGCTGGCGCTCGTCCTCTACTGCGGCATGCTCGTCGACACCGGGGAGCGCGAGCTCCTGGAAGTGCTCACCCCGATCGCGAAGAGCTGGCCCTCCCAGTGGGGCCTGGAGGCGAACGCGCTCGCGATCCAGGTCCACGGCGGCTACGGCTACACCCGCGAGTACGACGTGGAGCAGCACTACCGGGACAACCGGCTCAACCCGATCCACGAGGGCACCCACGGCATCCAGGGTGCGGACCTGTTGGGGCGCAAGGTGCGCACCCCCGGGTTCGAGCAGCTGTGCGCGCGCATCGCGGACACCGCCGCCCGCGCCGGGTCGAAGGAGCTGCAGCAGGCGCTCGACCGGCTCGTCGAGGTCACCGAGATCCTGCACGCCCACCCGGACGCCGAGGAGCGGCTCGCGAACGCGAGCGTCTACCTGGAGGCGGCGGGGCACATCGTCGTCGCGTGGTTGTGGGTGGACCAGGCGCTCGCCACCGGCGACCGGCAGGACGCCCTCGCCCGCGGCAAACGCGCCGCGGCGCAGTACTTCCTCCGCTTCGAGCTGCCCAAGGTCGGCCCGCAGCTCGAGCTCCTCGCCACCCTCGACCGCACCACCCTGGACACGGAGCCGACCTGGCTGTGACCCGCGGCTGCGCCGCCCGTGCGTGGTAAGTGGTGCCAGAGCACCACTTACCACGCACGAGCGGCGCAGCCACGACATCCTGTCCGGACATTGGCTCGCCGACCGAAAGGACCGGTCAATCGGTCAGCGTCGTCGCCACCGCGGTCGCCACGCTCGCGAGGGTGTCCTTCGGGAGCCCGGCGCGGGCCCGGACCGACATGGGCAGCGGCGCGACCTCGGGAAGGTCGGGGCGGGGTTCGAGACCCTCCGGAGTGCTGCCCATCGTCGCGAGCAGCGCCACGCCGAGCCCGGCCCGGGCCGCGGCCAGCACCCCGGCCAGGTAGGCGGCCTCGCACGCCACACTGACCTGCACGTCTGCCGCGGCCAGGGTGCTCACGGCCCGCTCGCGCACGGCGCAGGGCTCGTCCAGCGCAACGAGTGGCAGCGGCCCCGCCGGCGCCCGCCAGCCGGGTGCGGCGAACCAGCGCAGGGCGAGGTCACCCGCGTCGGCGGCGCGGTCGTCGGTGGCCGTCCCCATGAGCAGGGCCAGGTCGAGGTCACCCCGGTCGAGCGCGGCGCGCAGGTTCACGCCGCGGTCCAACCGGAAGCGCACCGTCCCGCCGAGCACCCCGGTCAGCCGAGGGAGCAGCAGATCGGCGGCGTGCTCCGTGGAACCGAGGGTCAGCGAGGTGGGGGTGGGGGCCGACACACGGGCCAGCACCTGGTCGTGCAGCGCCAGCATCCGGCGTGCCTCCGGCAGCAGCAGCCCGCCCGCGGCGGTGAGCCGGGAGGCCCGTCCCACCTTGCGGAACAGGTTCTGGCCACAGGCCGCCTCCAGGCGGCGGACGTGGTGGCTCACGGTGGGCTGGCTGACGTGCAGGACCTCCGCAGCCCGGTGGAACCCGCCCTGGTCGCAGACCGCGACGAAACTCCGGAGCGCCACGACGTCCAGCGTCCGGTTCGGGGCGGTCACCACGTGAGTCCACCACAACCGATAGACAGCTCCTATCAACTGTGATCGGATTCGCGAGTTGGACTTTCCCGTCGCCGGCGGACACGATCAGGTCATGACGACCGCCGCGCAGCACACCCGTGTGGGTGGGCGCGCCGCCGTCGTCCTCACCCGGAGGCTCGCGGTCGATCTCGCCCGCACCTCCACCGCGACGTGTCGTCGCGCGCCGCTCGTCGTCTGATCCCGACAGCTCCCGCCACGCCGCGTCCGGCGGCGTGTGCCCCCGCGCGTCCGCCACCGCAGGACGCGCGCTCCACCCTGCGAGAGGACCGACCCATGGGTCGACAGTTGAAGCTGGGCGCCGTCCTGATGGGCGTCGGCGGCCCCGGCCAGCACGACGTCTGGCGCCACCCTGAGATCCCGGGCGACGCCAGCGTCGACATCCGCTGGTACATCGCCCGCGCCCGCCAGGCCGAGGACGCGCTCTTCGACCTGGTGTTCATCGTGGACAGCCAGTTCATCACCCCGGACTCACCGCCCCACTACCTGAACCGGCTCGAGCCGCTGACCCTGCTGTCGGCGGTCGCGGTGCACACCACGCACATCGGCCTGGTCGGCACCCTCACCACCAGCTACAACTCGCCGTTCAACCTGGCCCGCAGACTGGCGTCGCTGGACCTGATCAGCGGCGGTCGGGCCGGGTGGAACGTCGTGGCGACCGGGGACGGCGGCACCGCGGCGAACTACAGCCGCGACGAGCACTACGACTATCCCTCCCGCTACGGGCGTGCGCTGGAGTCGGTGCAGGTCTGCCAGGGGCTGTGGAACTCCTATGAGGAGGACGCCTTCCCGCGAGACCCCGAGACGGGGGTCTTCGTCGACCCCTCGAAGCAGCACCGGCTCGACCACGTCGGCGAGCACTTCCACGTGCGCGGTCCGCTGAACATCGTCCGCTCGCCGCAGGGCCAGCCGGTGATCTTCCAGGCGGGCGACTCGGACGAGGGTCGCGACCTGGGTGCGGCGGTCGGCGAGGGAATCTTCACCCACGCTCCGACGGTCGAGCAGGGGGTCGCCTTCGCCCGCGACCTCCGCAGCCGGGCGCGGGCCAAGGGCCGCAACCCCGACGAGATCGTGATCATGCCGGGAATCTCCCCGGTGATCGCGGACACCGACGAGGAGGCGCGCGCGATCGAGGCGGATGCCCGGCTGAACAAGGACTTCGCGAAGACCTTGGCGCAGTTCGGTCGACCGTTCGGCTGGCACGACTTCAGCCGCTACGACCTCGACGCCCCGTTCCCCGAGCTCGGCGACCTGGGAGCCGACAGCTTCCGCACCCAGGCGGACCGGATCAAACAGGTCGCCCGTGACGAAGGCCTGACCCTGCGCCAGACCGTCCACCGGTTCAGCACCGCGACCCCGGCGCCCTTCGTGGGGACGCCGACGACCGTGGCCGACCGGATCCAGGAGTGGTTCGAGGCCGGTGCGCTCGACGGGCTGAACATCCATGTCACGGTGCCGAGCGACTTCGCCCGGTTCACCGACGAGGTGCTGCCGATCCTGCGCGACCGCGGCGTGGTCCGGTCCGCCTACGAGGCCACGACACTGCGCGGCAACCTCGGCCTGCCCATCCCCCGCAACACGCACGCCGTCGCCCGCGAGCGACGGTCCCACCTCATCGGAGCCTGACCATCATGTCCCGCCTCGCCCGCACGTTCGCCCTGCTCACAGCCCTGGTCGCGGTCCTGGCCGGCTGCGCCGGGGTGAACGCAGGCGCCGCCCCGCAGACCCTCAAGTGGGGCTTCAACCTGCCCACCAGCTGGGATCCGGTCACCTCCAGCACCGGCAACGACATCAACACGATCAGCCTCGTCTACGCCTCGCTCACCCAGCTCGACGAGAAGGGGACCGCCGGGCCCGGCCTGGCGGAGTCGTGGGAGTACGAGGCGGGCGGCACGGCCGTGACCTTCGCGCTGCGCCCCGGCCTGACGTTCACCGACGGCACCCCGGTCGACGCCGAGGCGGTCCGGCAGAGCCTGCTCCGCGGCAAGACGCAGGAGAACTCCCTGCTCAAGGACCAGCTCTCGACCATCACCGACGCCACGGTGGTCGACCCGACGCACGTCCGGCTGCAGCTGGCCGCGCCGGACTACCAGATCCCGAACCTGTTGGCGGGCAAGACGGGCGCCATCGTCAGCCCGAAGGCGTTCACCGAGAACGCCGCGGCCATCCCCACCGCGCCGGTCGGAGCCGGGCCGTTCATGTTCGAGAGCTTCGTCCCGGAGTCGGAAGCCGTGCTGGTCAAGAACCCCGGCTACTGGAACGCCGACGCCATCGACGTCGAGCGCCTCGAGCTCACCGCGGGCACCGACCCCACCTCGGTGATCGCCGCGGTGCAGTCCGGCGCCCTCGACGTCGCCACGATCACGGGGCGGCAGGTCGAGCAGGCGAAGGCGGCCGGGCTGGAGGTCGACGTCGTCGACTCCTTCACCGTGACCCAGGTCGACGTGCACGCGGGGCTGGCCCCGCTGACCGACCGCCGGGTGGTCGACGCGCTCAAGTACGCCGTCGACCGGCAGGCGATCATCGACGTCACCAACGGCGGCGTCGGGAACGTGACCTACCAGCCCTTCCCGCAGGGCTACGTCGCCTACAACCCGGAGCTGGACCAGGCGTTCGCCTACGACCCGGGCAAGGCCAGGGCGCTGCTGGCCGAGGCCGGGTACGCGCCCGGCAGCCTCGATCTCACGGTGACCGTGAACTCGGTGTCGCAGGCCACCGCCGAGCTGGTGCAGCAGCAGCTGCAGGCGGTCGGGG
Organism: Pseudonocardia oroxyli; assembly: GCF_900102195.1. Lineage (GTDB taxonomy): Bacteria > Actinomycetota > Actinomycetes > Mycobacteriales > Pseudonocardiaceae > Pseudonocardia > Pseudonocardia oroxyli. Next base: position 106,873 of record NZ_FNBE01000001.1, read on the forward strand.
TCAACGCGACGATCAAGGTCGTCCCGCCGGGCTCGTCGACCTGGCAGCAGGAGGTCTACCTGGGCCGCAAGGCGCAGTTCGCCCTCGACGGCACCGTGGGCCGCGAGTCGCCGGTCCAGAACCTCACCGTGGTCTACGGGCCGCAGGGCCTGATGAACACCTCCAAGGAGTCGTCGCCGGAGTTCCTCGCCGCGCTCGACGAGGTGCGCCGGACCCCGCTCGACGACCCCCGCTACCCCGCCGTCCTGCAGAACGCCGTGAAGCTCGGTGTCGAGATGTCCCCGAGCTTCTCGCTGGGCACCAGCCCGCGGATCGCGGTGCGCAACCCGCGAGTCTCGGCGCTGCCGCACTTCCTGTCGCAGTACCGGTGGGAGGGCGTCACGGTCGCGGCGCCGGGGAGCCGGGCGTGACGGCCACCCTGGACCGGCCCGCGTACGCCACCTCGGTCGCCGTCCCGGTCCCGCGGCGACGGCGGTTCGCACTGCTGCGCCTGCTCGGCCGCACGATCGGCGTCACGGTCCCGGTGTTCCTGCTAGCCACCCTCGTGACGTTCCTGCTCGGCGCGTTCAGCGGGCTCAGTCCGGCCGGGCAGCTGCTCGGTGACGCCGCCACGCCGGCGGACGTGGCCCGGGTGAACGCCGAGCTCGGCCTCGACCGACCCGTCCTCGTGCAGTACGTCGACTGGCTCGGCCACGTCGTCCGCGGCGACCTCGGCACCTCGTGGCTGAACGGGGTGAGCGTGACCGAGCAGATCGGGCAGCGGCTCGAGGTCTCGCTGTCGGTGGCCGGTTTCGCGCTGGTCATCGGCGTGGTCGTGGGCACTGCGCTCGGCGTGCTGGCCGCCGTCCGGCAAGGATCCTGGACCGACCGGGCCGTCACGGCCTTCTGCACGCTGATCTCCACGCTGCCCCCGTTCGTCGTGTCCATCGGGCTGATCGTGGTGTTCTGCGTGCTCTTTCCGCTGTTCCCCTCGGCCGGGTACGTCTCCCCCACCGAGAACCTCAGCGCGTGGCTCACCTTGATCACGCTGCCCGCGGTCGCGCTCTCGCTCGACGCCGTGTCCGACATCGCTCGCCAGCTCCGCACCGGCCTGGTGGCGGCCCAGCGGGAGAACTACGTCGTCGGGCTGGTGGTGCGTGGCCTGCCGCCGCGCCGCATCCTCTGGCGGCACGTGCTGCGCAACGGGTCCGGTCCCGCGTTGTCGGTGCTCGGGCTGCGGGTGCCGATGCTGATCGGCGGGGCCGTGGTCACCGAGAGCATCTTCGGCATGGCCGGGTTCGGTCGGTTCGCCGCGGACGGCGCGGTCCGCGGCGACGTCCCGGTCGTCCAGGGCACGCTCGTCGTCGCGATCGTGGTGGTCCTGTTGTTCAACCTGCTGGTCAACGCCGCGTTGGTGCGGCTGCGCCCGGCCGCGCAGCGGGGGTTCTAGGTGCGCGCGATCCTCCGGCACCGACTGGGTGCCGCCTCCGTGACCTTCCTGCTGCTCGTGGCACTGCTCGCGGTCGTCGGGCCGTGGGTGGCGCCCTACGACCCGCTGGCCCAGAACCAGGACGCGCTCCTGCAGGGGCCCTCCGCCGCGCACTGGCTCGGCACCGACAACCTCGGGCGCGACGAGCTGTCCCGCCTGCTCGCCGGCTCGCGGCTGTCCCTCCTCGCCGCGTTGGAGGCGGTGCTCGTCGGGCTGGTGCTCGGAACCGTGCCCGGCCTGCTGTCGGTCTACCTGGGACGGGTCTTCGAGTGGACGACGCTGCGGGTGATGGACGCGTTCGTCACCCTGCCGTTCCTGGTCTTCGCCGTGGCGATGACCGCGCTGCTGGGCAACGGGCTCACCCAGGCGATGCTCGCCGTCGGCATCCTGGTCTCGCCCGCCTTCTATCGGGTCACCCGCGCCGCCGCGTTCCCGGTGGCGGGTGCGCAGTACGTGGAGGCCGCGCGGCTGACCGGCGCGCCGGCGTGGTTCGTGCTGCGCAGGCACGTCTGGCCGAAGGTGCTGCCCGCCGTCGCGGTGACCACCGCGGCCACACTCGGCAGCAGCCTCGTCATCGTCTCGTCGCTCACCTTCCTCGGCATCGGGATCCAGCCGCCGGAGCCGACCTGGGGCGGGATGCTCGCGACCTCGCTCGAGTACCTGTTCCAGCGGCCCACCGCGCCGCTCGTCCCCGCCCTGCTGGTGATCCTTACCGTCGGGGCGTGCAACGGACTGGCCGACGCACTGCGCGACGTCACCGGGAGCAGGGAGGCACGCCGTGTCGCTGCTTGAGGTGAGAGACCTGTCCGTGCACCTGGACCGTCCACTGGTGAGCGGGGTGGACCTGACGCTGGAACGCGGGGGAACCCTCGGCGTCGTCGGCGAGTCCGGCTCCGGCAAGTCGCTGACCTGCCGGTCGGTGCTCGGCATCCTCCCGCCGGAGCTGCGGACCGGGGCGGAGACGTCGATCCGGTTCGACGGCGTCGAGCTGACCGGGCTCGATGCCGCGGGCTGGCTCCCCTACCGGGCCGACCGGATCGGCGCGGTCTTCCAGGACCCCGGCTCCTACCTCGACCCGTCGGAGCGTGTCGGCAGGCAGCTCGCGGAGGTGCTGCGGGTCCGCGGCGGCCTGGGACGGCGGGCGGCCCGGGACCGCGCGCGGGAGCTGTTCGCCGAGGTGGGTCTGCACGCGTCGACGGTGGACCAGTACCCCTACGAGCTCTCCGGCGGGATGCAGCAGCGGGTGCTGATCGCCATCGCCGTGTCGCGCGAGCCCGACCTGCTGATCGCGGACGAGGCGACCACCGCCCTCGACGTCACCGTGCAGGCCGAGGTCCTCGACCTGCTCGCCGACCTGCGGGAACGGCACGGTCTGGCGCTCGTGCTCGTGTCACACGACCTCGCCGTGGTGGCACAGGTCTGCGAGGAGGTGGTGGTGATGCGGCACGGGCGGGTCGTCGAGCGCGGCACGGCTGCGCAGGTGCTGCGCGCCCCCGAGCACCCCTACACCCGGTCCCTGGTCGCGGCGCACGCGCGCTTCGGCATCGAGCACGTGCGGGAGGCCCGCCTTGTCTGAACCGGCAGCAGAGTCTGAACCGGCCGCTGAGTCCGAACCGGCGGCTGCGCTGGCGGAGGTCCGCGACCTCGTGGTGTCCCTGGGGCGTCGGGAGATCCTGCACGAGGTCGACCTGACTGTGCGGCCCGGCGAGATCGTCGGGTTGATCGGTGAGACGGGTTCCGGGAAGACGACCCTCGCCCGCAGCCTGCTGGGGCTCAACCGGATCGAGCGCGGGTCGGCCCGCGTGGCGGGGGTCGACGTGGCCGGGCTGCGCGGCCGGGCGCTGCGGGAGTTCCGCCGCGCCGGGGCCGTGCAGTACGTGTTCCAGGACCCGCTGCAGAGCCTCGACCCGGACCTGCCGGTCGGACGGTCCGTCGGCGAGGCGTGGGAGGTCCGCGGGGCTGCGGACGTGGCCGGTCGCGTCGCGGAGGCACTGGTCCGGGTCGGCCTCGACCCGGACCTGGCCGCCCGGCTCCCGTCCGAGGTGTCCGGCGGCCAGCGCCAACGTGCCGCGATCGCCCGCGCCATGATCACCTCTCCGCGGCTGCTTCTGTGCGACGAGCCGGTCAGCGCGCTCGACGCGAGCAGCCGCACCGCCGTGCTGGAGCTGCTCCTGGACCTGCGGTCGTCGGTCGGTCAGCTGTTCATCTCCCACGACCTCGGGTCCGTCGCCGGGGTCACGGACCGGATCGCGGTGCTCTACCAGGGCCGGATCGTGGAGGAGGGGCCCACGGCGCAGGTCATCGGCGAACCGCAGCACCCCTACACCCATCTGCTCGTCGGCTCCGCCCCGACGCTCGGCGGCGAGTCGATGTCCCGCCACGATCGGGCCGCCCTGCGCGCCCAGCTGTGATCCGCGGCTCCGCCGCCCGTGCGTGGTAAGTGGTGCCAGAGCACCACTTACCACTCACGAGCGCGGCCGTCAGACCATCACGATGCCGCCGTCGATCATCACCGACTGGCCGGTCATGTAGTCCGCGTCGGGACCGGCGAGGTAGGACACGAACCCGGCCACCTCCTCGGGGGTCTGCACCCGCTTGAGGGTGATCAGCTCGGTGTAGGCCTTGAGCGTCTCGCCGCGCTCCTTGCCCAGGTAGGGGCCGAGCTTCTCGTCGATCAGGTCCCACATGTCCGTGCCGACGATGCCCGGGCAGTACGAGTTGACCGTGATGCCGTGCGGCCCCAGCTCCTTCGCCGCCGCCTGGGTCAGCGCCCGCACCGCGAACTTGCTCGCCGAGTAGTGCCCGAGGAAGTCGAACCCCGAGTGCCCGGCGATCGACGAGGCGTTGACGATCTTCCCGCCGCCGTGGTCGCGCATGTGCCCGGCGGCGGCCTGGATGCCCCACAGCACCCCGCCGACGTTGATCCCGAGCATCCGCTGCAGGTCCTCGGGAGTGACCTCGAGGAGCGTCTTGACCTGGGCGATCCCGGCGTTGTTGACCATCACGTCCAGCCCGCCGAGCTGGGCGACGGTATCGGCGACCAGCCCGAACACCGCCTCGCTGTCCCCGACGTCACCGCCGAGGGCGAGCGCACGGCCGCCCGCCGCGGTGATCGCGGCCGCGACGTCCTCGGCGCCCGCCTTGTTCACGTCGTTCACCGCGACGGCGTGGCCGTCCTTCGCGAGCCGGAGCGCGATCGCGCGGCCGATGCCGCGGCCGGCTCCGGTCACCAGGGCGACGGTCATGCCAGGACCTCCTTGGGCGACACCAGGATCTTGACGTTCTCCTCCTTGTTGTCGATCAGCTCGCGGAACCCGCCGGTCACCAGGTCGTCGAGCCCGATGCGGCCGGAGATGAACTGCGCGGCGTCCACGCGGCCGCTCTGCAGCAGCTCGATCACGGACGGGTGGTCGTCGCAGTAGGCGAGCGAGCCGATCAGGTTCACCTCGCTCATGACCAGGTCGTTCACCGCGACCGATGGGACGTGGCCCCAGATCGCGACGTTGCAGACCGTGCCGCCGGGACGCACCGACGCGATCGCCGAGGCCAGTACGGCGTCGATCCCGGCGCACTCGAACGCGACGTCCGCGCCGCCGCCGGTCAGGTCCAGCACGGCGGCCGGGGCGTCGTCCGTGACGGGGTCGATCACGACGTCCGCGCCCGCGGGCCCGGCCTTCGCCTTCCGCGCCGCCGCCGGCTCGACGACGATCACCCGACCCGCGCCCGCGGCCTTCAGCGCCGCGGTGGTGACCAGGCCGATCGGCCCGGCGCCGTAGACGACGGCGGTGCCTCCCGGCCGCATCCCGGACAGCCGGACCGCGTGGTAGCCGACGGCGAGGGGCTCGACGAACGCGCCCAGGTCCGTCGGGAGGTCGCCGAGCGGGTGCACCCAGCGCTGGTCGACCACACACCGTTCGGCGAACCCGCCCTGGTCCCCGGCGAGGCCAACGAACCCGAGGCTGCGGCAGACGTTGTAGCGCCCGGACCGGCAGGCCACGCACGTCCCGCACACCCAGTACGGCTCGACGGCCACCCGGTCGCCCTCCGACACCCCGCTCACCCCGGCCCCGACCGCCGCCACCACCCCGGCGAACTCGTGGCCCAGCACCACCGGGAGCTCGACGCCGGTGAGCGGGTGCGGCTCGCCCTTCGGGGGGATGAAGATGGGGCCCTCGAGGTACTCGTGCAGGTCCGTGCCGCAGATCCCGCACCACTCGACCGCGATCTCGACCTGGCCGGGGCCGACCTGCGGGTCGGGCATCTCGTCGATGCGGATGTCGCCGGGCCCGTGGAACCGCGCTGCTCTCATGTGTCCACGGTCACGCCGGCGCGGCGCCCGCGACAACCGTTGCACTCAGGTTGCAGAGCTGCGGCTTCGCCGCTCGTGCGTGGTAAGTGGTGCTCTGGCACCACTTACCACGCACGAGCGGCGCAGCCGCAGATCACGGGACCAGATCGAGGGCGCGGCCGAGGGTGGTCAGCTTCTCGTCGAGGGTCTCGCCTGCCGGGTAGAGGCGGACGGTGTCCACGCCCGCGGCCTGCCAGACCCGCAGGCGCTCCCGGACCCCCTCCTCGGTGCCGAGCAGGGTCGTGGCCAGCACCATCTCGTCCGTCACGAGGTCGGCCGCGCCGACGCGGTCACCCGCCTGCCACCGCTCCCGGACGGCGGCCGCGACGTCCGCCCAGCCCTGGCGGGAGTACGCGGCGTTGTAGAAGTTCGTGCGGGCCGACCCCATGCCGCCGAGGCTGAACGCCAGGCCGGGCTTGCGCGCGGCGACCATCTCGGCGAGCTCGGCCTCGTCCCGCGCGAAGCCGACCTCCGCACCCTGGCAGACGTCCAGGTCCGCCCGGGTGCGACCGGCTGCGGCCAGGCCCTCGTCGAGCGGCCCGAAGTAGGCGGCCGCGCCCTCGGGCACGAAGCTCGTGCCCAGCCAGCCGTCCGCCGTCTCGCCGGTGAGCCGCAGCATCGCCGGGGACAGCGCCGCCAGGTAGACCGGGATCTCCCGCGGGGCGACCGACACCCGCATCGGACGGGACTCCCCGGGCAGCGGGATCCGGACCGTGGACCCGTGCAGCTCCACCTTCTCCCCCGCGCACACCTGCCGGACCACGTCCAGCGTCTCGCGCAGCCGGGTCAGGGGCCGGGCGAACGGCACCCCGTGCAGGCCCTCGACCACCTGCGGCCCGGACGGACCGAGCCCGAGGACGAACCGGTCGCCCGACAGCTCGGCCAGCGAGAGCGCGGCCTGCGCGATCGCGACTGGTGAGCGGGTGCCGACCTGCAGGACCCCGGACCCCAGGCGGATCCGGGAGGTGCGGGCGGCGAGATGGCCGAGGACGGACACGGCGTCCGGGCCCCAGGCCTCGGCGACGTACACGTCGTCCAGGCCCAGCTTCTCCGCCTCGACGACGAACTCGACCGACCCGGCCCCCTCGACGGTGGTGGCGGTCCTCATGCCCCCTCGACGCGCTTCTTGATCGCCTCGACGGTGCCGGTCATGTTCCGCTCGAACTCGCGCAGCCGGACGAACACGATCTTCTGTTCCTTGTCCGGCATCGCCTCGATCGCCAGGCTCAGCCCCGACGGCGCGGGCCCCATCCGCACCCACTGGCGCAGCCGGGTGCCGCCGTCGACCGTGTCGAGGGTGAAGCGCCAGGTGGCGGTGGGCTGGTCGGGATCGGCGACGGCCCAGGCGAACACCCGCGGCTCCTCGCACTCGACGACGTGGGAGACGGTCTCCCACTCCCCCAGCGACGCGTGGGAGCTGCGCCCGCGGAACCGGGAGCCGACCTCCGGACCGCCGTCGAGCCACTCGACGTGGACGATCTCCGGGCTCTGGTCGGGCATCGCGGTCACGTCCACCACCGCGGGCCAGACCCGCTCCGGGGGCGCATCGACCCAGGTCTCGACCTGCACCGTCGGGCCGTCCGCGTACCGCGCGCCGGTCCACTCCATCGCGCCTCCTCCTCGAGTGCGGCCAGGGTTTCCGAGGAAGACCCAGTTGTCAACTCCGGACAGCCCCGTCACACCCCAGTTGTGCGAACCCCACGACGTGGAAGACTGGTCCCGGTCCGCCGTCGCCGACCGAAGCCAGGTGTCCCGCATGCAGGACCGCCTCCCCCGGATCACCGGGATCGGGCACGCGCTCCCCCCGCGGGTGGTGACGAACCACGACCTCGTGGCCCGTCTGGACACCTCGGACGACTGGATCCGCAGCCGCAGCGGCATCGCCACCCGCCACCACGTGGACCCCGGCACGGCCACGTCCGACCTGGCCGCCGAGGCCGGCGCCCGGGCGCTCAAGCACGACCTGCGCACCGGCGGCACCGGCGAGGTGGGGCTGCTGGTGCTGGCCACGACCACGCCGGACCGCACCTGTCCGGGCACGGCGCCGCTGGTCGCGGCGAAGCTCGGCCTGGGCACGATCCCGGCGTTCGACGTCAACGCCGTCTGCTCCGGCTTCCTCTACGGCCTCTCCACCGCGACCGGCATGATCGCGGGTGGCGTCACGGACTCCGTGCTCCTGGTCGCCGCGGACACGTTCTCCACGATCGTCGACCCGGAGGACCGCCGCACGGCGTTCCTGTTCGGCGACGGCGCGGGCGCCGTGGTGCTGCGCGCGGGCGGGGGCGGGGTGCACGCCATCACCCTCGGCGCGGACGGCGGCCAGGAGGACCTGATCATCACCCCCGGCGGGGGCTCCCGGGACCCGGAGGGCGACGAGCGCTGGTTCGCCATGCAGGGCCAGGCGGTCTACCGGCAGGCCGTGGAGCGGATGACCGGGTCGACCCGCGAGGTGCTCGAGACCGTCGGCTGGGGGGTGGCGGACGTGGACCGGTTCGTCGGGCACCAGGCCAACAGCCGGATCCTCGCGGCGGTGGCCCAGCGCCTCGGGCTGCCCGCCGACCGCGTGGTGATGAACCTGGACCGGGTCGGCAACACCGCCGCCGCCTCCATCCCCGTCGCCCTGTCGGACGCCCACGACCGCGGCCTGCTGCAGCCCGGCGACAAGGTGGCCCTCGCGGCGTTCGGTGGCGGGGCGACCTGGGGCGCGGCGGCCCTCACCTGGCCCGAGCTGGGCTGAGGGCGGAACCCCGCGTTCACGCCCGGTTCACCGGCGTCGGGGAGGGTGGGCGCGTGGCGGTCGACGAGAGCGGGCGGACCTTCGGGATCGTCGCCGTCGACGCAGCGGCCCGGCCCGTGGCCGAGGCGTGGGGGACCCGGTTGCGGGAGCTGGGGAGGCCCGTCCAGACCTGGTTCGGTCCCGCTCCCCCGCTCGACGCGTGGTTGACCGCGGCCCGGGTCGGCTACCGGTTGCTCCTGGCCGGGCCGGAGGCGGACCTGCTCGCGCTGCGGGCGCGGGCGGGGGTGCTGCTCGACGCGGAGATCACCCTGTACGTGACCGACTCCCGGGAGCGGGTGGTGCGCTGCGCCCGCTGCCGCACCGCGACCCGCACGGCGGCGGCCGTCCTGGACTGCGCGGGGTGCGGGCTCCGGATGGCCGTGCACGACCACGTCTCGACCGTCCACGGCGCCCACCTCGGATCCTGGTCGGGCGCGTGACCGAGCTCGTCGTGTCGCGCACGGCCGATCCCGCGCCGGGGATCCGCGAGCTCACCCTGGCCGACCCGCGCGGGGGCCCGCCGCCCGCGGCCCCGCCCGGCGCGCACGTCGTCCTGACCTGCGGGGACCGGCGGAACGCGTACTCGCTGGTCGACACCGACCCGTACGTCGTGGCCGTCCGCAGGCAGGGTGCGGGCTCGTCGTGGCTGCACCGACTCGCTCCGGGTGACCGGGTGGAGGTGAGCGGGCCGCGCAGCACCTTCGCGCCGGTCCGGACCGCGCGGCGGCACCTTCTCGTCGCCGGGGGGATCGGCGTGACCCCGCTGCTGTCGCACGCGCGGGAGGCCGTCCGCTGGGGACAGGACGTGCGCATGGTCTACGTGCACCGCCGCGGTGCGTATGCCGCCGAGCTGCGCGCGCTGCTCGGCGACCGGCTGCGGGAGGCCGGCCGGGCCGATCTCGAGCGGGCGCTCGACCTCACCGACCAGCCCCTCGGCACCCACCTCTACGTCTGCGGACCGCCCGGCCTGCAGGACCGGGTGGTCGACGCGGCCGCCCGCGCGGGCTGGCCCGGCGCCCGCATCCACCGGGAACGCTTCACCGCCGCGCCGGAGCCGGGCGTGGCGTTCACCGCGCGGCTCCGACGCACCGGCCGGGACCTCGCCGTGCCCGAGGGCACCACCCTGCTCGGCGCGCTCGAGGCCGCCGGACTCGCCGTGCCGTCCCAGTGCAGGCAGGGGGTGTGCGGCGAGTGCAGGCTGCCCCTGCTCGGCGGGCGCCCGCTGCACCGCGACCACTACCTCGCCCCCGAGGAGCGCGCCGCCGCGATCATGCCCTGCGTCTCCCGCGCCGAGACCCTCGTGGAGCTCGACCTGTGACCCGCCTGTCCCGCTTCCCCTTCCCGCTCGCGGCCGACACCTTCACCTACACCACGAACGTCGAACCCGCCCGGGTGCCGGTGGCGACCGCCGCGGGCGAGTGGGGCGCCGGCATCGTCGAGCCCGACGACGAGTACCGCACCGAGGTGGCCGAGCGCGCCGCGGTGGTCGCCCGGGACCCGTCACGGGTGCAGCTGCTCCCCCACATGCGCCCCGCCGCCTGGGACGCCCTGCTCACCCTGCTGCGCGAGCTCGCCGCGCAGTGCCCCGCGCACATGGCGCTCGTCGAGGGCCCGCAGTGCCTGTGGCGCAACGACCTCCTCGGCGTCGAGCAGCGGTTCACGGTCGGGGACGACGAGTCGCTGCCCGGTGGGCCGCTGGGGTTCCTGAACGGTCAGCTGCAGGAGGACGTGGTCCTGCTCGACCAGCGCGAGGACGCCCTGTGGGTGGACGCGGGCGCCGTCGCGTTCGCGGCGGACTGGTCGCTCGCCTTCGTGACCGGCATGCGGTTCGCGGAGGTCCACCGGCCCGTGGTGGCCCGCGTCCACCAGGCCGGCGTCCTGACCAGGGCGGAACAGTTCCTGCTGCGGCTGCCGCCGGGGGCCGAGTACCGCAGGCTCAACTGGACCCTGTCCGTGGATCGCAGGCTGGACCTCTCCACCGAGGTCCGCGAGGAGTGGGAGCCGCAGCGCGCGGCCCTCGCCGCGGCAGCGCCCGCCGAGCTCGGACGGCGCGTGCACCTGCGTGTGGAGCTGCAGCACCTGATCCGGTTGGGCGCCTCGGGCGCGGTCCTGTTCCTGATCCGCACCCACCTGCTCTCCCTCGACGAGCTCGCGGCCGTCCCCGCCTGGCGGCGGCGGGTCGGGCGGGTGCTCGCCGCCCTGCCCGACGACGTCGCGGACTACAAGGGGCTCAGCGGGGTGCGCCCCGGCGTCGTGCGCTGGTGTCTCGAACCGTGATCGTGGGTACACCGGCCCCATGGCTGACGGGGACCCGGCGTGGACGCGGCTGGAGTCGCGCGGCAGGCGGGAGCTGCAGCAGGGGCTGGACCGGGCCGGGCTCGACGCGGACGCGGTGTGGGTCGACTACCTGACCCTCGGCGGCGCGCTGTCCGCCGACGACCTCGTCGCGGCGGTCGCGGGGCGGCGGGCCCTGGCCCGGCGGGACCACGACCTGCTCGCGCACGCCGTCAACGAACGCCTGCCCGCGGACGGTCCCCGCGTCCCCTATTCCGACCAACTGGGCTGAAACACCGGACCCGGATCCCTACCGCCGGACCGATCATGCTCGCTACCCTCGCGCGGTCGGGCTAGCCGTAGAGGGGCGGAATGGGCGTCTCGTTGGTCGACGGGTGGGTCCCACTCGCGGTGCTCGGGCTCGGTGCGCTCGCGATGGCGGGCCTGCTCGCCCGGCGGGGGCGCGGCGCGGTGGTGTCCCTGCTGCTCGCGGTGCTGCTCGCGGCGCTGACCTACGCGCTGCTCAACCGCCTCGTCGTCGACGTGCTGCAGCTGGTGCCGGAGCCGCTGCCCACCACCGTGCTCGTGTGGAGTGCGGTCGCGGTCCTCGCGGTGGTGCTCGCGGTCGGCGCGCTCATCCGCACGGGCGTGGGCCGCAGCGTGGCCGCCGTCCTGTGCGGGCTGGTGGTGCTGGTCGCCTGCGCGTCCCAGGTCAACGTGTACTTCTCGCAGTACCCCACGCTCGGTGCCCTGCTCTCCAGCACCGAGGACGAGCGTCATTTCTCGGGCGGGACCGGGGCGCCCTCCCGGTCGATGACCACCCCGGTCGTCTCCCGGTGGCGGGGGCCTGCGACGGGTGCCTCGAGCATCGTGACGGCGCCGATCCCGGGCACGAGGTCCGGCTTCACGGGCAGGCCCGCGCAGATCTACCTCCCGGCGGCCTACAACTCCCCGAACCCGCCGCTGCTGCCGGTGCTGGTGCTGGTGGCGGGGCAGCCCGGCGGCCCGGAGGACTGGGTCGTCGGCGGGCAGCTGCAGGAGCTGATGGACGGCGTCGCCGCGGCGCACGGCGGGCTCGCGCCGGTCGCCGTCGTCGTCGACCCGAACGGCGCCGACTCCGCGGACTCGATGTGCATGGACTCGACCATCGCCAAGGCCGACACCTACCTGTCCCAGGACGTGCCGGCCTGGATCGAGGGCAACCTCGGGATCGACTCCAACAAGGCGCACTGGGCCTTCGGCGGCTGGTCCTACGGGGGCACGTGCGCGCTGCAGATGGCCACGATGCACCCGCAGATCTACCCGAACTTCATCGACGTGGCGGGTGAGCTGCAGCCCGCCATCAGCGCGGACCACGCCCAGGACGTCCAGCAGGCGTTCGGGGGGAACGAGGCGGCCTTCGACGCGGTCGCCCCCCTGACGCTGCTGCGGCAGAACCGCTACCCGGACGTCTGGGGCTACTTCGCGAACGGCAGCGAGGAGCAGGAGGTGGGGCAGTGGACGACCCAGCTGTCGACGGCGGCCCGGCAGGCCGGGATGACCGTGCAGACGCAGGTGGTCCCGGACCAGGGGCACTCGTGGGCGGTGCCGCACGCGGCCCTGCCACCGGCGCTGGACTGGTTGGGGCAGCGGATCGGGATCCGACAGTGACCACGGCCGCCACCCCCGAGCCCGCGAGCCCGCCCGTGGCACCGACCCCACCACCGACGAAGGCACCCGGGCCCCGCTCGTCCGCGCCGGTCACGGCCGCGGACGCACCCGCGGCGTCCGCCCCGCTGCCCACCCGCACGGTCACCTTCGAGGCGTGGGCCTCCCGGCTGACCGGGATGCTGCCCCAGGCGTGGTCGCGGATCCCGTTCACGCTCACCGTCGTCGCGCTGCTGCTGGTGGCGGGCATCGTGGGCCGCACGATCTGGCGCCCGCTGTGGCGGGAGGGCTGGTTCCCGGAGGTCGCCTACGGCGTGCCCGCGCTGCGCGAGGGAAGGGTGTGGACCTTCCTCACCGGCCCGTTCTTCGCGATCACCCCCGGCCAGTTCCTCAGCGGCCTGCTGCTGTTCGCGCTGATCGTCGGCGCCTGCGAGATCCGGATGGGCACCCGGGTCGTGGCCGTGACCGCCGTGCTCGGGCAGATCGGCGGGGTGCTGGCGGCGTCGTTGCTGGTCTGGGCCCTGTCCGGGTTCCCGTGGCCGTGGGCCCAGCACCTCGCGACGATCCGGGACGCCGGGTTCACCACCGGCACCCTCACCGTCCTCGCCGTGACGACCGCGGCGCTGCGCTCGCCCTGGCGGCTGCGGGTGCGGGCGGCGCTGGGCTTCTACGTGCTCGTCGCGGTGCTGTTCGAGGGCACCCTGTCGGACGTCTCGCACCTGCTCGCGGTGAGCGTCGGGCTCGTGGTGGGCCAGCGGCTGTTCGGCGTCGAGCCCGGGTTCGGGCCGCGGACCCGCCGCGAGACCCGGCTGCTGGCGTTCGCCCTCCTGCTCGCCATCGGGCTGACGGAGCTGGTGGTGCTGCTGTTCCCGGGCCGCGGCCCGTTCGGCCCCACCGGCGGCAGCGACACCCTGCTCGACGTCGCCGTCGACGTGGTGATCATCGCCGTGATCGCCAACGCGCTGCGCCTGGGCAAGCGGTGGGCGTGGTGGGCGGCCGTGGTGCTCGGCGTGATCAACGCGTTGACGCTGGTCGCGGCCGTGGTCGGGCTGAGCGTGCAGGCCGCGCGGCCGGATCTGGAGATCGACATCTCCTCGCCGAGCGTCACCATCGGCACCGGCCTGCTCTGGCTCGGCCTGTTGCTGACGCTGCTGTTCAACCGGCGCTCGTTCCGGGTCCCGATCCGGCGGCGGATCGTGGGCTCGCAGGTGGGCGAGGACGCGGAGACGCGCGCCCGCGCCCTCCTGACCACCGTCGGCGGCTCCACGATGTCCTGGATGACGCTGTGGCCGGAGATGCGCTACTACTTCACCCGGGACGGCCGCGGCTACGTCGGCTACCAGCGCCACGCCGGCATCGCGCTGGCCCTCGCCGATCCGGTGGTCCCCGCGGGCACGATCGCGGACGCCGTCTCCGAGTTCACCGCGGAGGCCGAGCGCGGCGGGCTCACCCCCTGCCTGTTCTCGGTCACCGACGCCGCCGCCGAGGCCGCGCGCGCGGCCGGGTGGCGGACCGTGCAGATCGCCGAGGACACCCTCATCGACCTGCCCGGCATCGCGTTCAAGGGCAAGAAGTGGCAGGACATCCGCACCGCGCTGAACAAGGCCAAGCGCGAGGGCATCGAGTTCCGGCTGGTCACCCTGGCCGAGGAGTCCTTCGCGATCCTCGCTCAGGTCCGGGCGATCTCGGAGCAGTGGGTCGGGGACAAGGGCCTGCCCGAGATGGGCTTCACCCTCGGCGGGGTGGACGAGGCCCTCGACCCGCTGGTCAAGGTCGGCCTGGCGATCGACGGGACCGGCAGCGTCCACGGCGTGACGTCCTGGATGCCCGTCTACGGGCCCGACGGGACGGTGCACGGCTGGACCCTCGACGTCATGCGGCGGCGCACCGACGGGTTCCGGTCGGTCATGGAGTTCATGATCGCGTCGGCCTGCCTGGCGTTCGGCAAGGAGGGCTATGCGTTCATCTCGCTCTCCGGGGCGCCGCTGGCCCGCGGGGACGTGCCCGCCGAGCTCGACCGCACCGACCGGCTGCTCGACAAGCTGGGCGGGGCGCTGGAGCCGTTCTACGGTTTCCGGTCGCTGCACGCGTTCAAGGCGAAGTTCTCGCCGCGCTACGAACCCGTCCATCTCGCGTTCCGTGACGAGGCGGATCTGCCGCGCATCGGGATCGCCCTGACCAGGGCGTACCTCCCCGACGCGACTCCTCGGCAGCTGCTCGCTGCGGGGTTCTCGGGCGGCGGCGGATCCGAAGATCATCGAATCTGACGAGTGTCCTTGCGGTGACGAAACGGTGTGCGCTAGGTTTCGTTCTGCACGGGGGATGCGCACTTGGGGCGCCCTGTCAGGTTCAATTCCTGTGTCCTCCACCAAACGTGGACCGAGGGTCGGCCGCCGTCATCGGTGGCCGACCCTCCGTCGTTTCCACCCCTGTTTCCGCTGGTTGTCCGAGGAGACCGCGATGGCCGCCCCGACCGCCGACACCGCCCCGCGCGAGCCGGACCGTGGCCCGGCCGCCCAGCCCGCGCTCACGGCGGAGGCCCGTCGGTCGGGTCTCCCGGTGCTCGACGCCGGCCGCGGCCAGCCGAACTGGATCGCGACCGCACCTCGCGCCGCGTTCTTCCGCCTCGGCACGTTCGCGGTGGAGGAGGCGGTGGCCGCGGGCTCCCCGGTCGCCGAGGACCCGTACTGGGGCCGCACACCCGTCGCGGAGGGGATCGCGGACCGGCTGGTCGCCGGGCTGGACCCGGCGGACTTCCTGCGCGCCGCCGTCGACTGGGTGGTCGCCGAGCTCGGCGCCGACCCGGACGAGCTGGTGTCGGAGTGGGTGCGCGCGATCCTCGGGGACGGCTACCCCTCCCCCACCCGGATGCTGCGCCACTGCGAGTCCGTCATGGAGCGGTACCTGCAGGAGGTGACCGGGGCCCGGGTCCCGCTGCGCGTCTTCGGCACCGAGGGCGGGGCCGCGGCGATGGCGTACACCTTCCGGTCGTTGAAGGAGAACGGGATCCTCGGGCCCGGGGACAAGGTCGCGATCGCCGCCCCGGTGTTCACGCCGTACCTGCAGATCCCGGCACTGGCGGACTTCGGGCTCGAGATCGTCGAGGTGCGGGCGGCCCCGAACGCGGCCTACCGGTTCGAGCCGGGGCAGCTCACCGCGGCCCTGCGGGACCCCGCGATCAAGGCGTTCATGGTGATCAACCCGGGCAACCCGGACACCCGCGCGATGCGGCCCGAGCGGCTCGCCGAGCTCGCCGCGCTGGTCGCGACGGAGCGGCCGGACCTGGTGGTGGTCGCGGACACCGTCTACGCGACGTTCGTCGAGGGCTTCCGCGGGCTGCTCGCCGAGATCCCGCGGAACGTGATCTGCCTGCACAGCTTCTCCAAGAACGCCGGGGCCACGGGCAACCGGCTCGGGTTCGTCGCGCTCGCCGCGGACTCCCTGCTGGACGAGCTGCTCACCCCCGCCACCGCGGCCCGCTACGAGTCGGTCACCGCGGACCCCGCGGCGCTGCCGTTCGTGGCCCGCATGGTCGCGGACAGCCGGGAGGTGGCGCTGCACAACATCGCGGGGCTGGCCACGCCGGACCAGGTGCAGATGGCCTTCTTCGCCCTGTCGCACCTGCTGCCGTCCGGAGCCGCGCCCACCGCGTCGCTGCGGGAGGAGCTCGCCGCCCGCGCCGCCGCCCTCCTCGGGCCGCTCGGCGTCGACGCCCCCGGCGGCCAGGACACGTTGTACTACGCGCTGGTCGATCTCGAGGCGGTCGCGCGGGTGCGCCACGGCGAGGCGGGCGTCGAGCGCCTGCGGGCCCAGGACCCCACCCGGGTCCCGGTGCGCCTGGCCCACGACCACGGCGTCGTCGTGCTGCCCGGTGCGGGGTTCGGCGCCCCGACCTGGGACGTCCGCGTCTGCCTGGCCGCTCTGCCCGCGGATGCGCTCCACCGGGTCGCGGAGTCCCTCACGCAGGTCGTGGACGCCCTCACCACCTGACCCGGCATTGTGGCTCCACACTGCACACGGTCCGGCCTCAGACGGCGGCTCTCGACCTCGTCTGCTGTGCCTGCATGAGGGTGTCGAAGGACGCGCGCCAGTCGTCGGCCAGGGGGTACTCCTTGCGGGCCGCCTCCTCCAGGCTCAGCTCCAGGGGCATGCCGAAGGTGTCGTGCAGCTCGAAGAGGTGGGCGCCGGTGACCGTCTCGCCCTGACGGTTCAGCCGACGCAGCAGCGACAGGCCCTTGCGCAGGGTCCTCGCGAACTGCTTCTCCTCCTTCTGCAGCACCGCGACGATCGCGGCCTCCTGCGCCGCGACCTCGGGATAGACGTCCGCGTACAGCCGCCCGACGACCGGCACCAGGTCCGCCGCCACCCCGGCCGTCAGCTCCAGGTCCAGGCCGAAGCGCAACGCGCGCCGGACCAGCCTGCGCATCACGTAGCCCTGCTTGCTGTTGCCCGGCTTCACCCCGTCCGCCGCCAGGAAGGCCGCGCCGCGGAGGTGGTCGGCGACCACGCGCATGCTCTCGGTGTAGTCGTCGTAGGACTTGCCGGAGACCTCCTCCAACGCCTGCACGATGGGCCAGACCAGGGAGATGCGGTAGACGTCCGGGCTGTCGATCGAGGCCGCGGCGATCCGCTCGAGGCCACCGCCGAAGTCCACGTTGTGGCGGGGCAGCTCGGCGAACCCGCCGTCCTCGGTCTTGCGGTAGGTCATGAAGACGGAGTTGCCGATCTCCAGGTACTGGCCGCCGTCGGAGTTCTGGTGCGGGTAGCGCCCGAACGCCGGGTCGTGCTCGACCTGCGGGAAGTAGTAGAAGACCTCCGAGTCGGGTCCGCCGGGGTCCCCCGCGGGCATCTCGTCGGGCCCGCCGAAGCGGCTCCACCAGTTCTTGTGCCCGTAGAACGCGATCCGGGCGCCCTGCGAGCCGTGCTCGTTGCCGTACTCCTCGGTGTCGAGGTCGATGCGGTCGGCGCTGACCCCGCGCTCGGTGAACAGCCGCTCCCAGATCGCGGCGCTCTCCTCGTCCCGCGGGATGCCGTGCTCCGGATCGCCGATGAAGCACGACACGTAGATCCGGTTCGGGTCGAGCCCGACCGTGTCGACCAGGAACCGGAAGAGCCGCGGGATCTGCTCGGCCTTCTCGTAGTCGCCGAGGCTCCAGTTGCCGAGCATCTCGAAGAACGTGGTGTGCCGGTTGTCGCCCACCTCGTCCATGTCCTGGGCGCGCAGACACGGCTGGACGTCCGCGAGCCGGGCCCCGTCCGGGTGGTCCGCCCCGAGCAGGTACGGCAGCAGCGGCTGCATGCCGGAACCGGTGAACAGGGTGGTCGGGTCGTCCCGCAGGACGATCGGCGCGCGCGCGACGATGGCGTGCCCGTCGGCGGCGAGCAGGTCGAGGAAGGCGCGACGGATGTCCTGGGCGTCCATGCGGTGACCCTGCCAGTGAGATCCACAGTGTGGACAGGTCCGAACGAACGATGTCGGCGGTCAGGACCGCCAGTTCCAGAGCGCGGGGTGCGTGACCGCCGTCAGTGCGACGGCCACCACGCAGGCCGCTCCCCCGGTCAGCGCCGCGACCTCCGGACCGGCGAACCCGGCCACGAACCCGGCGCGGGCGTTCCCGACACCCGGGCCGCCCGCTCCGACCACGTACTCCACCGAGGTGACGCGCCCCCGCACACCGTCGGGGGTCGCGAGCTGGACCAGGGTGCCGCGGGCGATCACCGAGACCGTGTCGGCCGCCCCGGCGACGGCCAGGCACGCCAAGGTCGGCCACAGGCCGTCGACCAGCCCGAACCCGGCCAGCGCCGCACCCCAGACGGCCGCGGCCACCACCGAGAGGCCGCCCGGTCGAGCCGCCCGGGCGACCGGACCGGACAGCGACCCCGCGACCATCCCGCCGACGGCGATCGCCGAGAGCAGGAACCCCAGCGTGCGCGGGTCGCCGTCGAACCGGGCAGCGTTGATCGCCGGGAAGAGGGCGATCGGCATCGCGAGGAGGGTCTGCGCCAGGTCGACCAGCAACGCCCCGCGCAACACCGGGGTGCGCATCGCGACGCCGAAGCCGGCGAGCAGGGACCGCGGGGAGCCGTCGACCTCCGGACGCATGCGGGGCAGCCGGGCCACGCCGTAGAGCGCGGCGACGGTGACCGCCGCATCGACGGCGAACGCGCCCTGCGCACCCCACCCCGCCACGAGGATCCCGCCCAGCGCAGGCCCGCCCAGCATGGCGATCTGGAACGCCAGGTGGTCCAGTGCCAGACCCGCCCCGACCTGGTCGCGGGGCAGCAGCCGGGGCACGAACGTGCGCCGGGCCGACGACCCGAGGGCGGCGCAGGCGGTCTGGGCCGTGACCAGCCCCAGGAGTAGCCCCACCGACTCGACGCCCGCCGCGGCCTGGAGCGCGAGCAGCGCCGCGGCCACCGCGGAGCCCGTCCGCGTGCCGAGGACGAGCGTGCGCCGGTCCACCCGGTCGGCGAGCGCACCGCCCAGGAGCCCCGCCACACCGGTCGCCACGCCGGTGCCCAACCCGATCGCGCCCACCCACACGCTGCTCCCGGTGAGCTCCCACACCCGCACGAGCACGGCCACCACGGCGATCTGGGTGCTGATCTGCGAGGCGGCCCCGGTGAGCCACAGCCGTCGGAAGTCGGCGGACCCGCGCAGCGGACGGAGGTCGACGGCCGCCCTCACTGGTCCGCATCCGGCAGGTGCGCCTCGATCCGGTCCGCGAAGGGCCGTGCGGCCAGCGCCGCGGCCATGTCCTCGATCACCTGCGTGACCCGGTACGGGAGCTCCCCGTCCAGCTGCGCGACGGCGGCCTCGGTCGCCCGCCACTCCGCCTCCAGGAACGGCACCAGCCCCGCGCCGCGCGGGGTCAGAGCGACGAGCCGGGTGCGGGCGTCCGGCCCCGGCGCGGACTCGACGAGCCCCTCCCGCCGCATCGCGGCGACGGTCTGGCTCATCGCCGAGTGCGTGACGTCGACCTGCCCGGCCAGCTCCTTCACCGACAGCGGGCCCCGGTGGTGCAGGCGGATGAGCGCCATCGAGAACCGCGGCCGCACCCCGGTGATCCCCCGCCGGGCGTAGACCTCGCCGATCGCGGCGTCCATGTCCGCGAGCAGCGCCTTGAGCGGGACGAGCCAGCTCTCACAGGTGGGGTCGGAAGATGTCACAGCGCTAATATAACAGTGCTGTCAGGAAACGGGGCAGGGCTCAGGCCAGCAGCGGGGCCAGCCGGTCGGCGTGGTCCCGCAGGAGGGCGACGATCTCGTCGTTGGGTTCGGCGATCCGGTGCGGCGGCCCCGCGATCGCGAGCCCCGCGGCCAACGTGCCGTCGGACGGCGCCCGGACGGGCACGGCGAGGCACCCGCGGTCCGCGCGCAGCTCGCCGCACTGGCGGGCGAGGCCCGCCGCGGCCACCGCCGCCAGGTCGAGGTCGGCCGCCCGCGTCGTGTGCGCGGTGAAGGCCCGTTCCTCCCGGACCAGGGCGTGCCAGTCCGGCTGCTCGGCGAGCAGCAGCCGTCCCAACGCGCTGACCTGCGGATACCGGGCCAGCAGGGCGCCGTCGCTCGGCGGGTGGTCCGGATCCGGGTCGACGATCACCACCTGCCCGGTCCGGAACGACGCCAGGTGCACGCCCCACCGGACCAGCCCACGCAGGTGCTCGACGACGGCGCGGGCGGCCGTCGGCGGCGCCGTCACCACGGGGACGGCGAGGCGGGCCGCGCGCCGACCGAGCTCGAACCCCT
Organism: Pseudonocardia oroxyli; assembly: GCF_900102195.1. Classification (GTDB taxonomy): domain Bacteria; phylum Actinomycetota; class Actinomycetes; order Mycobacteriales; family Pseudonocardiaceae; genus Pseudonocardia; species Pseudonocardia oroxyli. Next base: position 127,132 of record NZ_FNBE01000001.1, read on the forward strand.
TGAGGTCGGGCAGCCGGACCAGGTACTCCTCGGCGACCAGGAGGTTGAGCAGCCGGTACGTGGTGGCCTGGGGCAGCTTGAGGGCCGCCGAGATCTCCTTGGCGGTCACGCCCGGCCCGGCCGCGACGACCTCCTCGAGCACCGCGAGCGCGCTGCGGACCGCCTTCGGCTGGCGACCGGACAGCGGCGCGGGGCCGGTCACGGGCGGGCCCGCGGCTCGGTCGCGCCGATCCGCCCGCCGACGACGTCCGCCGCCACGGTCTCGTCGTACACGCCGATGCCGCCGAGCGCGGCGGGACGGCGCCACCGCAGCCACGCCCACCAGCCGACGCCGAGCACCACGATCACACCCAGGACGGCCACCAGGATCGGGCGCTGGGCCACGAACGCCACCAGCACCACGACGAGGATCGGCGCGATCACCGCCGTGGCGGCGACGGCCGTCCAGGTCAGCTCGCCGATCCGGTGCAGGAACACCGGGGCCGCGACGCAGACCAGCAGGTAGGCCACGAGGAAGCCGGAGGTGGCGAGCGTCAGGAGGGTCACGAGCACCGCGCCGAGCGGGACGCCGAGCGCCACGGGCACGGCGAGCGCGGCCACCACCACCGGCATCGCCACGGCGAGCGCGACGTGGGGGGTGCGGAACCGCCGGTGCGTGCGACCGAGCGCGGCGGGCCCGACCCCGTCCCGGGACAGCGAGAACAGGACCCGGACCAGCGCCGTGGTCGTCGCGAGGGCGCAGGCGAGGAAGGACATGATGAGCCCGAGGTCGAGCACGACGGGCACCCAGGCCCAGCCGCGGGCGGTCGCGAGCACGAGCACCGGCTCGGCCTCCCCCGCCAGCCCGCCCGGGGTGTCGGCGAACCCGACGACCTGCACGTGCGCTGCGAACAGGTACAGCACGCCGGCGACCGCGGCGGTGATCCCGACCGCGCGGGGGACCGTCCGGAAGGGGCGCCGGGCCTCCGCGCCGAGGGTCGTGGCGATCTCGAAGCCGATGAACGCCGCCAGGGCGGGCAGCACCCCCGCGGCGACCCCGCCGAGTCCCGGCGACGCCACCCCGGACCCCGGCCCCGGGATGGGCCCGCCGACCAGCAGCAGCGCGAACACCACCACGAGCACGGTGATCGCCACGGACTCGACCAGCAACACCACGCGGGCCGCCAGCCGCACCCCGCGCAGCGCCAACAGCGCCACCACCCCGCCGACCAGCACGGCGACCCCGAACGGCACCCACCGGCCGTCGGTCAGGCCCAGCCGCCCGAGCAGGGCGTCGACGTAGGCCGAGACCCCGGCCAACGCCGCCGCGGCGAGCAGCCCGTACCCCGTCAACAGCGCGATCCCGCAGGCCAGCGCGGCACCGGGCGCCAGGCCCTTGGCGGTCAACGCGTAGAGCCCGCCGGGCGCGGCCATCCGCCGGGTGAAGCGCGCGATGCACCCGGCGATCAGCAGTGCCAGCACCGTCGCGACCACGAACGACCACAGCGTGGCCCCCGCGGCGGACGCCGCGACGATCACGGGGACGGCGGCCATCGCGGCGCTCGGCGCGGCGCCGGACACCGACGCGGCGAGCACGTCCACGGCGCCGAGCCGCCTGCGCTCGAGACCGTGCACCGGCGAGCGGTCCCGCAACATGGCCACCTCCTGATCCTGGCCCGCGCACGTTAGCCGGTGATCGCGTCGCCGTGACCTGCCGCGACGGGTCGAATGAGAATTCGCGTCCGCCGATTCCCGCAGCCCGGGAACGGCGGGGGCGGTGATTCGCAGCACAGGGGAACGGCGGTTGCCTGGCCCGGGCGCCGCGGGCACGGTCCTGCGCATCCGCCACTCCCCTGGAGCCTTGATGAGCACAGGCACGCGCACACTCACCGGACGTCTCGGTGTCGGATCCATCGTCTTCATGGTCGTCGCGGCCGCCGCGCCGCTGACCGTCATCGCCGGCACCGTCCCGCTCGGCCTCGCCGCGGGCAACGGCGCGGCCTTCCCCACGACCTTCGCCCTGTGCATGGCCGTCCTGCTGCTGTTCGCGGTCGGGTTCTGCGCGATGAGCAGGCACGTCCCGAACGCCGGCGCGTTCTACTCCTACGTCGCGCGCGGCCTCGGGCGCGCCCCCGGTCTCGGCGCCGCGTTCCTGGCGCTCGTCACCTACACCGCCGTCCAGCTCGCCGTGTTCGGCTACATCGGCGCGGTGATCGACGGCCTGGTGCAGCACTGGGGCGGCCCCGCGCTGCCGTGGTGGCTGTGGTCGGTCGTGGTGCTCGGGATCGTCGGCGTGCTCGGGTACCGGCACATCGAGCTGTCCGGCAAGGTCCTCGGGGTCCTGCTCGTCGCCGAGGTGGCCATCGTGCTGGTGTTCGACGCCGTCGTCGTGGCGCGCGGCGAGACCCTCTCGACCGCGTTCCTGCAGCCGTCGCAGTTCGTCTCCGGCTCGCTGGGCATCGCGATCATGTTCGCGATCGCGAGCTTCATCGGGTTCGAGGCCACCGCGGTGTTCCGCGACGAGGCCCGGGACCCCGAGCGCACGATCCCGCGGGCGACCTACACCGCCCTCCTCGTGATCGGGGTGTTCTACACCCTCTCCGCGTGGGCCGTGGTGTCCGCCTGGGGAGACGACGCCGCCGTCGAGGCCGCGGGCGCCGACCCGGGGAACATGATCGTCACGACGATCACGACCATCCTGGGGCCGGTCGGCGGGGACATCGCCCAGGTGCTGCTGATGACCAGCCTGTTCGCGGCGATCCTGTCCTTCCACAACGTCCTGGCCCGCTACTGGTTCGCCCTCGGCAACGCCCGCTCGGTGCCCGCCGCGTGCGGCCGCAGCCACCCCCGACACGGCTCGCCGCACGTCGCGTCGCTGACCCAGTCCGGCATCGCGCTGATCCTCCTCGCGGTCTTCGCCCTCGCCGGGATGGACCCGGTGGCGCAGGTCTTCGCCTGGATGGCGGGCACCGCGACGCTCGGGGTGCTCGCGCTCATGGCGCTGACCTGCGCCGCCGTGCTGGTGTTCTTCCGCCGCGACCGCCCGGACACCCGCCCCTGGAACACCCTGATCGCCCCCGCCCTCGGCCTGGCGGGCCTGCTCGCCTGCCTCTGGCTGACCGTCTCCAACTTCCCGACCCTGATCGGCGGCTCGCCGGCGCTGGCCGCGGGGATCGGCGCCGTCCTGGTGCTGGCCTTCGCGGTCGGGGCGCTCTGGAGCCGCAAGCCCGCCACCGCCCCCGTCGCCGCCTGAGGAGAGACATGACGACGCTCGAGAACCGCACGCACGCCCTCGCCATGACCTCCGCGGAGGAGGTCGCCGCGGTCCGGCGGGTCCTCCTGGACGAGGGCCTGCTCACCGAGACCGTGCGCTACACGTTCTTCACGCCCGAGGAGCCGCCGAAGGCAGACGTCCTCGCGGGCTCGGGATGGTCGGCGACCGAACGCCGGTTCCGGGTGATCCTGCTGGACATCGCGACGGGCCGGTCGTGGGACGTCGTGGCCTCGACCACCGCCGTCGTCTCCCGCCGGGAGATCGAACCGGCCGTCGACGGCCAGCCCCCGATCATCGACACCGAGTTCGAGATGATCGAGGACATCCTGAACGGCGCCCCGGACTGGCTCGCGGCGCTGCAGAGCCGCGGCCTGGACCCGGCCGCGGTCCGCGCGGTGCCGCTGTCCGCGGGCGTCTACGACTACCCCGACGAGGTGGGCAGGCGGATCGTCCGCGCCTTCGGGTTCCACCAGGACCACGAGCAGGACCACCCCTGGGCGCACCCGATCGACGGGCTCGTGGCCTACGTCGACCTGACGGCGCGCCGCGTCGACCGGGTGATCGACACCGGCGTGGTGCCCGTGCCCGCCACCACCGGGAACTTCGACGACCCGGCCGTCCAGGGCCCGCCGCTGGACCTCAAGCCGATCGAGATCACCCAGCCCGAGGGCCGGTCCTTCACCGTGGAGGACGGCCGCGTGCGGTGGGGCAGGTGGGACCTGCGCATCGGCTTCAACGAGCGCGAGGGCCTGACCCTGCACCAGATCGCGTTCGACTCCCGGCCCATCTGCTATCGCGCGTCCGTCGCCGAGATGGTGGTGCCGTACGCCGACCCGGCCCCGGTGCGCTTCTGGCAGAACTACTTCGACTGCGGCGAGTACATGTTCGCCCGCTACGCCGACTCGCTGCAGCTGGGCTGCGACTGCCTCGGCGACATCCTCTACACCGACGCCGTCGTCGCCGACGACCTCGGCAACCCGCGGGTGATCCCGAACGCGATCTGCATGCACGAGGAGGACTACGGCGTCCTCTGGAAGCACTCGGACATGTTCACCGGCTCCCGCGAGACCCGCCGCCAGCGCAGGCTCGTGATCAGCTTCTTCACCCCGATCGGCAACTACGACTACGGCTTCTACTGGTACCTCTACCTCGACGGCACGATCGAACTCGAGTGCAAGGCCACCGGCATCGTGTTCACCAGCGGCACGCCCGGCGAGTACGCCACGGAGATCGCACCGGGCCTCGGGGCGCCGTTTCACCAGCACCTGTTCTCCGCACGGCTGGACATGACCGTCGACGGCCCGCGCAACGCCGTCGAGGAGGTCGAGGCGCGACGGGTCCCGATGGGCGAGGGGAACCGGTACGGCAACGCCTTCCGCCGCTCGGTCACCCGCCTGAGCCGGGAGTCCGACGCCCAGCGGGACGCCGACGCCGCCCGCGCGCGCGTCTGGCACATCGTCAACCCGGATAAGACGAACGCGCTGGGTCACGAGGTCGGGTACGTGTTGCACCCGACGGGCCAGCCGACCCTGCTCGCCGACGCCGACTCCTCCATCGCGGGCCGGGCGGCCTTCGCGACGAAGGCGCTGTGGGTCACGCGGTACACGCCGGAGCAGCGCTATCCGGCCGGTGACCTGGTGAACCAGAACCCCGGCGGGGCGGGGCTGCCCGCGTGGGTGCAGGCGGACCGTTCGGTCGACGGGGAGGACATCGTCGTCTGGCACACGTTCGGCCTGACCCACTTCCCGCGCCCGGAGGACTGGCCGGTCATGCCGGTGGACTACACCGGTTTCGTCCTCAAGCCCGCGGGCTTCTTCGACCGCAACCCCGCCCTCGACGTCCCCCCGACGGCGGCGAAGCACTGCCACTGACGCACTGCCACCGACGCACGAACGGCGCGTCGGCTCACGAGGTGTGAGCCGACGCGCCGTTCGTCGGGAGGGTCTTCAGGCGGAGGCGGGGGCTGTGCGGCGGGACTGGACCGTGCGCAGGACCAGGGCGAGGGCGGTGACCGCCACGATCACCACCGCGTAGACCTCGGCCGTGATCCGCAGCCCGAAGGCCGTGCTCGCGAACCCCGCCGCCACCGCGGGGAGCGAGAAGGCCAGGTAGGACAGCACGAACGCGACGGCGAAGAGGGCGCCCCGCTCGTGGGGCGCGGCGATGCGGGCGAACGTGCCGAAGGTCGCGAGCGCCGCCGCCCCGAACCCGACGCCCGCGACGAGCGTCCCGAGCACGCCGAGCGCGACCTGCCCGCTCCAGATCCCGACCAGCGTCACGAGCGTGCCGCCGCCCAGCAGCGCCGCCGCCGGGCCGAGCAGCCGCACCGCGGACGTCCGCCGCAGCACGAACGCGGTCACCGCGCCGGTACCGCACAGCAACGTCACGACCACGCCGCCGATCAGATGGCTGGACATCCCGAAGATCTGCGCGGCCAGCGACGGGCCGAGCGAGAGGTACAGGCCACCGAGCATCCAGCTGGCGAGCATCACCGGGACCACCGGTGCGACGTCCGCGCGCAGCCGGGCGGGCACGCCGACCACCGGTCGCAGCGACGCGACCGCCCCCGGCCGCCGCTCGGACGTCTCGGGCATCAGCGCGACGAGGATCGCGGCCACCCCCATCCCGGCCAGCAGCAGCGCGTAGACGAACCGGGTGGGCGACGGCCCGAACTGCACGAGGGCGCCGGTGCCGAGCGCCCCCAGCGCGAGACCCGCCGTGGGGGCCACCGAGTTGACGACCCCGGCCCGGCCGCGGGCGTGCGGCGCCTCGAGGTCCACCAGGGCGGCGCCGAGCGTGGAGATCGCGGCCCCCGTGGCGATGCCCTGCAGGAACCGGGCCGTGGACAGCACCAGCACGTCGCCCGCCAGCAGGAACAGCACCAGCGCGACGCTCTCCAGCAGGATCGCGCCGAACAGGACCGGCCGCCGCCCGACGTGGTCGGACAACCCGCCCACCACCAGCAGCGAGCCGAGCAGGCCCGCCACGTAGATCGCGAACACGACCGTCAGCACGGTCGGCGTGAAGTGCCACATCTGCTGGTAGACCACGTACAGCGGGGAGGGCGCGCTGGACGCCGCCAGGAAGAGCATCACGATGGCGCCCACCGCCGTGAAGAACAGGGCGCGGGAGCGGATCCCCGAGGACGGAGACGTCGTAGCTGCAGTCATGGCTGTCCCATTCGCAATGATCCGTGCGTTAACGGAGAGGACGCTACCACGCTCGCAATGATCGTTGCGTTAGTGCCATACTCGTCTCATGAGCGCACCGGCGGGAACACAGCAGGGAACGCGCCCCGGCGGCCGGTCGGCGCAGAAGCGGGCCGCGGTGCACCGGGCCGTCGCGGAGCTGCTCGCCGAACAGGCGGACCTGACCCTCCCGGTCGTCGCCGCGCGCGCCGGCGTGCACCCGACCACCCTCTACCGGCGGTGGGGGTCGGTCGGGGACCTGCTCGCGGACGTCGCGACCAGCAGGTTCACCGGAGAGGTCGTGGTGCCGGACACCGGGTCGCTGCGCGCGGACCTGGAGCGCTGGGCGGCGGACGTGGCGACGGACGTCTCGGACCCGGACGTGCTGATGCTCATGCGCGCCGCGGTCGGCGCGGGCGAGAGCGGGGCCTGCGCGTGCCGTGGGGACCGGGAGGAGCAGCTCGCCGCGCTCCTCGACCGCGAGCGGGCCCGGGGCGGCAGGCCCCCGACCGTCGCGCGGGCGGCCGAGGTGCTGTTGGGCGCGATCTACTACCGCGCGATCTTCACCGAGACCCCCGGTACACCGGAGTGGGCCCGCGGCCTGGTCGAGGTCCTGCTCCCGAGCTGACGCGGGGCCGTGACGCGTGGCCCTGACGCAGGGGCCTGACGCAGGGGCCTGACGCTTGGGACGCCCAAGCACCGCTGAGCGACGCTTGGGCGTCCCAAGCATCAGCGGCATCGGCGGCCCGGCGACGCTTGGGCGTCCCAAGCACCACTGAGCGACGCTTGGGCGTCCCAAGCGTCAGCGGCATCGGCGGCCCGGTGACGCTTGGGCGTCCCAAGCACCACTGAGCGACGCTTGGGCGTCCCAAGCGTCAGCAGCCCCAGCACCCCCCGCCGCCCCCGGCGTCACCACGACCGGCGGGCGGGAGGCTGGCCACACCCCCACTCACCCGGTGGCGCGGTCGTTCGCGACCCGCCCTCGGCGGGACGCTTCTCCCAGCGAACGGCCGCCCCCGCGGCCCCGGACCAGGGAGAGACCCATGACCGCCGTGTACCCCACCGACAGCCTGCTCCTCGCGGTGCAGGGACCCGTCTTCGCGCCCGGCGACGCCGGGTACGCGGAGGAGGTCGCCGGCTTCAACGTCGCGCACCGCCCCGCCGCCGCGCTCGTCGTCGGCGCCACGAGCAGCGCGGACGTCGCCGCCGCCGTGCGGTACGCCCGCGCGACCGGCAAACGGGTCGCCGTGCAGGCCACCGGCCACGGGCTGACCGAGGAGCTGTTCGACACCGTGCTGGTCAGCACCCGTCGGATGGACCGGGTCTCGATCGACCCGCTCAACCGGCGCGCGACCGTCGGGGCGGGCGTGCGGTGGAGTGCGGTGATCGAGGCCGCCGCGCCGCACGGGCTGGCCCCGTTGAACGGCTCGTCGTCCCACGTCGGGGTGGTCGGCTACACGACCGGCGGCGGGCTGGGCCCGATGGCGCGCCGCTACGGCTTCGCCGCGGACCACGTGCGCCGGTTCACGATCGTCACCGCCGACGGCCGGGTCCGCGACATCGACGAGAACGCCACCGGCGAGGACGGCGACCTGTTCTGGGCGGTCCGCGGCGGCAAGGGCAACTTCGGGATCGTCACCGAGCTGGAGTTCGACCTGGTCCCGGTCGCCGGGTTCTTCGGCGGCGCCGTGATCTTCCCGGGCGAGGCCGCGGGCGCCGTGCTGCACGCCTGGCGTGCCTGGGCGCCGACGCTGCCCGAGGAGACGACCACCTCGGTCGCGCTGCTGAACCTGCCGCCGGACCCGCGGCTCCCGGAGCCGCTGCGCGGCCGCTCGGTGGTCGCGCAGCGGTTCACCCACCTCGGCGCCGGCGGTGCCGACCTGCTCGCCCCGATGCGTGCCGTCGCCGAGCCCCTGATGGACACGGTCGCCGACCTGCCGTACGCGGCGATCGACGCCGTCCACATGGACCCGACCGATCCGATGCCCGGCTGGGACCGGGGCTGCGCGCTCGCCGAGCTCACCGCCGAGACCGCGGACACGGTGCTCGCGCACGCGGTGGACTCGCCCCTGGCGATGATCGAGATCCGGCTGCTGGGCGGAGCGATCGCCCGCCGTCCCGAGGTGCCGAACGCGGTCTCCGGCCGCGATGCCGCGTTCGGGGTGTTCACCGTGGGCGTCCTCGCCGGCCCGCAGCCCCATCTCGTCCCCGCCGCGAGTGCGGCGCTGGTCGAGGCGCTGCGCCCCTGGGCCGCCGCGGGCGGGCTGGTCAACTTCCTGGGCCAGGCCTCCCCCGACCGCGTCGGCAGCCTGTGGTCGGCGGCCGACCGCGCCCGGCTGCGGACGATCGCGGCGACCGTCGACCCGGACCGGACCTTCGCGACCAACGTCGTCCTCGGGTGACTGCTGTGGACGGACGCTGACCGACACGGAACCATGGGACTCCCAGCCGACGAGGTGAGGAGTCCCATGACCGTCTCCGGTGACGACCCGCGCGAGGCCCGGACCAGGGCTACCGAGGTCCGGGGCCGGCGGGTGTGGGGCTTCGGCGGCCCCACCTCCGGCTCCGGCTCGCACGACGGGCAGAGCGCCTTGAAGCTGCACCGGGGGATCTCGGTGCTCGCCTTCCTGCTCTGTGTGCTGGTCGTGGTGGTGTTCATCCTGGACGGGGCGTTGGTCCCCGCGATCGTGTTCGCGGTCGTCGCGCTGGGCTGTGTCGGGATCTTCGTCTGGACCTCCGCCCAGCTGCGGCGCACCTAGCGTCGCACCTGGCCTCATACCCAGCGTCACCGAGGCGCTACTCTCCGCCGCCATGGGGCGGCATCGGTGCGCGGCGCAGCTCCGCCCCCGGGCGGCGATCGCGCTCGTCCAGGTGCTGGGCCTGGCCGTGTGGTTCTCCGCCTCGGCGGTGGCGCCCGCGCTCCAGCGGGAATGGGCCGTCGGCGCCGTCCTCCTGACGGTCGCGGTGCAGCTCGGATTCGTGGCGGGGGCCGTCGGGTCGGCCGTGCTCACCCTGGCCGACCGCCTCCCGCCCCACCGTCTGGTGGCCTGCTCGGCCCTCGGCGCGGCGGCCTGCACCGCGCTGCTCACCCTCGTCGACTCCGCGGGACCCGCGCTGGTGCTCCGCGCCCTGACCGGGCTGTTCCTCGCCGGCGTCTACCCGGTCGGCATGAAGCTGACGACGTCCTGGTCGGGCCCCTCCACCCGGGGCCGGGACCTCGGCCTGCTCCTCGCCGCCCTGACGCTCGGCTCCGCCCTCCCCCACCTGCTCGGCGGCCTCGCCCTCCCGTGGCGCGGGGTGCTGCTGGGTGCCGCGGCCGCCGGAGCCCTGGCGGCGGTGATCGCCGCGGTCGCGGTCCGGCCGGGGCCGGGCCACGCCCCCTCGCCCCCGCCGAACCCGCGGTACGCGCTCGCGCTGCTGCACGACCGCACCGCCCGGCTGGTCGTGCTCGGCTACCTCGGACACATGTGGGAGCTCTACGCCTTCTGGACCTGGCTGCCGACCTACCTCGCCGCCGCGACGACGGTCCCGGCGGAGTCCGCGCACCTCGTCGCCTTCGCCGCGGCCGGGGTGGCGGGCGCGGCGGGCTGCGTGGTCGCAGGCCGCGCGGCCGACCGGGTCGGGCCGGTGCCGGTCGCGCTCGCCGCCCTCGCCGTGTCCGGGACCTGCTGTCTGCTGGCGCCGGTGGTGGCGGACGGGGCGCCCGCGGCCGTCGTCGGGTTCGTGCTGCTCTGGGGGGCCGCCGTGATCGCGGACTCCGCCCTGTTCACCGCCGCGTTGTCGGACGTCGTGGACCACCGCTACGTCGGCACCGCGCTGACGACCCAGACCGCCTTGGGCTTCCTGCTCACCAGCGCGGCCATCCCGACGGTCGCCGCCGCGGCGGCGCTCACCGACTGGCGGCTGGCGGCGGTGGCCCTGCTGCCGGGCCCGCTGCTCGGCGTCCGGGCCCTGCGCGCGCTCCTCGCACGACGAGTCACACTGGAGGCATGACGCTCCCGGGCTCCACCGACCTGCTCGTGATCGGCGCGGGCCCGGCCGGGTCGGCGGCCGCCGCCTGGGCCGCCCGCCAGGGCATCGACACCGTCCTCGCGGACGCCGCGGCCTTCCCCCGGGACAAGACCTGCGGCGACGGCCTGACCCCGCGCGCGATCGCCGAGCTCGACCGGCTCGGCCTCGGTCCGTGGGTGCGCGGGCACGGCGCCAACCGCGGCCTGCGGGCCGCCGGGTTCGGCCGGACGCTGGAGCTCCTGTGGCCGGGCGGGTCACTGCCGTCGGAGGGCAGCGCGGTCGCGCGCACCGAGCTCGACGCCCGCATCCGGGAGGTCGCCCTCGAGGCGGGCGCGGTCGGCGTCGTCGGCAAGGCCGTGGACGTCGAGCGCGACGGGGAGCGGATCTCCGGCGTGACGTTCGCGGACGGCCAGACCGTGGCCTGCCAGCGCGTGGTGGTCGCCGACGGGGTGCGCTCGACCCTGGGCCGGGTGCTGGGTCGGGAGTGGCACCAGGACACCGCGTACGGCGTGGCGGCCCGCGGGTACATCCGCTCCGCCCGCCACGACGACCCGTGGATCTCCTCGCACCTGGAGCTGCGGGGCACCGCGAACGAGGTCCTGGCGGGCTACGGCTGGGTGTTCCCGCTGCACACCGGCGAGGTGAACATCGGCGTCGGCACGCTGGCCACCGAGAAGCGACCCGCGAACGTGCAGCTCCGGTCGTTGATCCAGCACTACACGAACCTGCGCCGCGAGGACTGGGGGCTCGACGGCGACGTCCGGCTGGTGCGGTCCGCGCTGCTCCCGATGGGTGGGGCCGTGTCCGGGGTCGCCGGGCCGAACTGGGCGCTGATCGGTGACGCGGCGGGCTGCGTCAACCCGCTCAACGGCGAGGGCATCGACTACGGCCTGGAGACCGGGCGGCTGGTCGCCGAGCTGGCGGTCGCCGAGAAGGACCTCGCCCGCGCGTGGCCCGCCACCCTGCGCGGGCACTACGGCAGCGCGTTCTCGATCGCGCGGCGGCTGGCGGGCCTGCTCACCGTGCCGAACCTGCTGCGGGCCGCGGGCCCGGTCGGGATGCGGTGGACCGGGTTGATGCGCGTCGCGCTGCGGGTCATGGGCAACCTCGTCACCGAGGAGGACCGGGACCTGACCGCCCGTGCCTGGCGGGCGGCGGGGGCGCTGTCCCTGCGGCTCGACGACCGCCGCCCCTTCCCCGCCGCCGACCTGCGCTGATCCCGTCGTGAGTGGCGATGGTCGCCAGAGCGACCATCGCCACTCACGGGTGTCAGAGGGCGGCGCGGTACAGGTCGACCAGGGCCGCCCAGTGCCGGTCCTCGGACTCCTGGTCGTGCGTGGGGTTGTCCGGGACCGCGAAGCCGTGCGCGGCGGGGTAGGTCTCGATGGTGTGCCGGACGCCCGCGTCCGTCAGCGTCTCGTCGAGCAGCGCGAACTGCTCGGGGCCGAAGGAACCGTCGTCCTTCGCCCCGGCCACGTAGACCGCGGCGGCGATGCCGCCCGCCCGATGGTGCGGGCTGCCGGGGTCGTCCGCGACCGCGAGCCCGCCGCCGTGGAAGGACGCCGCCGCCCCGACCGTCGCGCCGAGCGCACCGGCCGCGGTGAGCGAGGCCTTGCCGCCCATGCAGTACCCGGTGGTGCCGACCGCAGGCCCGGCCACCTCGGGCCGCGCGAGCAGCGCCTGCGCGTAGGCCGCGGCGTCCGCGGCGACGAAGTCCGAGGTCAGGCTCTTGACCATGCCCATCAGCCGGGCCCGCTCCTCGGGGTCGGCGAAGACGGTGTCCATGTCGAAGGGCGCGAAGCCGCCGTGCCGGTAGTAGACGTCCGGCAGCAGCACCGCGTACCCGAGGCTCGCGAGGTGGTCCGCCATCGCCAGGAAGGTGTCCCGCACCCCGCCCGCGTCCACGAACATCACCACGCCCGGCCAGGGCCCGTCCCCGTCGGGGGTGTGCAGGGTGGCCGAGCAGGCGCCTTCGGGCGCGTCGATCGTGAGCGGCGTGCGGGGCATGCGTCCTCCGTCGGATCAGTCGGACCGGGTCCTCAGCGGACCCTACTGTCCTGCGCGTGCAGGAAGGCGGACGTCGAGAACCCGACCTCGGCGAGGAACCGGTCCACCACGTGGCGCTCCTCCACCGACAACCCCAGCAGGACCGCACTGGCCCGGTCCGCGAGCGTACGCAACAGCTCTCCCGCCACCGCGTGCCCGGACTCCTCGCACAGCAGCCGGACCCGCCGCCGGTCCGCCGAGTCGGGCTCGCGCTGCACGTGCCCGGAGCGCACCAGCCGGTCGACCAGACCCGTGATCGCCCCCGTGGTCAGCCGCAGGGTCTGCGCGAGGTCGCCCGGTGTCGCGGGCGCCCCCATGCGCTCGGCGCCGGCGATCGCCACCAGGGCGTGCACCTCGGTGGGGCGCAGCGCCCGCGTCCGCGCTACGACCTCGACGACCCGCTCCGCCCCCGCCGCCAGGACGTGCAGTCGTTCGCCGATGCGCGGCACCGTCTCCTCCGACGACGATGACGAAGAAGACGACGATGACGGCGCCGCCTCCGCCCGCCCCGGCGAGCGGACGCTCTCCTGCTGACCCATCACCCGCTGTCACCCTCCGGCACCGGCCGTTCGCCGATCACATCGCCTCCAGACGAATGGCGGCGCCCGCGGATCCGGCCGCCCCTTGCGGATTCAAACACAGCTGCAGCGGGCGCGCGCGCGAACGATTCCGCGCTTCGACCCGGACCGACCGCAATGGCGACGCTGGGCAATGGATCACCTACGTGGCGTCAATTCGGACATTCTCTCAGCGTGTGGTCGGTCCACCACCGTACGTGCCTCACCTGCGACGACGTGTGCTGTGACACAGTCGCGCAACCACTCCCGGACACCATCGATCCGGCGCTTCCGCATTGCGGCGGAGAATGCACAATCGACCGTATCTGAGAGCTCTCGGTCAGCCCCTCAGATAATCCGGAGTGGACCGAAAATTCCACGATGTCCCAGGTGAGTGCTCGACATCGGAGCCCGGGAATGGCGCCGAGAGCGCCACAGGAGGGCGTGGCAAAGGCGTCGAGGCGCGGCGCCGAAAGCGCTGCGTGACGCCCGGTGCGGCCCCGAGGACAGCGTGATCCGCTCAGCGCGCTCCGGGTCGGCCACCGGGTGCCGCCCGGCGCACCGGCGCGGCATCGTTCCGCCGTGGTCGGGCGCCGCTGAGCCCTCCCGAAGGTGAGGATCACCTGACGTGAGAGTGGTCACGTCCGCGCGGCGGGGTCCGGTGGGCGGACGGCGCTACGCGGTCTCCCGGCGGCGCATCACGCGTCCCACGAGCTCGATCAGCACGCCGGCCGCCAGCCCCAGCGCGAGCGCGACACCGAGCCGCTCGAGGGTGACGTCGAGCAGGAAGATCCCCCCACCGAGCGCGGGGACCGCCAGGATGATCGCGGCGACCCCCGCCAGCCCGCCGACCAGCGCGAGCTTCCAGGCGTTGAAGGGCCGCGCGAACAGCGTCAGCGCCCACAGCGACGCCGTGAGGACCGTGACCGTCGCGACGGTCTGGCTCGCGGTCAGTCCGCCCGCGGGCTGCAGCCACCGGATGGTCCGGTCGCCCGCGTAGGCGGCGGCGCCGATCAAGACCCCGACCGGGATCGCGAGCCGCAGCACGCGACGCAGGAAGCCGGGGACGTAGCGGCGGCGGTTCGGGGCCAGCGCCAGCACGAAGCCCGGGATGCCGATCGTGAGCGCCGAGATCAGCGAGAGCTGGATCGGCGCGAGCGGGTACGCCGCGGCCGTGAAGATCACGACGAGCGCGATGAGCAGCGAGTACACGTTCTTGACCAGGAACAGGTTCGCGGCCCGCTCGATGTTCGCGATCACCCGGCGGCCCTCGGCCACGACGTCCGGCAGGTGGGCGAACTTGCCGTCGAGCAGCACGAGCTGGGCCACCGCCCGGGTCGCGGCGGCGCCGTTGCCCATCGCGACGCCGATGTCCGCGTCCTTGAGGGCCATCGCGTCGTTCACCCCGTCGCCGGTCATGGCGACGACGTGGCCGCGCTGCTGCAGCGCCCCCACGATCGCGCGCTTCTGCTGCGGGGTGACCCGGCCGAAGACGACCTTCTCGTCGAGGACCGCGCCGAGCTCGTCGGGGTCCTCCGGCAGCGTCCGGGCGTCGACGGCCTCGTGGGCGTGGGTGATCCCCGGCAGTCCGACGGCGGTGGCCACCGCGCCGACCGTGCGCGGGTTGTCCCCGGAGATGACCCGCAGGGACACCCCCTGCTCGGCGAAGTAGGCCAAGGTGTCCGCGGCGTCCTCGCGGACCCGCTCGGCCAGCACGACGAGCGCGCGCGGCTCCAGGTCCTCGGGCAGGCAGTCCTCGACCGGGCCGGCCTCGCACGAGGCCAGCACCAGCACCCGGCGGCCTTCCTCGGCGATCTCCCCGGCCTGGAGCAGCAGCGGGTCCGCGGCCGGCCCCGGGAACACCATCTCGGGTGCACCCAGCACCCAGGTGCCGTGCTCCCCCGCGACGACCGCCGACCACTTGCGGGCCGAGGAGAACGGCACCCCGCCGGTGCGTTCCCAGACGCCGCCGGAGAAGACCGAGCCCAGGGCCTGCGCGGTGGCGTTCGAGTCCGGTCCGGACGCGCTGAGCACGAGCGCCTCGCGGACCTCCGCGTCGTCCAGCGCGTCCGCACCGGCGGGCATCACGAGCCGGTCGAACACGATGTCGCCGTGGGTCAGCGTGCCCGTCTTGTCCAGGCACACCACGTCCACCCGCGCGAGGCCCTCCACCGCGGGCAGCTCCTGCACCAGGGTCTGGCGCCGGGCCAGGGTGACCGCGCCGAGCATGAAGGCGAGGCTGGTCAGCAGGACCAGCCCCTCGGGAACCATGCCGACGAGCGCGGCGACGGTGCCCGTGACCGCGTCCTGCCACTGGTGGGTGTCCGGGGTGCGGAACTGGCTCCACACCAGCAGCGGGGCCACCACCAGCATCATCAGCGAGATGTAGCGCAGGAGCGTGTTGGTGCCGCCGACCAGCTCGGACCCGACCTTGGTGAACTTCTTCGCCTCGGCGGTGAGCCGGGTGGCGTAGGCGTCCGCGCCGATCGCGGTGGCCCGGAA
Organism: Pseudonocardia oroxyli; assembly: GCF_900102195.1. GTDB lineage: Bacteria > Actinomycetota > Actinomycetes > Mycobacteriales > Pseudonocardiaceae > Pseudonocardia > Pseudonocardia oroxyli. The sequence continues at coordinate 142,689 of NZ_FNBE01000001.1, forward strand.
CCGCCCCCGGCCCGCGACGACGATGGAGCCGGAGCGGACCTCGTCCCCCGGTTCCTTGTGGATCGGGTCCGACTCGCCCGTCAGCAGGGACTCGTCGACCTCCAGCCCCGCCGACGTCGTCACCACGCCGTCCGCCGCCACCTGGTCGCCGGAGCGCAGCTCCATCACCTCGTCCGCCACGACGTCCGCGACGTCGATCTCGGACAGGGCCCCGTCCCGGACCACGCGGGCGTGCGGCGCGTTGAGCACGGCGAGCTTGTCCAGGGTGCGCTTGGCGCGCACCTCCTGGATCACCCCGATGGCCGTGTTCGCCACGATGACCAGCCCGAACAGGCCGTTCTGCCACCGCCCGGTGGCCACGATGACCAGGAACAACACGAACAGCAGCCCGTTGAAGGGCGTGAGCACGTTGGACCGGACGATCGCGAGGGTGCTGCGGCTGGTGCGGGTGTCGACGGCGTTCGTGCGGCCCGCGGCCACCCGCTCCGCGACCTCGGCCGCCGTGAGCCCGGTGGCGGGTGTACCGGGTGCATGCAGCAGGGGTGCCCCGCCGATCACGTCCGCCATCGTCCCCCCGCCTCGCCGATCCCCGGCGCCACTCTAGGGCCGACGATCGGACGGCTGATCCCGGCCCGCTCCTACGGGTGCTCGTTCCGGGGCACCGGGACGCTACGCCGGTCGAGGTGCTCAGGTGCCCGGCGCGGCATCGGTAGGCCCGCGGGCGGGGTCCTCTCCGGCCCGGTCCCGCCGCGGCCCGCCGTGATGTCGTAGCCCGTCTCGGCGTGCTCGGACAGGTCCAGGCCGCCGTGCTCGGCCTCCCGGCCCGCCCGGAAGCCGATGGTCGCCCGGATCAGGTAGCCGAGCACGAGCGTGACGACGAACGAGTAGCAGGCGACGACGCCCGCCGCGACGGCCTGCCTGCCCAGCTGGGTCCAGCCGCCGCCGTAGAGCAGCCCCTCGGTCGGGATCCCCGGGTTGACGGCGCTGGTGGCGAACACCCCCACCAGGAGCGTGCCGACCAGCCCACCGACGAGGTGGATCGCCACGACGTCCAGCGAGTCGTCCAGCCGCAGCCGCCACTTCAGCGCGCAGGCGAGCGGGCAGATCACCCCCGCGGCGACCCCGATAGCGATGGCCCCCCACAGCCCGACGTACCCGCAGGCCGGGGTGATGGCCACCAGCCCCGCGACGGCCCCGGAGGCCGCGCCCAGCGTGGTGGGGCTGCCGGTCCGCAGCTGCTCGACGACCAGCCAGGCCAGCACGGCCGCGCACGTCGCGACCGTGGTGTTGGCGAAGGCCATGGCCGCCAGCCCGTTGGCCGACAGCGCCGACCCGGCGTTGAACCCGTACCAGCCGAACCACAGCAGCGCGGCGCCGAGCACGGTGAACGGGAGGTTGTGCGGGCGTGCGATGGCCTCCGGCCACCCGGTGCGCCGCCCGAGCACGATCGCCAGGGCGAGCGCGGCGGCGCCGGCGTTCATGTGGACGGCGGTGCCGCCCGCGAAGTCCAGGGCGTGCAGCCGGTTCGCGATCCAGCCGCCGATCGCGTCCGGCGCGACGACGCCGTCCACGGCGAAGACCCAGTGCGCGACCGGTGCGTAGACCAGCACGCTCCAGAGCGCGACGAACACCAGCCACGGCCAGAACCGGGTGCGCTCGGCGACGGCGCCGGAGATCAGCGCCGGGGTGATCACCGCGAACATCAGCTGGAACATGGCGAACGCGAGCAGGGGCACGGTGTGCTCCCCCGACCCCGCGAGCGCCCCCACCGACCAGTGCGCGCCCGGGGCCGACACCCCGCCGATCAGCCCGTGGAACCCGTCGCTGCCGAACGCCAGGTCGAACCCGACGACCGCCCAGACGAGACCCACCACCACCAGGCAGATCACGTTCATCATCAGCATGGTCAGGACGCTCTTCGCCCGCACCATTCCGGCGTAGAAGAACGCGAGCCCCGGAGTCATCAGCATGACCAGCGCGGCACACGCGAGCAGCCACGCGGTGTCACCGGTGTTCATCGTGCCCGCCTCTTCACCGCCGTCAGGACCCTGTCCCCGGATACGGACCGTAGGCCCCGGGCCGCCGACGTTCAGCGGCCGCGGAGAAGGTTAACGAATCGGTAACCGGTTATGCGACGGATTCCAGGAGCGATTCCGCTCGCATTCTCGGACATTCCGTGGCCCTTCCGTCACCCTCCGAAATCGCCGAGATCGGCGGGCGGGAGCGGTAGGGTCCGGCGCATGGTCGTCCGCCTCAGCGTCACCGCCCTGGACACGCGCGATCCGGTGGGCCTGGCCCGCTTCTACTCCGCCCTGACGGGCTGGCCGATCCGACCGGACGACGATGCGGGGGCCGGGGAGACGGACCCGCCGGACTGGGTCGAGCTGGACGCCGGTGGGGCGGCCACGATCGCGTGCCAGCTCTCCCGGGGCCACGTCCCGCCCGTCTGGCCCGGGGACGAGCACCCGCAGCAGGTCCACCTGGACTTCGCGGTCGCGGACCTCGACGAGGGCGAGGCCTTCGTCCTGGGGCTGGGTGCGCGCAAGCACGACATCCAGCCGGACGCCGGCTGGCGGGTCTTCCTCGACCCCGCGGGCCACCCCTTCTGCCTGGTCACGGAGAAGTGAGTCAGAGCTGAGCGCGGTTGCGCGCCATCACGGCCCGGCGCCGCTCCTCGAGCGCGGCCATGTCCGTCCGCCCGGAGCGGGCGATGGCGGTCTCGGTCGCGAGCGCCGCGAGCACCGGCGCCCCCGAGCCCTCGACGTACATCCGCTTGACGTCCGCCACGACGTCCGCGGGCGGCTCGGCGGCCGCGGTGGCCAGCTCGACGGCCCGGTCGAGCAACCGCCCGTGCGCCACGACCTCGGTGACCAGGCCGATCCGGGCGGCCTCGGCGGCGTCGAGCACCTCACCGGTCAGCGACATCCGCCGGGCCCGGCCCATCCCCACCAGGGACGGCAGCCGCGCCGTCATCCCGCCGCCGGGCCGCACGCCGACCCTGGTGTGGGTGTCGGCGAACACGGCCCGCTCGGAGGCGACCAGGAAGTCGCAGCCCAGCGCCAGCTCGAGGCCACCGGTGAACGCGGCGCCGTTGACCGCGCCGACGATCGGCGTGCGCATCAGACCGGTCTGCTCGATCACCGGGCTGTCGCGGTGTCGGCGGAAGTAGGCCTCACCCTCGGCCGCGGCCTGCTTGAGGTCGACCCCCGCGCAGAAGGCCGGGTCCGCCCCGGTCAGCACGACGGCGCGCACCGGCTCGGCCGCGTCCGCCGCGACCAACGCCGCGTACAGCGCGACGATCAGGTCCCCGCTCAACGCGTTGCGGGCCGCGGGCCGGTTCATCGTGATGATCCGCACCGCGCCCCGGTCCTCGACCAGCACCACGTCGTTCGGCGCGCTCACCCGTTGTCCCCCTCGGTTCGGTCGGCGTCGTCACGGTCCGCGTCGTCACGTTCCGCGTCGTCTCGGTCGGCGGCCCACTCCACTGTGACGTGTCCGGGCCGGATGTCGTGGTGTCGGGGCGGGCGGGGTAGAACCGACCGGTGAGTACTCCCGACACCGATCTCGACGCGCAGTCCGGTCTCAGCCTGCTGTGGGCGGACCGGGACGCCGCACCACCCGAGGTGCCGGCGGGCTTCCTGGCGATGGTCGAGACCATGCGTGAGCTGCAGGACCGGCTCACCGCCGCCGCGCCGCCCGCCGAGGTGGTGGCGGAGGTGACCGAGGCGCTGCGCAGCGTGGCGGACCGCCTGGGCGAGTACGAGGTCGACGAGCGGAAGCAGCTCGCCGGGCACCTGCACCACCTGCCGGGCCGCGGCCAGGCCCTGGTCCCGCCGCTGGTGGTGACCGACGGGGACGAGCAGAGCTCTCGCGGCCACGTCACCTTCGGCCGCTTCCACCTGGGCGCCAACGGCGCGGTGCACGGTGGGGCCCTGCCGCTGGTGTTCGACGACCTGCTCGGCAGGCTCGCCAACACGGGCGACCGCGTCCCGGCCCGCACGGCCTACCTGCGGGTGGACTACCGCTCGATCACGCCGATCGACCGGGAGCTGCAGGTCCGCGGGTGGTTCGACCGCGAGGAGGGCCGCAAGCGGTACCTGCGGGGCACGATCCACGCCGGTGACGTGCTGTGCGCGGAGGCCGACGCCCTCTTCGTCGCCCTGCGCCCCGGCCAGCCGTAGGCCCCGGGTCCCGGTCACCGCGCGAGCCCGGCGACCACGTCCCGGCGCACCAGCTTGCCCGTCGGAGTGCGCGGCAGCTCCGCCCAGGCGACGATCCGGTCGGGGGTCTTCGCGCCGCGCAGCGACCCGCGGACGGTGGCGCGCAGGGCCTCCAGCGCCTCCGCGTCGAGGTCGACGCCGCGCCGCGGCACCACGACCGCCTCGATCCGCTGGCCCCACTCTTCGTCCGGCACCCCGACGACGACGGCGTCGGCCACGTCCGGGTGGCGCTGCAGGACGTCCTCGATCTCGGCCGGGGCGATGTTCTCCGCGCCGCGGATGATCGTGTCGTCCACCCGGCCCTCGAGGAACAGGTAGCCCTCCGCGTCCAGCCTGCCGCGGTCGCGGGTGTGGAACCAGCCGTCGGCGTCGAGCGAGGAGCCGGACCCGCCGCCCGCGTACGCCGTGGACACCTGCTCCCCGCGGACCCAGACGTGGCCGGAGGTGCCCGCGGGCAGCGGGGTGTCGTCGTCGGCCCGGACCTGGATCTCGACGCCCGGCACCGCCCGGCCCGCCGAGGACAGCCGCTCACCCCCGGCGCGGTGGTCCTCCGGGCCGAGCACGGTGATCGTCGAGCTGGTCTCGGTGAGGCCGTAGGCGTTGACGAAGTCGACCGCGGGCCACTCGCGCAGTGCCTGCTCCACGACCCGCCGCGGCATGGCGGCGCCGCCGTAGGCCAACGACCGCAGCGAGGGGACGGACCGGTCGAGTCCCGGCTCGTCCATGATCCGGGCGAGCATGGTGGGGACCACCATCGCGTTCGTGACGCCCTGGTCCCGCACCGTCTCGACCCAGTCCTGCGGCGTGAACGCCTCCAGGACGATCACCCGGCGGCCCGCGTAGAGGTTCGTGAGCGCGTTGGAGACGGCGGCGATGTGGTAGGGCGGCACGCTCATCAGCGCCGCGTCGTCCTCGGCGGCGGCGCCGTACTCGACCGTGCCGAGCACGTAGGACACGAGGTTGGCGTGCGTCAGCACCACGCCCTTCGGCGCGCTCGTGGTGCCGCTGGTGTAGATGACGACCGCGGCCGAGTCGGGGTCGACCTCGCGCGGCTCGACCGCGTGGGGGGCGGGCGTCCGCGTCTGCTGCAGGAACTCCTCCGGCGTGCGCGCGGTCAGGCCCGCGCGCTCGATCGCGGCCCGCTGCCGCTCGTCCGCCACGACCAGCGCCCGCGGGTGGTTCCCGACGAGGTGGTCGAGCTGCTCGGCGCCCAGCCGGTAGTTCACCGGGACCAGCGGCACACCCGCCAGGCCCGCGGCGAACAGCGCGACGGGGAACGCGGGGGTGTTCACCGCGAGGTGGAGGATCGCGTCCGCGCCCTCGGCCTCGACCAGCGCGGCCCCCGCGCTCGCCCTGGCACGCAGCGCCTGCGCCGTCAGGCCCGCCTCCCGGGTCCCGACGACGACCCGGTCGCCGAACCCGTCGGCGGCCATGTCCAGCAGCACGGTGATGTTCACGGGTCCGCCCGCTCAGTCGGAGGCGGGGAGCGGCTTGGCGTCCTTGAGTGGCACCGGGACGCCGCCGATCGCGAGCGTCCCGCTGCCCGGCTTCGTGCAGAGCAGCTCCACCCCGTGCTCCTCCGAGGCGTACCGCTTGCCCATCACCGTGCCCGCCTGCTGCGCGGGATCGGCGGGGTGAGACGTCCCGGCCTCAGGCCCCCTGGCGTCCACCATCGGCGCCCCGCCGCAGGTCACGTCCAGATCCTCGGCTCCCCACCGCACCACGATCACCGTGGTCTGGTCGGTGGTGCTGGCCAGGGTGGCCCCTACACGCGGCTTCATCGCGGCGCCTCTCCGTCCGGTCCCGGCTGGGTGCCGTCACTATAGATCAAACGTTCGTTAAGTGGGGAAGGGCGGGCCGGCGGTGAACGCTTGCCGCCGAACGGCGGAGTGCGGTTCACTGATGCCGTGATGCGCATGCGGCTCCAGTTCTTCTGGCCGAGCCGCCGCGTGTGCGAGTTCGACGAGTTCTGTCTCCCGGCCGCGTAGCCGCCGCGCCCCTTCCTGCGTCGATCCCGCGTCTGCGCGGCCGTCCCGACACGCATCCCCGTTTCGAGGACCTCGTTCGACCACGTTCGACCACGCCAGGAGACACCCATGTCCGTCACGGACGACCTGCTCGCGAACAACGCCCGCTACGCCGAGTCCTTCTCCGGCCCGCTGCCCCTGCCGCCCGCCCGGAAGGTCGCCGTGGTGGCCTGCATGGACGCCCGGCTCGACGTCTACCGCATCCTCGGCCTCCAGGAGGGGGACGCGCACGTCATCCGCAACGCGGGCGGCGTCGTCACCGAGGACGAGATCCGCTCGCTGGCCATCAGCCAGCGGCTGCTGGGCACCGAGGAGATCATCCTCATCCACCACACCGACTGCGGCATGGTGACCTTCACCGACGACGACTTCAAGACGTCCATCCTCGAGGACACCGGCCTGCGGCCCGCCTGGGCGGCCGAGGCGTTCCCCGACGCGGACGAGGACGTCCGGCAGTCCCTCGCCCGCATCCGGGCCAACCCGTTCGTCCCCCGGAAGGACTCGGTGCGCGGCTTCGTGTTCGACGTCGCCACCGGGAAGCTCAACGAGGTCGTCTGACCGCCCGTCGACTCCCCCGCGCGGTCAGCGGCCGCCCGCGCGGGGCTTGTCGACGAACCGGTGGTAGGCCTTCATGCCGTACCGGTCCACGGCCGTGCGGATGAGGCCGAAGAGGGCGCCCTGGATGGTGGCCGCGAGCAACACCTCGCGGGTGCCGTAGGCGCGCGAGAGCGCCTGCGGGGTGTGCGGCTCCTTGGAGATCTGCTTCCAGACCAGCCCGAACACCTGGCTCGCCACGGCGCCGCCGACGATCCCGGAGATGATCCCGACGGGCTTGTAGGCCAGCTTCAACGCACCCGGCAGGTCGTCACCGATCTCGGGGTCCTTGTCCTGCTTGTCGCTCATGCCCTCACCTACCCGGGGCGCGGAACCGTCAATCGCACGGCAGGATCGCGCTGCGTACCCGGTGATCCACGCTTCGGGAGGGCGGCGGTCGAGACGCGACCGTCCCGCTCCCCGGCTGCGGATCACCGGCTGCGGATCACCGGCTGCGGATCACCGGCTGCGGATCACCGGCTGCGGATCACCGGCTGCGGATCGACGACCGGGCGGCCGGGGAGGCCGGCAGACCCCGGTGTGGGGTGCCACGGACCGAGCACCACAGGGTGGGCAGCTCGCGGGCCTCGGCGGTGCGGGCCCGGGCGGAGCACTTCTCCCCGTACAGCCTGCGCACCGCCCGCTTCGCCGAGCGCTGGGCCGAGCGGACCAGCTCGCTCGCCTCACCGGCGCCCTGGAGCACCGCGACGTAGGCGTAGCGGCGCCGCCTGCCCCGGCCCTCCCGCCAGGCGGGCAGCCACTCCAGCTCGGCCACGACCGGGCGGGTCGGGTCGCCGTTCAGCGCCCGGGTCAGCGCCGCCTCCAGAACGTGCGGGTCGATCCCCGACGGCGCCTTCACCTGCAGCAACGCGAGACAGGGCGCGTGCATGTCTTCCTCCCCCAGGGCCGGTGTCCCCGACGCTGCCTGCTCAACGCCCGCTCCCACAGTCGCACAGTCCGGGCATGATGCCCACATGAGTGGCACGCACGAACGGGCGGGGGTGGCGCTGTCCAGCCTCGACTCCCCCGTGCTCGACGGCGACCCGGCGACGAAGGGCGATCTCGTCGACTATCTCGACGCCGTCGCGGACCGGATGCTGCCGGTGCTGGCCAGGCGACCGTTGACCGTCACGAGGGTGCGGCCCGGACAGGAGCCCTTCGTCCAGAAGAACCTGCCGAAGTACACCCCGGACTGGGTGGAGTCGACCACCATCCGCTCGCAGACCGGCCGCGAGGTCCGCTACGCCCTGTGCGACGACCGCCGCACCCTGCTGTGGTTCGCCAACCAGCGGGCCGTCGAGTACCACCCGGGCCTGTTCACCGTGGACGACCACGCCGCGACCCAGCTCGTCCTCGACCTCGATCCGCCCGAGGGCGCCGGTTTCGAGGCGGTGGTCGCGGTGGCGCACCTGGTGCGCGAGGCCCTCGGCACGCTGCGGGGCGCGGTGAAGACCAGCGGCTCCAAGGGCGTGCACATCGTGGTCCCGCTGGTGCCCACCGGATGGGAGGACGCCGCGGCCGCCACCCGGGCCCTCGCCGCCCGAGCGGCCGCGCTCGACCCGACGATCGCGACGACGGCGTTCGTCAAGGAGGAGCGGGAGGGCAAGGTGTTCGTCGACTCCACCCGGTCGGGGGGCGCGACGGTCGTCGCCGCCTACAGCCCGCGGGTGCGGCCGGGTCTGCCGGTGTCCTTCCCCCTGGAGTGGTCCGAGTTGGACTCGGCGTCCCCCGGCGACTTCACCATCGCGACGGCCCCGGCCCTGCTCGCCGACCGTCCGACATGGACGGCCCTGCTGCCGGAGCCGCAGACCCTGCCCGCGGACGTCGTCGCCGAGGGGCACGAGATCCCCGTCGCCCGGGTGCAGGCGATGCACGAGGGCAAACGCCGCAAGCGGGAGGCCCGACGGCAGCGCTGACGGGCACCGGGCGGACGGCACTGAACGGGGCCGGGACCGCCCCCCACGCGGTCCCGGCCCCGAGCCGGGGGCTCAGCCCGTGACGGGCAGGCTGTGTTCGACGATCACCGGCGCGGGCGCCTCCTCGCGGTGCGCGGCGGGCACGGCGGGGGCCTCCTCGTGCTCCTCGTGGTCGTCCGCGGCGGGTTGCTCCGGCGCGGGTGCGTCGAAGGAGCAGATCGCGGTCCCGATCGTCACGGTGAGGACGCCGCCGCTGCCGCCACCCAGGGCGTCGACCAGATCGCCGACGGTCGAGATCAGCGGCACCTTGGCCAGGTCGACCCCGAACGCCTTGAGCAGGTCCGGCACTGCGGCGAGCTCGGCGCCGTCGAGCTTCTCGGCCTTCGGCTTCGCCGACGGCAGCACCGTGATCTTCAGCCCCTCGACTTTGAGCGCCCCGTCGGCCACGGTGTGCTTGTTCAGCTCGAGCTTGAGCAGGGGCGACACGTCGAGCGTGGTGGGCGGCTGGTCGGCGGAGAACGGGACCCCGAGGATCCGGCCGTTGACGATGCTCAGGCCGCCCTCGTCGCCGTCGCACCAGGTGGTCACGGCGTCCGCGGTGACGAGCTTGAGCACGTCCAGCTTCGCGACGGTCGCCTCGGCCTTGTTCCCCTCGGCCTCGGCGGTGACCAGCGCGGACCGGATGCCGCCACCGAGCCCGGGCAGCACGCCGAGCGAGGCCAGCTCCTGGTAGTCGTGCTTGCCGTCCCGGGACTCGGCGTACGGCGTGGGGCTGATGCTCACGACCCCGCCGACGGTCAGCAGCGAGGCCGAGGACCGCTCGTCGGTGCCCGCGGCCGCGACGGCGGAACCGAGCACGAACACCGTGGCGGCGGTGGCGGCACCCACGGCCACCGCGCCGAACTTGTGGGTCTTCACGTGGGGGTCCCTCTCAGGAGTTGTCGATCATGACGAGCGTGCCCAGGGGCACCGTGGACAGCTGCCGGAGCGCGTCCGCGGGCACCCGGATGCAGCCGTCGCTGGAGGCCTGGCCGAACACGTCGGCCGTCGGCCAGGTATGGATCGCGACGGTCCCCGGACCGCCGCCGAAGGTGTCGTGCGTGGGGCTGTGCGTGCCCAGCGGCAGGATCACCGGGGAGAACCTCTGCTTCGCGTCGGTGAACGCGCCCAGCAGGAAGGTGCGGCCGGTCGGGGTGGGCGCGGACTCCTTGCCGATGCCGACCGTCCACTGTGCCTGCTGGACGCCGTCCCGGAAGAGCGCCAGCGTGCGCGAGCCGAGGTGCACCTCGATGCGGTACGGCGTGGTCTTGATGTCGAGGTCCGCCGTGGACAGCCAGCCGGTCGAGGACTCCGGCCGGGACGGCAGCAGCACCCGCACCCAGTCGCCCTGCTGCTCGACCACGGGCAGCCAGGTGTCGCCGATCTGGGTCACCGGCATGCGGGCGATCGGGGTGCCGTCGGGGGCGTCGTGCACGACGGTCTCGCGGACCGGGTGCGCGACGCGGCCGTCGGTCGCCCGGTCGGGGGCCGGGTCGGGCGCGGCTCCCGGGAGGGTGGTGTAGGTCGTGCTCTCCGGCAGCGTCGCGGGGTCGACGGCGACGGGGGCCGCGGCGCCGGGCTCGGCGGCGGCGACCGGCGCGGCCCCGCCGTCGGCGGCGGGCGACGGCGCGCCGCCGACCAGCATCCCCACGCCCAGGACCAGCGCGAGGACGGCGACGACACCGATCACGGCCCAGCCGACGAGGCCGGTCCGGGACGGCCGTCGGGCGGCCCGACGGGTGCGGGGCGGGAGGGTGTGGTTGGCCATCAGGCCCACCACGACCGGTTGCGGACGGGGGCCGTGCGGCGGGGGGCGACCGACTCTGCGTGCACGTTCACCAGAACGAGGGGTCCCCGATGAGGTGACGGTGCGTTCCGCCTTGATCGCGGTCGGTCGCGACCAGTGGCGTGACTCACGCGCTGGACGGCGGTGTCTCACCGCCCGTCGGACCGCACGTCCATTCGGCGCAGTGACGCAGCGCAGTCAAACGCCCGAAAGCGGTCACTCCCGGTACACGACGAACGGCGCGTTCGCTCACACCTGGTGAGCCGACGCGCCGTTCGCCGGTCAGGGACGGGCGGGGCGGGGCCCGGAGTCCCGCGGGCTCCGGCGGGTGGCCCACCAGTAGTGCCCGGCGAGGCTCGCCGCGATCCAGAACACCGGCCCCGCGGGCCAGAAGAACGGGACCGGCCCGACGAGCCACCGCAGCAGCAGGAGCAGCGCGAACGCGGCCCCGATCCCGGCGTGGATCAGCAGCCTGCGCCGGGCCTGCGGGCTCAGCGTCCCGCGGCGCGGCACCGCGGGCGGGGGCGGCTCGGGCAGGTCCGCGGTCAGCGGCGCGAGGTCCGCCCCCACCCTGGCCTCGTACACGGCGCGCTGGCGCTCGTCGGCCTCCTCCAGGGTGAGGCGGCCCTCGGCGGCGGCGTCCCGGATGCGGACGGCGACGCTCTCCCGCTCGGCGTCGGAGATGCGGATGTGGTCGTTCACGGTGTCCCCCTTCGGCGATGTACCACCACGATGGCGCGCCGCCGGGCGGGCCGCGTCGGACCAGGGGAGCGAGCCGGCCTGCCCCGTCGGGACACCCCCGGACGTCCGGCGTACTCCCCCGGGAGTAGGCCGCCGGTCCCCCGCGAGCCGACGCGGCGGGGCCCGTCGCCACTCTAGGGTTGCCGCCGTGGACTGGTTCCGGGAACGCGCCTGGCGCGGGGTGGGGCACACGCTGCTGCTCCCCCTGGTGTGGATCCCGGTCGCGCTGGTCGCGGCGCGCAACATCCCGCAGTGGGTGCCGCTGCAGCGCCCGCTCGACGCCCTCGGGGTCGTCCTGATCGTCCTGGGCCCACTGTTCCTGCTGGTCAGGCATGCGCTGCCGCGGGAGGTGCTGGTCGGGTGCGCGGTCGTGCTGCTCGCCTACCTCGGTCTCGGGTACGCGTTCGGACCGGTGGTGGTGCCGTCGCTGATCGCGCTGGCGGCGGCGATCCAGGCGGGGCACCGGCGGTTCGCGTACGGCGTGACCGTCGCGACGGTCGGGCTGGGCCTGCTCCTGCAGGCGACGACCCGCGGCGGGGTGGTCTCGTGGGAGGGCACGGCCCTGCTGCTCGCGTGGCTCGCCGCCTACGTCGCCGGGTGCGAGCTGTGGCGGGCCCGCACCGAGCGGCTGGCCCAGGCCCGGGCCGCGCGCGAGGAGACGGCGCGCAGGCAGGCGGGCGAGGAGCGGCTGCGGATCGCCCGCGAGCTGCACGACCTGCTCGGCCACCACGTCTCGCTGATCAACGTGCAGGCGGGCGTCGCGCTGTACCTGATGGACTCCGACCCGGAGCAGGCGCGCGGGGCGCTCGCCACGATCAAGCAGTCGAGCGGGGAGCTGCTGCGCGAGATGCGCGCCACGCTCGGCGTGCTGCGCGGGGTGGACGAGGAGCCGCCGCGGGCGCCGACCGCCGGGCTGGCCGTGCTGGGCGGGCTGGTCGCGGACAACGAGGCTGCGGGCCTGTCCGTCGAGTCCGTGGTGGACGACGTCGACCTCCCGGCGGGCGTCGACCTGGCGGCGTACCGCATCGTGCAGGAGTCCCTGACGAACGTCCGCAGGCACGCGGGCGCCACCCGAGCCACCGTGCGGATCACCGCCGAGCCGGGCGCGCTGCGCATCCTCGTCGAGGACGACGGGCGCGGCGCCGCGGGCGGGCCCCCCGGCAACGGGCTCGCGGGGATGCGGGAACGGGCCGCGGCCCTGGGTGGGACGCTGGTCCACGGCCCCGCCCCCGGCGGCGGATTCCGCGTCGAGGCGCGGTTACCCCTGGAGGACGCATGATCCGCGTGGTGCTCGCCGACGACCAGGCGCTGGTCCGGGCGGGGTTCCGGGCGCTGCTCGGGTCGGCCGCCGACCTGGAGGTCGTCGGCGAGGCCGAGGACGGGGACGCCGCGGTCCGGGTCTGCCGCGAGACCACGCCGGACGTCGTGCTGATGGACATCCGGATGCCCGGGCGCGACGGGCTGGCCGCGACCCGGGACATCACCGCGGACCCGCGGCTGGCAGGCACCCGGGTCGTGGTCCTGACCACCTTCGCCGAGGACGCCTACATCTTCGACGCCCTGCGCGCCGGGGCCAGCGGGTTCCTGGTCAAGGACACCGACCCGGCCGAGCTGCTGCACGCCGTCCGGGTGGTGCACGGCGGCGAGGCCCTGCTCTCCCCCACCGTGACCAGACGCCTGGTGGCCGAGTTCGCCCAGCGGTCCCGCCCCGCCGCCCCGGACGCCCGCCTCGACCTGCTCACCGACCGCGAGCGCGAGGTCCTGGCCCTGGTCGCGAGGGGGCTGTCCAACGACGAGATCGCCCAGCGGCTGGTGGTCAGCCCGGCGACGGCGAAGACCCACGTGAGCCGCTCGATGATCAAGCTGGGGGCGCGGGACCGCGCCCAGATCGTCGTCCTCGCCTACGAGACCGGCCTCGTCCAGCCCGGCTGGCGCTAGCGTCCCGAGCCGATCAGGCGTGGACGAGGGTGCCGGTGTCCTTGTCCGCCAACGCGTCGGTGAGCGCCCCGCGGGACAGCCCGTCGACGATCCGGAACTCCCGCACGTGCTTCGCGGTGCCGAGCAGCTCGCGGGCCAGGTCGTCGACCGGCAGCCCGGTGGTGGACGCCGGGACCCGACCGCCCGGCCCGGCGCCGTCCTTCACGAACACCAGCCGCCGCGCGCCGAAGGCGTCCGCGAGCAGGACCGCGCCCGCGTCCGTCCGGTGCTGCGGGAGCCTGCCGACGGCGGGCGGGAACTCGCTCGTGCCGTAGGGCGGGTAGCCGTTGGACACCACGGCGGGCCCGGCCACGAGGTGCGCGGCCAGCTGCCGGGCCACGGTGCCGTGGGGCACGTAGGACACCCCGTCCTCGGCCAGCAGCGCCGCGATCAGGTGCCCGTTCTGCTCCGCCTCGGTGGCGGCCAGCTCGGACAGCGCGCCCGTGGGCAGCCCCAGGTCCAGCCCGACCCCCATCGCGTGCCGCGCCCGGATGCCCGCCCCGGTCAGGATCAGCATCTTGCGCTCGCCGAACCGGGCCCGCAGCTCCTCGACGACCGGCAGGACGGCCTCCCGCCCGCGGTCGATGATCGCGGTCCCGCCCAGCACGACGACGTCGAGCCACGGCAGCAGCCTGCGCACCGGCTGCGCCGCGGCGGGCCGGACGAGCTCGCGGTCCAGCAGCGTCTGCCGGGCCAACAGCGAGGGGATGTCCTTACTGCTCATCGCGCACCTGCCGTGATGATCGTGCCGACGTGCTCGCCGTTGACCGCGCGGGTGAGCAGGCCGGGCTTGAGCCCGTTGACGATCTGGATCTCCCGGACGAACCGGGCGTGGCGCATGAGGTCCAGCACCGGCCGCTCGACGACGAGGTCCGGCAGGTCCCGCGCGATCAGCTCGTCCACGGTGATCTCCGGGATGAACTCGGCCGCCGGGTCGGTCTTGGGGTTCGCGGTGTACAGGCCGTCCTCGTCCTTGACGAAGATCATCGACTTGCAGCCGTAGGTCTCCGCGACGAGGTAGCAGCCCGCGTCCGTGCGGTAGGGCGGGATGACGCCCTCGGCCGGGACGCGCTGCCACATGTCGTAGGGCGGCATGCCGGCGAACACCGCGGCACCCACCTCGGCGACCTTGAGCGGCAGCGAGGCCATCGCGCCGCCCGCGACGACCGGGATGCCGTACTTGGCGAGCAGGTGCCCGAGCATGGTCGCGTTCTGCCCCGCGACCGCGGACCCGATGTCCGACAGCACGCCCGTCGGCATGCCGAGCTCGGCGGCGAGGGCGTAGGCGTGCCGGGCGCGGGTGCCGCCGCCGGTGCCGATCAGCAGCTGGTGCTGCTCACGCGCTGCCAGGAGCTCGGTGATCAGCGGGTGGACGGCCGCACGCCCGCGGTCGATGAAGCTCTGCCCGCCGATCTTGAGGACGTGCGCGTCGGGCAGGATCCGGGTCTGCGGTGCGGCCTCGCTCGCCGCGAGCAGCTCCGGGTCGTCGAGGCTGCGGCTGAGCAGGAGCTCGCCGAGCGCCGCGGTGGTCATACGTACCCCCAGGTCGGCGGCCCGTCCGAGGTGACGTGCCGACGGCGAACCTAGCGACCCCGCCCGCCCGCGCGCCAACCGCCACCGACCCCGCCCGCCGCGCTCGCGCCGTGATCGCGGACTCCGCTCCGCCCGCCCGTCCGCACCCGCGCACCCAGCCCCGGTGTTGTGTTCCCCGTCACCGTGCGCGGCGATGGTCGCTCCAGCGACCGTCGCCGCGCACGAGGTCAGAGCTGCAGGAAGTCGCGCAGGCCCGCGAGCAACCGTTCGACGTCCTCGGCGCAGGTGTAGGGCGCGAGGCCGACGCGCAGCCCGCCGGTGTCCCCCAGGCCCAGCCGCCTGCTCGCCTCCAGGGCGTAGAACGAGCTGGCCGGGGCGTTGACCCGGCGGTCGGCGAGGTAGCGGTAGGCGTCCGCGGGGCGGTCGAGCTGCAGCAGCAGGGTCGGGGTGCGGTGGGCGGCGCGCGAGCGGACCACCACGCCGGGCAGCTCCGCCAGGCCCGCCTCCAGCCGCGCCCGCAGCGGGTCCTCGTGCGCCTCGATCGCGCCCATGGTCTCGACCAGCGCGGCGCGCCGGTCGGCCGTCGAGCCGCAGATCCCGGCGAGGAAGTCGACGGCCGCGGTCGTGCCCGCGAGCAGCTCGTACGGCAGGGTGCCCAGCTCGAACCGCTCCGGCACCGCGTCCGAGCTGGGCAGCAGCTTGGCCGGGCGCAGCTCCTCGAGCAGCTCGGGGCGGGCCGCGAGCACGCCCAGGTGCGGCCCGCAGAACTTGTACGGCGAGCAGGCGTAGACGTCCGCGCCGAGCTCGGCCACGGAGATCGCCGCGTGCGAGGTGAGGTGCACGCCGTCGACCACCGTCACCGCTCCGACGGCGTGCGCGGCGTCGGCGATCGCTCGGACCGGCGGCCGCGTCCCGACCAGGTTGGACGCGCCCGTCACGGCGACGAGCCGGGTCCGCGGGGACAGCACCGTGGCGACGTCGTCGAGCTCCGTGGTGTCCGGGTCGAAGTCCAGCCACCGGACCGTCGCGCCGACCGACTCGGCGGCCAGCACCCAGGGTCGGATGTTGGCGTCGTGGTCCAGCCGGGTCACGACGACCTCGTCCCCCGGCCCCCACGTCCCGGCCAGCGTGCGGGCCAGGTCGAACAGCAGCGCGGTGGTGCTGCGCCCGAACACGATCCCGCGCGGGTCGGCGTCGAGCAGGTCCGCCATGGCCGCCCGCGCCCGCAGCACGATCCCGTCGGCGTGCTTCTCCGCCTCGGTGACGCTCCCGCGGTTGGCGATCGGGCTGGTCATCGCGTCGGCGACCGCCTGCGCGACGACGGCCGGGGTCTGCGAGCCGCCCGGTCCGTCGAAGTGGGCGGTCCCGGCGGCGAGGGCGGGGAACTGCGCTCGGAGGGCGGCGACGTCGTAGCTCACCGGTTCACCGTAGGACGGACCCCTTCGTCTCGGGCAGGGTGAGGATGGTCAGGAACGCCACGACGGCACCCGCGGCGACGTACCAGAAGAAGGCGCCGCCCAACCACTGGATCATCAACGGGGCGGTGCCGCCGAACACCGCGACGGTGAGGTTGTACCAGGCGCCGATCCCCAGCCCGCGAACCTCGGTGGGGAACAGCTCGCTCATGATCGCCGGGGCCAGCGAGGTCATCATCGTGTAGAGCCCCAGGCCCACGCCGAACACCACGAGCAGCCCCCAGAAGGCGGGCCCGACCAGGGTGGACAGCGGCACGACCAGGATCGCGGTGGCCCCCGACCAGAACAGCAGCTGCGGCTTGCGGCCGATCCGGTCCGAGAGCGCGCCCATCGGGTACTGCAGCAGGACGAACAGCAGCGTCGCGATGCTCAGCGCCAGGAACACGTCGAACGGGTCGGCGCCACGCGAGCGCGTCGCGTACGGGGTGAGCGCGGAGAAGAAGGTGTAGTAGCAGAGCGTCGAGAGCAGGGTGAAGCCGAACAGCTGCCCGACGGCCCTCGGGTGCTCCCGCAGCGTGACGAGCAGCGGGTTCCTGATCTTCTGTGCGGCGGACTTGTTGGCCTCGAACTGGTCGGTCTCCGGCATCGCGCGGCGCAGCCACAGCCCCAGCAGCCCGAGGATCCCGCCGAGCACGAACGGGACCCGCCAGCCCCAGCTCGCCAGCGCGTCGTCGGACAGCGTCCCGGCGAGCACCACCCCCAGCACCGACGCGATCAGCACGGCGGTCCCGGTGGAGATGTAGAAGAAGGACGAGTAGCGCCCGCGGTGGCGCGGCGGTGCGATCTCGCCGAGGTAGGCGCTGGCGTTGGACACCTCGCCGCCCAGCGACATGCCCTGCGCGATCCGGGCGAGCAGCAGCAGGACCGGGGCGAGCCAGCCGACCATCGAGAACGTGGGCAGGGCGGCGATCACGAGCGAGCCGCCCGCCATCAGCAGGATGGTGACCATCATGGCCGTCCGGCGGCCCCGCAGGTCGGCGAAGCGCCCGAGCAGGAACCCGCCGAGCGGGCGGAAGAAGAAGGCCAGCGCGTAGGTGGCGAGGGTGCTGATCAGCGCCAGGGTGGCGTTCTCGGGCGGGAAGATCTGGGTCGCGAAGTAGATGCTGAACGTCGCGTAGATCGTCCAGTCGTACCACTCGATGGCGTTCCCGATGGACGCCGCGACGAGCGTCCGGACCGGGAGCCGGTGTCGGGTCGTGACCTCGGTGTCCTGCGCCATCACGCGAGGGTAGATCGCCCGGACGGGTGACGCAGGGTGAGCTCAGCGGGCCGGCCAGGCGGCGACCTGGACCCCCGTCTCGTCGCGCAGGGCGCAGGCAGGCAGGGCGTCCCGGAGCGCGTTGGTCAGGACGACGCTCTCGGCGCGCGCGAGGGCGTCCAGCGTCAGGACCGCCGGGTGGGCGTCCGGACGGTCGTCGAGGAAGGCGGTGCGGGCGGTGCCCGCCAGGATCCGCCCGTCGAGCGGCGGGGTGATCCACACGCCGTCGACCAGGGCGAAGACCGAGTGCCGGGTGGTCTCGAGCACCCGGCCGCCCGCGTCGACGAGCAGCGGGACCTCCCCCGGCCCGACCTGCGCCTCGTGCGCCTCCAGCCAGGCCCGGTCGGCCGCCTTGTGCGGGTAGGTGTGGGTGCTGCGGCGGACCCGCAGCACGGGTGCGGGCGGCGGGGCGCCCAGCGGGGCGCTCGTGATCCGGAGTGCTCCGCCCCCGACGTCCCCGACCTCGGTGCCGTCGGTGCCGTCGGTGCCGTCGGTGACCTCGCTGACCTCGCTGACGTCCATGCGCAGCCGGTGCCTGCCGACGAGCGGAGCCGCCGCCTTGAGCACGGCGCCCGCCACGTCCGCCTCCAGGGTGGTGCCGGTCAGCTCGAACCAGGACCGCCGCACCCGCCCGACGTGCTCCGCCAGCCGCCGCGGCCGCCCGTCCACCACGAGGATCGTCTCGAAGAGCGCGACCGGCCGGCCCGAGGTGTCGGACTCGCGGGCGGTGGTGTCGGACCCGCGGGGCTGCGGGGTGCGGGCGAGGGTGCGCAGGAGCGGGCCCGCCTTCGTCAGGCACTCCGCGTACTCCTCGGCCGGGGTGGAGTCCACGGTGACACCGCCGCCGACGCCGAGGCGGGTCGCGCCGGACGGGGCGATCTCCAGGGTGCGGATCGCGACCGCCAGCTCGAGGCCCGCGAGCGGGCTCGCGTAGCCGAGGGCGCCGGTGAACAGGCCGCGGCGGGTCGGTTCGAGCCGCTCGATCAGCTCCACCGCGCGGATCTTCGGGGTGCCGGTGACCGACCCGGGCGGGAGGGTGGCGGCGAGGAGGTCGGCGTCGTCGTACCCGGGGGCGAGGGTGCCCTCGACCTCGGACACCAGGTGCCAGACGCCGGCGTGCGGCTCGATCGCGCGCAGCCGCGGGACCGTGACGCCGGTGCAGACCCGGGACAGGTCGTTGCGCATCAGGTCGACGATCATCACGTTCTCGGCCGCGTCCTTCGCGGACGCCGCGAGCCGCGCGCGGTCGCCCGCGTCGTCGGCCCCGGTGCGCGGCCGGGTGCCCTTGATCGGCGCGGTCCGGACCCGGCGGCCCGCACGGTGCAGGAACAGCTCGGGGCTCGCGCTCACCGCCGCGCCCGCCGCCCCGACGACGAGCCCCGCGCGGGCGGGGGCGTGCGCCTCGACCAGCCGCGCCCACGCCTCGACGGGGCTGCCGTGCAGGTGCAGGTCGAGGTGGACGGCGATGTTCGCCTGGTAGATCTCGCCGCGGCGGACGGCCCGGACGCACTCCTCGACCGCGATGCAGTGCGCCGTGCGGTCCGGCAGGCCCAGGACCTCCAGCTCGGCCCGGCCGGGTGCCGGCGCGCGCCCGAGGTCCGCCACCAGCGCGGCGCAGCGGGCTTCCGGGTCCGGGAGCCCGGGGCCGACGAGCGCCTCGTAGTGCCACTCGCCGTCGTACCGCAGGACGTCCGGGTAGAAGGCCATGTCCGGCAGGCCGTGGAACGACACGGTGCCGAACCATCCGCCCCCGACCCGCGCGTCCCCACCCCCGAGGACCGGCGTCGCGGGCCAGACCAGGTCGGTCGGGACCGGGTCGCACGTCAGCAGGGCGCCCGCGGACCAGGCCCCCGACCAGGCCGTCAGACGCTCGCGGTGGCCGAGGCGCCGGGCCGCCGCGGCGGGCGTGAGGTCCGGCGGGACGGCCCCGCGCAGGGACCACGCCACCGCACGGACGGGTCCGGCGGGTCGGGTCACCGGAGGAGCATGCCCGGCGGGCCGCGCGGGAGGAAGCGGAGGGGGCACACCTCACGCCGTCACCCGCGGAGCCCGGCCGCCACGCTCCGAATCGGACACGCCGGGCACACCACCTGCGCCGACCGGGTGATTCCCACGATCGCGACGCAATCGCAATCCGCTTCGGGTTCACGCCGTCACCCTGCGTCGGCATGATGATCGTGGGGTTGGTGTGACGCGAGGGGGAATCGTGAAGTCCGTGCAGTGGCGTACCGCGCGGCGGTTGCTGGCCGGTGCGGTGACCGTCGGGCTGGCGGGCGCGCTGGTCGCGGCGGGGGTCACCGCCACGAACGGCACCCCGGCCACCGCCGGGACCACGCACGAGGAGGCCGCCGCCGCACCCGCGGCCCCGGCCCCGGTCGTCGCGGTGGCGACCCTGCAGCCACAGCCGGGCACGGCGGACGTCCACCCGCTCGGCGCCGCCCGGGCGAGCGCGTCCGCGGGCACCTTGTCGGACGTCGCGCTCACCGACTCCGACGGCGGCACCCTCCCCGGCGGCTACTCCCCCGACCGGACACAGTGGACGGCCACCGCCCCGCTGGCCTACGGCGAGACCTACACCTGGTCCGGCGCGCTCACCGCGCCCGACGGCGCCGTCACCCCGCTGACCGGCTCGTTCGGCACCGTGCGGCCCACCAAGTACGTCAAGGGCACCCTGAACATCGACGACGGCGCGACCGTCGGCGTGGCGGCGCCGGTGATCGTCCGGTTCGACCGGGACCTCCCGCCCGCGGCGAAGGCCGAGATCGAGCGCGGCCTGAGCGTGCAGACCTCCACCCCCGTCGAGGGCGCCTGGGCCTGGCTGCCGGACGACTGGGGCGGCTCTCGCGTGCACTGGCGGCCGAAGGAGTACTGGCCGGTCGGCACCCAGGTCACGGTGAGCATCCCGCTGTACGGCAAGGACCTCGGCGTCGGGTACGGGCGCGCGGACCTCACCACGCACTTCACCATCGGCCGCAGCCAGATCGTGAAGGCGGACGAGGACAGCCACCGGATCGTCGTGATCCGGGACGGCCAGCAGGTCATGGACCTGCCCGCGAGCTACGGCCTGGAGACCGACCCGCGCCGGGTCACCCGCAACGGCACACACATCGTGATGGCCAAGTCCGAGAAGGTGCTCATGTCCAACCCGGACTACGGCTACGTGAACCAGCCGGAGTACTGGGCGGTGCGGATCTCCAACAACGGCGAGTTCATCCACGCCAACCCCGCGTCCGTCGGGTCGCAGGGCAGGCGGAACGTCTCGCACGGCTGCATCAACCTGTCCACCGCGAACGCGAAGGCCTACTTCGACACCGCGATGTACGGGGACCCGGTCGAGGTCACCGGCAGCAGCGTCCCGCTGTCCGCCGCCGACGGGGACGTCTACGACTGGGCGGTCCCGTGGGACCAGTGGAAGGCCATGAGCGCGCTCTCGGTCTCGTAGCTAGATCCGCTTCTCCCTGCCCGCCCAGGCCTGCTCGCGCAGCACGAACTTCTGGATCTTGCCGGTCGAGGTCTTGGGCAGCTCCCCGAACGTGACGGTCTTCGGGGCCTTGAACCGGGCCAGCCGACCCCGCACGTGCTCGCGGATCTCCTCCTCGGTGGCCGTCGCGCCCTCCTGCAGCGTCACGTACGCCGCGGGGACCTCGCCCCAGCGGTCGTCCGGAACCGCGATGACGGCCGCCTCCAGCACCGCGGGGTGGTCCATGATCGCCTGCTCCACCTCGACCGACGCGATGTTCTCGCCGCCGGAGATGATCACGTCCTTGGACCGGTCCCGGAGCTCCACGTAGCCGTCCGGGTGCACGACGCCGATGTCCCCGGTCCGGAACCAGCCGTCCGGCACGGCGGCCGCGGTGGCCTCCGGGTCGTCGAGGTAGCCGAGCATGAGGTTGTTGCCGCGCAACGCGATCTGGCCCGTGGTGACGCCGTCGGCGGGCACGTCGCCGCCGTCCTCGGCCACCACCCGCGGCACCACGGAGATCATGTTCCCGACGCCCTGGCGGGCCTTGAGCCGCGCCTGCGCCTCCCCGTCCGCGGAGTCCCACTCGGGGCGCCAGTCGCAGATCATCGCCGGCCCGTAGGTCTCGGTCAGCCCGTAGAGATGGGTGACGTCGAACCCCAGCTCCGCCATCCGCCGCAGGATGGCGGGCGACGGCGGCGCCCCGCCCGTCGCGATCCGGACGGTGTGCTCCAGCGGGGCGGCGCCGGCCGCGTAGGCGATCATCGAGAGCACCGTGGGCGCCCCGTTCAGGTGCGTGACGCCCTCCTCGCGCAGCAGCCGCCAGATCTCCGGCGGGTCCACCTTGGGTAGGCAGACGTGCGTCGCGGCGGCCGCGGTGACCGCCCACGGGAACGTCCAGCCGTTGCAGTGGAACATCGGCAGCGTCCACAGGTGCACGCTCGACGGCGTCAGCCCGGTGTGTCCCACCATCGCGACGGCCTGCAGGAACGCGCCGCGGTGGTGGTACATCACGCCCTTCGGGCGGCCCGTCGTCCCGGACGTGTAGTTGATCGACAGCAGCGCCCGCTCGTCCGCCGGGGTCAGGTGCAGCGGCTCGGCCCCGGCCAGCAGCGCCTCGTACTGCTCCCCCGCCCGGATCCGGTGCGGCGGGGAGTCCAGCTGCGCGAGCGCCTCGTCCACCAGGGCGTCGAACGACGGGTCGTGGATCAGCACCGAGGACTTCGAGTGCTCCAGGATGTAGGCCACCTCGCCGACGGAGAGCCGGGTGTTCACCGCGACCAGCGGCACCCCCGCCCACGGCACCCCGAAGTTCGCCTCGAGCAGCACGTGGGTGTTCGGCGCGAGCACGGCCACGGGCCTGCGCCCGGCCAACGGCGCGAGCCCGCCCGCGAGGCGGGTGCAGCGCTCGTGCAGCTCGGCGTAGGTCCAGCGCCGGTCCCCGTCCACGACCCCGACCCGGTCCCCGTGCGAGGCCGCGGCACGGTCCAGGTACGACGTGGGGGTCAGGGGCTCGTAGGAGAACGAGTCAGGTGCATCGATCACCTGCTCAGCCTCACCCGGCGGGCGGCTCCGCGCAACGACCCGAGTCCGCGACCCGCGCGTGCAGGCGGGAGCGGATCTCCTCCGGGGTGTAGGAGCGGCGCTGCCGCTCGCCGCGCGCCACCACGATCCCGCCCGCCGCGACGCCCGCGAGCCCGGCCAGTCCGCACGCCTTCCAGACGGTCCATCGCACCTCGGTAGGTTAGGGGGATGCTGAGCCTGGACCGGGCCGTCGAGCTGACCCGCACCGGGGACGTCTGGTTGTTCCGAGGGCGCAGCGGCGCCGACCGGGCGATCCGCGGCGTCACGAACGCGCCGGTCAACCACGTCGGGATGGCGCTGGTGGTGGACGACCTGCCCCCGCTGCTGTGGCACGCCGAGCTCGGGAAGGCGCTGCCGGACCTGTGGTCGGGCACCCACCACCGCGGGGTGCAGCTGCACGACCTGCGCGCGGCGGTCGAGCAGTGGGCGCACCGCTACGGGCAGCGGGCCTGGCTGCGCCAGCTCACCCCCGAGGTGCCGCGGGAGGCCGAGGACGCCGCGTTGCGCGCGGTCGCCCGACTGGACGGGACCCCGTTCCCCTCGACGCTGCGGCTCGCGGGCCGCTGGCTGCGCGGGCGGGCCCCGGCGGTGCAGGACACGGCGTGGCAGGCGGTGGAGGGCGTGCGGTACGTGTCGCGGACGTCGGATGCGGTGCTGGACAAGGCGATCGACACCGTGAAGGACGGCGCCCGCAGGCTGCTCGGCCGACCGGTCGTCGAGCGGGGGCCCGCCCCCCGGCCCCCGGAGCCCGAGGACGCGCCCGCCCTGGAGACGGCCTACTGCGCCGAGGTCGTCGCCGTCACGTTCGAGGAGATGGGGATCCTGCCCGTCGACCGCCGGGCGAACTGGTACGACCCGGGCCGCTTCTGGAGCGGGGACGATCTCGCGCTGCTGCCGCCCTACTCGCTGGGCCGGGAGATCGCCGTCGAGCTGTGAGCCGCGCGCCGCGCCGCGACCATCTCGACGACCCCGGCGAGGAAGCGCTGCACCGCGGCCAGCTCGGCGTCGGAGAACCCGGCCACGAGCGCGTCCATGTCGGCCCCCAGGGGGCCGAAGAAGGCCCGGCCCACCCGCGCGGCCTCGTCGCCGTAGGTGAGGACGACGCGACGGCGGTCCGCCGGGTCCCGCACGCGCTCGACGTACCCGTGCCGCTCCATCCGGTCCACCAGCGCCGTGGTGGCGCCGGAGGACAGACCCAGGTGCGCGGCGAGCCTGCCCGCGGTGAGCGGCACGCCCCGACCCTCGGCCGCCAGCACGGCGATCAGCGCGTGCAGGTCGGTGGTGTGCAGGCCGTGCCGGGTGGCGAACTCGTCCGCCAGCCGGGCGGACTCGGTGGTGTAGGCCTGCAGCAGCCGGATCAGCTCGTCCCGGCGCTCCTTCATGCGGCGCAGGTTACCGGCCGGTCCACTGCGGCTCGCGCTTCTCCAGGAACGCGGCGATCCCCAGCGCCCCGCCCCGTAGTTCGCGATCACCCCGCGGGAGACCTCGGGCAGCCCGAACCGGGCCGACCGGCCCGCCACGACGACGTCGCAGGCCGGCACGATCTCGAACCCGCCGCCGTAGGCGATCCCGTCCACCGCCGCAACGAGCGGGGTGCTCCGCTCCCGCCGCACGACCCCGTAGTTCCCGCCCCGCTCGGTGGGCGCGCCTGCCCCGTTCGCGAGATCCGTTCCGGCACAGAACATCTGCGAGCCGCCGGTGAGCACCCCGCACCACAGCTCCGGATCGCCCTCGAGCTCGTTCAGCGCGGCGTCGAGGCCCGCGGTCATCGCGGCGTCGACGGCGTTCCGCTTGTCCGGCCGGTCCATCCGGATCACCAGCACCCGGCCCCGCGTTCGGCCGTGACGCGATTCATGCAGTCACCTTAAGCTGCGGGACGTGACCCAGACGAGATTCGCGCTCCCGCCCGTCGGCCTCTGGACCGGAGCCCTGGACTGCGTTCCGGCCACCCGCGCGCGAGAGCTCGCCGCCGAGCTCGAGGAGCTCGGCTACGGCGCGCTGTGGGTGCCGGAGGTCGCGGGCCGAGACCCCTTCGTCCAGCTGGCGCTGCTGCTGTCGGCCACCGAGCGGCTGATCGGCGCGACCGGGATCGCGAACATCTGGGCCCGGGACGCCGTGGCCACCTCCTGCGCCACCAACGCACTCACCGAGGCGTTCCCCGAGCGGGTCCTGATCGGGCTCGGGGTCAGCCACGCCAACCTCGTCGGCGGGCTGCGCGGGCACACCTACGACAAGCCGCTGACCGCGATGCGCGAGTACCTCGACGGCATCGACGCCGCCCCCTACACGGCCGAGCGGCCCACCACCCCCGTCCGGTACGTGCTCGCGGCCCTGCGGCCGAAGATGCTCGGGCTCGCCGGGGAGCGCACTGCCGGGGCGCACCCCTACTTCACCACGCCGGAGCACACGGCCCGGGCCCGCGAGACCCTCGGCGCGGGCCCGCTGCTCTGCCCGGAGCAGGCCGTCCTGCTCGAGACGGACCCGGCGAAGGCCCGCGCGATCGGCCGCGTCTACACCACCGTGTACCTGAACCAGCCGAACTACGTGAACAACATCAGGACCCTCGGGTTCGCCGAGGAGGACCTCGCCGACGGCGGGTCCGACGCGTTCGTCGACGCGCTGGTGGCGTGGGGGGACGAGGACACCGTGCGCGCCCGCGTGCAGGCACACCTCGACGCGGGCGCCGACCACGTGGCGGTCCAGGCGCTGCCGACCACGAAGCGGGGCGTGCCCGCTGACCAGTGGCGCGCGCTCGCCGCCCCCCTCGCCCACCTTACCCGCTGACCCCGTGAGTGGCGATGGTCGCCAGGGCGACCATCGCCACTCACGAGCGATCGGTCCCGCTGAGGTGCGGCTACGGGCCGCCGCCGCGGCTCGTAGGCTCGGGGCGTGGCCCGTCGCCTGCTCCGTCCCGTCCTCCGCTCCGCACTGTTCACCGCGGGCCTCGCGCTCGCCGGTGGGGTCGCCGCGGCGGGCTGGGGCCTGCCCCGTGCCCTGGGCGGTTCACCCGCCGCGCTCCGGGCGTCGGCGCCGGGCGGCTTCCGCAACACGGAGCCGCCCACCCCGCTGCCGCCCGGCACCGTGCGCCGGGCCGTGCGGGACGTCCGGCGGCGGGCGGTCGGCCGACCGGTGCGCCCGATCCCGTTGGCGCGCAGCGAGTTCGGCCCAGCCGGTGAGCTGGCCGCGACCTGGTTCGGGCACGCGAGCGTGCTCCTGGAGGTCGACGGGCGGCGGGTCCTCTCCGATCCCGTGTGGGGTGAGCGGGCGTCCCCGTCGCGGCTGATCGGGCCGCGCCGCCTCCATCCCGCCCCGGTGCCGCTGGCCGACCTGCCCGCGCTCGACGCCGTCGTCATCTCCCACGACCACTACGACCACCTCGACCTGACCACGGTCCGCGCGCTGCGGGACGATCCGCGCCACCGCGACGCCCCCTTCGTCGTGCCGCTGGGGATCGGCGCGCACCTGCGGGCCTGGGGCGTGCCCGAGGACCGGATCGTCGAGCTCGGGTGGGGCGGGTCCGTCGAGGTGGCCGGGCTGACCCTGACCTGCGCCGAGGCCCGGCACTTCTCCGGGCGCGGGCTCGCCCGCGACACCACCCTCTGGTCGTCCTGGGTCGTGGCGGGCCCGCGGCACCGGGTCTACGTCGGCGGCGACACCGGGTACACCGCCGCATTCGCCCGCGCCGGCGAGCGGCACGGACCCTTCGACCTCACCGTCCTGCCGATCGGCGCCTACGCGGATCTGTGGCCGGACATCCACATGAATCCCGAGGAAAGCGTGCGCGCCCACGGTGATCTGCGCGGCGGTGCGCTCCTGCCCGTGCACTGGGCGACGTTCAATCTGGGCTTCCACCCCTGGTCGGAGCCGATCTCCCGGTTGCGGGCCGCCGCGGAAACCGCCGGAATCCCACTCCTGCTGCCCGTTCCGGGCGGACGAATCGACGTCCTCGACCCGCCCGGCGCGGACGACTGGTGGTCCGCACCGGCCGGGAACTGATTCCTCCGGAAGGGTGACCGCACGCTGCAGCGCGCGTCACACCCGACCCCCTATTCGACATTCTCGACCCCTTCCCCTTATTGTGTCGGTAACGCTTTATCCCGTTCTCGCATCCCTTCCCGGCGACACCCCGCGCGCGGCCGCTCCGCAGGCCGCGCGGCTCGCCGCACGCGGATGCCGGGCGGGCGGCCGACTTTCAGACAAGAGGGGCGAGAGCACGTGGCGAAGCAGACGACGGTCACCCTGATCGACGATCTCGACGGTGGCGAGGCCGCCGAGCAGGTGGAGTTCTCGGTCGACGGGAAGTCCTACGAGATCGACCTGTCGGCGAAGAATTCCGAGAAGCTGCGTGAGGCCCTGGCCCCGTACATCGCGGCCGCCCGGCGCACCGGTGGGCGCCGTTCCTCGGCGGCGGCCGCCACCCCCGCGGCGCGCCCCGTTTCCGACCGCCAGCAGAACCAGGCGATTCGGGAATGGGCCGTCGCCCAGGGCATGAAGATCTCCGAGCGCGGGCGTATCCCGTCCAATGTCCTCGAGGCCTACCACGCCGCGCACTGACCCGCGCCGGCGCCGGCGCAACGGCCGAGGGACCCGCTCCCGGTAACCGTGCGGAAGCGGGTCCCCCACCATTCGTGACCGGTGGGTCCCATTCCGGGTGTCCGTTTCGCTCGGCCTTTCGGTGGAACCCGCCGTCGTCCGCCCCTGGGACCCTCCTCACCCGACCGGACACCGCGAGCCCGATCTCTGCCAGGATCGGGAGCCGGCCACGTCGATCGAGGAAGAGGACGGACGACCATGTACCCCGGCACCCATGCCGCCACCACGCCTGACAAGCCCGCGGTGGTGATGGCCGGCAGCGGGGACGCACTCACCTTCCGCGAGCTCGACGAGGGCTCGGCGCGGCTGGCCCGCTACCTGCACGAGCAGGGACTCCGCCGCGGCGACGTGGTGGCGCTGGTCAGCGAGAACACTCCGCGGGTGTTCGAGGTCTACTGGGCGGCCCGGCGCTCCGGGCTCTACATCACCCTGGTCAACCACCACCTCTCGGCGCCCGAGGCCGCGTACATCGTGACCGACTGCGGGGCGAAGGCGCTGATCGTGTCGGCGGGCGTCGCCGGGCTGGCCGCCGCGATCGGCGACCAGGTGCAGGTCCCGATCACGATCGCCTTCGGCGGGGAGATCCCCGGGTCCACGGCGTACACGGACTACGACACCGAGCTGGCGGGCGTCTCGGCGGAGCCGCTGCCCGAGCAGCCCCGCGGCGCCGACATGCTCTACTCCTCCGGCACCACCGGCCGTCCCAAGGGCATCAAGCCGACCCTGCCGGACTCCGCCGTGGACGAGCCCGGGGACACCTACATCGACATCTTCGGTCCGATGTACGGGTTCGACGCCGACACCGTGTACCTCTCCCCCGCCCCGCTCTACCACGCCGCGCCGCTGCGCTTCTCCGCCACGGTGCAGGCGCTCGGCGGCACCGCGGTGATCCTGGAGCGGTTCGACCCGGAGGGCGCGCTCGCGGCGATCGAGCGGTTCGCCGTCACGCACAGCCAGTGGGTCCCCACCATGTTCGTGCGGATGCTCAAGCTCCCCGACGAGGTCCGGCTCCGCTACGACCACTCATCGCTGCGCGTCGCCATCCACGCGGCGGCCCCGTGCCCGCCCGAGGTCAAGCAGGCGATGATCGACTGGTGGGGCCCGGTGCTCTACGAGTACTACGCCGCCACCGAGGCCAACGGGATCACGTTCGTGAACTCGGCGGAGTGGCTGGAGCGGCGGGGCACGGTCGGCCGGGCCGGGCTGGGCGTGGTGCGGATCGTCGGCGAGGGCGGCGAGGTCCTCGCACCCTTCGAGGTCGGCACCATCTACTTCGAGCGGGACGAGCGACCCTTCGAGTACCACAACGACCCGGAGAAGACCGCGGCGGCGACGCACCCGGACCACCCGACCTGGACCACCACCGGGGACCTCGGCTTCCTCGACGACGACGGCTACCTGTTCCTCACCGACCGCAAGGCCTTCATGATCATCTCGGGTGGGGTGAACATCTACCCCCGCGAGATCGAGGACGTGCTGGTCACCCACCCCGCGGTGCTCGACGTCGCGGTCATCGGCGTGCCGGACGAGGAGATGGGCGAGTCGGTCAAGGCGGTCGTGCAGCCCGCCCCGGGGGTGACGGGGGACGCGGCGCTGGAGAAGGACCTCATCGCGTTCGTCCGTGAGCGGATCGCGCACTACAAGGCGCCGCGCACGATCGACTTCACCGACTTCCTCCCCCGCACGCCCACCGGGAAGCTCGTCAAGCAGGAGCTGCGGGACCGCTACCCGCACCACTAGCCGGCCCGTCCGGTCCGGGCCCGGCCCCCGCGGGACTTGCTGAACGGGCGATCAGTTCGGCAGGCTGGCGGCATGACATCGCAGTCGGGCGCCATCGTGGGCCGAGGGATGAGCTTCAGCGACATCGTGGCCCGCTGGGCGCGGGTCACCCCCGAGGTCTCGTTCCTGGTGGACGCGGGCGCCGGGCTCCGCCGCACCTATGCGGAGTCCGACGCCCGGATCACCCGGCTGGCCAACGCGCTGGAGATCGAGCCGGGTGACCGCGTCGCCGTCCTCGGCCTGAACAGTGCGGATCTGTTGGAGACCCACCTCGCCCCGCTGCGGGCGGGCGGGATCTGCGTCCCGATCAACTTCCGGCTGGTGGCGGACGAGATCGCCTACGCGCTCACCGACTCCGGAGCGGTGTCCGTGATCGTCGACGCCGGGCTGCGGCCCACCCTGGACAAGGCCCTCGCGCAGGTGCCCGGGGTGCGGCAGGTGATCACGATCGGCGGCGACCTGGAGGAGGTGCTCGCGGCGGCGTCCGCGGAGTACGTCGAGCTGCCGAACTCCGACGACGACACCGCGTTCGTCATGTACACCTCGGGCACGACCGGCCGCCCCAAGGGCGCCATGCTCAGCCACCGCAACCTCTACCTGCACTCGTTCTCCAACATCGCCCACCTCGGTGGCACCGGAGAGCACGTCGTGTCGATGTCCGGCGCTCCCCTGTTCCACATCGCCGGGGTCGCCGGGTCGCACATCGCGATCACCGCGGGCGGCACGGTCGTCATCCCGAGGTCGGGCAGCTTCGACCCGGTCGAGACGCTGGACATCCTGGAGCGCGAGCGGGTCACGACCTGCTTCTGCGTGCCTGCGCAGTGGGCGGCGATCTGCGCGGTGCCCGGCATCGCGGACCGCGACCTGTCCGCGCTCACGCGGATCTCGTGGGGAGCCGCCCCCGCCACGACCTCCCTGCTGCAGACCATGATCGACACGTTCCCGCAGGCCGAGGTCACGACGTCGTTCGGGCAGACCGAGTGCAGCCCGGTCACCACCCTGCTGCGCGGCCAGGACTCGATCCGCAAGATCGGGTCGGTGGGCACGCCGATGGCGAACGTCGAGGTCCGGGTCGTGGACGACGAGATGCACGACGTCGCCCGGGGCGAGGTCGGCGAGATCGTCTACCGCGGCCCGCTGGTCATGAGCGGGTACTGGAACAAGCCGGAGGAGACGGCGGAGGCCTTCCGCGGCGGATGGTTCCACTCCGGCGACATGGTGCGCCAGGACGAGGACGGCTACTACTACGTCGTCGACCGCAAGAAGGACATGATCATTTCCGGTGGCGAGAACATCTACTGCGCCGAGGTGGAGAACGTCCTCGCGGCGCACCCCGGGATCGGGGACGTGGCGCTGATCGGGGTGCCGGACCCGAAGTGGGGCGAGACGCCGCTGGCCGTCGTCGTGCCCGCGGACCCGGCCGACCCGCCCACGTTGGAGTCCATCGAGGCCTACTGCAAGGAGCACCTCGCGGGCTACAAGCGCCCGCGCCTGATCCAGATCGTGGAGGCGCTGCCGCGCAACCCCTCCGGCAAGGTCCTCAAGACAGCGCTGCGCGCCCGTGCGTGGTAAGTGGTGCTCTGGCACCACTTACCACGCACGACCTCATCGGGGGTTAGGTTTCCGCGGTGAGTGATCTGGATCCGGAGGAGTTCCGGCGGCTGGGGTATCAGCTGGTCGACTGGGTGGCCGGCTATCGGGCGGGGCTGCGCGAGCTGCCCGTCCGGCCGGCGGTCGAGCCCGGCCAGATCCGGGCGGCGCTGCCGCTGGACCTCCCCGAAGACCCCGCACCCGACCTGGGGGCCGCCCTCACCGGCCTGCTCGACGACGTCGTCGTGCCGGGGTCGCTGCACTGGCAGCACCCGCGGTACTTCGGCTACTTCCCCGCCCAGGCCTCGCTGTTCTCGCTGCTCGGCGACCTCGCGTCCGGCGGGCTCGGCGCGCAGGGGATGCTCTGGTCCACCGGCCCCGCGGCCACGGAGGTGGAGCAGGTCGTCGTGGACGGCGTCGCCCGCGCGCTGGGGCTGGACGCGGCGTTCACCTTCGACGGGGGCGGGGGCGGGTCGCTGCAGGACTCGGCCTCCTCCGCCGCCCTCGTGGCCCTGCTCGCCGCGCTGCACCGGGCCGACCCGCGCTGGCGGGAGGACGGGGTCCGCGGCGACGAACGGGTCTACGTCACCGCCGAGACCCACTCGTCGCTGGCCAAGGCCGTGCGGATCGCCGGGCTGGGCGCCGGGGCGCTGCGGATCGTCCCGTCCTGGGCGGTGTTCGCGGACATGGTGGCCGCGGACCGGGCCGCCGGCCTGCGGCCGATCCTGGTGTGCCCCACCGTCGGGACCACCGGCACGGGCACGGTCGATCCCGTGGCCGCGGTGTGTGCCGCCGCGGACGGGATGTGGGTGCACGTCGACGCGGCCTGGGCGGGCGTCGCGGCGGTGTGCCCGGAGTTCCGGGACGTCCTCGAGGGGGTCGAGCGGGCGGACTCCCTCTGCACCGACGCGCACAAGTGGTTCGGCACCGCGTTCGACGCCTCGTTCCTCTGGGTCCGGGACGGCGCCGCACTGCCCGCGGCCCTCTCGATCACCCCGGAGTACCTGCGCAACAGCGCGTCGGAGTCCGGCGAGGTCGTGGACTACCGGGACTGGCAGGTCCCGCTCGGCCGCCGCTTCCGCGCGCTCAAGGTGTGGGCCGTGCTCCACGGGATGGGGCTCGCCGGGTTGCGGGCGATGATCCGGGAGCACGTCCGGCTGGCGCAGGACCTGGCCGCGCGCGTTCAGGCGGACCCCCGCTTCGTCCTCGCCGCCCCGCCGTCCCTGGCGCTGGTGTGTCTCCGGGACGCGTCCGGCGACGCCGCGACGAAGGCCCTGCTGGAGCGGGTCAACGCCACCGGCCGCGCCTTCCTGACCCACACCGTGGTGGACGGCCACTACGCGATCCGCGTGGCCGTGGGCTCCCTGACCACCACGCAGGACGATCTGGACGCCCTCTGGCAGATCCTGTCGCGCTGAGAGGTCGTGCGTGGTAAGTGGTGCTCTGGCACCACTTACCACGCACGGGCGCCGTAGGCGCGAGGCCGAGAACCCACCGCCTGAGTCCTCGGACGTCTGCCTCAGCTCTGGACGATCCCGGAGTTCGACGAGTCGAGCGTCGACACCGACTGCTGGGTCGCTCCGCCGAGGAGGCCACCCAGGTTGATCGTCGGGCTGACGTCCAGGGCCACCCCGATCAGGTCGGCCGCCTGGAACGCGGACCCGCAGTCCCCGGACTGCAGGATCCCCGAGTTGGACCGGTCGGCCTTGACGACCTGCTGGCTGGTCGGGCCGCCGAGGATCGAGCCGACGTTCAGCGTCGGGTCGATCGCGGCATCGAGGTCGGCGAGCCCGCCGTCCTGGCTCGCGACCGGTCCGACGCAGTAGCCGCCCCCGTGCCCGCCCTCGCTCGCGGACGCCATTCCGCTCGCCGCGAGCGCGAGCGGCGCCGCCACCAGACCGACCGTCGCCACCCGCGCCATCGTGCGCACCTGCATGGTCACTCCCTGCTCTCAGGTTTCTCATGGACACCCGACCACTTCGCGCCAGAGGCAACTGTGCGTGACTGATCGGGATGGAGAGAACCTAGCGAGGGACAGGGTCGTTGGTCACCGAGGGGTGGGCACTCGGTCACGGAGAAGAACCATAACGGCGTCATACACGAGTTGAACCGTGAAGCACCTCAACACTCGGTGATCAAGTGAGCGCCTGCTGACTACCTTGCGTCATCCTCAGGCGTGTTACGGGTCCCTCACAAAGAGTCGGATTGCCCACGAAAGAGCAACCCGCCCGGGTGACGAGACGTCGTCTCCCGGGCGGGTTGCAGTCGGCACCGAATCTGTGCTGGTCACAGGCCGAGCGAGCGGCCGATGACCTCCTTCATGATCTCGGTCGTGCCGCCGTAGATCCGGGTGATCCGGGCGTCCGCGTACGCCCGGGCGATCGGGTACTCGTTCATGTACCCGTAGCCGCCGTGCAGCTGCAGGCAGCGGTCCACGACCCGGCCCTGCAGCTCCGTGCACCAGTACTTCGCCTTGCTCGCATCGACCGCGTCGAGCTCGCCCGCGTTGAGCGCGCGGATGCAGTCGTCCACGTAGTGCTGGGCGATGTCCACCTCGGTGGAGATCTCGGCGAGGACGAACCTGGAGTTCTGGAACGAGCCGATCGGCTGCCCGAAGGCCTTGCGCTTCTTCACGTACTCCAGGGTCCAGTCCAGTGCTGCCCGCGCGGCCGCCACGCCGGCGACCGCGATGGACAGCCGCTCCTGCGGCAGCTTGGTGACGAGCTGGGTGAACCCATGCCCCTCCGCGGTGCCGAGCAGGTTCGCCACCGGCACCCGAACGTCGGTGAAGCTCAGCTCGGCCGTGTCCTGCGCGTGCTGGCCGAGCTTGTCGAGGTTGCGGCCGCGCTCGAAACCCGCCATCCCACGCTCGAGCACCAGCAGGGACATGCCCTTGTGCTTCTGCGTGGGATCGGTCTTCACCGCCGTGATCACCAGGTCGGAGTTGATCCCGTTGGTGATGAAGGTCTTCGCGCCGTTGACGACGTAGTGGTCACCGTCGCGGCGGGCCGTGGTCGACATCGACGCCAGGTCCGACCCGATGCCCGGCTCGGTCATGGCGATGGCGGTGATCAGCTCGCCCGACACGATGCCCGGCAGCCACCGCGCCTGCTGCTCCTCGTTCGCGAACGAGAGGTAGTAGGGCATGCAGATGTCGTTGTGCAGCGTGATCCCGAGCCCCGCGCCCCCGTTGCCGGTGCGCATCAGCTCTTCGATGATCACCGCGTTGAAGCGGAAGTCCCGCACCCCGCCGCCGCCGAACTCCTCGGGCACGTCCATCCCGAGGAAACCGTTGGCACCGGCCTTGGCGAAGACCTCCCGCGGCACGATGCCCTCCCGGGCCCACGCCTCGTCGTTCGGCGCGATCTCGGTCGCGACGAACTTCCGGAACGACTCCCGGAAGGCCTCGTGGTCGTCGTCGTAGAGCGTGCGCTTCACGGTGTCTCCTCGGGTCTGCTCAGCGGGGCGCCATGCGGATGGCGCCGTCGAGCCGGATGACCTCGCCGTTGAGCATCGGGTTGGCGATGATGTGGGCCGCCAGCGCGCCGTACTCGCTCGGCCTGCCGAGCCGCGCCGGGTGCGGGACCTGCTTGCCCAGCGACTCCTTGGCCTCCTCCGGGAGCCCGCCGAGCAGCGGGGTCTCGAACAGACCGGGCGCGATCGTGACGACCCGGATCTGGGCGCTCGCCAGGTCGCGGGCGATCGGCAGCGTCATGCCCACGACGCCACCCTTCGACGCCGAGTAGGCCGCCTGGCCGATCTGCCCGTCGAACGCCGCCACGGACGCCGTGTTCACGATGACGCCGCGCTCGCCCTCGACCGGGTCGGTGGCCACCATGCGCTCGGCCGCCAGCCGGATCACGTTGAACGTGCCCACGAGGTTGATGTCGATGATCCGCGAGAAGTCGGCCAGCGGGAACGCGCCCTTCTTGCCCACGGTCTTGATCGCGTTGCC
The DNA here is from genome assembly GCF_900102195.1 of Pseudonocardia oroxyli. Taxonomy (GTDB): domain Bacteria; phylum Actinomycetota; class Actinomycetes; order Mycobacteriales; family Pseudonocardiaceae; genus Pseudonocardia; species Pseudonocardia oroxyli. The sequence continues at coordinate 177,216 of NZ_FNBE01000001.1, forward strand.
GGTGCCCGCGCAGTTGATCGCCGCGCGCAGGGTGCCCAGCTCGGCCGCCTGGTCCAGCGCGGCGGCGACCTCCGCCTCGTTGCGCACGTCCCCCGCCGCGAAGGCGACCTTGTCGCCCAGCTTCTCGGCGATCGCCGCGCCCTGCGAGGTGGGCAGGTCGAGGATCACGACCGACGCACCGGCGTCGAGCAGGGCCTCGGTGGTGGCCAGGCCGAGACCCGACGCCCCGCCGGTGACGAGGGCCACCTGTCCGTCGATGTTCACAGCAGCTCCAGGATGGTCGCGTTGGCCTGCCCGCCGCCCTCGCACATGCTCTGCAGGCCGTAGCGGATGCCGTTGTCCTTCATGTGGTGGATCAGGGTGGTCATGATCCGGGCGCCGGAGCCGCCGAGCGGGTGCCCCAGGGCGATGGCGCCGCCGTTCGGGTTGAGCGCCTCGGCGTCCGCGCCGATGTCCTTCAGCCACGCCATCGGGACGGGGGCGAAGGCCTCGTTGATCTCGAAGGCGCCGATCTCGTCGATCTTCAGGCCGGACTTCGCCAGGGCCTTCTGGGTGGCCGGGATCGGGGCGGTGAGCATGATGATCGGGTCCGCGCCCGCGAGGACGGCGGTGTGCACCCGGGCGATCGGGGTCAGGCCCAGCGCCTTCGCCTTCTCCGAGGTCATCATCAGCAGGGCCGCGGAGCCGTCCGAGATCTGCGAGGCGTTGCCCGCGTGGATGACCCCGTCCTCCTTGAACACGGTCTTGAGCTTCGCGAGGCCCTCCACCGTGCCGCCGGGGCGGATGCCCTCGTCCTGGGCGACGTCACCGACCGGGGTGATCTGGCCGTCGAAGCGGCCCTCGGCGCGGGCGGCGGCGGCCTTCTCGTGCGAGCCGATCGCGAACTCGTCGAGCTCGGTGCGCGAGAAGCCCCACTGCTCGGCGATCATCTCGGCGCCGATCCCCTGGTTGGGGAACACGCCGTCGTAGCGGGCGAGGAACTTCTCGCCGAACGGGTTCTGCCCGTTGCTCGAGGAACCCATGGGGACCCGGCTCATGGACTCGACGCCGCCCGCGACGACCACGTCGTACTGGCCCGCGACCAGGCCTGCGGCGGCGAAGTGCACGGACTGCTGGGAGGACCCGCACTGCCGGTCGATCGTCACGCCGGTGACGGTCTCCGGGAAGCCTGCGGCCAGTGCCGCGGTGCGGCCGATGTCCATCGTCTGCTCGCCGACCTGGGACACACAGCCCCAGATGACGTCCTCGATCTCGGCCGGGTCGACACCCGCCCGCTCGACCAGCGAGGTCAGCACGTGCGCGGAGAGATCGGCCGGGTGCACGCCCGACAGCCCGCCGTTGCGCTTGCCGACCGGTGTCCGGACGGCCTCGACGATCACAGCATCTCGCACGGTGGAGCTCCTTCGGTTCACGGCGGACGGCCTGCCCGAAACGCTAGCAGCGAAACAGTCAGATGTGACCGCGTTGACCCTGTGGCCTACAGAACAATCGTTAAGATCCCCTGGTCGGGAGAGCCGGTGGACGGCGCTCAGCCGACGCCGCTCTCCCGCCGGGCGGGTGCGAGGCCCAGCGCGGGGACGAGTCTGCGGTGCAGGTAGCCACGCAGGGCCTCCTCGTCCGCTCCCGCCGCGCCGTCGAACCAGACCAGGGACAGCAGGAAGCGGATGACGGTCTCGGCGATCTCGTCCATCTCGTCCGCCAGCTCCGGTCGGTGGTCCAGCAGCGGGGCGAGGAAACGCTTGGTCATCGCGATCGCCTCGGTGGACATGCTGGCCCTGGCCAGGGCGAACGTGCTGCGCTCCGGGAACGCGACGGGCGCGAGCGCGGGCTGGGTGCGGAACTCGTAGCGGGCCCGCAGGGTCGCCTCGACGACCACCTCGGCGGGCGAGCCCGCGGCGTTCGCCGTGGCCCAGATCCGTTCCACGACCTCGCCGGAGAGGCGCAGCAGCGCCGCCGAGACCAACTGCTCGCGGGTGCCGAAATGCCGGTAGACGGTCGGCCGGGACACCCCGGCGCGGGCCGCGACCTCGCTCAGCGAGGCCGCCTCGAACCCGGCGGCGGCCAAGACCTCGACCGCCGCGTCGAGGATCCGTCTCCGCACGTCCACGGCGCCACCTTCACAGGTGGGCGGCGCGGCCCACCAGCACGACGGCCGATGCCGTCGGTCCCGCCCGCTAGCGTCTCGGCCATGACCGACACGGCCGACCCGGTGATGGACCGCATCACCGCCCTGATCGCGCTGTCGCACAGCGGCTCCCGGGCCGAGGCGGCCGCCGGGTTCGCCGCGCTGTGGCCCGACCTGTCCGACCCGTTCCATCGGTGCGTCCTGGCGCACTACGCGGCGGACGTCCAGGAGGACCCGGCGGCCGAGCTGGAGTGGGACCGCCGGGCGCTGGCCGCGGCGGACGAGGTGGCGCCGGGCCGGGCGGAGTCGCACCACCCGGCCCTGCGCCTGTCCGGCTTCTACCCGTCCCTGCACCTCAACCTGGCCGAGTCCTACCGCCGGGTCGGCGCGCTCGCCGAGGCCCACGAGCACCTCGCCGCCGCACGGGAGCGGCTCGGTGCGCTGGAGGGTGCGGACGAGGGGTACGCCGCCACGATCCGCGGCGGGCTCGAGCGGCTCGCCGAGCGGCTCGGGGCCTGAGCCGGGGCCGGGCCGCTCAGTACATCCGCACCCGCTGGACGTCGAGGTTGCGGAAGGTGGGCTGCGAGGCGATCTCGGTCATCCGTTCCGCGATGCGGTCGGTGGCCGGGTGCTTGGAGTTGCGCATGGCCGAGTCGTAGTCCGGGAACAGGACGAACTCGGCGAAGCGTCCCGGGTCGTCCCGGTCCGCGGCGACCACGGACCACACGGCCGTCCGGGCGTCCCCGATCGCGGCCAACCACTCCTCCTCGGCCGCCTCGAACTCGGCCATGCGGTCCGTGCGGAACTCGATGACCTGCAGGAACTCCCCCGGGCCGAGGTCGATGGAGGCCGGCTGCATCGCGCCACGCAGCCCGTCCCGCAGCTCCGGGCCGTCGACGTGCCCGTGGGAGGCCACCGCGTGGGCCGCCGCGGCCTCGACGAGGTCGTCCGGCTCGCCGGTCAGGGTCATCGAACAGTTCGCGTCGCTCGGCATGGTGCGACAGTCGATCGTCATCCTGGGCATGGCGGCCTCCTGGAGGTGGGGACCACAGCGCACTCCGCCTGCGCGGAGACCGCCATACGCAGTTCAGGACAGGTCCGTTCGGAGGCCACGCTGCTTCCGAACGGACCTGTGGCTCACTCGGTGCCGGTGGCCACCCAGGGCGCCCCGTCCGCCGAGGCGGTGTCCAGGACCAGCCGCGCGATCCGCCCGCGGTGCTGCTCGGCGCTGCCCAGGAGGGCGGCGTCGGTGACGGCCCGCTTGTAGTACAGCTGCGCCTGGTACTCCCAGGTGAAGCCGATGCCGCCGTGCACCTGGATGGTGTCGGTGGCCACCCCGGCGAAGGCGCGCGAGGCCGTGGCCTGCGCGATGCTCGCCGCGAGGGCCGGGTCGTCCGAGCCGTCGCCCAGCGCCCAGGCCGCGTGGTACGCCGCGGACCGGGCGTGCTCCACCTCGACCAGCATGTCGGCGAGGGTGTGCTTCACGGCCTGGAACGACCCGATGGGGCGGCCGAACTGCAGGCGGCCCTTGGCGTACTCGACGGACAGGTCCAACAGGTGCTGCGCCCCGCCGACCTGCTCGGCGGCGAGCAGCGCCGCCCCGACCTGCAGCGCGTGGGTGATCACGCGCTGCGCGGAGTCCGGTCCCGCGACGGGCCTGCCCACCGCGCCGTCGAGGGCCACGGTGGCCTGTCGGCGGGTGGAGTCCAGTGTGGTCAGTTGGGTGCGCCGGGCCTGCGTGGCGGCGGCCGCCGCGTCCACCGCGTAGAGCCCGACGCCGTCCGGTCCGGTGGCGGCGACGAGCAGGTCGTCCGCCGCCGCGGCGTCGACCACCCGCTCGACGGTGCCCGACAGCACCCCGTCCGCCGTGGCCCGCACGCTGACGTCCGCCGGGTCGAACGCGCCACCCCGGTCCCCCACCGCGAACGCCGCCGTGCGCGTGCCCTCGACGAGGGCGGGCAGCAGCTGCTCGTCGCCCGCCGCGACCAGCGCGGGGATCGCCAGCATGACGGTCCCGAACAGCGGGCCGCAGAACAGCGCCGCGCCGAGCTCCTCGACGGCCACGGCCTGGTCGACCAGCGTGCCGCCGACCCCGCCGAGCTCCTCGGGCACCGAGAGCCCCAGCACGCCGAGCTCGCCGCCGAGGCGGGCCCACGCCTTAGGGTCGAAGCCCGGGTCGGACTCCATCAGCCTGCGGACGACCTGCTCGTCGGACTGGTCGGCCGCGAACCGACGCACCGCCGCGCGCAGCTCGCGCTGCTCGTCGGAGAACACGAACTCCGCAGAGTCAGCCACGGGGGATGTCCTTCCACGCCTTGCCGGAGTCGGCTCGCAGGTCACCGGGCAGACCCAGCACCCGCTCACCCAGGATGTTGCGCAGGACCTCCGAGGTCCCGCCCTCGATGGTGTTCGCCCGCGAGCGCAGGAAGCGCTGCTGCAGCGGGCCGCGGTAGTCCTCGCCGCGCTGGAGGTCTCGCATCGTGTAGTCGTGGTACGTCAGGGCCTCGGGCCCCAGCAGGTCCATGCAGAACTCGTAGACGTGCTGGTTGAGCTCGGCACCGACCAGCTTGCCCACCGAGCCCTCGGGGCCGGGGCCGCCGACGGTGGCCAGGGCGCGCGAGCGCTCCGAGGTCAGCCGCTGCGCCTCGCTGCGCAGCCACAGCCGCGTGAGACGGTCCTCCAGGACGGGGGTGTGCAGCTCCGGGCGGGAGGCCCAGAGCGCGACCGCGTCCGCGATCGTGCCGCTGCCCCGGCGCGAGCCCGACGAGCCGATCGAGCTCCGCTCGTTCATGAGCGTGGTCATCGCGACCCGCCAGCCGTCTCCGACGGCGCCGAGCCGGTGGGCGTCCGGGATCCGGGCGTTCTCCAGGTAGACCTCGTTGAACTCCGCCTGCCCGGTCATCTGGCGCAGCGGGCGCGTCTCGACGCCCGGGCCCGTCATGTCGACGACGAAGTAGGTCAGCCCCTTGTGCTTGGGGGCGTCCGGGTCGGTGCGGGCGAGCAGCAGCGCCCAGCGGGCGCGGTGGGCGAGGCTCGTCCACACCTTCTGCCCGTTGACCACCCACTCGTCGCCGTCCCGGACCGCACTCGTGGCGAGACCCGCGAGATCGGATCCCGCGCCCGGCTCGGAGAACAACTGACACCAGATGTGCTCGGTCGACGCCAGCGGGCGCAGCCACTCCCGCTTGAGCTCGTCGGTCCCGGCGTGCTCGCGCAGCGTCGGCGCGGCCATGCCGTAGCCGATCGGGTTCAGCGAGAACGGCACCGGCCCGCCCGCGTCCTGGATGATCGTGTCCGAGACGGCCTGCAGGCCGCGCGGGACGCCCAGGCCGCCGAGGCCCTCGGGGAAGTGGACCCAGGCGAGTCCCGCGTCGAAGGTGGCGGCGAGGAACTCGTGGACCGGGACCTCGGTCGGGTCGTGGTCCCGGACGACCTGGTGGGCGGCGTCCGCCACCCGCGTCGAGTCGGCAACGGTGCTCATGCGCGGGACAGTACTTGATGAACGATCGTTCAGATAGGGGCGTCCGCTCGTCCCGTGACGCCGGCTGTTCACCGACCGAGCGTCGCCCGGGAGGGCCATCATGTGTCGAGACCCCACGATCGGGGGTATGACGGAGGGGTGAGCGTCCCGGAGTCCCGTCCCCCGCGTCTGACCGATGCCGAGCGCCGTCAGCTCGATGATCTCGAGCAGCGCCTCCTCGGCCAGTTCCCCGACCTCGGCGGGCGCTTCGCCCGCACGGAGGCCGCGGAACCCACCCCGCGCGAAGTCCGCCTGGCCCGCCTGGTGTTCGCCGTCCTCGGCGCCCTGCTCGTGGTGTTCGCGGGCGTGGTCGGCGGGCTCGGCGCCGCCGCCGCGGTCCTCGTCGCCGTCGCGGGCACGTTCGGGCTGCTCGCCGTCGTCGGCCGCAACCTCGCCCGGGCCCGGGCCGCCGTCGAGGCGACCACGGCCCGCCGCACGAGCCCCACCGGGCCCGCCGAAGCCTGACCGACTCGCACCCCGAGTCGTCCACACCCGTTCGCGAGACGTCGATACTGCAGGCGTGCTCGCCGAACGGCTTCCCGACCTCCCCGTCCGCGGGGTGCTCTCGACCGTCACCCACACGCTCACCACTGCGGGTGCCGCGGTCCTCGTCGCACCGCCCGGGACCGGGAAGACCACGCTCGTGCCGCTCGCGCTCGCGGACGCCGTCGAGGGGACCGTGCTGGTCGCCGAACCGCGGCGGGTGGCCGCGCGCGCCGCGGCCGCGCGGATGGCGAGTCTGGTGGGCGAGCGGGTCGGGGAGCGCATCGGTTACGCCGTCCGCGGAGACGCCCGCCCCGGCAGCCGGGTCGAGGTCGTCACCGCCGGGTTGCTGCTGCGCAGGCTGATCGCCGATCCCGACCTCCCGGGCGTCGGCGCCGTGATGCTCGACGAGTGCCACGAACGCCACCTCGACGCCGACCTGCTGCTCAGCCTCCTGCTCGACGCGCGCGCGGGCCTGCGACCCGATCTCCCGGTGCTCGCCGCGTCGGCGACCGTGGCCGCCGAGCGGCTCGCCGAGCTCCTCGGCGGGGCTCCGGTGGTCGAGGTCGAGGCCCGCACCCACCCTGTCGAGGTCCGGTACGCACCCCCACAGCGCGGTGAGCGGATCGAGGCCTGCGTGGCGCGCGGGATGCGGGGCGTGCTGGGCGCCGGGTCGGTCCTCGCCTTCCTGCCGGGAGTCCCGGAGATCCGGCGCACGGCGGCGGCGCTCGGCGGGGTGGGAGTGCCGGTGCTGCCGTTGCACGGGCGGCTGTCCGCCGCCGAGCAGGACGCCGCACTGCGGGACTCGGGGCCGCGCGTCGTGCTGGCGACCGCTGTGGCCGAGTCGAGCCTGACCGTGCCCGGGGTGCGCGCCGTCGTGGACGCCGGGTTGGCGCGCGTGCCGCGCGTCGATCACCGTCGCGGGATGTCCGGGCTGGTCACGGTGCCGGTCTCCGGGGCGGTCGCCGACCAGCGGGCCGGCCGCGCCGGGCGCGAGGCACCGGGGACCGTGGTGCGGTGCTGGCCCGAGGGGCAGCGGTTGGCGCCCTATCCCGAACCGGAGATCCGCACCGCCGACCTCACCCGCCTGGCCCTCGACCTGGCCGTGTGGGGCACCCCGGACGGGGCCGCCCTGAGCTGGTGGGACGCGCCGCCCCCCGGGCCGCTGACCGCCGCCCGCGAGGTGCTGCGCGCGTTGGGCGCCGTGGCCGCGGACGGCGCGATCACGCCCCGCGGCCGCAGGCTCGCCACCCTCGGGCTGCACCCCCGCCTCGCCCGCGCCCTGCTGGACGGCGCGGACGCCCTCGGCGCCCGCACGGCCGCGGAAATCGTCGCGGTGCTCGACGACGACACCCTCACCCAGGGCGCCGACCTCACCGCGGAGCTCGGCCGCCTCCGCGCAGGCGCCCACCCCGCCACGCACCGCTGGCGGGCCGAGGTCGGCCGGCTCGCCGGCCTGGTCGGCCGAGGAGCGGCGGGGGCTCGGGACGACCTCCGCTCCGCCCGCGTGGGGGCGGACGGAGCGCGTGCCGGGCACGCACCCGCTGGCAGCGCATCCGCGGGCAGAGCATCCACGAGTAGCGGATCCGCGGGCAGAGCGTCCATGAGTAGCGCATCCGCAGGCAGAGCAGCGGGCCGAGCAGCTGGTAGCGCAGAGGTGCGCGGACCCGGGCGGGGTGCGGGCGCGGCGACCGCGCTGGTGGTCGGGTTGGCGCAGCCGGAGCGGGTGGCCCGGCGGCGCGCCGGGGCTGCGCCGGTGTTCCTCCTGGCGGGCGGCACCGCGGTGGAGGTCGTCGGGGATCCGGCGCTGGGCGCGCAGGAGTGGCTCGCGGTGGCCGTGGCCGACCGCGTCCCCGGCGCGGTGCACGGGCGGGTCCGGCTCGCGGCCGCGGCGGACCGGGAGACCGCCGAACGCGCCGCCGCCGCGCTGCTCACCGAGACCGACGAGGTGACCTGGACCGACGGGGACGTGCGGGCCGTGCGGCTGCGCAGGCTGGGCGCGATCGTCCTCGACGAGTCCCCGCTGCGCGATCCCGATCCGGAGCTCGTCCGGGCCGCGCTGCGCGCGGGTCTGCACGCCGAGGGCCCGGAGCTGCTGCGCTGGTCACGGGCCGACCGGGCGCTGCGGGAGCGGCTGGACTTCCTGCACCGCGCCGTGGGCGACCCGTGGCCGGACGTCTCCGACGACGCCCTGGTCGCCGCGGCCGAGGACCCCGCGGGCCCGTTGGCCGGCGCCCTCGCCAGCGCCCGCCGACGCGCGGACCTCGCCGCGGTCGATGCGGGCGACGCGTTGCGCGCGCTCGTCGGCTGGCCGCTCGCCGGGCGGATCGACGAGCTCGCCCCGCCGCGGCTGACTGTCCCGACGGGCTCGGCGATCGCCGTCGACTACTCGGGCGAGCGCCCCACGCTCCCGGTCAGGGTCCAGGAGATGTTCGGCGCCACGGCGTCGCCGCGGATCGGCGGGGTGCCGGTGCTGCTGCACCTGCTCTCCCCCGCCGGACGGCCCGCCGCGGTGACCGACGACCTGGAGTCCTTCTGGGACACCGGCTACCCGCAGGTCCGCGCCGAGCTGCGCGGGCGCTACCCCAAGCACCACTGGCCGGAGGACCCGCGCGCCGCCACGCCGACCCGGCGGACCGGGCGCAACCGGCCCTAGCTCCTCAGTCGTCTCCCTTGGGCAGGCCCTCGTAGATCTTCTTGCAGTCCGGGCAGACCGGCGAACCGGGCTTGGGCGACTTGGTGACCGGGAACCGCTCGCCGCAGAGCGCCTCCACCATGTTCCCCAGCACCGCGCTCTCGGCGATCTTCGCCTTCTTCACGTAGTGGAACATCTTCGGCTCGTCGGAGCCGGTGGAGTCGGTCGTCTCCGGCCGAGTCTCGGTGTCGGGCAGAACCTGGGTGGCCATGTGCTCCATGATGCCCCACGTGGCCCCTGTCGACAGCAGCCCCGTGTGTTCCCCCGCCGTGGCCGAGGCGCTCGCGGCGGGCACGGCCGTCGTCGCGTTGGAGAGCACGATCCTCGCGCACGGCCTGCCCGCGCCCCGCAACCGCGCCACCGCGGACGAGCTGGAGGCCGAGGTGCGGGCGCTCGGGGCGGTGCCCGCCACGATCGCGGTGCTCGACGGCCGGGCCCACGTCGGGCTGGACGCGCGTGGACTCGACCGGGTCTGCACCGAGGAAATCGCCAAGCTGTCGGTCCGCGACCTCGGGGTCGCGGCGGGGTTGGGACTCTCCGGTGCCACGACCGTCGCGGCGACCGCGCACCTGGCCGCGGCCGTCGGGATCGCGGTGTTCGCGACGGGCGGGCTCGGCGGGGTGCACCGCGGCGCCCGCGAGACCTGGGATGTCTCGGCCGACCTGGCCGCGCTGGCGACCACACCGGTGCTGACGGTCTGCTCGGGGGTGAAGTCGATCCTGGACGTCGGCGCCACCCTGGAGGTCCTCGAGACGAGCTCGGTGCCGGTGCTCGGCTACCGCACCGACCGGTTCCCCGGCTTCTACCGGCGGGACTCCGGGTTCGCCGTGCCCTGGCGCGTCGAGAGCCCGGACGAGGCCGCCCGCGTGTGGGCGGCGCACACGACCGGATCGGGCATGGTGCTCGCCCGGCCCGTTCCCGACGCCGACGAGCTGGACGCCGCCCTGCACGACCGGCTGCTCGCCGAGGGGCTCGCGCTGGTCGAGGAACGCGGCGTCACGGGCAAGGACGTCACGCCCGCGCTGCTGGAGCACTTCCACACCGCCAGCGGCGGGGCGAGCCTCGCCACGAACGTCTCGCTCGTGCGGGCCAACGCCCGCCTCGCCGCCCGGGTGGCGGTGGCCCTCACCTGTTCGGACCCTCGATGACCGGGTGCTCCCGCGACTCGAGAGCGGGCCGCTCCGGCTGGTAGCGGTTCGGCTTCGACGCCTTGTTCGGCAGCCGGTCGTTCGCGATCAGCACCGCGATCCAGGGCAGTGGGATCGAGATGACCAGCAGCGTCACCGCCAGCCACGGGATCTGGTAGAAGACCGCCGCCAGGATCATGCACGGGATGCGCATGCCCATCGTGATCTTGTAGCGGCGCTTGCGGATCGCCAGCTCCTCCTCGTAGGAGAGCTGCGCGTCCGTGATGAGCACCGGCTCAGCCGGTCGCTCGGGTTGTTCGCTCACGGTCACCTCCGTCTCCTCGTGTGACCGCTGGCAACGGTACGCCGGTTCACCGATCCCGCGACTCGTCGTGCTCCCCGTGGGCGTGCAGCCGGACCGGGCCGACCGCCTCCTCCGACACGACCTCCAGCAACCGCCGCGCCAGCCCGCCCGCGATGCGGTAGCGGACCAGCCTGCCCTCCCGGTGCGCCGTGACCATGCCGTGCGCGCGCAGCAGCCGCAGGGCGTGCGACACCGCGGAGTCGCTCATCCCGACCGCGACGGCCAGGTCCGACACGCACAGGTCCCCCGCGTGCTGCAGCGCCAGCAGGATGGAGAGGCGGTTCACCTCGCCCAGCGCGTCGAGCACGGTGGCGGCCTGCTGGACGCGTTCGCCGTCGGCCAGCACGGCCGTCGCGTCGCACACCTGATCGGGATCGATGACCCGCAGGTCGCGGCGGTCGGTGGGGACCTTGTGCACGGGGTCAGCCTACGCCGATCACCCGGCCGCGTTCGTGCCCGCCTTCGCCGCCGCCTTGGCCGCCTGCTTGAACGCCCGCACCTTCTGCAGCGAGTCCGGGTCCACGACGTCCGCCACGGACCGGAACGCCCCCTCGTCGCCGTAGGCGCCCGCGGCCTCCCGCCAGCCCGCCGGCGTGACGCCGCGCTGCTTGCCCAGCAGCGCCACGAAGATCTGCGCCTTCTGCGTGCCGAACCCGGGCAGCGCCGAGAGCCGCCGCAGCAGCTCCCCGCCGTCCGCCGCGTCCGCCCAGAGGCCGGTGACGTCCCCGTCGTACTGCTCGACGACCGCCCGGTGCAGCGCCTGCACCCGGCCCGCCATGGAGCGCGGGAACCGGTGCACGGCCGGGCGCTCGGCGAACAGGGCGAGGAAGGCCTCGGGGTCGTACTCGGCGATCTGCCGCGCGTCGAGCCGGTCGGTGCCCAACCGCTCGGCGAGCACGGCGGGGCCCGCGAAGGCCTTCTCCATCGGGATCTGCTGGTCGAGCAGCATGCCGGTGAGCAGGGCGAGGGGGTCGCGGTCGAGCAGCGCGTCCGCCGCCGCGTCCTGGGAGAGGCTCAGCACGGGTGCAACGGTAGCGTCCTCCCGTGCTCTCCCCCGCCCTGTGTGCCCGGCTCCGCGACGCCCTCCTGGACCACGGCTTCACGACGACCGGGGTGCGGGACCTGCTCGGCCACGGCGCCCACGCCGCGCTGACCCGCGGTGAGCTGGAGGCACCCGCCCGCGCCACCCGCGAGGCGGGCGAGCTCGGCGCCCTGGTCCGGCTGTTCCTGCTGGGCGCCGCCGAGGAGAAGCCCCCGCTCCCGGCGCTCGACGAGCTCGTCTCCGGCGGTCTGCTCACCGCGGGCCCGGCGGGGTACCGCGCCGCGATGGACCTGCGGCCCTACGGGGAGGAGGAGACGGACTGGTACGTCCTCTCCGACCTCGACACCCCGGCCGCGCGGCAGGACCGCGACCACGTCACCGGGGTCGGCGGCGCGTCCCTCACCCTGGCGTCGTCGCTGGTCCGGACGCCGGTCGTCGACACCCTGGACCTCGGCACCGGCTGCGGGGTCCAGGCCCTGCACGCGAGCCGGTTCTCGGCGCGGGTCGTCGCGTCGGACGTCGCGCCCCGGGCCCTCGCGGTCGCCCGCGCCACGCTCGCGCTGTCCGGCGTCTCCGGCGTCGAGCTCGTCGAGGGGCCGTGGCTCGCGCCGGTGGCCGACCGGGAGTTCGACGCGATCGTCTCCAACCCGCCGTTCGTCCCCGGCCCCGGCCGGGTCGAGTACGTCTACCGCGACTCCGGCCGGGCGGGCGACGCGGCCCTCGCCGGGCTGCTCGCCGACCTGCCCGCCCGGCTGCGTGCGGGCGGTCGCGCCCAGCTGCTCGGTTCCTGGCTGCACGTGCGCGGCGAGGACTGGCCGGACCGGGTGCGGTCCTGGATCCCCGCGGGCTGCGACGCCTGGATCCTGCAGCGCGAGGTGACCGACCCGGCCCTGCACGTGGGCACCTGGCAGCGGGACGCCGGGCTGGACCTGTCCGCGCCCGCCACCCGCGCGGCGGCCTCGGCGTGGCTGGACTGGCTCGAGGCCGAGCGCGTCGAGGGCGTCGGGTTCGGGTTCCTGCTGGTGCGCAAGCGGTCCGACGGCGGCCCCGGCGAGATCGTGGTCGAGGACCTGCAGGGCGAGCTCGCCGACCCGCTGAACCTCGAGATGGCGCAGTGGCTGGACCGCATGGACTGGCTGCGCGCGCACCGCGCGGACGACGCCCTGCTCGGCGCCCGCCTGCGCCTGGCCCCCACCGCCACGCTGGAGACCTACGCGACGGCGAGCGAGGAGGGGTGGCGAGACGCCGGGTCCGCGGTCGTCCTCGCCGACGGGCCCCAGTGGCGCCACGAGGTGGACGCGCCCGCCGCCGCGCTGCTCGCCGGGTGCACCGGCGCCCTGGCGCTGGAGGAGCTGATCGCGCTGCTCGCCTTCGCCCACGACCGGCCGACGGACGCGCTGGTGGCGGCCACGCTGCCCGCCGTGCGCGAGTTCGTGCGCCACGGCGTGCTCGTCCCGGCATGAGGGCGGTCGCGAGCCGGGTCCGCGGCGCGTCGGTCGAGGTGGACGGCCGCACCGTCGGGGCGATCGAGGGCGAGGGGCTGCTGGTGTTGCTCGGCATCACCCACGGAGACGGCCCGGAGTCCGTCGAGCGCATGGCCCGCAAGCTGTGGGAGCTGCGGATCCTCGCCGACGAACGGTCCTGCGCGGACGCGGGCGCCCCGCTGCTGGTCGTCAGCCAGTTCACGCTCTACGGCGACACGCGCAAGGGCCGCCGCCCCAGCTGGACGGCGGCCGCGCGACCCGAGGTCGCCGCACCCCTGGTCGACGCCGTGGTGGCCGCGCTGCGCGAGCGCGGCGCCCACGTGGAGACCGGGGTGTTCGGCGCGGACATGAGGGTGGCGTCGGTGAACGACGGCCCCTTCACGGTCCTCGTCGAGACCTGACTACTTCGTCGTCTGCACCTTCTCGACGACCTGCACGCCGGCGTCGAGCACGCCCTTGGCGAAGTCCCGCTGGACGGCGAGGACCTTCTCGGCCGCGCTGAACCCGGTGTCGAGCAGACCCCGCGCGTCCTCCGAGGACGGCAGCGCGGGACGGAACGCGGACAGCGTGTCGGTCCAGGTGGCGAACGCGCCCTTGGCGAGATCGGTGAGGCGGTCGGTGGCTGCCATGGTGATTCCTCCGTGTGTGGCTGCGGCGCTACCGAAACTACGCACGGGCGTTAAGTATGTCAACCACACCTGGTCAGAGGTCCAGAAAGCTCCGGTAGACCCCGATGATCGCGGCCTTCTGCTCCTCGGTGAGGCGCGTCTCGGCCCGCACCGCCTCCTCGACGGAGCTCGGTGCCGACCGCGGCGGGGACTCGGGCTCGGCCGCCTCGCCGCCCCACCCGGCCTGCCGGAGCAGCTGCTCGGTGTTGAGGTGCAGCGCGTCCGCGATCGACTGCAGCACCTTCAGCGACGGCTGGTGCAGCCCGCGCTCGACCTGGCTGAGGTAGGCGTTGGAGACCCGGGTCATCGAGGCCATCTCGCGCAGCGAGAGCTTCGCCATCTGGCGCTGCGTGCGGATGAACCCGCCGAGCGCGTTGACCTGCTCTCCCCAACCCGTCCGGTCCTGCGTCGGACCGGCCTCACCCGTCGTCATGCGTCCAGTGTGTCAGCTTCCGCGCACGTACTCCCCGGGCGCGTCGCCCAGCACCGGCAGCTCGGCACAGCCGAACGCCGGCGGCGTGCGCTGCTCGCCCCCGCGCTCGGCGATCCACGGCGTCCAGTCCTCCCACCAGCTGGCGCGGCGCTCGGTCGCGTCGTCCCGCCAGTCCGCGGAGCTGCGCGGCAGCTCGGCGGTCTCGGAGAACCAGTGCCGGGACTTGGGCGAGGGCGGGTTCACCACACCCGCGATGTGCCCGGAGTTGGACAGCACGAAGCGGACCGTCCCCCCGAGCTTGCGCGCGCCGGTGTAGACCGACTCCCAGGGTGCGATGTGGTCCCGCTCCGCGGTGATCACGTAGGCGTCCTGGCTGACGTCGCCGAGGTCCAGCCGCTCCCCCGCCAGCTCGAGCTTGCCCTCGGCCAGCTCGTTGCGCAGGTAGTGGGTCCGCAGGTACTCGGTCTGCATCTCGGCGGGCATCCGGGTGGAGTCGCCGTTCCAGGTCAGCATGTCGAAGGGCCGCGGGTCGTCGCCCTGGAACCAGTTCGTGCCGACGTAGTTCCACACGAGGTCGGTGGCGCGCAGCAGGTCGAACGTGCGCTTCATGCTGGCGGCGGGCAGGTACCCGTCCTTGCGCATGGTGCGCTCCAGCCGGTCCACGGTCGGCTCGTCGACGAAGACGCCGAGCATGCCCGGCCGGGTGTAGTCGAGCATCGTGTTCATCAGGGTCAGCGAGTTGACCCGGTCCTCGCCGCGCGCGGACAGCCAGGCCACCATCGAGGTGGCGATCGCGCCGCCGAGGCAGAGTCCGGCCACGTTCACCTTGGGCGCGCCGGTGATCCGCTGCACCGCGTCGAGCGCCGCGACGGGACCCTCGCGCAGGTAGTCGCTCATCGAGAGCTCGCGCAGCGACGAGTCCGGGTTGCGGTAGCTGATCATGAAGACGGTGTGGCCGTGCTGCACCGCCCACTCCACGAGGCTGCGGCCCGGCGCCAGGTCCATGATGTAGTACTTGTTGATCCACGGCGGGCTCATCAGGAGCGGGACGGCGTGCACCTTGGGGGTCTGCGGGGCGTACTGGATCAGCTCGATGAGCCGGTTCCGGAACACGACCTTGCCCGGGGTGGCGCCCAGCTGCTCGCCGACCGTCAGCTCGCCCGGGGTGAACTGGCGCGGCATCCCGCCGTTCTGCACGAGGTCCCGCAGCGCGTTGCGCGCCCCGCGGACCAGGCTCTTCCCGCCCGTCTGGAAGGCCCGCTGCACCAGCGCCGGGCTCGAGATCGGCCAGTTCGGCGGCGCCGCGGCCTCGACGAGTTGCCCCACCAGGAAGTCGATCTTCCGGCGGGACACCGGGTCCACGGTCATCCCCGCCGTCAGCTCGCGCAGCCGGTCCGCGAGCAGCCCGTGCTGCTGACGGCAGAGCCAGTACCAGGCGTTCTCATCCCAGACCGGGTCCGAGTAGCGCGGGTCCCGCTCCGCCAGCACGGCCGGGCCGGAGGCGGTGCTCCCGACCGCCCGCAACGCGGAGACCACACCCGCGCGGCCCGCGTCGGCCCCCCAGCCGAGCCCGGTGCGCGCCGCCGCGACGGGGCGCGTCAGCACCGAGCGGGCCGCCCCGGCGAGCGCGGGCGCGAAACCCACCGGATCGAGCTTCGCCGCGACCGTCCGGGGGTCCAGCGCCTCGCGGACGGTCTCCACGACTCGCTGCGCCTGCTCGCGAACCTCGAGTGTCTCGTGCTCTCGACCCTGCATGGACGTCATCGGCCCTCCCCAGAACCTCACCGCCGACCTACCCCGGACACCCGCGCCGCGGGGCCCTGTCGTTCGGCCGCACCGCGAGCGGTCGCACCATGGTGGGGGGTACCAGCCGGTAGCGGGCGGTCACGGTTCCACGTCACCCTGTATGCCCCGTCACCAGCGCTGTCGCCGTGCTTGGGATAGCAAGCACTACTCGGGGGTAAGTCGGGTGTTGCTAGGGATCCCCACCACGACCTACTCTTCGGTAGTGATCGGTCGGACATCACCGGCGATGGGAGACGACCATGAGTAGCGCGATCAGTGCGGCCGGGGACCCCGGCTCCGTCGCGACGGAGGACACCGCGCCCGAGGCGACGCGGATCGGCGGCCCGGCCGCCGAGCACCCCTACCGCTTCCTGTTGCGGTACGGCGCCCACACGACCCGGCGCACGGTCGAGGCGGCGGCCCGCGCGACCGGGGCGGCCTGGTGGTCGACCGCGCGCAGGCCCTGGGCCGCGCCCGCACGCACCGCGCTCTGGGTGTCGACGATGCTCGACCGTGCGGAGCCGCGCTGGCACCTGCAGAACCGGGTGACCCTGGAGACGGACTTCGCCCGCCTGCGGGACTTCACCCTCGACGAGCACCGCGGCGACGACGTCGTGCCCACCCTGGTCCTGCCCCCGCAGGCGGGACACAGCTCCACCGTCGTGGACTTCGCGCCGGGGCAGAGCCAGCTCACCTCGATCCGTGAGACCGGGCTCACCCGCCTCTACGCGCTGGAGTGGCGCGCCGCCACGTCCGCGACCAAGCGGGTCACCATCACCGACTACCTCGAGGTCGTGGACCGCTCGATCCGCCGCATGGGCGGGCGGGCGAACCTCGTCGGGGACTGCCAGGGCGGCTGGCTCGCCGCGATCTACGCGACCCTGCACCCCGAGCGCGTCCACACCCTCACCCTCGCCGGGGCGCCGATCGACTTCCACGCGGGCGACTCGGTGATCGCCGCGTCCACCGCGGCGCTGTCCGGGCGGCTCGGCATGGCGCCGTACCGCGCGCTCGTGGCGGCCAACGGCGGCAACATGTCCGGCGCGGCGGTGCTGGGCAACTTCCTCATGATCCAGCCGCAGGCCGAGATCGCCCGCCAGCTGCAGCTGCTGGCGCACGTCGAGGACCCCGAGCACGTCCGGCGCTACCGGGTGTTCGAGGACTGGTTCAAGCACACGCAGGACGTGCCCGGCGCGTTCTACCTGTGGCTGGTGGACAACCTGTTCCGGCGCAACCGGCTGGTGCGCGGCGAGCTGGAGGTGGACGGGCGCCCCGCGCGCCTGTCGGCCATCGACTGCCCGGTGTTCCTGCTCGCGGGTGCCACGGATCACATCACGCCGCCGGAGCAGCTCTTCGCCATCGCCGACCACGTCTCCACACCGGCCGCGCAGATCACCCGGCGGACGGCGGCGGGCGGTCACCTGGGCCTGTTCACCGGGCACAAGGCGCTGCACGAGGACTGGCCCGCGCTCATGGCCCAGGTGTACCGACACTCCACCCGCGGGATCGTCGGCGTGGCCTGAGCGGACCCGGGGGGGGTTCACCCGCACGGCGGATGCGCTTTGGCCGGGAACGTTTATTCGACGCCCCGCGTTCAACCCTGTAGAACCCCGGCGGACCGCCGCTGCCACGGCGTCGCCCGGGTCGCGTTAGGGGAGGAACGTCCATGACACTGGCACCGAGCATGGAAGCCGCCATCGCGCCGGCGACGCGCGTTCCCGGACAGCGTACCGCCTCCGGGCGGCGACGTGCCGCCACGCGGGCGGCACAGGACACGGCACAGGCGACCACGCAGGACACGACCGAGAGCACGGCTGAGGACACCCGGGCCGCCGGATCCTCCGAGCAGTCGGACGACGGCGAGGACTCGGCGACCGAGGGCCGCACCCGGCCCGAGCTCACCGCCGAGGACCTCGACGCGCAGAGCCCGGCGGCGGACCTGGTCCGCGTGTACCTGAACGGGATCGGCAAGACCGCGCTGCTCACCGCGGCGCAGGAGGTCGACCTGGCCAAGCGGATCGAGGCGGGCGTCTTCGCCAAGCACGTGCTGGACACCGCTGCGGCGGAGGGCACGCAGCTGGACGTCGACTACGCGCGGGACCTGCGCGCCGTCGTCCGCGACGGGGAGCGGGCGCGCAACCACCTGCTGGAGGCCAACCTCCGGCTCGTGGTGAGCCTCGCGAAGCGCTACACCGGGCGCGGCATGCCGCTGCTCGACCTGATCCAGGAGGGGAACCTGGGCCTGATCCGCGCGGTCGAGAAGTTCGACTACGCGAAGGGCTTCAAGTTCTCGACCTACGCCACCTGGTGGATCCGGCAGGCGATCACCCGCGGGATGGCCGACCAGGCGCGCACGATCCGGCTGCCGGTCCACCTCGTGGAACAGGTCAACAAGCTGGCGCGGATCAAGCGTGACCTGCACCAGAAGCTCGGCCGCGAGGCCACCCACGAGGAGCTTGCGGCGGAGTCCGGCATCGCCGAGGAGAAGATCGCCGACCTGCTCGACCACGCGCGGGACCCGGTGAGCCTCGACATGCCCGTCGGGTCGGACGAGGAGGCCCCGCTCGGGGACTTCATCGAGGACGACCAGGCGGCGGACGCCGAGAACACGGTGATCTCCCACCTGCTGCACGACGATCTCCGGCGGGTTCTCGGAACCCTCGAGGAACGCGAGCAGCTGGTGATCCGGATGCGCTATGGCCTCGACGACGGCCAGCCCCGCACCCTGGACCAGATCGGCCGCCGGTTCGGGCTGTCCCGCGAGCGGGTCCGCCAGATCGAGCGCGAGGTCATGGCCAAGCTGCGGGTCGGCGAGCGCGCCGACCGGCTGCGGGCCTACGCAAGCTAGGGCGTCCGGACCCGAACGCGGGAGAGGCGCGACACCGTCGGTGCCGCGCCGCTCCCGTGGTGCGTGGAAGCCGACGCCGTCCACCGGGCTCCCCACGAGACGGGACGACGCCGACCACTGCACATTGTGTGGGCGGCCCCGGGGGAACGTCGCGCGACAGCCCGGCCCCGATCGGTGGACGGGGAGCGGGCCATGTCACAACCCGCGACAACGCGAGCCGCGTTGCCTAGGCTTCCCCCATGTCGTCGAGCGCCACGGAGACACCGCAGCCCGTGACCCCGCAAGCGATGCGCGAGGTGCTCGGGCACTTCGTGTCCGGGGTCGTCGTCATCACCTCCGTGGGGCCGGACGGCCCGGTCGGCTTCACCTGTCAGTCGTTCTCCTCGCTGTCGCTGGACCCGCCGCTGATCTCCTTCTCCCCGGCCCGCACGTCGAGCACGTGGCCGAAGATCCGGGAGATCGGCCGGTTCTGTGTGAACGTCCTCGCTTCCGACCACAGCCAGTACAGCAACGGGTTCGCCCGCTCCGGCACGGACAAGTTCGCGGGGGTCAGCTGGACCCCGGCGCCCAGCGGCGCCCCGATCCTCGACGGGGTCAGCGCCTGGATCGACTGCACGCTCTGGAACGAGTACGACGGCGGCGACCACACGATCGTCGTCGGGCGGGTCGCGGACCTCGGCGCGGACGCCGAGCGCCTCCCGCTGCTGTTCTACCGGGGCGGCTACGGGATCACCGCTCCCCTCCCCCCGAGCGGCGCCGAGGAGTCCTGAGCCGGGATCCGCGGCTGCGGCAGGCCGAGTCGGGCCGGTAGCTCGCCGACGGCCGTGAGGACGTCGTGTGCGCCCGCCGCCCGCAGTGTGGGTGCGGGGTGGGCGCCGCCGAGCACACCCAGCGCCAGGCCGGCGCCCGCCCGCGCGGCGGCCACCATGGCCGAGGTCGTGTCGGCGGCGACCACCACGTCGGCGGGGTCGACGTCCGCGCCCCGGGCGGCCGCCAGGACCAGATCGGGCTCGGGGAGCCCGCGGCCCGCCACGTCGTCCGGCCCGAGCAGGACGTCCACGGGCAGCCCCGCCGCGGTGACCAGCCGGTCGCAGGCGTCCGCGCTCAGGTTCCCGACCACCGCCACCGCCACGTCCGCCTCCCGCAGGGCGACGAGCGCCGCCGCCGCGCCCGGGGCGGCCCGCACCCGACCCGCGGCCGCCTCGGCGCAGAGCCACGCCTCGTAGACCTCCGCGGCCAGCCGCGCCCGCCGCTGGTCGCCGTCGAGCAGGTCGGCGAAGATCCGCGGGACCGGACGGTCCATCGCCGCGCGCGCCTGCCGTTCGAGCGCCGGGACGCGGGGGCCCGCCACCGGGACGCCCACGCTCACCAGGCCGCGCCGCACGGCGTCGAGGGCCAGGCCGCCGTCGGAGACGACGGTTCCCACCAGGTCGATCACCGCCAGCCGCACCGACCCACCCCAGCGGGTGCGGATGGCGGGCGGACCTACGGCGGGCGACCGCCGGGTGAACGGATGCCGACTCCGGATCTCAGGGATACGGCCAGCCGTTCGGGGCGCAGCCGTCGAGGCCCAGGGTCTGCTGCTGCATCACGGGCGCGGGCCGCCCCGCACCCGGACACCGCTGGTGGCCGTGGCCGAGCGCGTGCCCGACCTCGTGGTTGACCACGTACTGCCGGTAGGCCGTGGGATCGCTCGCGTACTCCTCGGTGGCGTTCACCCAGCGGTAGTGGGTGAGCACCACCCGGTCGCCCGTGCGGCACGAGAGCCGTCCGTAGGTCTCCAGCGGGCGACACATCCGCCGCGACGTGTCCGGGGTGGCCAGGATCAGCCGGATCTCGGCGTCCGCGGAGTCGGTGCGCGCGAACGACATCGTGTCGCCCGCGCCCCAGGAGCGGGGGTCGTTCAGGACGGCGAGCACGAAGCCCGCGAACCGTGCGCCGTCGACCGGCACGCCCTCCTCGACCTCCACCCGCACGGTCCGCACCCGTCCCGGTCCCGGCGCCGGGACCGCACCGGGCACCGGCACGAGCGCGCCGGTGCCGCCCTGCGGGACGTCCCGGCTCAGCAGACCGGCCTCGACGTCGGCCCGGGTGAGCCCCGACGGGAGCGTCGGGGTGGGGGTGGGGGTGGACACGGCGGGGGGCGGCGCGGTGAGCGAGCCCTCGCCCACCGGCGGCGCGGGCGGCGGCGCGCCCGCGCACCCCACGGCGAGCCCCGCCACCAGCAGGAACGCCCCCCACACCGACCCGCGCACAGGCGGAATCTGCCACCCCCGGCGGCACCGGTCACACGACCCGCGCCGCCGTCACGAGAACGTCATCACGAGGTCAGGTGGAGCTCGAAGGAGTAGCGGCCCGCGCGGTAGAGGTGCGACCCGTACGCGACGGCCCCGCCCGCGGCGTCCCAGGCGGTGCGGGTCATGGTGAGCAGCGGGGCACCCCGGGTCTCGTGGAGGATCCGGGCCTCCCCCGCCGTGGCCGCGCGGGCCCCGACGACCTGGTCGGCCGTGCGCGGCACGTGCCCCGCCGCCCGCAGCGCCGCGTAGAGCCCGCGGTGCTCCAGGTCCGCGCGGCGGATCCGCAGCAGGTCGACGGGCACCGCGTTGTGCATCAACGCGAGCGGCTCGTCGCCTGCGAAGCGCAGCCGCTCGATCCACAGCACGTCCGACCCGAGAGGCAGCCCCAGCGTCTGCGCCACCTGGTCCGGAGCGGGCCGCACCTCGAACTCCCGGACCTCCGAGCGCGGCGACCGCCCCTCCTTCGCCAGCTCGTCGTGCAGGCTCGCGAGCTCGACGGGCCTGCGGACCTTCG
Source organism: Pseudonocardia oroxyli (assembly GCF_900102195.1). Classification (GTDB taxonomy): domain Bacteria; phylum Actinomycetota; class Actinomycetes; order Mycobacteriales; family Pseudonocardiaceae; genus Pseudonocardia; species Pseudonocardia oroxyli. Next base: position 198,601 of record NZ_FNBE01000001.1, read on the forward strand.
GGTGCACGACCTGCGTGCCCACCCCGCGCCGGCGGACGAGCATGCCGCGCTCGACGAGGTAGGAGATCGCGCGGCGCATCGTCGGCCGGGACACCCCCAGCCGGTCGGCGAGCTCGACCTCGTTCTCCAGCCTGCCCCCGACGGGGATGTCGCCCGCCTCGATCTGCTGCTGCAGCCGGGTCGCGACCTGGAAGTACAGGGGCACGGGGCTGGTCCGGTCCAACACGACGTCGGGGACGAGTACTCCACGACCGTTCCGGCCCACTCGCGCCCCCGTCGTTGTCAGGACGATCGTTGTCAGGACAAACTGTCAACCTGCCCGCAGGACGAACCTACCCGCCGGGCGGCCCGTGCAGACACCGGCTCTCAAGAGTGTGGGACGACTGCGCCTCCCACCACCGTGTACGCACGGTTTCGCCGATCATGCAGCGCCGAGTGCACGAAACGTGCACGATCACGCGCTCGCTCCACGCGGCGCCGCCGTGGTCCGACGGATCGCGAGGTAGGGGTCGAGCAGCACCTCCGGCCCCGGGGCCGCCCCGCGGTCGAGCCGGGCGACCACGGCGTCGAGGGCATGGGCGGACAGGGCCTCGATGTCCTGCCCGACCGTGGTCAGCTCGATGTGGGCCAGCCGGGCGAGGGGCAGGTCGTCGTAGCCCACCACCGACACGTCCCCCGGCACGTCGACGCCGCCGCGGGCCAGGGCGTCCATCAGGCCCACCGCGGTGCGGTCGTTGAACGCGACGACGGCGGTCGGGAGCTCCGCCAGCAGGATCGGCGCGGCCTCGATACCGGTCCGCTCCGTGCCCGTCCGGCCGTCCGAGGGGACCACCCGGGGCGCCAGCCCCCGGGCCCGCATGGCGCGCAGATAGCCGTTGCGCCGGTCCTCGGCGATCCGGCCCACTCCCCCGTCGACGTAGGCGATCGCGGTGTGCCCCAGGCCCCAGAGGTGCTCCACCGCCAGCGCGGTGCCCGCGTCGTCTGCGGTCCGCACGACGTCCGGGCCGCCCCCGACGTCCACCCGGCGGCACAGCACCACCAGCGGCACCGTGGCGGCGAGCGTCGCGAGCTCGGCGGGCGCGGCCTCCGGGCCGACGAGGACGAGCGCCTCGCACCGGGAGTCCAGCAGCGTCTCGACCGCCCGGTCCTGGCCGCGGCGGCGGGTGATCGTGGAGAGCAGGACGTCATAGCCCCGATCCTCCGCGGCGTCCTGCAGCTGCGCGGCCAGCTGGGCGTCGAAGGGATCGCCGACGTCGAGGAGCACACCCACCAGGCGGCTGCGCCGGGAGGCGAGCAGGGAGGCCGCGCGGTCGGGCCGGTAGCCCAGGCGCTGCGCCGCCTCCAACACCCGCGCCCGCGTGTCCGCGCTCGGGCCGGGGGCGCCCCGCAACACCAGCGACACCGACGCGGGCGACACCCCGACCGCCGCGGCCACGTCGTCCAGCCGCACACGCCTGCCCGCCGTCGGAGCCATCCGAGTCCCTTGTGTGGCCGTTCGTCCGCCCGCACCGTATCGCGCGGGAGACCGACGGCGGCGTCTCGCCCGCACGCGACGGTGATCGTCACGTCGTAGGCTGGCCGGGTGTCGACGGTCACGGTCCGGGCGTTCGGACCGCTCGGTGCCCGGGTGGCCGGTGGCGAGGCCGAGCTCGGCGGGCCGCGCCAGCGCGCCGTGCTGGGCATGCTCGTGGCCGCGTCGGGGAGGGTGGTGTCCGTCGACCGCTTCCTCGAGGACCTGTGGTCCGGCGAGCCGCCACCCAAGGCACTCGGCGCGCTGCAGGCCTACGTCTCCCACCTGCGTCGGCTCCTCGAGCCGGACCGGGCACCCCGCACGCCGGCGTCCGTGCTGGTCAGCGCCCCTCCCGGGTACGCGCTCGCCCTACCCGTGCCGCAGGTCGACACCTGGGCGTTCGACGCGCTCGTCCGGGCCGCCGAGCAGGCGGCCGTCCCCGCCGAGGTGTGGGCGGCCTGCACCCGGGCGCTGGCCCTGTGGACGGACGAGCCCTTCACCGGCTACCCCGACCAGGAGTGGGCGGTCGCGGAGGCCGGGCGGCTGCGCGAGCGCCGGGCCACCGCCGTCGAGCTGCGGGCGGGGGCGGCGCTGGCACTCGGCCGCCCGGAGGCCGTGCTGGGCGACCTCGCCGCCCTGCACGCGCGCGACCCGCTGCGCGAGCGGACCGCGGGCCTGCGCGCGCTGGCGCTGTACCGGGTCGGCAGGCAGGGCGAAGCGCTGACGGTGCTGCGGGAGACCCGCACCCGCCTGGTCGACGAGCTCGGTGTGGACCCCGGCCCCGAGCTGCGCGCGCTCGAGTCGGACATCCTGGCCCAGGCCCCGCACCTCCTCCCCGCCGCTGCACCCGCCGCTGCACCCGCCGGTGCACCCGCCGCTGCACCCGCCGGTGCGCATCCGCGGCCAGTGCAGGAGCCGACCGACCCACCGGCCCCCGGCTCCGCGCCACCCGGTCACCCCGGCTCCGCGCCCCCCGGTCGCCCCGGCTCCGCGCCGCCCGGTCGCCCCGGCTCCCAGCCGCCTGATGACCCCGGCTCCGCGTCCCCGGGTCGCCCCGGCTCCGCGCCCCCCGGTCGCCCCGGCTCCGTGCCCCCCGGTCACCCCGGCTCCGTGCTGCTCGGTCGCGCGGCCGAGCTCGCCGCCCTGCACCGCGCCGCCGCCGCGACCGGACCGCGGCCGAGCGTGGCCTGGGTCGAGGGCGAGCCGGGCGTCGGGAAGTCCGCGCTGGTCGAGCGGTTCGCCGCAGGCCTCGACGGCTGGACGGTCGCGCGCGGCCGCTGCCCCGAGGTCAGCGGCGCCCCGCCCGGCTGGGCCTGGTCCGAGATCCACACCGCGCTGACCGGGACCGCCGCCACCGGGCCCGCGTTCGACCTCGCCCGCGCCGTAGCGGGCGCGCTCACCGGGCCGGTCCTGCTGCTGCTGGAGGACCTGCACCGCGCGGACCAGGAGACCCTGCAGATCCTGCGGCAGCTCGCGACCGCCGACGGCCCGGCCGAGGTCCTCGTCGTCGGGACGTTCCGCGGCGACGAGGCGGGACCCGACCTGCGGGCCACGCTCGCGGCCACGGTGGACCGCACCGCGGGCCGGATCGCCCTCACCGGCCTGGACGACGACGCCGCCCGCACCCTGCTGCACGGCGTCGTCGGGCGGGACCTGCCCGAGAGCGCCTGGGGTGCCCTCCTCGCCCGCGCGTCCGGCAACGCCCTATTCCTGCGCCAGCTCGGCGGGCTCGTCGCGGCCGAGGGCGTCGGGGCCGCCGCCACCGGACTGCCCGTGGCGATCCGCGAGCTCATCGGCCGCCGCCTGGACCGGCTCCCGGCCCGGACGGCGACGACGTTGGCCCGCGCCGCCGTACTCGGCCGAGACGTCGACGTCGACCTGCTGCTCGCCGTCACGAACACCCCGGAGGACGACCTCGTCGACGACCTCGACGCGGGCGTCGTCGCAGGCCTGCTCACCGCGCCCGACCCGGCCTCGGTGCGGTTCGTGCACGCCCTGGTCCGGGACACCTGCTACGACCGGATCCCGCCCATCCGCCGCGGCAGGCTGCACCTCGCGGTCGTCGAGGCCCTGGAGGGCAGACCGGACCAGGTCTTCGCCCTGGCCCACCACTCCGCGCAGTCGCTCACCGCGGGATCCGCGGCCCGCGCCCTCCCCCACCTCGTCCGGGGCGCGGAACAGGCCCGCCGGGGCGGTGCGGCGGACGAGGCCGCGGGCTACTGGCGGGCCGCGCTCGCGGCCCACGACCTCGGGGCGGGCGACACCCCGGGACTGCTCCGCGCGCATCGCGGGCTCGTCGAGGCCGTGGCGGCCAGCGGCGACGCGCTGCGCGCCCGGGCCGAGCGCGAGGCCTCCCTCGCCGCGGCCGAGCGGCTCGGCGACACCGCGGACGTCGCCCGGGCGTGGATCATCGACTCGCCGACGCTGTGGACGGCACGACCCTTCGACCTCGCGGACAGCGACGCCGTCGCCGCGCGGATCACCGCCGTGCTCGACCGGCTGGATCCCGCCGACCGTGCGTTGCGGGCGGACCTGCTCGCCACCCGCTCGCAGGAGACGGAGGCCTGGCTGCTCGGGGTCTCGGCACCGAGCTCGGAGGAGGCCCTCGACCTCGCCCGCGAGCTGGACGACCCGCGGCTGCTCTGTCGCGCCCTCAACAGCCGGTTCGCCCACACCTTCGCCTCCGACGACGTCGACGAGCTCGCCGTCGTCGCCGACGCGCTCCTCGCCGCCGCGGACCGGGCCGGAAGGGTGGACTTCGAGGCGCTGGCCCACCTCCTGCACGCCTCGCACGCGATCGGGTGCGCCGACCTCCCCGCCGTCGACCGCCACCTGCACGCCGCCGTCCGGGCGGGCACCACGGGCCAGCTCGCGATGCTGCTGTTCGCGACCCAGGTGTACGGGGCGACGGAGCTGCTCCTCTCCGGCGACCTCGAGCAGGGGCGGGCCCGACACGCGGAGGTCCTCGCCCGCATCATCGAGGGCGGCGAACCCAACGCGGCCATCGTGCGGGTCTGGGCCACGGGGGTCGTCGAGTTCACCGTCGGCTCCCTCGCCGGGATGGTCGACGACATCCGCGCCGTCGCCGCGCGGCACCCCGGCGCCGTCGACGACGTCCTCACCGTGGCCCTGCTCGACGCAGGCCTGGTCGACGAGGCCCGCGCGGGCTGGGACCGGCCGCCGTGGCCGCGGGACGCGACCTGGCTGGTCGCGACCTCGCTGCGCGCCCACTGCGCCGCGCGGCTGGGCGACCTCGCGGAGTGCCGCCGCACCCACGACGCGCTGCTGCCCTGGTCCGGGCGGCTGGCCCGCACGCTGAACGGCCTGGTCGTGCTCGGCCCCGTCGACCTGTTCCTCGCCGAGACCGCCGCCGCGCTCGGCGACACCGACGCCGCAGCCCGGCACGCCGACCGCGCGCTCGCGCTGGGCACCCGGTTCGCCGGGGACCCGTGGCGCCCGCGTGCAACTCGGCTACAAGTCGGGCGCAACACCCCCGGGTGATCGTCACCGGCGACGGCGCACCGTGCGCCGCATCCGGTGAAAGGAACCTCCCGTGACCAGGACGCGCCTGCTGTCCCTCGGCGGGGCCGCGCTCGTCGGCTCCGCCGTGCTCAGCCTCGCCGGCGGACTCGCCCACCCCGTCGTCGACGGCCGGGCCCACTCCGTCGACGCCCTGTTGGCCCCCGGCTCGCCGTGGGGCCAGCTGTCGATCTACGCCGGGGCCCTGCTGCTCATGTTCGGCCTGCCCGCGGCCTACGCCTGGCTCGCCCCGCGCGTCGGTGTGCTCGGGTTCCTCGGGTTCAGCGGCTACTTCCTCGGCAACGCCGTCAGCGCCCAGGCCCACCTGGTCGTCGAGGCGCTCGTGGCGCCCGAGATCGCCCGCCGCGCGCCCGAGCTGATCCCCGACGACGAGGCCATCGTCGCGGCGGAGCCGTTCGCGCTGATCCAGGTCGTCGGCGGGTTGGTGCTGGTGATCGGCCTGATCGTGCTGGGCGTCGCGCTCGTGCGGCAGCCGGGGGCCCTGCGCTGGGCGGGGGTGTTCGCGATCCTCGGCGGGCTGGCGACCTTCGTCCCGCTCCCGCAGGCGCCGATCCTCACCGGCCTGCAGATCGAGCTGTTCCGCGGCCTCGCCGTCGCGGTGCTCGGCGTGGTGCTGATCCGGGCCGCGGCGCGCACCGCGGCGCCCTCGGACGACCGGGCTCCCGTGCACGTCTGAGACCTCGTGAGCGGCGATGGTCGCCCTGGCGACCATCGCCGCTCACGGGGTGCGGCGGCGGACCAGCTTGCGGACGCGGGTCGCCAGCGGGGTGCGGGGGTCGACCGGGTGCGCGGCGCGCAGCTCCGCGATCTCGTCCCACGCGGCGTCGAGCTCCTGCAGGCAGCGGGTCAGCCGGTTCTGCTGGTCGGCGGCCTCGCGGGCGGCGGTGGTGGCGCCGTGCTCGAGCTCCAGCAGCCGGGAGAGCAGGGCGATCCGGTTGCGTTCCAGGCCCGCGAGCAGCTCCGAGGTCGTCCAGGGCAGGAGGGTCTCCCACAGGTCCTCGGCGAACGGCGCGTCGTCGCGCGCGATCACCCCGACCCCGGACAGCACCGGGACCAGGCCCATGGTCCAGGACTCCGCGGCGGTGTTGAGGACGTCCTCGACGGCCGTCAGGACCCCGTTCTCCTCCCCGCCCGCCTCGTCGGCGGCGTCCACCGTGCCCGCGCCGACCCCGGCGGGGGTCAGCCCGTCCCGCCACACCGACGGACCGGTCCGCCCGACGCCGGGCAGCACGTCCCGCCGCCCGGCGGGCCAGAGCACGTTCCCGACCAGCACGATCGCGTCGGGCGCCTCGGTCAGCACGCGGTCCAGCTCGCGGCGCACCCCGTGGTAGCCGGTGTCGCCGACCAGCACGTACAGCTCCGCCTCCGGCGGGTCGCCGTCCGTGACCAGGTGCAGCGCCGGGTGGGCGGCGACCGCGGCCCGCAGCTCGCGGGTGGGCGACCCGGCGACGACGTGCACCGTGTGCGCGCCGAGCTCCGCCCAGAGCGCCGCGTGCACGTCGGTCCCGATCACGGTCACGGTGCGGACGCCGCGCTCGCGCAGGATGGGCTCGAAGACCTCGCGCAGCAGGGCGTGCGACGGCGCGTGCAACGGCTCCAGGCGCGCCCGCCGGGGCTGGACGTGCGGGTCCTCCCGGGTGCCGCCCCACCGCGCACCGACGACCTCGTTCCCGGTACCGAGAAAGCCCGGGTGGCCCGAATCCCCCGGACCGCCTCCTCGGCCGTCGACGAGTGCCGTCATGTGTCGCCCCCTCAGGCTCGCCCAGCTGCGGTCCGCACAGCCCACCACGCGACACCGCCCGCGCCCGGCGGCGACTCGGACACGACACCCGATTCCACCCGACCGTGGATGCTCGCCCCGGGCGATCTTTCGTGCCAGCATCACCCTTCCGAGCGAAAGGGGTCCGGTGGCCACACTGGAGGGTGCGCTGGAGGCGGCACGGCCGGTGCGGATCCGGCCCGTCCGCAACCCGTTCGCCGTCCCGCACGCGCCCGGTCTGGACGGGCTGCGGGCGATCGCGGTGCTCGCCGTCGTCGCCTACCACCTGGACCTCGGCTGGGCGGGCGGCGGCTTCCTGGGCGTCGAGGTGTTCTTCACCCTCTCCGGGTTCCTGATCACCCAGCTACTGGTCGCCGAGCTGCGCCGACACGGCCGGGTGGGCGTGCGCGCCTTCGCCTTGGCCCGAGCCCGCAGGCTGGTCCCGGCCCTGGTCGCCGCGGTGCTGGGCACCCTGCTGGTGTTCGCCCTCGTCCGGCCGGTCGCGGACCTGCGGGCGGACGCCCTGTTCTCGCTGCTGTACCTGCAGAACTGGCACCTGCTGATCGGCGGGGTGCCCTATGCCGAGTCGTTCAGCACGCCCTCGCCCTTCCTGCACATGTGGTCGCTCTCGGTCGAGGCGCAGCTCTACCTGCTGTGGCCGCTGCTGTTCTGCGGGGTGCTCGCGGTGCTCGGGCGCCGCCGGGTCGCGGCGGCCGCGCTGCTGCTGGCCGCGGTCTCGGCGGTGCTCTGCGCCTGGCAGTTCGACCCGGACACGACCGGCCCCGCCTACTACGCCACGGACTCCCGGGCGGCGGGCTTCCTGGTCGGCGCGGCCACGGCCCTGCTGTGGCTGCCCGGCGCGTGGCGGCGCGCCCGGCGGGGCGCCGTGGTGTTCGACGTCCTGGGGGTGGCCGCGCTCGTCGCGCTGCTGCTCGCGCTGGGGACCGCCTCGGAGTTCGCCGCGGACCTCTACCTGCACGGCGGGTTCCTCCGCACGGCCCTGGTCACGGCCGTGGTCCTGGTCGCGGCGACGGGTGCCGGTCCGGCGGTGAGCGGACTGCTGTCCGTGGCCCCGCTCGCCGCGCTCGGCCGGCGGTCGTACGGGATCTACCTCTACCACTGGCCGATCATCGTCCTGACCAGGGACCTCCCCGCCTCATCGTGGGTGGTGAACGCGGTGCGCGTGGCGGCCACCCTCGTCGTCACCGAGGCCTCCTACCGCTGGCTGGAGACCCCGATCCGGCGTGGGGCCCTGCGCCGGGCGCTGGCCCGGGCCCGGGTCGGCCGGGTCGGGGCGGGGGTCGTCGCGGTGGTGGGCGCCGCGCTCGTCGCGTCGGCGGTGCTCGCCCTGACCGCGCCCGCGGGCCCGCTGCGACCACCCGCCGCGCCCGTGGCGGCCGGGGAGCAGCAGCGGGACGAGCCGCCCGCCCCGACCCCCGCCCCCGCGCTGGACATCGGGGTCGCCTCGGGCGCCGCGGATGCCGCCGCGGCGGCGAGCCGGGTCGTCACGGCCGCCCCGCTGGGCCCCGCCTACGTCCTCGGCGACTCCATCTCCCTGGGCAGCGCGGACGCCCTCGTGGCCGCCCTCGGACCCGGCACCACGGTGGACGCGAAGGTGGGCAGGCAGTACGCCGGGGCACCCGCGGCGGTCCGGACCTGGGCGGCCGCGCACGACGGGCCGATCGTCGTCGCGCTGGGGGCGAACGGGACCGTCGAGCCCGAGGACGTCGAGTCCGTCGTCCGCTCCGCGGACGGCCGACCGCTCGTCCTCGTCGGGGTGTCGGTGCCGCGGCGCTGGCAGGACGGCAACAACGCGGTGCTGCGCGCGGCCGCCGCCCAGCACGGCCCCTCGGTGCGGTTCGTGGACTGGGCCGCGGTCGTGGCCGGCGATCCCGGGCTGCTCGGCCCGGACCACGTGCACCCCACGGCGCGGGGCCGCACCGCCCTCGCCGAGGCCGTCCGGGCTGCGCTGGGCTAGCCGGCCGGGGCGCGGGTCCGGCCGGGTCGCGACGACCGGACCCGAGAACCCGGCCCACAGGAGGGACGGCCCGACCGCACGTCGGGATGGCCGATCGTGCCTCGGATCACACCGTCAGCGGGGCCTGCGGGCCGCTCGTCCGGCGCCCGCGACGAGGCTCGTGATCACGAGCCCGATGATCAGGTGGATCACCGCGTTCGCCACCCGCTCCCCCAGCGGCGCGTTCCCGAGCAGCGGCAGCAGCGCGACGACGACCGTGACCAGCCCCGTGATCCACGACAGGTAGGTCATCGGCCGGGGCGTCGACAGCAGCAGCAGGTGCGCCAGCCCGGTGGCCGCCAGCGCGGCGACCGCCGAGAGCGTGCAGAGCAGGATCGTCCGCTCGTCCCCGAGCACACCGGAGGAGGCCGGGCCGTTGAAGGCGATCCGCAGGAACGCCCGCACCACCAGCGTGCCGACGACGGCCACGAGGGCCGCCACGATCGCCGTCGCGACGCCCGCGGCCCACAGCCGCCCCGCGTCCACCGTCGGCCCCGCGGGCCGCTGCGGTGCGGGCGGCTCGTACTCCTCGCGGGCGAACTGCCTGGTCTGCTCCTCGCGGTCCCAGGAGCCGTACCCGCCGCCCTGTCCGTAGCCGCTCGACATCGGTCCCCCTCGTGGATGGTGGCGACAGTGTCCTGCAGTCTGGTGCGCACACGCGCGCGGGGGAAGCCGCCACGGCGGCACGACCGGGTGGGCCGGGCGCCTATCCTCCAGACGTGGACCCGCAGCCGCTGAACCCGCCGAAACTCCTCCTCGGCCTGGTGGCCGCCGCAGCCGTCGCGCACGCGGGGCTCGCCGTCGTCGGCGGCGCGCTCTGGGCGCAGGTGATGTCGGGGCTGTTCGCCGTCGCGGGGATCGCGCTCGCAGGCCTGCTGACCACCCGCCCGGTGCCGGCCGTCGTCCTCGGCACCGCGGTGGCCGGGATGCTCGGGGTGGCGAGCTTCCTGCTGGTCCTGGGCGTGGGCCTGGCGAGCTCGGCGGGGCCGGTGGCCGGGTGGATCGGACCGTGGGGCATCGCGGGCGTGCTCCTGGACTCCTCGGTCGTCCGGATCTCCGCCGCGGTCCTGCGCCGCGCCGAGCGCGAGCGGGCCTGAGATGGTGCGGGCGGTCCGTTTCCACGAGCCGGGCGGGCCGGAGGTCCTGCGGATCGAGGACGTGCCCGTCCGTGAACCCGGCCCCGGTGAGGTCCGGATCCGCGTCGACGCGATCGGGCTCAACCGCGCCGAGGTCAACTTCCGCCGCGGCACGTACCTGGAGGTCCCGCGGCTGCCCGCCGGGCTCGGCACGGAGGCCGCCGGTGAGATCCTCGCCGTCGGCGCCGGGGTGGACTGGGCGCCCGGGACCGCGGTCAGCGTGATCCCGGCCTTCTCCCAGAACGACTACCCGGTCTACGCCGAGGAGGCCGTGGTGCCGGCGTCCGCGCTGGTCCGGCGCCCGGACGGGATGGACGCGGTGACCGGCGCCGCCGTCTGGATGCCCTACGTCACGGCCTACGGGATGGTCGCCGAGATCGTCCGGGTGCGGCCCGGGGACCGGGTGATCGTCACAGCGGCGGCCAACAGCATCGGCGTCGCGGCGCTGCAGGTCCTGCGGTCCCTGGGCGCCGTCCCGCTGGCCACGGTCCCCGCCCCCGGCCACGAGGCGGCCCTGCGCGCGGCCGGGGCGGCGGAGGTCCTGGTCACCGGCCCCTACGACGGCCCCGTCACGGCCGACCTGGGCCGGGCCGACCTGGTCCTCGACGCGGTCGGCGGCCCCCAGGTGGAGCAGCTGGTGCGGGCCTGCGCGCCCGGCGGCAGCGTGATCGTCCACGGCGGCCTGTCCGGGCTGCCCACCCCGCTGCCCGGCGGCGGGTACGCGGCGGTGTGGCTGCGCCGCTACCGGGTCTTCGAGATCACCGGCGACCCGGCGGCGCTGCGCCGCGCGATCGCCTTCGTGACCGCGGGCCTGCGCACGGGGGCGCTCCAGCCCGTGATCGACCGCGTCTTCGGCTTCGACGAGGTCCGCGCCGCCCACGAGTACCTCGACTCGCCGACCCGGGCCCCCGGCAAACCCGTCCTGCTCACCCGCTGACCCCGTGAGCGACTCCGCTCACCCACCCCGCCGCCTCCGTCGGCTGCCGACCCCCGGCCGGCGCTGACGGGGTCAGGACCAGGCGCGGGCGGAGCGGGCGGTCCAGTACTGCTCGGGGGGCTCGGCGAGGTCGAGCAGCTCGTCGGACACCTCGTCGGGGATCTTGACCTCGACGGCGGCGACGTTGCTCGCCACCTGCGCCGGGTCGACCGCGCCGGAGAGCACCGTGTGCGCCCACGGCTCCTCCAGCACGGCCGCGATGGCGAGCCGGTCCACCGACACGCCCATCCCGGCGGCCAGCGCGGCCACCCGCTCGTCCCCGGCGGTCACCGCACCCCCGGGGGCCAGCCGCCCGTTCGCCACCGGTTCCTTGACGATCACCCGGGCGCCCGCGTCCGCGGCCTCGGCCAGCGCGGGCCCGGCCGAGGGCTCGAGGACGTTCCAGGTCGTCTCGAACGAGGTGAACAGCGGCTCCCCGTCCACCGCGACCTCCAGGGCCCGGCGGATCGCCGTCGCCTGCCGCGGCCCGGAGGTCGAGATCCCGACCCGGATCCCGTGCTCGCGCAGGTCGGCCAGCGCCCGGTGCAGCTCGGCGTCGTCGAGGGCGCCGGTGTCCAGGGTGGCGGAGTGCACGTGGTAGATCGCCAGCCGGTCCCCGAGCAGCGCCAGGGACTCGGCGGACTGGGCGGCGAACGCCTCCGCCGAGTGGTCCTTGACCTCGTGGACGGCGGCATGCGGGTCCCAGTCGCCCACGTACCGGTAGCCCCACTTCGACCCGACCTCGACGTCCGTGTGCTCGGGACGGGCGGCCAACCAGCCGGCCAGGAACTCCTCGGCCCGGCCGTAGGAGCGGGCGACGTCCACGTAGCGCACCCCGGCGGCGTAGGCGGCGTCGAGCACCGCCCAGCTGCGGTGGCGCAGGGCGTCGACCGAGCGGTCCGCCGCGAGGTCCCGGTCCCGCCCGGCGTTGATGTAGGCGGGTCGGCCGACGGCAGCCAGCCCGATGCCGATGCGGCGCACGGAGGTCACGCGCCCGAGGCTAGTCCCAGGCTCGCCCTGCAACACCGCTGCAACCCTTGCGAGCCCGCTGGACGTCGGGTCGACTGTGTGGCAGGCACCACATCGGGACAGGGAGGTCCTCCGCATGACCCAGACCCTCGAGGCCACCACCGCGCAGCAGCGGGTCGACGCCTGGCTCGCGGACTTCGAGGCCGCGCTCGCCGCCCGGGACGCCGAGCGCGCCGCCGGGCTCTTCGCGACGACGTCGTTCTGGCGGGACCTGGTCGCCTTCACCTGGAACATCAAGACGGTCGAGAACCGGGACGGCGTCGCGGACCTGCTGCGCGCCACCATGGACACCACGGACGCCCGCGGCTTCCACACCACCGAGGAGCCCACCGAGGCGGGCGGGATCGTCGACGCCTGGATCGGCTTCGAGACGGCGGTGGGGCGCGGCCGCGGCCACCTCCGGCTCGCGGACGAGGGCGCGTGGACCCTGCTCACCACCCTCTACGAGCTCAAGGGCCACGAGGAACCGCAGGGTGAGAACCGGCCGATGGGCGCCGAGCACGGCGCGAACCGCGGCCGGGTGACCTGGGCCGAGGCCCGCCAGGCCGAGGCCGAGGAGCTGGGTCGGACCCGTCAGCCCTACGTCCTGGTGGTGGGCGGCGGGCAGGGCGGGATCGCGTTGGGCGCCCGGCTGCGCCAGCTCGGGGTGTCCCACGTCGTCGTGGACCGGTACGCCCGGCCCGGCGACCAGTGGCGCAGCCGCTACAAGTCGCTCTGCCTGCACGACCCGGTCTGGTACGACCACCTGCCCTACATCGACTTCCCGAAGAACTGGCCGGTGTTCGCGCCGAAGGACAAGATCGCGGACTGGCTCGAGATGTACACGAAGGTCATGGAGATCAACTACTGGTCCTCCACGACCTGCCGCAGCGCCTCCTTCGACGAGTCCACCAAGGAGTGGACGGTCGTGCTGGACCGGGACCTCGGAGACCACACCGAGGAGATCACCCTCCACCCGACGCAGCTCGTACTGGCCACGGGCATGTCCGGGAAGCCGAACGTCCCGGAGCTGCCCGGCCAGGACGTGTTCCGGGGCGAGCAGCACCACAGCTCGAAGCACCCCGGCCCGGACGCCTACAGGGACAAGAAGGTCGTGGTCGTCGGGTCCAACAACTCGGCGTTCGACATCTGCGGGGCGCTGTGGGAGGTGGGCGCGGACGTCACGATGGTGCAGCGGTCCAGCACCCACATCGTCAAGTCGGACTCGCTGATGGACCTCGGCCTGGGCGACCTCTACTCCGAGCGCGCCGTCGCCGCGGGGATGACCACGCAGAAGGCCGACATGACCTTCGCGTCCCTGCCGTACCGGATCATGCACACGTTCCAGCAGCCGGTGTACGCCGCGATCAGGGAGCGGGACCGGGACTTCTACGACCGGTTGGAGGCGAGCGGCTTCCGCCACGACTGGGGCGACGACGACTCCGGCCTGTTCATGAAGTACCTGCGCCGCGGCTCGGGCTACTACATCGACGTCGGCGCGGCGGACCTGATCGCCGACGGCGAGGTGACGCTCGTGCAGGGCCAGGTGGTGCGGCTGACCGAGCACACCGTCGTCCTGGAGGACGGGACGGAGCTGGAGGCGGACCTCGTCGTCTACGCGACGGGCTACGGCTCGATGAACGGCTGGGCCGCGGACCTGATCAGCCAGGAGGTCGCGGACAAGGTCGGGAAGGTGTGGGGCCTGGGCTCGGACACCACGAAGGACCCCGGCCCGTGGGAGGGCGAGCAGCGCAACATGTGGAAGCCCACCCAGCAGGAGGGGCTGTGGTTCCACGGCGGCAACCTGCATCAGAGCCGCCACTACTCCCTCTACCTCGCCCTGCAGCTCAAGGCCCGGCAGGAGGGCGTCCCGACCCCCGTCTACGCCCTGCAGGAGACCCACCACACCCGCTGACCCCCACCGACCCCGTGAGTGGCGGCCGGGGGACGGCAGCCGCCGAAGGCGGCGGGGTGGGTGAGCGGAGTCGCCAGGGCGACCATCGCCACTCACGAGGTGTCTCAGGATGGGCCATCCGGCCGTTCCCGAGGCCCTCGCGTGCTGTGATCGGGCGCATGCGAGCAGCAGAGTGGCTGATCGAGGCGGAGCGCGTCCTGGACGACGTGCTCGAGAGCCTGTCCCGGGAGGACCGGCGCAAGTCGGTGCCCGCCGTCGGAGACGTCCCCGCCGGGACGATCGACGTCCTGCTCAAGGCCCACGCCGAACGGGAACCCGACGGGACCTGGGCGGACGTGGCGCGCACCGCGCTGGTCGCCCACGAGGTCTCGATCCACCGCGGCTCGGTCAACCCGCTCACCGAGGACCTGGCCCGCGCCCTGTGCGACCACGCCGCACAGTGGCGCGAGCCCGGCCCGGAGCCGGAGCTGCCCGCCGACGTCAGCTGGCGGGACCGCTTCGTGCTGCTCGCGGGCCACGACCCCCACCCGCTGTGGGACCGCTGATCAGCGCTTCTCCCGCCAGGCCCGCTCGAACGGCAGCCGCCAGGCGTTGGGCGCGATCAGCTGGTGGATCGCGTTGGGGCCCCACGAGCCCGGCGGGTAGTTCCGGACCGGCGGCGGGTCCAGGAGCAGCGGCGCGGACCGCTCCCACAGCGACTCGATGCCCTCCGCGGTGGTGAACAGGGTGTGGTCGCCGCGCATGGCGTCGAGGATGAGCCGCTCGTAGGCCTCCAGGACGTCCGAGGCGGACTCGGTCTCCTGGGTGGAGAACTGCATCGACAGCTTCTCCAGCCGGAAGCCGGGCCCGGGCCGCTTGCCGTAGAACGACAGCGAGACCTTCGACGAGTCCGCGAGGTCGAACGTCAGGTGGTCCGGTCCCCCGGTGCCGACGCCGGACCCGGCCGGGAACATCGTCCGCGGCGCCTCCTTGAAGGCGATCGAGATGATGCGCTGCCCCTCGGCCATCCGCTTGCCGGTGCGCAGGTAGAACGGTGTGCCCGCCCACCGCCAGTTGTCCAGCCCGACCTTCAGGGCGATGAACGTCTCGGTGTCGGAGTCCCGCGCCACCCCCTCCTCGCCGCGGTAGCCGGTGTACTGCCCGCGCACGACGTCCGTCGGGTGCACCGGCAGCATCGAGCGGAAGACCTTGTTCTTCTCCTCAGAGATCGCCCGCGGCTCCAGCGCCGTGGGCGGCTCCATCGCCACGAACGCCATGACCTGCATCAGGTGCGTGACGACCATGTCCTTGAACGCGCCGGTCGACTCGTAGAAGTTGGCGCGCTGGTCCAGCCCCAGGGTCTCGGGGATGTCGATCTGGACGTGGTCGATGAAGTTGCGGTTCCAGATGGGCTCGAACAGCCCGTTGGCGAAGCGGAACGCGAGGATGTTCTGCGCCGCCTCCTTGCCCAGGAAGTGGTCGATCCGGAAGATCTGCGACTCGTCGAACACGGTGTGGACGTAGTCGTTGAGCTCGATGGAGCTCGGGAAGTCGTGCCCGAACGGCTTCTCCATGATCACGCGCGAGTCGGCGACGAGGTCGGCGTCTCGCAGCATCGAGATCACGGCCTTGGCGGCCTTGGGCGGGACGGAGAGGTAGTGCAGCCGCTTGACGCCGTCCCCGAGCAGCGTCTCGGCCTCCTTCACCGCGGCGGTGAGCGCCTCGGGCCCCGCGCCCTGCGGGACGTAGGTCAGCCGCTCGGAGAAGTCCCCCCAGTCCTCCTCGGCCAGGCGGTGGGTGCCGAAGTTCTGCACGGCGTTCTTGGCGATCTGGCGGAACTCGTCCGTGCCGAGGTCCTCCATCGCCGTCCCGACGATCCGGATCGACGGCGCGAGCTCGGACTCGGACAGGTAGGCCAGACCGGGCAGCAGCTTGCGCTTGGCCAGGTCGCCGGTGGCCCCGAACAGCACGATGACGTGCGGGGCGAGGGGCTCGAGATCGCGGCGGAAGGGCCGCGAGCCGGGTCCGGGGTAGGCGATGTTCTCGGGGTTTCTCTCGGCCACGGCTGAAGGCTCCTCGTCAGGACTGACCGCGCACGCTCGACGGGAGGTGACCCTAGCGCCTCCCGACGGGCCCGGCCCCTCCTCCGGGCCCGTTCGGGAGGTGATCAGGACCGCAGTGCGGACCCGCGCAGGGCCGAGAGGACCAGCCCCGCTCCGACGAGTGTCAGCACCACGATCGCGGCGGCGACGACGACGGCCGGGGTCGGGACGTCCGGCACGAGGAAGGCGGGGACCGCGGTCGCCGCCGAGACGACCCGCAGCACCAGGAGCCCGACCACCGTCGCGGGCCGCGGCGTGCGCCAGGCGAGCACGACCAGGACCAGGGAGGCGAGCCCCAGCACGGTGCCGACGGCGGCGATCCAGAGCGGCGGGTGCTCGCCGTCGGTCAGCAGCAGACCGAGCGCGTCCACCACGGACAGCAGGCCCAGGAGCACCAGCCCCGCCTTCATCGCCGCACCCCCGCGGCCACGGCGAACCCGGCGGCGGTCAGGGCCCAGGCGCAGGCGTCGAGCAGGTGGTTCGGGACCACGACCGCGAAGACGAGATGCAGCGGCTGGGACGCGATCAGGGCCACCGCGGCCCAGCGCGGCACCGCCCGCCACAAGGCCACGCCGAGCAGCACGGTACCGACGATGTGGCCGATCACGAAGGCGCCGGCGGCGACGGACTGGGTCGGGTGGGCCCCGATCCCCTCCGCGGCGGCCGCCACCTCCGTCGGGGGCAGGCCCGCGGCGGCGAGCTGGTCGGGCGCCGCGAGCCAGAACAGGCTGGCGTACCCCACCCACGTCAGCCCGGCCGCGATCCCGCCGAGCACCCGGTGCGCCCGCACCGCGGCCCGCCCGACGATCACGACTCCCAGAGGCAACGTCAGCAGCGCCAGATACGACAACCACAGCACGGCCGACTGCGCGCCGGGGTGCGCGGCGGCCGACGTCGCCGCGGTGAGGGGGTCGTCGTTCGTGGAGTACGGCAGCACGCCGCGGAGCACGGCGACGGCGGTCGGGCCCGCCGCGGCGAGCACGACGACCGGTACGAGCGACCGGCGGCGGACCGCGGTCGGGGGTGCGAGTGTCGAGGTCATGGGGAGCAGCGTGCGGGCCACGCACTCCCGCGGAGCAGGGCCGGCCTCCCCGGGTGACCCGGGAACCCGCCCGGCCGGACCCGGGAGTCCGCCCGGGCCGGCCGCGTCCCCCGCACCCCAGACTCGACGACCATGACCCCCCGCGCCGCGTTCGTCCTCTTCTCGGTCGTGCTCGCCGAGGTCTCGGCCGCGCTCGCGCTCGCCCCCGCCGCGGGGCTGACCCTCGCGGACCTGGTCGACGCGTTCGTGGTCACCAACCTGGTGATCGGGCTGTCCTGCGGGGTCGCCGGGTTCCTGATCGCCTGGCAACGGCCCGCCAACCCGGTCGGCAGGCTGCTGCTCGGGGCGGCGGTGTGCCAGTCGACGTCGGGCGTCGGGGTGCCGTTGAGTGTGGCCGGCGCAGCGGCGGGCTGGCCCGAACCCGTGCTGCGGACGACCGCCACGCTCGTCGCGTACGCCTGGCCGTTCTCGATCGCGGTGTTCCTGCCGCTGGCCCTGCTGGCCTTCCCGGACGGGCTGCTGCCGGGCCGCATCTGGCGGGCACCGGTGGTCCTCGCCCTGGTCAACGCGCCGCTGTTCGCGCTGGACTCCGGCGCCGAGCCGGGCGGGACGCCGATCGACCCCTGGCTGGTGCTGCCCGGGTACGCGGCGCTGGCTCCGCTGTGGACCCTCGCCGAGATCGCGAACCTCGTGGTGTTCGTGTCCGCGGTGGTGGGGCTCGTGATCCGCTACCGCCGCGGTGACGAGCAGCGCAGGCGGCAGCTGCTGTGGCTGGTCTGGGCGTTGGTCGGCGTCGTGGTGATGATGGTGCCCTGGGGGCTGTTCGGCCTCGGCCCCGTCCTGCAGCTGCTCGCGATCGCGCTCGTCCCGACCGCCATCGCCATCGCCGTGCTCCGCCACCAGCTGCTCGACATCCGGCTCGTGCTGTCCCGCACCGTGGTCTACGTGCTGCTCAGCGCGGCGGTCGTCGGGATCCTCGCCGGACTGGTCGCCGCCGCGGGAGGCGCCGTCGGCGGCGCGGACCGGGAGACGTCCGTGCTGGTCACGGTGCTCGTGGCCGTCGCGTTCGAGCCGGTGCGGCGCCGGTTGCAACGGCGGGTGGACCGGGCGCTGTACGGCGATCGCGACGACCCCGTCCGGGCGCTGGGC
The DNA here is from genome assembly GCF_900102195.1 of Pseudonocardia oroxyli. GTDB lineage: Bacteria > Actinomycetota > Actinomycetes > Mycobacteriales > Pseudonocardiaceae > Pseudonocardia > Pseudonocardia oroxyli. Next base: position 216,734 of record NZ_FNBE01000001.1, read on the forward strand.
CACATGGGCGGGGCGCTGCGCTCCGCGGACGATCTCGCCGGGGTGTGCGCGGCGGTCTGCGCGGCCCTGCGGCTCCCCGCGGCGGCGGTCGTCCGCGGCGGGGTCGAGCTCGCCGGGTCCGGCACGTGGCCGGACGGCACGGGCGAGTCGGTCGCGCTCGTCTCCCGCGGCGAGGCCGTCGGCGAGCTGCGGGTGGGCGTGCGGCGCGGGGAGGGCGGGCTGTCCCGGGCCGACCGCGCCGCCCTGGAGGTCCTGGCCGCCCCGATCGCCGTCGCCGTGCACGCCACCGCGCTGTCCGAGGCGGTCCAGCGGTCCCGCACGGAGATCGTCGCCGCCCGCGAGGAGGAGCGCAGGCGCCTGCGCCACGACCTGCACGACGGGCTCGGCCCAGCCCTCACCGGCATCTCGTTCCAGGCCGACGCCGCGGGCAACCTCGTCGCCGCCGACCCGGCGGCCGCGTCCCGGGTGCTCGCCGCGCTGCGGGCCGCCGCCACGGACGCGATCGCGGACGTCCGTCGGATCGTCTACGGCCTCCGCCCGCCCGCGCTCGACGAGCTCGGCCTGGTCGAGGCGCTGCGCAGGCACGCGGCCCAGCTGCCCGCGGTCACGGTCGTCGCGCCGGAGCTCCCGCCCCTGCCCGCGGCCGTCGAGTCGATCGCGTACCGGATCGCGGTGGAGGCCCTGACCAACGCGGTGCGCCACGGCGCGGGCCCGGTCGAGGTGCGCCTCGACCTCACCGACCATCTGCAGCTCACCGTCTCCGATGCCGGCCCGCCCGGTCCCGTCTGGCGCCCCGGCGTGGGCCTGACCTCGATGCGGGAGCGGGCTGCGGAGCTGGGCGGCACGCTCGACGCGGGCCCGACGCCGACGGGTGGCCGGGTGGTCGCCCACCTCCCCCGCGCGGTGGGGCCGGTCGACCTCGACACCGAAGAGCGGATCGACAGGTCGGAGATGATCCGGTGACGGTGCGCGTGGTGATCGCGGACGACCATCCCGTGGTGCGCGACGGGCTGTCCGCCCTGCTCGGGTCCCGGGCCGGGATCACCGTCGTCGGCACGGCGTCCGGCGGCCGGGAGGCGGTCCGCGCCGCAGTGGTCGAGAAGCCGGACGTGCTGGTCCTGGACCTGCAGATGCCCGACCTCGACGGCGTCTCCGCCGCCCGCGAGATCACCAGGGCCGCGCCGGACGTCGCGGTCCTCGTCCTCACGATGTTCGACGACGACGACTCGGTCTTCGCCGCCGTGCGCGCGGGGGCGCGCGGCTACGTGCTCAAGGGCGCGGGCCAGGACGAGATCGTGCGGGCGATCGAGGCCGTCGCCGCGGGCGAGGCGATCTTCGGCCCCGGCGTCGCGCGGCGGGTCCTCGGCCTGGCGGCGGGCCCCTCCGTCCCGCTGCCCGAGCTGACCCCCCGGGAGCGGGACGTGCTGCAGGCGCTGACCGAGGGCCTGACCACGACGGCGATCGGCACCCGGCTCGGGCTGGCGCCCAAGACCGTCACCAACCACCTGTCCGCCGTCTTCGCGAAGCTGCAGGTCCAGAGCCGGGCCGAGGCGGTCGACCGCGCCCGGCGAGCGGGGCTCTAGTGTCCCGACTCGGGACACCGGGAGCCTGGGCGAGGCTCAGTGCCAGGCCTCGGCGAGGAGCTCGTGGCTGCGGACGCGGTCGGCGTGCTCGGTGGTGATCGTGGTGACCAGCAGCTCGTCCGCCCCGACGACCCTGACCAGGGTCTCCAGGCCGCCGCGCACGGTCATCGGCGACCCGACGAACTGGCTGTCCACCCGGTCTGCGACGCCGGCGCGTTCCTCGGGGGTCCACGGGCGGGCGAGCGCCTCCTCCGGCGTCACGTACGGGCGCGCGCCGCGGCCGGAGCGGATGTCGAGCACCCACTGGCCGTAGGGGGCCGCCAGCTCGCGTGCCCGGTCGTCGGACTCGGCGACCACGACGTCCGCGGACACGATCACGTACGGCTCGGCCACCCGGCCGGGCCGGAAGGACGCGCGGTAGGCCTCGACGGCGTCGAGCACGAGGTGCGGGACGAGGTGGTAGCTCACCGCGAACGGCAGCCCACGCTGCCCGGCGACGCGCGCGCTGTCCCCCGGCGTGGACCCGAGCACGACGACCTCGACGTCCGCCCCGAGCGCGGGCGTGACCGTCAGCCGCTCGCCGCGCGGCCCGGGTGCCGTGCCCGCGAAGTAGGACAGCACCTCGTCGACCTCCGCCCCGTAGTCCGGCGGGGTCTGCTCGGCGTCGAAGCCCAGCAGGGCGGCGAGGCAGCCGTAGAGCGCGAGATCGGACTCGACCCGGCCGGGCTCGGGGAGCAGCAGGCCGTCCACCACCCGCGTCCGCACCGGCGTGCCGCCGCGCCGCCCCGACGAGCCCTTCTTCAGCAGCGTGAGGATCCGGTGCAGGTCGAACCGCCCCAGCCCCACGTCCACCCGCCCCGGGTGCACCGCGGCGACGGTGCCGAACTGCTCGGCCACCTGCAGCGGCCGGGTGTTCGGCAGCTGCACCGCGCCCGAGCCGACCCGGATCGTGGAGGTCGCGGACGCGATCAGCGCGACGAGCACCGGCGTGGACGCCGAGGCGACGCCCTCGTTCAGATGGTGCTCGGCCACCCAGTACCGGTGGTAGCCGGCCCGTTCGGCCACCTGCGCGAGGTCGATCGAGTTGCGCAGGGCGTCCCCCGCCGTGCCGTCCCGCGGCACCGGCGAGAGGTCGAGGATCGACAGCGGGACCATCTACAGCACCTCCGTGAGCGCCTCGGCCCAGGCGGCGGGCGCCTCGACCGGGGAGAAGTGGCCGACCCCGTCCAGCGGGCGCACGGTCGCGGCGCTGAACCACTCCCCCACCCGGTCCGCCCAGGCCCGCGGGAAGAGCGGGTCGAACTCGGGCCAGAGCACCACGGTCCAGGTGCCGATCCGACGGGCGGGCGGCTGCTCGGACAGCGCCCGGCGCACCGTCCCCGACCCCGCCCGGTACCAGCCGATCGACGCGGTGAAGGCCCCCGGGCGGCCGTAGTGCGCCGCGAGCCGGTCGAGGTGCTCCCCGGGCACCGTGAAGTCCGGGCCGGACCAGTGCTCCCAGAAGTGCCGCAGGTAGGTGCGGGCGGCCGGGACGCTGCCGTCGACCAGCTCCTCGGCGAGCCGCAGCTGGTGGAAGGACTGGTACCAGAACTCCTCGACCGACGTGGGCTCCAGGACCCGCCTGCCGGCGCCGGGCAGCGGCGGGGCGAGCACCATCGCGGACACCCGGTCGGGATGGGTGGTGGCCAGCTGCTGGGCGACCCGGCTGCCGACGTCGTACCCGCCGACGACGACGCGGTCGAGGTCCAGCTCGTCGAGCAGGTGCACCAGCGAGGTCACCTGCCCGGTCGCGCCCGGGTCCCCCCGCAGATCGGACTCGCCGAAACCGCGCAGGTCGGGCCGCAGGACGTCCGCGTGCAGCCGGTCCGCGACCGCCGCAAAGTCCTGCCGGTCCCCCGGCCAGCCGTGCAACAGCAGCACCGCTGGCCCGTCGCCCGCGCGGTCGTAGGTGAGGCGGACGCCGTCCGCGTCCGGTGTCGTGCTCGCCACAGTCTCGAACCTTACGGCGTCGATCCGGCCCCGGTGCGCGGTTAGGGTTCATGACGTGCTTCCCGGGGTGCTGACGCAGCGGCGGTGGATCGACTGCTGCCGCGTCACCACCACGGGTTGTCCCGTCGGCCGTCCCTGACCATCGAGTCGCACCGCAGCGAGCACCGCACCGAGCAGAGAGCCGCCGACATGACACTGCACCTGGCCGTCGCCCTCGAAGGGACGGGTTGGCACCCGGCATCCTGGCGCGAACCCGAGGCGCGGCCCACCGCGCTGTTCTCCGCCGACTACTGGGCCGGTCTGGTCCAGGAGGCGGAGCGCGGGCTGGTGGACCTCGTGACGTTCGAGGACACCTTCGCGGTCCAGTCCTCGCGCCCGTTCGAGCCGGACGACCGCACCGACCAGGTCCGCGGCAGGCTGGACGCCACGCTGGTCGCCGCCCGGGTCGCCCCGCTGACCCGCCACATCGGGCTCGTGCCCACCGCGGTCGCCACGCACACCGAGCCCTTCCACTTCTCCAAGGCCGTCGCCACGCTGGACTACGCGAGCCGGGGCCGGGCCGGGGTGCGGGTGCGGGTCTCCTCGCGCGCGGACGAGTTCGCGCTGGTCGGCCCGCACCGCCCGAGCCCGGACCTGGGGACGGACGACACGCGCGCGGAGCTGTTCGCCGAGGCCGCGGACTGGGTCGAGGTGATCCGGCGGCTCTGGGACTCCTGGGAGGACGACGCCGAGATCCGGGACGCCGCGACCGGGCGGTTCGTGGACCGGGACAAGCTGCACTACATCGACTTCGCGGGCCCGCGGTTCTCCGTCCGCGGCCCGTCGATCACCCCGCGCCCGCCGCAGGGGCAGCCGCTGGTGGCCGCGCTCGCGCACCGCGAGGTGGCCTTCGAGCTCGTCGGGTCCTCGTGCGACCTCGGGTTCGTCACCCCCGGGTCCGCCGCGGACGTCGCCGGGATCCGGGCGCAGATCCCGGGCTCGCCGCTGGTGTTCGGAGACGTCGTGGTGTTCCTGGCCGACACGGCGTCCGAGGCCCGGGAGCGCAAGGCGCGCATGGACGCGCACCTGGGTCGCGAGCTGGTGAGCGACGCCCACGTGTTCGTCGGAACGCCCGTGGAGCTCGCGGACCTGGTGCAGGAGTGGCACGCCGCGGGGCTCGCGGGTGTCCGGCTGCGCCCCGGATCGGTCGACCACGACCTGCCGCAGGTCACCCGCGGGCTGGTCCCGGAGCTGCAGCGGCGCGGCGCCTTCCGCACCGCCTACGAGGCGGACACCCTGCGCGGGCTGCTCGGACTGCCCCGGCCCACCAACCGCTACGCCGCCGTCTGAGAGGGAGAGACCATGCCGCGCAAGCAGATCCATCTCGCCGCGCACTTCCCCGGCGTCAACAACACCACCGTGTGGAGCGACCCGGCCTCCGGCAGCCACATCGACTTCTCCTCCTTCCAGCACTTCGCCGAGACGGCGGAGCGCGCCCGGTTCGACTTCCTGTTCCTCGCCGAGGGCCTGCGGCTGCGCGAGCAGGGCGGCGAGATCTACGACCTCGACGTCATGGGGCGCCCGGACACGTTCACGATCCTGGCCGCGCTCGCCGCCGTCACGGATCGGCTCGGGCTCGCCGGGACGATCAACTCGACCTTCAACGAGCCCTACGAGGTGGCCCGCCAGTTCGCCTCGCTGGACCACCTGTCCGCGGGGCGCGCCGCCTGGAACGTGGTGACCAGCTGGGACGCGTTCACCGGCGAGAACTTCCGCCGCGGCGGCTTCCTCCCGCAGGAGAAGCGGTACTCCCGCGCCAAGGAGTTCCTCGCCGCCGCCTTCACCCTGTTCGACTCGTGGGCGCCGGACGCGGGCATCGTGGCGGACAAGGAGACCGGCGAGTTCTGGCGGCCCACCGGCGAGTTCTCGATCCACACCGACCAGTTCGCGATCGACGGCCGCTTCCCGGTGCCGCGCAGCCCCCAGGGCCGCCCGGTGATCCTGCAGGCCGGGGACTCCGAGGAGGGCCGCGAGTTCGCCGCCTCCGGCGCGGACGCGATCTTCACCCGGCACGGCACCCTGGAGGCGGGCCAGGCCTTCTACGCCGACGTCAAGGGGCGCCTAGCGAAGTACGGTCGGGACCCCGAGGACCTCAAGATCCTCCCCGCCGCGACCTTCGTGCTCGGCGACACCGACGCCGAGGCCCAGGAGCGGGCCCGCCACGTCCGCTACCAGCAGGTCAGCCCGGCCACGGCGATCAAGTTCCTCGAGCAGCTGTGGAACCGCGACCTCTCCGACCACGACCCCGACGGCCCGCTGCCGACGGTCGACCCGGTCGTCGGCGAGAACACGATCTCCCGCGGACGGGCCAGCGTGCGGATGTACAAGGACCCGATCGCCACGGCGAACGAGTGGCGCGCGCTCGCCGAGGCGAAGCAGCTGTCCACCCGCGAAGTGATCATCGAGGTGACCGGGCGGCAGAACTTCATCGGCACGCCCCAGCGCATCGCCGAGGCCCTCGACGAGTTCGTCCAGGCGGACGCGAGCGACGGGTTCGTGCTGGTCCCGCACGTCACGCCCGGCGGGTTGGACGAGTTCGCCGACACCGTGGTGCCGCTGCTGCAGGAGCGCGGTGTCTTCCGGACGGAGTACGAGGGCACCACCCTGCGGGAGCACCTCGGCCTCAAGCCCGCCCCGACGACCTCGGGCGCGGACTTCTGATCCTCTAACCTGGCGACGATGGCCGTACGTGCGCGTGACGTCATGACCCGGCGGGTGCTCACCGTGGATGCGGAGGACCCGATCGAGCGGGCCGAGAAACGCATGCTCACGACGGGCTTCTCGGCGCTGCCGGTGGTGCGGGACATCGACCGGCTCGTCGGGATCGTCAGCCTGGTGGACGTGCTGCGGGCGCGGGAGCAGGACTCGGACGGGACCGTCGGCGGGATCATGACCACCGAGGTCCTGGCCCTGTCCCCCACCACCAGCGCGGCCGTCGTCGCGCACCGGATGCGGACCTACGGCGAGCTGCGGGTGATGCCGATCGTCGAGCGTGGCCGCCTGGTCGGCATCGTGACCCGCAGCGACCTGCTCCGCGGGCCGCGCAGGGCACAGGGCAGGCTCGGGCGGCTCTTCCGGCCGACGCTGCCGGACCCCACCCCCGTCCGGCCGCCGAGGCCCGCGGTGGCGGGGGCGACGACCGTCGGCGAGGTCATGACCCGCACCGGGCTCGTGACCGTGGACCCGACCACGCCGTGCTCGCGCGCCGTGGAGCTGTTGCTGGCCCACCGGTTCAGCGCGCTGCCGGTGACCGAACCGGACGGCGCCGTCGTCGGGATCGTCAGCGAGGCGGACCTCATGCGGGACCCGCTCGACGGCACCCGCGGCGTCCTGCCCCGCACCGTGGGCGCGGCGATGACACGCGACCCGACGGTCGTGCACCCGGGCACCCCGCTGGACCAGGCCCGTGCCTTGGTCGTCGACCGCGGGTTCCGGGTCCTCCCGGTGGTGGAGGAGGGTGGGCTCGTGGGCGTGCTCAGCCGCAGCGACCTGATCTAGCGGCCGTGCTGGCCGTCGTCGATCTTGACGATCGTGCCGGTGACCGCGTCGGAGGCCGGGGACACCAGGTAGCGCAGCGTGGAGTCCATCAGCTCCGGGCTCGGGAACCGCCCGCGCGGCCAGCGCTCGGCCAGCTCCTGCTCGCTGGTCCCCAGGCGCCCGATCATGCCCTCCATCATCTCGGTGAGGAACGCGCCGGGGGCGATGGCGTTGACGTTGATCCGGTACCGGGCCCACTCCACGGCGTGGACCTCGGTCATCCGTTCGATCGCGGCCTTGGACACCGAGTAGAGCCCGGCGGCGCCGTCGTGGCGGTAGTCGTGCGCGGCCATCGACGAGATGTTCACGTCCACCGCGCCCGCCAGCGCGGCCGCGTCCGCCATGTCGAGCCGGACCGGCAGGGCGCGTCCGCCTGCGGCCTCGATCTCGGCCACCAGCTCGGTCAGCCGGTCCAGCCTGCGGCCCGCGACGGCGACCGCGGCACCCGCCCCGGCCAGCACCGTGGCGAAGCGGCGACCGAGCCCCGAGCTCGCGCCGGTGACCAGGGCGATCTGACCTTCGAGCTCCATCGAGCGATCCTCACGACGTCGGGACGGACGATCCGACCCTACGGCTTGAACGATCGTTCGGTAAGAGCGGGCGTCAGTACGAGGACGCCTCGGACCGGACGTCGAGCCCCGCGGCCGCGTCGAGCAGTGCCGCCGACCCGCTCGTGCCGAACCGGGTGGCCCCCAGGTCGTAGAGCCCCTGGAGTGTGGCCAGGTCCCGCACCCCACCCGAGGCCTTGACCTGCACCGCCGGGCCGACCGAGGCGCGCATGAGGGCGATGTGCGCCGCCGTGGCCCCACCGCCCGCGAACCCCGTGGACGTCTTCACGAAGGACGCGCCGGCCCGCTCGGCCGCGCCGCAGGCGGCCACGATCTCGGCGTCGGACAGGAACACGGTCTCCAGGATGACCTTGACCACGAGCCCGCCCGCGGCCGCGACGACGGCCGCGATGTCGGCCTCGACCTCGGCGATCATCCCGCTGCGGAGCCACCCGATGTGCAGCACCATGTCCAGCTCCACCGCGCCGTCCGCGATCGCCTGCCGCGCCTCGGCGACCTTCGCCGCGGTCGACGTGGTGCCGTGGGGGAACCCGATCACCGTGCAGACCGCGACGCGGTCGAGGACCTGGGCGGCGTGCGCCACGTCCGAGGGCCGCACGCAGGCGCTGAACACGCCGTACCGCTCCGCCGTCGCCAGCTCGGCGTCCACCTCGGCGCGGGTCAGCTCCGGCTTGAGCACGGCGTGGTCGATCATCGCGGCGATCTCGGGCCCGGTCAGCGACATGCCCCGAGTATGCGGCTCCGCCGCCCGTGCGTGGTAAGTGGTGCCAGAGCACCACCGGGTCCACCCGCCCCGCGGCTCCGCCGCTGCCGTCCCCCGGCCCACTCACGAGCGGCGGAGCCGCATGGTCACGTGCGCGAAACACGGCCGGAACACGGCGTCCGCATGCTCGCGAGGTGGCCGACGCGATCGAGTTCCGCGTGCTCGGCCGGGTCGAGGCCTGGCGGGGCGGGACCCGCCTCGAGCTGGGCGGGCCCAAGCAGCGCGCCGTGCTCGCCTCGCTGCTGCTGCGCGCCGGTCGGGTCGTCTCGCAGGACCAGCTGGTGGACGACCTCTGGCCGGACGACCCACCCGCCCGCGCGACGGCCACGGTGCAGGTCTTCGTCTCCAACCTCCGTCGCGCACTCGAACCCGACCGGCCCCGCGGCACTCCGGCCCGCGTCCTGGTCACTGAGGCACCGGGCTACCGGCTCGCGGTCGCGGCGGACGCCGTGGACGCGCACGTGTTCACCGATCTCCTCCGCCGCGCCCGCGAGTCCGACGAGCCGGACGAGGTCGCCCACCTGTTGGGGGCGGCCGCGGCGCTCTGGCGCGGGCCCGCGCTGTCGGGGCTGCCCGACGCCCCGTTCGCCCGGACCGAGGCCGCGCGACTGGAGGAGCTGCGCCTCGGCGCCGCCGAGGACCATGCCGAGGCCGAGCTGGCCCTGGGGCACCACGCGGACCAGGTGGCGGGCCTCGAGCGCCGGGTCCGCACGCACCCGCTGCGGGAGCGCTCCCGGGCGCAGCTGATGCTGGCGCTGCACCGCTGCGGGCGGGAGGCCGAGGCCCTGGAGGTCTACCGCGACGGGCGCCGCGTGCTGGCCGACGAGCTCGGTCTGGAGCCGGGCGCGCGGCTGCGCGCGCTGGAGCAGGCGATCCTGCGCCAGGACCCGGCCCTGACCTGGACACCGCCGCGGGTCGTGCTGCCCGCGCCCGCGGCCGAGCCGACCGCGGACGAGCCCGGCCGGGTCCTCGTGGTGGACGACAGCGGGCTCAACCGCAGGCTGCTGGTCACGGCGCTGACCGAGCTGGGGCACACCGCCCACGCCGTCGCCGACGGCGAGCAGGCCCTGGAGGCGCTCGCCGGCGCCGAGTACGACGTCGTCCTGCTCGACCTGCTCATGCCGGTGCTCGACGGCTACACCACCCTCGCCGAGATCAAGGCCGACCCGGCGACCGCCCACCTCCCGGTGATCATGGTGTCCGCCGTGCAGGACATGGACAGCGTGGTGCGGTGCATCGAGCTCGGCGCCACCGACTACCTGCCCAAGCCGTTCGGGGCCGCGATCCTGCGCGCGCGGCTGCGCTCGTCGCTCGCGGCCAAGCGACTCCGGGACGCCGAGCGCGAGGGCCTGCGACGGCTCGTCGAGGAGCGCGAGGCCGCCCTGCAGGCCGAGATCGACGCCCTGCGCCGCGAGGTCCAGCGGGGACGGATCGGTGCCTAGGCCGTGTCCCGACGCTCGCTGAAACAGCTCCTCCCGGTCGGCATGGGCCTCGGGGCGGTGCTGCTCGCCGTCGTCCTGCTGGTCAGCCTGGCCGCCGAGCAGAGCATGCAGGCCGCGACCGCGGCCGAGCAGCGCCGGACGGAGTCGCTGCGGCTCGCCTACGAGCTGCGCCAGACCTCGGACGACCTGACCCGCATGGCCCGCTCCTACGTCGCGACCGGTGACCCCCGCTACCTCGACTGGTTCCGCGAGATCCTGGCGATCCGGGCGGGCACGGCGCCGCGGCCCGTGGACTACGACGGCATCTACTGGGACGTCGTGAGTGACACCGGGGTCCGTCCCACCCCGTTCGATCCCCCGGTCGCGTTCACCACCCTCGCGGCCCGGGCCGGGTTCACCCCGCAGGAGCAGGCGCTGCTCGCCACGGCCCGCGAGCGGTCCGACGCCCTGGCGCAGATCGAGGAGCGCGCCTTCCGGGAGCGCGACCAGGCCCTGCTCTACGACAGCGCCTACCTGCACGCCAAGAACGAGATCATGGACCCGATCGGCCAGGTCATCGCGCTCGTGGACGCGCGGACGGCCCAGGAGACCGCGGCCGCGGCCACCCAGGCCCGCGGCTGGTCCGCCGCGGCCATCACCGTGGCGCTGCTGCTGCTGGCGGGCATGGCGGTGCTGGTGGTGTGGACCCGGCGCGCGGTGCTGCGCCCCGTCGGCGCGCTCGACGCGGCCACCGAACGCATCGCCGCCGGGGAGGCGGACGTCCACGCGCCGGTCCAGGGCGTGGGCGAGATCAGCGCGCTGGCCCGGCGGTTCAACGCGATGGCCGAACGCGTGCGGGCCCGTGAGGCGGACCTGCGGCTGCTGCACCGCGTGGCGGCCACCGCGCACCGCGCCACGGACCTGGACACCGCGACCCGGGAGGTGCTCGCCCTGGTCTGCGGGCACACCGGGTGGCCGCAGGGGCGGGCGACCCTGGACGGGCTGGTCGTCGAGCACGGCACCCTGGCGGTCGACCCCGCGCTGGTCGAGCGCGTCCGCGCGGCCGACGCGCCGGTGTGGGCGGGCTCGGCCGTCGGCATCCCGGTCCGGGTCGGGAGCGGGCCGGTGGGCGTGCTCGAGTTCGTCGCGGGGCGCCGCACCGAACGGGACCCGGCGCAGCTGGGCCTGCTCACCGACGTCGCGGCGCAGCTCGGGCAGGTGGTCGACCGGGTCCGGACGGCGGACGCGCTGGTCGGCGCCGCCGAGGCGGCGGAGGCCGCGAACCGGGCCAAGAGCGCCTTCCTCGCCGCGATGAGCCACGAGATCCGCACCCCGATGAACGCGGTGATCGGCATGTCCGGGCTGCTGCTCGACACCGACCTCGCCGCCGAGCAGCGGCAGTTGGCCGAGATCGTCCGCGACAGCGCCCACGGCCTGCTGCTGCTGATCAACGACATCCTCGACTTCTCCAAGATCGAGGCGGGCAGGCTGGACCTGGAGCGGGCGCCCGTCCACGTCGGCGAGTGCGTGGAGGGCGCGCTGGACCTGGTCTCCGCCGACGCCGCCGCGAAGGGCCTCGACCTGCTGTGCGTGCTGGAGCCCGGCACCCCCGAGGCCCTGCTGGGTGACGTCACCCGCATCCGGCAGGTGCTGCTGAACCTGCTGAGCAACGCCGTGAAGTTCACCGCGGCGGGCGAGGTGGTCGTCACCGTCGGACGGCGGGACGGCGAGTGGCGGTTCACCGTGCGGGACACCGGGATCGGCATCCCCGCGGACCGCCTCGACGCCATCTTCGACGCGTTCACGCAGGTGGACGCCTCGACCGCGCGCCGCTACGGCGGCACCGGTCTCGGCCTGGCCATCTGTCGCAGGCTGTGCGAGCTGATGGGCGGCGCGGTCACCGCACGGAGCACGCCCGGGGTCGGCACCACCGTGACATTCACCGTGCGGGCGCCCGCCGCCACCGCGGCCCGCCGCGATCCCGTCCCCGACGACGGCGGCCTGCGCGGCCTGCGGGCCCTGGTCGTCGACGACCATCCCGGCACCCTGCGCCAGCTCCGCAGGCGGCTCGGCGGGTGGGGTGTGGACGTGGTGGAGGCCTCGAGCGCGGCCGCCGCCCTGCGTAGGCTCGACGAACGCCGGTTCGACGTCGCGGTGGTCGACGGGCCGCAGTGGGCGGCCGCGGTCCGGGACGCGCGCCCGGACATGCCGGTCGTGCTGCTCACCGCCCTCACCCGGCTGCCGACGGACCGGGGCTTCGCCGCCGTCGTCGCCAAGCCGGTGCGGCCCGCGCCGCTGTACCGCGCACTCGCCGACGCCCCCGCCGAGCCGGTCCCGCCCGGCACCCCGCGGATCCTGGTCGCCGAGGACCACCCGGTGAACCAGCGGCTGGTGCTGTTGTTGCTGCACCGGCTCGGGCAGCGGGCGGATCTCGCGGGCAACGGCCTGGAGGCGGTCGCGGCGGTGCGGGAGCGGCCCTACGACGTGGTGCTGATGGACGTCCGGATGCCCGAGCTCGACGGGCTCGCCGCGACCCGGCGGATCCGTGCCCTCCCCGGGCCGCAGCCGTGGATCGTCGCGGTCACCGCGGAACCGGGCGGGCGGGCGGCCTGTCTGGCGGCCGGGATGGACGACCACCTCACGAAGCCGCTGGTCGCGGCGGAGCTCGCGCAGGCGTTGTCCCGCAGCGCGGCGCGCCGGTCGCCGGGTCCCGCGGCTCCCCCGGCGCCGCCGAGCCCCGCCCCTCTGGACCCGGCGGCACTCGAGCGGCTCCGCGCGCTGGCCGGGCCGGACCTGCACGGACTCGTCGAGGACTTCCTCGCCGAGGCCCCGGTGCTGGTCGAGGCGCTCGGCACCCCCGACTCCGCCGCCGCGGCCCGGGCCGCCCACACCCTCGCCGGACTCGCGGAGACCTTCGGCGCGACCGCGCTGGCGGCGCTCTGCCGCGCGGACACCCCCGAACAGGCCCGGGTCGCGGCAGCGTTGCAGCAGGTCAGCGCGCACTTGGCGGACGTTTAGGGGCGCCGCGTTCCCTTGCCCCATGAGCATCGACGAGGCCCCGCCGACCGCCGGGGCGACAGCGGCACCCCGCACAGGGGCCGCCAAGGAGACCCTCGAGGACTACACTCTCCGGTTCGCCCCTCGCAGCTATCGCAAATGGGGCACCGGCACGGTGGCGGTGTCGGCGCTGGGCGGGATCGCCTACCTCGCCGACTTCGCCATCGGGGCCAACATCGGCATCTCCTACGGCACGGTCAACGCGCTGTGGGGCATCCTCGTGTTCGCCGTCGTGATCTTCCTGTCCGGCTTCCCGCTGGCCTACTACGCGGCGCGCTACAACCTCGACCTCGACCTGATCACCCGCGGCTCCGGGTTCGGCTACTACGGCTCGGTCGTCACGAACGTCATCTTCGCGACGTTCACGTTCATCTTCTTCGCCCTCGAGGGCTCGATCATGGCGCAGGGCCTGGAGCTGGGGCTCGGGATCCCGCCGTGGATCGGCTACGCCCTGTCCACGATCATCATCTTCCCGCTCGTCATGTACGGCATGTCGCTGCTGTCCAAGCTGCAGCTGTGGACCACGCCGCTGTGGCTCGTGCTGATGGTCGCGCCGTTCGTCTACCTGCTCGTCCAGCACCCGGACTCGATCGGCCAGTTCTTCGGCTACCAGGGCGAGACCGGCATGGGCGCGCCGAGCCTCGGGGCCGTGATGCTCGCCGCGGGCGTCTGCCTCTCGCTCATCGCCCAGATCGCCGAGCAGATCGACTACCTGCGGTTCATGCCGCCGAAGACCCCGGAGAACAAGCGCCGCTGGTGGACCGCGATGATCCTCGCCGGGCCGGGCTGGGTCGTGTTCGGCGCGATCAAGCAGGTCGTCGGGCTGTTCCTCGCCGTCTACCTGATCGCGAACGTCGCCGGCGGCGCCGACGTGGCCAACGAGCCCGTCCACCAGTTCCTGGAGATCTACAACCAGTTCCTGCCGCCGTGGGCCGCCATCGCGCTGGCGGTGGTCCTGGTCGTGATCAGCCAGATCAAGATCAACGTCACCAACGCCTACTCCGGCTCGCTGGCCTGGACGAACTCCTTCACCCGGGTCACCAAGCGCTACCCGGGCCGCCTGGTGTTCGTCGGCGTGAACCTGCTCATCGCGCTGGTGCTGATGGAAGCCAACATGTTCGACTTCCTCAACACCATCCTCGGCTTCTACGCCAACTGCGGCATGAGCTGGATCGTCGTGGTCGCCGTGGACATCGCGGTCAACAAGTACGTGCTCAAGCTGTCGCCCATCCAGCCCGAGTTCCGCCGCGGCATGCTGTACAACGTCAACCCGGTCGGCTTCGGCTCGATGCTCGTCTCGGCCGGCGTGTCGATCCTGGTGTTCTTCGGGGCCTTCGGGTCCGGCATCCAGCCGTACAGCCCGCTGGTGGCGATCGGCCTGGCCGTGGTGCTGCCCCCGCTGCTCGCGATCGCGACGAAGGGCAGGTACTACCTGCGCCGCACGGACGACGGCATCGACCTGCCGATGTACGACGAGCACGGCAACCCGTCGGGCGAGGTCCTCGACTGCCACGTCTGCGGCGAGTCGATCGAGCGCCCGGACATGATGGCCTGCCACGAGCACGACGCCTACATCTGCTCGCTGTGCCTGTCGCAGGACAAGACCGGGGAGCACGTGCTGCCCGCCCAGGTCTGACCCCGTGAGTGGCGATGGTCGCTATGGCGACCATCGCCACTCACGAGTTCGGTGCGCCGGAGGGGTGCGCGCCGACCCGACCGTGTCCTCCGCCCGGGCCTGTCGTGATCGAGGCGTACACCCGGTCGCCCGTGGGGACAGGAGAGTCATGAGTACGACCACCGAGAAGGCCCGGCTCCTGCGCGACCTGCACGCGGCACCCGAGCTGCTGCTCGTGGTGAACGTGTGGGACGCGATCACCACGACCGTCGTCGCGAACACACCCGGCACCCGGGCCATCGCCACCGCCAGCCACGGCATCGCCGCGGCCCGGGGCTACGAGGACGGCGAGAACATCCCGCGGGACGAGATGATCGCCGAGGTCGGGTTGATCGCGCGCACCGCGGGCGACCTGCCCGTGACGGCGGACCTGGAGGGCGGCTACGGCGACCCGGGCGGCACCGTGGCGCGGGCCGTCGACGTCGGGATCGTCGGGGCGAACCTCGAGGACCAGATGAAGCCGCTCAGCGATTCGGTGAAGGCCGTCGAGGCCGCCGTCACCGCGGCGGAGCAGGCCGGGGTCCCGTTCGCGCTCAACGCCCGCACCGACGCCTTCCTGCGCGGCGCCGACCGCGACCCCGAGGACGTGCTGGCGGACGCGATCGAACGTGGCAGGGCCTACCTCGACGCGGGGGCCACGAACTTCTTCGCCCCCGGCAAGCTCGACGAGACCACCGTCGGCAGGCTCGTCGAGGCCCTCGGCGAGCGCAAGGTCAACATCATCGGCATCCCCGGCTCGATCAGCCTCGACGCCGCGCAGCGGCTCGGCGTCGCCCGCGTCTCCTACGGCCCGTGGAGCCAGAACGTCGCGCTCACGGCCCTGGCGACCCTCGCCGAGGACGTGTACGCCGGGGGTGGGCTGCCGGAGGGCACCCGCAAGCTGAACTGACCCGATCGGGGCGGGCCCGTAACGCACCGGCCCGCCCCGCCGAGCGCGCTCGTGGCGGGAGGACCGCTCGGCTCCGCCCGTGCCAAGCGCTGAGGAGAAGCATGCAGATCGCCATGGTCGGCCTGGGCCGGATGGGCGCCAACATGGTCCGCAGGCTGCTGCGGGCGGGCCACGAGTGCCACGTCTACGACGTCTCGGCGGACGCCGTCGCCGCGCTGGTCGCCGAGGGCGCCCGCGGCGCCGACTCGATGGAGGCGCTGGTCGCGGGCCTGGAGGCGCCCCGTTCGGTGTGGCTGATGCTGCCCGCCGCGATCACCGGGGACACCGTGGGACAGCTGCTGTCCCTGCTCGACGAGGGGGACGCCGTCGTCGACGGCGGCAACTCCTCGTACCGGGACGACATCGACCGCGCCGAGCTGGCCGCCGTGCACGGCATCGACTACGTCGACTGCGGGACCAGCGGCGGCGTGTGGGGCCTCGACCGGGGCTACTGCCTGATGATCGGCGGACCGGACCGCGCGGTCACCCGGCTGGAGCCGGTGTTCGCGACGCTCGCCCCCGGCGTCGCCACGGCACCGCGGACCCCCGGCCGCACCGGCGACCCGACGCCCGCCGAGCAGGGCTGGCTGCACTGTGGACCGTCGGGCGCGGGGCACTTCGTGAAGATGGTCCACAACGGGATCGAGTACGCGCTGATGGCGGCGTACGCGGAGGGGCTCAACGTCATCCGCAACGCCGGCGTCGGTGCGCGCCCGGCCGCCGCGGACGCCGAGACCGCCCCGCTGCGCGAGCCCCGCTACTACCCGTACGAGGACATCGACCTCGCCGAGGTCGCCGAGGTGTGGCGGCGCGGCAGCGTCGTCGGGTCGTGGCTGCTCGACCTCACCGCCGAGGCCCTGCACCAGGACCCGCGGCTCGACCAGTTCGCGGGCCGGGTCTCCGACTCCGGCGAGGGGCGCTGGACCTCCATCGCCGCGATCGAGGAGGGTGTCTCGGCGCCCCTGCTCACCGCCGCGCTGTACAGCCGGTTCGCCAGCCGCGGCAGCGAGCTGTTCGCGGACAAGGTCGAGTCGGCGCAGCGCTTCGAGTTCGGCGGGCACCTGGAGAAGAAGTCGTGACCGCCCGCACCGGTGACGTGCTGGTCCTCTTCGGCGTGACCGGGGACCTCGCGAAGAAGATGATCCTCCCCGCGCTGTACCGGCTGGTCGCGCGGGGGGTGCTGACCGTGCCCGTGGTCGGCGTGGCCCTCACCGACTGGGACGACGAACGGCTGCGCGCACACATCGCGGACTGCGTGCACGCCGTGGAGTCCGAGGTGGACGCCGACGCGCTGGCCCGGCTGCAGAAGTCGGTCACCCTGGTGGCCGGGGACTACGCGGACCCGGACACCTTCACCCGCCTCGCCGGCGCGATCGGGCCCACGGCGTTCGCGGTGCACTACCTGGCCGTGCCGCCCGCCCTGTTCGGCACGGTCGCGGACGGGCTCGCGGCGGTCGGGCTCGCCGACCGCTCCCGGCTCGTCGTCGAGAAGCCGTTCGGGCGCGACCCGGCCTCCGCCCGCGCGCTGCAGGCCCGGCTGGACGCGCACTTCCCGGAGGACCGGATCTTCCGGGTGGACCACTTCCTCGGCAAGGAGCCGGTGGAGGACCTGCTGGTCCTGCGCTTCGCGAACACCCTGCTCGAGCCGCTGTGGAGCCGGGAGTGGGTCGACCGGGTCGAGATCACCATGGCCGAGGACTTCGACGTCGCCGACCGCGGCTCGTTCTACGACGCCGTCGGCACCGTCCGGGACGTCGTGCAGAACCACCTGCTGCAGGTCATGGCCTACCTGCTGATGGACGCCCCGCTCTCCGACGCCGCCGACGACCAGCGGGACGCCAAGTCCAGGCTGCTCAAGGCCACCCGCGCGCTGGACCCGGCCGAGGTCGTCCGCGGCCGGTACGACGGCTACCTCGACACCGCGGGCGTGGCGCCGGACTCCACCACGGAGACGTTCGTCGCGGTCGTGCTGCACGTGGACGACTGGCGGTGGGCGGGGGTGCCGATCCACCTGCGGGCGGGCAAGTGCCTGCCGGAGACCTCGCTGGAGATCGTGGTGGTGCTGAAGCCGCCGCCGCGCGCGCTGTTCGGCGCCTCGACCCCCAACCGGATCACGCTGCGCCTGCAGCCGGACGCCGGCGTCACGGTCACGCTGCTGGCGAAGCGGCCCGGCCAGGAGGACGTCCCGGTGGAGTTCCCCCTGGGCGCGGACTTCCGCCAGGTGCTGGGCCCGGTCCATGCGCCCTACGAGCGGATCTTCGCCGACGCGCTGGCGGGCGACCCGGCCCACTTCGCCCGGATGGACACCATCGAGGAGGCGTGGCGGATCGTCGAGCCGATCCTCGACCCCGGCACCGAGCCCGAGCCGTACGCGCGGGGCACGTGGGGACCGCCGCCCCCGTGGAGCTCGTCCTGACGCAACGTTCTCCTTGTCCGTTGCATCAGCGCAGCCCTATGCTGCGTCGGTGAGTGTCACCGGTCACACCACCCACGAGGACGCGGTCCGGCTCGCCCGCCGTGCCTTCATGGCGGGTGAGCGGATCGACGCGCAGGGGATCGCGGCCGCGCTCGGGGTCGACCGCACCACGCTGTTCCGCTGGGTCGGCAACCGGGACCGGCTGCTGGTCGCCGTGCTCACCTCGCTCGCGGACCCGACCCTGCGCGCCGCGGCGCAGCGTGCTCCGGGCCGCGGCCCGGAGCGGGTCGGCCGGATCATGCAGGACTTCGCCCAGGCCCTGATCGACGCGCCCTACTACCGCTCGTTCCTGCGCCGCGAGACCGAGCGCGCGCTGCGCCTGATCACGACCAGGGCCAGCCCGCTGCAACAGCACGTCGTCGGGGAGGTGGAGCGGCTCCTCGCCGAGGAGTGCCGCGCCGGACACCTGCCCACCGCCCTCCCCCTCGGCGACCTGGCCTACCTGGTGGTCAGGATCGCCGAGTCGTTCATCTACGCGGACCTGCTCACCGGCGAGGAGCCGGACGCGGAGAAGGTCCGCACCGCCGTGACCGCGCTGTTGCGCGGCGCGGCAGGCCCCTAGTCCCCCGCACGATCACGCACTCGACGAGGAGAGCACGATCATGGCCGAACTCCAGGGCACACAGGACGACCGCTTCGACGGCCTGCGCCGACTGCTGCAGGCGAACCTCGACTCCGGGGAGGAGCTCGGCGCGTCGCTGGTCGTCGACCTCGACGGGGAGGTCCTCGTCGACGTCTGGGGCGGGTTCCGCGACCCCGCCCGCACCACGGCATGGGACGAGCACACGATCGTCAACGTCTGGTCCACGACCAAGACCGTCACCGCGCTCGCCGCCCTGATGCTGGTCGACCGCGGCCTGCTCGACGTCGACGCCCCCGTCGCGCGCTACTGGCCGGACTTCGCCGCGGCGGGCAAGCAGGACGTGCCGGTCCGCGCCCTGCTGGCGCACACCTCGGGCGTCTCCGGCCTGGACCGGCCCGCGGTCCTCGAGGACCTGTACGACGCCGAGCGCGCCGCGGCCCGGATGGCCGCCCAGGCCCCATGGTGGGAGCCGGGCACCGCGTCCGGCTACCACGCCCTGAACTTCGGGCACCTGCTCGGCGAGCTGATCCGCCGGGTGGACGGCCGGACGCTCACCGCGTTCGTCGCCGAGGAGATCGCAGGCCCGCTGGACGCGGACTTCACCCTCGGCGCCCCGGAGAAGGACTGGGGCCGGATCGCGGAGGTCGTGCCGCCCCCGCCGCTGCCCTTCGACCTCGAGGCCGCCGGCCTGGAGAGCCCGATGGTGCGCACGCTGACGGGGCCGCCCGCCGAGGCCGCGGCGGCCAACACCGACGCCTGGCGGCGGGCGGAGATCGGCGGCGCGAACGGCCACGGGAACGCCCGGTCGGTCGCCCGGATCCTCTCGACGATCTCGCGCGGGGGCCGGGGGCTGCTCTCCCCCGCGACGATCGACCTGATCTTCCGCGAGCAGGCGCACGGCGTGGACCTGGTGCTCGGCGTGCCGCTGCGCTGGGGCATCGGGTTCGGCCTGCCGGAGACCACGACGCTGCCCTACATCCCGGACCGCCGGATCTGCTTCTGGGGCGGCTGGGGCGGATCCATGATCGTCATGGACCTGGACCGCAGGCTGACGGTGTCCTACATGATGAACCGGATGGCGCCCGGGATCATCGGGTCGGACCGCAGCGCGGCCTACCTCACCGAGATCTACCGAGTGGTGGAGGCCTCGTGAGCACCATGAGGATCATCCCGAGCCCCTACGAGCCCGTCGAGGTCCCCGAGGTCTCGCTGCACGAGTTCCTGTTCGGGGCGGGCTTCGGCGACCGGGCGGACGCCGAGGCCTTCGTCGACGGTGCGACCGGCACCGCGGTCACGTTCGCCCAGCTCGACGGCATGGTCACCCGGGTCGCCGCCGCGCTGCACGAGCGGGGGCTGCGCAAGGGGGACGTCGTCGCGCTGTTCGCCCCCAACAGCCCGGCCTGGGTCGCGGTCTTCCACGGGGTGCTGCGCGCCAACGGGATCGTGACCAGCGCGAACTCCCTGTACTCCCCCACCGAGCTCGCCCACCAGCTCACCGACTCCGGGGCCACCACGCTGGTCACGGTGTCCCCCTTCCTCGACCGGGCGTTGCCCGCGGCCGCGCAGGCGGGCCTGTCGGACGCCGACGTGCTCACCCTCGACCCGGTGGAGGGCCGCGCATCCCTCGCCGACCTGCTCGCGAGCACCGCAGCGGCACCCCCGAGCGAGGTGCTCCCGTCGGACACCGCGGTGCTGCCCTACTCGTCCGGCACCACCGGGCTGGCCAAGGGGGTGGTCCTCACCCACCGCAACCTCGTCGCGAACCTGCTGCAGTACACGCCGATGGGGCGCGTGGACGCGTCGAGCCGGATCCTCGCCGTGCTGCCGTTCTTCCACATCTACGGCATGACGGTGATGATGAACCACGGCCTGCACCGCCGGGCCACGGTCGTCACGATGCCCCGCTTCGACCTGCGCGATTTCCTCCGGGTGGTCTCCGAGTACCGGGTGAGCAGGCTGTACATCGCCCCGCCGGTCGCCGTCGCGCTCGCCAAGCACCCGATGGTCGACGAGTTCGACCTGTCCGGTGTGGAGGGGGTGTTCTCCGGGGCCGCGCCGCTCGACGCCGAGCTGGGCCACGCCGTCGGGCGCAGGCTGGACTGCGTCGTGCTCCAGGGCTATGGCATGACCGAGCTGTCCCCGGTCAGCCACTCGATGGACGAGCGCCGCCCGGACGACGACCTGGGCGGTGTCGGCTACGGGCTCCCGAACGTCGAGTCGCGGCTGGTCGACCCGGAGACCGGCCTGGACGTGGGGCCCGGCGAACGCGGCGAGCTGTGGGTCCGCGGGCCGAACGTCATGGCCGGCTACCTGAACAACCCCGCCGCGACCGCGGCGACGCTCGACGCGGACGGCTTCCTGCACACCGGGGACGTCGCGACCGTCGACGAGCGCGGCTACTTCCGGATCGTCGACCGGGTCAAGGAACTGATCAAGTACAAGGGCTACCAGGTGCCGCCCGCCGAGCTCGAGGCGCTGCTGCTCACCCATACCGCCGTCGCGGACGCCGCCGTGATCGGGGTGCAGGACGCCGAGGGCGAGGAGGTGCCGAAGGCCTTCGTGGTGGTCCAACCCGGCGCGGCGCTCACGGCGGAGGACGTCATGGCCTATGTGGCCGAGCGGATCGCGCCCTACAAGAAGGTGCGGGTCGTGGAGTTCATCGACGCCATCCCCAAGTCCGCCTCGGGCAAGATCCTGCGCAAGGACCTGCGGGCCCGGGAGCAGACGCCGGTCTAGGGAGCACTAGGCAGCGCCCAGGGTCGTCCGCAGGTCCTGGCCGAGCTCGGACCACACGCGGTGGCAGGAGTCGCGGTCGAGCCCGGTGATCCACGCCTCCTGGGTGTCCGCCACGGCGAGGGCCGCGGCGAACCGGCGGTGGTAGCCGGCGAACCGGGGCAGCACGGCCACGAGCCGCGCCTCGAGCTCGGCCACCGCGCCGGCCGCGCGACGCAGGACGACGAGCGTCTCGGCCTGCCCGACCGCGGCCTCGCCGAGGCCGAGCTGGCGCTGCTGCCACGCGGCGCAGGCCGCCTCCACCACGTCGTCGAGCGGGAGGAAGTCGCGGTGCGCAGCCGCGACCGTCTCCCGCGCGTCGGCGGCGTCCAGCTCGGCGGCGACCCGCCGCTCCCCCTCCGCCCGACCCCGGTCGGTGGCCGACCAGCCGCCGTCGGCGTGCCGGACCCAGCCGTACGCCTCCGCGTCGAGCAGGGCCTCGGACACGGCGGGCTCCGGCAGCCCCAGCCGGTCCGCGATCCGCGCGGGCTCGGCGTACCCGAGCACCCGGACGGTGTGCAGGACGCGGGTCGTCGGCTCGTCGGGGCGCACCGCACCACGATAGGAGCGGGGCGGCTCCCCGTCCGCGGGACCCGCCACGCCACACCCGACCACGACGACCGGCGCGCTCGCTCATACCCGGTGAACCGACGCGCCGTTCGCTCCACCGACGCCCGCGCGACGTGACGACGGTTGCTCCACTCGGGCAGCCCTCTCACCGCCACGCTCACCGAGAGCGACCGGGAACGGTCGACCCGGCGCGCTGGACTCCACGTCCGGGTGGACTTCCGCCCGCTCCGAAGCGTCGACGGCGGCGGCGCCGATAGCCCGGATGTCCCCCCGGCGAAAGGAACCGCCCCCATGAGGACCGAGCCCGACCGTCCGACCACCTCCACCCGCCCGCCGTCGATCCCCGCCCAGCGCGCCGCGTCGCCGGAGACACCGACGACGTCCGCCGCACCCGCTCCGGACCGCGGACCCGAGCAGGCGCCCTGCCACTGCACCCACGGCGCGTCCCTGCACGAACACTTCCGTGCGGGCTCGGACTGCGCGCAGTGCGACTGCGCCCGCTACCGCCCCTCCCCGGGCCCCACCGCGAGCCTCGCCGAGCTGTTGATCGGCATCCTCCGGAAGGGTCGGTGAGGATCGCGGACCCCCCTCGGTGACCTGCGCCGCTACTCCCGGCGGACGACCAGGAGCGCGACGTCGTCGTCCGCCGGACGGTCCCCGACCAGCGCGGCCATGATCCCGGCGCAGAGCCCGTCCGGGGTCTCCGCGCCCGCGGCGACGACCTCGACGAGCCGTTCGAGCCCCACGTCCGGGCTCACCCCGCGGCGTTCGACCAGGCCGTCGGTGAACGCGCAGAGCACACCGCCGGGCTCCAGGGTGATCTCCGACCCGAGCCGCGGCGCGTCGAACGCCACCCCCACCGGCACACCGGGCGCCAGCTCGAGGACGGCGGCGGCGCCCCCCGGGCGGGCCAGGACCGGCGGCGGGTGCCCGGCGGAGGACATCCGCATCCGCCCGTCGGCGGGATCGAGCACCGCACACCACAGCGTGGCCAGCTGGCCGGGATGGAAGGTCCGGACATGGCGGTCGAGGCGGGTCAGCAGGTCGGCCGGGTCGTCGGTCTCCAACGCGTAGGCGCGCAGGGCCGTGCGCACCTGGATCATGGTCTGCGCCGCACCGAGGCCGCGCCCCAGCACGTCCCCGACGACGAGCAGCAGCCCCCCGGCCGGCAACAGCACCGTGTCGTGCCAGTCGCCACCGACGATGCCTCGGCGATCACCCGCCACGTAGCGGGAGGCCAGCGTGAACCCGTCGACCTCGGTGGGCCGCTCGGGCAGGAAGGAGCGCTGCAGCATCGCCGCGCTCTCCCGCCGCGCGCGCATCAGCTCCCCGTGGATCGCCGCCGCGGCCCGGTCCGCCAACAGCTGCAGGTACTCCTCGTCGCCCACGGAGAAGCGCCGGGGGGCCAGGCTGCCGACGTGCAGCACCCCGATCAGCTCGCCGTCGACGGACAACGGTGCCCCGAGCAGGGACTGGATCCCCGCCCGCCACAGCAACGGGTTGAGCACCGTGCCGGGCTCGACGCGGTCCACCGCGACCGGCCGCCGTTCCGCGGCGACCCGCCCGGCGAAGCCCGCGCCGACCGGGACCTGCACACCCTGCTGCACCTCACCGGCGATCCCGCGCGCCGCGGCGGCGACCAGCATCCGTCCGGACGGGTCGGCCAGCAGCACGGCGGCGGTGTCCGCGGCCAGCAGGACGCGGGCCTGCTCCACCACGTCGGCGAGCACGCCGTCGACCGTCGCCGAGGAGGACGCCGTGGTGGCGGCGTCAGCCGTCATGTCCACTCTCGACGAGAACCGTCACGCCTCACTCCCACCTGGGACACCCGGAAACCGTGGAAGGGCTGGGAACTCAACCGTCCGTCGGTCGCCATCCTCGCACCGGACGTCCCCCGTCCGCCACCGGGGACGAGGGCCCGAACGCGGCCACCCCCGGCCCGCGGGAAGCGGGTCGGGGGTGGGACGCGTGCGCGTGCGGGCTCTCTAGAACACGCCCGGCAGGACCAGCACGGCCCAGGCCGCGATCGGCCCGAGGCCGACGATGAAGCAGGTGTAGGTGATGACCTGCTTGTAGAAGCGCTGCCGGTCGACGCCTCGGGCGTTGGCCAGCACGAGCGCGCCGTTGGTGGAGAACGGGGACACGTCGACGATGGTGGTGGAGATCGCCATCGCGGCGATGACGCCCGCGGCCGGCAGCGACCCGGTGAGCAGCAGCGGGATCGCCATCGGGATCACCGCGGTGAGGATGGCCGTGGACGAGGCGAACGCCGAGGTGATGCCGACGGTGAGGCAGAGCACGAGCGCCACCAGCAGCGGGGCGCCGATGCCGACGGCGGCGTGCGAGACCCACTCGATGGTGCCCGCGTGCTCCAGTACGCCGACGTAGGTGACCATGCCCGCGACCAGCAGGATCGTCGGCCAGCTGATCCCGTCGATGGCCTTGCCCAGGTTCTCCTTGTCCATCAGCCCGAGCAGCGCGCCCGCGGCGAGGGCGAGGAACCCGATCTGCAGGTGCAGGGCCAGCGCGCCGACGACCAGGCCGACCAGGGCCACCAGCGTCGCGGTCTGCTTGGCGTTCACCGCGACGCGCGGGGGCCGGACCATCGTCGCGGTGCCGCCGCCACCCGTGGGCAGGTCGGGCAGGTCGGTCGAGTCGGTCGGGTCGGTCGGGTCGGACGCCGGGGGCTGCTCGGCGAAGCTCTCCTCGCCGCGGCGGCGGAGCAGCACGTAGGTCACGGCCGCGAGCGCCATGTTGAAGGCCATGCTGGCGAAGAACAGCACCGCCGCGGACACCGACAGCCCGGACTCGGCGACGATGCCGAAGACCAGCGCACCGGAGACCGCCATCGGGGAGAAGGCGCCCGCGTGCGCGCCGCAGATGACCATCATGCCGATCATCAGCGGGCTGATCCGGTACTTGAAGGCGAAGTTCATGCCGATCGGGACGAGCAGCGCCACCGCGGCGGGGGTGAACGTGCCGAGCGCGGTGAGCACCGCGGCGAGGGCGAACAGCACCCAGGGCACCAGGATGGCGCGGCCCCGCACCAGGCGGACGCCTGCGTCCACCAGGAGGTCGATGGTGCCGTTGAGCTTCGCCACCGAGAACAGATAGGTGACGCCGACGACGGTCACGAACAGCGAGACGGGGAAGCCCTCGAAGATCTCCTTCTCGTCCAGCCCGAGGACGAACGTCCCCACGATGAACGAGCCGACGAAGGCCAGGATCCCGATGTTGATCGGCAGGAGCGTGGCGACGACGAAGATGCCGCCGAGTATGAGGATGGAGAGCAGTTGCGGTGACATCGTTGTCCTTCGGGTGTCGAGGTCAGGCGGGTCCGGGCGGCGCCTCCCCCGTCGGACGGGTCGGGTGCCTGGTGGCGAGCTAGGCGGCGTGCGCGGCGCCGGCGGTCGGTCGTTCGGCGTGTGTCGTCGGCGCGCCCTCCGGGAGGGCGAGCAGAGCGTCGGCGAGCCGGCGGGCGGTGCGCCACACCCCGACGGCGGTGCGGCCCTCGCGGTCGGCGATCGCCGTGCTGACCACTCCGGCAGGCGTGTCCATGTCCAGGTTCACCGTGTCCCGATCCCCGCTGACCAGGTCCGCGAGTACGGTACCCGGCTCACGGGCGGCCAGGGTGAGCGCGATGCTGCCGGTCACGGCGAGCGCGGGGTGGGCGCGGCCCATGGACAGCATGCGGATGGTCAGGTCGGAGCGGCCCGGCACACCCGCCGCCGCGAGCGCGAGCTTGGGGGTGGCGCGGGCGGCCTGCGCCGGCTCCGTGGCGAGGCCCATCAGCACCGCCCCCCGCCGCCGGATGCCGTCGAGCCGGGCCAGGAGCGCGGGGTCGGAGTCGATCTCGGAGATCGACTCCCGCCCGGTCAGGCCCACGGCGCCCGCGGGCACGACGACGACCGGTGCGCCGGCGTCGACGAGGGTGACCGGCACCCCGTCGATCTCGTCGGTCCTGCGGCCGGACGGCCACAGGGCGCCGGTCGTGCGGCCGCCCGGGTCCACGAACCACATGCGGACGCCGAGGCCCGGGGTCGCCACCCCGGGGATGACGACGTCGCCCTCCTCCTGCACCTCGCCGCCGGGGGTCGCGACCTCGAGGACGATGAGCTGGTCGGTGTTGGTGTTGTGCACCCGGACCTCGGTGACGTCGCCGGTGGGGACGACCCAGCCCCGGCGCAGCGCGTAGGGCCCGACCACCGCCGAGCAGTTGCCGCAGTTGCTGGTCCAGTCGACCCGGCCGTCGCTGATGCCGACCTGCGCGAAGGTGTAGTCGACGTCCGCGTCCGGGCGGGCGCTCGGCGAGAGGAGCACCGCCTTGCTGGTGGTGGAGGTGGCGCCGCCGACGCCGTCGAGCTGACGGGGGTCGGGGCTGCCGTAGAGGCGCAACAGCACCTCGTCGACCCCGCGTCCGGGGACCGCGAGCGCGTCGTGCTCGAAGACCCAGCACTTGCTGGTCCCTCCGCGCATCAAGGTCGCGTGGATGTCTCGCACTGCCACTCCTGTCGAGGCGGTGGCGGCCGCCGTTGCCGAATGCGAACACGGTCACGGTGAGGCCGAAGGACGTGCAGCACAATCACGACTCTGCGCAGGGGGTTGAAGCAATACTTCATGCCGAGCAGGCGCTGAGAACCGGTAACCCGCCGCAGAGATCCGAAAGGGTCTGCTCAGCGGTAGGGTCGAGTCTGAAGCAGAACTGAACCGGTTTCGCGACTGCTGCAGATGCGTAGGAGGAGATTCTCGTGCTGGACGTGCGCCGTCTCGCGTTGTTGGCCGCGGTGCTCGACTCCGGTTCGATGACGGCGGCGGCCGAGCAGCTCGGCTACTCGCCCTCCGCGGTCTCCCAGCAGCTCCGCAGGCTCGAGGCGGAGGCGGGGCAGCCCCTCCTGCACCGGCAGGCGCGCGGGGTGCGCCCGACCGAGGCGGGGGCGCTGCTCGCCGGGCACGCCCGCCACCTGGTGCGCAGGCTCGAAGCGGCCGAGGCCGACCTCGCCGAGCTCGCCGGGCTCCGCCGCGGCACCCTGGCCGTCGGCACCTTCCCGACGGTCGCGAGCGCGCTCATGCCGCTCGTGGTCAGCCGGTTCCGCCGCCAGTACCCCGACATCCGGCTGGACGTGCGCAGCGCCCGCCTCGACGAGCTCCTGACGATGCTGGAGAACGGGACCGTCGGGCTCTCCCTGCTCTGGGACTACGACTGGCACCGCATGGACGCGCAGGAGTTCTCGCTGACCCCGCTGCTGGACGACCCGACCGTCGTCGTCCTGGCCCAGGACCACCGCCTCGCCCGGCGCCGCCAGACGAGCATGGCCGAGCTCGCGGACGAGGACTGGATCGTGCGCGCCCACGACCACCCCGTCGCCGAGGTCCTTGAGCGCAGCTGCCGCGCGGCGGGCTTCACCCCGCGCATCTCGTTCCAGGCCAACGACTATCAGGAGGCCCAGGCGATGGTCAGCGTCGGCCTCGGGATCGCCCTCGCCCCGCGGACCGCGGTCACGACCCCCCACCCGGACGTCCGCGTGCTCAGCCTGGGGCGGGACGCCCCGTCCCGCCGGATCCTGCTGGCCCACCGCCAGGACCGGCTCCGCGCCCCGGCCGAGCTCGCCATGCACCAGCTGCTCGTGGACATCGCCCGCGAGTACCAGACGCGCGGCTGAGCGGCTCCCCTCCGGGCCCGGTGATCCACTCGTCGGGAGCCGGGCGGTCGGAGATCGACCTCCCCGCTCCCCAGACGTGGATCATGTGGGCGGTTCGGCCTCGATGCCCCGATGCCTGGGCCGACCCGGCCGAGCCCGCCGCGGTGACCGGATGGGGCCGAGGCCGCCCGCCGGGGTCGTCACCGGACGAGCCTCCCGTCGCCGTCGCGCGGACGGACGGGGTGCTCGCTGAGGATGGAGATCCGGTTGAAGGCGTTGATCGTGACCGCGACCCACTCGGCGGCGACGAAGGCCTCCTCACCGAGCACCGCTCGCGCGCCGAGCAGGTCCGCCGCCGCCTCGTCGGTCACGGGCAGCGCGGTCGCCGCCTCGGCGACGGCGAGCACCGCCCGCTCCCGGTCGTCGAACAGCCCGGTCTCGCGCCAGGCGGGCAGCAGGTCCAGCTGTTGTCGCCCGACGCCCGCCTGGCGGGCCTGGCGGGAGTGCAGGTCCAGGCAGAACGCACAGGCGTTGAGCTGGGAGGCGCGAACCTTGATCAGCTCCGCCTCCCGCGCCGAGAGCCCGCGCGCCGCCGCCGCGTCCCGGATCGCGGCGGAGAAGGCCTGCGCCGCCTGCCACGCCTCGGGCATCACCTTGTCCACCGCCGGCCGCATCGCCACTCCCTCGCCGTCCCACCCGTCGAACGACGGGCGCGTCGACCTCCTCGTCCTACCATTCCCCTGTTCCGTCGCCGCGACCGACCGACACACCCGAAGGGACCCCATGACCGGCTCCGCCCACGCCACACCCGAGCTCCGATGACCGGCCCCACGGCGGGCTGGCCGACCCTGCGGGTCGCGGACTGGACCCCCACGCGGGAGACCCTGCACATGTGGACCCAGATCGTGGGCAAGATCCGCATGGCCCACGCGCCGCTGCTCAACCACTGGTGGCAGGTACCCCTCTACGTCAGCCCCCGCGGGCTCACGACCTCGTCGATCCCGTACGGCACGGGCGCCTTCGCGATCGAGTTCGACTTCGTCGAGCACCGGCTCGAGGTCCGCAGCAGCGACGCGGGCACGGAGAGCCTGCCGCTGGAGCCGATGTCGGTGGCGCAGTTCTACGCCCGGCTGCTCGACGTGCTCGGGCGGCTGGGCGTCGAGGCGCCGATCCGGCCGGTCCCCACCGAGGTCGACCCGGCCGTACCGTTCGCCGAGGACCACCAGCACGCCTCCTACGACGCCGAGGCCGCCACCCTGTTCTGGCGCCAGCTGCTGCAGGCCGACCGGGTGCTCGGCGAGTTCCGGTCGCACTTCGTCGGGAAGGTCAGCCCGGTGCACTTCTTCTGGGGGTCGTTCGACCTGGCCTGCACCCGCTTCTCCGGACGCCCGGCCCCGCCCCACCCCGGCGGGGTGCCGAACTGCGGGGACTGGGTCATGGTCGAGGGGTACTCGCGCGAGCTGTCCAGCTGCGGGTTCTGGCCCGGCGGCGGGGACGAGGGCGCGTTCTACTCCTACGCCTACCCCGCACCCGACGGGTTCGCCGACCGGCCCGTCGGTCCGGACGGCGCGTTCTTCAGCCCCGAGTTCCAGCAGTTCCTGTTCCCCTACGAGGCCGCCCGCGCCGCCGCCGACCCCGACCGCGCCGTCGCCGAGTTCCTCCGCACCACCTACGAGGCCGCCGCGGACCTCGGCCGCTGGGACCGCGCCGCCCTGGAGGACGACCCCCTCCGCTGGCACCGCTCGACGGTCGATGCCCCGGGCCACGTCCGGGTGGAGTAGCCGCCGTCGCGCCGCGCGGTGGTAGACGACATCGCAGGTGGAGCGAACGGCGCGTCGGCTCAGTGGATGTGAGCGAGCGTTCGCCGGGCTAGGACCGCAGGGTGTAGCGGCGGCCGGTGGGGGTCGTGGTGGTGCGGTCGGTGAGGTGCCAGCCGGGTTGTTCCCGCAGCTGGTTGTGGAACGCGCAGGTACCCCGGCCGTTCCCCAGGCTCGTCGGGCCACCCTCCGACCAGCGTCTGCGATGGTCGAGGTGTTCGATCGGGGCGTCGCAACCGAGTTCGGTGCACCGGCCACGGTCCCGGGCGCGGATCCAGTCGGCCAGCACCCCGCCGAAGGCGCGGCGGCGGGAGTCGCCGCCGATCACGATGCCGTCCCGGGTGGCCAGCCGCCGCCACCCCACACAGGTGGCCTGGTCGAGGAGGTCGGTGGGGCCGAACCCGGGGATCTCCGCGGGCAGCGGGGAGTCGGGGTCCAGCAGGGACTCGACCGGTACGAGGACTTGGATCTCCACCCGCGCCGGGGCGGCCGCAGACTCTCCGGTGAGGCGTTCGATGAGGGTGTCGGCCATGATCTGTCCGCGGGTGCGGGTGACCGGCTCGGGCCCGACCCAGTGTTCGGTGACCGCTTTGCGAAGCGCGGCGTAGCAGGCGATGCCCTGTTCCATCGGCAGCAGCGCCCGCAGCACCGCCATCCCGTCTTCGGCGGGAGAGATCGTGACCTGCCGGTCCCGGCGGGCGGCACGGGCGCGTTCGGCGAAGGCTTCCGGCGCCACCGCCGCCGCGACCGTCCGGGCGAGGTCGGCGATTCGCCGCACCCCGAGCAGGGGCAGGTCATGGAGCGAGAGTCGGCGGTCGAGCTCGGCGCGTGGGGTGGGGTCGAGGTGTCTGGCCGCGGCCACGATCGCGGCGACCCGCCGCTCGTCGAGCTCCCCGGCCGCGAACGCTTGCCGGATCGTGTCCAGCCCGGCGTGCAGGTCACGGGCGAGGCGCAGCTGGGTGCGGGCCCGGGTCGGGGAGACCCGCAGGGCGAGCCCGAGCTGCCCGATGATGCTCGCCTCGACCCGCTCGGGATCGACCAGCGCCTCCTGCAGACGGGCCTGCACCTCCCGCTGCGCCGCGGCCCGGACCTCCTCGGCGATCTCGGCGTCGATCCGGTTCCGCAGCGCGACCAGCCGCTCGATCCGGGCGAACCCTGCGGCCCGCTCCTCCCGCGACGGCACGACACCCGCCACCGTCGGAGGGTCTGCGAGAGTCGTGGTCATGCAGTCATCATAGCAGCTCATCACCCATAAATCGAACACCTGTTCGCCTCATGCAGATCAGACCCACCGTAGGTGCATCCAGAACTGACAGACGTCGTTGACGGTTTGGGCTCCTAGATCGAGGAGTTCCACATGAGCGAGCGTGTGTGGAGTAGTACACCGCCATCGACGACTGCACCCGCCTACGCGTGCTGAGGATCTACCCACGCTCCGACCAGAAAACCGCCATCCAGTTCCTGGACTACGTCCTGACCCGACTGCCCTTCCAGATCAAGAAGATCCAGACCGACAACGGCGCCGAGTTCAGTCCAGCTTCCGCCGGCACGTCCTGATCACCGCCTCCTCGACGGAACCGTGATCGACGACGCCGGCGTGTTCAACACCAAGCTCAAGGAGTCCTGCGCCACGCTCAGGGACGGCACCGGGTGAGAGGTGGCTTCCGCGCCGGGTCAGGGTGAGCCGGCTTCGAGGAGCAGCTCGGTGAGCGCGGCCGGTTCGGTGATCATGCAGTCGTGGCCGGTGGGGAGCTCCCGGATCCGGGAGGGTGTCCCGTCGGGTCCGCGGGCGGGGACGGGCCGCCGGACCACGGGCTCGGCGGCGGGGTGGTCGGCGGCGGGCCCGGCGCCGACGCAGAGGATGTGGGTGCGCGGGATCGCGTCGGCAGCGGGGTCGTCCATGACGACCGGCTCGAGGAAGCAGCGGACCGACTCGTCGCCGAGGGTGGGTCGCAGCCAGGCGAGGTCCTCGGGAGCGGTGACGCCGAACAGGCCGCGGGGCGCGGGCATCTCCGGCAGGGGCGGGATGCGCCACGGGTGCGCGGGGTCCGCGGCGGCGTCGATCATCAGCCGGGTGACCGGCATGACGTCGAGGGCGCTCTCGCCGTGGGTGGGGACCATGGCGTCGACGAAGACCAGGTGGGAGATGCGGTCGGGGATGCGGTGGGCGACCGCCGACACGACCATGCCCGCGTAGCTGTGGCCGACGAGCACCACGTCGGTCAGGTCGTGGTCGGCGATGGTGGTGAGCACGTCCTCGACGTGGGTGGACAGGCCCACGTCGGGGCCCAGCAGGTGGGCCCTGTCGCCGTGGCCGGTCAGCGAGGGGGTCAGGACGCGGTGTCCGCGGGCCTCGAGCAGCGGGACGACCCGTCGCCAGACCCGCCCGTCGTGCCAGGCGCCGTGGACCAGGACGAACGTGCGGGAGGTGGGTGCGGTGCGTGGTGTCATGACCCGGACACTAGGAAGCCGACGGTTACCCCCGGGTACCTCTCGGCGTGCCATGATCGGGCCCGTGAGCACCCGTCTCGGCACCGTTTTCCTCGCCGACTGCCCGACCCGCCTCACCCTGGAGGTGATCACCGGCAAGTGGGCCGTGATCGTGCTGTTCGCGCTGCGCCACGGCCCGGTCCGACACGGTGAGCTCGTCGATCGCGTGGGGGGTGTCTCCCGCAAGGTGCTGACGCAGACCCTGCGGCGTCTGCAGGACAACGGCCTGGTCGAGCGGCACGTCCACGCCGAGGCCCCGCCCCGGGTGGAGTACGGCCTGACCGAGCTGGGCCGCACGCTCGAGGAGCCGATCAGGATGCTGACCGACTGGGCCGTGCGCCACGGCGAGGCCGTCGTCGACCGGCAGCAGGAAGCCGCCCGCCACCCCGGACGGCACGGTCGCGCGCCCGAGGGGGCGGCGTCATGACCCTCGTCGCCATCGAGGAGCACTGGATGCTCCCCGACCTCGCGGCCGCCCTCGGTGCGACCCCGCACCCGGACGAGAGCCTGGTGCTCAACGACCACGGCGACACCGCGGAGCGGCTCACCGACCTCGCCGAGGGCAGGCTCGCCGTGATGGACGCGCAGGGCGTGGACGTCGCGATCCTGTCCCTGACCCCGCCGGGGACCCAGGCGCTGGCCCCCGCGGCGGCGGTGCGGCTGAGCCGGGCGGCGAACGACACGGCGGCCGAGGCCGTCCGCAGGCACCCGACCCGGTTCCGGTTCCTGTCCACCCTCCCCCTCGCATCCCCGGAGCACGCCGCGGACGAGCTGCGCCGGGCCGCGGACCTCGGAGCCGTCGGCGCCATGGTCTACGGCCGCTCCGGCGCACTCCCCCTGGACGATCCGGCGCTGGAGGGCGTGCTCGCGACCGCCGCCGCCCTGCACCAGCCGGTGTTCCTACACCCCCAGATCCCGCCGGACGCCCTGCGCGCGGCCGCCTACCGGGGCTTCGAGCCGCTCGTCGAGCTCGGGCTCGCGACCTTCGGCTGGGGCTGGCACGTCGAGGCGGCGACGGCGGCGCTGCGACTGATCCTGCGGGGCACCTTCGACCGCCATCCCGACCTGCGGGTGGTGCTCGGCCACTGGGGCGAGCTGCTGCTGTTCTGGCTGGACCGGGCGGACTCGCTGGCGCGGATCGCCGGGCTGCGCCGCTCGGTCTCCGAGTACGTGCGCGAGCACTTCTGGATCACGGCCTCCGGGATGCTGAACCCCGCCCTGCTCGACCACGTCCGCACCGTCACGACCCCGGACCGCCTGCTCTTCTCCACCGACTACCCCTTCCAGCAGCCGAGCCGCGAGGAGATCACCGCCTTCCTCCAGCACTTCGGCGACGGTGAGCGCGAGGCGTTCAGCTCCGGCAACGCGAGCCGGCTCTTCCGCCTCTGACGCGCCGGGGCGGCTCAGCCGCTCGGGCGTGCCGTCCCGCCGACGACGAGCGCGGCTGCTCGCGCTCTCGGTCGGCGGTCACCTGCGCATCAGCGATCCCGCCGTCGCCGAGCACCTCGGGAGCCTGCTCACCGGCGGCCTCGACGGCCGGACCCGCTTCGGGACCCGCCCGCTGTCCGAGGCGGAGCTCGCCGAGATCTCGCGGACCGCGGTCGACACCTTCCTGCGGGCCTTCGGGCCGGGCTGACGAGCACACCCGTCGGCGCGCACCCTCGAGGACCACGGGGAGCGTCGCCACGGGGCTTGCCTAGGCCAGGTACGCCTTGACCACGGGCTCCAGCTCCGCCGGCGTCGCGCAGTGCATGATCACCCCGTCGACGCCGAGATCGAACTGGGCGCGGACCTGCGCGGCGCAGTGTTCAACCGAGCCCGTCGCCGCCGGGGCGAGCCACTCCTCGGGCAGCACCGAGGCGATGTGCTCGATCTCCGCACGGGTGGCGACCACGTCGGCCCAGCCGCCCAGGCCCGCGACGACCGGGTCCGCGCGGAACCGTCGCAGGGCGGCGGGGTCCCACTCGTTGGTGGCCACCAGGAGGTCCCCGTAGACCTGCAGGTAGGTGGCGAGGCGGGCCACGGTCTTGCGGAGCCGCGCCTCCTCCCCCAGCGTGTCGGGCACGGTCGCGTAGCAGGACCACACCTGCACCGCGGCCGGGTCGCGGCCCGCCCGCTCGGCCGCGGTCCGGACCCGCTCGACGCAGCGGGCGACCGTCTCGTCCGCGAAGTAGGTGTGCAGGATGACCATGTCGGCGGCCCGGCCCGCCAGGGCCAGCGTGGCGGGCCCGAAGGCGGTCAGCGCGACGGGGATGTCCTCGAGGGGTGCCGGGAAGGGGTGCTCCGGCGCCAGCCGGTATTCGACGGCGACCACGTCCGCGCCGACCGGGCGATCTCCGCGTTCCGGAGGTGGCCCGAGTCCAGGTCGCCGAGGACGAAACCGCCGCCGTGCACGTGGTAGACCGTGCCCGCGAACGTCCGGTCGTCCGGTCGGTAGCGCCGCAGCCGGACGGCGTGCCCGTCGGTGCTCGGGACCTCGTGCTCCCAGACCGTGACATCCGCGACCGCCTCGGGCGCGGGACCCGCTGTGAGCCGACGTGCCGTGGCCGGGTCGGCGCGGTCGAGCCGCGGACGGGCTGCGGCCACCCGCAGCTCGGGATCAATCCTCATGGCGGTCCCGCGTCCAGCCGCCGAGCGGACTCGACGCCAGCGAGCGGAGCAGGCCCGGGTCCTCGATCCAGATCTGCCGCCGCGAGCGGCGGATCGCCCCGGTGTCGCTCAGCTTCTTCAGCGCCCGCGCCACGACCTCGCGCACCGAGCCGATCGCGTTGGCCAGCTCGGCCTGCTCCGTCTGCACGAGCAGGCCCTCCACCGTGGGCGTCGCCATCTCGAGGAGGTGGCGGCTCACCCGCTGCTGCACGGACCCGAACAGGTTGTCCTCGTAGTAGGCGACGGTCTCGTACGTGGACTCCGCGAGGTAGACCGCCACCTGGTAGCTCAGCTCGGGATGCTGTCGCATCTACCGCCGGAACGTGTCGGGGTTGAGCACCGAGACCTCGCTGGCCGTGACGGCGTGCAGGGAGGCGGGGGCCCCGTGCGTGAGCATGGCCGGCACGGCGGTGACCTGCCCGACGGTCATGTACCGGGTGGTGACCTCGCGCCCGTCCCACGACGTGATGGCGGCCCGGATCCGGCCACTGTGGATCAGCGCCACGCGGTAGTCGTCGTTCGCCCGGCACACGACCGCGCCCGCGGGGTAGGTCACGACCCTGCTGTCGCCCAGCAGCGCCGCCCTGATCTCCGCGTCCTGTCCCGCCAGGAAGCTCTTCGACCACGCCTCCAACGCCCGCGGGTTCATCGCGCGCTCCACCTCGCTGCTCTGGGCCTCGTCCCTGGGGCTCCTCCCCGCGAGGACTCCGCTACCGGGCATCAGACTCGGCCCGTTCGAGGTCGAACTGCAAGGTGGCGCGGGACCGCGGGTCGCGTTCGGGCCAGGAATCCCGCTGGACCCGGCCGAGGAACCAGCGCAGGAGGTCGTTGAAGCGGCGCGGATCCTCCAGACCCTCCACGTCGTGCTCGGCGAACTGCGCGACCATCTCCGCCCAGGCCGTCGGGTCGGCCGCCCTCAGCTGGACCCGGCTGGGCCCCTCGCCCATGCGCCTGCCGACGAAAGCCGCTCCGCGGGCCCGCAGCTCGGCGGCCACGACCTCGGTCTCGGCCAGGGACGCCGGGCGCGTCGCGGGGTCGGAGCCCGACCCCACGCTCGCCGCCAGGACCGAGCGCACCCGGTCCGGGTGGCGCAGCCCGAGCTGCAGGGCGGTGTAGCCGCCCATCGACAGGCCCACGAGGTGGGCGCTCTCCAGGCCGAGCGCGTCCAGCACCGCCACCACATCGGAGACCGCGTGCTCCCAGGAGTACGCGGTGGGGTCGGTCGGCACGTCCGAGGGCAGGTAGCCGCGCGCCGCCGCCGTCACGCAGCGGTGGTCGACGGCCAGGTCCGCGACCTGGCCCGCCCAGCCTCGCCGGTCTCCCGCGTACTCGTGCAGGAACACCACCGGAACGCCTCTCCCGGTGTCGGTCACCGCCAGCCGCACGCCGTCCGACGTCACGACCGTCCTCTCCGCCGCATCCACGTCGATGCTCCTTCCCGCTGTGTCGTCATGCTCGCCGCGTCGGCGGCCCGGGGTCTGTGACCCGGGTGCGCTCAGAACCCGGCGGCGATCGGGATGATCCGCTCCCCGAACAGGTCGCCGCGCGAACCCGGCGTCCTCCGCGGCCACCGCCGTCCGCCGCAGGTCGGCCGCGAGCGCGGGCGGCCCCCCGGCGACGGTGAAGTCCGAGACCTGCAGACCGATCTTCATGAGCGTCCCTTCGGCGACCGACGGGAGCGATCCGCCCCGCCCGCGCCCCCGGGACCGTGACCCGGATCCGACGACGTCGAGATCCGGTTCCTCCCCCGCGGCCGCTCTCAGTGT
Organism: Pseudonocardia oroxyli; assembly: GCF_900102195.1. Taxonomy (GTDB): domain Bacteria; phylum Actinomycetota; class Actinomycetes; order Mycobacteriales; family Pseudonocardiaceae; genus Pseudonocardia; species Pseudonocardia oroxyli. The sequence continues at coordinate 253,057 of NZ_FNBE01000001.1, forward strand.
GGTGCGCTCACCCGGTGGAACGGTGCCGCGGGCGCACGATCGTCTTGCCGAGGTTGCCGCCGCGGAGCAGGGACAGCAGGGCGGCCGGCGCCTGCTCGATGCCGTCGAACGTGGTGACCGGGACCCGGAGGCGGCCGCCGGCCATCAGCTCGCGCAACTCGGCCTCGACGGCAGCCGCGCGGTCCAGGTGGTCGGTGACGAGGAAACCCTCCAGCCGGAGCCGCCGGACGATCACGTTGGCGATGTTCGCCGGTCCGGTCTGCCGCCTGCCGTAGCCGGAGATCATCCCGCAGGCGGCGATGCGGCCGCCGATCGTGAGCCGGTCGAGTGCGGCCTCGAGATGGTCGCCGCCCACGTTGTCGAAGTAGACGTCGATCCCCTCGGGCGCTGCGGCGGCGAGCTGGTCCGCGATGGGGCCTGCGCGATGGTCCAGGACGGCGTCGAGCCCGACCTGCCGGCTCAGGTACGCGGTCTTCTCCGCGCCACCCGCCGACCCGATCACGCGGGCCCCGCGGGCCTGCGCGAGCTGGGCGGCGACGAGCCCCACCGAGCCTGCCGCCGCCGAGACCCAGACGACATCCCCGGGCCGCACCCGGGCGACGACGTCGATCCCGACCGCCGCGGTCAGCCCGGATGCGCCGAGGGCGTGCAGCCACGCCTCGGGCCCGATGTCCGCGGAGGGGTGGATCCGCCGGACGGTGGCCGCGTCGACGACCGCGAGCTCCCGCCAGCCGCCGCCGTGGACGACCCAGTCGCCCGCGGCCGTCCCGTCCGCGCGGCTCTCCACGACCTGCCCGACGGCGCGCGACTCGACGGCCCGGCCCAGCCCGAACGCGGGGGCGTAGGTGTCCACGCTCAGCCGCGGGATCATCGACGGGTCCGCGCTGAGCGCGACGGACCGCACCAGGAGCTCGCCCTCCCGCGGCGCGGGAACGTCGACCTCGACGACGCCGAACAGGGTCTCGTCGACGGCGCCGGTGGGGCGCCGCACCAGCTGCACCTCGCGAGAGTTCACGCCCAGCTCCAGTTCCAGGTGCCGTCGACCCGGTCGACGATGCGGCGCAGGATCGCGTCGTACACGGCCATGGGGTCCTCGCCCTCCGCGAGCCCCGACGTGATCACCTGCGCGACGGCCTCGGGCGGCGGCGCGGGGACCTCGTCACCGGCGGCCAGCGCGATCCGTTCGAGGTGGTTGCGGAACAGCGGCGTGACCGGTGAGTGGACGCGGTGCACCGGGTGGCGCATCGCCTCGTCGAGCGGGATGAGCTCCACCCCCTCGTCGGTGAACCGCTGGAGGATCTCGCCGAGCACGTCCTGCGCGAGCGCGGTGCCGTGCACCAGCCAGATGAGGGGCAGGTCCGCGCCGAACAATCGGCGACCGGCCTCCGCGTGGTCGTGCAGCCGCGCCACCGCAGCCTCCACGAACGACGTGCGCAGCATGGCCGCCGCATCCCGGTCGGCGGCGTGGAGCGCCCGGGCGTAGGGCGCCGTCCAGGCGAAGTCTCCGAACCAGGCGGTGATCGGCGCGGTCGTGTACCGCTGCGCGCGCAGGAAGCCCTCCACCTCGCCACGGCGGGCCTCGCTGGGGCCGGTCATGTCCATCGCGTGGCGGAAGTACCGCGTCGGCGCCGCCTCGAGCAGGTCGCCGAGGACGTCCTCGGCCAGGCGGACGTCGTCGCAGTAGCGCTGGGCACCGACCCAGTTCAGGCAGGCGTGGTGGTGCGTGTGGTTGCCGAGGTGATGGCCCGCCGCGCACCACCGCTCGAGGACCTCCCGGTCGTCCGGGCGGTCGGCGACGGGGCTGGTGTGCGCGAACCCGTACACGCCCTCGACCCGGTGCTCCCGGAGTGCCCGAAGCATCCCGTCCATGACGGTGGAGGCCGTGTACCCCGGGGGCATCGGCGTCCCGTCCCAGAGGATCAGCTCATCGACGGTGATCGCGATCTTCATGGCTCGACGCTAGGCGGGACGGGCCGCGGCGGTTTGCGGCACCGCGCACGGTCCTTGCGGCTCAGCGCACGACGGTGGCGGCACGCGCGTCCCGAGGCGTCGTCCCGAACCGCGCGCGGAAGGCGGTCGAGAACATCGAGTGCGTGGAGAAGCCGCACTCGGCGGCGATGCGGGACAACGACGTGCGCCGGCGCGGGTCGGTGACCATCGACCAGGCGCGGTCGAGGCGCTCCTCGCGGATGATCTCGCTCATCGTCGTGCCGGAGCGGGCCAGCACCGCCTGCACGTGGCGCAGCGACCAGGACAGCGCGGCGGCGACGGAGGCGCCGTCGAGCGTGACGTCGGAGATGCGGCGGCGGACCTCCCGGCGGACGGCGGCGACGAGCTCGGCGTTCGGGGCGGCGGAGGAGCCGCCGTCGGCCCGCCCGGCGGCGAGGAGGACGAGGTCCAGCAGCCGGTCGCACGCCGCGTCGAACCCGTCCACGTCCAGCGCGGCACGCTCGGCGACCAACGCCTCCAGCGCGCTCCACACGACGCTGCCGAGGCCACCGCGGCGGTCGACGCGCAGGACGTCGTGCCCCGTCTCCTGACGGCTGCGGACGCGCGGTGCCGGCGCGATCAGGCAGATGGCCTCGCAGGCGGTGTCGTGCGTGCAGACCATCGGCCGGTCCATCGGCAGGACGAGGATCTCTCCAGGCGCCACGGTCAGCTCACGAGCGCCCGACTCGATGGTCACCGTGCCACGGACCGGGGCGAGCACCTCGAAGGTGGCCCGCGGGTCGTCCCGGAGGTCGGCGTCACCACGGCGGAGCTGCTCGGGCGCGCCGCGCCAGCGGACGACCGAGTAGGAGCGGCTCGCCTGCCACACGAGCCGGCCGATGTAGGGGCCGTCCGCGGCGCTGCGGATCGACATCGCTCCGTGCAGCGACGCGACCCTCGCCTGCCAGCCCAGCGAGACGCACTCCGAGCTCTCGAAGGCCCCGACCTCGTACACGCCGCTCAGCGTCGCACACGGCCGGGCCGCGAAGGGAGGAGAGCCGCTGGGTGGCCGGAGCCACCGAGTCCCCGCTCCAGGACACGGGCGGCCCGCTCGACGTCGGCGGTGACCGCAGGGCCCAGCCCGGCGGGATCGCCGCCGCACGCGAGATGCCGGCGCAGGCTGCCGGCCGCCCACCCTGCTGCGCTTCAGCTGGGTGGACGGCGGGGGCGGCGAGACGACGCCGGTGTCCTACCGCCGCCACCGGCAAGATCCGCAAGCCGGAGCTGCGCGCCCGCTACGCCACCGCCGAGGAGACCCCCACGTGACCACCCCGACCACCCGCGCCGAGCCGGCCGGCGGCGGTGGCCGAACGAACTACGATGAAGGCATGTCGCCGACGGAGTCCGGCTTCCCGTGCTCGATCGCGCGAGTCACCGAGCTGATCGGCGATCCCTGGACCCCGCTCGTCCTCCGGGACGCGGTGCTGGGCGTGCGACGGTACGAGGACTTCCACCGCAACCAGCGGATCAGCCGCAACGCCCTGTCCCGGACGTTGCGGAAGCTGGTGGACGCGGGCGTGCTGACGACCCGGCTCTACCAGGACAACCCGCCGCGCAAGGAGTACCTCCTCTCCCCGAAGGGCCGCGAGCTCTTCGGCGTGCTCTCGGCGATGATCGCCTGGGGAGACCGATGGCTCGACGACGGCGCGGGGCCGCCGGTCGTCCTGCGCCACTCCGCCTGCGGCCTCGACGTCAGGGCGGACTCGGTGTGTTCGGGCTGCGGCGAGCCCCTCGATGCCGCGCGGGTCGAGTTCCGGCTCGGCGACGACTTCCCCGCCGACCTGGCGGAGCGCCCGGACGTCACCCTCCGGTTCGCGGGGAGGTCCTCCGCGTCGCACGACTGACGGCCGGACCCCGGAGAGGACCCGGCCGCCAGCGCACGTCGTGACCGATCAGGAGGCGGGGGCGGGCCTCCCCGCCGGGCCCTGACGCCGGTAGTCGGCGACGTAGGCGGCCCGTCCGGCGTCGTCCATCTCGTTGAACAACGTCAATGGGCTCTGGAAGTGCGGCATCCGCCGCATGTGGTCGAGGGTCCACATCTTCTTCGGGTCGAGGTCGAGGTGTGGCTGCGACACCATGGTCTTCCCGTCGTCCCGCACGTACGCGAGGTCCGAGACGACGTCGGCCCAGTTCCAGCCGTGGTAGAGCGTCTCCCACTCGCGGGTGCCGACCAGCCGGCCCATGTTCGGCGTCTCCCGGCCCTGATAGATCGGACGGAACGCCTCGACGTCCGTCCACTTGCACGTCTCGCTGCAGTAGGCCCGGTGCTGCCCGTCGACATCGGCGGTCTGGATGTCCTCACGGATGAGGCAGGGGACCATGCAGGTCCAGCAGCGGATCGGGTACACGTAGTCGACGTTCTCGGCCACGATCGCGTTGTGCCCGTTCGGGACCGCGAGCCGGTTGTAGTTCTCCCACCAGGCGCCGTACTTGTCGTACCAGCCCGGGTACTTGTACTCGAACCACTCGAAGTCCTCGTCGGTCATCCCGTCGATCCGCCAGTAGTTCGCGACCCAACCCGCCGCCGCGAACTGGGCGAACTCGTGCACGTAGCCCTTGTCCCAGATCCGGCTCCAGGCCTCCTCCACCAGATCGTGCGGGATGACCAGGCCGTACTTCTCCAGCGGGACGAGGTACGAGCGGTAGTAGTCGTCGTAGATCCAGCGGCGCCACATCTCGGCGTAGGACTCGCGGTCCTTGCGCCGGTCCTTGGTGCCGTACTCGATGAACACGCCGATGGCGCCGTCGACGACGCAGTGGTTGTTCCACCACGCATACCGGATGTCGCGCTCCAGGAGCTGACGGTTGTCCTCGTCCGACAGCGCCATCAGCAGCGTGGCGTAGCCGTTGGAGATGTGCCGCGACTCGTCCGACTGCACCGAGTGGAACACGGTCGGCAACAGGTAGTCGCCGTTCGCCGCGGCCTCCGCGGGCATGGCCACGAACAGGACGTTGGTGAACGCGGTCTCGGCCACGACGGTGAGGTACACGCTCGCGGCGGTGATCGCGTCTCCCGTGATGAACCCCTCCGCGAACTGGCGGCCGATGGTCCCCGCGTAGTCGCTCTGGAAGGCGCGGAGACTGTTGTTGAAGCCCGCCGGGTCGATGTAGTTGTTCATGTACAGGCGCTTGAGGTTCTGCTGGATCGTCGAGTGCCGGACCTCGTCGATCATCTGGATCGCCTGACCGTTGTGCAGCTCCGGGTTCGGGACCACGTGGAACAGCATCGGCATCGAGCGCGCCGCGCTGATCTCGGGCAACGGGATGATCGACAGGAACAGCTTCTGCCACTCCATCCAGCGTTCCTGCACCTGGCGGAACATGTTGCCGCGGACGGCACCGTCCGACGCTCCGTAGACGCGGTGGTCCTTCTCCTCCTGCATCGGGAAGTAGCTCCGGAGGACCTGCTTGAGCGGGTCCTTCTTCGCCGCCTTCCGGAAGGTGTAGTCGGTTCCGTACTTCATGTACGGCTCGTGGTACTGCGGTTCCCAGGCGAGTTCCTGGATCTTCTGATGAGCCCTGCCCAGACTCTGTCGACTCACGTCCACTCCTCACGGTCGCTGTGGGACCGGCCGCCGCGGCGTCGTCCCCTCACCCACGCTGGTCCGACGCCGGGCGGCCGGTACTCGACCCGCCCCGCCGCCGGACTTGCTGCGCGACCGGGTCGGACGGGGACGGGCCCGGGCCGCCGTACCGGGTGCGCGGCCTGGATCGGTGCCCGTGTCCAGAATCACAGTAACTCAACACGTACTCAGTCTCAGTTTGAGACTCAGTACCGATCGGCGATCCGCGCGGTGGGGTGGTGCGTCAGGGCCTCGCGGAGCGCACCGGCCCTCACCGCGATCGGGGCTGCGGGGTGTACTGGACGTCCCCCCACGCCGCCCGCGCACCGCTGTCGCCGATCCGGACGACCTGCACCGCGGCCGCGCCGGCGAGCAGGACGGTGGCCACCGCGAGTCCGATGATCGCCACACGCCGCACCGTGCCGCGCACGGCCGGGGCGGAGCCCGGCCCCTCCGTCCGGCGGGACCGCTCCACGAGCACGAGCGCGACCACGACCAGCAGCAGCGGGGCCACGACGACGAGGAGCTGATCACCGAGCTCGGCGTGGGTGGCGATGGCGGCGGTGCGGGGCAGGTTGTGCTCGAGCCCCTCTCCGGTGCTGGTGGCGAGCGGGACCGACACCGCGGCGAGGGCGACCACGACGACCACCGCCCACCCCCACCGCCGCCTCGCAGCGGGCCAGAGCGCGACGGCCAGCGCACCGAGTGCGGCGACGGGGACCAGGACCACGACCGCGTGCACCACGAGCGGGTGCAGCGGCAGGCCGAAGAGGAAAGTGGGCACGACGCCGATCGTCGTGGCCGATCCTCAGAAGATCCTTGGAGGTGTGGCGGGGCCGCCCGGACTCAGCCGAGCGGCAGGGTGAGACGGAACGTGGCGCCGGTCGGGGTGGGCACGAGCTCGACGCGCCCGTGGTGGGCCGCGGCGATCTCGGCGACCAGAGCGAGCCCGATGCCGTAGCGGCGGCGCCCGGAGTCACCGGGCCGGGCCCCGGTGCTGAACCGCTCGAACAGCCGGGGGGCCGCGGCCGGGTCGACCCCGTCGCCGTCGTCGGTCACGTCGACCACGGCCCGACCCCCGTCGGTGTGCACCGCCACGGTCACCGCGCTGCGGGCGTGGCGGACCGCGTTGTCGACCAGCGCGGTCAGCGCCCGGGTGAGCGCGACGGGGCTGCCGCGCACCACGGCCCGCGCGTCCGCCTCCACCCGCACGGCGCCGCCCGCGGCTCGGCCGACCTCGTGGGCGACCGCGGCGAGATCGACGGGCTCGGTGGCCCGCTCGGAGCGGGGGTCGGCCGCGAGCAGGAGGTCCTCGAGGATCGCCGTGAGCCGGGCGGCGTCGGCGACCACGCCGTCGGCCTCCCCGAGCGCCTCCTCGTCGGGGTCCGAGGACCGGCGCAGCCTGCGGCGCAGGATCTGGGCGCGAGTGCCGAGCAGGGTCAACGGGGTGCGGAGCTCGTGGCCCGCGTCGGCGACGAAGCGGTGCTGCAGGGCGAGCGCCGCCGACAGCGGGGCCAGGGCGCGGTATCCGAGCCAGGTCCCGGCGGCCCCGGCGCCGAGCAGCCCGAGGAGGCCGGTGACCAGCATGGTCGCCAGCAGCCGGTTGCGTTCGGCGTGGTTGGCGGTCAGATCGAGGATCGCCTGCACGGTCGTCCCGTCCGCCCGCCGCTGCGTCGCGATCTCGTACTGGACCTCGCCGACGTTCCGCTCGACGGCGGGCGGGTCACCCCCGGCGGCGGCCTCGGCGAGGGCCGCGAAGTCCGCGACGCCGTCGGGCACCCCCGGTGAGGCCGTGACCACACCGGCGGGTCCCCTCAGCAGGAGGTGGATCCCGGTGGGCGGGTCGTCCACGTCGTCCGCACGGGCGATCGCACCGTTCAGCTGGGCGGTGACCTGGGCGCGCTGGGCCTCGACCAGGACGACGACCGCGACCGCGGTCAGCACGACCACGAGGACGGCGGCCAGCCCGGTGGCCTGCGCCCCCAGTCGGACGGCGGCCCGCCTGGCGAGGCCCTGCTCCCCCGTGGTCACGGCGCACCGAGCCGGTAGCCGCGCCCTCGGAGGGTGTCCACGACGGGCCGGCCCAGCTTGCGCCGCAGGTAGTGCACGTAGGTGTCGACGATGACCGGGTTCTCCGCCTCGGGGAAGCAGGTGACGAGCAGGTCCTCGCGGGTGAAGACCTGCCTCGGGCGGGCCGCCAGGGTCCCGAGCAGCTCCGCCTCGCGCTGCGACAGGGCGACCGGACCGGTGTCCGTGTGGACCTCGCGCGCGTCGAGGTCCAGACGGCCGCCCGGGACGGGCAGGGCGCGGGCGGTGTCCAGGTGGCGGCGGCGCAGCGCCCGCAGTCGGGCGAGCAGCTCGTCGATGTCGAAGGGTTTGGCCAGGTAGTCCTCGGCGCCCGCGTCCAGCCCGGCGACCCGGTCGGCGGGGTTGCCCAGCGCCGAGAGCACCAGCACCGGGGTCGTGATCCCGTTGCGGCGCAGGCGCCCCAGCAGGTCGAGCCCCTCGACCGCGGGGAGCCCACGGTCGAGGACGGCGACGTCGTAGCTCCGGCTGAGCCCGTAGTGCAGCCCGGTGTGCCCGTCCGGGGCCACGTCGACGGCGTAGCCCTCCTCGACGAGCAGCCCGGCGAGCATGGCGGCGAGCTCGGCCTCGTCCTCGACGAGCAGCAGCCGCGGGAGCACCTCGGTCACGGCGCCATCATGCCCGCACATCGAGTTCCCACGAGGCTCCAAGAAATCTCCGGTCGACTGGCCCCATGCCTTCCTCCGACCCGGACCCGCGGGTGGTCGCGCGGGACCGCGGGCTCCGTCGCGTCGCCCGTGCCACCGGCTGGACGGCCGCGGGCGGCGTCGCCGCGACCGCGCTGGCCGCCGTCGTGTTGTCCCAGACCCCGGCGACCGCCACGGCCACCTCCTCGAGCCCGACGCCCACGACCGCCACCCCCGCGCCCACCACCACCGCGCCGCGGACGGGCAGCGGGGCTGGGCTGAGCGCCCCGACCACCGCACCGCAGGCCTCGCACAGCAGTCGCTCGCACACCACCTCGGGGGCCTCGTGACCGGGACGATCGCCGAGCCCGCGGCCTGCTCCTTCCCGGCGATCGGCACCACCGCCACCGTCCTCGTCACCGACCCGGACGTGCTCGACGGGTCCGTGGCCCTGCTGCGCACGGACCTCACCGCGCTGGACCGGGCCTGCTCCCGCTTCCGCCCCGACTCGGAGATCCGCCGGGCCGAGACCGGTGCCGAGGTCGAGGTGAGCCCCCTGCTCGCCGCCCACCTCGACGCGGCCCTGCGCGCCGCCGCACTCACCGGCGGCCGCGTCGATCCCACCGTCGGGACCTGCCTGGCCGGTCTGGGCTACGACCGGGACCTCGCCGCGCTCACCGACGGGCCGGTCGACCCACGCCCCGCGCCCGGCTGGTGGCGGCTGAGCAGGTGCGGGCGCACCGTCGTGATCCCCCGCGGGATCCGGATCGACCTCGGATCCACCGCGAAGGCCCTCGCCGCCGACCACGCCGCAGCCCGGATCGCCGCCCACACCGGAGCCGGGGTCCTGGTCAACCTGGGCGGGGACCTCGCCGTCGCAGGCCCCGCGCCCGCGGGCGGCTGGCTCGTCGGTCTCGAGGACGGAGGGGGTGTGGTGTCCCTGCACGACGGGGGCGTGGCCACCTCCGGCACCACGCGCCGCCGCTGGCTGCGGGACGGCCGCGTCCGCCACCACGTCGTCGACCCGCGGACCGGGCTGCCGACCGCCGGCCCGTGGCGCACGGTCGCGGTGGCCGCGGCGACCTGCCTCGACGCGAACACCGCCGCCACCGCCGCGCTCGTCCGCGGCGCCGACGCTGCGGACTGGCTCGACACGGTGGGTCTGCCGGCCCGGCTGGTCGACACCGCGGGTCGGGTCACCCGCGTGGGCGGGTGGGTCTGATGTGGACCTGGTACGCGAGTCGCGCCGCCGGGCTGGTCTCGCTGGTGCTGCTGAGCGGGAGCGTCCTGCTGGGCATCGGCGGCGTGACCCGCGCGGCCTCGGCCCGCTGGCCCCGCTTCGCCGTGCAGCGCCTGCACCGGAACCTGTCGATGCTCGCCGTCGCGTTCGTGGCGCTGCACGTGCTCACCGCGGTGCTCGACGGGTACGTCCCGATCTCCTGGCTCGACGTCCTGCTGCCCTTCACCTCCGCCTACGAGCCGTGGTGGCTCGGGCTCGGCACCGTCGCTCTCGACCTGCTGCTGGCCGTGCTGGTGACGACCAGCCTGCTGCGCGTCCGTCTCGGCCTGCGTGCCTGGCGGGCCGTGCACCGGGCCGCCTACGCCTGCTGGCCGGTCGCCGTCCTGCACGGCATCGGCCTCGGTGGAGTCGACACCACCACCTGGTGGGTCCTCACCCTGACCCTGGCCTGCGTCGCAGCCGTCGGCGTCGGGCTGGTCCGTCGCACGGCCGTCGGAACCCGGCCGTGACCGCCCCACCCGCGGCCACCCCGCGTCTGCTCGCCGAGCCGGCCGCCACGCACCGCCGGGACGCCCTGGCCGCGCACCTCGAGCGCCACGGCCCACTCCCCTCGCCCTCCCCCCACGCGCTGGTCGCCGCCGTCGAGGCCGCCGGCCTCCGCGGACGCGGCGGCGCCGGGTTCCCGACCGCGACGAAGCTGCGGTCGGTCCGCGGCCGCAGGCGGACCGTCGTCGCCAACGGCGCCGAGGGCGAGCCGGCCTCGCTGAAGGACGCCGCTCTGCTCGCGTGCTCACCCCACCTGGTCCTCGACGGGCTCGCGCTCGTCGCCGACGCGCTCGGCGCGACCGACGCGGTCCTCGCCGTCCCCGACGCGACCGGCCTGCGCCGGCATCTCGCCGGGCGGACCGACCGCGTCCCGGTGAGGGTCGTCGAGGTCCCCGACCGCTACGTCGCGAGCCAGGAGACCGCCCTGGTCCGGTTCCTGGGCGGCGGGCCCGCACTGCCGACCCCCACCCGTCCGAGCGCCGCAGGCACGCTCGTCGACAACGTCGAGACCCTCGCCCACCTCGCGCTGATCGCCCGGAACGGGCCCGACTGGTTCCGCTCCGTCGGCCACCCCGAGCTGCCCGGCACCCTGCTCGTCACCGCGGGCGGGGCCGTCGCCGCACCCGGCGTCGTCGAGGTGCCCGCCGGCACCGCGGTGCGCGCGGCGCTCGACCTGGCGGGCGGGCCGACCGAGCCGGTGCAGACGGTCCTGTCCGGGGGTTACGGCGGTGCGTGGCTGCCCGCCGCCGCCGTGGACACCCCGCTCGACCACGCCGCCCTCCGCGCCGCGGGTTCGACGCTCGGCGTCCCCGTCCTGCTCGCGCTGCCCGCCCGGGCCTGCGGGCTCACCCAGACCGCGTACCTGCTGCAGTTCCTGGCGGGACAGTCCGCGGGCCAGTGCGGGCCCTGCCGGTTCGGGCTCCGTGACGTCGCCACCGACCTGGCCCTGATCGCCGCGGCCGCGCCGGACGCCCACCTCGCCCACGATCGGGTGCGTCGACGACTCGGCCTGGTCACCGGGCGCGGCGTCTGCGCGCTCCCGGACGGTGCCGCCCGCCTGGCGCACAGCGCCCTGCGGGTGTTCGGCGACGACCTGCACCATCACCTGACCGGACGTCCCTGCCGCGGCGCCGCTGCCGCCCCCCTGTTCCCGGGGGTGTGGCGATGAGGCTCCGCGTCGACCCCGTCGCCTGCGCGGGCCACGGCCTGTGCGCCGACCTCCTCCCCGAGGGCATCACGCTCGACGAGTGGGGCTATCCCCTGCTCGACCCCCTGCTCGACCCCCTGCTCGACGCCGAGATCCCGGCCGACCTCCTCCCCCACGCCCGGGCCGCCGTCGCCGCGTGCCCGGCCCTCGCGCTCCGCCTCGACCCCACCGGACCCGACGATCGGCGCCACGGCCGGAACCGGAGGAGTCGGTGACGAGGCCGCGCCGGGCGGCTCGCCCGAACCCGCGGCCCGGTGGGCGTCACCCCAGGATGGCCCGGGTGCCGGCGGAGATCGCGAGGTCCTCCCTGGCCGGCACGACGAGGGTGCGCACGCGTGCGGTCGCGGCGGTGATCTCGCCGTCCGTCGTGTCGTTGCGGGCCGGGTCGACCGCCACTCCGAGGAACGCCAGCCGCTCCGCGGCCCGGGCCCGCACCACGGCCGAGTGCTCGCCGACCCCGCCGGTGAACGCCAGCGCCTCCATCCCGCCCGCGGCGGCGGCCATGGCCGCGATCCCGCCCGCGAGGCGGTGGACGTAGACGTCCATCGCGAGCGAGTCCGCCGGGACCTCCCGCATGTCGGCGGTGCCCGCGAGCGCGAGCAGACCGGACCGGTTCTCCAGGGTCTCGGCCACCTCGTGGGGACTCAGGCCCTCGTGTTCCTCCAGCCAGAGCACGAGGCCGGGATCGACCGAGCCCGAGCGGGTGGCCATGACCAGGCCCTCCAGCGGGGTGAAACCCATCGTCGTGTCGACGCTGCGCCCGTCGACCACCGCGCACAGGGAGGCGCCTGCGCCGAGGTGCGCGGTCACGATGCGTCTCGCACCGGTCAGCTCGGCGGTGCGCGCCGAGCACCGGGCGTGGGACAGACCGTGGAAGCCGTAGCGGCGGATCGCGTAGCGCTCCCGCCACTCCCGCGGCACCGCGTAGGTCGCCGCGGCGTCTCCGATCGTGGTGTGGAAGGCGGTGTCGAAGCAGGCCACCGCCGGGACCCCGGGGAGCAGCGCGGTCACCGCGTCGACGCCCCGCAGCGACTTGGGCTGGTGCAGCGGGGCCAGCGCCGTCAGGTCCTCGAGCTCCTTCCGGACCTCCTCGTCGATCCGGACGGGCTCGACGAACCGGGTACCGCCGTGCACGATCCGATGTCCGACGGCGTCCGGCTCGGGCCACCCCCGCAGCGCCGACTCGAGGTCCGCGCCCGGCTCGATGTCCGGCTCGATGTCCGCGGTGTGTTCCACATCGTCGGTCGGTCCCAGCAGCCGCAGCTTGAGGCTCGACGAGCCCGCGTTGACGACGAGCACCCTCACCGGCCGGTCCTCACTGCCACGTCCACTGCGCGATCGCGGGATCGTCCTCACCGTGCTCGCGGGTGTACGCCCGGGCGGCGAGCCGGGCGTCCACCATCCGCTGCCGCAGCGGCGCCGCCCGCGCCCCGAGGCTCGGGACCCGGTCGATCACGTCCATGACCAGGTGGAACCGGTCGAGGTCGTTGAGCATCACCATGTCGAAGGGCGTGGTCGTGGTGCCCTCCTCCTTGTACCCGCGCACGTGGAGGTTGTGGTGGTTGCGCCGGGAGTAGGTGAGCCGGTGGATCAGCCAGGGGTAGCCGTGGAAGGCGAGGACGACCGGCTTGTCGGGGGTGAACAGGGCGTCGAACTCGTCGTCGGACAGGCCGTGCGGGTGCTCGCGGTCCGGTTGGAGCCGCATCAGGTCCACGACGTTCACCACGCGCACCTTCAGGTCCGGGCAGTGCTCGCGCAGCAGCCTGGCCGCGGCGAGGGTCTCCAGGGTGGGGACGTCCCCGCAGCAGGCCAGCACGACGTCCGGGTCGCCGTCGGTGGTGCCCGCCCAGTCCCAGATCCCCAGCCCCCGCGTGCAGTGCGCGACCGCCTCGTCCATCGACAGGTAGCTCAGCTGCGGCTGCTTGCCCGCGACGACGACGTTGACGTAGTGCCGGGACCGCAGGCAGTGATCCATCGTGGACAGCAGGGTGTTGGTGTCGGGTGGCAGGTAGACGCGGGTGATCTCCGCCTTCTTGTTGATCACATGGTCGAGGAAGCCGGGATCCTGGTGGGAGAAGCCGTTGTGGTCCTGGCGCCAGACGTGGCTGGACAGCAGGTAGTTCAGCGAGGCGATCGGGGCCCGCCACGGGATGGCACGGGTGGTCTTGAGCCACTTGGCGTGCTGGTTGAGCATCGAGTCGACGATGTGGATGAAGGCCTCGTAGCTGGTGAACAGCCCGTGCCGGCCGGTGAGCAGATAGCCCTCCAGCCAGCCCTGGCACAGGTGCTCGGACAGCACCTCCAGCACCCGGCCGCCGGGGGCGAGGTGGTCGTCGCCCTCCTCCACCGCCGCGTTCCAGGCCCGGTCGGTCACGTCGAAGACCGCCTGCAGCCGGTTCGACGCGACCTCGTCCGGCCCGAACAGCCGGAACCGGTCGGCGTTGCGGGCCACGACGTCCCGCAGGAACGCGCCGAGCACGGTGGTCGCCGGGCTGCTCTCCACGCCCGGCCGGTCCACCGTGACGGCGTGCCGGCGGAAGTCCGGCATGGCGAGGTCGCGCAGGACGAGCCCGCCGTTGGTGTGCGGGTTGGCGCTCATCCGCCGCGTGCCCTCGGGCGCGAGCGCGCGCAGCTCCGGTCGCAGGCGCCCGGTCTCGTCGAAGAGCGTCTCGGGTTCGTAGCCGCGCATCCACTCCTCGAGCTGCGCGCGGTGTCCGGCATCGGTCCGGGTGCCGGCCAACGGGACCTGGTGGGCGCGGAAGGTGCCCTCGACCCGCGTCCCGTCGACCTCCTTCGGGCCGGTCCAGCCCTTGGGGGTGCGCAACACGATCATCGGCCAGGTCGGCCGGCGCGTCGGCGGGTCCGCCTTGATCGCGGCGATCTCGTCGAGCACCTCGTCCAGGGTCAGCGCCAGCTCCTCGTGCACGGCCATCGGCTGGTCCCCGGTGACGAACCGGGGCGCGTAGCCGTAGCCGCGCAGCAGCGCGGCCAGCTCGTCGGTCGGGATCCGGGCCAGGACCGTCGGGTTGGCGATCTTGTAGCCGTTGAGGTGCAGGACCGGCAGCACGACGCCGTCCCGGCGCGGGTCGAGCCACTTGTTCGAGTGCCAGCTCGCGGCGAGCGGGCCGGTCTCGGCCTCGCCGTCACCGACCACGCACACGGCCAGCAGGTCCGGGTTGTCGAACACCGCGCCGTAGGCGTGCAGCAGGGCGTAGCCGAGCTCGCCGCCCTCGTGGATCGAGCCGGGGGTCTCCGGCGCGACGTGGCTGGGGATGCCGCCGGGGAAGGAGAACTGCCGGAACAGCGCCCGCATCCCGTCGACGTCCTCGGTGACCGACGGATAGACCTCCGAGTACGTGCCCTCCAGGTAGGCGTTCGCGACCAGCCCGGGGCCGCCGTGCCCGGGGCCGGTCACGAACAGCGCGTTCAGGTCCCGGGCCCGGATCGCGCGGTTGAGGTGCGCGTAGAGCAGGGTGAGCCCGGGCGTGGTGCCCCAGTGCCCCAGCAGCCGCGGCTTGACGTGTTCGGCGCGCAGCGGCTCGCGGAGCAGCGGGTTGTCCAGCAGGTAGATCTGGCCGACGGACAGGTAGTTCGCCGCCCGCCAGTAGGCGTCGAGCAGCTCGAGGTTCTCGCCCACCGGGTCAGCCCTCCGCGGCCACGGTGGACGCGACCGGGGTGTCGCCCACCAGCGCGAGGCGGCGGATCCCGCCGTGGTGGCCGACGACGAACCGGATGCGCTCGACCATGGGCCCGATGGCCTTCTCGTGGTCCTCGACCGTCGGCCGGCCCCCGACCCGCAGGCCGACGACTCCCTCCGGCGGCCCGACCAGCTCCTCGATCATGGCGTGCTCCCTCCGAGTCTCCCGTCCATCCTGGGCCGGGTCGCCCGTGGGCGGAGGGGACCTTGGTCCCGTTCCGCCTCGTCGAGGGTCCCGGGGACCCGTGCCCCTCGGCTCTCGTGACGCCGGGCGCGCCGGGACGACGCTGGGCGGTGAACGCGATGGACGGAGGAGCCGACGATGACCAGCCCCCAGACCCCGGACGTCACCACGCGGGAACGTCCCGCCTGCCGGGCCCACTGAGATGGACCGGACCCTGCGCCACGCCGTCGAGCTGGCGTTGCAGGCACCCTCGGTGCACAACACCCAGCCCTGGCGGTTCCGGCTGAGCACCGGCGAGGTCGAGCTCCATGCCGACCCGAGCCGCCACCTGCCCGGCACCGATCCGGACCACCGCGACCTGCTGATCAGCTGCGGGGCCGTGCTGCACCATCTGGTCGTGGCCGCGGCCGGGCTGGGGATCGCCCTCCGGGTGGACCGGCTGCCCGACCCCGAGCAGCGCAGTCTCCTGGCCACCGCCCGAGTCGTCGACGGGCCGCCGGACCGCGCCGCCGCCGCGCTGTTCGGGCAGCTCGGCAGGCGGCGGACCGACCGGCGCCGGTACGCGGCGGACCCGGTGCCGCCCGCCCGCCTCGCCGCGCTCGTCGAGCGGGCGGCGGAGTTCGGCGCCGGGCTCGTCCCGGCGACCGACCCGGGCGTGCTGACCCGCCTGCACGGGGTGCTCTCGGACGCGGCCGCCCGGCAGCGGCACGAACCCGGCTACCTCGCGGAGCTGCTGATCTGGACCCACCGCTACGCCGGCACCCGCGACGGCGTCCCCGCCGCGTCCGTGCCCTCCCGCGCGGGCGAACCCGAGCTCACCCGGTTCCCCGCGGGCAGGCTCACCGGCAGGCAGGCCTTCGGGCCCGACGGCGGGCTCCTGCTCGTCCTGACCACCCCGCGCGACGACCGCATCGACCGGCTCGTCGCGGGCGAGGCCACCAGCGCGGTGCTGCTCGGCGCGACCCGCGTCGGTCTCGCGACCGCCATGCTCAGCCAGGCCGTCGAACAGCCGACCATGCGGGAGCGGCTGCGCCTCGCACTGGGCGTGGCCGACCAACCGCAGCTCGTCCTCCGCGTCGGGACGCCGCCCTACGGGTCGGCACCCCTGCCCGCCACGCCTCGTCGACCGCTCGACTCGGTGCTGTTCCGTCGCTGAACCGGGCCCGGAGCCGGTCCCGTCCCCACCACACCCGCTCCTCAGGAGGAACGATGACCACGCCCCTGTCCACGGTGAGCGCGCTGCGGGAGACGCACGTCGGGCTGGTGGTGCTGACCGGCGACCGCGCGCTGAAGACCAAGAAACCGGTCCGGACCGCGTTCTGCGACTTCTCCACACCCGCCCTGCGGCGGGCGGCGATCGCGCGCGAGCACCTGCTCAACAGCAGACTCGCGCCGGACGTCTACCTCGGGACCGCCGAGCTGGCCGGCGCGGGCTGCGCCGAGCCGGTCCTGGTGATGCGCCGCATGCCGGAGGACGCGCGGCTGTCCACACTGGTCCGTCGGGGCGCCGATCTCACCGAGCCGCTCCGGGAGATCGCGCGCCGGATGGCGGCGTTCCACACCACCGCCGAGCGGGCTCCCGCCATCACCTCCGAGGGGTCGCGGGACGCGCTGCTCGGCCGCTGGCACCGCAGCCTCGACGAGCTCGAGTCCTTCCGGGACGCCCCGCTCCAGGGCGGGGACCTCGACCGGGTCCGCGACCTCGTCGACCGCTTCCTCCACGGGCGCGGCCCGCTGTTCGCCCGCCGCGCGGCCGAGAGCCGGATCGTCGACGGGCACGGCGACCTCCTGGCCGACGACGTGTTCTGCCTCGCGGACGGCCCGCGCCTGCTCGACTGCCTCGACTTCGACGACCGGCTCCGCTTCGTCGACGCGCTCGACGACCTGTGCTTCCTGGCCATGGACCTGGAACACCTCGGCGCCCCGGAGGCCGCCGACCTGCTCCTCGACGACTACTGCGAGTTCTCCGCCGACCCGGCCCCGACGGCACTGCGCCACCACTACGTCGCGTACCGCGCGATGGTCCGCGCCAAGGTCGACTGTCTGCGCCTCGCACAGACCGCCGACCCGGCGGACGCCGAGGCCGCGCGGGCCCACCTCGCCCTGGCCCTGGACCACCTCGGCCGCGGCGAGCCCCGACTGGCCCTGGTCGGCGGCCTGCCGGGCACCGGGAAGTCCACGGTGGCCGGTGATCTCACCGACCTGACCGGTGCGGTGCTGCTGTCCAGCGACCGGGTGCGCAAGGAGCAGGCCGGGATGACGCCGACCGACCCCGCCGGCGCCCCGTTCGGCCGCGGCCTCTACGACGCCGAGCACACCGCCGCCCTCTACACCGAGCTCCTGGACCGGGCCGAGCTGCTGCTGGGCCAGGGCGAGTCGGTCGTCCTCGACGCCTCGTGGACCGACGCGCACTGGCGCGAGCGGGCCGCGGAGGTGGCGGCCCGGACCTCGAGCCGGCTGCTGCAGTTCGTGTGCACCGCACCGGTCGAGCAGCTCGGTCGGCGGATACTCACGCGGCGGCACCCGGTGTCCGACGCGACCCCCGGGATCGCGCTCGCGATGGCGGACGCGGCGGCCCCCTGGCCGGAGGCCGTCGAGATCAGCACGACCGAGCTGCCGTCGGTGTGCGCCGGGCGCGCCCGCCGGGTCTGGGACGCTCGCTGATGCGCGCCCGCATCGGCCTCGACGGGATGGACCGGCCCGGCAGGCAGCTCCTCCGCACGCTCGTCGACCGGGACGACCCGGATCTGCAGATCGTCGCGGTCCGGGACGACGCCCCCGCGAGCAGGCTCGCCGCGCGGCTGCGCCACGACTCGACGCACGGGGCCTGGGACCACCGGATCGAGGTCGTCGGCGACCATCTCGGCGTCGACGACGGGACGATCCGGGTGCTGCGGGCCGAGCGCCCGCACTGGCCGTCGGCGGACGTCGAGATCGTCGTCGCGACGGGTCGGGCGGTGGACGCACCCGTGCTGCTCGACGAGGGGGTCGCGTCCGTCGTCGTCCTCGGAGAGTCGGCCGACGCCGACCTCGCCCTCGTCCCCGGGCTGAACGAGGACGAGTACGACGCGACCCGCCACCGCGTCCTGTCCGTGCCCTCGGCGGCCTCGGTGTGCGCGGCGGCGGTGCTGCAACCGCTGGACCGGGCGTTCGGGGTCGTCTCGGCGAGCGTGACCGCCCTCGGCGGACGCCACTCCTCCACCGCCGACCCGGACGACCCGCGGCTGCTGCGCGACCTCGCGGTCAACCTCGTCCCCGCGGCGAGCCGGGTGGGCACGGAGGTGGGCGTCCTCCTGCCTGCGCTGGCCGGGCGGGTCACCGGGGCCGCCCTCCGGGTGCCGGTCGTCGACACGGGCCTGGTCGAGGTGACCGCCCGGCTGCCCGCGCCCGCCACGGTCGGACAGCTCCGGCGGGTGCTCCGCACGGCGGCCGACGGCCCGGGCAAGGGGCTGCTGACGTGCACCGACGAGCCGACGGTGTCCCGGGACGTGCTGGGCGCGGCCGAGTCCTGCCGCGTGGACCTGGGCACGGTCCGGACCTGCGGCGAGCTGGTCGTCGTCCAGGGCTGGCACGACCCGGAGGTCGGCCACCTGCACCGGGTCGCCGACCTGCTCGGGATGGTCGCGCGGCTGCTGCCGGGCCGCTGAGCCGGGTCCGGGCGGGCGGTCGGCCAGAGGTCGAAGGACCCGCACGCCAGGGCCGGGGGCCCGGGACCGGCGACCCTGCCCGGCGGACCCACCCGGAGCCATCCTGGGGGACGACGACCCGAGGAGTGCCATGATCCACGATCCGTTGCCGCGCCCGGCCCCGCCGGAGACGCTCGACGACCAGCCACCCGTCCGCGCGGTCATGTCGAGGACCGTGGTCGCGATCGACCCCGCCGCGCCTCTGAGCACGGCACTGCGCCTCATGCTCGCCGACGGTGTCCGGCACCTGCCGGTCATGGAGGACGGCCGCTGCACCGGCATGGTCACCGAGACCGACATCCTGCGCGGTCTCGCGGCCCGCCGCGGCCCCTGGGGCACCGCCGACCTCCGGGTGCTCGACGTGGTGCGCTCCGCACCCGCCGTCACCGCGACCGACCCGCTGAGCACCGCGGCCGCGGTGATGCTGCAGGAACAGTCGGACGCCGTGCTGGTACTGGGCGCCGACGGCGTGATCGCCGGGATCCTCACCGCGACCGACCTGGTCCACGCTCTCGCCCGTCGCTGAGCGCGACGCGGCTCCCACGGCGGCGGGCCCGGCACCCGAGGGGGATGCCGGGCCCGTTCGTCGCCGGTCAGCGGACCGCGCGGTGCCCCCAGACCGCGAGCAGGAGCACGGCGAGCCCGGTGCGGACCCCAGGCCGGGGCGGCACGACGGTGGCGTTCACCGCTGCCCCTCGGGCCGGACCACGGCCACCGGGCACGGCGCGTGGTGCAGCAGCGCCTGGCTGACCGAGCCCAGCAGCGCACCCCGCAACGCGCCCCGCCCGCGGGTTCCGGCCACCACGAGCACCGCGCCCTGCGCCGCGCGGACCAGCGCGCCGGCGGCGTTGTCCCGCACCACGACCGGACGGACCTCGACCTCGGGGAACTTCGCCGTCCACGGCGCGAGGGCCTGCCCCACGACCGCCTCCTCGTCGGCGCGGATCGCGTCCCAGTCGAGGAACGGGACCAGGAACGGGTCGAGCGTGGTCTCGCTCCAGGCGTGCACCGCGACCAGCGCCGCCCCGTACCGGGCCGCCTCCTCGAAGGCGAGACCCAGCGCGGCGTCACTGTGCTCGGCATCGACCCCCACGACGACCGGCCCGCGCGAGAGCACGTCCCCGCGCACGACCACGACCGGGCAGGCGGCGCGCGCGGCGACGTCCACGCCGACCGAGCCGAGCAGCAGACCCGCGAACCCGCCGCGGCCGCGGTTGCCGACGACCAGCAGCGCCGCGTGCTCCGACTCCTCGACCAACACGACCGCGGCGCTGCCGTCGCGGACCTGGCGGTCGACCGCCACCGTGCCGTCGACCCCGCGGGCGACGTCCGCGGCCTCGACCACGGCGTGCTCGGCGAGGCGCAGCAGGGCCTGGCGTTCGTACTCCGCGCCGAGCGGGGCCACCCCGACCGGGGTGACGCCCGTCCACCCGACCACCGCGACCAGACGCAGGCCCACGCCGCGCCGTCCTGCCTCGACCGCGGCCCAGCGCACCGCCCGCAGCGCCGGCTCCGAGCCGTCGATCCCGACGACCACCGGTCCACCGTGCAGCGTGTCCATGAGACGTCCTCCCTCGATCACGGGTGTGTGGACCCACGGTCGCCCACTCCGGGAGCCCGGCGCTGCGGCTCTCCGCCCTCCCCCGCGGGGGTCGAACGACCCTCCGCCGCAGGGCCTCGGCGACGTCGAGAGGACCGCCCCCGAGGGGCGGCGCACCGGCGGATGCGGGCCGTCCGACCCTGCCGGCCGCCCCACACCCGCCCCGGGCGCGCTCAGCCCGGCAGCGGCACCACGACGACGGGGCAGGGGGCGAACGCGACGAGCGAGCGCGTCGTCGAACCGGCCTGCACCGCGGCGTCCGGCGGGGGTGCGCCCACCCGCGGTGCCACGACCACCGCCTGCGCCTTCTCCGCGCGCTGCAGCAACGCCCGCAGCGGGGTGTCCTCCACCGGCGCGGTCTCGACCCGCAGCCCGGGCACCCGCTCCGCGACGCGCCGGCGAGCCGCCTCGGTCACCTCCCGGCCGCGCTCCGCGAGAGTCTGTGGGGCCTCGGCCCGCCGGTGGGCGCCCGGCGCGACGTCGGTCCAGGCGTGCACGACCACGAGGTCGGCGCCGAGCGCACTCGCCAGGTCGGCGGCGGTGTCGAGTGCCGCACGGCCCGGCAGACCGCCGTCGATCCCCACCACGACCGGGCCCGCGGCGGGCAGCGCGGACTCGGCTTCCGCGCCGTGCACGACGGCCACCGGGCACGGCGGGTCCGCGGCGAGGCGGGCGGCGAGGTCCCCCGCCTGCAGACCCGGGTGGACGCTGCGCCCGTGACCACCGACGACGAGCATCGCCGCGTCATGCGCCCGGGCGCGCAGCACGTCGGCCACGGCGTCCGGATCCGCGTCTCCCGCGACGACCTCCGGCTCCGCCCCGGTCGCCGCACCGAGCCCGAGCAGCCACTCCGGCACCCGACGGTCCATCGCGACGTGCACCAGCCGGACCGTGTCCGACAGGCGGGTGGCCCAGCCCGCGGCCAGCCCCGCCGACGTCGTCGGGTCGACCCCCACCACGATCGTTCCTGCAGTCGACACGGGCCCTCCGTCGCGTCTCCGGTCACCCGATCCGGTGACCACCCCCGATCGTGCCCGCCCCGCCCCGCCCCCGCACCACGGTCGCGTGGCCCGCCCGCCAGGACCGGACGGGGCCGGGCCACCCCGAGCGTGGCGGCCGCGTCCTCGACCCGGTCCGTCACGACGGGCGTGCCACCAGGACAGGGCACTGCGCATGGTGGACGAGGGCGTGGCTCACGGAACCGAGCACCAGCCCCCGCACCCCGCCCCGCCCACGGGAGCCGACGACCACCAGCCGCGCACTGCGCGAGAGGTCGACCAGCTCGGCGGCGGGCCGGTCCCGCACGACCCGCCTGCGGACCTCCACGTCGGGGTACTTCTCGGCCCACCCCGCGAGCCGCTCGGCCAGGAGCGCGTGCTCCTCCGCCTCGACGCCGTTCCAGTCGACGAGCGGGGCGATGCCGAGCTCCACCACGTCGTCCTGCCAGGTGTGCAGGGCGAGCAGCGGCGCACGGTGCAGGGCGGCCTCCTCGAACGCGAGCGCGAGCGCCTCCTCGCTGACCGGGGAGCCGTCGACCCCCACGACGACCGGCCGGACGTCGTCCGGGCCCTCCTCGGCATCCCCCCGCACGACGACGACCGGGCTCGCACCGCGAGCGGCCAGCGCGATCGCCACCGACCCGACCAGCAGCCCGGTGAAACCGCCGAGCCCGCGGCTCCCCACCACGACCAGGCCTGCCCGGTCCGACTCGGCGAGCAGCACCGGGATCGCGAACCCGGAGCGCAGTTCGGAATGCATCTCCAGCCCGGGCTCCACGCCGCGGGCGAGCGCGACGGCGTCCGCCAGGACCTGCTCGGCGGCCTCGGTCATCGTCCGCTTGTACGACGTGCCCAGCCCGGGGTTGCCGAGGTGGTTCGGTTCGGGCAGGACCAGCGCGGACACCAGCCGCAGCCCGACCCTCCGCCGGGCCGCCTCCCGTGCCGCCCAGCAGACCGCCTCGGAGCCCGACGCCGAACCGTCCACCCCGACCACGACCGACCCGTGTGCCTGCATGACCGCTCCCTCCGCTGTTCCCGGTGACGCGCCCCGATCCTGGCTCGCCCGCGGATCACGACGACAGCACCGCACGGCCCCCTCGCGCGGGCCGGAAGTCCCCTCGGGTCCGCCCCGGGGTCGTCGCTCGGTCGTCGCCCGGTCCGGCACGGTGTCCTCCACGGCCACGTCAGCGCCCGGGATCCCCCGCGCGGTGGTCGGTGCCCCCGGGAACCGCGAGCAGGGCGGCCAGGTCCGCGCGCAGCGCCGCGACCAGCGCGTCGAGTTCGGGGCACACGTCGGGATCGGCGACCACGGTCACGGCCAGGCTGCCCGCATAGGACAGCGCGCCGAACACGACCGGCACGTTCCCGGTGGTCGTGATGATCGGCACGATCTGCCCGATCCGTGCTCCGAGCAGGGTCAGGGGCGCCCGCGGCCCGCGCAGGTTCGTGACGAAGGTGGTGACCATCCTCTGGTGGTCCACGATCCACGGCAGGACCCCCACCGCGGCGGCCAGCCGGATCATCGGGCCGAGCAGGGCTGCGGACGCGCCGCGGGCTCGTCGCCGCCCGGTGGCGGTCCGCCGGGCCACCTCGCGCAACCGGACCGCGGGCGGCCCCGAGGTGGGCAGCCCGACGGGCAGCACGCCCACCGCGTTGCCGAGAAGCGTCGCGTCCGCCCGCGGCCGGGCGGTGATCGACACCGAGGCGACGACCTCGTCGACCTGGTCGCCGCGCCCGCGCAGCAGAGCCCCGAGCGCCCCACCGATCGCCGTCAGGAGGACGTCGTTGACCGTGCCGCCGTGCCGATGGGCGGCGGCGTGGACGTCGCCGAGATCGACCCGGACGACCCGCAGCGCCCGCCGGGTCCCGACGGGTCGGTTGAGCGAGGACCGCGGCGGGCGGGGCGCCTGCGTGGCGCGCAGCTCACCCAGCGCCTCGCGGATCCGCCGCACCTCCCCGGGCAGGTGCCGCAGGGTCCGGGCGCGGGTGGCGAGGGCGTCGGCGAACAGCCGCGCGACGGTGGGAGCCGGGCGTGGGAAGCCGTCGTCGTCGGCGGGCGGGTCCCCGGGGACGAGCCCGTCGTCGACCAGCGCGGCGAGGGCGGCGAGCCCGCCCATCCCGTCGGCGAGGACGTGGTGGCAGACGACGACCAGCGCACCGCGCTCCCCCGTCGTGCCGGTGACCACGAGCGCCTCCCACGGCGACCGCTGCCACGACAGCCGGGTGCCGACCGCCCGGACCGCGACGTCCTGCAGCACGTCGTCGGTCAACGGGCCCGCGCACCGCACCTCGCGCACGTGCCGCTCGACCGCGAACCCGGGATCGTCCACCCAGACCGGCCGCCCGCACAGCGGCGGCGTGCGCACCAGCCTCCGCCGCAGCCGGGGCACGGCCCGGATCCGGACGGCCAGCGCCCTGCGGACCTCCGCCGGGTCGAGCGGCCGGTCGAGCACGAGCAGCACTCCGAACTGCCACGGCACACCCGTGCGGTCGACGGCCGACTCGCGCAGGTCGTCCGGACCCGCCCGCTCGGGGACCCGGGCGCGGTGCGCCTCGCCCGGCTCGGCGGCGTCCCGCACCGCGGCCGTCGGGCCGATCATCGGAAGTCGACGACGAGCCGGGCCGGGACCCGCCCCGCCCGGATCTCCTCGATCGCCCCGTTGATGTCGCCGAGCGTGCGCGACTCGGGGATGACCCGGGTGCGGCCCGCGGCGTGCAGGGCGAACGCGTCGGCGAGGTCCTGCCGGGTCCCCACGATGGAGCCGACGGCGGAGATGCCACCCAGGACGGTGTCGAAGATCGGTGTCAGCGGTGCCGCGTCGAAGGAGGACACGGCGGCGGGCACCGTCACGGCGAACCGCCCGTCCAGTCCGGCCCCACCGGCGGCGGCCACCGTGCCGATGCCCTCGTGGCCGGGCACGAAGGGAGGGTCCGGCTTCACCGGCCGTTCACCGCGCGCGGCGTGGATGTCGGTGTGGCAGATGCCCGAGGCCTCCATCCGGACGAGCAGCTCACCCGGTCCCGGCGTCGGCACCGGGAGCTCGCGGATCTCCAGCGCGGCGCCCAGCGCCGGGACCACGGCCGCGCGCATCGTGGTGCTCACGGATGACTCCTGTCGACGGGGACGACCCGGCTCGGTGGTCCGATCGACTCCGAGGCTCGTCGGTGCGCGCGGTCGTGTGCAGGGGCGGAAGGCCCTGCGACGGGGCCCGGTCGGCCCGGCCGCCCGGACGGCGCCGGTCACCTCAATGGACCGACGGTGGTCCGAGGACGATCCCCACATGCCGTGTCCGCCGGCGGCTGCCGAGGACCTTGCTGTCGGTGATGGCGGCTCCTCGGGACCGCACGGCGTCGGCGAGCGGGCGCGGCGGGTCGATGAACCTCTGATCGTCAAGCCTCACCACCGACGTGACACGGTCGGTGAGAACGGGGGCCGGCGTGCGAGCGTCGGAGCCGGTGAGGACGTCGAATCCGACCTTCTCTCCACAGTGGTCGCGCTCACCCAACTCGCCGAGCATCGCTGCTTCTCGCGGTCGCGGCTGAAGCCCCCGGCTCCGAGGTCACCAACCCGACCATGCCTGCGCCCGACGACCGCGACCGCCTTCCGCGGCTCGGCGGCGACACCGATCATCTCCTCCGCCGGACACCGGAAGTCCTACTGCGCGGGCATGTACGGTTCGTCAAGCGATGTCGACTGAAGTCGGCCCCGGGTGAAAGTCCTGGTTGGCCGCGGTGCTCGTCGTGCTGGGTGACGAGCCCGCCTCGCCGTGGTGAGGGAGTGGCCTGATCGTGACGGTTGTTGTCCATCCGGCCACTTGAGTTCGCGGATCGCGATCGTCGATGCTGGGTTGTTCGACGCGCGAGAGCGAGCGTCGGCTTGCGGCTCGGGTCGCGGGCAAGCGTTGCGGGAAGGAGCGTGTTCTCGATGTCCACGGGCGCCCCGGTCGATGGGTTCACCCTGAGCTTCGACCGTCTGGGATCGGTTGGTCGGCAGCCGGTGGTCCTGCTTCATGGCTGGCCAGGGGACCGGACGGACATGGCGTCCGTCGCCGAGAGGCTCGGGGACGAGTTCGACGTCGTCGTGCCGGACCTGCGCGGTTTCGGCGCCTCGGACAAGCACCTGCGCGACCCCGGCGACCACTACAGCATGGTGGCCCAGGCCCGCAGTGTCACGGGACTGATCGAAGAGCTGGGGCTCTCCCACGTCGTGCTCGGCGGTTACGACATCGGCAGCAGGGTCGGTCAGCAGCTCGCGAAGGACAGGCCCGACCTGCTCAGCGCCCTGGTCATCACCCCACCGGCTCCAGGCGTCGGGTCACGGATTCTCGGCGAAGGTCCGATTCGCGAGTTCTGGTATCAGTCCTTCCATCATCTCGACCTGGCCGAGAAGCTCCTCGACGGGAAACCGGACGCTGTGCGGGACTATCTGGAGTACTTCTGGACCCACTGGTCCGGCCCCGACTTCACCCTGGACGACGCCCGGCTCGAGCACCTGACGTCGGTGTACGCCCCCGCCGGCGCGTTCGTCGCGTCGATCGGGTACTACCGAGCGGCCGGAAACGTCGTGGC
This sequence comes from Pseudonocardia oroxyli, assembly GCF_900102195.1. Classification (GTDB taxonomy): domain Bacteria; phylum Actinomycetota; class Actinomycetes; order Mycobacteriales; family Pseudonocardiaceae; genus Pseudonocardia; species Pseudonocardia oroxyli. The sequence goes on from NZ_FNBE01000001.1 coordinate 279,047, forward strand.
GCGCTACCTGGGCGAGACGGTCCCCGACGAGAAGATCATGGTCCCCACGACGTTCCTCTGGCCCGAGCACGACCCCCTGTTCCTGGGCGCCTGGTCCGACCGTGTCGGAGAGTTCTTCGCGCAGGTCACCGTGCAGCCCGTCGAGGGGGTCGGCCACTTCGTCCCGGTCGAGGCGCCCGACACATTCGCCGATGCCATCGTGCGGGCAAGCACGTAAGACGCTGAGGGGCAGGTGGTCGGAGCCGCCCGGGACCACGAGCCGGCGCTGGTGCCTTCGGCCGTCGGGTGGGCGGCTGGTCGTAGGCTCGACAGTGGGCAGCGGGCGGCGGTCCGGGGGCGGCGCTGCGATGATGGCGTCCGGGTCGGCCAGGCGCCGCGAGGGCTCTTCGACGGGGTCCGGTCGGCCCGGCCGCGCGGACGGCGCCGGTCACCGGTCACCGGTCACCTCACCCCCGGCTCCGAGGTCCCCAACCCGACCATGCCTGCGCCGACGACCGCGACCCGCCTCCGGTGGCACGGTCATCTCCTCCCACGGACACCGGAAGTCCTGCTGCGCGGCCGTGAGCCGTTCGTCGTCGTCCAGCATTCCGATCCCCCCTCGTCTCCGCTCGCAGTCACCTCCGGCGGTGACGCAGTCGATGCCGCCCTCGGCGGGCCCGTCGTCCACCCTGCCCGGCGGCGGCAGCGGCGGGCAGGGCGCGGAGCCGCAACCTCGGACGGCTCCCGGCTTCCGGAGGTCGGCAATCTCGCGATCCCGGGCAGACGCTGTGGTAGAGGTGGCACCGGCACTGCTCCACCACCCCCGTGCCGCCTCGTGCCGGGGGACGGAGAGGCAGCGTCGAGTAGCCGAGAGAGCCCCGGCACCGCCGCTGCTCCCACCGCTTCCGAGCACGGTCCCGATTCGTCGCGGCCGTGCTCGTCGTCATCGGCGCCCACCGTTCGACGGCCCCGCCGCCGATGTCGCACCCCCGACGATCCCGAGGAGACGAGACAGATGGCCGAGAAACAGGTGTGGCTGGCGCAGAGCGCCTACGAGCGGGTGCAGCGTGAGCTCGTGGAGCTGCTGCGTCGACGTTCGGCGGACGCCGGCGGCTCCGCGGCCGAGATGTCCCGGGGCGACGGTGCCGACCCGAGCACCGACCAGCAGGTGCTGACGGCGAGACGCGACCGGGAGAACCGGATCCGGAAGCTGCAGGAACTGCTGCAGAACCCCGTCGTCGGCGAGGACCCACCCGATGACGGGGTGGCCGAGCCGGGAATGGTCCTGACCGTCCGCTACGAGGAGGACCAGGAGACCGAGACGTTCCTGCTCGCCCACAGCGAGGACGGGGCCTATCCGCCCGAGCTCATGATCTGCTCCCCGGACTCCCCGCTCGGGAGGGCTCTCCCCGGCCGGGAACAGGGTGCGACGGTGCGCTACACCCTTCCGAACGGCCACGCGATGGAGGTCACGCTGATCAGCGCCGCCCCCTACCGTCCGGACGACTGGTCCCCGACCGCCGCAGCCGCGAGCCGACCGGCTCACGAGGATGCGGCAGCGATCTCCGGATCCGACGAGGTCGTCGGGCGGAATTGCCGAGGTTCGGCAGTCGCGGCGGGGACATCTTCGCCGCACTCGTGACCTGCCGCGTGGGCACACGGCGGGCAGGCTGAGGAATGCCGAGGGCATGTGGGCCGACCGAGAGCGATCGGTGCCTGCATGCCCTTCCTCGCGTGCCTGCGAGACGTGGGATGACCTGTGCGGGCGTCCCGAGACCTCGGGGCCCGGCGATCGAGGAGACCGGCCTCACGCACACTCGTGAGGCCCAGCGAGAGAGAGATGAGATGACCCGTCCGCCGGAGAAGACGCCGACGGCCCCCGCGCCGCTCGCCGACCCCGCATGGGTGCAGCGGGTGGCCGCGGAGGCCGGGCGGGGCGCGGGCGGAGTGCCGGTGGAGCTGCTCGGCGGCTTCCTCGCCGTCCTCGTCGACGCCGCGACCACCGGTCGCCGCCCGGAGAAGGCGGAGCTCGACGCGGTCGGGCTCAACGGCCGTCGCGCCGCCGAGATGGGGGTCTCGGCGGGCAACGCGGTGCAGCTGTACCTCTCCGCCGCGTGGCGGCTGTGGCGCGAGCTGCCCACCGTCACCAGGTTCCCGGACAGCGCCACCACCGCCACCGCCGCGGAGGCCGTCATGCGCGCGGTCGACCGCGCGGTGGCCAGCCTCGCCGAGGGCTACACGGCCGCACGTCGCGACATGATGCGCAGTGAGGAGACGCTGCGCCGCGAACTCATCGAGGACCTCCTGCGCGGCGATGCGGACATCGGCGCGCTGGTCGAGCGGGCCGAGCCCTTCGGGATGGACATGGCCCAGCCCCACCAGGTCGCCCTGGCCGCACCCAGTGGGCGCCTCGCCGACGCCGAAGCGGCGTTGAGCAGCCTCGAACGCGCCGTCGTGCAGGGCATCGGCGACCGTGACGTGCTCGTCGCCACCAAGGACGGCAGCATCGTCGTCGTCGCTCCCGCCACACCCCCGACCGGCAGGCAGCGCGGCCTGGGAGAGCTGATGCACGCCGATCTCCGGCGGGCACCGCGCGGCGGGCCGTGGCGGGTCACCGTCGGCCGCCCCTACCCGGGGTCGTACGGCATCGCCCGCTCGTACGAGGAGGCCCGGGAAGCGTTGGGGATGGCGGAGCGACTGCGGCTGGAGATGCCCGTCGTGCGCGCCGAGGACCTGCTGATCTACCGGGTCCTGTTGCGGGACCAGCCGGCGATCACCGACCTGGTCCATGCGGTGGTCAGCCCGCTGAGCAGGGCACGCGGCGGCGCAGGCCCCCTGCTGGCCACCTTGGACGCCTACTTCGCCACCGGCTGCGTGGTGACCGAGACCGCCCGCACGCTGCACCTGTCCGTGCGCGCCGTCACCTACCGTCTCGAGCGTGTCGCCGAGCTGACCGGCTACGACCCGACCGACCCCGCGCAACGGTTCACCGTGCACGCCGCCGCGCTGGGTGCCCGGCTGCTCGGCTGGCCGCAGCGCGATCTGCCCGCCCCGAGCACACCGGACTGACGGGCAGAGCCGAGCACCGGCGAGCCCGGATCCACAGCGATCCGCCACCCACGTCGACAGCGATGAGGCCATGATCTCGGTACCGACTCTCGACATCGACCCGGGCGAGGACGTCGACCCGCTCCCCCACCGGGCGGGCCCGGACCTCGAACTCGTCGCCATGATCGTCCGGCGGGCCGGGCTCGACTGCCGCACCGACGGCGATCCGCGCGATCACCTGCGCGCTCGACGAACCGACCGTGGCCCCGGCTCGTGGTCGGTCATCGCAGGAGCCTGTTCCGCTCCGACGCAGGGGGCGTTCGTCCGCCCCGTCGGCGGCTCGTGGACCTGGCAGCTGCGGGACGCCGACGAACGTCGCCTCGCCGCACTCGTCGTCCTGCAGGCGCTCCGAGACGACCCCACAGAACCGTTCACCCACGAGGAGGCCACCGCATGTGGGCTGGCCGACGGCCTCGTCCGATCCGTGCCGGGGACCGTCGATCCGCATCACTGCTGATCCGCCACGCACCACGTCGCCACCCCTCCCCCGCTCCGGAGCCACGGCCATCGGCATCGGCATCGGCATCGAGGACCCTCCCGGCACGGACGTGATCCCGGTCATGGTGCGCGTCTGCCGGACCTGGTCGACCAGGACGGTCACATCGCTGTTCCCCGGACCACCGGCATGTTCCCTCCTCTGCCGGTCGAGGAGGCCACCGAGGCTCGGGCATCACGACCCGTCTCGACGAAGTGACCCCGGTGTCCGCCGCCCCGTCTCGCCCCGACCCCGGCCGGGGCCCACCCTGGCCCTGCTCGCCTTCGCCCAGTTCATGACCGCCATCGACTTCGTCATCGTGGTCGTGGCGCTCCCCGAGATCGGCCGCGACCTCGGCTTCTCCGAGCAGTCGCTGCAGACGGTCGTGAGCGCCTTCACCGTCGTGCTCGGGGGCTTCCTCCTGCTCGGCGGGCGGGCTGGCCGGGGGCCCGGCCATGCTCGTGCTCGCCCGCGCGGTACAGGGCCTCGGCGCCGCGCTGCTGACCCCGTCGACCCTGAAGCTCGTCACCGCGCACTTCGCGGAGGGGCCCGCGCGCACCAGGGCACTCGCGATCTGGGGCCGCGGCGGGCGCGACCGGCGCCGCGGTCGGCGCCCTCGGCGGCGGGGTGCTCACCAGCCTCCTCGGCTGGGAGTGGGTCTTCTTCGTCAACGTGCCGCTGACGGCGGTCGCGCTGGCCGCGACCCCGCTGCTGCTCGGCCGCGACCAGGCCGTCGGCACGGGTGGGTTCGACCTCCCGGGGGCCGTGCTCGCCACCGCGGGGTTCACCCTGGTCGTGCTCGGTCTGGTGTCCGGACCCGAGATCGGGTGGCTCACGGCGCGCGGTCTCGGCGCGCGGTGCTCGGCGTGCTGCTGGTGGGTGTGTTCGTGCTGGTCGAGTCCCGCACCCGGGACCCGCTCGTGCCACTGCGTCTCTTCCGGAACCGCACCGTGGTCGCCGCCACTCCGTCCTGGGCGAGACCGTGGCGTAGACCGTGCGCGTCAGCAACCCGTCCCGTTCCAGGTTCCGCAGGGTCAGGGTGAGCATCTGCCTGCTGATGCCCGGGATGCCGCGTTCGAACTCGGTGAAGCGGACGACCTCCTCCGCCCCGGTGAGCGTGAGCACGCCGATGGCCCACTTCCCGCTGACCCGGTCCAGCACCTGTCTCGAGGATCACCACCGAGCGTGGACAGTACGTCAGAACGCCGTCGACGAACTCCGATGAGAACGCAGGGGCGAGGGCGCGACGGTGCGGGCGCGCAGATCGTCCGCGTCCAAGGTGGCCGGTGTGTACGGGAGCTCGGCCAGCCGCCTGGCGGCCATGCCGCCGGGGTCGACGATCGGCCGCATGAGTCCACACAGGAACGCCCACTCGTGCTCCGGACAGCCCGCGTACACCGTCTGCGCGAACACCGAAGAGAACCGCGCCCAGGCCGCGCGCAGGGTCCCGTCTCGCCAGACCGCCGGGCTGCCCGCCTGCGCCACGACCACCCCGCCGGGGCGCAGCCGACCCGCGCAGTCCGTCAGGAAGTCCTCGGAGTACAACCGGTTGAGCTGGGCCGACGGATCGTCGGGCCGCTCGTCCGGCAGGTCGACGACGATCACGTCCCACTGCTCGGTCGCCTCCGCCACGAAGGCCAGCCCGTCCGCGAAGTGCATCCGGACCGGACCGCTCCCCCGCTCCGCGGCGGCCAGCTCCGCGGGCGAGTAGCCGTAAGGGAGGTGCTCGGCGCAGAGTCGCACGCACTCCTCGTCCAGGTCGACGTGGTCCACCGTGCGGGCACCGCAGGCCACCGCGAGCTCGCTCACCACCCCCTCGCTGGAGCCGACCACCAGGACCCGCTCGCGACGGTCGGCCAGCAGCGCGGCAGGCACGAACAGTGCCTCGTGGTAGGTGAGCTGGGTGTGCTCGGCGCTCTGCCGCTCGTCGTCGCAGAAGAGGGTGACGCCCTGCGCGGTGTCCGCGATCAGCACCTCCTGCCAGGCGGTCCGTACCCGCGCCCGGACGCCCTCGACGGCCCAGGTACGGGTCACACCTGCCGACAGCGCCTCGACGACCTCGGTGCCGCCGCGGGAGACCACGCGCGAGACCAGACCGGTTGCGCCCAGGGTGCGGGCGAGCGTGCGCACGGCGAGTTCCGGGTCTGCGGCGTCGCCGCAGGTGAACACGTCCACCAGGGCGGTCCCGTGCTCCGGCCAGGTGTGCAGCGAGGCGTGCGACTCGGCGAGCAGTGCGACCACCGTGACCCCCTGCGGGGTGAACGCCTCGACCGCCATCTGCCGGACGTCCGCGCCGGCACCGAGCAGCGAGGTGCGCAGGGCGTGGACGAGGCCCGCGGCGTCGTCGAGCAGCGCGGGGTCGACCCCGCGCAACTCGGCGAGCACGTGGCGACCGGACGGTCCTGGCGGGGAGGTGCGCATCGCCCTACTCCACAACATGCACGACAAGCGGTCCGAACCCGTTGAACCCCACACTCGAGTAGCTGGCGGTGTAGGCCCCCGCGTGCAGCAGGTCGACCACGTCCCCGGCGACGAGGTCCAGCGGGAGCACGACGGGAGTACGGCGGTAGAGCACATCGTCACCATCGCAGGTCGGGCCCGCGAGCACGACCGGACCACACGGGCCCGACCGCCCGGGCACCCGCACCGGGTACGCGATCGCCTCCCCCTCGGTCTCCGCCAGACCCTGGTAGCGGCCACAGTCGAGGTAGACCCAGCGGCGGTGGTCGATCCCCGGGCGTCGGGAGACGCGCAGCACCCGGGTGCGCAGGGTCCCGGCCTCGGCGACCAACGCGCGGCCGGGCTCGACGACGATCCGCGCCCCGCCCGCGGCCTCGTGCACGGCCTCCGCGAACTCGGACAGCGACGGAACCGGCGAGCGGTACGCCACGGGCAACCCCCCGCCGACGTCGATGATCGGGTCCGCGATCCCGGCCCGCTCCGCGACCTCCAGCGCGACCCGCACCCCCGCCGCGAACGCCTCGGGGCGGACCTGCTGCGAGCCCACGTGGAGGGCGATCCCGGCCGCCCCGCGCGCCAGCCGCGCCGCCTCCGCGGGGGCCGCGCCGAACTTGCCGAGAAAGGGGGTCGCAGAGCCGGCGTCGGCCACCAGCACCCGGACCAGCACCTCGACGTCCATCGGGAGTAGCGCAAGCAGCGCACGGTCCTCGGCGCTGTCGGTCACGAACCGGCGCACGCCCCGCTCGGCGGCCCACACCGCCTCGCCGGGCCCGCGGACGGGGTTGCCGTGGCTGATCGTCGCCGGGTCGGCGCCCACGGCCAGGCACAGCTCGACCTCGGCGCTGGAGGCGACATCGAACCCGCACCCCGACTCGACGAGCATGCGGAGCACCGCGGGCTCCGGGCACGCCTTCACCGCGTAGCGCACCTCGCCGAACAGCGCGGACAGCTCGGCGTACCGGCGCGCGACGACTGCGAGGTCCAGCAGGAGGTGCGGCGTCGGGTGATCCGGGGGCACCGGCTGATCCTCCACCGTCCGGGCCCGAAGGCGCACGCCGGCTGCGCCCGACCCCCGGCCCCGAGTGGCCGCACGCGCGAGGCCGTCGACTCGACGCTCGGCCGTCCCTGACGATCACGCGATCGCGCAGAAGACGATCTTCACCGCGCCCAAGACCACGCTTCTTGTGCCCCAGATCTTCGAAGCCGTTTCCGCAGCTCAGAGGCTTGGGAGGGACGAGCAGGCCTGTAAGCCGGGTTCTGTTCCCGGGTGTCTCGCGACACCCGTTCGGCGACCATCCATCTAGGCCTGCCGTCACCGGCAGGCTCGAGCGGCCTACCCGCAGGCTCGGACGGGCCGTCCTCGAACACCTGCGCAGTGCTCCCTGGGGAGCACCTTTTGGCCTTGCTCCGGGTGGGGTTTACCGAGCCACCCCGGTCACCCGGGGTGCTGGTGGTCTCTTACACCACCGTTTCACCCTTACCGCCCGGCCCGGAGGCCGGGTGGCGGTCTGTTCTCTGTGGCACTGTCCCGCGGGTCACCCCGGGTTGCCGTTAGCGAACCACCCTGCCCTGCGGAGCCCGGACTTTCCTCGGCTCCCCGCCGCCGCGAACGACGAGGGGGAGACGCGGCCGCCCGGCCTGCTCGTCCGCGTCGGCGACTCTACCGGTCGAGGCGGACTCCGCGTCCGTGGGCTCGCGCGGTTAGGGTTTCGCCGTGCATGCGACGCCGGGTCAGCTCGTCTTCCTCGTGGTGGCGGGGCTGGTGGCGGGGGCGGTGAACGCCGTCGCGGGCGGCGGGTCCCTGCTGGTCTTCCCCGCGCTGTTGGCCGTGGGGCTGAACCCGCTCGCCGCGAACGTCACCAACTCCGTGGCGCAGTGGCCGGGGTACGCCGGGATCGTCCTGGGCAACCGCCGGGAGCTGCAGGGGCAGCGGCGGCGCATCGTGTCGACGAGCATCGCGGCGGCGCTCGGGTCGGTGGTCGGCTGCGTCCTGCTCCTGACCCTGCCGGCGAGCGTGTTCGACGCCGTCGTCCCCGTCCTGGTGATCGCGGCGAGCGTGCTGATGGCGCTCGGCCCGCGGATCAAGCGGTGGATCGGGGCGCCCGGCGACGGCGCCGCGGAGCCGCGCGACCGGATCTGGCTGCTCCCGGTGATGTTCCTGGCCGGGATCTACGGCGGCTACTTCGGCGGGGCGCTGGGCGTCATCCTGATCTCCACGCTCTCCCTGCTCGCGCACGACCGGCTGGTCCGGCTCAACGCGCTCAAGGGCGTGCTCTCGCTGGTCGCCGCCACCGTCACCGTGGTGATCTTCAGCCTGGGGGCGCCGGTCGACTGGACCGCCGTGGCGGTGGTGGCGCCCACGACGTTGATCGGCGGGTATGTCGGGGCCCGCGTCGCGCGTCGGCTGCCGGAGGCGGTGCTGCGCTGGTGCGTGGTGGCGCTCGGGCTGGCCGTGGGCGTGTACCTGCTGGTCACATGACCGTCCTGGCCGTCGCGCTGCTCGCGGTCGTCCTCGTCGTCGCCGTGCTCCGCCCCGTGCCGGAGGCGGTGGTCGCCGTCCCGGCCGCCGTGCTGACCGTGCTGCTCGGCGTGCTGCCCTGGGACGCGGCCCGGGCCGAGGTCGCCGAGCTCGGCCCGACCGTCGGGTTCCTCGCCGCGATCCTGCTGCTGGGCAGGCTCGCGGAGGCCGAGGGGGTGTTCGCCTGGCTCGGCGCCCGGCTCGCGCACACCTCGCACGGACGGGCGCGGCGGCTGTTCACCCTGGTCTTCCTCGCCGCCACGGGCGTGACGACGGTGCTCAGCCTGGACGCGACCGTCGTCCTGCTGACCCCCGTCGTGCTGGCGACCACCGCCCGGCTGCGCGTCCCGAACCGCCCGCACGCCTACGCCTGCGTGCACCTGTCGAACGCGGGTTCGCTGCTCCTGCCGGTCTCGAACCTCACCAACCTGCTGGTGTTCGAGGCCTCCGGGCTGACGTTCGTCGGGTTCGCGGCGCTCATGGCGCTGCCCTGGCTGGTCACGCTGGCGATCGAGTACGGCGTGCTGCGGTGGTTCTTCCGCCGCGACCTGCCGGACGCCGAGACCCCCACCCCGCCGGACCTGCCGACCCCGCGGTTCGCGCTGGTCGTGCTCGGGCTGACCCTCGCCGGGTTCGGGGTGTCGGGGTACCTGGGCGTCGAACCGGTGTGGATCGCGAGCGCGGGCGCGCTGGTCCTCGCGGTCCGGGCCCTGGTCCGCCGCGAGACGACCGTGCGCGGGCTCGTGGCCGGGACGTCGCCGTTGTTCTGCCTGTTCGTCCTCGCCCTGGGCGTGGTGGTGGCCGGGGTCAGCGCCCACGGCCTCTCCGACGCCCTCGCCGGGCTCCTCCCGACGACGACGGGTCTGGTCGAGCTGCTGACGGTGGCCGGGCTCGCCGCGGTCCTGGCGAACCTGGTCAACAACCTGCCCGCGACCCTCGTCCTGCTCGCCGCGCTGGGGCCCGCGCCCGCCCCGGCGCTGGTCCTGGCCCTGCTGCTCGGGGTGAACATCGGGCCGAACCTGACCTACGTGGGGTCGCTGGCCACCCTGCTGTGGCGCCGGATCCTCCCGACGCCCCCGCGCCTGGCCACGTTCACCGTGCTCGGCCTGCTGACCGTGCCGGTCTGCCTGGCCGCCTCGACCGTGGCGCTGTGGCTGGTCACCTGAGCCGCGGGGAGTCCGGGCCGCCCAGGTGCGAGGTGTCGTTGACGAGCCGGACGGTGGCGTTGCCGTCGGAGAAGAAGTCCGCGACCGAGAGCGACGCCAGGTCCAGGTGCAGCCGGTAGAGGATCGACTCGCCGACACCCAGCGCGGTCTGCAGGATCAGCTTGATCGGCGTGACGTGGCTGACCAGCAGCACCGTCCGCCCGCCGAACTCCGCGACGATCTCGGTGAGGGCCGTGTCCACCCGCGCACCCGCGGTCTCGAAGCTCTCGCCCCCGGGCGGCGCCACGTCCGCGCTGCCCAGCCACCGCCCGAAGAGCTCCGGATCGCGCTCGCGGGCCTCGAGGAACGTCAGCCCCTCCCAGGAGCCGAAGTCCGTCTCGATCAGACCCGCCCGCACCTCGACCGGCACGTCGATCGCCTTGGACACGGCCTCGGCGGTCTGCCGGGCCCGCAGCAGCGGCGAGCAGAGGATCGCGTCGATGCCGCCGCGGGCCGCCATCCGCTCGGCGGCGGCGTCCGCCTGGGCGAGCCCGAGATCGGTCAGCGCGGGATCACCGAGCCCCGAGTAGCGCCTCTCCACCGAGAGCGGGGTCTGGCCGTGGCGCAGCAACAACAGCCTGCTGACGGCACCGCGCTGACCGCTCCACGCCGCCGAGCCGGAGGGCGCACTCACAATCCCGACTCCCCCGTGCGGACCAGGATCGCGCCGCACTCCTCGCAGTGCACCACGTCCTCCGGCGCCGCGGCCTTCAGCCTGCCGAGGAAGGTCCGGTCCAGCTCCAGCCGACAGGCCCCGCAGCGCCGCTCCCGCAGCAGCCCGGCCCCGACCTTGCCCTGCGCGTGCCGGGCCTCGTACTCGGCGAGCAGGTCCGCGGGCAGGTCCGGCAGGATCGCGGCCCGGTCCCGGGTCCGGCCCGCCTCGGCGGCGTCGAGATCGGCGAGCGCGGTGTCCCGCCGCACGGTGACGGCGGCCAGCGCCTCCTCGGACTCCGCCAGCACCCGGCGGGCGTGGTCGAGGTTGCCGCCCAACGCCTCCCGCTGCTCCATGACCTCGAGCTGCTCGTCCTCCAGGGTGGACTGGCGGCGGGCGAGGGTCTCCAGCTCGTGCTGCAGGTCCTGCGCCTGCTTGGCCCCGATGCCGCCCGCGAGCAGGGTCTTGTCCCGGTCGGTCCGGGCCCGGACGCCGTCGATGTCCCGTTCCAGCCGCGTGATGTCCCGGTCCAGGTCCCCGGCCGCCGTCTCGGCCTCGACCAGGGCGTCCTTGGCCGCCCGGACGGCACCCTCGGCCGCGGTCAGCTCGGCGTGCTCGGGCAGCGCCCGACGGCGGTGGGCGAGCCGGGTCAGCTCGGCGTCGACCCCGGCCAGGTCGAGCAGCCGCTTCTGCGCGGCGGGTGCGGCCTTCACGCGTTCCTCCCGAGGGTCCAGGGATCGGTCCGGATCGTCGAGACCCGCGTGTCGACGCTACCCCCCAGCTCCTTGTCGATCACCGCCGCCGCCTGCGCGCACCACGGCCACTCCGACGCCCAGTGCGCCACGTCCACCAGTGCGGGCCCGCCTGCGAGCAGGTGCTCCGACGCGGGATGGTGGCGCAGGTCCGCGGTCACGTAGGCGTCCACACCGGCCGCGACCGCCGCGGAGAGCGCCGAGTCCCCCGCGCCGCCGCACACCGCCACCCGCTCGACGACCCGGTCCGGGTCCCCCGCCGCCCGCACCCCCCACGCCGTCTCCGGCAGCGCCGCGGCGACCCGGGAGGTGAAGGTGGACAACGGCTCCGGCGCGATCGTGCCGACCCGCCCGAGACCCCGGCGACTCGGCAGCTCGGCCAGCTCCAGGACGTCGAACGCCGGTTCCTCGTAGGGGTGGCTCGCGCGCAGCGCCTCGACGACGGCCCGCCTGCGGTGGCGCGGCAATACCATCTCCAGGCGCGTCTCGGCGACCCGCTCCAGCCGCCCCACCTCGCCGATCGCCGGGTTCGCCCCCGCGTGCGGGAGGAACTGGCCGGTCCCGGCGGTGGCGAAGGAGCAGTGCGAGTAGTCGCCGATCTCACCCGCGCCCGCCGCCGAGAGCGCCTCGTGGACCGCGCGGATCGCCGCACCGGTGGGCACGAACGCGACGATCTTGTCGAGCGGGTCGGCGGGCTTGGGCCGCAGCGGGCCCGTCACGGTGAGCCCGAGCGCCTCGGCGAGGGCGTCGTTGACGCCCGGGTCGGCCGAGTCGGCGTTGGTGTGGGCGGTGTAGAGCCCGACGCCGTTGCGGATCAGCCGGTGCAGCAGCGCCCCCTTGGGGGTGTCGGCCCCAACGCCGTGCACGCCGCGCAACAGCAGCGGATGGTGGGTGACCAGGAGCTGGGCCCCGGTCTCGATCGCCTCGTCGACGGTCTCGGGCACCGCGTCGACCGCGAACAGGACCGACGAGACCGGCTCGGCGGGGTCCCCACAGACCAGGCCGACCGCGTCCCAGTCCTCGGCGAGGGCGGGCGGGTAGGCGGCCTCCAGGACGGCGGTGATCTCCGCCAACGTGGTCATGCTGCTACACCTACCAGCACGGCCCGCAGCGCCTCGACCAGGACGGCCACCCGCGCGGGTTCCCGGACCGCCACCCGGACGTACTCGGGTCCCAGGCCCGGGAAGGTGTCCCCCCGCCGGACCGCGATCCCCTTGTCCCGCAACCGCTCCCGGGTGCCGACCGGGACGCGCAGGAGCAGGTAGGGGGCCACCCCGGGCAGCACCTCGACGCCGGGCAGCGCGGCGAGCGCCGCGGCCTGGTGCGCGCGGTGGGCCGCCAGCGTGCCCGCCATCGCGGCCGCCTCGGCGACGGCGGCGGGCTCGGAGCAGGCGATCACGGCCTCCAGCGCGAGCGTGCCGACCGGCCACTGTGGTCTGGGCGCGGCGAGCCGGGCGAGCAGGTCGGGGGCGCCGAGGGCGTAGCCCGCGCGCAGCCCCGCGAGCGCCCAGGTCTTGGTGAGCGACCGGAACACGAGGAAGCCCGGCTCGCCCGCCATCGACCCCGGCTCCCCCGGGACCGCGTCCAGGAACGCCTCGTCGACCAGGACGGTCCGACCGGGGCGGCCGAGCGCGCGCAGGTTCGCGTGGAGCACCCCGGTGGGGTTCGTCGGGTTCCCGACGACGACGAGGTCGGCCTCCTCCGGCACGGCCGCCGGGTCCAGCCGGTGGTCACCGGTGGTGAGCACGTGCGCGACCGGTACCCCCGCCGTCCGCAGCGCCGCCTCCGGCTCGGTGAACCCGGGGTGCACGATCGCCGCGAGCCGCGGGCGCAGCGCCGGCAGCAGCGCGAACCCCTCGGCGCTGCCCGCCAGGACCAGCACCTCGCCGGGGTCGCGGCCGTGCCGCGCGGCCACGGCCTCGCGGGCGCGGCGGTCGTGGTCGGCGGAGGGGTAGCGGGCGAGGTCGTCGAGCGCGGCGGCCAGCCGGTCCCGCAGCCACCGCGGCGGGGCCGCGCCCTGGACGTTCACCGCGAAGTCGACCAGCCCCGATGACGCTTCGACGTCACCATGGTGACGGAGCGTGTCGACGGGTGAATCGGACTCCGTGGGATGAGTCTCCTTCGGTCCATCCGTCACGCCCGTCATACCCCGGCACCTTACGGTTGCGGGGTGCATGTCAGTTTCGTCTGTACCGGGAACATCTGCCGCTCCCCCATGGCCGAGAAGGTGTTCCGCGCCGCGCTCGACGAGGCCGGGCTCGCCGACGCCGTCACGGTGACCAGCGCGGGCACCGGCGGCTGGCACGCGGGCGAGCCGATGGACCCGCGAGCCGCCGACGAGCTCGCCGCGCAGGGCTACGACACCGCGCACACCGCACGCCAGGTCGACTCGCACGTGCTGTCGGCGGACGTGCTCGTCGCACTGGACGCGGGGCACCGCCGGACGCTGCGGGACTCCGTGCCCGAGCCCGGACGCGTCGTCCTGCTGCGGTCCTTCGACCCCGCCGCCTCGGACGACGCCGAGGTCCCCGACCCCTACTACGGCGGCCCCGACGGGTTCGGCGAGGTGCTGCGGATGATCGAGGCCGCCACCCCCGGCCTGCTGGAGCGGGTCCGCAAGGAACTGTGAGCCCGCTCGGGTTCGACCCCGCGGCGGCGCCGCGCGGGGTGAGCCGGGCGGTGCTGCCCGACGGGCGCCCCGTCGTCGTGAAGCGGGACGTCGGCGCCGCGGCGGAGGCGGCGGGCCTGCGGTGGCTGCGGGTCCCCGGCGGGCCCGCGGTGCCCGAGGTGCTCGCCGCGGAGGCGGACTGGCTGGTCGAGGCCGAGGTCCCCGCGGGCACCCCGACGCGGGCGGCGGCCGAGGGGTTCGGACGTCGGCTGGCCGCCCTGCACGCCGCGGGCGCCCCGGCGTGCGGGTCGCCGCCGCCGGGTGGCCCCGTGGACGCCCGGATCGGCGGCACCGCGATGCGCAACGAGCCCGGTCCGACCTGGCCCGCCTGGTTCGTCGAGCACCGGATCCGCCCGTACCTGCACGCCGTGCCCGACCCGGGACCCGTCGAGGAGGTGTGCACCCGGATCGAGGAGCTCGCAGGCCCGCCCGAACCCCCGGCCCGGCTGCACGGCGACCTCTGGTCGGGCAACGTCCTGTGGTCCCCGTCGGGGGTGTGGCTCATCGACCCGGCGGCGCACGGCGGGCACCGCGAGACCGACCTGGCGATGCTCGCCCTGTTCGGCCTGCCGCACCTGGACACCGTGCTCGCCGCCTACGACGAGGTGGCACCGCTCGCCGACGGCCGGGCCGCCCGCGTCCCGCTGCACCAGCTCTTCCCGCTCCTGGTCCACGCCGTGCTCTTCGGCGGCGGCTACGCCCACCAGGCCGTCGAGGCCGCCCGGCAGGCCCTGCGCGCCCGCTGAGGCCCTGCTCAGGGCTCGTGAGCGGCGATCGTCGCCAGGGCGACCATCGCCGCGCACGGGTCTCTCAGGCGGCGGGGGCCTCCTTGAGCTCGGCGAGCGAGTCGTTCACGGCCTCGGCCAGCACGTCGACGTCCGGCAGGGCGTCCCGGTCCGCGTCGAGGCCATAGCAGACGGTGCCGTCGTAGCTGGTCACGCCGATCGCGACGGCCTGGCCGTGGGCCAGCGGGACCACCGGGTACATGTCCCGCATCCGCGCCCCCATCGCATAGAGCGGGCGCGGCGGGCCGGGCACGTGCGTGACGACGACGTTGAACAGCCTCGACGACAGCCTCGACGACAGCCGGGCCCCCATCTCGTGCATGACGGGGGTGGCCAGGGACGCCAGGCCGACCACCGCGGTCGTGCCCGCCGAGCGGCCGAACCGCTTGCGCGCCTCCATCTGCCGCGCGATCGACTGCAGCCTGCGCACCGGGTCCGGGTCCCCCACCGGCAGCTCGACGAACACCGCGGAGATCCGGTTGCCGCCGTCGGACCCGGGGCCGCGGCCGCGCACGCTGACCGGCACCATCGCCCGCACCACGGAGTCCGGGAAGATCGGCTCGCCGCGGGCGATCAGCCAGCGCCGCAACGCACCCGCCACCACGGCGAGCACCACGTCGTTCACCGTGCCGCCGCCCGCCCCGTGCCTGCGCCGGATCATCCGGTGCTCGAACAGCGAGGTCCGCGCCATGCCGAACCGGCGCTGGGTGCCGATCGGGGCGTTGAGCGCCCAGACCGAGCGGCCGTGGTTGGCGGTGCGCACCGCGTCCGCGACGCCGCCCAGGGTCCGGCGCACCGCGGAGGCGACCTCCCGGACGTCTCGCGCGGAGCGGGTCAGCGCGTCGACCGCGGACCGCGGCCGCAGCATGTTCTCCAGCACGGCCTGGGTGGCCAGCTCCAGCCCGGACGGCGACGGCCGCGGCGACCACCCGGGCTCCCCACCCGCCTCCGCGGGCCGCGGCCGCGCCGTGGTGTCGAGCAGCAGGCCGCCGACGGCCATCGAGCCGATGCCGTCGACCATCGCGTGGTGGATCTTGGTCAGGATGGCGACCCGGTACTCCTCGAAGCCCTCGATCACGTAGATCTCCCACAGCGGGCGGGACCGGTCGAGCTGGCGGGACAGCAGCCGCCCCACCAGCTCGCGCAGGTCTTCGTCCGTGCCCGGCGCGGGCAGCGCCGAGCGCCGCACGTGGAAGCTCAGGTCGAAGTCCGGGTCGTCCACCCACACCGGCAGGCCGAGCCGCCCCGGCACCTCCCGGACCTTCTGGCGGTACCGGGGCACGAGGTCGAGCCGGGAGTCGATCAGGTCGACGAACGCGTCGACGTCGAAGAAGCCGTCCTCCGGTTCGAAGGTCATGACCGCGCCCAGGGTCATGGCGGTCGTGCGTTCCTCCATGAAGAGGAACGACGCGTCGAGCGGGCTCAGACGGTCGGGCCTGCGGTCGGGCACAGCGCCTTCTCTACCAGAGCCGCGGCTACCAGACCCCTTCGGCGCGCCACCCGCGCAGCGGCATGCCGGAGCGGCCGTGGTCGCCGAGCCTCACCCCGAGCATCTGGTGGAGCTGGATGTTGTCCAGGTCGAAACCCAGCCGGCACGCCGCCATGTACAGCCGCCACACCCGGGCGCGTCCGATGCCCACCTCGGCCACCGCCTCGTCCCAGTGCTCCTCGAGGTTGGCGCCCCAGTCCCGCAGCGTCATCGCGTAGTGCTCGCGCAGGTTCTCCTCGTGCCGGATCTCGAAGCCCGCGTCGTTCATCTCGGTCATCAGCAGGCCCGGCGACTCGAGCTGCCCGTCCGGGAAGACGTACCGGTCGATGAACGGGTCGACGCGGCGCAGGTGGCTGACGGTCCGCGGCTGGGTGATGCAGTGGTTGAGCAGCCTGCCCTCGGGCCGCAGCTTGCCGTACAGGAACCCGAAGTAGGACGACAGCTGCCGCTTGCCGATGTGCTCGGTGAGCCCGATGGAGCTGACGGCGTCGAAGCCGGACTCCGCGACGTCCCGGTAGTCGGAGTGCCGGACCTCGGCGAACTCCTCCAGCCCCTCGCGCCGGATCGCCTCCTGCGCCCACTCGGCCTGGTTGCGCGACAGCGTGACGCCCAGCGCCTTCACCCCCATCCGGGCGGCGTGGCGGACCATGCCGCCCCACCCGCACCCGACGTCCAGCAGGCGCATCCCCGGCTCCAGCGCGAGCTTGCGCGCGACCAGGTCGTACTTGGTCTCCTGCGCCTCCTCGAGCGTGGCACCCGGGTGCGGGTACGCCGCGCAGGTGTAGGTCATCGACGGCCCGAGCACCCACTCGTAGAAGGTGTTGGACACGTCGTAGTGGTGCGAGATGGCCTGGCTGTCCCGGAACTTCGAGTGCAGCCGCCCGCGCGGGCGCGCCTCCAGCTCCGGCGGGGCGGGCCGGTACTTCAGCCAGATCGGGCCCACGGTCCGCAGCAGCCTGCCGAAGTCCAGCGTCGACACCCCGTGCAGCGTGATGTCCGACAAGGACGACAGCGCCGTGTAGAGGTCTCCCTCCACATCGATCTCACCCGTCACATAGGCGCGCGCCAGGCCCAGCGTGCCGGGCGCCGAGGCGAGCCGGGCCAGCGCCCGCGGGGACTCGATGCGCAGCGCGATCTCGGCGTCGTCCGGACCGGACTTGCTGCCGTCGTAGGCGACCAGCCGGA
Source organism: Pseudonocardia oroxyli (assembly GCF_900102195.1). Taxonomy (GTDB): domain Bacteria; phylum Actinomycetota; class Actinomycetes; order Mycobacteriales; family Pseudonocardiaceae; genus Pseudonocardia; species Pseudonocardia oroxyli. The sequence goes on from NZ_FNBE01000001.1 coordinate 296,323, forward strand.
TCGGCGCGTCCCGCCCGATGACGTGTCCGAAGACCTCAGCGACCCTCATGCTCCCCCTCCGACCTTCCTGAACAGGTCCGGTACCCGCCCCTGCGGGTCGTACCGCTCCTTCACGGCGCGGTACGCCGCACCGTTGTACCGCTCCCAGAACTCCGCCTCGCCGTAGTGGACGGTGGAGTAGAGGCTCTTGTGGCCGTCCAGCCGGGCGACCAGGTCCTCGACGAACCGGTTGTGCTGCCACTTGTCCCCGGTGACGGGGACGGACGACCAGAACCCGACGTTGACGTACGGGGTGTGCGGCTTCATCGGGTAGAGCGGCCAGGTCCGGTCGCCGCGCAGCTGCAGCGGGCAGAGCCAGACCGGCGCGATGCCGACGTGGGCGTGGAACTCGGCCAGGAACTCCGGCAGCCGCGGGGTGGGGATCTCGACGTCCTGGATCACCATCTCCTCCTCGGGGTGCCCGAGGCGGCGGCGCACGGCGTTCGACGCCTGGTAGCGCTGGTCGAGCGCGACCAGCCTGCGGTAGACGTCCGACCGGCGGTAGCGCCGGGGCCAGAGCCTGCGGACCGCCGGGTTCTGCACCCCGAAGGCGCGCGAGCACCAGAACCAGTCGGTGTCCCAGCGCCACAGGTAGTCGTGGGTGGTGAGGTGGTCGACCGGGCGGGTCTGCAGCGAGCGGTAGAACACCTCCATGCCCGTGTAGTCGCTGACCCGGGCGCCGGGCGTCGGCTCGTCGACGAACTCGCCGACCGTGACGTAGTGCTCGGTCGGGGAGAAGACGGTGCCGTCGAGGAAGTCGATGTCCGTGCCCGCCAGCTCGCCCAGCGCGGCGGTGGCCTCCTCCGCGGTGCCGAAGCGGTGGTGGCGCAGCCGCACGTACCGGGAGACCGGCTGCAGCTCGATCCGGATCCGCAGCGCGTAGCCGAGGGTGCCGTAGGAGTTGGCGAAGGCGGCGTAGAGGTCCGCGTGCGCGCCGGTGGGGGCCGCGGTGACCAGCTCGCCGGAGGGGACCAGCACGTCCATCTCGAGCACGGACTCGTGCGGCAGGCCGTGCCGGAAGCTGGTCGACTCGATGCCCAGGCCGGTGACCGCGCCGCCGAGGGTGATCGTCTTGAGCTGCGGGACGACCAGCGGCATGAGCCCGTGCGGCAGGGTCGCGGCGACGAGGCCCTCGTAGGTGCACATCCCCTGCACGTCCGCGGTGCGGGCCGCCACGTCGACCTCGATCACCCCGGTCAGTCCGGAGGTGTCCAGGTGGACGGTGTCCCCCGCGGTGCCGGCCCCGAAGCGGAAGAGGTTCGACGTGCGTTTGCCGAGCCGCACCGGGGTGCCGGGAGGGACCGCCCGGTAGGCCCGCACCAGGCCGGCCACGACGGCGTCGTGCTCCCGCCGTGCGGCGGACAGGGGCCCCCGGGTGTCCACGGTGCTGCTCACGCCGCAACGCTAACTCCGCGAAGCCCCGTTCGTCAGGATGTGAGCGATGGTCGAATGTCACTCACCTGCGCAGCGAAACCCGACTAACCACGCCTACGGGACGCGACGAGCTTGGGGATCGCCGGGATCCCGACGAGCGGCTGGTAGGCCTCGGCCGCCGCGGTGAGGCCCCGGTACTCCTCGTCGGACAGGCGCAGGTCCGCCGCGGCCACATTGCTCTCCAGCTGGGCCACACTGGACGCCCCCGGGATCGCGACGACGTGGGGCTGGTGCACCACCCACGCCAGCGCGACCTGAGCGGGGGTCGCGTCGTGGCCGGACGCGACGTCTCGCAGGGTGTCCAGCAGCGGCTTCGCGGCGTCCAGGTTCTCGGGCAGGAACATCGCGTTGGCGGCACGCACCCCGTTGGCCGGGCGGTGGTCGGCGTCGTAGCGGCCGGAGAGCAGCCCCTGCGCCAGCGGGCTGTACGCGATCACGACGTGCCCGGTGCGCTGCGCCCAGGGCAGCATCTCGGCCAGCGGGCCGCGGTGCACCAGGTTGAGCTGCACCTGGTTGGACAGCACCGGCGCGCCGAAGCGCACCTCCGCCGACCGCCAGCGCTTCAGCGGGTAGTTCGACACCCCGACCTGGTCGACGACGCCGACGTCCCGCAGCGCCCGCATGCCGCGCATGGTCGTGGCGTCGGAGACGACCGGGTTGGGCTGGTGCACCTGGTAGAGGTCGAGCGTGCGCACCCCGAGCCGCTGCGCGCTGGCCACCCCCCGCTGCTGCACGACCGCGGCGGTGGGCAGCACGGGGAAGATCTTCGTGGCGACCACGACGTCCTCGGTGCCGCCGGAGTCCGCCAGCGCCCGGCCCAGGATCCGCTCCGAGCGCCCGAACCCGTAGACCTCCGCGGTGTCGAACACCGTGACCCCGAGCTCGCGGGCGCGGGTGACGATCCGCCGGGCCTCCGCGGCGAAGTCCTCGCCGTAGCCCCACTCCCGCGACCCGAACTGCCAGGTGCCCAGCCCGATCACCGAGTAGGGCTTGACCGTGTCGATCCCCTCGACGTGACGCATGCCGCTCATTGTGGCCCGTCCGCGTCGGGTCCCGCCCGGGACGTCAGGTCCGGCCCAGGAAGTCGTCGAGGATCGGCCAGGTGGTGGTGCGGGCCCGCCGTCCGGTCAGGACGCCGAGGTGCCCGCCCGGCGCGCTCTCGAACCGGACCTGCGGGGCTCCGGTGAGCAGCGGGACCACCCCGCGGACCGCGCCGAGCGGGGCGATGACGTCGTCCAGGCCCGCCACGACCAGGACGGGCACCCGGACGTCCGCCAGGTCCACCGTGCGCCCGCCGATCTCCAGCCTGCCGGTGGCCAGGTCGTTGGCGCGCAGCAGCAGGTGGAAGAGCTGCCCGAAGGCGCGCCCGGGATAGCCGTGCATGTGGTTCATCAGGTAGTCGACGGCCTCCATGTGCGCGAGGGTGTCCTTGTCCCCCAGCCTGCTCAGCACCGCCAGCGGCTTCGTGACCAGCCGGTCCACCGCCGTCAGGTGGAAGACGCCGCTGACCACCGGGGCGGGGAGGCTGCCCACCGCGCGGTAGATCGCCGAGACCGCCCGCCCGCCCGCGAGCTGCGCCACCGGCCGCAGCGGCGCCACCAGCGGCACCGCCGCGATGTCGACCGGACTGGCGATGGCGGTGACCGAGCGCACCGGCAGCGGCTCCCCGAGCCGCTCGGCCGCGGCGAGCGCGAGCAGGCAGAACAGCCCGCCCAGCGACCATCCGACCAGGTGCACCGGCTCGCCGATCCGCCGGGTCACCTGCGGGACCACCTCGTCCACCCAGTGCTCCACGCCGAGGGCGCGGTGACCGAAGGACAGGGGCCCGTAGTCGACGAGGTACACCGGGCGGCCCCGGTCGAGGAGGTGCTCGACGAGCGAGCCGCCGCGGCGCAGGTCGTAGGCGAAGTCCGGGGCGCCCAGCGGCGGGACCAGCAGCACCGGCGGGCCGGACTGCGGCGCCGTCGGGTCGTAGCGGTGCAGGACCCAGCCCCGTGCGGACCCCGTGTGCTCGGTCTCCGCCGCGACCTCGCGCCGGTGACACCGCCGCAGGTCGGCCACCCCACCTGCGACGACCTTGTCCCAGATGTTCGCCCCGACGCCCATCGGCGGAGCGTACGGGCCGGCGACGGCCCGCGTGGTTACCCGCGGGTATGGGAGGCTGCGTGTCATGCAGCGCGACATCTTCGACGCCGAACACGACGCGTTCCGGGACCTCGTCCGGACCTTCCTCGCCAAGGAGGTCCTCCCCCACCACGCCGAGTGGGAGAAGCAGGGCCAGGTCGACCGCGAGGTCTGGCGGACCGCGGGCCGGGCGGGCCTGCTGGGCACCGACGTGCCCGAGCAGTTCGGCGGCGGGGGCACGCCGGACTTCCGGTACAACGCCGTCGCGCTCGAGGAGATCACCGCGGCCGGTGCGAGCGGGCTCGGCTTCCCGCTGCACAACGACGTCGTCGCGCCCTACCTGCTGCGCCTGTGCACGGACGAGCAGAAGCAGCGCTGGCTCCCCGGGTTCTGCTCCGGCGACCTCATCACCGCGATCGCGATGACGGAGCCGGGCACGGGCTCTGACCTGCAGGGCATCGCGACCCACGCGCGCCGGGACGGCGACGACTGGATCCTCAACGGCACCAAGACGTTCATCACCAACGGGATCCTCGCCGACCTCGTCATCGTCGTCGCGAAGACCGACCCGGACGCGGGCGCGCGCGGCTTCTCCCTGCTCGTGGTGGAGCGCGGCATGCCCGGCTTCGAGCGCGGCCGCAGGCTGGAGAAGGTCGGGATGAAGGCCCAGGACACCGCCGAGCTCTCGTTCACCGACGTGCGGGTGCCCGCGGCCAACGTCCTCGGCGAGGTGGGCCAGGGCTTCATCCACCTGATGCAGAACCTGGCCCAGGAGCGGCTGTCCATCGCGCTCGGCGCCACCGCGGGCGCGGCGGCCGCCCTGGCGATGACGCTGGAGTACACGAAGGAGCGCAAGGCCTTCGGCAAGCCCGTCGCGCACTTCCAGAACACCCGGTTCGAGCTGGCCGAGATGGACACCGAGGTGGACGTGACACGCGCGTACGTCGACCGCTGCCTGGCCCGGCACGTCGAGTCCGAGCTGCCGGTCGCGGACGCGGCGAAGGCCAAGTGGTGGGCCACTGACGTGCAGCGACGGGTCGTGGACCGCTGCGTACAGCTGCACGGCGGGTACGGCTACATGCTCGAGTACCCGATCGCCAAGGCCTTCGTGGACTCCCGGGTGCAGTCGATCTACGGCGGCACCAACGAGATCATGAAGGAGATCATCGGCCGGACCCTCATCGGCTGACCGAGCGCCCGGAACGGGGCCCGCCCACGACCGGCCCGAGATGAACAGGTAGAAAACCCGTCATGGCCTTCCGGTTGACGCCACAGGAACGCGGCTTCTACCCGCTGTTCACCCGCGCCGCGGAGAACATCGTGGTCGCAGCCGACGAGCTCGCCGCGATGGTCGACGCCGTCCCCGCGGACCGCCCCGCCATCGCCAAACGGGTGAAGGAGGCGGAGAACGCGGGCGACGACGTGACGCACGAGATCATGGTCAAGCTCAACTCGGTCTTCGTGACCCCGTTCGACCGCGAGGACATCTACCGGCTCGCCTCCTCCCTCGACGACGTCGTGGACGCCATCGAGGAGGCGGCGGACCGGATCGTGCTCTACCGGCTGGACCGGCTGCCCGCGGGCATCACCATGCAGGTGGACGTGCTGCGCCGGGCGGCGGTGGCCACCGCGGAGGCCATGCCCCGGCTGGAGAAGATGTCCGCGCTGCAGGACTACTGGATCCACGTGAACTCGCTCGAGGACGAGGCGGACGAGGCGTACCACGCCGTGCTCGCCGGGCTGCTGTCCCCGGCCGAGGCCCCGACCGACACCGCGGCCCTCCTGGAGATCATCAAGCTCAAGGAGGTCGTCGACACCCTGGAAGAGGCGGCGGACGCCTTCGAGACCGTGGCGAACACGGTCGAGAGCATCGCCGTGAAGGAAGCGTAGTGCTGCTCACGACGATCGTCGTCGTCATCGCCGTGGCCCTGGTCTTCGACTACACCAACGGCTTCCACGACGCCGCGAACGCCATCGCGACCTCCGTCGCCACGCGCGCGCTCTCCCCGCGGGTGGCCTTGGCGATGGCGGCGGTGATGAACCTCGTCGGCGCCTTCCTCGGGACCGAGGTGGCCTCGACCGTCGGCAGCGGGATCATCGAGGCGCCCCAGGGCATGGAGGGGCTGTCGGTGGTGCTGGCCGCGCTGCTGGGCGCCATCGTGTGGAACCTGGTGACCTGGTGGTTCGGGCTGCCCAGCTCGTCCTCGCACGCGCTGATCGGCGGGCTGGTGGGCGCGGCCACGGCCTCCGCGGGCACCGTGAAGTGGAGCGGGGTGCTGGAGAAGGTCCTGGTCCCGATGGTGCTGTCCCCGGTCGTCGGGTTCGTGCTCGCCGGACTGGTGATGATCGCGCTGCTGTGGATCTTCCGGCGGGGCAACCCGGCCCGGCTGACCCGCGGGTTCCGCGTGGCGCAGACGGTGTCGGCCGCCGCGATGGCGCTCGGCCACGGCCTGCAGGACGCCCAGAAGACCATGGGCGTGATCGTCCTCGCGCTGATCGTCGGGGGCTACCACCAGGGCACCGACATCCCCTGGTGGGTCGTGCTGATCTCCGCGGGCGCGCTGTCCCTGGGCACCTACGCGGGCGGCTGGCGCATCATGCGGACCCTCGGGCGCCGGATCATCGACCTCGACCCGCCGCGCGGGTTCGCCGCCGAGCTCACGGCGTCCGCCGTGCTCTACACGACCGCGTTCGTGTTCGCGGCGCCCATCTCGACCACGCAGACCATCACGTCGTCCATCCTCGGGGTGGGCGCCACGAAGCGGCTGTCCGCGGTCCGGTGGAACGTCGCGGGCAACATCGCGGTGGCCTGGGTGGTCACCCTGCCCGCCGCCGCGCTGTCCGCGGCGCTGGCGTTCTGGGCGATCCACCCCCTGCTCACCTGAGCGAGACCCGCACCAGGGCCCGCTGCTCCTCGACGTCGAAGTCCGGCGGCGGGAACACCGGCGCCATGTCCTCCAGGGTCTCGGCCAGGATCGCCGCGACGGCCCAGTTCCGGTACCACTTGCGGTCGCTGGGGATGACGTACCAGGGCGCGGCGTCGGCGTCGCAGCGCTCCAGTGCGGCCTCGTAGGCCTCCTGGTAGGCGGGCCACTTCGCCCGGGTGTCGAGGTCGCCGGGGTTGTACTTCCAGCGCTTGGTGGGATCGTCCAGCCGGGCGAGCAGCCGCTCGGCCTGCTCCTGCGGCGAGATGTGCAGCATGCACTTGACGAGGGTCACGCCCCGACCGGTGAGCTCCTGTTCGAACGCGGTGATCTGCGCGTACCGGGCCTGCCAGACCTCCTCCGGCACGAGCGAGTCGACCCGCGCCACGAGCACGTCCTCGTAGTGGGAGCGGTCGAAGACGCCGATCCGGCCGGGCACCGGCACCTGCTTGCGGATGCGCCAGAGGAAGTCGTGCGCGAGCTCCTCCGCGGTGGGGCGCTTGAACGAGGCGATCTGCACGCCCTGCGGGTTCACCAGCCCCACCGCGTGGTGGATGACCCCGCCCTTGCCGGAGGTGTCCATGCCCTGCAGGACGAGCAGCACGGCGCGGGTCCCGCCGCCGGTGCCCTCGGCGTAGAGCGCCTCCTGCAGCGTGTCCAGCCGGACGCCGAGGTCGGCCATCTCGTCCGCGGCCGCCGCCTTGCGCGTCGGACCGACGGGGGTGCCTCGAGGGTCGATCTCCTCGAGGTCGACGGGGCCCTTCGGCACCCGCAGGGTCTCGCGCACGCTCGCCATGGCGAGACCCTAGTGCCCGGCGGGGTCAGACGCGCGTGCGCTCGTCCGGGTCGGCGCCGAAGGCGAGGTCGCGTCGGTCGAGGGTGTGCACGACGACCTCCCGCAGCGACTCCAGTACCCGCAGGGACGAGGCGTCCGCGAGCCCGTAGAACACCGAGGGGCCTTCGCGGCGCACGGTGACGAGATCCGCGTGGCGCAGGACCGCGAGGTGCGAGGACAGCGTCGACGCCACCTGCCCGGTGCGCGAGCGCAGGTCGGCGACGGACCGCTCCCCGTCGGCCAGCAGCTGGAGGATCCAGATGCGGTCCGGGTGGGCGAGCGCCTTCGCGACGTCCGCGAGCACCTGTCTCGAGTGCCCGGACGACTCGGAGCCGAGATCAGGGACCGATCCAGCCTGTGGGCGCACGCGCGTCACCTCGAATGTGAGACCGGTCGCGGTCGAGTGGGGTGTTCCCGATCACATCCGGTTTCCGTATCAACGAATTCGGTAGGTCCGCCTCCGTTTTCTCGACGGCAGTCCCATTCATCCCCCCTGGCCCGCCGAGTCTATAACGAGCGCGCGTTGCGGATTCAACCGGTCACGCTGTGGCACACCGGCTCGGGACTTCTCGAAACGGCGAACGTCGGGTTCTGTCTCCCTCGTCCCGGGCAATCGGATTGCCGGGATCCGCCGCGCGAGAGCGCATTATTCAGGGGCGCGACGCGCGCGCCGTCCCGATCGGGACCACCATCGGAGTACCCGCGACGGGATCCGGAACCACCTTCGCCTCGAGCCCGAACACCTCGCGCAGCAGCGGCTCGGTGAGCACGTCCGCCGGCGCGCCCTGGGCCATGATCCGGCCGTCCTTCATGGCGACGAGCCGGTCGGCGTAGCGGGCGGCGAGGTTGAGGTCGTGCAGCACCATGACGACCGTGCGGCCGCGCTCGCTGTGCAGGCGGTCCACCAGCTCCAGCACCTCGACCTGGTGGGACAGGTCCAGGAAGGTGGTGGGCTCGTCGAGTAGCAGGAGCTCGGTGCCCTGGGCGAGCGCCATCGAGATCCAGGCGCGCTGGCGCTGGCCGCCGGAGAGCTCGTCGAGCGGGCGCTCGGCGAGGTCCGCGATGCCGGTCCAGGCCAACGCCTCCGCCACGGCGGCCTCGTCGTCCCCCGACCACTGCCGGTACCAGGCCTGGTGCGGGTGCCTGCCCCGCGCCACGAGGTCGCCCACGGTGAGCCCCTCCGGCGCGGTGGGCGCCTGCGGGAGCAGCCCCAGGACGGTGGCGACCTCCTTGGTGGGGGTCCGGTCGATCCGCCGCCCGTCGAGCAGGACGTGACCCGCCGTCGGGGCCAGGAGCCGACCCAGCGCCCGGAGCAGGGTGGACTTGCCGCAGCCGTTCGGCCCGATCACGGCGGTGACGGTGCCGTGCAGGATCTCGAGGTCCAGGTCCTCGACGATCGTCCGGGCGCCGTAGCCGAGCCGGACACCCTCGGCGGCGAGCCGGACCCGGGCCGCCGGGGCCTCGTCCGTCGCGGGCGCGTCCAGGTCGACCGGGGCGTCGAGCGGGGCGTCGAGCGGGGCGTCGAGCGGGGCGTCGAGCGGGGCGTCGGGGCGCGTGGTCATGCGCGGGCCTCCCGGCCTTGTCTGATGAGCAGGTAGAGCAGATAGGGGGCGCCGAGCACGGCCGTGACGACCCCGACCGGGAGCTCGACGGACCCGAACGCGGTGCGCGCGATGATGTCCGAGACGACCGTGAGCGCGGCCCCGACCAGCAGCGACGCGCCGATCGGCGGTCGGGAGGAGCCGACGAGCCGCTGGGCGATCTGCGGCGCCACGAGCGCCACGAAGGTGATCGGCCCCGCCCCTGCGGTGGCCACGGCGGCGAGCCCGACGGCGACCAGCAGCAACAGGCTCCGCGCGGTGTTCACCCGCACACCGAGGCCCTTCGCCGTGTCGTCCCCGTACTGCAGGGCGCCCATGACGAACGCCAGCACCAGCGCGGCGGGCACCAGGACCAGCAGCGCGATCCCGACCGGGACGACGTGCTCCCACCCCCGGGCGTTCAGGCTGCCGTTCAGCCACACCTGCGCCCGTGCGGCCTCGTAGACCTGGGCGATGATGAGCAGCCAGTTCACCAGCGCGGCCAGCATCGCGTTGACGCCGATGCCGACCAGCACCAGCCGGAAGCCCTGGATGCCCTTTCGCCACGCGAGCGTGTAGATCAGGACGGCGGTCACGAGGCCGCCGACCAGGGCCGCGATCGGCAGCCCCACGGCGGCGAGCCCGCCGACCAGGCCGGACCCGCCGAGCACGATCAGCGTGACCGCCGCGGCCGAGGCCCCCCAGGTGATCCCGATGATGTCCGGGCTGGCCAGCGGGTTGCGGGCGATCGACTGCATGATCGCACCGGACACGGCCAGCGCCCCGCCGACGAGCGCACCGGTCAGCGACCGCGGCAGCCGCAGCTCCAGGACGATGAACTGCTGCCCGGCGTCCCCGCCGCCGACGAGAACGGCCAGCACCTCGGGGATGGAGATGGGGAACTCGCCACGGCCGATGTTCACCGCCAGCGCCAGCACCAGGACCACCGCGGCCGCGACCAGCACGGTGACGTTCCGGGGGCGCCAGACCCCTGAGAACGGGCCGCGCCGCAGCGGGGTGCGGCCGGGGACGAGCGTGCTCGTCATCAGATCGCCATCATCTTGCGGCGGCGGACCAGGGCGATGAAGAACGGCGCCCCGATCAGCGCGAGCACGATGCCGACCTGCAGCTCGCCGGGGCGGGCGACGAGCCTGCCCACGATGTCCGCCGTCAGCAGCAGCACCGCGCCCATCAGCCCGGAGGCGGGCAGCAACCAGCGGTAGTCCGGCCCGGTGAACGCCCGCACCACGTGCGGCACGACGAGTCCGACGAACCCGATCGGCCCGCACGCGGCCGTGGCACCCCCCGCCAGCAGGGTGATCGCCACGACGCCCAGGAACCGGGTACGGCGCACGGACTGTCCGAGCGAGCGGGCGACGTCCTCCCCCAGCGACAGCGCGTTCAGCGCGGGGGCGCTCGCCAGCCCGATCAACGCGCCCACGACCAGGAACGGCGCGACCTGCCCGGCGATGGAGGCGTCCCGGCCCGCGAGCGACCCGACGTTCCAGAAGCGGTAGGCGTCCAGGGTGTCGGTGTCGATCAGGATGATCGCCGAGACCAGGCCACTGAGCAGGAAGGTCAGGGCGGCGCCCGCCAAGGCGAGCGTCACCGGGGTGGGACTGCCGCGCCCGCTCGCCGCGCCGAGCGCGAACACCGCCGCGCTGGCGACCATCGCGCCCGCGAACGCGAACCAGACGTAGCCGAACAACGTGGTCACGCCGAACACGTAGATCCCGACGACCACGAAGAACGCCGCGCCCATGTTCACCCCGAGCAGGCCCGGATCGGCCAGCGGGTTGCGCGTGTGCCCCTGGATCAGCGCGCCCGCGAGACCGAGGGCGGCGCCGACGGCGACGCCGAGGATCGTGCGCGGGATCCGCAGCGAGCGGATGACGATGTCGTCCTCGGTGCCGGTGGGCGCCCAGAGCGCGCTCCACACGTGCGCGAACGGGATGACCTTGGTACCGAGCGCGATGCTCGCGAACACCACCAGCACCAGGAGCGCGACCAGCAGGCCCAGCCCGGTCAGCCGCCGGGTGCGCAGCGACCGGCGGGGCCGGGCCCGGCCGGTCGCTGCGCCCCCGGCCCCCGGAACCTGCGTCGTTCCCGCCGCCACGTGTCACCCCGTCCGTACATGAGGGGACCCTGCCTTCCGGTGTGGTCCCCCTCGGTCGAAGTGAGGCTAGCCTCAGCACCGGCGGCCCGAAACCCCCGATGGATCACAGGACGTGCTGGGATGTGCGAGTGCGCAGCCTGCTACCCCCCGGGTCCGACCCCGACCTCACGCAGACCTACGCCTATCCGGCGGATCTGAGCCGGCCGTGGGTCCGGGTCAACTTCGTGTCCAGCCTGGACGGCGCGGTCTCGGTCGACGGCGTCTCCTCCGGTCTCGGCTCCCCCGCGGACAAGGCCGTGTTCGGCGTCCTGCGCAGGCTCGCCGACGTGATCCTCGTCGGGTCCGGCACGGCGCGCGCGGAGCGCTACCGCGGCGCCCGCACGCCGACGATCGGGCGGGACACTCCCCCGCCGATCGCCGTCGTCACGGGGTCGGCGTCCCTGGAGACCGACCTCGGGCTGTTCACCGACACCGCCGTCCCCACGATCGTGCTCACCACCGCCGAGGCCCCGGCGGACCGGCGCGCCGCCCTGCGGGAGGCGGGCGGGGACGTCGTCGAGCTGCCGGACCTGCGGGTCCCCACCCTCCTCGGCGAGCTCGACCGCCGCGGGCTGCGCCGCGTGCTCTGCGAGGGCGGACCCGGCCTGCACGGCGACCTGGTCGCCGCCGGGGCCGTGGACGAGCTGTGCCTCACCCTCTCCCCGCTGCTGGCGGCGGGCGAGGCGGGCCGGATCGCCCGGTCCGCCGCGGGGGTCGAGCCCGAGGACATGACCCTCCACTCCGTGCTGGAGGAGGACTCGACCCTGCTCCTGCGCTATCACATCCGCCATTCGAGTGAACATCTGTGAGGGCGCACGGGGAACCCACGTCAGAAGATGTGGAAGCGCACCACAGCACGGGAGGACTACCCATGACCACCAGCACCCCCGCCACCACCGCGCCGTCGACGGCGAACCCGGCAGGCACCGCGGGCAGCCCGAGCCGCCTCGCCGAGGACACCTCGCAGGGCAAGACCACCATCGCGGCCTCCGTGGTCCAGAAGATCGCCGGCATCGCCGCGCGGGAGATCTCCGGCGTCCACTCCATGGGCGGCGGGCTGTCCCGCACCTTCGGCGCCCTGCGCGAGCGCATCCCCGGTGGCGGCACCGGCGCCTCGAACATCGCAGGCGTGCAGGTCGAGGTCGGCGAGAAGCAGGCCGCGATCGACCTGGACATCGTCGTGGAGTACGGCGCGTCCATCGTGGAGCTCGCACGTGCCGTGCGGCGCAACGTGATCACGGCGGTCGAGCGGATGACCGGCCTCGAGGTCATCGAGGTCAACATCGCCGTCAACGACATCCACCTGCCCGACGAGGACGACGACGCGGCGCCCGCGCCGGTCCCGGCCACCCCGGCGACCTCGCGCGTCGAGTGACCACGTCCGCCGCCGAGACCGACGCGCTCGCGCGCGCGGTCGCCGACGCCGTGACCGCGGACCCCGCGGTCGCGCGGCTCGACGGCGGCGTCTACGGCGCGGTGCTGACCTACCTGCCCGGCGAGAAACTGGTCGGGGTGCGGGTCGCGGACCGCGTCGAGGTCGCCGTCGTGCTCCACCTCGGCCCGCCGATCCCGGCGGTCGTCGAGCGGCTGCGGGCCCGCGTGGCCCGCATCGTCGGCGACCGTCCGGTGGACCTGACCGTGTCCGACGTCGTCCCCGCGCAGGTCGGCCTGCTGTGACACCGGACGAGCGGGCGTTCGTCAAGGCCCACCACCCCGACCGGGGCGGTGATCCCGAGGCCTTCGTCGCGGGGTTGGCGGCGTTGCGCGCGCGGGTCGAGCCCGCGGACGCGCCGCCGCCGGACCCCCGGTTCGACCGGCCCGTCGAGTTCGTCACCACTCCTCCCCTCCCCGTCCGGATCGTCATCGCGGCGATCCGGACGGCCCGTCGCCGGGCCCGGTCCCGGCTCTCCGAAGACCAGGAAGACCAGGAGCACTCATGAACGCCACCCAGACCGGCCTGCTGGCCGGGCTCCTACTCGGCCTCGCCGCCGCCTTCGGCGGTTTCGTCGCCTTCATCATCGTGCTGGTCCTCGGCGCGCTCGGGCTCGCCGTGGGCCGGTTCCTCGACGGCGAGCTGGACCTGTCCGGCATGCTCGGCCGGGCCCGGGACAAGTGACCGTGTCCACCGTGCCCGCCCCCGGGTCCCGGGCGCCCGCGGCGGTCGCGCTGCCCGCCGGGGCCCCGGACGCCGACGAGCGCGGCGGACTCGACATCGACCCCGTCGTGCTCCGCAAGATCGTCGAGTACGTGACCGACCGGACCCCCGGCACCCTGCACCGCGAGCGCCGGGTCGCCGGCCTCGAGGTCGGGGACGCCGGGCCCCGCGCGCGGGTGAGCGCCGTCGGGGACTCCGTGGACGTCCGCCTCGAGCTGACCTGCGTCTACCCGACCCCGGTGCGCACCACGGTCCACACCGTGCGCGAGCGGATCACCGCCGAGCTGGCCCGGCTCACCGGGCACCACGTCCGTTCGGTCGCCGTGACCGTCTCCGGGTTGCGCCCGCCCGCGGGCCCCCGCGCACCCAAGATCCAGTAAGGAGGCAGCCGTGCGCGTGCTGCTCCGCACCCTCGCCCCGCTGCTGGGGCTCGCCCTGGCGGCGGTCGGGGTGCTGCTCGTGATCGAGGTCGTGGCGGCCTGGGTCCGCCCCGGCTCGACCACCGGGATCGTCGTGCCCTGGCAGGCCTGGCAGGCGACCCTGCGCGACACCACCTGGTCCGACCGCCCGGTGCTCGTCGTCTCCGTGTGCGTCGGGGTGATCGGGCTGCTCCTGCTGCTCGTGGCACTGCTCGCCCGCCGCCACGACGTCCCGCTGACCTCGCCGACCCCCGCCATGACCGTGTCGACCTCCCCGCGGGTGCTCGCCCGGCTGGTCGGCCGGACCGTCCGGGCGTCCGACGACGTCGCCGCCGCCACCGTGTCCGCCTCCGCCCGCCGGGTGGTCGTGCGGGCCGAGGGATGGCCGGAGGACGAGGGCTCGCTCAAGGAGACCGTCCGGGCCCGGACGGACGCGCTGATCGACGACCTGCCGCTCGCCCGGCGACCCTCGGTCGCCGTCACCACCCGCAGCCGGAAGGAGCCGCGATGACCACGGTGGACATGCCGAAGGGGGTCGTGCGCCGCTCCCGCCGCGCCGTCGCCCGGTCGGCGGGCGGGGACCGCACCCGCCTGGCGTTGCTCGGCCTGGTCCTGCTGCTCGCGGGCACCGGGGCGGCGCTGCTGGGCTGGGGGGTGTTCGGTCGCGGCCGGGCGGGCAGGCCGCTGCTCGACCCGATGATCGTCGACGCGCTGCGCGCCCAGCCGCTGCTCTGGCGGTGGGTGGCGATCGCCGCCGGGGTCCTGCTGCTGATCGTCGGGCTGTGGTGGGCGGTGCGCTCGCTGCGCCCCGAACGCCGCCCCGACCTGCTCCTGGAGTCCGACGCCGAGACCAGGCTGCTGGTCACCGCCGGAGCCGCCGCGGACGCCGTGGCCGAACGGGCCGCCGGGCTCCCGGGCGTCTCGCGCACCCGGGGCCGGATGGTCGGCAAGCCCGGGAGCCCCGCGCTGCGGCTCACCGTCTGGCTGGACGACGAGGCGGACGTCGCCGAGATCTGCAGGCGGCTCGACGCGGAGATCGTCACCGAGGCCCGGGACGCGCTCGGGATCGCCCACCTCCCCGTCGCCGTGCGGCTGGAGCTGGACACCGCCAAGTCCACGCCGCGGGTGGCGTGAGCAGGTCGACACGCTCCGCGGCCCCCTCCCGCCCTACGCTCGTCCCATGACGCTCTCCGGCAAGAAGGCCCTGGTCACCGGCGCGGCGAGCGGGATCGGGGCCGCCATGGCCCACCGGCTCGCCGCGGACGGCGCGCACGTCTACGCCGTCGACCTGGTGGCGGTCCCCGCCGCGGAGGGGATCGAGCCGCTGGTCTGCGACCTCACCGACCTGGATGCGGTCGACGCGCTGCCCGCCGACGTGGACGTGCTGGTCAACAACGCGGGCCGCCAGCACGTCTCGCCGATCGAGGACTTCGACCCGGCCCTGTTCCACGCGATCCTGACGATCATGCTCGAGGCCCCGTTCCGGCTGGTGCGGCGGGTGCTGCCGCACATGTACGCGCAGGGGTGGGGGCGGGTGGTCAACGTGTCCAGCGCCCACGGGCTGCGCGCCTCGCCGTTCAAGTCGGCCTACGTGGCGGCCAAGCACGGCCTCGAAGGGCTGTCGAAGGTCACGGCGCTGGAGGGCGCTCCGCACGGGGTGACCAGCAACTGCGTCAACCCGGCGTACGTGCGGACCCCGCTGGTGGAGAAGCAGATCGCCGACCAGGCCCGGGCCCACGGCATCCCCGAGGACCAGGTCGTCGAGCAGATCATGCTCACCCCGGTCGCGGTGAAGCGGCTGATCGACCCCGCCGAGGTCGCCGAGTTCGCGAGCGTGCTCTGGGGCCCGGCCTCGGCGTCGATCACGGGGGTGTCGCTGGTGCAGGACGGCGGCTGGACGGCGCACTGACACCCGGTTCACGGCGGGTCGGTCAGACTGGTGGGGTGGGGGCTCGGGTGCGGTGGCTGGTGCTCGCGCTGGTCGGCGCGCTCGTCCTCGCAGGCTGTGCCCTCGGGCCCTCGCAGCGCCCGCCCGTCGCCGTCCGCGGCGACCAGACCAACGGCCCGCCGACCAGCGCGGACGCTCCGCCCACCGACCCGAACGCGCTCCCGGCACCCGAGCCGCTCGACACGCTGATCGACTACTCGGACTGCACCGCGGACACCCTGGAGGCGGCCGCGGCGGCGGGTTACCCGGTCCCCGCGGGGCGGGCCCTCTCGGCCAGCTGCGGGCAGCTCGAGGTCGACACCGACCCCCAGCGGCGCGGCGCCGACACCACCCGGCTCGGCGTGCTGCGCGTCTCGCGGGCGGACGCGCCGCGCAACCGGCCCGCGCTCGTCGTGGTCGGGGACAGCGCGGCGGGCGGGTCCGCCCGGCTCGCCGCCCGGATGGCCACGCTGGTCTCCGATCGCGTGCTCGCCACCTACCAGCTCGTCGGGATCGACCGCCGCGGCACAGGTGGTGACCTGCTGGACTGCGCCCCGCCGGACGCCCGGGCCGCCCTCACCGACGTGCCCCCGGTCCCGGGGGACGCCGGGCTGACCGGGCTCCTGGAGGACGCCCGCGCGGTCGTGCAGGACTGCTACCTGTTGCTGGACAGCGCCATCGGCTCCTACCGGACCGCCGCCACGGCCGCGGACCTGGAGATCCTGCGCACGCAGCTGCGGACCGCGCACCTCAACGTGCTGGGTCTCGGCGACGGGGCCACCGCCGCGGCGGCCTGGGCCTTCGCGCACCCCCGTTCGGTCGGACGGCTGGTGCTCGACTCCCCCGTCGACCTCGCCACGCCCGAACCGGACCGGACCGAGGCGCGCGCCGCCGCCACCGAGGCGGCCTTCGACGCGTTCGCCGCGGCCTGCGTGGCACGGGGGAACTGCCCGCTGGGGCCGGACCCGCGGGCCGCGGTGACCGGCGTCGTCGGCGGGCTCGGACAGCAGCCGCTCGCCTCCGCCGACGGTGACCGGCTCACCGCGGGCGGCACGCTTGCCGCGCTGCGCGCCGGGCTGCCCGACCCGGCGCGGTGGCCCGCGCTGGCCGCCGGGCTGGCCGCCGCGGGCGCCGGGGACCCGTCCGGGCTCTTCGCCTTCCTCGCCCCGGTGCTCGGGGACGGTGGCACGTTCGACGCCGCCCTCGCCACCGCCTGCAACGACTCCACCCAGCGGCTCGCCCCGCCCCAGGTCGCGCAGCTCGCCGACCGGTGGGCCGCGCAGTACCCGCTGTTCGGGGTGGCGGCGGCCCAGGGGCTGCTGGCGTGCGGCCCGTGGCCGACCGCGCCGGGCGCGCCCGAGGTCGGCACCCTGCCGCCCGAGGCCGCCCCGGTCCTCGTGCTGGGCACCGCGGCGGACGCCCGAGCCCCCCTCGCCGGCGCTCAGCACGTCGCGCAGTCGTTGGGCCGCAGCGCCTTCGTCGGATGGCAGGGGGCGGGCCAGGGCGCCTACCCCCGCAACGCCTGCGTGACCGCCCTGGTCGAACAGACCCTGCTGGCGGGCGTCCTCCCCCGCGACGGCACGGTCTGCCCCGCCTGACCCCGTGAGCGGCGATAGTCGCTCTGGCGACCATCGCCGCTCACGGGTGGGTCAGGCGGTGTCGGGGCCGATGAAGCCCTTCGCGATCATCCAGTCCCTCGCGACGGTGGCGGTGTCCTCGCCGTCGACGTCCACCTTCTTGCCGAGCTCGATCATCTCGTCGTTCGTCAGGGCCTGGGCGATGGGCGCCATGACGTCCGCGATCTGCGGGTGCTGCTGCAGGAACTCGGTCCGCAGGACGGGGCTGATGTTGTACTGCGGGAAGAACTTCTTGTCGTCCTCCAGCACCCGCAGGTTCAGGCCCGCGATCCGGCCGTCCGTCGTGAAGATCTCGCCGAAGTTGCAGGTGCCGTTGGCGATGCCCGCGTAGATCGCGCCGGTGCCGAAGGTCTTGACCTCCGCCGGGCGGAACCCGTACGCCGCCTGCACCCCGGGCAGCCCGTCCTGGCGGCTGGCGAACTCGGTCTCCACGCAGAAGACGCCCTCGGCCGGGTTCTGCTGCAGGAAGGCCGTCATGTCCGACGTCGTGACCAGGTTGTGCTGCTGCGCGTAGGCCTCGGTCACACCGAAGGCGTAGGTGTTGTTCAGCTCCGAGTAGGGCAGCCAGGTGATGCCGTTCTGCGCGGCGTCCTCGTCACGGACCGCCTCGTACTGGGCCTTCTCGTCCGGGATCGGGTCCGTGTGCCCCAGGTAGTTGATCCACCCGGTTCCGGAGTACTCCCAGGTCAGGTCGATGTCCCCGGTGCGCAGCGCCAGCCGGGAGTTGGACGAGCCCTGGATGTTGGTGAGGTCCACCGGGGTGGCCCCCGCCGCGGCAAGCGCCAGCTCCGACATGTACCCGACGAGGATCTGCTCGGTGAAGTCCTTGGACCCGACGACGACGGTGACGCCCTCGAGCTCCGGGATGGGCTTGATCGACCCCGGGGTCACGGTGAACGGGACGGCGGTGTTCTGGGACAGCCCGCAGCCGGCCAGGATCGAGGTCAGCGCGACCAGCAGGACGACGAGCCTCCTCACTGCTCCGCCCCCTTCGGCGCCAGCCAGAGCTCGGCCATGCCGCCCAGCCAGTCCACGAGCAGCGCCAACCCGATCGCGAGGACCGCACCGACGTACATCACCGAGTTCAGCTGCAGCTTGTACCCGGTGTCGATCAGCTCGCCCAGCCCGCCGCCGTTGACGAAGAACGCCAGGGTGGCCGTGCCGACCGCCAGCACCAGCGCCGTGCGCAGGCCCGCCAGGATCAGCGGCACCGCCAGCGGCAGCTCGACCCGGAGCAGCACGCCCGAGGCGGACATGCCGATGCCGCGGCCCGCGTCGATCAGCGACCGGTCCACCTGCTGGATGCCGACCATCGTGTTCCGCAGCACCGGCAGCAGCGTGTAGAAGATCAGCGGGATGGCGACGGCCCACAGCCCCTCGATGCCCGACCACAGGAAGAACAGCACGATCACGCCGAGCGCGGGCGCGGCCTGGCCGATGTTCGCGACCGCCAGGAACACCGGGCTCAGCCACTTCAGCGCGGGCCGGGTCAGCGCGACGCCCAACGGCACCGCGATGACCACCACCAGCACGCTCACCACCAGCGTGATGAGGATGTGTTGGCCGGTGAGCTCGAGGATCGTCGGCAGGTTCAGCGTCTCGCGCTCGTTGGCGTTCAGGTCGCTGCTCAGCGCCCAGATCACCACGGCCGCCACCAACACGACGACGGCGACGGGCTGGATGAACAGCCGCAGCCGGTCCGAGCGGGAGGCGACGCTCGCGCGCGGCGGGACGGCCCGGGTCTCGCTGACCCCGGCGAGGCCTTCGGCGACGGCGGTCATGACGTCGCCTCCGCGGGACCGAACACGTCGGCGGTCATGACGTCGCCTCCGCGGGACCGAACACGTCGGCGGTCACTCGCTCACCCCGTGCTCCTCGCGGTTGGTGGCGATCACGCTGGTCACGGTGTCGATGTCGATCGTGCCCAGCAGCTCGCCGCGCTGCCCGGTGACGACGGCGCGCCCGCCCTCGGTGAGGATCGCCTCCAGGGCGTCCTGCAGGGTGGAGGCGGGCGAGACCGAGTCGCCGACCGGCTTGCCGACCGTCGAGAGGTCCTGGCGGCCCGCCAGCTCGCGGACGTGCACCCACCGCTGGGGGCGGCGGCGCGCGTCGAGCACGAGGGCGTAGGTCCGGCCCGCCGCCGTCATCTTCTCCGCGACCGCGGCGGGGCGCTCGTGGTCGCCGACGGCCAGCACCGCGTCCGTGTGGTACTCGACGTCCCGCACCCGGGTCAGGGTCAGCTGCTTCAGCGACGCGCCCGCGCCCACGAAGCCCGCCACGGTGTCGTTGGCCGGGTTGGCGAGGATGGCGTCCGGCGTGTCGTACTGCTGGATCGAGGACCGGTCACCCAGCACGGCGATCTTGTCGCCGAGCTTGACGGCCTCGTCGAAGTCGTGGGTGACGAACACGATCGTCTTGCCCAGGTCCGCCTGCAGCCGCAGCAGCTCGTCCTGCAGGTTGCCGCGGGTGATCGGGTCGACGGCGCCGAACGGCTCGTCCATGAGCAGCACCGGGGGGTCCGCGGCGAGCGCCCGGGCCACCCCGACGCGCTGCTGCTGGCCGCCGGAGAGCTGGCGGGGCAGTCGTTGCGCGAACGTGCCCGGGTCCAGCCCGACGAGGTCCATCATCTCCTCGACGCGGTTCTGGATCCGCTGCTTGTCCCACTTGAGCAGGCCCGGCACGACGGCGATGTTCTGCGCCACCGTGTAGTGCGGGAACAGCCCGGCCTGCTGGATGGCGTAGCCGATGCCGCGCCGCAGCTCGTCGGCGTCGAGCTTGAGCGCGTCCTCGCCGCCGATGGTGATCACGCCCGAGGTGGGCTCCACCATGCGGTTGATCATGCGCATCGTGGTGGTCTTGCCGCAGCCGGACGGGCCGACGAACACGACGATCTTCCCGGCCGGGATCGTCATCGTGAACTCCTCGACCGCGGGGGCCTTGGTGTTCGGGTACCGCTTGGTGACCTTCTCCAGGCGGATCTCCGCGCCGGAGACACCCTGTGCGATCGGTTGGTCGAGAGTCTCAGTCACGGATCCCCCTGGGAGTGGTGAAGCGGGCGATGAGCACGAAGATCCCGTCCAGGATCAGGGCCAGGACGACGACGCCGAGCGTCCCGGCGAGCGCCTGGTTCAGCGAGTTCGCCGATCCGGCGCGGGTCAGTCCGGAGAACACCTCCGACCCCAGGCCGAAGCCCTTCGCGTAGGCCGCGATGACCGCGATGCCCATCAGCATCTGGGCCGAGACGCGCATCCCGGTCAGGATCGCGGGCCAGGCCAGCCGCAGCTCGACGCGGGTGAGCACCCCGACCCGGCTCATCCCGACACCCTTCGCGGCGTCCGACACGGCGGGGTCGACGCCCGCCAGGCCGACGATCGTGTTGCGCACGATCGGGAGCAGCCCGTACAGCGTCAACGCGATCACGCTCGGCGTGACACCGAGTCCCACGATCGGGATCAGCAGACCCAACAGCGCGAACGACGGGATCGTCAGGATCGTGCTGGACAGGGCCGTGGCGATCGCCGAGCCCGCGGAGCTGCGGTAGACCAGGACGCCCACCACCACACCGATGATCGCGGCGAGGATCACACACTGGACGACCCCGCTGACGTGCAGCCAGGCCTGCAGCGACAGCCGGTCCCACCGCTCGGCGACGTACTGCCAGAGGCTCACTCGCCACCTCCTCTCGTCACCGTGCGCAGCCGTGGATCGGCCGGGCGAGTGGGTGAACCCTACGGGCATAGTCCGTGCCGCGCTGGGTATGGGAGCGCCGGACGGGTCTGTCCGACAGGGCCGTTCGCGCCCGGGCGAGGGGCTGTTCGGGCCCTCCTCCCTCATCCTGATGAAAGCCGCCCCCACCCCGACACACCGGCGCCGAGCGGCGCGACAGACCCCGTGGAAGTCGCGTCCAGACCCGTCGGGGGTTCTCGCTCATGCTCGCTCTGCTGTCGGCCCGGGTCACCTCCCGGATGCCGAGGTCCGCTCTGGTCGCCGGGGTCTCCGGGGTCTCCGGGGTCTCCGGGGTCTCCGGGGTCTCCGGGGTCTCCGGGGACGGCGCGGCGCCGTGTCGCTGCGGCCACGACCTCGGCCACCACGACCACTGGCGGTCCGGCACCGACTGCGTCGCCTGCGGCTGCGGCCGCTACCGCTCCGCCCGGCGCGGCGCCCGTCAGTCCTTCTGACGCGCCCGGCTGGGCTGGACCCGCATCGGCTCGCCGGGCATCTTCGGATACTCCGGCGGGTAGGGCATCTCCCCCAGCCCGTCCGCCTCGTACCACTCCAGGGCGAGCTCGCAGCCGCCGCGCTCGCGCCCCATGTCGGCGTGCGGGTCGCCGCGCTCGGCCAGCAGGCCGGGAACCGTGCGCAGGGTGAAGTCGTCCGGCTCGGCGTCCGACAGGTCGTCCCAGCTCAGCGGCATCGACACGGTGGCGCGCGGCAGCCCCCGCACCGACCAGGCGCTCGCGATCGTGCGGTCCCGGGCGGCCTGGTTGAAGTCGAGGAACACCCGTTCGCCGCGCTCCTCCTTCCACCACGCGACGGTCGCCTTCTCCGGGATCCGGTCGGCGACCCGGCGGGCGAGGGTGATCACGGCGCGGCGGACCTCGATGAAGTCCCACTCCGGGCGGATCGGCGCGAAGACGTGCAGGCCGCGCCCGCCGGAGGTCTTGGGCCAGCCGGTGAGGCCCGCCTCGTGCAGCACCTCGCGCAGGACGGCGGCGACCTCCACCGCGTCCGCGAAGTCGGTGCCGGGCTGCGGGTCGAGGTCGATGCGCAGCTCGTCGGGGTGGTCGGTGTCGGGGCGTCGCACGGGCCACGGGTGGAAGTCCAGCGTGCCCATGTTCGCGGCCCAGGCGATCGAGGCGGGCTCGGTGGGACAGAACGTGTCCGCCGTCCGTCCGCTCGGGAAGGTGACCCTGGCGGTCTCGATGTAGTCGGGTGCCCCCTTGGGCAGCCGCTTGGCGAAGAACGGCTCTCCGTCCACACCGTCCGGGTAGCGCTTCAGGTTCGTGGGCCGGTCCCGCAGCACCGCCAGCATCGGCTCCGCGACCGCGAGGTAGTACTCCATCACCTCGCGCTTGGTGATCCCGAGGTCCGGGAACACCACCTTGTCCGGGCTGGTCAGACGCACCTCGCGGCCGCCGACGTCGAGCAGGATGACCGACTTCGCCGCCATGGTCGCGAAACCTACTACCCTGCTGCTCATGGCGGAGAGCTGGACACGTCGCTTCGACGACGATCTCGCCGGTCTGGACCCCACGGACCCGGAGGCGCGCGCCTTCGCCGAGCACCTCGACCGGATGCAGCGCGACCGCCCGTCCTACACCGTGGAGGGCTACCTCGACGGGGTGCGGGACTTCGCCGAGTCGACCAACCGGGCGCAGGGCGCCCGGTACTGGGCGGCGGTCACGGTGGTGGTGTTGCTGCTGGTCGGCGTGGTGTGGGTGGTCGCGAACGCGCTGGTGAGCATGCTCGGGGCATGGGTGTAGGGCTCCGCGCGTTGCACCCCACGGCAACCGTTGCCGGGAAGGGTTAGCGTGAACGCATGACTTCTGGAGTGGAGCCCGCCGCCAAGATCGTCAAGACGGACGAGGAGTGGCGCGCGCAGCTGTCTCCGGCGGAGTACCAGGTCCTGCGGCAGGCGGGGACCGAGCGGCCGTTCGTCGGGGAGTACACCGACACCACGACGGTCGGGGTCTACCACTGCCGCGCGTGTGGGGCCGAGCTGTTCCGGAGCGAGACGAAGTTCGCGTCGCACTGCGGCTGGCCGTCGTTCTACGCGCCGGAGAACGCCGCGGTGATCGAGAAGGTGGACACCTCGCTCGGGATGCGCCGGGTCGAGGTGCTGTGCGCGAACTGCCACAGCCACCTGGGCCACGTCTTCGAGGGTGAGGGATACCCCACCCCGACCGACCTGCGCTACTGCATCAACTCGATCTCGATGACGCTGGAGCCCGCCGAGTAGGTCGCGGCCGGTCGACGGCTACGGGAGGGTGCCCACCAGCGCACCGACCTCGACACGGGGGCCGGTGTAGAAGGGGATCTCCTCGCGGACGTGCAGCCGGGCCTCGGTCCCGCGCAGGTGCCGCATGAGGTCGACGATGCGGTGCAGCTCGTCCGCCTCGAACGCGAGGATCCACTCGTAGTCGCCGAGGGCGAAGGCGGGGACGGTGTTGGCCCGGACGTCCGGGAAGTCCCTGGCCTCCCTGCCGTGGTCGGCGAGCATCGTCCGACGCTCGTCGTCCGGCAGGAGGTACCACTCGTAGCTGCGGACGAAGGGGTACACGCAGACGTAGCGCTTGGGGTCCTCGCCCGCCAGGAACGCCGGGATGTGGCTCTTGTTGAACTCGGCCGGGCGGTGCAGCGCGACCTGGCTCCAGACGGGCACCGAGGCGCGGCCGAGGGAGGTCTCGCGACGCAGGTCGGCGTACGCGGCCTGCAGCGCCTCCAGGTAGTCCGCGTGCCACCACACCATGTAGTCCGCGTCCGCCCGCACGCCCGCGAGGTCGTACACCCCGCGCACGACGACGCCCTTGCCCTGCAACGCCTCGACGAACTCGGTGGCCTGCGTCGCCGCGGCGGCGCGGTCCTCCCCGAGCCGGCCGGGCTCCACCCGGAAGACCGACCACATGGTGTAGCGGATCGTCGCGTTGAGCTCGGCGTAGTCCAGGCGGGCCATGCGTGACATGCTGCCACGCCCACCCGCCCACCGACCCCACACCCACCGGTCACGCCCCTCACACCGCGTCCGCGCCGGGGGCGCGGCCGGACCGTCAGGCCGAGAGGGTCGCGGCGATCCGCTGGGCCGCGGCACGGGCGGTGGCGACGCACGCGGCGACGCCGACCCCGTGCAGTGCCGCACCGACGACCTCGAGCCCGGGCCGTCGGGCGGCCTCGATCGCCGCGACCCGCTCGCCGTGCCCCACGGCGTACTGCGGCAGCCCGCCACCCCACCGCTGCACGTGCGTCGCGACCGGGTCGGCGGTGAGGCCGTGCAGGGTGGCGAGATCGCGGCGGGCCCGCGCGACCAGCTCCGCGTCCGGCACCCGGAGGGTCGTGGCCTCGCCGAACCGACCCATCGAGACGCGCAGCCGGAGGAGGCCGTCCGGGGAGACGTGCGCCCACTTGCGCGACGAGTGCGTGGCGGCCTTGATCGCCAGGGGCTCGTCCGCCGCGACCAGCACGCCCGAGGTCTCCGGCCCCTCGATCCCGTCGTAGGCGAGCGCGACCACGGCGGAGGACGCCAGCTCGATCTCGCCCAGCGGCCGGGCGGCGGGTGTGCCTGCCAGCAGGCGTGCCGCCGCGGGGGCGGGGACCGCGAGGACCACGGCGTCGACGTCGAGATGCTCGGGCGACGTGGTCGGACCGAGGGTCACCCGCCAGCCGCCCGGGATCCGGGTCAGCTCGCGCACCGTGGTGCCGAGCCGGAGCTCGGGCTTCGCCGCCTCCACGAGGGCGTCGAGCAGGGTGCCGTAGCCGCCGGTCAGCGCGCCGAACACCGGACCGGCCTGCGGCCCCGCCACCCGCGGGCCACCGGACTCCGGGGCTCGGTCCGCAGAACTCGCGGGCCCGTTGCGGGGGACTCGCGTGTCTGGTCCGGGGGACTCGCGGGGTGGGGCGGGCGTCACGGCGGTGGTGGCCGCGTCGGTCAGCGAGGGGGCGCCCCGGTCCAGGGCCTTCGCCAGCTGCGGGATGGTGGCGCGCAGGCCCAGGGAGTCGACGCGGCCCGCGTAGACGCCGCCGAGCAGGGGCTCCACCAGGCGTTCGGCGACCTCGTCGCCGAGGCGGTCCCGCAGGACGGCGCCGAGGCTCGCGTCCTGGCCGGGACGCCAGGTCAGCGGGCGGGTCCGCTCGGCCGCCACCTCCGCCCGGGCGGCGGGTGAGAGGACCGCGGAGAGGTCGGAGGTCGCCGTCGGGACCCCCATCAGGGTGCCGGTGGGCATCCCGACCGTGCGCCCGCCCGCGCGGATGGTCGGCGAGGCACCCGTGGGGTGCACGACGCGGCCGGTCAGGCCGAGCTCGGCGACCAGCGCCGGGACCTCCGGCCTGCGGGCGAGGAAGGCCTCGGCCCCGACGTCGAACGGCACGCCCGCCAGGTCGACGGTGTGCAGCACCCCGCCGACGCGGTCCCGCTGCTCCAGGACGACGATCTCGGCCGCGGGCCCCAGCAGGGTGCGCAGCCGCTGCGCCGCCGCCAGGCCCGAGACCCCGGCGCCGACGATCGCGATCCGACCCGTCATCCGCGGGCCCCGACGTGCGGGCTCAGAGCGAGTGCACCAGATCGACCGTGCGGGTGATCATGTCCGGGTCGGTGCCCGGCAGCACCCCGTGTCCGAGGTTGAACACGTGGGACGGTGCCCGCCTGCCCTCGGCCACGATCCGGCGGGTCTCCGCGGCGACCGAGTCGACGTCCGCGAACAGCACGGCCGGGTCGAGGTTGCCCTGGACCGGGAGCCCGCCCGCGCGCTGCGACCCGACGTCCAGCGGGGTGCGCCAATCGACCCCGATCACGTCCGCCCCCGCCTCGGCCATGGCCCCGAGCAGCGACCCGGTCCCCACGCCGAAGTGGAAGCGCGGCACGTCCCGGATCCGGTCCAGGACCGACGCCGAGTGCGGCAGCACGAACCGCCGGTAGTCCCGCTCCGAGAGCGCGCCCGCCCAGGAGTCGAACAGCTGGACCGCGTCCACACCCGCCTCGACCTGCGCCTCGAGGAAGGTCGCGGTCAGCTGGGCGAGGTGGGCCATCAGGGCGTGCCAGACCTCGGGCGCGGAGTACATGAGCGCCTTCGTGCGCTCGTGGTTGCGCGAGGGCCCGCCCTCCACCAGGTACGAGGCGAGGGTGAACGGCGCGCCGGCGAACCCGATCAGCGGGGTCTCCCCCAGCGCGCGCAGCAGCAGCGCCACGGCGTCCGTCACCGGCGCGACCTGCGCGGCGGCGAGCATCGGCAGGTTCTCGACGTCCGCGGCCGTGCGCACCGGGGACGCCACGACGGGCCCCGTGCCCGGCACGATGTCCACGCCGATCCCCGCCGCGTACAGCGGCACCACGATGTCCGAGAAGAGGATCGCGGCGTCCACCCCGTGCCGCCGGACGGGCTGCAGGGTGATCTCGCAGGTCAGCTCCGGGTCGAGGCAGGCCTGCATCATCGAGGTGTCCGCCCGCAGCGCGCGGTACTCCGGCAGCGACCGGCCCGCCTGGCGCATGAACCACACCGGCAGGCGCTCCGGGCGCTCACCGCGGGCCGCGGCCAGGAACGGCGAGGCCGACAACGTGCGACGCGGGGAGGTCACCGAGGTGTTCATCGCCGCTCATCGTCCCACACCACCGGTGACGACCCGATCGGAGAGCGGCGCGCCTGCCACCGGCGCCGACGCCGCCCACCTACAGTCCCCGCTCGTGCCCGATCCGACCGCCTCCCCTCCGGCCCCGTTCGTCCGCGCGGTCGCCTCGCTGGACGGCCTGCGTCCCCGCCGAGAGCTGGTGGTCCGACCGCTCAAGGCGCCGCCGAAGATGGCGCCGTTCGGCTGGGCGTGCACGGTCGAGGCGGACATCGTCCACCGCGGCGACGGCACCGACGACCTCGACGAGCCCGACACCTCGGGCCGGCTGATCCTGTTGCACGACCCCGCGGGCCAGGACGCCTGGGAGGGCACCTTCCGGCTCGTCTGCTTCGTCCAGGCGCGGCTCGAGCGTGAACAGCTGGGGGACGAGATGCTCCCCGTGATCGCGTGGTCCTGGCTGACCGAGGCGCTCGCCGAGCTCGGCGCGGGCCACCGCGCCCTGGGGGGCACCGTGACCCAGACGTCGTCGGTCCGGTTCGGTGACATCGCGGGCCCGAACCGGGACGACGACGTCGAGCTGCGGGCCTCCTGGACCCCCACCGAGGGGGACGGGGACCTCGCCGCGCACGGCGAGGCCTTCCACCGGCTGGTCGCCACGGCGGCCGGGCTGCCGCCGGTCGGGGTACGGACGCTTGCGGAGCGAAGTTGTTGAGCGCCGAACGGTCGCAGAGAGTTGACGACCCGAACGCGCTGGTCACGAGCCGGATACGCAGCGTGGATCACCCGGTTGGGCGCATCATCGTCGACAACGCTGTAACTTTCACCCGGAGAAGTTCGATCGGATACACGACGTTAGACCGCTTGGGGGGCTACAGTTCCTCCACGACACCTCCTCGGGCGGTCGGGGACACACTCTCCGTCCGTCACCGGGGTCCCGGTGTTGGTCGGGGGGCAACGACCGACTCCAGGGAGGTAGTGACGTGGCCGTAGTAGGCCAGGGCACACCCTTGCGCGGCACTCCCGGTGCCGTGCTCCAACCCGCGATGGTTCCTCATCCGCGGGAAGAGCAGTTCTCCGTGTTGGTCGTCGACGACCACCCGCTCCTGCGGGAGGCGATCGCCGCGCGCCTGCGCTCGATGGGCGCCGGCACGGTCCACGAGGCGGCCTCGGTCGCCGAGGCCAAGGCGCGCGCACAGGCCAACGGCCCGTGCGACCTCGCGATCCTCGACCTCGGTCTGCCGGACGGCAGCGGGCTGGACCTCGTCACGGAGCTGCGCCAGCTCGGCTGGAACCGCCTCGTGGTCCTCGCCAGCTCCGACGACCCGTACGCGGTCCGGTCGGCCTTCCAGGCGGGCGCCCAGGCGTACCTCCTGAAGTCCGCCTCCCCCGCCGTGGTGACCGACGGTGTGAAGCGGGTGCTCGACGGCGGCGTCTACGCCGACCCGACGGTCGCCCCGCTGCTCGCCACCGGCACCCGGGTGCCCGGCACCGACAACACCCCGCGGGAGCTCTCGGCCCGCGAGGTCGAGGTGCTGCAGCTCGTGGCGGACGGGCAGTCGAACAAGGAGATCGGCGAGGCGCTGAACCTCTCCGCGCTCACGGTGAAGAGTCACCTGTCCCGGATCGGGCGCAAGCTCGGCACCGGCGACCGGGCGCAGATGGTCGCGCTCGCCATGCGAGCGGGAGTCATCCGCTAGGTGACGCCACAGCACGACCAGGGGGGCGGGCCGGCTCCGCACGAGAACGACGCGGAGACCGGTCCCTCCGCCGTGCCCCTGCTCCGGCCCGCCGACGGGATCCCCGACGTCGTGCGGGACGCGTCGGCGCTGGCCAGGACGGCACAGGCGATCGAGGCGGGCTCCGGCCCGATCGCCGTGGACGCCGAGCGCGCCTCCGGGTTCCGCTACTCCCAGCGGGCCTACCTGGTGCAGCTGCGCCGGGCGGGCTCCGGGTCGGCTCTCGTCGACCCGATCCCGCTGGCTGGTGACCTCACCGCGCTCGCGCCCGCCATGGACGGGCCCGAGTGGGTGCTGCACGCCGCCTCCCAGGACCTCCCCTGCCTGGCCGAGGCCGGGCTGCGACCCGCCGCGCTGTTCGACACCGAGCTCGCGGGCCGGCTCGCCGGGCTCCCCCGCGTCGGGCTCGGGCCGCTCACCGAGCGCATGCTCGGGCTCGCCCTCGAGAAGGGCCACGGCGCGGCCGACTGGTCCCGGCGGCCGCTGCCCGAGGACTGGCTGAACTACGCGGCGCTCGACGTCGAGGTGCTCGTCGAGCTGCGTGACGTCCTGGCCGACCTGCTCCGCGAGCAGGGCAAGCTGGACTGGGCGTACGAGGAGTTCGAGGCCGTGCGCACCGCCGGACCGCCGCCGCCGCGCACCGATCCGTGGCGGCGGACGTCCGGGATCCACAAGGTCCGCAAGCCCCGCGCGCTCGCCGCCGTGCGGTCGCTGTGGGAGGCGCGGGACACGCTCGCCGCGGAACGGGACGTCGCGCCCGGACGGGTGCTGCCGGACTCCGCGATCATCGAGGCCGCGGTCACCAACCCGCCGGACGCGCGGGCGCTGTCACAGCTCCCGGTGTTCCGGGGCCGGGCGCAGCGGCGCCTGGAGTCGTACTGGTTCGGAGCCCTGCGTGCCGCACAGGCCCTGCCGGACGCGGAGCTGCCGCGCTCCTCGGCGCCCACCGACGGCCCGCCGCCGGTCTCGCGCTGGGGCGACCGCGATCCCGCCGCCGCAGCCCGGCTGGCCGCCGCGCGCACCGGGCTGGCCGAACTCTCCGAACACTGGTCGATCCCCGTGGAGAACCTGCTCCAGCCCGACCTGATGCGCAGGCTGTGCTGGTCCCCGCCCGAGGACGGCGACGTAGCCGCCTTCCTGCGCGCCGGTGGGGCGCGGAACTGGCAGGTGGAGCTGACGACGCCGGTTCTGGAGAAGGCGCTGGCCGCACGGTCGAGCTGACGTCCGCCCCCCGCTGACGCTTGGGCGTCCCAAGCGTCGCTGAGCGGTGCTTGGGCGTCCCAAGCGTCAACCGGCGCCCCCGGCCCGCCGACGCTTGGGCGTCCCAAGCGTCACCACACGCCGCGGCCCCCCGCGCCTCAGCCCACCCGCTCCCGCTTCGCGGCTCGTGCGGTGCGGCGCAGCGTGGTCATGCCCTGCCGGACCTTGCGCAGCGGTTCGAACTGCGTCGCCCGGTGCAGCTGGAAGCGCCAGGCCTCGGGGTGGTCGCCCCGGCGGTCGAGCAGGGTGTAGGCGAAGCGGACGGGGTCCTGCTCGTCCAGGTGGCACCCGACGTCTTCGAACCAGTGCATGTTCCGCAGCGCCTGCGCCTGTACCCGGCCGACCTCGGCGCGCCGCAGGGCGTCGTAGGCGGCGAGCCCGCCCGCGAGGTCGTCGGGGAACAGGTGCAGCGACTCGGCCAGCCGCACCGCGTCCTGCACGGCGAGGACGGTCCCGGACCCGATGCCGAAGTGTGTGGTGTGGGCGGCGTCCCCCGCCAGCACGACGTTCCCCGAGACCCACGAGCGGCTCCGCAGGTGCCGGAACCGCAGCCACGGCTCGGCGGTGCCCGTGCTGCCCACCGCACCGGGCGGCCGGAGCAGCGCCGCCCCGCCCAGCGGCCCGGCGAAGATCTCCTCCAGGCGCCGGAGGTCGGCGTTCACGTCCGAGCCCAGCGCGAGGCCCTCGAAGACCTCGGGGGAACATTCGACGATGCACGTGCTCGTGCCGCCGGTGGAGGGGTAGGCGTAGAACCAGATCCAGCCCGACCCCGTCGCCCAGGTGACGCGCTCGAAGGCGAACGTGAACCGGGGCAGGTAGCGCTCGGTGCCGAGCCAGATGTAGCGGTTGCGGCCCGTCTCGATGGCGGTGTCGAAGCCGTGCGGATGGTCGACTCCGTCTCCGTACGCCGCCCGGACCCGGCTCCCGGCCCCGTCCGCGGCGAGGACGAGGTCCGCCTCCTCGCCGACGCCCTCCGGCTCGACCGGGGTGTCCCAGACGATCTTCACGCCCGCGTCCTCCGCGCGGCGCACCAGGATGTCCAGCAGCGCGGCGCGTCCCATCGAGAAGCCGTACTTGCCGCCGATGTGCACGGGCGCCCGCCCGCCGATCCGGACGACCTGGTCGCGCCAGAGGATCGCGGCGGCGCGGACGGCCCGGCCGCCGTCCGGGTCGAGCCGGTGCAGGTCGTCGAGCAGGTCCTCGCCGAACGTGATGCCCCAGCCGTGGGTCGCCCCCGGCGCGTGCCGTTCCCGGACCTCGACCTCCAGGGTCGGGTCGTCCCGCTTGAGCAGCATGGCCGCGGCCAGTCCGGCGGGGCCGCCGCCGATGCAGAGAACCTTGCGCATCCTCACACCCTCTCGAAACGACCGAGTGAGCGTAATGACACGGGTGAGAGTCACCGCCGCCGGGCCGCCCGAGCCTCCCGCCGGACCCGCGTCATGCCCTGCCGGACGCGACGCAGCGAAGGGACCTGGGTGGCCAGGTGCACCTGGTAGCGCCAGGACTCCGAGTGGTCACCGCGCCGGTCGAGCAGCTCGTAGCCGAACCGGACGGGGTCCGCGCCCTCCACGCGGTCGGGCAGCTCCTCGAACCAGGCCATGCTGCGCGCGGCGTCGACCTGGATGCGGTCGACCTCGAGGCTGCGGACGGCGTCGTAGGCGGCGAGGGCGCCCGCCGGGTCGTCGTGGAACAACGCGCGGGCCTCGTTGAACCGGATCGCGTCCTGGATCGCGAGGGTGGTGCCGGAGCCGATGGCGAAGTGGGTGGTGTGGGCGGCGTCGCCCGCCAGCGCGACGTTCCCGTCGACCCACGAGGCGGTGCGGACGTGCCGGAAGCTCTGCCACGTCGTGGTGCCCGGGGGCGTGCGCAGCGGGCGTCCGCCGAGGTGGCGGGCGAAGACCCCGCCGAGCGTGTCGAGGAAGTCCGAGCCGTCCCCGCCGTCCCCGCCGTCCCCGCCGTCCCCGCCGTCGAGGCCCAGCCCCGTCCACACCTCCGGCGTGCACTCGACGATGCAGGTGCTGGTCCCGCCGCTGGACGGGTAGCCGTGGAACCAGATCCAGCCGGCATCCGTCCGCTCGAACGCGAAGGTGAACGCGTCGAAGGTGTGGTCCGTGCCGAGCCACGCGTAGCGGTTTCGGCCGGGGGTGATCCGCGTGTCGAAGTCTCCCGCGGCCCGCATCCGGCTGCCCGCCCCGTCCGCCGCGACGACGACGTCGGCCTCGTCGCGGACGCTCGCCGGGTCGGCGTCCACCCCCCAGCGGATGCGGACGCCGACCTCCTCGGCCCGCGCGGCCAGCAGCTCCAGCAGCCGGGTGCGACCCATGCTGAAGCCGTAGCGCCCACCCAGGTGCACCGGCTCGGCCGCGCCGACCCGCACCTCCTGCCGCGCCCACACGGTCGCCGCCTCGCGCAGCCGCCTGCCGCCCTCGGGATCGTGGCGGTGCAGGTCGTCGAGCAGGTTCTCCCCGAACACCACGCCCCAGCCGTGGGTGTCGGCGGGCGCGGTGCGCTCCAGCACCTCCACCTCGGTGCTCGGATCACTCAGCCTGGCCAGGATGCCCGTGTACAGACCCGCGGGCCCTCCGCCCACGCACAGCACCTTCACGACCCCGCTCCTCCGCCTCGGCTCACCTCGTCAACTACCCGTTCGTCCGGGAGTTATGTCCGGTTCGACAAACTCCCGATATCGATCGGATGACGTGCGGGCGGCGACCGTCCGACGCCCGTTCGACGCCTGTTCGACGCCCGGGGCGCCCTGCGGACCCCCCGAGGACTGGGCTAGCGTCGGCCCGGTCGGATGGCGGACCAGAACGCAGGGGGCAGGGTGTTCGCACGCACGATCGCCGTGGTCGGAACCGGGTACGTCGGACTCACCACGGGGGCGTGCCTCGCCTCCCTGGGGCACCGCGTGGTCTGCGCGGACATCGACGAGCAGAAGGTCGCCGCGCTGTCCCGCGGCGAGATCTCCATCCGCGAGCCCGGGTTGGCGGAGCTGGTCGGCGAGGGTCTCGCGGCCGGGCGGCTCTCGTTCGTCGTGGGTGCGGGGCAGGCGCTCAAGGAGCTCGAGACCGAGGGCAAGCCGGTCGAGGTGCTGTTCCTGTGCGTCCCGACGCCGATGGGCGTGGGTGGGGTGGCGGACCTGTCGGCCGTCGAGGCGGTGGTCGAGGAGGTCCGGGACGCCATGCCCGCGGGCTGCGTGGTGGTGAACAAGTCCACCGTGCCCGTCGGGACGGCGGACCGGACCGCCCAGCTGCTCGAGCGGCCGGACGTGCAGGTCGCGAGCAACCCGGAGTTCCTCCGCGAGGGCTCCGCCGTGCACGACTTCCTGAACCCGGACCGGATCGTCGTCGGCTCGAACTCCTCCCCGGACGCCGCGGAGCGGGTCGCGGCCCTCTACGCCCGCCTCGGGGCGCCGACCGTCCTGACCGACGCCGCCAGCGCCGAGATGATCAAGTACGCGGCGAACTGCTTCCTCGCCATGAAGCTCTCCTACGTCAACGCCCTCGCCGAGCTCTGCGAGCGGGTGGACGCGGACGTCGCGGACGTCACCGAGGGCATGGGCTACGACCGGCGCATCGGCCAGGCCTTCCTGTCCCCCGGCCCCGGCTGGGGCGGCTCCTGCCTGCCCAAGGACACCCACGCGCTGTTGCAGGTCGCGGACTCGGCGGACTTCGAGTTCCGCCTGGTCCGGGCCAGCATCGACACGAACACCCGGCAGTTCCGGCGGATGGTGGACAAGGTCCGCCTGGCCGTCACGGGCAGCCGCAACGGCTCGCTGTCCCGGGTGCGCCTCGCGTTGTTCGGCCTGACGTTCAAGGCCGGGACGGACGACCTGCGGGACTCTCCCGCGCTCGGGGTGGCCGCGCTGCTGCGGCAGGCGGGCGCCGAGCTGGTCGGCTACGACCCGGGGCTCGTGGACTCCCCGGCCGTCGCGGGGCTGGACCCGCGGCTCGTCACCGTCGCCGACGACCCCTACCAGGCCGCCGAGGGCGCCCAGGCCGTCGTCGTGCTCACCGAGTGGCCCGAGTTCCGGTCCCTGGACTGGTCGCGGGTCGCGGCCGCGGCCGACGGGGCCACGGTCGTCGACACCCGCAACCTGCTCGACCCTGCCGTGGTCCGGCGCGCGGGACTGACCTGGACCGGTGTCGGGCGGCCGACGATCGAGGCCGCCGGCACGTGACCGAACCGCCCCGTCCGACCTCCGGGGCGCCGACCCGGGGGCGGACCGGACCGGGACACGCCCTGGCCGCGCTGCGCCGGGAGCTGTCCGTCCCGCTGTTCCGCAACACCTACGCGTTGATGCTGAACACGGTCGTCAACTCCGGGTTCGGGCTGCTCTACTGGGTCGTCGCCGCGCGCACGTACCCGGAGACCGAGGTGGGCCGCGGCAACGCGCTGACCTCGCTGATGCTGCTGGTCTCGATCCTCACCCAGCTCAACGTCGGGCAGGCGCTGGTCCGGTTCCTGCCGCGTGCGGGGTCGGGGTCGGCCCGGCTGATCGGCTCGGCCTACGGGCTCTCCGCGGGCGTGGGGGTGCTCGGCGCGGCCGGGGTCGCGGTGTACTGCCACCTCCTGCGGCCGGAGGGCGACCCGCTGCACATGTCCGCGGGCTTCGGGGCGTGGTTCGTGCTCTCGACGGTGCTGTGGTCGCTGTTCACGGTGCAGGACTCCGTGCTCACCGGGCTGCGCGAGTCGATCTGGATCCCGCTGGAGAACGGGCTCTACGGCGTGGTCAAGCTCGTGGTGCTCGTCGTCGTGGCCGAGACGTCGATCTCGGACGGGGTGTTCACCTCGTGGACGCTGCCGGTCGTCGGCCTGATCGTCCCCGTCGCCCTGCTCGTCTTCCGACGGCTGCTCCCCCGCCACGTCGCCGCCACCCGCGCCGTCGAGGAGCCCCTCGACCGGCGCGCCATCGTGCGATACATGGGTGGGGACTACGCGGGCCAGGTCTTCAGCCAGGCGGGTTCGTCGTTCCTGCCCGTGCTGGTGGTGGCGTTGCTCGGGTCGGCGAGCGGGGCGTACTTCCTGCCTGCGCAGACCGTGTTCGTGGCGATCAACATGCTCACGCTGAGCATCACCTCCTCGCTCGTCGCCGAGGCGGCGCGGGACCCGGACCGGGCACACCTCCATGCGCGGGCGGTGGTGCGCAGGCTCGCGCTGACCGTGCTGCCCGCCGCGGTGGTGATGGCGATGGCGGCGCCGTGGGTCCTGCACCTCTACGGCGCGCAGTACGCCGCGAACGCCACGCTGCTGCTGCAGCTGTTCATGGCGTCGGTCCTGCCGCGCGTGGTGGTCGCCCTGTTCATGACGCTCAACCGGCTGCGCAACCGCACCTGGGTGCTCGCCGTGCTGCAGGGCGTGCAGGCCGCCGCCCTGATCGGCGGGGTCGTGGCACTGCACGGCCCGCTCGGCCTGAACGCGGTGGGCTGGGTGACGCTCGGGGTGGAGCTGCTCCTCGCCCTCGCCGTGCTGCCCGCGGTGATCCGCTGGCTGCGGGGCACACCCCGCTGAGGGTCACCGCACGAAACGCTCCGGAACCGGGGCGCCGGTCCGCCACATCTCCCCCAGTGCGAGGTCGAACTCGCGGGGCTGCAGCCGGACCAGTCCGCCACCCGGGTTGTGCGTGATCTCGCCGAAGTGGATCTTTCCGTCCACGTTGTACAGATCGACTCGGACGAACGCGAATTCGCTGCTCAATGCGCGGGCGACGTCGAGCATCTCGGCATAGTTCGCGGGCTGCTCGGGCAACCGCTCGGCGAAGGCGAAACGACCGCTCACCGCAAATTCACGCCATTCGGGCGTGAGCATCGTGGAGGTGTGGCCGGTGAAGCGGTCCTGGTCGACGACGACCATCCCCGGCTCGCCGTGGAACATGAAGAACTTGTAGTCGGTGGGGGCCGTGCCCGCCTCGCCGATGAACTGCTCGACCACCGCCCGGTGCGGGAGCCCGCGGTAGGGGGACTCGCGCCAGCCGTGGGTGTAGAAGTCCGTCCGCAGCCATCGCCGGACGGTCTCGCGGATGGCCGCCCGGTCCGCCCGCGTGGGGTCCGGGAGCAGGATCGTCATGTCGCAGCCGTGCGTCCCCTTGATCACGCAAGGCCCGGGCAGCGCGTCGAAGTCCAGGTCAGCGGCGTCGGTGAGCAGGGCGAACAGCGGGATGAGGTACTTCTCCCCCGCCTTCTCCGCCACGTAGGAGCGCACTTCGTACTTGTCCGACGTGCGGTGCACGAGCTCGCTCTGTTCCTCGAGGTTCTTCGCGGCGAGCAGCTGCGACCAGGTCCGCGGACGGCGCAGCGTGGTCAGCTCACCCTGGAAGATCGCATGCTTGGCGAGGGCGAACTGCCGGTCGGGGAGGAAACGGAGCCTCCGCGCCAGGAGCACCCGGGCGTCGATCGTCATCGGCCGACGATAGCGGGGCGCCCGGTCCGCTCCGCCGGCGGCCGAACCGTGCCGCGGCGTTACGATGATTCACGATCAATTCACCCACAAAAGCGATTCGGCCGGATTTCCGCGAGTCCGGCGGGCGGCTCCCGGAAGGCATTGCTAGGGTCGTGGAGTGGCCAGGGAATCCGCCGTCGTGTCCGTCGTGACGCCGGCGTACAACGTTGCAGCGTGGATCGGCGAGGCGGTCGACTCCGTCCGCGCGCAGACCGAGGGCCGTGTCGAGTACGTCGTGGTGGACGACGGCTCGACCGACGACACCGCCGAGATCGTCCGGGCCCGCGCGGCGCTGGACCCGCGGATCCGCCTGATCCGCTCCCAGAACGCGGGCTCGGGCGCCGCGCGCAACCTCGGGATCACCGACACCACCGCCCCGTTCGTCGCCTTCCTCGACGGTGACGACCGCTGGCACCCGGACTTCCTGCGGCGCCTGCTGCACGTGTTCGACACCGGGCCCGCGCAGGTCGGCGCCGCGTTCTGCCACACCCGCGTGATGCTGGAGAGCGGCCGCGTCGTCGGCCCCCGGTGGCAGCCCGCGGGCGCCTGCGACATGGACCGGTTCCTCGCCGAGAACAACCCCACGCACAACGGCAGCTCGCTGGTGATCCGGCGCAGCTGCTTCGACGAGGTGGGCGGCTTCGACACGACCATCACCAGCGCCGTCGACCTCGAGATGTGGCTGCGGATCGGCGCCTGGTCGTCGACCCCGCTGTTCTGGGGGGTGCGGCGCTACCTCGTCGACATGCGGCTCATGCGCACCGGCAGCATCAGCTCGAACCGGGGTGCGCGCTACGAGTCGCTGGACAAGCTGCTCACCGAGTACGCCCCGATGATGACCCGGCTGCCCGCGGGCCTCGCCTACGTGCAGCCCGCGGTGTTCGCCTACCGGGACGGGCACGACGAGATCGCCGACCGCTGGGCGGGCACGGCCCTGACCGCGGGGCGGGCCCGGCTGGCGGGCTCCCGCTGGGGCCAGGCCCTCCTGACCTGGCACCGCGCCGGTCCGGAGACCCGGGCCCGGCTGCGCGCGGCGCGGGACTCGACGCGCTCCGGGGTCTACAACGGGCTGGCCAAGGTCCTCTCCGTCGCCTGAGCGGCCCTCACGGCTGCCTCTGCGGGAGCCGGACCTCCACGGTCAGGCCCCCGCCCTCCACGGGGCGGGCCTGCACCTCGCCCTGGTGGGCGTGCACGATCGCGCGCACGATGCTCAGTCCCAGGCCCGAGCCCTGCGTGGTCGCGGTGCGGGCCACGGGGCCGCGGCGGAAGGGCTCGAAGAGCTGCGCCACCTGGAGCGGGTCGATCTCCGCGCCCGACGACGACACCCGCAGCTCCCCCGGGGCCGTCGAGACCTCGATCCAACCGCCGTCCACGTTGTGCCGCACGGCGTTCTCCAGCAGGTTGCCCGCGATCCGCTCCACCAGCACCGGGTCTCCCGACACCGGGGCGGGGCCGCCGGTGACCCGTACGCTCAGCCCCCGCCCGGCGGCCTCGGCGGCCGTGGTCCGGACGGCGTGCGCGGCGGCGTCCCGCAGGTCGACGCGGGTCGCGGCGAGCTCGCCGAGGCTCTCGGTGCGCGCGAGCAGCAGCAGGCCCCCGACCAGGTCGTCGGCCCGCCGGGTCGCGTCCCGGACCACCACACCCATGCGCCGCAGCTCCTCGACGTCCGCGGTCGGGTCGGCCAGGGTCACGTCGACCTCGGTGCGCAGCACGGCCAACGGGGTGCGCAGCTCGTGGCTGGCGTTGGCCACGAACCGGCGCTGCTGGGCGAAGGCGCCTTCGAGGCGGTCGAGCATCCCGTCGAACACCGAGGCCAGCTCGGCCAGCTCGCCGCGCGCCCCGCGCAGGTCCAGGCGCTGGTCGAGCGACTCCGCCGACAGCCTGCGCGCGGTCGCGGTCACCGAGTGCAGGGGCGCCAGGACCCGCCCCACCAACACCCACGAGACCAGGCCGGCGGCCAGCACCACGAGCGGGAACGCGAGCGCGCCCGCCCGCAGCAGCTCCGCCCGGGCCGCGTCGCGGACCGCCGCCGTGACCTGGGAGGCAGGCACCCGGACCTCCCCGACCTGCACCATCGTGCCCGGCGGCAACCCGGGCACCGCGCCCGCGACCCCGCCGACCAGCAGCCAGCCCAGCCACAGCAACAGGGCGCTGACCAGGGCGACCAGCGCGGTGCCGAGCAGGGTCAGCTGCCACCGCAGCGAGAGCCGGCGCATTCAGGGGACCCTAGTGCCCGGTCTGCGACGGGGCACTAACCCGCCGCGGGCACCCGGTACCCCGCCCCGACGACGGTCTCGATCACCCCGGGCTCACCGAGCTTCTTGCGCAAGGTCATCACCGTGACCCGCACGGTCGTGGTGAAGGGGTCCGCGTTCTCGTCCCAGACCCGTTCGAGCAGCTCCTCGCTGGACACGACGGCCCCGCCCGCGCCCAGCAGGACCTCGAGCACGCCGAACTCCTTGCGGGTCAGCTCCACCGGCGCGTCCGCCCGCGACACGGTCCGCCGCGAGGGGTCCAGCGACACGTCCCCGGCCCGCAGCAGCGGCGGCAGCGCCGGTGCGGCCCGCCTGCCCAGGGCCCGGACCCGGGCGACCAGCTCCGGGAAGTCGAAGGGCTTGGCCAGGTAGTCGTCCGCGCCCTGGGAGAGCCCGTCGACCTTGTCCTCGAGGGTGCCGCTGGCGGTGAGCATGATGATCCGGGTCGGGGCGTCCGAGGCGACGATCTCGGCGCACAGCGCGTCCCCGGTCATGCCGGGCAGGTCCCGGTCGAGCACCACCACGTCGTAGCGGGTGATCGAGGACTTCTCGTGGCCCGAGAGCCCGTCGAGCGCGACGTCGACGGCCATGCCCTCGCGCCGCAGCCCGCGCGCGACCGCCTCGGCCAGCGCCTGCTCGTCCTCGACGACCAGGACCCTCACGTGGTGACCTGCTCCGATGCCACGGTGGTGAGCCGCGCGGTCCACTCGGTCACCCGGCGCGCCACGTCCTGCGCGGTGAGCCCGACGGCGGCCAGCACGTCCGACCGCGACCCGTGCTCGAGGAACTCCTGCGGCAGCGCGACGTCTCGCTGCGGCACGTCCACCTCCGCCGCCCGCAGCGTGTCGGCCAGCGCCGACCCGAAGCCGCCGTGGCGCCCGGAGTCCGCCACGGTGACGACCAGCTGGTGCCGCCGGGCGAGGTCGACCAGCGCCGAGGGCACCGGGAGCACCCACCGCGGGTCCACCACGGTGACCGCGACGCCCTGCTGCGCCAGCCGGGCGGCCGCCTCCAGGCCGAGCTCGCCGAAGGCGCCCACGCACACCAGCAGCACCGTCGCGTTGCGGTCCTCGCGCAGGAGATCCACCCCCTGGACGCGACGCACCGCGGGCACCGACTCGATCACCGGCCCCTTGGGGAAGCGCAGCGCGGTCGGCCCGTCGTCCACGGCGACGGCCTCGGCGAGCTCCTCGCGCAGGGTGGCGGCGTCCCGCGGCGCGGCGACCCGGATGCCGGGCACGATGCCGAGCACCGACAGGTCCCACATGCCGTTGTGCGAGGGCCCGTCGTTGCCCGTGACCCCGGCCCGGTCGAGCACGACCGTGACGGCTTCGCGGTGCAGCGCCACGTCCATCAGCAGCTGGTCGAAGGCCCGGTTGAGGAACGTCGAGTACACCGCGACGACCGGGTGCATGCCGCCGCGCGCGAGCCCGGCCGCCGAGGCGAAGGCGTGCTGCTCGGCGATCCCGACGTCGACGCAGCGCTCGGGGAACTCGGCCTGGAACTTCGCGAGCCCGGTCGGCCCGAGCATGGCGGCGGTGATCGCCACGACGTCCGGCCGCTCGGCCCCGATCCGCACCAGCTCATCGGCGAACACGCTGGTCCAGCCGGTGGTCTTGGGGCCGGTGGGCAGCCCGGTGGCCGGGTCGAAGGCCGACGGGCTGTGCATCTGCTCGGCCTCGTCGTTCTCCGCCGGGGCGTAGCCGTTCCCCTTGCGGGTGACGGCGTGCACCACGACCGGGCCGCCGAAGTGGCGGGCGCGGCGCAGCGCGGACTCCATCGCCGCGACGTCGTGCCCGTCGACCGGCCCGAAGTACTTGAGCCCCAGGTCGGCGAACAGCTCCTGCGGGCTGATCGCGTCCTTGATCCCGGCCTTCAGCGCGTGCAGCCCCGCGTACACCGCGGGCCCGACGACCGGCGTGCCGCGCAGCGTGGACTTCCCGGCCTCCAGCAGCCGCTCATACCCGGGCTGCAGCCGCAGCGTGGCCAGCCGGTCCGCGAGCCCGCCGATGGTCGGGGCGTAGCTGCGGCCGTTGTCGTTCACCACGATCACCACGTTGCGGTCCTTGGCCGCCGCGATGTTGTTCAGCGCCTCCCAGGCCATGCCGCCGGTGAGCGCGCCGTCGCCGATCACGGCCACGACGTGGCACTGCCGCCCGGTCAGCGAGTAGGCCCGGGCGATCCCGTCCGCCCAGCTCAGCGAGGACGACGCGTGCGACGACTCGACGTGGTCGTGCACCGACTCCGAGCGCGAGGGGTACCCGGACAGCCCGCCGGTCTTCTTGAGGTTCTCCCAGCCGGACTGCCTGCCGGTCAGCAGCTTGTGCACGTAGGCCTGGTGACCGGTGTCCCAGATCACGGTGTCCCGCGGCGAGTCGAAGACGCGGTGCAGGGCGATCGTGAGCTCGATGACGCCCAGGTTGGGCCCGAGGTGCCCCCCGGTCCGGGACACCGACCGCACGAGGAACTCGCGGATCTCCGTGGCCAGGGCCGCCAGCGCGTCGGGGCCGAGGCGTTTGAGGTCCGCGGGTCCCCGGACCGACGACAAGATGTTGACCGGCTGCACGTCCCTCACTGTACGAGTGCGGGACCCGCTCGGCGCTCAGGACACCGGGACGTCACGTCGCCGACACGACTAGAGCAGGTCGGCGACGTGCCCGATCTCGTTCACCGTGCGGGGCTTGCGCACCCCGTCGCGGCGGGCGACGACCCGGGTCACGCCCGCGTAGTCCAGGGGGAACGGCAGCGGTCGGGTGATCCCGAGCAGGTGGCCGAGGAAGACGTTGACCACCCCGGCGTGCGCGAACACCACGGCGGTGCCCCGCCCGGGGTGGGCCGCGACGATCTCGTCGAGCGCGGCGAGGACCCGAGCGGTGAACGCCGGGACGTCGACGTGCTCGGGCAGGTGCCCCTCGACCATCCGCTGCCACTCCTGCGGGTTCTCCCGGGCGAGCTCGTGGACGGGCAGGTAGCGGGGCTGGTCGGCGTCGAACTCGCGCAGGTCGTGGCGCTGCACGATCTCCAGGCCCCGCGCCGACGCCAGCGGCGCGGCCGTCTGGACCGCCCGCGTCATGGTGCTGGCGTAGATCGCGTCGACGGGCTCCCCGGCCAGCGCGTGCACCACCCGCTCGGCCTGCCGGTGGCCCAGCTCGGTCAGCGCGGGATCGGCCCTCTCCCCGTCGGCGTCGGTGACCCGTTCCGGCAGGCCGTGCCGGACGAGCACGAGCCTCACGCGGAGGGGACGTGCTCGCCGTGACCCGCCTCACGCAGCCCCGCGCGCAGCCGCTCGGCGATCTCGTCCTGCTCCGTCGGGTCGATCTCCTTCGCCGCGTTGGCGAAGTCGAACGCGGCCATGTCCCAGGCCGGGTACACGTGCAGGTGCAGGTGCGGCACCTCGAAACCCGCGATCATGAAGGCGACCCGCGGCGGGGACCAGACGGCCTGCACCACCGTCGCGATGTCCTGCGACACCGCCGTGAGGTGCGCCAACAGGTCCGGGGTGGCGTCGACCCACTGGTCGACCTCCTCCCGCGGGACGACCAGGGTGTGGCCGGGGCCGAGGGGGTTGACCGAGAGGAACCCCACGCAGCGCTCGTCCGACCAGACGAACCGGGCCGGGATCTCGCCGTCGATGATCTTCGTGAACAGGGTGCTCATCACTGCGGAACAGTACTGACCGAGCACGCACGACGGGCGCGGGCGCCCTAAGGTGCAACGGGTTCGGACCGAGGAAATGGGGAATCAGCATGCGGCCGTGGCCGGGCAGCGCCTACCCGCTGGGCGCCAGCTACGACGGGGCGGGCACCAACTTCGCCCTCTTCTCCGAGGCGGCGGAGAAGGTGGAGCTGTGCCTGTTCGGCCCGAAGGGCAAGGAGACCCGGCACGCCCTGACCGAGGTCGACGGGTTCGTGTGGCACTGCTACCTCCCCGGGGTCGAGCCGGGCCAGCGCTACGGCTACCGGGTGCACGGGCCGTACGACCCGGCGACCGGGCAGCGGTGCAACCCGAACAAGCTCCTCGTCGACCCCTACGCGAAGGCCGTCGACGGGCCGGTGAAGTGGGACGAGGCGGTCTTCGGCTACAACTTCGGCGACCCGCTCTCGCGCAACGACCGCGACTCGGCGCCGTTCGTGCCCAAGTCCGTGGTGGTCAACCCCTACTTCGACTGGGGGTCCGACCGCCCGCCGAAGATCCCGTACCACGAGTCCGTGATCTACGAGGCGCACGTCCGCGGCCTCACGATCGCGCACCCGGACATCCCCGAGGAGCTGCGCGGCACCTACGCGGGGCTCGCGCACCCGGTGATGATCGAGCACCTGCAGCGGCTCGGGATCACCGCGGTGGAGCTCATGCCGGTGCACGAGTTCCTCAACGACCACCACCTGCAGGAGAAGGGCCTGTCGAACTACTGGGGCTACAACACCCTGGCGTTCCTGGCCCCGCACCACGGGTACACGATGCGCGGGTCGCGTCCCGGCTCGCAGGTCCACGAGTTCAAGGCGATGGTCCGGGACCTGCACGAGGCGGGCATCGAGGTGATCCTCGACGTCGTCTACAACCACACCGCCGAGGGCTCCGACATGGGGCCCACGCTGTCCATGCGCGGCATCGACAACCACGCCTACTACCGGCTCGTCGAGGACGACCCGCGCTACTACATGGACTACACGGGCACCGGGAACTCGCTCAACGTCCGCAACCCGCACACCCTGCAGCTGATCATGGACTCGCTGCGCTACTGGGTGACCGAGATGCACGTCGACGGGTTCCGGTTCGACCTCGCCTCCACCCTGGCCCGGGAGTTCTACGACGTCGACCGGCTGTCGGTGTTCTTCGACCTCGTGCAGCAGGACCCGGTGATCTCGCAGGTCAAGCTCATCGCGGAGCCGTGGGACGTCGGGCCCGGCGGCTACCAGGTCGGGAACTTCCCGCCCCTGTGGACGGAGTGGAACGGCAAGTACCGGGACACCGTGCGGGACTTCTGGCGCGGCGAGCCCGGCACGCTCGGTGAGTTCGCCTCCCGGCTGACCGGGTCCAGCGACCTCTACCAGGAGGACGGGCGCAGGCCGTACGCGTCGATCAACTTCTTCACCGCGCACGACGGGTTCACCCTCGCCGACCTGGTGTCCTACAACGAGAAGCACAACGACGCCAACGGCGAGGGCGGCAACGACGGCGAGAGCCACAACCGCTCCTGGAACTGCGGCGTCGAGGGCCCCACGGACGACGCGGCGGTGCTGGAGCTGCGGGCCCGCCAGCAGCGCAACTTCATCACCACCCTGATGCTCAGCCAGGGCGTGCCGATGCTGCTGCACGGCGACGAGCTGGGGCGC
Organism: Pseudonocardia oroxyli; assembly: GCF_900102195.1. GTDB lineage: Bacteria > Actinomycetota > Actinomycetes > Mycobacteriales > Pseudonocardiaceae > Pseudonocardia > Pseudonocardia oroxyli. Next base: position 339,850 of record NZ_FNBE01000001.1, read on the forward strand.
ACCCAGCGCGGCAACAACAACGTCTACTGCCAGGACAACGACCTGGCCTGGATGGACTGGTCGCTGCTCGGCAAGAACGCCGGGCTGGTCGGGTTCACCGGCGGTGTCGCCGCGCTGCGGCACGCCCACCCGGTGTTCCGTCGCCGCCGCTTCTTCCAGGGCAGGCCGATCGCGCCCCGCCGCCGGGACTCCCTCGCCGACATCGCCTGGTTCCAGCCGGACGGCCGGGAGATGACCGAGGGCGACTGGGACTCCGGCTTCGGCAAGTGCGTGGTGGCGTTCCTCAACGGGGACGGCATCTCCGAGCAGGACCCCCGCGGCGAGCGGGTCCGGGACGACTCCTTCCTGATGGCGTTCAACGCCCACTGGGAGGACATCGAGGTGACCCTGCCGCCGCTCGAGTACGGCAAGGACTGGGCGATCGTGGTCGACACCGCCGCGGGCGAGGTGACCACCCTGGCCCCGGCGCCCGGGGTGGCCGCCGCCGACCCGCAGATCGTCACGGGGGGCGGGACCCACACCGTGCCCGCCCGGTCGCTCCTCGTCCTGCAGCGGACCGCGTGATGGTCACCTACCGGCTGCAGTTCTCCAAGGACCAGACCTTCCAGACGGGCGCCGAGCTCGTCCCCTACCTGGAGCAGCTCGGCATCGCCACGCTGTACTCCTCCCCCCTGCTGGAGTCCGGCGCGGGCTCCAACCACGGGTACGACGTCGTCAACCCCGGCTGGATCTCCGTCGAGCGCGGCGGGATCGAGGGGCTGGACCACCTGCTGCGCACCCTGCGCGAGGCGGGCATGACGATGCTGATCGACATCGTGCCCAACCACGTGGGCGTCGAGGTCCCGAAGGCGAACCCCTGGTGGTGGGACGTCCTGACCCACGGGCAGGCGTCTCGCTGGGCGGGGCACTTCGACATCGACTGGGCCGCGGGGCCGATCCTGCTCCCGATCCTCGACGCCGACGAGGCGGGCGCGCTCGCGCAGCTCACCGTCCAGGACGGCGAGCTCCGGTACTACGAGCACGCGTTCCCGCTGGCCCCGGGCACGGGGTCGGGCACCCCGCAGGAGGTCCACGAGCGGCAGCACTACCGGCTCGTCTCGTGGAAGCGCGGGGCCGCCGAGCTCACCTACCGGCGGTTCTTCGACGTCTCCACGCTCGCCGCCGTCCGCGTCGAGATCCCCGAGGTGTTCGAGGACGCGCACCGCGAGGTGCTGCGGTGGGTGCGGGCGCACCCGGAGATCGTCGGGCTTCGGGTGGACCACCCGGACGGCCTGTCCGATCCCGGCGCGTACGTGCGGCGGCTGCGGGCGGCGCTGGGCCCGGACAAGTGGCTGCTCGTCGAGAAGATCACGCACCTCGGCGAGGAGCTGCCCGCCTCGTGGCCGGTGGACGGGACGTCCGGCTACGAGGCCCTGGCGGACGTCCAGGGCGTGTTCGTCGACCCGGACGGGGCCGGGCTGCTCACCCAGTTCGCCGCCGAGCACACCGGGGTGAAGCAGTCGATCCGGGAGGCCGAGTACGACGGGCGCCGGGAGGTGGCCGACACCATCCTGGCCGCCGAGGTCCGGCGGATCGCCGCGCTCGTCCCCGGCGAGTCCCCGGACACCGTGCGGGACGCGGTGGCGGAGTTCCTCTGCGGCTTCCCCGTCTACCGCTCCTACCTGCCCGAGGGCCGGGACTCGCTCGACACGGCGCTCTCCGTCGCCCGCACCCGCAGGCCGGACCTGAAGGTCGAGCTGGACACGATCTACTCGGCGATGCTCGCGGAGCCGCACGGCGAGCTGGCCACCCGCGTGCAGCAGACCTCCGGCATGGTCATGGCCAAGGGCGTGGAGGACACGGCTTTCTACCGGTGGAACCGGTTCGTCGCGCTGAACGAGGTCGGCGGGGACCCGGGCCGCTTCGGCCTGTCCCCCGCCGGGTTCCACGCGGCGCTCGCGGCGCGGGAGGCGGGGTCGCCGCGCACGATGACGACGCTGTCGACCCACGACACGAAGCGGTCCGAGGACGTCCGGGCGCGGCTGGCCGTGCTCGCGGAGATCCCCGGCGAGTGGACCGCGCGGCTGCGGGACTGGTCCGCGCGGTACCCGCTGCCGGACCGCTCGCTGGAGCTGCTGGCCTGGCAGTGCCTGGTCGGCGCGTGGCCGATCTCGGCGGAGCGGCTCGCGAGCTACCTGGGCAAGGCCTCGAAGGAGGCCAAGCTCGTCACCTCGCACGTCGACGCCGTGCCCGAGGTGGACGAGGCGATCGCCGCGTGGCCGGCGCAGGTCCTCGGGGACGCCGCGCTGGTGGCGGAGATCCAGGCCTTCGTCGACCGCATCGCGGGCCCCGGCTGGTCGAACTCGCTGGGACAGAAGCTGCTGCAGCTCGCGGGTCCCGGGATCCCGGACGTCTACCAGGGCACCGAGGTGTTCGAGTACTCCCTGGTCGACCCGGACAACCGACGGCCGGTGGACTTCGCCGCCCGGCGGGCGCTGCTCTCGCGGCTGGACGAGGGCTGGCTGCCGGAGATCGACTCCGGGGGAGCAGCGAAGCTGCTGGTCACGGCGACGGCGGCCCGCCTGCGGCGCTTCCGGCCCGAGCTGTTCCAGCACTACCGCGCGGTCCCGGCGGACGGTGTCGCGGCCGAGCACGCCGTGGCGTTCGCCCGCACGGACCGGCTCGTCGCCGTGGCCACGAGGCTCCCCGTGGGCCTCGCGGCGAAGGGCGGCTGGGGCGACACGGTCCTGCCGCTGCCCGGCGGCGCGGACGACTGGCACGACATGATCACCGACACGCCGGTCGACGGGGCGACCCCCGCCCTGGGCACGCTCCTGTCGCGCTACCCGGTGGCGCTCCTCGTCCGCCCCGCCTGACCCCGTTCGCCGCGTCACGGCCTCGCTCAGCCGACCTCGCCGGGTGACCGACCGGTGACCCGACGGAAGGCCTCGGCGAAGGCGCCGGGTTTGCGGTAGCCCACGGCGCGCGCCGTCACGGCGACGCTGCGGAAGGAGGGCTACGAGTAGGAGCGCCCCACGACATCGCATCGCGCAACACGGTGCGCATGACGCTGCTCACGGTCGGAACCTCTCGGTAACCCGAGACGTTTGACAGAGCGGATATCTCGACGATCGAACCAAAGATCATCGAGTCCGCCCCCGCGATCCGGGGAACGACGAAGGAGCACAGTGAACGGTGGAGCGGACGGACGCGTGGACGGAGCGCTCGCAGAACGGCTGAGGGAGCTGGTGGCCGCCTCGGACGCCTACCGGCAGACGGCGGCCCGCCTGCTGCGGCTCGGGGTCCCGGAGACCACGATCCTGGTGACCCTGTTGCACGACGGGCCGCAGCGCCCGACGGCGTTGGCCCGCCGGGTCGGCGTCACCCCGGCGACGGTGACGGCCCAGCTGGACCGGCTCGAACTGGCGGGCCACGTGGTCCGCCAGGCCAACCCGCGGGACCGGCGCAGCGTCCTCGTGGCGCTCACCCCGCCGGGGCGCGCGCTCGTCGAGAGGCTGTCCGCGGTGTTCGCCCGGGACGTCGCCACGGGGTCCGCGGGTGACGACCCGGCGATCGGCGCGGCGGTGGACCGCATTCTCGGCGGCGTGGCACGACAATTGCAGGACCGCGCCCGGGACGAGCACGGCATGGGCCACGACCTGGGACTCAGCCCCGTGAAGTAGTTCGGGAAACGTAATACTTCGGCTGCGGGAAATCTGTGAGGAAATACGGCTGAACGGCCGATTACGAAGGCCCGCAGGCTTTCTACAGTCGAGGCCGCAACGCGCAAGGACCGGGTATCCCCCCACCCTCCGGTACCTCGTTGCCGGGACCACCGGCCGACTCCGTGCCCCCCGACCGGCCGGTGGTCCCGACCCTCCCGCATCCGGACCCGCTCCGTGACGTGACGTGACCGCCCCGGGCGGGCGTGTCGGCGTCGGATTCGGCAGGATTCCCCCGTGGCTGAGTACGCGGTGTGGGCGCCGGAGAAGGACACGGTCCGGGTCGTGGTCGACGGGGACACGTACCCGATGCGGCGCGCGGCGGGCGGGTGGTGGCACGCGGACGTCCAGGACAACGGCCCCGGGTCGGCCTACGCGTTCCTCGTCGGCGACGATCCCACCCCGCTCCCGGACCCCCGCTCCCTGTGGCAGCCCGGCGGTGTCCATGCCGCCTCGCGGCGCTACGACCAGGCCGCCTTCTGGTGGACCGACCAGGCCTGGACGGGCCGGACGCTCGCCGGGAGCGTGCTCTACGAGTGCCACATCGGCACCTTCACCGACGAGGGCACGTTCGACTCGGCGATCGAGAAGCTGGACCACCTCGTCGCGCTCGGGATCGACATGGTCGAGCTGCTGCCGCTCAACGCCGTCGACGGGCCCCGGAACTGGGGCTACGACGGCGTCGGCTGGTACGCGGTCACGGAGAACTACGGCGGCCCGGACGGGTTCAAGCGGTTCGTCGACGCCGCGCACGCGCGCGGGCTCGGGGTGATCCTGGACGTCGTCTACAACCACCTCGGTCCCTCGGGCGCCTACCTCGACCGGTTCGGCCCCTACTTCGCGGGCTCCAACATCTGGGGCCCGTCGCTGAACCTCGACGGCCCGTGGTCGGACGAGGTGCGCCGGTTCGCCATCGACAACGCCCTGATGTGGCTGCGGGACTTCCACGTCGACGGGCTGCGGATCGACGCCGTCCACGCGCTGCGGGACACCCGCGCCGTGCACGTCCTCGAACAGCTGGCCACCGAGGTGACCGCGTTGGAGGCGCACGTCGGGCGCCCGCTGTCGCTGATCGCGGAGTCGGACCTCAACGACCCGCGCATGATCACCTCGCGGGACGGCGGCGGCTACGGCATGACCGGCCAGTGGGCGGACGACATCCACCACAGCCTCCACACCGTGCTGACCGGTGAGTCCCAGGGCTACTACAGCGACTTCGCCGAGGCCGATCTCGCCGGGCTCGCCCACGTCCTGACCAGGGGCTTCCTCCACGAGGGCACCTGGTCGAGCTTCCGGAAGCGGACGCACGGCGCGCCCGTCGACACCGTGCGCATCCCCGGGCACCGCTTCGTCACCTACCTGCAGAACCACGACCAGATCGGCAACCGCGCCACCGGCGACCGGCTCACCCAGGTGGTCTCCCCCGGCATCCTGGCCTGCGGCGCGGCGATCCTGTTCACCTCCCCGTTCACCCCGATGCTGTTCATGGGTGAGGAGTGGGGCGCCCGCACGCCGTGGCAGTTCTTCTCGTACTTCCCCGACCCGGGCCTGCGCGAGGCCGTGCGCACGGGTCGGACCAGCGAGTTCGCCGACCACGGCTGGGGGGACGTCGAGGTTCCCGACCCCAACGCCGAGTCCACCTTCCTCGACTCGAAGCTGGACTGGACCGAGCAGGAGCAGGAGCCGCACTCCACCCTGCTGGCGATGTACAAGGAGCTCATCGCGCTGCGCAAGGCGTGGCCGGAGCTCTCCGACCCGTGGCTCGACGAGGTCGCCGTCGACGTCCACCCCGAGGCGCGCACCCTGGTGATCCACCGCGGGCGGCTGCGGGTGCTGGTCAACCTCGGCTCCGAGGAGGTGGCCCTGGACCTGGCGGCCACCGTTACCCGGATCCTGCTGGCCAGCGAGCCCACGAGCTCCGAGGGCGCGGAGATCACCCTGCCCGGCGAGTCCTTCGCCATCGCGGTCCTGGAGGAGTAGGACCCGACACACGAACGGCGCATTCGCTCACCACCTGTGAGCGAACGCGCCGTTCGCTGCGGGTGGGCCCCGCTCGTGCGATCCCCGTTCGGGGCGTCGACGTCCTGCGCACCACCCTGGTGCTCACCGTCGTCACGGTGGGCGTCGGGCTGGTTCAACGACCCCACGCTCAGCCTGGTGATGCTCTGCATCGTCGCCATCTGGACCTGCGAAGCGCTCGAGGGCCGAGATCGCCGCACGCATCGCCGAGGCGGCGCGGATCCTGGACCTCACCGAGTACCTGGACCGGAAGCCGCGCCCTCTCCGGCGGGCAGCGCCAGCGGGTCGCGATGGGCCGCGGGATCGTGCGCGAGCCCAGCGTGTGCACCTGGCGCCCGACCTCGACCGGGTGCACCTGTTCGACCCGGACACCGGTGCGCGCCTCTGAACCGTGAGTGGCGATGGTCGCCATGGCGACCGTCGCCACTCACGGGGGCTCAGATCAGGCCGAGGCCCTTGACCGCCTCGCGCTCCTCGACCAGCTCGGCGACGGAGGCGTCGATCTTCTCGCGGGAGAAGGCGTCGATCTCCAGGCCCTGGACGATCTCGTACTTGCCGCCCTTGGTGGTGACCGGGAAGGAGGAGATGATCCCCTCGGCCACGCCGTAGCTGCCGTCCGACGGGACGGCCATCGAGGTCCAGTCGCCCTCGGCGGTGCCGTTGACCCAGGTGTAGACGTGGTCGATGGCGGCCGACGCGGCCGACGCGGCGCTCGACGCGCCCCGGGCTTCGATGATCGCGGCGCCGCGCTTGGCGACGGTCGGGATGAAGGTGTCCTTCAGCCAGGACTCCTCGACCTGCTCGGCGGCGATCTTGCCGCCGACCTCGGCGTGGAAGAGGTCGGGGTACTGGGTGGCGGAGTGGTTGCCCCAGATCGTGAGCTTCTTGATCTCCGACACCGGCACGCCCAGCTTCTGCGACAGCTGCGCGAGGGCGCGGTTGTGGTCGAGGCGGGTCATCGCGGTGAAGCGCTCGGCCGGGACGTCCGGCGCGGCGGACTGGGCGATCAGGGCGTTGGTGTTGGCCGGGTTGCCGACGACGAGGACCTTGACGTCGTCCGCGGCGCCCGCGTTGATCGCCTTGCCCTGCGGGGCGAAGATCCCGCCGTTGGCCTCGAGCAGGTCGCCGCGCTCCATGCCCTTCGTGCGCGGGCGCGCGCCGACGAGCAGGGCGACGTTGACGCCGTCGAAGGCCTTGGTCGCGTCGTCGAAGATCTCGACGCCGGCGAGCAGCGGGAACGCCCCGTCGCTCAGCTCCATCGCGGTGCCCTCGGCCGCCTTGACGGCCTGGGGGATCTCCAGCAGGTTCAGCTTCACCGGGGTGTCGGACCCCAGGAGCTGCCCGGAGGCGATCCGGAAGAGCAACGCGTAACCGATCTGGCCAGCGGCTCCGGTGACAGTGACGGTGACAGGAGTGGACACGCCGTGAGGCTAGCCCCCGCGCCGGGACCTCGTTCGCTGAGGTGGCGGAGGTCTCGCGCCGTAGGGTCCGGGGTCGTGAGTACTCCGTCGAGCGCCCGGGCGGTGGCGCCCGATCTCGCCCGCGGGGCGATGCTGCTGCTCATCGCGCTCGCCAACGTGCACCTGTTCCTGCTCGGGCCCGCCGGGGTGCGCGGGTATCCGGCGGGGCTCGCGGGGATGGACGCGGTCGTCGCGTTCCTGCAGATGGTCCTGGTGGACGGGCGGGCCTATCCGCTGTTCGCGCTGCTCGTCGGGTACGGGGCGGCCCAGTCGGCCCGCCGGTGGGAGCCCGCGGTCGCGGTGTCGCTGCTCCGGCGGCGCGGCGGGTGGATGCTCGCGATCGGTGCGGTCCACGGGCTCCTGCTGTTCCCGGGGGACATCGTGGGGGCCTACGGGCTGCTGCTCGTGGCGCTGGCCGGGGTCGTGGTGCGCGGGACCGCCGTCACGCTCGGGACGATCGCCGTGCTCGGTTGTGTGTTCACCGTCCTGACCAGCGCGTTCTCCGGATTCTCGACGGGTGCGGCGGCCCTGCCGAGCATCGCGGCGCCGGACGTGGGCAGCGCGCTCGTCCAGCACGTCGGCGAGTGGTCGCTCGGCACGGTGAACTCCGCGCTCGTCACCGCGGGGATGGTCGCGCTCGGCGCCCTGCTGGGGCGGCGGCGGCTGCTCGAGGAGCCCGACGGACACCGACGGGTGCTGCGACGGGTCGCGCTCCTCGGGCTCGCCGTGGCCGTGGCAGGCGGGGTCCCGTTGGCGCTCGCGGCCGCGGGCTGGTGGGCCCCCACCGGCGCGCAGGCGCTGCTCGCGGGGGTGCTGCACGGGCTGGGTGGGCTCGCGGGCGGGCTCGGGTACGCGGCGGTGTTCGCACTGGTCGCGACCCGGTGGGCGCCCCGCCCGCTGCTCGCGGCCGGGCGCCGGTCGCTGTCCTGCTACCTCGGGCAGTCCGTGGTGTGGATGGTGCTGCTCCCCGCGTGGACGCTCGGGTTCGGGGCGCGGCTGAGCGTGGCGCAGGCGGCGCTGCTCGCCGTCGGGGTCTGGGGGGCGGGGCTCGTCGGGTGTGCCGCTCTGGACCGCGGGGACCGGCGCGGGCCTGCGGAGATCCTGCTCCGCCGGCTGACGTACGGGCCCGCACCGATACGCTGAGCGACGTGGAGAAAGAGGCACCCGCCGTCGACATCCCGTACTACCGCGCGCTGTTCGGCGCGCTCGGCTGGGGCGTCGTCGCGTTCGCGCTGCAGGTCGTCATCGCCCCCGGCGACTCGACCTTCCTCCTGCTCCACACCGGCTGGATCCTGATCTGCTGCGTGCTCGCCGCGTGGCCGACGTGGAAGGCGGCCCAGCGGCGGGGATGGCCGGAGCTGTGGAAGCTGTTCCTGCTGGCCGCGCCGGCGTTCTGGGTGCTGCGGCTCCTCACCCTGATCCTGCAGCGGCTGCTCTTCGGCTAGGCCGTTCTAGACCCGGCGGCGTGAGCTGATCACGCCGGTGTCGAAGCCCGCGAGGTGCAGGCCGCCCGCGAAGCGGGCGTGCTCGACCTTCAGGCACTTGTCCATCACGACGGTGATCCCCGCGGCCTCCGCGCGGGCGGCCAGCTCCTCGTCCCACAGGCCGAACTGGAGCCACCAGGTCTTCACCCCGTCCAGGGCCAGGACCTCGTCCAGCACGCCGGGCAGGTCCTGCGGGCGCCGGAAGGTGTCGACGAGGTCCGGCACGCCGGGGAGGTCGGCGAGGCTCGGATAGACCGGCCTGCCGAGGATCTCGGTCGCGTTCGGGTTCACGAACCACAGCTCGTAGTCGCTCGCGTCGAGCAGGTAGGTCGCCACGAAGTTCGACGCCCGCGCCGCGTTCGGCGAGGCCCCGACCATCGCGACCGTGCGGGTCTCGTCGAGGATCCGCTTCCGCTCGACGGCGGTCGGGTTCTGCCAGCTCACCGGGTCGCTCCCTGTGCCGAGTCGAGGGCCTGGTCGAGGTCCCAGAGGATGTCGTCGACGTCCTCCAGACCCACGCTGATCCGAATCAAGTCCTCCGGGACCCCCGCGTGTTCCAGCTGGGCCGGGGTGAGCTGTTGGTGGGTCGTCGACGCCGGGTGCAGGACGAGCGTGCGCGCGTCCCCGACGTTCGCGAGGTGGCTGCACAGCTGCACCGACTCGATGAACCGCGCGCCCGCCGCCCGGCCGCCCTTCGCCCCGAACGCGAACACCGCCCCCGGCCCCTCCGGGAGGTACCGCTTGGCGCGGTCGTGGTGCGGGTGGTCCGGCAGGCCCGCGTAGCGGACGTAGGACACCCGCGGGTCCGCGGCCAGCCACTCCGCCACCCGCTGCGCATTCGCGACGTGCGCGGCCATCCGGAACGGCAGCGTCTCCACGCCCTGGAGCAGCAGGAACGCCGAGTGCGGCGACAGGGTGGGCCCGACGTCCCGCAGCTGCTCGGCGCGCAGCTTGGTGAGGAACCCGAACTCGCCGAAGTTCCCCCACCAGGTCAGCCCGCCGTACGACGGCACCGGCTCGGTCATCGTGGGGAAGCGCCCGTTGCCCCAGTCGAACCGCCCGGACTCGACGATCACGCCGCCGAGCGTGGTCCCGTGCCCGCCGAGGAACTTCGTCGCGGAGTGGATCACGATGTCCGCGCCGTGCTCGATCGGGCGGCACAGGTAGGGCGTGGCCAGTGTGGCGTCGACGACCAGCGGGACGCCTGCCGCGTGCGCGACCTCCGCCAGCCCCGCCAGGTCGGCCACCTCGCCGCCCGGGTTGGACACGACCTCGGTGAACACGAACCGCGTCCGGTCGGTGATGGCCTTCGCATAGTCCTCCGGGTCGGTCCCCGGCACGAACGTGGTGTCCACCCCGAACCGGCGCAGCGTCACGTCGAGCTGGGTGACCGTGCCGCCGTACAGCGCGGCCGACGCGACGCCGTGGTCCCCCGCCCCGGTCAGCGCGGCGAAGGTGAGGAACTCGGCGGACTGGCCCGAGGCCGTCGCCACCGCGCCCAGCCCGCCGTCCAGGCTGGCGATCCGCTCCTCGAGCACCGCGACCGTCGGGTTGCCGATCCGGCTGTAGATCAGCCCGTACTTCTGCAGGGCGAACAGCGTCGCGGCGTCCTGGGTGTCCTCGAAGACGAAGCTCGTGGACTGGTAGATCGGGGTGGCCCGGGCACCGTGAGCGGCGTCGGGAACCGCCCCGGCGTGTACCGCGCGCGTCCGGAAGCCCCAGGATCGATCACCCATGGGACCACCTTAGGCGTGGTCCTCCTCGCCGAGGCGGTGGACGCGGATCAGGTTCGTGGAGCCTACGGTCGAGGGCGGCGAGCCCGCGACGATCACCACGAGGTCGCCGGGCTGGAACCGGCCGATGGACAGCATGGCGTGGTCGACCTGGCGCACCATGGCGTCGGTGGAGTCCACGGCCTCGACCAGGAAGGTCTCGACGCCCCAGGTCATCGCGAGCTGGTTGCGCACCTCGGCGGCCGGGGTGAAGGCCAGCAGCGGCAGCCGGGTGTGCAGGCGGGCGAGCCTGCGGACCGTGTCGCCGGACTGCGAGAACGCGACCAGGGCCCGGGCCGAGAGGCGCTCGCCGATGTCCCGCGCCGCGTAGGAGAGCACACCGCGCTTGGTCCGCGGGACGTGGTTGAGCGGGGGCACGGTCGTCGGGCCCGCCTCGACGGCCTCGACGATCGAGGCCATCGTGCGGACCGTCTTGATCGGGTACTTGCCCACGCCGGTCTCGCCGGAGAGCATCACCGCGTCCGACCCGTCGAGCACGGCGTTCGCGACGTCGGAGACCTCGGCGCGGGTGGGCCGCGAGTTGGTGATCATGGAGTCGAGCATCTGCGTGGCCACGATGACCGGCTTCGCGTTCTCCCGGGCGATCTGGATCGCCCGCTTCTGCACCAGCGGCACGTTCTCCAGCGGCAGCTCGACGCCGAGGTCGCCGCGGGCGACCATCACCCCGTCGAAGGCCAGCACGATCGCCTCGAGGTTGTCGACGGCCTCGGGCTTCTCCAGCTTGGCGACGACCGGGAGCTTGACCCCGACCTTCTCCATGATCCGGTGCACGCCGTCGATGTCCGCCGGGCTGCGCACGAAGCTCAGCGCGATCACGTCCACGCCCAGCGTGAGCGCGAACTCCAGGTCCGCGATGTCCTTCTCGCTCAGCGCGGGCACCGACACGTTCATGCCGGGCAGCGAGATGCCCTTGTTGTTGCTGACCGGACCGCCCTCGGTGACCTTGCAGACCACGTCGGAGCCGTCGACGTCGATGACGCGCAGGCCGACCTTGCCATCGTCGACCAGCAGCCGGTCGCCGGCGCGGGCGTCCTGCGCCAGGCCCTTGTAGGTGGTGGAGACCCGGTCGTGGGTGCCGGCACAGTCGTCGACCGTGATCCGGACCTCCTCACCCGTGTGCCACTCGGTGGGGCCGTCCGCGAACGTGCCGAGGCGGATCTTGGGGCCCTGCAGGTCGGCGAGGATGCCGACCGCGCGGCCCTCGGCCGCGGCGGCGTCCCGGACCATCTGGAACACGCGCTTGTGGTCATCACGCGTGCCGTGGCTGAAGTTGAGCCGCGCGACGTCCATGCCGGCCACGACCAGCTCCCGGATACGGTCGGGCGTCGCGGTGGCCGGGCCGATGGTGCAGACGATCTTGGTGCGACGAGTCACGGCGACAAGCGTAGCGCGCTCTCTGTAACGATCAGGTAGGAGGAAGGCGAACAGTGGGACGTCTGTCGTTCGCCCTCGCGGTGCTGGTCAGTCTGGTGGTGCTGTTCCTTCCGGCATCCGGAGTACCGACGGCCGCACCGGGCGTGGACAAGCTGGTCCATCTGGGGGTGTTCGCCCTGTTGGGTGCCACCGGACGGTGGGCGCGCATCCCGCCCCTGCCCCTGGTCCTCGGCCTGAGCGGGTACGCCGTGCTCTCGGAGGTCCTCCAGGGCGTGCTGCCCATCGGGCGAGACGCCGAGATCCTCGACGTCGTCGCCGACTGCGTCGGCGTGTCGGTGGGAGTGGCGGTGCACGCGCTGGTGACCCGGCGGCGGTGACTCAGCGGCGGGGCTGCTCGCTCGGGCCCACGTGGTCGGCGAGCCACTCCGCCAGGGGCGTGCCCGCGCGCCAGACGGTGCGGACGCGGGTGAGGCAGGTGCGCTCGTGCAGCGCGTCGTCCGGGGCCCAGCGGCGCGAGACCATCAGGCCCTTGCGGCGGAGCAGGTCCAGCCGCGGGTGGTCGGGGTCGGTGCCCTTGGGGCGGGTCTTCAGCTGCTCGCCCCCGACCGTCAGGCCCGCCTCCTCGGCGGTGGCGAGGATCTTCTCCAGCGCGGTGCCGCGGCGGGCGTCGTCGACGGCGGTGCGGAAGCGGGCGAGCTGGTCGGGCGCCATCCCGTAGTACCCGGCGGCGGCGAGCAGGCCCTCCGGCCCGACCTGGACGTAGTACGGGTGCGCGTAGCCGCCGCAATGGGTCTTGTAGGGCGTCTTGTCCTTCGAGAAGCGGACGTCCCGGTACGGGCGGAAGATCTTGCCCGCGCCGAACTCGACCTCGAGCTCGGCGAGCAGCGCCTGCATCGGACCCTTCACGTGCTCCTCGTAGAGCTCGCGCTGGTCGGTCCAGTAGGCCTTGCTGTTGTCGGCGAGCAGGCCGTCGTAGAACTCGACGGCGCCGTCGCCGAAACCGGCGAAGGTCACGGGGACCGGTCCGTGGCGGCCGTCTCCCCCGCCGTCTCGTCGGCCGGTGCGCCGGTCCGCTCGGCCGCCGCCCCGGGCCGTTCCACGCCCGCCAGCGCGAACGCCTCGTCGGGGATCGTCTCGCGCGGCCCGCGGCGCAGGACGAAGTACACGATCGCCAGCGCGAACACGACGACGGACACGACGACGTTGATCCGGATGTCGCCGAACACCCGCGTCGCCGGGTCGGTGCGCATGATCTCGATGAAGAACCGGCCGAGTGTGTACCCGGCCACGTAGAGCGCGAAGACGCGCCCGCGGCCGAGCCGGAAGCGCCGGTCCGCCCACACGATCACGGCGGCGACCAGGAGGTTCCAGAGGAGCTCGTACAGGAACGTGGGGTGCACGATCGCGATCGGGTTCGCCGTGTCGATCGCCACGCCCCCGAGCGGGTCCGACGCCCCGGTGGCCGGGTCCACGCGCTCGTAGATCTCCAGGCCCCACGGCAGCGTGGTGGGGCCGCCGTAGAGCTCCTGGTTGAAGTAGTTGCCCAGCCGCCCGATCGCCTGGGCGACGATGATCCCGGGCGCGACGGCGTCGGCGAAGAACGGCAGCGGGATCCTGCGCCTGCGGCACCCGATCCACGCGCCGACCGCACCGAGGGCGATGGCGCCCCAGATGCCGAGGCCGCCCTCCCAGATCTTGAGCGCGGCGACCGGGTCCCCGCCGGGGCCGAAGTAGGTGCGCCAGTCCGTGGCGAGGTGGTAGAGCCTGCCGCCCACCAGGCCGAACGGCACCGCCCACACCGCGACGTCCACCACGGTGCCCGCGGGCCCGCCGCGCGCCACGAACCGCTTCTCGCCCCACCAGATCGCCACGACGATCCCGGCGATGATGCAGAGCGCGTACGCCCGCAGCGGGATCGGCCCGAGGTGCCAGACCCCGCGGTCGGGGCTCGGGAGGTACGCGAGCACGCTGGTCGTGAGCACGTCGCCCACCGTAGCGCGGGGTGGTGGGGTCCCGGTCGGACGACCCCACCCCCGCCGCCCCTTTGCAGTGTCAGCGGATCCGCACGGTGGTGGTGGTGGCGATGGTGGTGCGGATCCGCAGGCAGTGCACAGGACCCGGCGGCCTCACCACTCCGGCCCGTGCGCATCGGCCGACACTGCAAAGCACCGGCCCACACGACCACCCCCGCCGTGCGTTTGCAGTGTCAGCGGATCCGCACGGCGGCGGCGGTGATGCGGATCCGCAGGCACTGCAAAGCACCTGCCGCACCACCGTCCCGGCCCGCCCGTGCGCATCCGCCGACACTGCAAAGCACCCGCCCGCACCACCGCCCCGGCCCGCCCGTGCGCATCCGCCGACACTGCAACCGCAGGTGCGCATCCGCCGACACTGCAAAGGCACCCGAGAGGATCAGGCCGGCTGGACCCGACCCACGCTCGCCACGCCCGCCGCCAGCTCCTGCGCCAGCGCGCGCACCGCGTCCGCGCCGCCCTGCTCGGCCGCGGTCACGAAGGCCGAGCCCACGATCACCGCGTCCGCGAAGGCCGCGATCTCCGCCGCCTGCTCCCCGTTGCGCACCCCGAGCCCGACGCCGATCGGCAGCGCGGTGTGCGGGCGGGTGCGGCCCACGATCTGCCCGGCGGCGGAGTTCACGGAGTCCCGCGCGCCCGTGACCCCCATCACCGAGGTGGCGTAGACGAAGCCGCTCGAGGCCGCGGTGGTGGACGCGATCCGCTCCTCGGTGGAGCTCGGCGCGACCAGGAAGGTGCGCGAGAGCCCGTGCTTCTCGGACGCGACGAGCCACTCGTCGGCCTCGTCCGGGATGAGGTCCGGGGTGATCATGCCCAGTCCCCCGGCGGCCGCGAGGTCCGCGGCGAACCGCTCCACGCCGTACCGCAGCACCGGGTTGAAGTAGGTCATGACCACGCAGTTGCCACCCGCCGCGGTCACCCGCTCGACGGTGGTGAACACGTCCCGCAGCCGGAACCCGTTGGCCAGCGCCGTGTCGGCGGCGGCCTGGATCGTCGGCCCGTCCATCACCGGGTCCGAGTACGGCACGCCGATCTCGAGCAGGTCGCAGCCGCCCTCGCTCATCGCGGTGAGCAGCTCCACCCCCTCGTCCACGGTCGGGTAGCCGGCGGGCAGGTAGCCCACCAGCGCGGCGCGCCCCTCGGCCCGGCACGCGGCGAACACGTCGGCGACACTCACGCCTGGATCCCCTCGGTCTCGCTCCCGGCGTCCGCGAACGACCCGGCAGGCTCCTGCACGACGCCCTCGGCGATCGCCGTCCCGTCCGCCGACTCGGCGGACTCGTCCGAGCCGATCATGCCGAACCACTTCGCGGCGGTGTCGACGTCCTTGTCCCCGCGACCGGACAGGTTCACGAGGATGACCGCGTCCGGCCCGAGCTCCTGACCCAGCCGCAGCGCACCGGCCACGGCGTGCGCGGACTCGATCGCCGGAATGATCCCCTCGGTGCGGCAGAGCAGCGCGAACGCCTCCATCGCCTCGGCGTCGGTGACCGGCTGGTACTCGGCCCGTCCGATGTCCTTGAGCAGCGCGTGCTCGGGCCCGACGCCCGGGTAGTCCAGCCCCGCGGAGATCGAGTACGACTCGGCGGTCTGCCCGTCCTCGTCCTGCAGGAGGTAGCTCATCGCGCCGTGCAACGCGCCCGGCGACCCCTCGGAGAGGGTGGCGCCGTGCCTGCCGGTCTCGACGCCGTCACCACCCGGCTCGAAGCCCACGAGCCGGACGCCGGGGTCGTCGAGGAAGGCGTGGAAGATGCCGATCGCGTTCGACCCGCCGCCGACGCAGGCGGCCACGGCGGTGGGCAGCCTGCCGCACCGCTCGAGCATCTGGGCGCGCGCCTCCAGACCGATGACCCGGTGGAAGTCCCGCACCATCTGCGGGAACGGGTGCGGCCCGGCGACCGTGCCGAGCACGTAGTGCGTCTCGGAGACGTTCGTGACCCAGTCCCGCAACGCCTCGTTGATGGCGTCCTTGAGCGTGCGCGAGCCGGTCTTGACCGGGACCACGGTGGCGCCGAGCAGCCGCATGCGAGCCACGTTCAGCGCCTGCCTGCGGGTGTCGACCTCGCCCATGTAGACGACGCACTCCAGGTCCAGCAGCGCGCACGCGGTGGCCGTGGCGACGCCGTGCTGGCCGGCGCCCGTCTCGGCGATGACCCGCTTCTTGCCCATCCGCTTGGTGAGCAGTGCCTGGCCCAGCACATTGTTGATCTTGTGTGAGCCGGTGTGGTTGAGGTCCTCGCGCTTGAGCAGGATCCGCGCCCCGCCCGCGTACTGCGAGAGCTTCGGCACGTCCGTCAGCGGCGAGGGCCTGCCGACGTAGTCCCGCTGCAGCCGGTCCAGCTCGGTGAGGAACTCCGGGTCGTGGCGGGCCTTCTCGTAGGCCGCCTCCAGCTCGTCGAGGGCTGCGACCAGCGCCTCGGGCACCCACCGACCCCCGTACCGGCCGAAATGGCCGCGCTCGTCGGGTTCATGTCCCGAGGGGGTCTCGATGCCCGCAGATGCCTGAACAGTCACCGCACCATTCTGGAACACGACGGATGGAAGCCCGCAGCCACCAGGGCCCGCACCGCCGCGCCGGGGTCCCCGCTGGTCACCAGACCCTCGCCGACCAGCACCGCGTCCGCTCCCCAGCCCGCGTAGGTCAGCAGGTCGCCGGGGCCGCGGACGCCGGACTCGGCGACCCGCAGGACGTCGTTGGGCAGGCCGGGGGCCATCCGCCCGAACACGCCGCGGTCCACCTCGAGGGTGTGCAGGTTGCGCGCGTTGACCCCGATGAGCTTCGCGCCCGCCTCCAGCGCGCGGTCCGCCTCCTCCTCGGTGTGCACCTCGACCAGCGCGGTCATCCCGAGGGACTCCACCCGGTCGAGCAGCGACTCCAGGACGGGCTGCTCCAGCGCCGCCACGATCAGCAGGACGAGGTCGGCGCCGTACGCGCGGGCCTCGTGCACCTGGTAGGGCGTGACGATGAAGTCCTTGCGCAGCACGCAGACGTCCACGGCGGCGCGGACGGCGGCCAGATCGTCCAGCGAGCCGCCGAAGCGCCGCTGCTCGGTCAGCACGGAGATCACCCGCGCACCGTTGTCCGCGTAGGCCTTCGCGAGGACGGCGGGATCCGGGATGGTCGCCAACGCGCCCTTCGACGGGCTGCGCCGCTTCACCTCCGCGATCACCCCGACGCCCGGCTCCTTCATGGCGGCCATGACGTCCTTGGGCGGGGCCGCCGCGGCGGCGCGACGCTTGATCTCCGCGAAGTCGACCGCGGCCTCACGGACCGCGAGATCCTCGCGCACACCGTCCACGATGGAGTCGAGCACACTCACCGGTCGGCTCCCCTCCGAGTCCGTGCCTGTCGGGCGTTGCTGAGGCACTCTAATCAGCCCGGTCCGAGCGGGAGAACGCACCCTCGGTGGTCGGGTCCACGCCGGAGTCCAGCTCGTCCCACGCGGTGCGTTCGGGATCGACCGGGCGACTCGTCCCCGGGGCGTCGTACCGGGCCCCCATTCGCGGCAACCTCTTGTCCGCCAGGAGGAGCAGTACCCCGCCGGCGACGACGAGGAGGCCCCCCGCGACCGCGAGCAGGGGTGCCGCGGTGGTCGCCACGGTGGCGCCGGGCGCCGCGGCGGCACCACCCGCGGCGCTGCCGACGAGCCGGGGGATCTCGTCCGCGCTCGGCGGGTCCACCCACGCCCGCACTGCGAGCACCACCCCGCCCACGCCCGCCGCGGCGACGATCACCCCGAGGACCCGGCGCGCGATGCCGGACAGCGCGATCGCCGCCGCCACGCCGGCCACCGCGATCACGGCGAGCCCGACGAGCACCGGCGCGACCTGCGTCCCGGTCACGGCCAACGGGACGTCCCCCACCGCGCCGTGCCCGGTGACCTGCACCGTGGTGGACGCCCAGTCCAGCCTCGTGGAGCCCCACAACCCGCCCGCACCGAGCAGCAGCGCGAGCGCGACCAGCCCGAACAGCCTGCCCCGGGTCACGGTGTCTGCGAGGTCGCACCGGCGGGCCGGCGGAGGGTCACGGCCGTGGCCACCGCGGACAGCACCGCGCGGGCCTTGTTCAGGCACTCGTCGTCCTCGGCCTGCGGGTCGCTGTCGGCGACGATCCCGCCACCCGCCTGCACGTACGCCCGCCCCTCGCGGACCAGCGCGGTCCGGATGGCGATCGCGGTGTCGGCGTTGCCCGCGAAGTCCAGGTACCCGACGATCCCGCCGTAGAGGCCGCGGCGGGTGGGCTCCAGCTCGTCGATCACCTGCATGGCGCGCACCTTGGGGGCACCGGACAGGGTCCCCGCCGGGAAGCAGGACAGCACCGCGTCGACGGCGTTGCAGTCGGCGCGCAGCCTCCCGGTCACGGTCGACACCAGGTGCATCACGTGGCTGTAGCGCTCGACGGAGAAGAAGTTCCGCACCTTCACCGTGCCCGGCTCGCAGACCCGTCCGAGGTCGTTGCGCCCCAGGTCCACGAGCATCACGTGCTCGGAGCGCTCCTTCTCGTCGTGGCGCAGGTCCTTCTCGAGGAGCTCGTCCTCCTCCTCGGTCGCGCCACGCCAGCGGGTGCCCGCGATGGGATGCGTGGTCGCCTGCCCGTCGACCACCGTGACCAGCGCCTCGGGGCTCGACCCGACGATGGTGAAGGGCGCGCCGCCGGACGCGTCGGACAGGCTGAGCAGGTACATGTACGGGCTCGGGTTGGTGGTCCGGAGCACCCGGTAGACGTCGAGCGGGTCGGCCGGGCAGTCCATCTCGAACCGCTGGGACACCACGATCTGGAAGGCCTCGCCCGCCCGGATCTGCTCCTTGGCGACCTCGACGGCGGCGAAGTGCTCGGCCTGGGTCCGCTTGCGTACGAAGTCGGGCGCGGCCGAGCTGAACACCGCGACCGTGGACGGCGCGGGCGCCGCCAGCTCGGCGGTCATGCGGTCCAGCCGGGCGACGGCGTCGTCGTAGGCCTCGTCGACCCGCTCGTCGGTGGCGTCCCAGTTGATCGCGTTGGCGATCAGCGTGATGGTGCCCTCGTGGTGGTCCACGGCGGCCAGGTCCGTGGCCAGCAGCAGGACGAGCTCGGGCAGCACCAGGTCGTCCACGGGCGGGTTCTCGGCCGAGCCGATCCGCTCGATCCGCCGGACGACGTCGTACCCCAGGTAGCCGACCAGCCCACCGGTGAGCGGCGGCATGCCGGGCAGCTGCTCGCTGCGCAGCTCCTCGACGATCTCGCGGACGGCGTCGAGCACGTCGCCGTCGGTGGGCAGGTGCTCGGGCACCTCGCCCGTCCAGTGGATCTCGCCGTCGATCGTGGTCAGGCTTGCGGCCGAGCGCGCTCCCACGAACGACCACCGCGACCAGGATCGCCCGTTCTCCGCCGACTCGAACAGGAAGGTGCCGGAGCGGCCGCCCGCGAGCTTGCGGTACACCCCGACCGGGGTCTCGTCGTCGGCGAGCAGCCGGCGCGTCACCGGGATGACCCGGTGGTTCGCGGCGAGGGCACGGAACTCGTCGCGGGTCGGGGAGACCGCTCCCAGTGCGGACTGCGCAGGCGCGGTGCTGGTCATGCGCCCCATTCTCGCGCGCCCCGCACCGCGGGAGAAGATGGGGCCGTGACCACTCGTCGGCGGGGCAGGCGCACGTCGGGCGAGGACACCCGGGCGGCGCTGCTCGAGGCCGCCCGCCTCGAGTTCAACGAGAAGGGCTACGACGGCGCCACCGTCCGACGCATCGCCGAACGCGCAGGCGTGGACGCCGCCATGGTCAACCACTGGTTCGGCGGCAAGGGCGCGCTGTTCACGGCGTCCCTGGAGGTCCCCGTCGACCCGTCGGCGCTGATCGCGGCGGTCGTCGCGGGTGGTCCCGACGGCGTGGGCGAGCGGCTGGTCGCCACGTTCCTGCGGGTCTGGGACCTGGCCTCCGGCGGACCGCTGATCACCCTGCTGCGCAGCGTCGCCTCGCACCCGGCCGCGGCGCGGATGATGCGCGAGTTCGTGGCCTCGACGATCCTCGGGCCCGTGGTGCGGGCCGTCTCGCCGGACCGGCACGACGAGCGGATGGCGCTCGTCGCGGCGCAGATGATCGGGATCGGACTGGTCCGGTACGTCGTCGAGCTCGAGCCGCTGGCGACCGGCGGGCACGGGCCGATCGTCGCCGCCGTCGGGCCGACGGTGCAGGGGTACCTGACCGGCCCCCTGGGCGGGCCTGTGGACAACTCGGGCAGTCCGCCGGGAAGTGTCGGCAGACCGGGCTAGCGTCGCTCGCGAGGTCGATCCGTGGAGGTGGCGCATGGAGCACGTGCTGGTCGAGGGCCTGGTCCTGGACACGGTCGAGGAGGTCGTGGGTCCCGTGCGCGCCGCGGCGGGGCGCACGGTGGCGGGCACCGTCCTGGAGGCGGCCTGGGACGAGGCGGAGTTCACCGTGCACGGGCGCGTGCGCGATCGCGCGGGGACCTGGCGGGTGACCGTGTACCTGATGCGTCGGCCCGGTGGTGGCGCGGCGTACGACTTCGGGGACTGCGACTGCTACACGGCGCCGAACTGCCTGCACGCCGCCGCGCTGGCCTACCACGTGGCGGGCGGGCCCGAGCGGGCCTCCCCGCCGTCGTGGGAGCGGGACCTGCACGCCCTCGTCGGCTCGGGGGACCCCGCCGAGGGCGTCCCGCTGGCGCTCGAGCTCGGGGTGGGCCCACCGCCGCCGGGCAGGCGGGCGGAGCGGCGGCTGCTCGCGCGGCTGCGGCGGCCGGGGCGTTCCGGGTGGGTCGCGGGCGGGCTGACCTGGACGAGACTGGACAGCGCCGCCCACCTCGGGTGGGACCACCGCTCCGACCAGGTGCGGCTGCTGCAGGAGCTCTACGCGCTCACCCGGGTGGCCGCCCGCGGCGGTGCCTCGTACTACGCGGTGCAGGACAAGACGATCGACCTCGCGGTCGTCGGGCCGCGGCTGTGGACCCTGCTCGACGAGGCGGAGGCCCTGGGGATCCCGCTGCTGCAGACCCGGAAGGGGCTCGGCCGGGTGGGCGCCCACCGGGAGGGCACCCTGGAGCTCGACGCGACCGCGCAGGGGGCGGGGCTGTCGCTGCGGCCGGTCCTGCGCGGCGTCGAGGACGCGGTGCCGGTGCTGTTCCTGGGCCGGGAGGGCCACGGGGTCGTGTGCACCGACCCGGTGTCCGCGCGGTCGGCCGGGCCCGCGGACTGGCCGGTGCAGCTCGTCCGGCTGGCCCGGCCCGCACCGTCGACCCTGCGGGGCCTGGTCCTGCAGCGGCGCACGCTGGAGGTCCCGGCCGCGGACCGGGAGCGGTTCACGGCGGAGTTCTACCCGCGGCTGCGCGCGATCGCCGAGGTCGGCTCGTCGGACGGCGCGTTCGTGCCGCCCGCGATCTCCGGGCCCACCCTGGTGGTCCGCGCCGACTACGGCGCCGAGCACGCGCTCGCGGTGGACTGGGAGTGGGCGTACACGATCGACGGTGTCGAGGTCCGCACCCCGCTCGGCGCCCGCCCCGAGCACGGCTTCCGGGACGCGGCGGCGGAGGCGGCGGCGCTGGTTGCGCTCGCCGACCGGGACCTGGTGCCCCGCGCGGAGCACCGCGCCGGGCTCGACACCATGCGATTCACCACCGAGACCCTCCCGCTGCTGGAGGGGCTCGACGGGCTGGTGGTCGAGCGCAGCGGGGAGGCCGTCGGGTACCGGGAGGCCGGGGACTCGCTGCGGATCGCGGTCGGCACCGCGGACCGGCCCGGGGAGACGGACTGGTTCGACCTCGGCGTCACGATCACCGTCGAGGGCCGCGAGGTGCCCTTCGAGTCGGTGTTCTCGGCGCTGTCGGTGGGCCAGACCCACCTCCTGCTGCCGGACGGTGCGTACTTCGCCCTGGACAAGCCCGAGCTCGCCGCCCTCCGCGCGCTGATCGAGGAGGCGCGCTCGTTGCAGGACCGTCCCGGGCCGCTGCGGATCAGCCGCTTCCACGCCGGTCTCTGGGCCGAGTTCGCCGCGCTCGGGGTGGTCGAGCAGCAGTCGGCGGCGTGGCAGCGGCAGGTGGGCGGGCTGCTGGCCGCGGGTGGTGTGGAGCCGGTCCCGCCGCCCGCGGGCCTGCGCGCGGAGCTGCGGCCCTACCAGCGGGAGGGGTTCGCCTGGCTGGCCTTCCTGTGGCGCCACGGGCTCGGCGGGATCCTGGCGGACGACATGGGGCTGGGGAAGACGCTCCAGTCGCTCGCGGTGGTCTGCCACGCGCGCGAGGCGGAGCCGCACGCGCCGCCGTTCCTCATCGTGGCGCCGAGCAGCGTGGTGCCGAACTGGGCCGCCGAGGCCGCGCGGTTCGCCCCCGGGCTGCACGTCGTCGCGGTGACCGACACCCTTCGGGGCCGGTCGCTGGAGGAGGTGGTGCACGGCGCGGACCTGGTGGTGACCTCGGCCACCCTGTTCCGGCTCGACACCGAGGCCTACGCCGGGCGCCAGTGGTCCGGGCTGCTGCTCGACGAGGCGCAGTTCGCCAAGAACCACCAGTCCAAGGTGTACCAGTGCGCCCGCCGGACCCCGGCCCGGTTCCGGCTGGCGATCACCGGGACGCCGATGGAGAACACCCTGATGGAGCTCTGGTCACTGCTCTCGATCACCGCTCCGGGGCTGTTCCCGAGCCCCACCCGCTTCCGCGAGGACTGGGTCCGGCCCATCGAGCGGTCCGCCGCCCCGCCGGACGGGCCGAGCGGTGCCGAGCTGCTCGCCCGGCTCCGCCGCCGGGTCCGCCCGCTGATGCTGCGCCGCACCAAGGAGCTGGTGGCCGCGGAGCTGCCGGAGAAGTCCGAGCAGACGGTGTGGGTGGACCTGGACCCGGCCCACCGCAGGCTCTACCAGCGGCACCTGCAGCGGGAGCGGCAGAAGGTGCTGGGTCTGGTCGCCGACGTGGACCGGCACCGGTTCACGATCCTGCGCTCGCTCACCCTGCTGCGCAGGCTCAGCCTGCACCCCGGCCTGGTCGACCCGGAGCACGAGTCCGCCGGGGCGGCGAAGCTCGAGGTGCTCGTCGAAGAGCTGCGCGAGGTGGTCGCGGGCGGCCACCGGGCGCTGGTGTTCAGCCAGTTCACCGGGTTCCTCGCGCACGTCCGGGATCGGCTCGAGCGGGCCGGCATCGGGTACGCGTACCTGGACGGGAGCACGCGCGACCGGGGACGGGTGGTGCGCGGGTTCACCGAGGGCGCCGACCCGGTGTTCCTGATCAGCCTCAAGGCGGGCGGCACGGGGCTCAACCTCACCGAGGCGGACTACTGCTTCCTGCTCGACCCGTGGTGGAACCCCGCCGTCGAGGCCCAGGCGATCGACCGGGCCCACCGCATCGGGCAGACCCGGCCGGTGATCGTGCGCAGGCTCATCGCCCGGGACACCATCGAGGAGAAGGTCCGGGCCCTGGCCGAGCGCAAGGCGGGGCTGTTCCGCGGGGTGATGGACGAGGGCGCCCTCTTCGGGTCGGCGCTGAGCGCGGAGGACATCAGGGGGTTGCTGGAGTAGCGGGGCGCCGCAGGACGAGTGGCCGGGGTGCGGGGGCCCGCGCATCATGGGGGTGTGGTGGTGCGAGAGCAGGTCGCGGCGTTGCGGGCCCGGCTGGGCGCGGACGTCTTCCAGAAGGTGGCCGGGGACGAGGGGCCCTCGCGCCGGGAGCGGATCCATGACGCTCCGGGACCGCGCTGGTTCGCCGAGGACCGGCCGATCCGGCGGGTGCACGGGGACGCGTCGATGTTCGTCGGCGGGCTCCGCGCGCTGCTGCTGCAGTCGCTGCACCCGCTGGCCATGGCCGGGGTGGCGGGCCACTCCGGGTACCGCGGAGACCCGTGGGGGCGGCTCGCGCGCACCAGCTACTTCCTGGCGTCCACCACGTTCGGGCCGGACGCCGAGGCCCGCGAGACGATCGAGCGGATCAAGTCCGTCCACGCCGTCGTCCGGGGCACCGCGCCGGACGGGCGGCCCTACTCCGCGGGTGACCCGCACCTGCTGGAGTGGGTGCACGTCGCGGAGATCGACAGCTTCCTGCGCGCGCACCAGCGGTACGGCTCACGGCCGTTGGACCAGGCGGAGCGGGACGGGTACGTCGCCGACACCGCCCGCGTGGCCCGGGAGCTCGGCGTGCTCGACCCACCGGAGACCGAGGCCGCGCTCGCGGAGCGCCTGGACCGGTTCCGCCCAGAGCTGGAGGGCACGGCGGAGGCCCGGTCCGCGGCGCGGTTCCTGCTGCTCCACCCGCCACTCGCCCGCGCCGCCCGCGCCCCGTACGCCCTGCTCGCGGCGGCCGCGGTGGGGCTGCTGCCGAGGTGGGCGAGACTGCCCCTCCGCCTGCCCTACCTCCCGCTGGCCGAGGCCACGGTCGTCCGCGGCGCGGGCACCGCGATCACCGCGGGCATCCGCTGGGTCATGTCCCCCTGAAGCGCATGATGGAACCTTACTGCGAAATTGAAGCGCTTCATTTCGCAGTAAGGTTCCATAATGCGGGTCAGAAGAGGGAGTCGGCGTCGAAGCAGGTGCGGTCGCCGGTGTGGCAGGCGGCGCCCTCCTGGTCGACCAGGACCAGCAGGGTGTCCCCGTCGCAGTCGAGCCGCACGTCGTGGACGTACTGGGTGTGCCCGGACGTCTCGCCCTTGACCCAGTAGTCCTCGCGGCTGCGCGACCAGTACGTGCCCTTGCGGGTGGTCAGCGTGCGGTGCAGCGCCTCGTCGTCCATCCAGGCGACCATCAGGACGTCCTTGGTCTCCGCGTCCTGCACCACGGCGCAGACCAGCCCGTCGGCGTTCCGCTTGAGCATGGCCGCGATCGCCGGGTCCAACGCCGAGCTCTCGACCCGGTTCACCTGACCTCCACGTGGTCCGCGCGCAGCACGTCCTTGACCTCACCGATCCGCAGCTGTCCGAAGTGGAACACGCTCGCCGCGAGCACCGCGTCCGCCCCCGCGCGGATCGCGGGTGGGAAGTGCTCGAGCGCCCCCGCCCCGCCCGACGCGATCACCGGCACGTCCACCACCCGGCGCACCTTCTCGATCAGCTCGAGGTCGAAGCCCGCGCGGGTGCCGTCGGCGTCCATCGAGTTGAGCAGGATCTCCCCCACGCCCAGCTCCTGGCCCCGCGCCGCCCACTCCACGGCGTCGATCCCGGTGCCCGTGCGGCCGCCGTGGGTGGTGACCTCGAAGGTCGACGGAGTCGGCGCGCCCTCCTTCACCCGGCGCGCGTCCACGGACAGCACGATGCACTGCGAGCCGAACCGGCGCGCCATCTCGCCCAGCAGCTCCGGCCGGGCGATGGCCGCGGTGTTGACGGACACCTTGTCCGCGCCGGCGCGCAGCATCCGGTCGACGTCCTCCGGGGTGCGGATGCCGCCGCCGACGGTCAGCGGGATGAAGACCTGCTCGGCCGTGCGGCGCACCACGTCGATCATGGTCGCCCGCTCCCCCGACGACGCCGTGACGTCCAGGAACGTGAGCTCGTCCGCCCCCTCGGCGTCGTAGACGGCGGCCATCTCGACCGGGTCGCCCGCGTCTCGCAGCTCCTGGAAGTTGACGCCCTTCACGACCCGGCCCGCGTCGACGTCCAGGCAGGGGATGACGCGGACCGCGACGCCCACTAGCGCACCGCCGCGAGTGCCTCGGGCAGGGTGAACCGGCCCGCGTAGAGCGCCTTGCCGACGATCGAGCCTTCGATCACACCGGTCTCGGCGAGTGCGGTGAGGTCCTTGAGCTCGGAGATCCCGCCGGACGCGATGACCGGCGCCGGGGTCTTCGCCGCGACCTGCGTGAGCAGCTCGACGTTCGGGCCGGTCAGCGTGCCGTCCCGGGAGACGTCGGTGACGATGTAGCGGCTGACCCCGTCGCGGTCCATGCGCGCCAGGGTCTCCCAGAGGTCACCGCCGTCCTGGGTCCAGCCGCGGGCGGCGAGCCGGTGCTCGCCGCCGGAGATCTTCACGTCCAGCCCGACGGCGATCTTCTCGCCGTGCTCGGCGCACACCTTGGCGCACCAGGCGGGGTTCTCCAGCGCGGCGGTGCCGAGGTTCACCCGGGCGCAGCCGGTGGACAGGGCGCGGGCCAGCGACTCGTCGTCCCGGATGCCGCCGGAGAGCTCGACCTTCACGTCCAGCTCGCCGATGACCTCCGCGAGGAGGGCGGCGTTGGAGCCCTTGCCGAACGCGGCGTCGAGGTCGACGAGATGGATCCACTCCGCGCCGTCGCGCTGCCACTGGAGCGCGGCGTCCCGCGGCGCTCCGTACGAGGTCTCGGTACCGGCCTCGCCCTGGACCAGGCGCACGGCCTGCCCGTCGGCGACGTCCACAGCGGGAAGCAGCGTGAAACTCACCGGTCGAGCCTACCTGCGGGGCCTCGACGATCCGCGCGTGCCCAGCTCCCGCACCCGCGCGCGACGCCGACCGCGACGCCCTGTGCCGCGTCCTCGACAAGGCCTTCGAGGAGGGCCGGCTCGACGGGACCGAGCACCGCGACCGGACGGCGGCCGCGCTGCGGGCCCGCACCCTCGAAAGAACTGCGCGAGCTGGTCGACGACCTGCAGCTCACCGATCCCCCGAGGCTCAGCGAGCCCGCGCCGCCCCGTCCCCCGCGCGCACGGGCCCGCTGGGTTCAGCGAGTCCGGGTACCTCGAAGCCCCCGCGGACGGCACGCTCGTCTCGGTGCGATCGCACGAGGCGAGCTGACCGCAGGTCACTCGGAGGGCGGATCCTGCTGCTCGGCGGCGCGGGCCCGGGCCTTCGCCACGAGGTAGCCCACGATCGCCACGGCCACGACCACCGCGAGCAGGACCCAGCCCCACCAGGGCAGGTCGGCGAGCGCGGCGACGAGGATCGCGGCGAGCGCGGTGCCCACGGCCGCGCCCGCGGTGCTCGCGGTGGAGGCGCGCTTGCGGGTGCTCGCCCGCTTCCGCGTCCGGGGCTTCGCGGCCGGCTTCCTCCGCGCCGCGGGCTTCCGCTGCGCGGCGGGCTTGCGGGCCGCGGGCTGGATCGGGTCGGTCACCCGACGACGTCCCGCAGCCAGTTCTGCAGCAGCTGCGCCCCGGCGTCCCCGGACTTCTCGGGGTGGAACTGCGTGGCCGACAACGCCCCGTTCTCGACGCCCGCGACGAAGTCCTCGCCGTGGTGCGCCCAGGTGACCAGCGGCGGCCGGATCGCGTGGGACTCCTCGAGCTCCCAGCGCCGCACGCCGAAGGAGTGCACGAAGTAGAAGCGGGTGTCCGCGTCCAGCCCGGCGAACAGGGTGCTGCCCGACGGGGCGCGCACGGTGTTCCAGCCCATGTGCGGCAACACGTCCGCCTTGATCCGCTCGACCGTGCCCGGCCACTCGCCGCAGCCGTCCGCCTCGACGCCGAACTCGACGCCGCGCTCGAACAGCACCTGCATCCCGACGCAGATCCCGAGCACCGGACGCCCCCCGGCCAGCCTGCGGCCGATGATCTGCGGTCCGCGGACGGCGTTCAGCCCCTCCATGCAGTGCGCGAACGCACCGACACCGGGGACGACCAGCCCGTCCGCATCGCACGCCGCATCGAAGTCCGAGGTGACGGTGACGTCCGCCCCCACCCGGCGCAGCGCGCGCTCGGCCGAGCGGAGGTTCCCCGACCCGTAGTCCAACACGACGATCCGCGACACACCCCCAGCCTAAACCAGCCCGCCCCACCGATTCCGAACCACGACCCCACACGCGAACGGCGCGCTCGCTCGCACCGGGTGAGCCGACGCGCCGTTCGCGAGGAGGGGGCGGGTCAGAGCGCGCCCTTGGTGCTCGGGATGCCGGTGATGCGGGTGTCCGGTTCGGTGGCGGCGCGCAGGGCCCGGGCGATCGCCTTGAACTCGGCCTCGGTGACGTGGTGCGGGTCCCGACCGTCGAGGACCCGGACGTGCAGCGCGAGGTGGCCGTGGAAGGCCAGGGACTCGAAGACGTGCCGGTTCAGCACGGTCGGGTAGTGCCCGCCGACGACGAACCCCTGCATCACCTCGGGCTCTCCGGTGTGCACCGTGTACGGGCGACCCGACACGTCCACCACGGCCTGGGCCAGCGCCTCGTCCATCGGGATCCAGGCATCGCCGAAGCGGCGGATGCCCTTCTTGTCCCCCAGCGCCTGGCGCAGTGCCTGGCCCAGCACGATCGCCGTGTCCTCGACGGTGTGGTGCGCGTCGAGGTGGACGTCACCCTCGGCCTGCACGGTGAGGTCGAAGGCGCCGTGCTTGCCGAACGCGTCCAGCATGTGGTCGAAGAACGGCACGCCGGTGGACACCGACACCTGCCCGGTGCCGTCCAGGTCGATCTCGACCAGGACCTTGGACTCCTTGGTGACGCGCTCGACGCGCCCGACCCTGCTCATGCCACTTCTCCTTGTGCGACGACCGCTGCGGCGGCGGCCAGGAACGCGTCGTTCTCCTCGGGCGTGCCGATCGTGACCCGCAGGAAGCCGGGGATGCCGACGTCCCGGATCAGCACCCCCTGCTCCAGGTAGGCGCGCCAGGCCCGCGGCGCGTCGGCGAAGCGGCCGTACAGCACGAAGTTCGCATCGCTCGTGACGCAGGTGTGGCCCTGCGCCTGCAGCGCGGGAACGACCCGGTCCCGTTCCGCGGCCAGGAGGGCGACCGAGCCGAGGGTGGCCTCGGCGTGCCGCAGCGCGGCCCGCGCGGCGGCCTGGGTGAGGACCGACAGGTGGTAGGGCAGCCGCACGAGCTGCAGCGCGTCCACCACCGCGGGGGCCGCCGCCAGGTAGCCGAGCCGCCCGCCCGCGAAGGCGAACGCCTTGCTCATCGTGCGCGACACGATGAGCTTGTGCCCGTGCGTGGCCAGCAACGTGGTCGCGGACGGGTGCGCGGAGAACTCGGCGTACGCCTCGTCCACCACGACGATGCCCGGCGCCGCCTCGATCAGCAGCGCCAGGTCCGCGGGCTCGATCGACTGTCCGGTGGGGTTGTTCGGGCTGGTCAGGAACGTGACGTCCGGCGCGCGCTCCTTGAGCACGAGCTGTGCCGCCTCGACGTCGATCGAGAAGTCCGCCCGGCGCGGCATCTCCAGCCAGTCCGTCTGCGTGCCCGAGCTGATGATCGGGTGCATGGAGTAGCTCGGCACGAAGCCCAGCGCGGTGCGCCCCGGACCGCCGAAGGCCTGCAGCACCTGCTGCAGGATCTCGTTCGACCCGTTCGCCGCCCACAGGTTCGCCACCCCGAGGGGCACCCCGGTCTGGCGCGTCAGGTACTCCGCCAGGTCGGTGCGCAGCGCCACCGCGTCCCGGTCCGGGTAGCGGTGCAGCTCGCGTGCCGCCTCCTCGCACGCCGCCGCGACGTCCGCGACCAGCTCCGGGGGCGGCGGGTACGGGTTCTCGTTGGTGTTCAGCCGGACCGGCACGTCCAGCTGCGGGGCGCCGTAGGGCGATTTCCCCCGCAACGACTCCCGCAGCGGGAGGTCCTCGAGACGCACGTTCACCGCCTCGCTCCCGCCCACCCGAACCTCGCCGTGACCGCCTG
Organism: Pseudonocardia oroxyli; assembly: GCF_900102195.1. Taxonomy (GTDB): domain Bacteria; phylum Actinomycetota; class Actinomycetes; order Mycobacteriales; family Pseudonocardiaceae; genus Pseudonocardia; species Pseudonocardia oroxyli. The sequence goes on from NZ_FNBE01000001.1 coordinate 369,182, forward strand.
GCCGTGGGCGGGCAGGTCCTCGGCGGTGGCGAGGGTGACCACCTGGTCCGCCACCTCGCGCAGCGCCTCCTCGGTGTACTCCACGACGTGCACGCCGCGCAGGAACGTGCTGGTGGAGAGCCCGCCGGAGTGCCGGGCGCAGCCGCCGGTGGGCAGCACGTGGTTCGACCCGGCGCAGTAGTCGCCGAGCGAGACCGGGGCGTACGGACCGATGAAGATCGCCCCGGCGTTGCGCACCCGGGCCCCGACCGCGCGCGCGTCCGCGGTCTGGATCTCCAGGTGCTCGGCGGCGTAGGCGTCCACTACCGCGACGCCCTCGACCACGTCCCGCACCAGGATCGTGGCCGACTGCGGGCCGGACAGCGCGGTGCGCACCCGCTCGGTGTGCTTCGTCGCCGCGACCTGGCGCTCCAGCTCGGCGTCCACCGCGTCCGCCAGCGCATCCGAGTCCGTGACCAGCACCGACGCCGCGTTCGGATCGTGCTCGGCCTGCGAGATGAGGTCTGCGGCGACGTGCACCGGGTCCGCCCCGCCGTCCGCCAGCACGGCGATCTCGGTGGTGCCCGCCTCGGCGTCGATCCCGATCAGGCCGCGCAGCATGCGCTTGGCCGCGGTGAGGTAGATGTTGCCGGGACCGGTGACCATGTCGACCGGCTCGAGCTCGCCACCGTCGACATCCGTGCCGCCGTAGGCCAGCAGCGCGACGCACTGGGCGCCGCCGACCGCCCACACCTCGTCCACCCCGAGCAGCGCGGCCGCCGCGAGGATCGTGGGGTGCGGGAGGCCGCCGAACTCGGCCTGCGGCGGGGAGGCGACGACGAGCGACTCGACCCCCGCGGCCTGCGCGGGCACCACGTTCATGATCACCGACGACGGGTACACGGCCAGGCCGCCGGGGGCGTAGAGCCCGACCCGGCGCACGGGCACGAACCGCTCGGTGACCGTGCCCCCCGGCACCACCTGCGTGACGACGTCCGCCCGGCGCTGCTCCTCGTGGACCTTCCGCGCCCGGGCGATCGAGGTCTCCAACGCCCGGCGGACCGCCGGGTCGAGCTCCGCGAGCGCCTTCTCCAGCTCGACGGCGGGCACCCGCACCGTGGCCGGGCGGACCTTGTCGAACCGCTCGGTCGCCTCCAGCGCCGCCTCGACGCCCCGGTCCCGGACCGCATGGACGATCGGCCGCACGGCCTCCAGCGCCGCGTCGACATCCACCTCCGCGCGCGGCAGCATGCCGCGCAGGACGGCGGGGCGCGGCAGGGGTTCGGAGCGCAGGTCGAGTCGCCTCAGGATCCGGCTGGACATGGCCCTCAGACTACGTGGCGCCCCGACCCCGACCGCACCGTGGCGGCCCCGACGGCCCGAGTTGTCCACAGGTGCGCCCGGACCGGACCACACCGCTGCCCGCCTGAGACGATCGCCCCGTGCTCCCGATCGACGTCGCGCAGCGGCGGGCCCGGCTCACGGCGCGGCACCGGCTGAGCCCCGCGGCGCGGACCGACGACCTGTCCGCGCTGGTCGACGACCTGGTGTGCCTGCACTCGACCGACCCCGTCAGCGTCTACCTCAGCGCCGCGGCCCGCATGGCCACCCCGGCCCTGGACCCGGTCGACCGGGCGCTCTACGAGGACCGCACCCTGCTGCGGCACCACGCCATGCGCCGCACGCTCTGGGTGTTCGGGCCCGCCCACGCACGGCTGGCGCACCATGCGGCGACGGTGGACGTCGCGGCCGTGCAGCACCGGAACCTGGCCGGCCAGCTCGCCGCGGGCGGCTATCCCGCGGACACCTACGCGCGGGCGCGCGGCGAGATCCACGACCTCCTCGCGGCCGAGGGGCCGCTGCCCGCCCGCGAGGTGGGCCTGCGGCTGCCCCACCTCACCACCCCGGTCCCGATCGGGCCCGGCGAGTCCCCCCTGCACAGCCGGGTGCTGCTCGTCATGGGCTTCGACGGCGAGGTCCTGCGGGCGCGCCCGACCGGCACCTGGATCAACGGGCAGTACCGGTGGGCCGCAGCGGACTCCTGGATCGCGGGCGGCGTGGGCGAGCCGCTGCCCAGGCGCACCGCGGCGGCCGGGCTCGCGCGGGCCTACCTGCGCGCGTTCGGGCCCGCCACCCGGGACGACCTGAGGTGGTGGGCGGGCTGGACGGTCGCGACCACGACCGCCGCGCTCACCGACGTGGACGCCGTCGAGACCACCGCCGGGTACGTGCTCCCGGACGACACCGAACCCGTTGCGCCGCAGCCCTCCGTCGCCCTGCTCCCCGGCCTCGACCCCACGACGATGGGCTGGAGGCGGCGCGACCACTACCTCGCCGACGAGCTCGTCCCCCACCTCTTCGACCGCAACGGCAACGGCGGCCCGACGATCTGGGTGGACGGGGCCGTCGTCGGCGGGTGGGCCCAGCGCCGGGACGGGACGATCGCCACCCGGCTGCTCACCGACGTCGGATCCGAAGCGGCACACGAGGTCGAGTCCGCCGCCGGACGGCTGGAGGCCCTGCTCGGCGACGTCCGGTTCACCGTCCGCTTCCCCGCCCCGATGCAGAAGGAGCTCCTGGCATGAGTGACTGGTTCCTGGCCGCCGAGGACGCGGCGGAGGGCATCGCCGCGGGCGAGTTCGACGACCTCCCGCACCTCTCGATCCCCTTGCGCCGCACCGAGCTGGCCGCGCTGTACGCCGCGCTGACTGACACCGAGCCGGACGACCCGAGGGCCCCCGCCGGGCTGCTCGCCGTCGAGGCGGACGCCGGCGTGATCGTCACCCGGGTGCCCGCCGCGGCCCTCGAGGTCCTGGCGGAGATGACGCCCCGCACCGCCCCGCCGATCATGGCCCGCTGGTCGGCGGCCATCGGCCACGGCGAACCGGACGCCCTGGGCGAGCAGCTCTCCGAGCTCGCCGCCTTCGCCCGCGACGCCGCGGTGTCGGGTCGACCCGTCCTCCAGCTCGCGCCCTACTGAGGCCTCGTACCGAGATGAACCCCACCGCGGTTGATCCTGCTCCGCAGGGGGCCGAGGCTCACCTCGGCGCTCACCTCGGTGCCGTCACCTGGGCGGCGAACGCGGCCGCCCGCTCCCGCAGACCCGCGCGCCGCTCCTCCACCGACAGGCCCGGCGCCGGGCGCAGCGCCGCCGTGGCCTTCTGGACCGTGATGTGCCGCGCGCAGCCCAGGTCGCTGCAGACGTAGGTGCCGACGCTGTCCCCGCCGCGCCCGCGCGGCGCGCTGAACAGCGAGGTACCGCCGGGACCGTGGGTGGTGCGGCACAAGGCGCACATCGCCGTGGCCCCCACCGGGTTGGCCGCCGCCCGCAGGGCGATCCCGACCGGCTCCACGTCCCCGGGGACGAGGAGCACGGCCTTGTCCGGGGCCTTGGCGTCCCGCCACCCGACGACGTCCGCGAGCGTGTCGAGGTCCAGGGCCCTTATCTCCGCGGGCAGGACCATCCGGGTCGCCTCGCCCTTGGTGCAGTTGGCCATCGCCGCCCGGATCCGCGTGTCGGTGCTCACGGGTGTCCACCGTACGACGACGGCGCCACCGGTTTAGAGATCGAGCCCGAGGTCCAGGGCCGTGACCGAATGGGTCAGGGCCCCCACCGAGAGGAAGTCCACGCCCGTCTCCGCGTACTCCCGCGCGTTCGCCAGGACGAGCCCACCGCTGGACTCGAGCAGCGTGGCCGCGGATCCCCTGCGCCGCACCGCCTCCGCGGTCTGCGCCGGGGTGAGGTTATCCAGCAGGACGAGCTCGGCGCCCAGCGCGAGCACCTCGTCGAGCTGCTCCAGCGAGTCCACCTCGACCTCGCAGGGCAGCTCCGGCGCGTGCCGGCGCGCAGCCTCCAGGGCGGCGCCGACCGAGCCCGCGGCCGCGACGTGGTTGTCCTTGATCAGGACGGCGTCCCCGAGGCCGAGCCGGTGGTTCACCCCGCCCCCGCAGCGCACCGCGTACTTCTCGAGCAGCCGCAGGCCGGGCAGGGTCTTGCGGGTGTCGCGGATGCGCGCGGGCGTACCCGCCACCGCGTCCACCCACTGCGCGGTCGCGGTCGCGACGCCGGACAGGTGACACAGCAGGTTCAGCGCCGTGCGCTCGGCGGTGAGCAGCGCCCGCACCGGCGCCTCGACGACGAGCGCCGGCTCCCCCGGGACCAGCCGCGACCCGTCGGACAGCTCACTGACCAGCGTGTACTCCGGCACCACGAGATCCAGGACGGCCCGGGCCACCGGGATCCCCGCGAGCACCCCTGCCGCGCGCGGGGTGAAGGACCCCACGGCGACGGCGTCCGCGGGCACGGTCGCCGCCGTCGTCGCGTCGGGGCCGTAGCGCAGGTCCTCGTCGAGCGCGGTCCGCACCACGCGGGCCAGGTCCTCGGGGTCCGGCACGCCGATCTCGGTCGCGCCGCCCACCCCGGCGGCGAGCGCGGTCATGCCGCCACCGCCTCGGCCGCCACGACGGGGCGACCCGCCGCGTCCAACCTGATCTCCAGGGAGGCCCGCTGGTAGACGTCGTCCCGCGCGGGGAAGTCGGTGCGCACGTGGCAGCCCCGGCTCTCCCGGCGCGTGCCGGCCGCCGCGAGGACCGCCTGCGCGAGCAGGGTCAGCGCCGCGTCCTCCACGCCCGTCCGGTCGAGCGGGGTGGCGAGCAGCGTGGCCCGCTCCACGACGTCCGACGCCGTGGCCAGGCCCCCCGCGTCCCGCCCGATGGCGGCGAACGCGCTCATCGCGCGCTGCACCACCCCCCGGTCCGCGACCCCCACCGCGGGCGCGGCCCCGACGAGCGCGCCACCCCGCGGCAGGTCCCGGTCCGCCAGCACCGCACGGACCACCCGCTCGCCGACGACCAGGCCCTCCAGCAGCGAGTTCGACGCCAGCCGGTTCGCCCCGTGCAGCCCGGTCCGGGCCACCTCGCCCGCCGCGTACAGCCCGCGGACCGCGGTCCGGCCGTCGACACCGGCGACCACGCCGCCGCAGGCGTAGTGGGCCGCGGGGGTGACCGGGATCGGCTCCCGCAGCGGGTCGACGCCCGCCTCGAGGCAGGACGCGTACACCGTCGGGAAGCGGCTCGCGAAGCCGCTCAGCTCGGTGGCGTCGAGGTACATGCAGTCCGCACCGGTCTCGGCCATCCGCCGGGTGATGGCGGCGGCCACGACGTCCCGCGGGGCCAGGTCGGCCAGCGGGTGCTGCCCCACCATGAACCGGGTGCCGGTCCGGTCGCGCAGGACCGCACCCTCCCCGCGGACCGCCTCGGTGACCAGCGGGCGACGACCGACGGCCGGGCCCGTGTAGAGCACGGTCGGGTGGAACTGCACGAACTCCAGGTCGGCGACGGCCGCACCGGCCCGCAGCGCCAGCGCCACCCCGTCCCCGGTGCTGGTCGCGGGGTTGGTCGTGCTGGCGTAGAGCTGTCCGTACCCACCGGTGGCGAGCAGGACGGCGGGCGCGCGGAGCAGGCCGGGCCTGCCCGCGTCGTCGAGCACGTGCAGGCCGGCGACCGCGCCCGAGGTGTCCTTGGCGGCGTCGACGGCGACGTGCCCGGTGAGGATGGTCGGGCCGCCCCGGTCGCGGCGGGCCGCCGCGACGAGCGCCCGCTCGATCTCGGCGCCGGTCGCGTCCCCGCCCGCGTGGACCACGCGGAAGGCCGAGTGTCCGCCCTCCCGGGTGCGGTCCAGCTGTGCACCGCGGGCGTCGAACCGGGCGCCGCGCGCCCGCAGGCGTTGCACCGCAGCGGGTCCGGCGCTGACGATCTCCCGGACGGCGGCCTCGTCGTTCAGCCCGCCGCCCGCGGCCAGGGTGTCGGCGACGTGCGCCTCCACGGTGTCGCCCGCGATGTCGCCGAGCACCACCGCGACGCCGCCCTGGGCCCAGCGGGTGCTGCCCTCGGACACCGCGTCCTTGGTCACGACGACCACGCGCAGCCCGGCCTCGGCGGCGTCGAGCGCGGCGGTGAGCCCCGCGACACCGCTGCCGACCACGACGAGGTCGGCCGACGCCTCCCAGGTGCTCACTCCCCACCCCCGGGCTGCCCGATCGCGATCATCCGCTCGACGGCGGCCCGGCCGCGCGCGGCCAGCTCCGGGTCCACGTGCACCTCGTCGGTGCCGTGGCGGACGCTACGCAGCAACGCCTCCGGCGTGATCATCTTCATGTAGCCGCAGCTCGCCCGGTCGTTGACCGCCTGGAAGTCGATCTCCGGCGCGGCCCGGCGGAGCTGGTGCAGCATGCCGACCTCGGTCGCCACCAGGACCTGCTTCGCCTTCGTGGCACGCGCGGCGTCGATCATGCCGCCGGTCGAGAGGATCTTGACCTTGTCCGCCGCGACGGCGCCCGAGCCCGCGAGGTAGAGCGCGGATGTCGCGCAGCCGCACTCGGGGTGCACGAACAGGTCCGCGTCGGGGTGGGTCTCGGCCTGCCGGGTCAGCTCGGCGCCGTTGATCCCGGCGTGGACGTGGCACTCTCCCGCCCACACGTGCATGTTCTCGCGGTCCAGCGTCCGGCGGACGTGCGCGCCGAGGAACTGGTCCGGCAGGAACAGCACCTCCCGGTCCTCCGGGATGGACGCCACGACCTCGACCGCGTTCGAGGAGGTGCAGCAGATGTCCGTCTCGGCCTTCACCGCGGCGGTGGTGTTGACGTAGCTGACCACGACGGCGTCGGGGTGCTCGGCCTTCCACTCCCGCAGCTGCTCGACGGTGATCGAGTCGGCCAGCGAGCACCCGGCGCGGGCGTCCGGGATCAGCACCGTCTTCTCGGGCGAGAGGATCTTGGCGGTCTCGGCCATGAAGTGGACGCCGCAGAACACGATGGTGTCCGCCTCGACGTCGGCGGCGATCCGGGACAGGGCGAGCGAGTCCCCCACGAAGTCGGCGACGTCCTGGATCGCCGGGAGCTGGTAGTTGTGCGCCAGCAGCACGGCACCGCGCTTCTTCGCCAGCGCGCGCACCTCGTCGGCCCATCCGGGGAACGGCACGTCCGCGCCGCTCCCTGCCCCCTGCTGCACGTCCGCCGTCACCGTCATGATGGCTCGTCCTCTGTCCGGGTGTTTTCGCCTGTTGGTCGAAAACAGGGCGATCGTAGCACCGGCACGGCCACCGCGACACCGTTCACGTGACCTGGAACTCACCTGTTCGTAACCTCGAGGCCGCGTCGCAGACCGCCGGGCACCCGCACCCCTACGATGCGGCCCATGCCCGCCGCCACAGGTCACGAGGTGCTCGCGGCCGTGCTGCAGGTCCGGGCGGACGAGCTGCAGGTGCTGCTCTGGCAGCGCGGCATGGACCCCGACCGCGGCCGCTGGGCGCTGCCCGGCGGGGCGTTGGGCGCCGACGAGGACGTCGAGGAGTCGGTCCGCCGCCAGCTGGCCGAGAAGGTCGACGTCCGCGGTGTCACCCACGTCGAGCAGCTCGGCGTGTTCAGTGCGCCGCACCGGGTCCCGGGCGTGCGGCTGGTCGCGACCGCGTTCCTCGGCCTCGTCCCGTCCGACGTCGATCCCGCCGTGCCGCCGGACACCGCCTGGCATCCCGTCGACCGGCTCCCCGCGACCGCGTTCGACCACGCGGAGATCGTCGAGGACGCTCGGGAACGCCTGCGCGCCAAGCTCTCCTACACCAACCTGGGGTTCGCGCTCGCGCCCCGCGAGTTCACCGTCTCGGCGCTGCGCGACCTCTACGTGGCCGCGCTCGGGCACCCGGTGTCGGCCACCAACCTGCAGCGCGTGCTGACCCGCCGCGGCGTCCTGGCCGCCACCGGCGAGACGGCCGCGCCCGGTCCGGCGGGCGGCCGTCCGGCGGCGGTGTTCCGGTTCACCGAGCGCGCCCTGCGCGTCACGGACGCGTCGGCGGTGCTGCGGCCCCCGGGCGTGCGGGATTCGGCAGGCGAGTAGCGGCGGCGGGCCGTACGGTGACCGCGTGACCGCGCCGAGCAGAGAGACTCTCCCGCTCTTCCCGCTCGGGACGGTGCTGATGCCCGGCGCGCCGCTGCCCCTGCACATCTTCGAACCGCGCTACCGGCAGCTCACGGTCGACCTCGTGACGGGTGCGGTGCCGAACAAGGAGTTCGGCGTCGTCGCTGTCCGGGAGGGGTTCGACACCGACCGCCACGGCATCGACGCCCTGGCCACCGTCGGGTGCTCGGCCCGGCTGCTCGACGTCCGCAGGCTCCCCGACGGCCGCTACGACGTGGTTACCGAGGGACGCCGCCGCTTCCGCCTGCTCGACCTCGACGACGGCAGCCACGCCTACCTCTGCGGCACGGTCGAATGGCTGCCGGACACGGCCGAGGCGTCGGAGTCCGACGACCTCACCCGCATGCTGATGGGCTCGGCGCGGCGGGCGCACAAGGCCTACTGCACGGACGCGTGGAAGTCCGAGGACTGGGTGGAGCCGCGGGCGGTCGGCCCGGCCGAGCTGCCCCACGTCCTCGCCGCCGACTGCCTGCTCCCGCTCACCGACCGCCAGGCGATGCTGGAGGAGCTGGACCCGCTGGAGCGCCTGCGCCTGGTGCGCCGTCTGCTCGCCCGCGAGCGCGGCCTGCTCCGGGACCTGCGCGCGATCCCGGCCCCGACCGCCACCTTCGCCATCGACTCCAGCCCCAACTGACCGACCCGCGGGTCGGTCAGTGCCAGCCGAAGCGGGTGCGCAGCTCGTGGGCGACCCGGTCGAAGCGGCGCTGGTCGAGGACGGCGCCCTCGCGGCGGATGTCGTGCTCGCCGACCTCCAGGACCCGGTCCAGCCGGATGAAGGACTCGCGCCCCTCCCGGTCCCACTCCCCCGACCCGATGGCCACCCAGTCCGGGTCGCCGTCCCGCTTGTGCTGGGAGGACAGCATGAGCCCCAACAGGTCGCCGCCGCCGCGCCCCACCACCAGCAGGGGGCGGTCCTTGCCCTGGGACGGGTCCTCCTCGAACGGCACCCACGTCCAGACGATCTCGCCGGGGTCCGCGGCACCGTCGAGCTCGGGGGCGTAGACGATCTCCCGCGAGCGGTCCGCGGTGGGCGCGCTGCGCACCCCGCCGTGGTTCGCGGGCGCGGGCCGCGCGGGCTGGTCGTCGGACTGCGCGAGCAGCTTCATCCCGACGTCGACGGCCTGTGACAGCAGCTTTCCCCAGTCCATGCGGGCCAGCATCGCAGAAGGCCCGGCCACCCCACCGGGCGACCGGGCCCTCACGAGCGCAGTGTCACGAGCGCAGCGTCAGGCCTGCTCGGCCTGCTCCTGCTGCTTCGCCACCTCGGCGCGCACCTGGTCCATGTCCACGTCCCGCACCTGGCCGATCAGGTCCTCGAGCGCGGCGGCGGGCAGCGCGCCCGGCTGGGCGTAGAGGACCACGCCCTCCCGCACGGCCATCAGGGTCGGGATCGAGGAGATCCCGAACGCCTGCGCCAGCTGCTGCTGCGCCTCGGTGTCGACCTTGCCGAACGTGATGTCCTCGTGCTTCTCCGCCGCGGCGTCGAACACGGGGGCGAACTGGCGACACGGGCCGCACCACGACGCCCAGAAGTCCACCAGGACGGTCCCGCCGCTCCCGACCACCTCGTTGAAGTTCTCCGTCGTCAGTTCCACCGTTGCGCTGTTCGAGTCGGCCATGTGGGAGTCAACCCGGCCCGGGTCCGAGATGTTCCGTCACCGCAGCGCGGCCGGGAGCTGCGCGAACGCGCGCTCGTGGGAGTGGAACACCTGGCTCCGGGCGTCGTACACGAGCACGCCCGCCGACTTGATGTCGTAGAACAGACCCATCAGCTCGGCCCGCACGCCCATGTCCCGCAGGCGGTCCAGCTGCAGCGCGACGTTCACCATGGCCAGGCTGTCCGCCTGCCCGAAGCCGTCCCGCTGGGCCGCGCGGCCCGCCGGGTGGCCCTCCACCCACGCCTGCGCGACGGGTTCGCCGTTGCGCAGCCAGTCGTCCAGCGCGCCCCGGGGTCGGTCCCCGCCGAGCACCGCGTTCATCGCGCCGCAGCCGGAGTGCCCGCAGACCGCGATCAGCGGCACCCGCAGCACCTCCTCGGCGTACTGCACCGCGGCGAGCGTGGACGTGCCGGACACGAAGTTGCCGACGTTCTGCACCGTGAACAGGTCCCCCGGCCCGCTCTGGGTGATCATGCTGGGCAGCACCCGGGAGTCCGCGCAGGTCAACAGCAGTCCGGACGGGTTCTGGCCCGCGGCGAGGCCCTCCATCGTGGGGCGGACCCGCTCGGCGGTGTTCTGCTGGTAGGCCAGCAGACCCGCCCGCATCCGCGCGCCGCCTGCGAGGTTCTCGGCGCGCCACTGCGACCACGTGGCGAACCGGCCGTGCGGTGCGTCCTGGCGCGCCTTGGCCTGCTCCGGCTCGACGACCTCGACGAAGCCGCCCGTCGCGCGGTGGCGCCGGGACCAGCCCTGGATGTGGTCGAACGCCGTGTGGTCCAGGTAGTCGACGACGAGATCGACCCGCACCGGCTCCCCCTCCGGCACCGCCTGCAGCACCCGGGACAGCGCGGGCACGGACAGGAAGCTCAGCGTGCCCTCGACGACGACCCGCCGAGGCGTGGTGCGGTCCGGCTCCTCGACCCGCACCCGGGCCCGTGCGGCCCGCCAGATCATCAGGACCGCGGCGAGGACTAGCCCGAGCGCGACCCCCTCGAGCAGGTTGAGGAAGACCACACCGAGGGTGGTGACGACGTAGAGCGCCAGCTCGCCGTGGCTGCGGGCGGTGCGGATGTCCGCGGGCTTGACCAGCGCCAACCCGACGACGACCAGCAGCCCGGACAGCCCGGCCAGCGGGATCATCTCGATGGCGGAGATCAGCACGATGCCGAACAGGGCGATCCAGCAGCCGTGCAGGATCGTGGAGAGCCGGGTCTTGGCCCCCGCCCGGACGTTCGCCGAGCTGCGGACGATCACGCCGGTGATCGGCAGGCCGCCGAGCAGGCCGGACACGGCGTTGCCCGCGCCCTGGCCCATCAGCTCGCGGTCGGCGTCCGTGCGGAGGCCGTCGCCGTCGCGCTCCTGGGCCATCCGGTCGGTCGCGACGGCCGAGAGCAGGCTCTCGACGCTCGCGACCAGCGCCACGGTGAGCATCCCGCCGAGGACGCCCACCCAGAGGCCGGACTCGGGCAGGACCGGCAGCGCGATCGACTCGATCAGGTTGCCGGGCAGGTCGACCCGCGTGACGTCGGGCCACAGCAGCGCCAGGGCGGTGGCGGCGCCGACCGCGACGAGCGCGCCCGGGACCGCCTTCTGCGGTCCGGGGATCCGCGGCCAGGCCAGCATGATCGCGATGGCCACCAGGCCGACGACGAACGCGTGCCCGTGCAGGTTCGCGACCTGCTGCGGGAACTGCAGGATGTTGTCGAGGGCGGCGGTCTGCGACTCGCCGCCCAACACGATGTGCATCTGGGCCAGTGCGATCGTGATGCCGATGCCCGCGAGCATGCCGTGGGTGATGGCGGGCGGGATGGCCTGGGTGAACCGGCTCAGCCGGGTCAGCCCGAACAGGACCTGCAACAGGCCCGCGCCGACCGTGATGAGGCAGGTGACCTGCCAGCCGAACTGGTCCACCAGCCCGGCGACGATCACGGTCAGGCCGGCGGCGGGGCCGCTGACCTGCAGGGGCGAGCCGCCGAGGACGCCGGCGACCACGCCGCCGACGACGGCGGCGATCAGTCCGGCCATGATCGGGGCGTTCGAGGCGAGGGCGATGCCGAGGGAGAGCGGCACCGCGACCAGGAACACCACCAGCGAGGCGCCGAGGTCGGCGCGCAGGTGGCGTGGGTCGAGTCGGCGGGGTGGGCTCGAGGTCGTATCCGGCACGGGTGTCCTCCGGTCAGGTCCTGGCTGGGGGGCGACGCACGTGCGGCTATGCGGCCGTGCGGAGTAGCTGACCCCAGCAAACCGGACGAGCACGCGCCCGGTTCCCGCGCGCTCGTCCCGATACGTCCGGTTCCGCTGAATCGATCACTCTGGGTGCATCCGCGACATCGGACGCGTCCGTCGTCACGCGGACGAACCCCTGCGTTCGGGTGAACCGGGCGCGACGGGTGCCCGGCGTGTCGACCCACCCCGGGCGATCGTTGCCTCAATCGAGTGGATCATGGTGGTCGGGACCACACGGCCCACGATCGGGTGATCCGCGTGTGAACGCCCTGTTACAGCAGCCGAGGACGGGCGCGTGCGGCCGTGGTGACTATCCTGGCCCGACCATGACGGCGGAACTCTCGGGAGTCGGTGGCCTCGACCCGGACGGGGCGGGCGGCGTGCACCCTGCGCTCTCCCGCAGGCGCGGGCTCGGGCAGACCAGCGCCCGGTCGCTGCTGCTCACCCTGCTCGGCGAGTTCGTCCTCCCGCGCGCCGAGCCCGTCTGGACCCAGGTGCTCATCGACGTCCTCGCCGGGCTGGGCGTGGAGCCAAAGTCCGCGCGCCAGGCGTTGGCCCGCACCGCCGCCGAGGGCCTCGTGACCTCGGACCGGGCGGGGCGCCGGGTCCGCTGGCGGCTCACCGACGCCGGGAGCAGGCTGCTCTCCGACGGCGCCGCGCGCATCTACGGCTTCGGCGGGCCCGCCCGGGAGTGGGACGGCCGGTGGCTGGTGCTGCTGGTGTCGGTGCCCGAGACCCGACGCAGGCTGCGGCACCGGCTGCGCACGCGGCTGGCCTGGGCCGGGCTCGGCTCCCCCGCCCCCGGCGTCTGGCTCAGCCCGGACCCGGGCAAGGAGGCCCAGGTCGCGGACGTCGTCGCCGACCTCGACCTCGATGCCGTGACCAGCTCCTTCATCGGCCCGTTCGGCACCATCGGGGAGCAGGCCGAGGTGGTGCGCCAGGCCTGGGACCTCGACGGGGTGGAGCACGAGTACGAGGAGTTCCTCGCGGAGTTCGCGGACGCCGACCCCCGCACCCCCGCGGACGTCCTGTCCCACCAGGTCCTGCTGGTGCACGCGTGGCGCCGCTTCCCGTTCCTCGATCCGGAGCTGCCGCGGGAGCTGCTCCCCGAGCACTGGGCGGGCACCCGCGCCGCCATCCGCTTCACCGAGCTGCACGCCCGCTGGGCCGGGGCGGCGGGCGCCCACTGGACGAGCCTGGTGACCCGCTCGGAGTGAGTGCCCCGCCGGCGCCGTCAGAACTCCCGCAGCGTCTCGCGCAGGGTCCCGCCGTCGTACTCCGGTCCGCGTCAGCCCCCGCCGCTGCAGGGCCGGGACGAGGCCCTCGGTGATCTCGTCGACGAAGCGCCGGGTGATGCTGCCGGTGATGAGGAAGCCGTCGCCGCCGACCTCGGCCATGACCTCGCCCATCTGCGCGGCGACCGAGTCCGGTGAGCCGGCATGCTGTTCGAGCTCGGCGGCGAGGATGTCTCGCCCGAAGCGGACCTCGCGCAGCTCGGCGCCCGCCGACCACGGTGACAACTCCCCTTGATCAAGAAGGTCACGGGGTGTGGCCGGCTCCGCCGCGGAGCAGCTCGCCCTGCTGGCGCGGATCCACGAGGACTACCCGCCGATGCCGGTCGTCTCCCACCGCGTCTTCGGCCGCGCCCCCGGCACCCCCACCCTGCTGCGCGAGCTCACCACGACGGACGTCGAGGGCAGGCCCTTCGAGCTGAGCTTCACCTACTTCCGCACGGGCCGGGCCGCACTGTCCGGCATCGGCACGTTCACCGAGTCCGGCTACGGGGTGCTCTGACCCGCAGGAGCCCCGGTCAGCCCAGGCAGCCGGGGCCCAGGAGGGCCTTCAGGTCCCCCATCAGGGCCGAGGTGTTGGTGACCTTCAGCGAGTCGTCCAGGCGCAGCAGGGTGGTCTTGGTGCCGTAGAGCAGCTTCAGGTGCACCTCGGACGAACCCGGGTGGTGGGTGAGCACCTCCTTGAGCTGCGCGACCCGCTCCGGGGTGACCATCTCGGTGCGCATGCTCACCCGGATCGGCAGGCCCGCCTCGCCCGCGGCCTGCAGCTCGGGCACCGCGAGGTCGTTCGCGATCAGGGACACCCGGTCGTCACGCTTGTTGACCCGGGCCTTGACCAGCACGATCGCGTCCTCCGCCACGTCCACGCCCACCACCTGGTAGGCCCGCGGGAAGAACAGCACCTCGATGCCGCCTGCGAGGTCCTCGATCTGGGCGCTGGCCCAGGGCTCGCCGTTCTTGTTCACCCGCCGGTTGACGTTGGTGAGGATCCCGCCGACCGTGACCTGCGCGCCCTCGCCGACGGTGCCTTCGAGGATGGCCGGGATCGGGGTGTCCGACTTGGCGGCCAGCGCCTGCTCCATGCCGTCGAGCGGGTGGCCGGAGACGTAGAGGCCCAGCATCTCCCGCTCCACGGCGAGCTTGTGCTTGGTGTCCCACTCGTCCTCGGGCACCTTGACGTCGAAGATGCCGCCGAGCCCGGAGTCCTCGTCGCTCGTGGCGTCCAGCGAGCCGAACAGGTCGAACTGGCCCATCGACGCGGCCTTCTTGCTGCTCATGATCGCGTCGATCGCGTCCGCGTGGACGAGCAGCAGACCCTTGCGCGAGTGGCCGAGCGAGTCGAAGGCGCCGGCCTTGATCAGCGACTCGATGACCTTCTTGTTGCAGACGACGGCGTCCACCTTGCGCAGGAAGTCCGAGAAGTCGGTGAAGTCCCCCTTCTCCTTGCGCGCGGCGACGATGGCGTCGACGACGTTGAACCCGACGTTGCGGATCGCGCCCAGGCCGAACCGGATGTCGTCCCCGACGGGGGCGAAGTTGCGGACCGACTCGTTGACGTCCGGCGCCAGGACCTTGATCCCGAGCCTGCGGCACTCGCCGAGGTAGACGGCGGCCTTGTCCTTGTCGTCCCGAACGGAGGTGAGCACCGCGGCCATGTACTCGGCCGGGTAGTTCGCCTTGAGGTAGGCGGTCCAGTACGACACCACGCCGTACGCGGCGGAGTGGGCGCGGTTGAAGGCGTAGTCGGAGAAGGGGAGCAGGATGTCCCAGAGCGTCTTGACCGCGGCCTCGGAGTAGCCGTTGTCCTTCATGCCCTGGGCGAAGCCGGCGTACTCCTTGTCCAGGATCTCCTTCTTCTTCTTGCCCATCGCGCGGCGGAGCAGGTCCGCCTTGCCGAGCGAGTAGCCCGCCAGCTTCTGGGCGATCGCCATGACCTGTTCCTGGTAGACGATCAGGCCGTACGTCTCGCCCAGGATGTCCTTGAGGGGCTCCGCCAGCTCCGGGTGGATCGGCGTGACCTCTTGCCTGCCGTTCTTGCGGTCCGCGTAGTCGTTGTGCGCGTTCGCGCCCATGGGACCGGGCCGGTACAGCGCGCCGACGGCCGAGATGTCGTCGAACTCCGTGGGGGCCATGCGGCGCAGCAGGTCCCGCATCGGCCCGCCGTCCAGCTGGAACACCCCGAGCGTGTCGCCGCGGGCGAGCAGGTCGTAGGTGTTCTGGTCGTCCAGCTCCACCTCCTCGATGACGAGCTTGGGCTTGCCGTTGAGCTCGATGTTCTCGAGCGCGTCGTCGATGATGGTGAGGTTGCGCAGGCCCAGGAAGTCCATCTTCAGCAGCCCGAGCGTCTCGCAGACGCCCATGTCGAACTGCGTGATGATCGCGCCGTCCGACTCGCGGCGCTGGATCGGGATGACGTCGATCAGCGGCTTGCTCGACATGATCACGCCGGCGGCGTGCACGCCCCACTGCCGCTTCAGCCCCTCCAGGCCGCGGCCGGTGTCGATGATCTCGCGGACCTGCGCGTCCGACTCGTAGAGGGCCCGGACCTCGGTGGCCTCGGCGTACCGCTTGTGCGACGGGTCGAAGATCCCGGACAGCGGGATGT
Source organism: Pseudonocardia oroxyli (assembly GCF_900102195.1). Lineage (GTDB taxonomy): Bacteria > Actinomycetota > Actinomycetes > Mycobacteriales > Pseudonocardiaceae > Pseudonocardia > Pseudonocardia oroxyli. The sequence continues at coordinate 384,913 of NZ_FNBE01000001.1, forward strand.
CCTTGCCCATGACGGCCGGGGGCATGGCCTTGGTGATCCGGTCCGCCACCGAGTAGCCGGGCTGGCCGAACAGCACGCGCGCCGAGTCCTTGATCGCGGCCTTGGCCTTGATCGTGGAGTAGGTGATGATCTGCGCGATCCGGTCCTCGCCGTACTTCTCCGTGGTGTAGCGGATCATCTCGCCACGCCGACGCTCGTCGAAGTCCATGTCGATGTCCGGCATGGAGATGCGCTCGGGGTTGAGGAACCGCTCGAAGATCAGCTTGTGCCGGATGGGGTCCAGGTCGGTGATCTCCAGCGCGTAGGCGATGAGCGAGCCCGCCGCCGAGCCGCGGCCGGGGCCGCACCGGATGCCGACGGACTTGGCGTGCTGGATGAGGTCCGCGGTGACCAGGAAGTAGCCGGGGAAGCCCATCTGGATGATCACGCCGAGCTCGTACTCCGCCTGGCGGCGGTACTTCTCGGTGACGCCGCCCGGGAAGCGCTTGCGCAGCCCCCGCTCGACCTCCTTGATCAGCCAGGACTCCTCGGTCTCCCCCTCGGGGACCGGCGCGCGCGGCATGAGCTCCTGGTGGGCGAAGCTCACGTCCACCCGCTCGGCGACCAGCAGCGTGTTGTCGCAGGCCTCGGGGTGGATCGGGTCCCACTGGGCGCGCATCTCGGCGGCGGACTTGAGGTAGAAGTCCTGCGCGTCGAACTTGAAGCGGTTCGGGTCCGCGAGGGTCTTCCCGGTCTGCACGCACAGCAGCACCTCGTGCGGCTTCGTGTCGTCCGGGTAGGTGTAGTGCAGGTCGTTCGTGGCGAGGCCGGGCAGGTCCAGCTTCTTCTTCAGCGCGAAGAGGTCCTCCTGGACCCGCTTCTCGATGTCGATGCCGTGGTCCATCAGCTCGCAGAAGAAGTTGTCCTTGCCGAAGATGTCCCGGTAGTCGCTCGCGGCCTGGCAGGCGGCGTCGAAGTCGTCCTGCTGGAGCAGGCGCGCCACCTCACCCGACGGGCAGCCGGTGGTCGCGATGATCCCCTTGCCGTACTTCTCCAGCAGCTCGCGGTCCATACGCGGCTTGTAGTAGTAGCCCTCGAGGCTGGCGAGGCTGGAGAGGCGGAAGAGGTTGTGCATCCCCTCGTTGTTCTCCGCCAGCAGCGTCATGTGCGTGTACATCAGGTCGGGGTTGTCGCTCGCCGCCCCGTTCGCGCCGATGGAGACGCGCTTGCGCTCGTGCCTGCTGCCGGGCGCGAGGTAGGCCTCCATGCCGATGATCGGCTTGACGCCCGCCGCGTTGGCCTTCTTCCAGAACTCGTAGGCCCCGTAGACGTTCCCGTGGTCCGTCATCGCCAGCGCGGGCATCCCCATCCGCGCGGCTTCGGAGAACAGGTCGTCGAGGCGCGCCGCACCGTCGAGCATCGAGAACTCGGTGTGCGTGTGGAGGTGGACGAAGGAATCCTTGGAGTTCCCGCTGGTCGGGGCCATGAGGCTGGTGGACTCCCTTCACGCGCCGAGGCGCGGTGGCGGCGGTGGTACGACCCCGGCGCACGGTCCCGGCGACCGCTCCGCACGAGCCGGGACGGTGCCGACGTCTCCGAGCCCATCGGGGGCCAGGGGTGCGGTCAGACTAGCCCCGGCCACCGACGGTTCCGCGCGCGGTCGGACGGCGTTCGGCGAACCCCCAGCTCACCGGCGCGCCCGCGTGTCGCGGGGTCCGGGTGTCGCGCGATCCCGGGCGTGTCGCGCCTGCGGCGCTCGTGCGCGGTAAGTGGTGCTCTGGCACCACTTACCGCGCACGGGCGCCGCAGGCGCGGAATCGGTCAGGCGGCGACGGGACCCGCGGACGGAACGTGGGCGACCCGGACGTAGAGGTCCTCGAAGGCGTCCAGGGTGGCGTCGAGGGTGTGGCCCGCCACGATCTCGCGGCTCGCGGTGCCCATTCGGCGGCGGGTCCCGGCGTCGGCGAGGAGCGCGGCGAGGCGGACGGCGAGGGCCTCGACGTCCCCGGGGGCGAAGAGCCAGCCGTTGCGGCCGGGCCGGACGAGGTGCGGCAGCGCCATCGCGTCGGCCGCGACGACCGGCTTGCCGGCCGCCATCGCTTCGAGCGTCACCAGGCTCTGCAGCTCCGCGATCCCCGGCATGCAGAAGACCGCGCAGCGCCGGTAGGCCGCGACGAGGTCCTCCTCGCTGACGAAGCCGTGCCAGACGACCCGGTCGGCGATGCCGAGCTCGGCGGCGAGCCGGTGCCAGGCCCCCCGTTCGGTGCCGTCCCCGACCACCTCGAGCCGGGCCCCGGGCACCCGCGCGACGGCCCGCAGCAGCTCGTCGACCCGCTTCTCCTGGTCCAGCCGCCCGACGAACAGCACCGTGTCCGGGCGCTCGTCCCCGCCCGCGTACCGGGCCGCGTCGATCCCGCACGAGACGGCGCTCGCCGCCAGCCCGGTCGCACCCGTCAGCAGCGCGACGGCGCGCGGGGTCGGGGCGGTGACCGCGTCGGCCCGGCCGAAGACGGCCCGGACGTCCCGCCAGGCCCACCGGGCCGCCGCGGACCGCAGGAACCGCGGGACCCGGGCGTGCGCGAACAGGTTCTCGGGCATGAAGTGGTTGGTCGCGACCAGCGGGGTCGCCGAGGCGGCCGCGGCCGCCGCCAGCCCGCGCCCCACGACGAAGTGCGCCTGCACGTGCACGACGTCCGGTCGGACCCGGCGCAGGATCTCCGCCGTCGCGGGGCCCGCCTCCCAGGGCAGGCAGACCCGGAAGCTCTCGTGCCACGGGTAGCGGTGCGAGCGGACGCGGTGCACCGCCACGTCACCGAACCGTCCGACGCCCGCGGCGCCGGTCGGCGAGGGCGCGGCGACGTGCACCTCGTGACCGCGCCCGGCGAGTCCGGCGGCGAGCCGCTCGGCGAAGCGGGCGGCGCCGTTGACGTAGGGCGCGAACGTGTCCGCGCCGAGCAGGATCCTCACGTCAGAACCTCTTCTCTCGGGGCCGGACGCGTGGTCGCGTCCGGGTGGAACCGGGCGAGCAGGGCGACACCCGCGGCCGCGGCCGCGCCCGCGGCCACCAGCAGGCCGACGCCGGCGGCGCCCAGTCCGGCGGCCTCGCCGAGGACCAGGGCACCGAACCCGACGGCGACCACCGGGTCGACGACGGTCAGCACCGCCACCACGACCGCGGGTTGCCCCGCGGCCATCGCCTGTTGGACCAGCCAGCCGCCGACCGCGAGCGCGACGGCGATCCCCGCCGCCGCGCCCAGCGCCGATGCCGGGGTCGCCGCACCGGCGGCGACCTGCACGGACACGTCGCGGAGCACCGCGGAGACGACCCCGAACGCGATCGCCCCGCCCGCGGCGCAGGCCAGGCAGCGCAGCCGCCCGGTCGCGCGCGCGGCGACCGCGGCGAGCACCAGGGCCGCGACCGCCGCGCCCGCCGCGGCGAGGACCATCGATCCGGAGGGATCGCCGGGGGCCGCCGCCGCCGTCGTCCGGACGACGAGGGCGACGCCGGCGGCGCACAGCCCGATCCCGCCCGCGACCCGCCACCCCGGCCACCGGCCGCGCAGCGCGATCCCCACGGCGATCGGGACGGCGAGCACCCCGACCGGCTGCACCACGCTGACCGGCGCGAGCACCAGGGCCAGGGCGTGCAGCCCGGCGCCCCCGGCGGCCAGCCCGGTGCCCGCCAGCCAGCGGGGGCGGCTCAGCAGGGCGCGCAGGCCTGCGAGATCGAGCCGGGGCGCGGTCATCGCCCCGTGCTGCAGGACCGCCGCACCGGCGAAGCAGGCGGCGCCCACGACGGCGAGGACCAGCGCGAGCACGGTCATGTCCGCAGCCCGCGGGCGGTCACGACGAGGAGGGCGATCACCACGCCGTACAGAACCCGCTCCACCCCACCCAACAGGGGGAATGCGGGTGAACCCAGGACGACGATCGGGAGATGAGCGAGGAGGAACCCGGCCGCGAGCACTCCGCCGAGCACGGCGAGCACCCGGACCGCGCGGCGCGCGGACTCCCGGACGGCGGGCCCGCGGGCGAGCAGCAGGGCCGCGACCGGCAGCACGGCGAACACCCACGCGCCCGCGTAGCGGTGCACGGCGGCGACGACGTCCGGCGGCGTGTCCGGCAGGTTGGTCGGGAAGATCCCGGCGAGCGCCATCGCGACGGCCCAGCTGCCGAGCAGCGCGACGGCGGACCGCCCCGCACCGCCGCGGTGGGCGGCGACGGCGAGGACCGCGCCCGCGACCGCCATGGCCCCCGCCGCGACCCCCAGCACGAGCTGCCCGCCGGGCAGCGCGACGTAGTCGGAGACGGTGTGGCGCACCGGGTCCACCGCACCGGAGAGCGCGGCGACGTGCAGGACCACCACGCCCCACACCGCGATGCCCGCCGCCGCGGTGACCAGGGCGCCGGTCGACGGCGCCGCCCGCATGCCCGCACCGGGTGCCACCGCCGCACCCGGTCCGCCCTGCTCGGGGTCCGCCTCGGCGACCCCGTCCCCCCGTGTGTCCATGACCTCACGCTGGCAGCGCGCGCAGCCCGCCGGAATCCGGCGATCCCCCCACGCGGGGCGGGGGTGACCCCGAGCCCCCTCAGGGACGCCCCTGACCCGCCCCCGCAGCGGGGGCGGCGGAGCAGGGTCAGACGGGGCCGTCGTCCGGGAGGGGGTCGGCGCTCTCGGTCTGCTCCGGGAGCAGCGGGGCGAGGGCCAGCTCGGGGGCGGTCACGCCCGTCGGCGCCGCCTCGACCGCCCGCACGCCGGGGGTGGCGGCGAGCCGGTCCAGCGCGGCCCGCTCCCCCTCCACGACCAGCGCGATCACGCACGCGCAGGGCTGTGCGTACCCCTGCGCCTCCGCCCGCGCGACGGCGGCGGGGCGGCCGGTGAGCCGGGCGGCGTCCGCCTCGGCGGCGTACCCGGCACGCTGTCGGGCGGTGTCGAGCGCGGCGGCGAGCGGGGCCCCCGACGGGATCGGCTCGAACCGCAGGGCGGTCTGCACGCGAGGGATCGGCAGCCGCAGCACCGCCTGCTGGACCGGGAGCGGGCCCGCGAGCGTCGCCGCGTCCGTGGTGGTCAGCGCCGCGTCCAGCTGGACGAGCGCGAGCGCGGGGGTACCTGGGGCGGGTAGGGTCTGCGCCGCGCGGGCCAGGTAGTCCGCCACCCGCTCCCCCGACTCCGGTCCGAGCCGCACCTGCCCGGTCGCGACCGGCGGCGCCGCGGTCGGCGCGGACAGTGCGGACAGTGCACGCACCCCCGCGACCACCAGCAGCATCAGCACGAGGACGACCGCGCCCCACCCGAGCACCCGCCGCCCGCGCGGCCCGAACAGACCGTCGGGCTCCCGGTCCTCCCGGTCCGGCCTGGTCACCGGACCCTCAGTCGCGCAGCTTCTCGAGCGCGGACTCCAGGTCGGCCGGGTACTCGCTGGTGAACTCCACCCGGCGTCCGTCGGCGGGGTGGTCGAAGCCGAGGGTGCGGGCGTGCAGCCACTGCCGGGTCAGGCCGAGCCGCTTCGCGAGCGTGGGGTCCGCGCCGTAGGTCACGTCCCCGACGCAGGGGTGGCGCAGCGCGGAGAAGTGCACCCGGATCTGGTGGGTGCGGCCGGTCTCCAGGTGCACGTCGAGCAGGGAGGCCGCGCGGAAGGCCTCCAGGGTGTCGTAGTGCGTGACCGAGGGCTTGCCGCCCTGGACCACCGCGAACCGGTAGTCGTGCTTCGGGTGCCGGTCGATGGGGGCGTCGATGGTGCCGCTCGACGGGTCCGGGTGGCCCTGCACGATCGCGTGGTACCGCTTCTCGACGGTCCGCTCCTTGAACGCCCGCTTGAGCACGGTGTAGGCGTGCTCGGACTTGGCGACGACCATCACCCCGGTCGTCCCGACGTCCAGCCGGTGCACGATCCCCTGCCGCTCGGCCGCGCCGGAGGTCGACACCCGCACCCCGAGCGCGGCGAGCCCCCCGATGACCGTGGGGCCCGTCCACCCGGGCGAGGGGTGCGCGGCGACGCCGACCGGCTTGTCCACCACCACGATGTCGTCGTCCTCGTGCAGGATCGTCATCCCGCCGACCAGCTCGGGGGCGGCGGTGATCTCCACCGGCCCCTCGGGGTCCGGCAGGGCGACTTCCAGCCACGTCCCGGCGACCAGCCGGTCGGACTTGCCCGCGGCCCGGCCGTCGACCTCGATGCGGCCGTCCTCGGCGAGCGTCGCGACGACCGTGCGGGACAGCCCGAGCAGCCGGGAGATCCCGGCGTCGACGCGCATGCCGTCCAGCCCGTCCGGGACGGGGAGCTGCCGCAGGTCACTCACCGGTCTTCGCCTCCTTCACCGCGCGCGTGCCGTCGAGCTCGCGGCCGAGCAGCGCGAGCAGGACCAGCAGGATCCCACCGCAGACCACGGCCGAGTCGGCCAGGTTGAACACGGGGAAGAACGAGCCGTCCGTCTCCACGATGGACACCATGTCCACGACGTGGCCCTGCAGCACCCCGGGCGCGCGGAAGATCCGGTCCGCGAGGTTGCCGACGGCGCCGCCGAGGATGAGGCCCAGCGCGATGGCCCAGCCGACCGAGCGCAGCTTGCGCGAGATCCGGATGATCACGATCACCACGGCGAGCGCGATCAGCGAGATGATCCACGTGTAGCCCGTCGCCATGGAGAAGGCGGCGCCGGGGTTGCGGACCAGGACCAGGTTCACCAGGCCGCCGAACAGCCGCACCGGTGGCCGGTCCTCCAGCTGGGCGACGGCGATCGTCTTGGTCAGCAGGTCGAGCCCCAGGATCACCGGCGCGAGCACCGCGGTGATCCAGACGGTGCGGGCGGGCTGGGAGGCGGTCACCCCACGATTATGCGGGGGCACCGGGGGTCTCCCGCCCGGGGTCCGCCTCGCGCCACCGGACGAGCGCGCCGCCGCGGTCCACGGCCCGCAGCCGTTCCTCGGTCCGGTCCCGGACCTCGGCGGTCGCGACGACCAGCAGCTGGTCGTTCTCCCGGATCCGGGTCTGGCCGTGCGGGGTGAAGGCCTTCTCGTCCCGCACGACGAGGCTGACCGTGGCGCCCGCGGGCAGCCGCAGCTCCCGCAGGTACACCCCGCGCAGCCGCGAGCCCTCCGGGACCCGCACCTGGAGCAGGTCGGCGCCGAGCTCGTCGAGCGGGGCGGCGTCCACCTCGACCTCGCGGGCCTCGACCGACCGCACCACCCGGAGCCTGCGGGCGACCCAGGGCAGCGTGGTGCCCTGCAGGAGGGTGAGGATCACGACGAGCACGAACACCACGTCCACCAGGTGCTGGGCCCCCGGCGCGCCCTCGACCAGCGCGATCAGCGCCAGCACGATCGGCACCGCCCCGCGCAGCCCGGCCCACGACAGGAATGCCTGTTCGCGCCACGGGACGCGGAACGGCAGCGCGGCGGCCATCACCGACAGCGGCCGGGCCAGTACCAACAGCACGCCGGCGGAGATCAGGGCGGGGACGACGGCGTCGAGCAGCCGGGCGGGGCTGGCGTAGAGGCCGAGCAGCACGAACAGCCCGATCTGGGCGAGCCACCCGGTGCCCTCGGCGAACGACAGCACACCGCCGCGGTGGGGCAGCTTCGCGTTGCCCAGTACCAGCGCGCAGACGTACGTGGCGAGCAGGCCGGAGGCGTGCGCGAGCTGCCCGCCCGCGAACGCGAGCACCGCGACCCCCATGGCGGCGAGCGGGTACAGGCCGGTCGACGGCAGCGCGGCCCGGCGCAGCGCCCACGCGCCCGCCACGCCGAGGGCGAACCCGATCGCCGCGCCCGCGAGCAGCTCGTAGAGCACGAGGATCGGGGTCACCCAGGTCAGCGGGTCGGTCGAGGCGAGCAGGAGGACGGCGAGCACGACCGGGGCGTCGTTCATGCCGGACTCGAGCTCCAGCGCCCCGGCGAGCCGCGGCGACACCCCCACCCCGCGCAGCACGGAGAACACCGCCGCGGCGTCCGTGGACGACAGGATCGCGCCCCACAGGAACGCGATCCGCCAGTCCAGGCCGAGCAGGAAGTGCAGCGCCGTGCCCGCCACCAGGATGCTGACGACCACCGCGATCGTCGACAGCCCGATGCCGATGCCGAGCGAGGGCCGGACCGCCTGCCAGCGGGTGGTGATCCCGCCCTCGATCAGGATGAGGACGAGCGCGGCGAGACCGAGGTTCTCGGTCAGGGCCGCGTCGGAGAAGTGGACGCCGAGCACGGCCTCGCCGAGCAGGATCCCGATGCCGAGGTAGAGCAGCAGCGAGGGCAGGCCGAGCCGCACGGACACGCGCACGGCGAGCACGCCGACCAGCAGCACAGCGGCGACGATGCCGAGCAGGACCTCCAGACTCATCGCCTCACCACCCTGTGGGCAGGGTATCGGCGAACGATCAGGCGGCCGACGGCACGGTCTGTCTGCGGTGTCCGAAGCGCCCGAACAGCCAGATGACCGGGAGCGTGCACAGCAGCGACAGGCCGATGAACAGGGGCCGTTCGAGCCACCAGACCAGGTCGGGGACCTCGCGCTCGGCCAGCTCGCCGTTCACCCCGTAGAGCAGGGCGCGGCCGATGGCCATCCCGGTGGTGTGGAAGAGGAACACCGGCATGGCGAAGCGGTTGACGATCTCGACCACCCGGCGCAACCGCGGCCGCTCCAGACGCTCCCGCAGCCACGGCCGGGCCAGCTCCGCGACGCCGACCTGGAAGGCCAGCAGCGCCACGATGCACAGCGTGGGCGGCGCCATGTTGGATGTCGGCTCCCCCGGCACGCCGACCATCGACCCCGGGTAGAGGCCCGAGAACACCAGCCCGACCAGGCCGAACAGCCCCGCCCAGGTCAGCGCGGCGGCGGCCTGGCGAGGCGCGTCGACCAAGGCCTGGTGGAAGAAGCCGCTCATGAACGCCAGGCCCCAGACCAGCACCAGGTTCACGTAGCCGATCTCGTCGAAGCCGTAGCGGAACCGCAGGATGTCCACGACCACGACGAGCCCGATGACCACCACCAGCGCCACCGCGCCGAACCGGGTGATCAGCCGCAGCCACACCGGGATCAGCGCGATGAGCAGCAGGTACACCCCGATGAACCACAGCGGCGAGACCACCAGCAGCACGGTGCGCCAGAGCCATCGCACGTCGAACACCAGGGAGACCACGAGCCCGAGCGCGAGCCACGCCGTCAGCAGGACCAGGGCGGGGACCGAGAGCTTGCGCAGGTTGCGCCACACGAAGTGGCCCAGGTGCTCGCCGCGGGCGCGGGCCCGCTGCCACGCCAGCAGGTGGACGTACCCGCCGACGTAGAAGAACAGCGGCAGCACCTGGAACAGCCAGGTCAGCACCCACAGCCCGGAGGTGAACCCGATCGGGTTGGTCGCCGTCGGGCCGTCGGGACCCCACACCAGGATGGTGAAGGCCCAGTGCCACAGCACGACCACGACGATCGAGAACGCGCGCAGGAAGTCCACGAACGCGTCCCGGGGCGCGCTGGTGGTGGGTCTCTCGTCGTCCACGTCTCCCCCTTCGCGCAGGATGGTGACATGACGACCGCGACGCCGACGATCATGCGGCGGCGTGTCCCCACCTTGGCCCTGACCGTGGTGCTGCTGGTCGCGGTCAACGTGCTCACCGGCGTGGTCTGGCCGGAGTGGGCGGTGCCGGCCAAGGTGCTCACGGCCGCGCTGCTCCTGCTGCTGGCCCGCTGGTGCGGGCTGGGCTGGGCGGACCTCGGGCTCGGCGGGCGGGGGGTGGGCCGCGGGCTGCGGGTGGGGGCGGTCGCCGTGGCGATCGTGGTGGTGGTCTACGGGCTCGGGCTGCTGATCCCGGCCACCCGGACGGCGTTCGAGGACAGCCGGGCGGCGGGCGGGGTGGCGGCGCTGCTCTACGCGGCGCTGATCCGGATCCCGCTGGGCACCGTGCTGATCGAGGAGATCGCCTTCCGCGGGGTGCTGCCCGCGCTGGTCGGCGGCAGCTGGTGGCGGGGGACGCTGTGGTCCTCGGCGCTGTTCGGGCTCTGGCACATCGTGCCGTCACTGGGCCTGAGCAGCGCCAACGCGGCCGTCGGCGCCACTCTCGGCGGATGGGGGGACGTCGGCCGGGCCGCGTTGGCGGTGCTGGCCACCTTCGGCGCGGGGATCCTGCTCTGCTGGTGGCGGCGCTGGGGCGGGCACCTGGTGTCCCCCGTGCTGGCGCACCTGGCCACCAACTCGCTGGGTGTGGTGGCGGCGTGGTGGGTGGTCGGCTGACCGAGAGGAACGTCAGGGCGATTCGGGCGGGGTCGGAATCGCCCTGAGGTTCGTCTCCGGGGGGTCAGGGGCGCCAGGTGAGGGTGGCGGCCGTCCTGGTGCGCGGCGGGAGGGTGGCCAGCAGGTCGGCGACCTCGGCCTCCCGCTCGGGGGGCAGGCACAGGCGCCGGGTGACCCAGGCCGGGTCGTGCGGGGGTCGGCGCTCCCGCTCCCACCGCACGACGTCCGGGACCACGCCCGCCTCGCGCAGCACGGCCACGGCGTCGTCGACCGTGGCGGGCTCCGGGCGGCGCAGATCGTGCAGGCGCAGCCAGAGCGGGTCCAGCCAGGCCATCGGGTGCTCCGCGAGCATCTCGACGACCACGCCGCGTTCCGCCGCGTCCGTCAGCGCGGTGACGAACGGGACGAGGTCCACCACGTTGTGCAGGACGTGGTGGGACACCACGACGTCCGCGGTGCCGGCCTCGCCCGCGACGTCCGGCCAGCGGCCCACGACCGTGCGGGACGGGAGGCCCCGCACGTCCGCGGCCGCCTCGAACACGTCGAGCATGTCCTGCTGGCTGTCCACGCCGGTGGCCGCGGTCATGGGCCCGACCAGGGCGAACGCCGCGTCCCCGCCGCCGCACCCGACGTCGAGGACCGTGCCCGCGGGCTCGAGGAGGGCCAGGCCCGCGGTGCGGGACGGTGTGTCGGCGGGCACGTCCGGCGGGGCGAAGTCCGCGGGATCGTGCCCCCAGGGACTCCGTGGCGTGGACGCCAGGATCTCGGCCGGGATCCCCCGACCGGACTGCAGCTCACTCCACCGCGCAGCAGCACTCCCCACGGTGGATCAGCCTAGCGACCCGGGATCGTGCCCCCTCGTGCGCGGCGATCGTCGCCCTGGCGACCATCGCCGCGCACGGGTCACCTGGCGACGGTCACCGTGATATCGGTGCTCGTGCCGTCGGGGGAGGTCACCGAGCCTGCGGTGCCCGCGTTCTCGGCGTACACCACCGACGTCGCGAGGACCTCGGAGGCCACGAACCGCTCGTGGGTGCGGAGCGCGGCCAGCACCGGCTCCGTCGACCAGAGGGTCAGCGTGATCCGGTCCGAGACCTCCAGGCCCGCGTCCCGACGGGCCTGCTGCACCGCGCGCACGACGTCACGGGCGGTGCCCTCCGCCGCGAGCTCCGGGGTGACCTCGGTGTCCAGCACGACCAGGCCCGAGTTGCCGGGCAGGGCGGTGGTGGACTGCGGGTCCGCCGCCTGCAGGCGCTCGGAGAACTCGCCCGCGACCAGGGTGACCCCGCCCGCCGTCACGGTGCCGTCCGGGTTGACCCGCCAGTCCCCCGCCTTGACGGCCTTGATCGCGGTCTGGGTCTGCTTGCCCAGCCGCGGGCCGCAGGCGCGCGCGTTGACGGTCAGCTCGAACTCGCCGTAGGTCGAGACGTCCGTGGTCAGCACGACCTCCTTGACGTTCACCTCGTCCCGCAGCACGTCGACGAACGGGGCGAGGGTCTCGGCGTCCGCGGCGGCGACGGTCATCGACGCCAGCGGCAGCCGGACGCGCAGCCTGCGCGCCTTCCGCAGGGACAGGCCCGCGCTGGCCACCTGGCGCACCCGGTCCATCGCCGCGACGAGCGCGTCGTCGTGCGGGAGCTCGCCGCTCGCGGGCCAGTCGGTCAGGTGCACCGAGCGCCCGCCCGTCAGCCCGCCCCACAGCTGCTCCATGGTCAGGGGCAGCAGCGGCGCGGCGACCCGCGCGGTCACCTCGAGCACCGTGTGCAGGGTGTCGATCGCCTCCTGGTCGCCCGCCCAGAACCGGTCCCGGGACCGCCGGACGTACCAGTTGGTGAGCACCTCGGCGTGGTCGCGGAGCAGCTCGCAGGCGCCCGCGATGTCGTAGGCGTCCATCGCCGCGGTCGCCGCGTCCACCAGCGCCGCCGTCTTGGCCAGCACGTACCGGTCCAGGACGTTCGTGCTGCTCGTGGACACCGTCCCGGTCGTCCCCGCCGCGCCTGCGTAGAGCGAGAGGAAGTACCAGGTGTTCCACAGCGGCAGGATCGCCTGCCGGACGCCCTCCCGGATGCCCTGCTCGGTGACCACCAGGTTGCCGCCGCGCAGGATGGGGCTCTGCATGAGGAACCAGCGCATCGCGTCGGAGCCGTCCCGGTCGAAGACCTCGTTGACGTCCGGGTAGTTGCGCAGGGACTTCGACATCTTCTGCCCGTCGTCCCCGAGCACGATGCCGTGCGCCACGCAGTTCTCGAACGCGGGCCGGTCGAACAGCGCCGTGGCCAGCACGTGCAGCGTGTAGAACCAGCCGCGGGTCTGCCCGTTGTACTCGACGATGAAGTCGCCCGGGTAGTGGTGCTCGAACCAGTCCCGGTTCTCGAACGGGTAGTGGACCTGCGCGAACGGCATGGAACCGGACTCGAACCAGCAGTCCAGCACCTCCGGCACCCGGCGCATGGTCGAGCGCCCGGTCGGGTCGTCCGGGTTGGGGCGGGTCAGCTCGTCGATGAACGGGCGGTGCAGGTTGTCCGGGCGCACGCCGAAGTCCCGCTCCAGCTCGTCCAGCGAGCCGTAGACGTCCGTGCGCGGGTAGCTCGGGTCGTCGCTCTGCCACACGGGGATCGGGCTGCCCCAGAAGCGGTTGCGGGAGATGTTCCAGTCCCGGGCGCCCTCGAGCCACTTCCCGAACTGGCCGTCCCGGATGTAGGCCGGGCTCCAGTTGATCTCCTGGTTGAGCTCGACCATCCGGTCCCGGAACGCCGTGACCTGCACGAACCACGAGTCGACGGCACGCTGGATCAGCGGGTTGCCGCAGCGCCAGCAGTGCGGGTACGGGTGGTCGTAGGTCTCGTGGCGCAGCAGCTTCCCGGCGGCCTTGAGGTCGCGGATGATCTGCGGGTTGGCGTCGAACACGTGCAGGCCGGTGTACGGCGGCACCTCGGTGGTGAACTCGCCGCGGGCGTCCACGGGCACGACGACCTCGATGCCCGCCGCGTCCGTGACGACCTTGTCCTCCTCACCGAAGGCGGGCGCGATGTGCACGACGCCGGTGCCGTCCTCGGTGGTGACGTAGTCCGCGGCGAGGACCTGGTGGGCGTTCTCCCGGCCGACGAAGAAGTCGAACGGCGGCTCGTACCGGGTGCCGACCAGCTCGGCGCCGGTGTAGGTGCGCAGGACCTCCGGCTCCTCCCCCAGCTCGCGGGCGTACGCGCCCACGCGGGCGCTCGCCAGCAGGTACTTCTCGCCGTCGACGCGCAGCACCGAGTACTCGACCTCGGGATTGACGGCCGCGGCGAGGTTCGACGGCAGGGTCCACGGGGTGGTCGTCCAGATCAGGGCGAGGGTGTCGTCCAGCTCCGGGTCCGCCGAGCGCAGCCGCAGCCCGACGGTGACGGCGGGGTCCTGCCGATCCCGGTAGACGTCGTCCATCTTGGTCTCGGAGGCGGCGAGCGGGGTCTCGCAGCGCCAGCAGTACCAGAGCACGCGGAAGCCCTGGTACACCCAGCCCTTGTCCCACAACGACTTGAAGGCCCACATGACGCTCTCCATGTAGGACAGGTCGAGGGTCTTGTAGTCGTTGTCGAAGTCCACCCAGCGGGCCTGGCGGGTGACGTAGTCCCGCCACTCGCCGGTGTAGCGGAGCACGGACTGGCGGCACGCGTCGTTGAACGCGGCCACGCCCATGGCCTCGATCTCGGACTTGTGCGTGATGCCCAGCTGGCGCTCCGCCTCGTACTCGGCGGGCAGGCCGTGGGTGTCCCAGCCGAACCGGCGTTCGACGTGCTTGCCGCGCATGGTCTGGTAGCGCGGGACGACGTCCTTGACGTACCCGGTCAGCAGGTGCCCGTAGTGGGGCAGGCCGTTGGCGAAGGGCGGGCCGTCGTAGAAGACGAACTCGCCCGCGCCGTTCTCCCCGGCCGGACGGTTCTCGACCGAGGCACGGAAGGTGTCGTCCGCCTCCCAGAACTTGAGCGTCTCGCGCTCGAGCTGGGGGAACGACGGGTGTGCGGGGACCTGCGGGTAGCTCATGTCGTCTCCTCGTGCCGGCGTGTGCTCGTGCCTGCACGGGGACGACTCGGTGGAGCTGAGCCGCGGTACCACCCCGCTTGCCCTCTCGGGCCTCTCATTCTGCGGCGCTGACGGGCCGCACCCGTCCGGTTCTACTCCCCGATCGCTCGGGTTTCTTCCGGAGGCTCCCCGGTGATGGCCGGATCGGTGCCTGTACCGAGAAGGGTAGCGCGGGGGGACGAGTGCTTATTCCGCAGGCCCGCTCAGCGGGCGGCGGTCTGGTGGCGGCCCGCCATCGTGCGGTCGGGTGTGCACCAGCCGCACGGGGTGAATCCCAGCTCCACGGCCTCCTTGGCGGGCAGCGGGATCACCGGCCGCCCGGGCAGCGAGCGGCAGCCCGCCAGGTGGTAGCGGGGCTGCTCGTCGACGACGACGACCTCGTCCGCCAGCTCCGCGACGATCGAGGCGGTCGCGGCGTCTCGCGGCTCCTCCGGCGGCTCGCCCTGCGGCCCGACACCCGACGCGAAGAGGCCCTCGCCCGCGGGGGCGTGGTGGGCGGCCGCGCCGCCCTGGTCCGGCGGCGGCGGCCCGTCCGGAGCCTCGTGTGCACCGTGCGGTGCCGCTCCCGTTGTCGCCGCGGCCGCGGTGGCCCCGGCGGCCGCGGTGGCACCCGCGGCGGCGGTCGAGACGGTGGGGGCGTCGACCGGTGCCGCGGCGGCGGCACCGGAGGACGGGGGCTCCGCGGACCCGGTGGGGGCCGCGGAGGCGGTCTCGCCGGTGTCGCCACCGGCGGGACCCCCGGCCGGGCCGGCTGCCGCCGAGCCGCCTGCCCGGCCGGGTCCCTGCTCCTCCCGAGGGCCGGCGGCGCCGTCCTCGGAGTCCTGCGCGGAGTTCCGCGTGGGGTTCTGCACTGGGTTCTGCATTGGGTTCTGCATTGGGTTCTGCGCGGAGTCCCGGGAGCCCTCGGCGGGCTCGCCGGAATCCGACGCGTCCGTCACGCTGAGTGACGAATCTCCGCTCGATCGAGTGGTTCCCTCCGCAGCGCCGGGCGGTCGCTCGGCTGAGCCGGGCGGTCCCACCAGGGGCATCACGGAGGTCGCCTCAGCATCCGACGACGCCCCGGACACCGCCGCGACATCCCGTGCTCCGTCCTCGCCGGATCCCGTCACGCCACCGGGTGTGCCCTGGGACACGCTCGACGACGGGATCGCGGGCAGGACCTCGGTGACGGGCTCGATGTCTGCCATGCCCCGGTAGCCCGCGGGCGGGCCCACGGGGGCCTGCGGCGGTGCGGGCACGTGCTCGGGCTGCGCACCCGCCTTGACCGCCGACCGGCGTTGCATCCAGTCGACGAGCAGGGCGACCGCGGCCGCCACCGAGACCGCCACGGAGATCCAGGCCCACAGGACGCTGCCCGAGAGCAACGCGACGACCAGGAGCCCGAAGGCGATCAGGACGAGTACGAGAACCAGCAGCAGCACGATTCACCCCGCGTTCGGCGTGCGGTCGCCCCACGCCCCGAGCAGTGTCGGGGCGGGGACGACGAGACGGTCGACCTCAGCTTCCGGCGTCGGCCCGCTGGCCGTAGCCGGTGGCCGCGTAGCCGCCGCCGTTGCTGTTGGCGGCCCGAGCGGCGTCCGACGGCGCGGCCGAGGCCCGACCCTCCAGGTCGCGCAGCTGCGACTCCAGGTAGGTCTTGAGCCGGGTCCGGTACTCGCGCTCGAAGGTGCGGAGCTCGTCGATCTTCTTCTCCAACACCGACTTGTCGCGGGTGATGGTGCCGATGATCTCGGTCTGCTTCCGCTCCGCCTCGCTGACCAGCGAGGACGCCTTGTCGCGGCTCTGCCGCTCCAGGGTCTCCGCGCGGGTGCGGGCGTCGTTGAGCATCGTCTCGGCGCGGGCCCTGGCGTCGTTCACCAGGCCGTCCGACTTGGTGCGGGCCTCGCTGAGCAGCTGCTCGGACTTGCTCCGGGCGTCCGCCAGCATGGAGTCGGCCTCGTTCTTGGCCTCGGCCGTGAGCCGGTCGGCCATCTCCTGGGCCAGGCCCAGGACCTTGGCCGCCTGGACGTGGTGGTCACCACCACCCATGTCGGCCTCCGGGCCGCCCATGGCGCCCATGGGGCGCTGCGGGGGCTCGGGCCTGCTCTGCGGCGGGGGCTCGACGGGACGGATCTGCTGCGTGGGCGGCGGACCCTGCTGGGCGGGCGGCTGGGGACGGTTGCGCGCGTCCTCCAGCTCGGCCTGGCTCGAGTCCAGGCGCTGCTCCAGCTGGCCCACCTGCTCGCGCAGGTCCTCGTTCTCCTCGATCAGCCGGGCCAACTCGGCCTCGACCAGGTCGAGGAACGCGTCGACCTCGTCCTCGTTGTACCCCCGCTTACCGATCGGGGGCTTGCTGAACGCGACGTTGTGGACGTCGGCGGGTGTCAGCGGCATCGGATCACCTCATGCACTCCTCGGCGGCAAACCGGCGGGCGAGTGACTGGGGCTCACCCCACCGCCGGTCTGGCAATGCTCATCAGTATGAACACCACCAGCAGTAGAACCATAATCGAGAGGTCCAGTCCTACGCCGCCGATACGGACGACGGGGATCACTCTCCGCAACAACTTCACGGGCGGATCGGTCACGCTGAACACCACTTCGAGTGCCGCCGCGGGGCGCCCGGCGGGCACCCACTCCCGTGCGAACGAGTGCACGAGCTCCACGACGATGCGCGAGACGAGCAGGAGCCAGAAGAAGAACAGGATGTAGTAGAGGACGAACTGCAGGGCGATCGGCACGCGCTCATCCTGCCACTAGGCGGGCTCAGTCCCGCTGGAACAGACCCCGCTCGGCGAGCCGGCGCGCGTCGTCCGCCGAGACCTCGACGTTCGCGGGCGTCAGGAGGAAGACCCGGGAGGTCACCTTGTCGATCGAACCGCGCAGCGCGAACGCCAGACCTGCGGCGAAGTCGACCAGGCGGCGCGCGGCGGCCTCGTCGAGATCGGTCAGGTTGATGATCACGGGGACCCCGTCCCGGTAGCGCTCGCCGATGGTCCGCGCCTCGGTGAAGCTGCTCGGCTGCAGGGTCGTGATCGTGGCGAGCGCGGCCGCGCCGCGGTCGCGCTGCTCGGGCAGGCTCGCCGGCGCCGCCGCCGGGGCCGGGGCCGCCGCGGGCGGGTCCGGAACGGGCCGCACGACGGGCTCGTCGCGGTCCACCGCGAGCGCCCCGTGGGTGGTAGGTGCCGAGCCCCCGAGACCGCCCTGCAGGCCCGCGGAGACCCGCACGGGCTCCCGCAGCGGGCGCGACGGGCGGACGGATTCGCGCGCCGACCGGCCCGACCAGGTGTGGTCCTCCGCCGCCGGGACCCGGCTCGGACGGGGCTCGTCGTACTGCGCGTAGTCGTCCCGAGCGTCGAAGCGGTCGTCCGGATCCGACCAACGGTCGGCCCCGCGCGCCGTACGCCGGGGGTCGGCGTAGGTGTCCGGCTCGTCGACGTAGTCCATCTCCTCGGCGGGCACCATGCCGAAGTAGGCCTTGAGCCGGTACATCGCGCTCATCTGAAGTCCCCGTTCCCGCGTGGTGCCTGCGATCACCGGGAGGTTAACCGTCGGTCCCCCACAAGGGCCGTTCCGACACGCGCGACCGTCGAACCGTGACGGATCGCCACCTCCAGGTCGCCGCTCATCCCGGCCGACAGGACCGTCGCTCCGGGGTGCGCGGCGCGCAGCCGACTACCCGCGGCGGCGATCGCGGCAAACGACTCCTCGTCGTCCGCACCCAGAGGTGCCACGCTGAGCAACCCTTCGAGAACGAGCCCGCGCGCCTGCGTGACCTGCGCCGCGAGGTCCAGTAGCCCCGCGTCGTCGACGCCCCCGCGGGCCGGGTCGCCGTCCACGCTGTACTGGATCAGCACGGGCAGCGGGGTGCCGCGCTCGGCGGCCGCCCTGTCCAGCGCGGCGGCGAGCCGGGCCGAGTCGACCGTCTCGACACGTGTCACCCACGGGGTCACCACCCGCACCTTGTTCCGCTGCAGCCCGCCGATGAAGTGCCACCGCAGATCCAGGTCGGGGCGCCGCTCCCGGATCTCCGCCACCTTCTGCGCGGCCTCCTGCGCCCGGTTCTCGCCGAAGTCCCGCAGGCCGAGCTCGGCGAGCGCGACCACGTCCGCCGCCGGGATGGTCT
Organism: Pseudonocardia oroxyli; assembly: GCF_900102195.1. Lineage (GTDB taxonomy): Bacteria > Actinomycetota > Actinomycetes > Mycobacteriales > Pseudonocardiaceae > Pseudonocardia > Pseudonocardia oroxyli. The sequence goes on from NZ_FNBE01000001.1 coordinate 403,277, forward strand.
TGGTGACGGCGAGCAGCTCGACCTCCCCCGGCGCCCGCCCCGCGGCGGTGCAGGCGGCGGCGATCCGCTCCCGCACCGCGTGGAGGCGCTCCTCCAGCTCGGCCCGACGTTCTGCGGAGACTTCAGCACTCACGGGTACGAGCGTAGGCGGGTGGGCTGCGGTCCCTGCACGTTTCGTGCACTCACTGATGCATGATCACGTTTCGGGGCGCCCGGTGCGGCGCTGCCGGCAGGGAGCGCACGGAACCGGTGGTCTCGGGGCCGCTCAGCCCGCGTCGAGCCAGGTGACGCCGGCGTGCCTGCCGGTGCGCTGGTCGCGGCGGTGGCTGAACAGCGCGCGGTCCTCGAGGGTGCAGCGCGGGTCCATGCCGACCTTGCTCACGCCCAGGTCGTGGAGCTGGCGGACGAGCCCGGCGCGCACGTCGAGCGACGGGGTGCCCTGCCGCGTCCGCGCCGCGCTGCCCGGCAGCCGCGCCTCCACCTCGGCGCGCATCGCCGCGGGGACCTCGTAGCAGAGCCCGCAGACGGCCGGGCCGAGCAGCACCTCGACGTCCGGGATCCGCGCGCCGAGCGCGACCATCGCCTCGACGGTCGCGGGCACCACCCCGGCCGCCGCCCCCACCCGTCCGGCGTGCGCGGCGCCCACCACCCCCGCGACGGGGTCGCCGAGCAGCACCGGGGCGCAGTCCGCGGCCAGCACGACGAGCCCGATCCCCGGCTCGGCGGTGACCGCGGCGTCGGTGTCCGGGACGTCCGGGGCGGAACGCGGGGGCGGCGCGGTGACGGTCTCCACGCGGGTGCCGTGCACCTGGTCGAGGAAGACGGCGCCGCGCAGGCCGAGCTCCCTGATGAGCCGGTAGCGGTTGGCGTCGACGTTCGCCGGGGAGTCCCCCACCCGGCGGGAGAGGTTGAACGAGTCGAACGGGGCCGACGAGCGCCCGCCCGCCCGCGTCGTCATGACCCGTCGGACCCGCACCGCCGTCTGCACGGGTTCGAGCCTATCCGGGCACGTGCCGTGCGCTCACGGCTGTGCGCGCCGCGCCGGCCGCACACGACTCGTGATCATGCAGCGCTGAGCGCACGACACGTGCCCACCGCGCCGGCTGCACACGCCACGAGCCGCGACCCCGGGCGGGATCGCGGCTCGTGCGGGACGGACGGCTCAGCGGCGCATGAAGGGCGGGACGTCCACGTCGTCCTCGCTGGGGGCCGCGGGTGCCTGCGCCGCGGCGGGCTCCGGTGCGGCGGCGGGGGTGCTGATCTCGGTCATCGCCGGGTTCTCCCGCTCCGGCGCGCGCGGCGCGGGCGGGCTGTACGGCGCGACCGGGGGCAGCGTGCCGTTCTGGTTCGCGCCGCTGCCGAACCCGCTCGCGGGCTGGGCCGACGGCGGGGTCGGGGCCACCGGGGGCGGCGCGGCGGCCGCGGCCGGAGCCTGCTCCTGCGCCGACGGCGACCGGAACGCCGCGGGCTCCAGCTTCTTGTGCGTGGGCTGACCGCCCTCGAACCCGGCCGCGATCACCGTGATCCGCACCTCGTCGCCGAGCGAGTCGTCGATCACCGTGCCGAAGATGATGTTGGCCTCGGGGTGCGCGGCCTCCTGCACCAGCGACGCGGCCTCGTTGATCTCGAACAGGCCGAGGTCCGAGCCGCCCGCGATCGACAGCAGCACGCCCTGCGCGCCGTCCATCGACGCCTCGAGCAGCGGCGAGTTGATCGCCGAGCCCGCGGCCTGCACGGCCCGGCCCTCCCCCCGCGCCGAGCCGATCCCCATCAGGGCCGAGCCCGCGCCGGACATCACCGACTTGACGTCCGCGAAGTCCAGGTTGATCAGGCCGGGGGTGGTGATCAGGTTCGTGATGCCCTGCACACCGGAGAGGAGCACCTCGTCCGCCGAGCGGAAGGCGTCCATCAGGCTCACGCCCACGTCGCCCAGCTGCAGCAGCCGGTCGTTCGGGATGACGATCAGGGTGTCGCACTCGTTGCGCAGCTGCGTGATGCCGTCCTCCGCCTGGCCGGCGCGACGCCTGCCCTCGAAGGTGAACGGGCGGGTCACGACGCCGATCGTCAGCGCGCCGAGCTTGCGCGCGATCGAGGCGACCACGGGGGCGCCGCCGGTGCCCGTGCCGCCGCCCTCCCCGGCCGTCACGAAGACCATGTCGGCCCCCTTGAGGACCTCCTCGATCTCCTCGCGGTGGTCCTCGGCGGCCTTGCGGCCCACCTCCGGGTTGGCGCCCGCGCCGAGGCCTCGGGTCAGCTCGCGGCCGATGTCCAGCTTCACGTCCGCGTCGGACATGAGCAGGGCCTGCGCGTCGGTGTTCACCGCGATGAACTCGACGCCCTTCAGGCCCACCTCGATCATCCGGTTGACGGCGTTCACGCCGCCGCCTCCGATGCCGACCACCTTGATCACGGCGAGGTAGTTGTGCGGGGGCGTCATGCGCGGCACCTCTCGATTTGGATCGGGTCTCCGGTCAGCTCCGTCCAGCAGGGTCTGTCCGGGCCGTTCGCCCAGGGACGCTAGGTGCGCGGAGGGGAGCGGTCCAGCAGGCGCGCCGCGCGTCGGCAACACCTCGATGGGGTGGACCGCGGTTCTCGTGACCCGTCCGTGACCTGCTGCTCATGCGTCCTGACGGCCAGTGACGAGTTGAGCCGGACGGAGCACTCGATCTCTCAGCGGGTGACGGTCGGCAGGTCCGGGCTGGAGACGTCGAACACGGTGCCGTCCTGGGTCAGCAGCGCCACCAGCACCGCGACCTTGTCCGCGGCCCGGTCGGGGGTGCCGAACCGGACCTGCCGCTCCCCCAGGCCCAGCCGCACGGTCGGCTCGACGGCCGGGCTGTCGACGTCCACCGTCCGCACCTGCGCGCGCAGGTCCGCCGGGAGGGCGGCCAGCACGGCCAGGGCGGCGCGGGTGGCCGGGTCGTCCGGCCCGACGGCGCCGAAACCCAGCATGGGCAGCGCGGGCGGGACCTCGGGCGCCTGTTGGTAGGCGACACCCGCCGCGTCGACCAGCGTGATGCCGGCCGGGGTGCGGGCGAGCGCCACCGCGCTGCGCTCGGTGACCTCGATCGCCACGGTGTGCGGCCAGCCGCGGCTGACCTGGACCGACCCGATCCCCGGCAGCTGCGCGACGCGCTGGGCGATCGCCCGCGTGTCGACCGTCGCCAGCGGCACCCCGGTCTCGACGGCCGCGGCGTCGACGATCTGCTCCCGGGGCACGACGAGGGCGCCGGTCACCTCGACCTGCTCCACCTCCGCGATCCCGGTGTAGACCAGCGCCGCCCAGAACCCGCCGCCCAGCGCGGCGAGCACGGCCAGGACCAGCACGGCCAGCGCGATCCGCCGGCGGATCTTGAAACGGAGGTCGTTGCGGCGGGCGGGCGGGCGCGCCGCGGCGGCGGGCGCCGCCCGCCGGGCACGGGCACCCGGGCGGGCCTCATCGGCGCCGCCGGAGTCCCCGCGGCCGCGCTGCGCGGGGAGCAGCTTGTCGCGCTGCTCCGCCCGCTCCGCCCGGATCCGCTTCGCCCGCTCCGCCGCGGCCGGTCGCGTCCCGACCCGGTCGGCGACCCGCTCGCCCTTCCCGCCCGCGTCGGTCCCCTCGCCGCGCGCGGCCGTCTGCGGGTCGCGCAGGCGCCTGCCCCGACCGTCCGTGGTCGGGGTGCGAGGGGTGCGCCGGGCCATCAGTGCGGGCCCGGGGCCGGCGCGGCGGGACGGGCAGCGCTCATGCGGGTGCCCGGTCCAGCTCGAGGAGGATCTCAGGGCCCAGCACCGTCACGTCACCCGCGCCCATGGTGAGCACGAGGTCGCCGGGGCGGGCCAGTCCGGCGAGCACACCGGGGACGTCCGCCCAGGTCGGGACGAAGTGCACCTGGTCGGCGGGCAGCGGGACCGCGTCGGCGACCAGGCGCCCCGACACACCGGGCTCGGGGTCCTCGCGGGCGCCGTAGACGTCGAGCACCACGACCTCGTCGGCCAGCCCCAGGGCCGTGCCGAACTCGGCCGCGAACGTCCGGGTACGGGAGTACAGGTGCGGCTGGAACGCGACGATCACCCGCCCGGGCTGCACCTCGCGGGCGGCGCGCAGGGTGGCCGCGACCTCCGTGGGGTGGTGGGCGTAGTCGTCGTAGACGGCCACGCCGTTCGCCCGGCCCTTGAACTCGAACCGGCGCCGGACGCCGTCGAAGGCGGCCAGGCCCGTGAGCAGGTCCTCCACCGGGGCGCCCAGCTCGACCCCGGCGAGCAGCGCGCCGAGGGCGTTGAGCGCCATGTGCTCGCCCGGGACGGAGAGCCGCAGCGCGATCTCGACGCCCCCGTGACGGGCGAGCAGCCGGGAGCCGGTGCCGTCGGGGCGGAACTCCAGCAGCCGGGCGTCCGCCCCGATGCGGCCGTAGCGGCGCACCGGGATGCCACGGGTCTCCGCGACCGCCGCGAGCGCCTCCGCTCCCGGATCGTCCGCGCAGGTCACGAGGGTGCCGCCGGGGGCGATCCGACCCAGGAACTCCTCGAACACGGCGCGGTAGGAGGCCTCGTCGCCGTGGTGGTCCAGGTGGTCCGGCTCGACGTTCGTCACGACCGCGACGTTCGGGGCGAAGGCGGTGAACGAGCCGTCGGACTCGTCCGCCTCGACCACGAAGACGTCCCCGCCGCCGTGGTGCGCGCCCGCGCCGGTGACCGTGAGGTCCCCGCCGATCGCGAACGACGGGTCGACGCCGCAGTGCTGCAGGGCGACGGTGAGCATGGAGGTGGTGGAGGTCTTGCCGTGCGTCCCGGCGATCGCGGCGACCCGGTAGCCCTGGGTCAGCGCGGCGAGCGCCTGGGCGCGGTGCACCACGGCGAGGCCCCGCGCGCGGGCGGCGGCGAGCTCCGGGTTGGTCTCCCGGATCGCCGTGGACACCACGACGGTCGGCTCGCCGACGACGTGTTCCGTCGCGTGCCCCACGGCGATCTCCGCGCCGAGCGCGCGCAGCGCGAGCACCGTGCGGGAGTCCTTGGCGTCCGACCCGGAGACGCGCACGCCGCGGGCCAGCAGGATCCGCGCGATCCCGCTCATCCCCGCCCCGCCGATGCCGATGAGGTGGACGTGCGACCCGAGCACCGGGGCACTCACTTCCGGATCACCCCGAACACGACCTCGGCCAGCCGCTCGTCGGCGTCCGCGTGGCCCGAGGCGCGGGCGGCCCGGCCCATGGCGGCGAGCTGCTCGGGGTCCTTCAGCAGCGGGACCAGCTCGGCCAGCACGACGTCCCCGGTCAGCGCGGTGTCGGCGACGAGCAGGCCGCCGCCCGCGTCGACGACCGGGCGGGCGTTGAGCGCCTGCTCGCCGTTGCCGATCGGCAGCGGCACGTACAGCGCGGGCAGCCCGACGGCGGAGACCTCGGCGACCGTCATCGCCCCGGCCCGGCAGAGGACGGCGTCCGCGGCGGCGTAGGCCAGGTGCATGTCGTCGATGTAGGGCAGGCCCACATAGCCCGACGCGCCGGGCGCCTCGGCGGAGCCCGACACGTCGGAGCCCGCCGGGGTGTTCCCCGGGCCGTGGGCGTGCAGGACCCCGATGCCCTCGTGGACCAGGCCGGGGAGGGCCGCGGCGAGGGCGGTGTTGAGCGAGCGGGCGCCCTGCGAGCCGCCGAACACCAGCAGCACCGGGCCGTCCGCGGGCAGGCCGAAGCGGGCCCGCGCCTCCACCCGCAGCGCGCCGCGGTCGAGCGTGGTCACGCTGTGCCGCAACGGGATCCCGAGGATCTGTGCGTGCGCGAGCCCCGATCCCGGCACGGCGGCCACGACCCGGGCCGCGAACCGGGCGCCCACCTTGTTGGCCAGCCCCGCGCGGGCGTTCGCCTCGTGCACCACGATCGGCACCCGCCTGCGGGCGCCGAGGTAGGCGGGCAGGGCGACGTAGCCGCCGAACCCGACGACGACGTCCGCGTCGACCTTCGTCAGCACCTCGCGCACCCGCGCGACGGCGCCGCGCACCTTGCCGGGCAGCCGCAGCAGGTCGGCGGAGGGCTTGCGCGGCAGCGGAACCGGCGGGATCAGCTCGAGCGGGTAGCCGCGAGCCGGGATGAGCCGCTGGTCGAGGCCCTTCTCCGTGCCCAGGGCGGTGACGCGGGCGTCGGGCCGGAGCCGCATGACGGCGTCGGCGAAGGCCAGGGCGGGCTCGATGTGCCCGGCCGTACCGCCGCCTGCGATCACCACGGACGGGCCTGCGCCCATCCGCGGGAGGTACTGGGTGCCGTACTGACTCATGGTCCTTGTCTCTGTCGAGCGCTGTCTCTATCGGCGCACGGTGCGCTGGGTGGGGGTGTGGGCGGGCGCCCGGTACGGCTCGGGGAGCGGCAGTCGCAGGATCGTCGCGATCCGCCCCTGGCCGTTCGCCCGCAGTGCGGCGACCGCCTCCGGCTCGTGCCGGGCGGCGTTGGTCAGGATGCCGAACAGGAACATGGTCACCACCATCGAGGTGCCGCCGGAGGAGATCAGCGGCAGCTGCAGTCCGGTGACCGGCAGCAGTCCCACGACGTACCCGATGTTGATGGCCGCCTGGATGACGAGCGTGGCGGTGGTCGTGGCGGCGACCAGCCGCAGCCACGGGTCGGAGCTGCGGCGGGCGATGCGCAGGCCGGTGTAGGCCAGGGTGGCGAACAGCGCCAGGACGGCGAAGGCGCCGATCATGCCGAGCTCCTCGCCGATGATGGCGAAGATGAAGTCGTTGTGCGCGTTGGGCAGGTAGTCCCACTTCGCGCGGCCCTGGCCGAGCCCGACGCCGAACAGGCCGCCGTCGGCGAGCGAGTACAGCGCCTGCGTGGCCTGGTAGGCGGGGCCGAGCGGGTCCGCGGAGCCCGCTTCGAGGAACGACGTGATGCGGCTGACCCGGTAGCCCGCGGTGAGGCCCAGCACGACCGCGCCCGCCGCGGCCCCGACCCCGATCGTGGCCAGCAGCTTCATCGGCGCGCCGCCGAAGTACAGCAGCACGATCATGACGATGCCGACCGACACCGCCATGCCCATGTCCGGCTCGAGCACGAGCAGGGCGAGGACCAGCAGGGTGACCGGGACCAGCGGGTTCAGCGCGTGCTTCCAGCGGTGCATCACCTTGCGCCGGGCGACGAGCACGTGCGCGCCCCACAGCGTGAGCGCCACCTTCACCGCCTCGGAGGGCTGCACCGAGAACGAGCCGATCGCGAACCAGGCCCGCGACCCGTTGCGTGTGACACCCAGCCCCGGGACGAGGACCGCGACCAGCGCGAGCACGCCGAGCAGCAGCAGCCACGGCGCGACCGCCCGCATCCGCGCGGGCCGCACCCGCAGCCCGATCCAGAACAGCACCAGCCCGCCCGCGCAGAAGGCGAGCTGCCGGACGAAGACCGAGTAGCTCGACCCACCCGCGGAGAAGGACTCCACCGAGCTGGCCGAGAGCACCATGACCAGGCCGAACAGGGTCAGCAGACCCCAGACGCCGAGGATCAGGTGCAGGCTGGTGAGCGGGCGGCGCAGCCACGCCTCGAGCGCCTTGGCCCCGCGGCCGACGGCGACGCGGGCCGGTCCGAACCGGCCGTCCGGCTCCGGGGGCGCGCTGCGCCGGGCGGAGCTGCGGCCCGGGCTGCGCGTCGCCATCAGCCCAGCTCCCGCACCGCGGCGGCGAAGGCCGCGCCGCGCGCCGCGTAGTCGGTGAACTGGTCCATCGACGCCGCAGCGGGAGCGAGGAGTACGACGTCACCCGGTCGGGCGAGTGCGCGGGCACGGCGGACGGCGGAGACCATGACCTCATCGTCGCGCTCGGTCACCTCGACGGCGGGGATCTCCGGGGCGTGTCGCGCCAGTGCGTCGACGATCTCCGCCCGGTCGGTGCCGATCACCACGGCGGCGCGCAGCCGACCAGCGTGCGCGGCGACGAGCTCCTCGACCCGGGCGCCCTTGAACAGCCCGCCGACGATCCACACGATCGTCCCGGCGGGCTGCGCGGCCAGCGCCGCGTCCGCGGCGTGCGGGTTCGTGGCCTTGGAGTCGTCGACGTAGCGGACCCCGGCGTGCGTGCCCACCGGCGCCGAGCGGTGCGGCCCCGGCCGGTAGGCGCGCAGCCCGGCGGCGACGGCCTCCGGCGACACCCCGTGGGCCCGCGCCAGCGCCGCGGCGCCCAGCGCGTCGGTCAGCCCGGGCGGTCCCCCGGGCCGCACGTCCGCCACGGCGGCAAGCGGGGTGCCGTGTCCGACTCGCGTGTCGGACGTCGGGAAGGCGCGGTCGACGAGGTGGGAGTCCCGGATCCCGAGCTGGTGCTCGCCGGGTGCGGCCAGGGTGATGCCGACCTTGTGGGAGGCCGTCGACTCCGCCAACAGCCGCGCCGCGATCGCGTCGTCGACGCCCGCCACCGCGACCTCGCCGACGAGGGCCCGCGCCTTGGCCTGGGCGTAGGGCTCCAGGCCGCCGTGCCAGTCCAGGTGGTCCTCGGCGACGTTCAGCACCAGGCCCGCGGCCGGGACGACCGAGGGCGACCAGTGCAGCTGGAAACTGGACAGCTCCACCGCGAGCACCGCGTGCCCGGCCGCGACCGCGCTCACCACCGGGTAGCCGATGTTGCCGCAGGCCACGGCGTCGAGACCGGCGGCACGCAGGATCGACTCCAGCATGCCGGTGGTGGTGGTCTTGCCGTTCGTGCCGGTGACCACCAGCCACGCGGGCGGGGCCGCGCGGAGCGCGCCGAGCCGCCAGGCGAGCTCGGGCTCGCCGATCATCTCGATCCCCCGCGCCGCCGCCTCGGCGACGAGCGGGTGGCCGGGCGCGCGGCCGGGCCCGGTGACGACGAGGTCGACCCCCTCCGGCAGGCCCGCCGCGGGCTCGGCGCCCGCGGGCAGGGCGGGCAGGACCCGGTCGTCGGAGACCAGGACCCGGGCCCCGTGCGCGAGGAGCACCTCGGCGGCGGCGAGCCCGGAGATCCCGGCGCCCGCCACCAGGACGGTGCGGCCCCGCATCATCCACCCGCCGAGGCGGCGAGCCATTCGGAGTAGAAGATGCCCAGCCCCAGCGCCGCGCACATCGCTGCGAGCAGCCAGAACCGGATGATGACGGTGGTCTCCGCCCAGCCCGCGAGCTCGAAGTGGTGGTGGAACGGGGCCATCCGGAACAGCCGCCGTCGGGTGGTGCGGAAGACCAGGATCTGCAGCGCGACCGACAGCGTCTCCACCACGAACACGCCGCCGATGACCAGCAGCAGCAGCTCGGTCTTGGTGACGATCGACAGCCCGGCGAGCAGGCCGCCGAGGGCCAGCGAGCCGGTGTCGCCCATGAAGATCCGGGCGGGTGCCGCGTTCCACCAGAGGAAGCCGATGCAGGCGCCCATGGCCGCGGAGGCGACGATCGCGACGTCGAGCGGGTCCCGGACCTCGTAGCAGCCGGCGGCCGCGCTGATGGAGCACGCGTTGCGGAACTGCCAGAACCCGATGATCACGTAGCTGGCCAGGACCATCGCCGAGGTGCCCGCGGCCAGGCCGTCGAGCCCGTCGGTGAGGTTCACGCCGTTCGACCAGGCCGCGATGATCAGGTTGCAGAGCAGCACGAACCCGATCGCGCCGAACCCGAGCACCGTGATGTCCCGGATGAACGACAGGTACTCCGAGGCCGGGGTGAGGTTGCGTTCGTTGGCGAACCGCAGCGCGAGGATGCCGAAGACGGTGGCGGTGAGCACCTGTCCGACGATCTTCGAGGTCTTGTTCAGCCCCAGGTTGCGCTTGCGGCGCAGCTTGAGGAAGTCGTCGATGAACCCGACGAGGCCGAGCGCGGTCGTCAGGAACAGCACGAGCAGCGCCGACGCGGACATCGGCTCGCCGGTGAGCAGATGGGCGACCAGGTAGCCGACCCAGATGGAGATCAGGATGGCGACGCCACCCATGGTCGGGGTGCCGCGCTTGGTCTGGTGGGACTTGGGGCCGTCCGCGCGGATCTCCTGGCCGAAGCCCTGGCGCGCGAAGAACCGGATCAGGTACGGGGTGAGCAGGATGGACAGCGCGAGCGCCACCCCGCCCGCGACGAAGATGCCTCTCACGGGCTGACCAGCTCCTGCAGCAACGCGTCGGCCACGCGGTCCAGGCCCGCCGAGCGGGAGGCCTTCACCAGCACGACGTCTCCGGGCGCGAGCTCGGCGCGCAGGAGCGCGAGGGCCGCGTCCCGGTCGGCGACCACGCGCGGGCCGGTGTCCGACTCGCGGGTCCGGGGGGTGGGACTCGCGTGTCCGGAGTGGGGGACTCGCGTGTCCGAGGTGGGGGACTCGCGGGTGTAGTGGTCGGTACCCACGGCCACGAAGCGATCGACGCCCAGGCCGCGCACGGTGTCGGCGATCCGCCGGTGTGCGGCCTCGGTGGTGTCGCCGAGCTCGGCCATGGGCCCGAGGACCGCCCAGGTGCGGCGGCCCCGGCCGATCGACGCGAGGGCCTGCAGCGCGGCGGTCATGGACTCGGGGTTGGCGTTGTAGGCGTCGTTGACGACGGTGACGCCGTCCGCCCGCTCGGTGACCTCCATGCGCCAGCGCGAGGCCGGGGTCGCCGCCGACAGCGCCTCGGCGATCTGGGCCGGGGTGCCGCCCAGCTCGAGGGCCACGGCCGCGGCGGCGAGCGCGTTGCCGACGTGGTGCGCGCCCACCAGCTGCAGCGACACCGGGGCCGAGCCGGCCGGGGTGACCAGCGTGAACGAGGCGCGGCCCGCGCCCAGCGAGACGTCCTCGGCACGCACGTCCGCGTCCGCCCCGACACCCACCCCGACCGCCCGGGCCTTCGTGCGGGAGGCCATCGCCGCCACCCGGGGGTCGTCGGTGTTCAGGACCGCCACCCCGTCCGCGGGCAGGGCCTCGACCAGCTCGCCCTTCGCCTGGGCGATCGCCTCCGGCGAGCCGAACTCGCCGACGTGCGCGGACCCGACGTTCAGCACCACCCCGATGCGGGGCGGCGCGATCCGGCAGAGGCGGGCGATGTGCCCGCGGCCGCGGGCCGACAGCTCCACCACCAGGTGCCTCGTCGACTCCCCCGCCTGCAGCGCGGTCCAGGGGTGGCCGAGCTCGTTGTTGAAGGAGCCGGGCGGCGCCACGGTCTCCCCCAGCGGCCGCAGGACGGCCGCGACGAGGTCCTTCGTGGACGTCTTGCCCGAGCTGCCGGTGATCCCGACGACGTGCAGGTCCGGCAGGGTCGTCACCGAGTGCCGGGCGAGCCTGCCGAGCGCGGTGAGCACCGCCGCACCCGCGCCGTCCGGGTCCGCGGCGCCCAGGTCGGTGCCCGCGTAGGACTCCCCCGGCGGCGCGATCACCGACGGCGCGTCCACCGGACGGCCCGCCAGCACCCCGGACGCCCCGGCGGCGACCGCCGCCGCCGCGAACCCGTGCCCGTCCGCCCGCTCCCCCGGCAGCGCCAGGAACAGCGCGCCGGGCCCGACCTTCCGGGAGTCGAACTCCACGGAGGAGACGAGCTCGTCGCCCGTCGCCCGGTGGAGCTCGCCCCCGGTCACGGCGGCGACCTCGGCCAGCCGCATCTCGATCACGTGTCCTGCCCTTCGGTGTCTCCTGAGGCGATGGCCCGGACGAGCTCCTCGACGTCGTCGAAGTGGTGCTTGACGCCGTGGACCTCCTGCCCGGTCTCGTGTCCCTTACCGGCAACGACCAGCACGTCGCCGGGATTCGCCAGGGCGACGGCCGCCACGATCGCGGCCCGCCGGTCCCCGATCTCACGCACGTCCGCCCCGGTGCCGCTCGTGCCGGCCAGCATCGCGGCCCGGATCTCCGCGGGGTCCTCGGTGCGCGGGTTGTCGTCCGTCACCAGCAGGACGTCCGAGCGGGCGGCCGCGGCGGCGCCCATCAGCGGCCGCTTGCCGGTGTCCCGGTCGCCCCCGCAGCCCAGGACGGTGATCAGCCGCCCGCCGGGGTTCTGCGCGCGCAGCGCGTCGAGCAGCGCGGCGACCGCGGCGGGCTTGTGCGCGTAGTCGACCACGGCGAGGTAGGGCTGGCCCACCTCGACACGCTGCATCCGCCCGGGGACGTGCAGCCGCGCGAACGCGGGCGCGGCGACCTCCGGGGCCACCCCGACGGCGTGGAGCACCGCCAGCGCCACGAGCGCGTTGGCCACGTTGAACGCGCCGGGCAGCGCCAGGTGCACCGGGAGCCCGCGGACGGTGAAGCGCTGCGACCCGTCCGCCTCGGTCCGCACGTCCGACGCCGTCCAGTCCGCGGGACCGGTCGTCGACACCGTGGTGAAGTCCCCCAGGCCGGCGAGGCGGGCGCCCCACTCGTCGTCGACGCAGACGACGCCGCGGGCCGCGCACAGCTCCGGGTCGAGGAACAGGCGGGCCTTGGCCTCGAAGTAGTCCTCCATCGTCGGATGGAAGTCCAGGTGGTCCTGCGAGAGGTTGGTGAAGGCGCCCACCGCGAAGCGGGTGCCCGCGACGCGGCCCAGGGCCAGCGCGTGCGACGACACCTCCATCGCGACGTCGGTGACCCCGCGCTCGCGCATCACGGCGAACAGCGCCTGCAGGTCCGGCGCCTCGGGCGTGGTGAAGGCGCTCGGCAGGCTCTCGTGCCCGATCCGGGTCTGCACCGTGCCCAGCAGCCCGGTCGCCCGGTCCGCCGCCCGCAGCCCGGCCTCGACGAGGTGGGCCACCGTCGTCTTGCCGCTGGTGCCGGTCACCCCGAGCACGCGCAGGTCGACGGTCGGATCGCCGTAGACCCGCGCGGACAGGGCGCCGAGCACGGTGCGCGGGTGCGGGTGGACCAGCACCCCGACACCGGCGGCGCGGATCTGCGGGCGGGTGAGGCCCGCCGGGTCGGTGAGGACCGCGACCGCGCCTGCCGCCAGGGCCGCGGCGGCGAAGTCCGCGCCGTGCACCCTGGCGCCCGGCAGCGCCACGAAGAGGTCCCCGGGCCGCACGTCCGACGTGCGGTGGGTGATGCCGGTGATCTCGACGTCCGGCGAGCCCGGCAGCGGCTCCGCGTCCACGGGCGCGCCGAGGGCGCTCAGCCGCACCGCGGGGAGTCCCGTGGGGCGCGTCGAGCCGGTGGCGGGGGGAGCGACAGGCGGCACGCACGGGAGGCTACCGAGACCGCCCCGCGCCGCTGCTCGCAGGTTCAGGGCACGACCAGGGTCTGCACGGGGGCGGGCTCGCCGACCGGGACCCGCTCCTGCTGGGCCAGGTAGGAGGCGATGTCGTGGAACAGCGGGGCCGCGCTCGTGCCGCCGCCGGGGGCGTCGAGCATGATCGCGACGACGAAGTTCGGGTTCTGCGCGGGCAGCATCCCGGCGAAGGTGATCCAGTACGTCGAGGAGGCATAGCACCCGCAGCTCGGGTCCACCTGCTGCGCCGTGCCGGTCTTGCCGGCGACCTGGTAGCCGGGCACCTGCGCCGCGTAGCCGGTGCCGGAGTTGCCCCCGGGCGCCTTCTGCGTGACGGCGGTCAGCATCGTCCGCAGCTGCTGCGCGGTCTGCGGGGACACCACCTGCACGGGATCGGGCCGCGGCTCCTCCGTGCGGGAGCCGTCCGGGCCGATCGTCGCCGCGACGATGCGCGGCGGGATGCGGACGCCGTCGTTCGCCACGGCCTGGTACATCCCGGCCATCTGCAGCACGGTCATCGACAGGCCCTGCCCGATGGGCAGGTTGCCGAAGGTCGAGCCGGACCAGGACTCCCGGGCGGGGACCGAGCCCGCGCTCTCCCCCGGCAGTCCGACGTTCGTGCGCTGGCCGATCCCGAACCGCGCCAGCATGTCCGAGAAGCGGTCCGCCCCGAGCTGCTCGGCGGTCATGATCGTGCCGACGTTGGAGGACTTCGCCAGCACGCCGGTCAGCGTGTAGTGGTCGAGGCCGTGGTTCCAGGCGTCGTGCACCGTGCGGTCCGCGACCTTGATGCTGCCGGGGACGTCCAGGACGTCGTCCGGCTTGGCGATGCCGTACTCCAGGGCACCCGCCATCGTGACGATCTTGTTGACGGAGCCGGGCTCGAACGGGCTGGACACCGCGGCGTTGCCGAGGGTGGCCGGGTCGGCGGTCCCCAGGCTCCGCGGGTCGAACGTGGTGCCGTTCGCCATCGCGCGGACCTCGCCGGTCTTCGCGTCCAGCACCACCGCGGACCCGCCGCGGGCGCCGGTCTTCGCCACGTAGTCCTGCAGCTTCTGCTGCACCACGTACTGCAGGTCCGAGTCGAGCGTCAGCTCCACGTCGGAGCCCGGGACGGCGGCCTCCTGGGCCCGGGTGCTGCCCGGGATCACCGTGTCGCTGCCCTCCGCGGTGTCCACGATCTGGAAGCCGTCGGTGCCGGCGAGGACGCCGTCGTCGGACGACTCCAGCCCGACCCGGCCGACCAGCTTCTGGTTGTCGGCGCTCCAGCTCGCCGCGCCGATCACGTTGGCGGCCAGGTTCCCGGCGGGGTACTGGCGGGCCTCGCGCTTCTCCTCGGCGATCTCGGGGAACCGCTCGCGCAGCGCCCGGGCGACGTCCGGGTCCGCGGACGTGGTCAGCACGACGTACCCGCGGTCCGCGTCGAGGAGGCCCCGCAGGGCGTTCGGGTCCCCGCCGGTCGCCTCCGCGACGGCCTGGGCCATGTCCGCCTTGTACGCGGGCGCCTGGTCCTTCTTGATCGACGAGATCAGCCGCGGGTTCGTGACGAGCGCGCGGGCCTCGGTCGAGAAGGCCAGCCGGTTGCCGTTCCGGTCGGTGATCGCGCCGCGCTCGGCGGCGATGGTGATCCGGGTGGTGCGTTGCTTCTCCGCGCTCGCGGTGAGGTCGCCCGCGCGCACGGTCTGGATCAGCACGAGCTGCATCGCGCTGGCGAGCAGCAGCAGGATCAGCACGAGCCTGCCGATCCGGAACCGGCGCAGGGGCATGCCCGCGCTCGAGGCGGGCCTGCGCGGCGGGGTGCGGCGCGGCGGGCCTGCCGGTTTCCGTCCGTTCCGTGGCCTGCCCTGCATCCGGGGACGCGCGCGCGGTGGCAGCAGGGCCATCAGGCGCCGCCCGGCTGCTGCGGGTTCTGCACCGCCTGCTCCTGGGCCTGCTGGGAGGCGGCCTCGGCGTTCTGGGCGTTCTGGGCGGTCTGAGCGTCCTGGGCCGCCTGGGCAGCCGGGTCGGGCTGGGCCTGCGCCGGGTCCGGCTGGGCGGCCGGGGGCGGGCCGGCCTGCGCCGCGCCCGCGTCCACCGCCGTCTGCGAGGGGCCCGCGTCCGGCGCGGGCATCGGGTTCGCCGCGGGCACCGGCGCGTGCCCGACGGCGGCGCGGGGCTCGCCGACGACCGTCACGCCGCCGTCGGGGGCCACGACCAGCCGGGCCGGGTCCTGCACCGGGACCATCCCGAGGTCCGCCGCGCGCTGGGCCAGCGCGGGGGTGGACTCCATCGCCGCGACCTCGCGGTGCAGCCGCTCGGACTGCTCGGTGAGGGTGCGGGCGTCGGTGCGGGCCTGCTGCAGGGCGTAGGAGTCGGCGGCGGCCGCCGTCGAGAGCCAGAGGGTGAGGACCAGGCCCGTCGCGAACAGCCCCATGATGAGCAGCACGAACTGGGCGCGGCCGGTGCCGACCTGGGTGGCCTTCTTCGGCACCGCCCGCTTCGGCGCGGCGCGGCGGACCCGCTCGTCCCGCCGTGCGTAGGCCTTCTGGGCACCCTTCTGCGATCCCTTGCGCGGCGCCGGGATCGTGACGGCCCCGCGCTGGGCGGGGATGCGCCGGGCGGGTGCCTCGGTGCCCTTCCAGTCGACCGAGACCCGGGGGCGCGGCCGGGTGGGCGTCTTCACGGGTGCACTCACGGTGCGGCCTCCCGGATGCGTTCGGCGGCCCGGCACCGCACGGAGGCGGCACGCGGGTTGTCCTCGATCTCGTCTGGTGTCGCGGGCTCGGAGCCGCGGGTGAGCAACCGCAGCTCCGGGCCGTGGCCGGGCAGCTCCACCGGGAGCCCGACCGGGGTGCGGGAGGCCGCGCCCGCGGCGAGCTCCCGCTTGACCATGCGGTCCTCGAGCGAGTGGTAGGACAGGACGACGATCCGCCCGCCCACCGACAGCGACCCGAGCGCGGCGGGCAGCGCCCGACGCAGGGCCCCCAACTCGCCGTTGACCTCGATCCGCAGCGCCTGGAACGTCCGCTTCGCGGGGTGTCCCCCGGTCCGCCGGGACGCCGCGGGCACGGCGGCGTAGAGCAGCTCCACCAGCTCGGCGCTGCGGGTGAACGGCCGGGTCTCCCGCCGCTTCACGATCTGCGACACGATCCGCGTGGCGAACCGCTCCTCGCCGTACTCGCGCAGGATCCGGACCAGCTCGCCGGGCGCGGAGGTGTTGAGGACGTCCGCCGCGGTCGGGCCCCGGGTGGGGTCCATCCGCATGTCGAGGTCCGCGTCCCGGGAGTAGGAGAAGCCGCGCTCGTCCGCGTCCAGCTGCAGCGAGGAGACGCCGAGGTCGAACAGCACCCCGTCGGCCCGCGGCAGCCCGAGGCCGTCCAGCACGTCCGCGATCTCGTCGTAGACCGCGTGCACGAGGTGCGTGCGGTCGGCGAAGGCGGTCAGCCGCCTGCCCGCCATCTCCAGGGCCTGCGGGTCCCGGTCGAGCCCGACCAGGGTCAGCTGCGGGTGCGCGGCCAGCAGCGCCGCGGAGTGGCCACCGAGCCCCAGGGTGGCGTCCACGACGACCGCGGGCCGGTTCTCCAGCGCCGGGGCCAGCAGCTCCAGCGTCCGGTTCAGCAGGACCGGGACGTGCCGGTGGGCTGCGTTCGCGTCGTCCACCAGCTCACCTCCCGCCCCACGAGTCGTGCTCCCCTGCGTGCCCGCACACGCAGCGGTCATGCCTGCGGCCCGGGACGCACGCGTCCCAGGCCGCGGTGGCACCCTCCCGGCTCCCCAGCCCGGCGGGTGTGTGTCGCCGCCCCCACCCGGCCGCCGCGGCCCCCACTCCGCCCGACGGACCTGGCACCGGGGAAGGTGCGCCAGGGCCGTCGGGCCGGGGTGGGAGACGCGACGACCGGGTCGAGGCGGCGACGGATCGTGCCTCTCTCCGGTGTCAGATGAGACCGGGCAGAACCTCCTCCTGCGCCTTCGCGTAGTCGTCCTCGTGCTGCTCCTGGTAGGCCTGCCAGGCCTGTGCGTCCCAGATCTCGACGCGCGTGAACGCGCCGATCACCACACAGTCCTTGGCGAGCCCCGCATACCGGCGCAGCTCGGGGGTGATCGCGATCCGACCCTGGCCGTCGGGGTTCTGCTCGTCGGTTCCCGAGAAGAGGTTCCGCTGGAAGGCGCGAGCCGACTCGCTGGTCAGCGGTGCCGCGGCGACCTTGGTGGCCATCTCGGTGAAGGCCTCGCGGGTGAACACGTAGAGGCAGTGGTCCTGCCCTTTCGTGACCATGCACCCGCCCCGCAGTTCGTCTCGGAACTTCGCCGGCAGCGTGAGCCGACCCTTGTCGTCCAGCCGAGGCGTGTAGGTGCCGAGGAACACCCACATCACCTCATCTCGGAGCCCCGTCTCGCTCCAACACGGGCCACAGTACCCCACTTCCCCCCACGCGCAAGGCGAAGCGCGCCCACTTTGGAGGTACACGGAGACGTTTCAGCAGGTCGGATGACGTGGGGGGTGGTGGGGGGGATTTCCGGCTCCCGATCCGGGCTCGCGGCGGGGGCTCTGGAGAAAGCCCAGGTCGGCGGATCGGATCCGACGGCGTGGGGCGAGGTGGGGAGCCTCGGGGGGCGAAGTGGGGAACGGGGGTGGGGAGGTGCGGGGGTGGCCGTGGGGGGCGGTGGCGGGGGCGGTGGCGGGGCGGTGGTGGGGGCCGGTGGTGCGGGGCGCCCGCGGGGCCGCTCGGCGGCCGTACACCCGGTCGGGGGACGCGCCTCGCGAGGTTTTGACACACTGGGGGGCACCGTCGTCTCGCAGCACCCGGTACCGCAGACCGCTCGAAGACTCTGGAGCAGGCTTGACCACGACCAGCCGTCCCGGCGCCCCCGCGGGTTCCGACCTGCCCGAGCCGCCGCCGCTCGGGGCCGTCGCGGACCTCACCGGTCGGATCGCCCAGAACGTCCAGCGGATCATCGTCGGCAAGCCGGACGTCGTCCGGCTGGCGCTAGTGACCCTGCTCGCCGAGGGCCACCTGCTGGTGGAGGACGTGCCCGGCGTCGGGAAGACGTCCCTGGCCAAGGCCCTGGCCCGCTCGCTCGACGCGTCGGTCAGCCGGGTCCAGTTCACCCCCGACCTGCTGCCCGGCGACATCACCGGGATGAGCGTCTACAACCGGCAGACGAACGAGTTCGAGTTCCGGCCCGGGCCCGTCTTCGCGAACGTCGTCATCGCGGACGAGATCAACCGCGCCTCGCCCAAGACCCAGTCCGCGCTGCTGGAGTGCATGGCCGAGCACCAGGTCACCGTGGACGGCGGGACCTACCAGCTCGCGAGCCCGTTCATGGTCGTCGCCACCCAGAACCCGGTGGAGATGGACGGCACCTATCCCCTGCCCGAGGCGCAGCGGGACCGCTTCACCGCGCGGATCTCCGTCGGCTACCCGGACCCGGCCGCCGAGCTCGCCATGATCGACGAGCACGCCGGCGCCGATCCCCTGGAGCAGCTGCGCCCCGTCGCGGACGCCCGGATGGTGCGCGGTGTGATCGAGGCCGTCCGCCGGGTGCGGGTCGGCCCCGAGGTGCGGCAGTACTGCGTCGACCTGATCGGCGCCACGCGCAGGCAGCCGGAGATCCGGCTCGGCGCCTCGCCGCGCGCCACCCTGCACCTGGTGCGGGCCGCGCGGGCGCAGGCCGCCCTGGCCGGTCGGGGGTACGTCGTCCCGGACGACGTGCAGGCCATCGCCGTCCCGGTCGTCGCGCACCGCCTGTCGCTGGCGCCCGGCGAGGGACGGACCACGGCGGCGGACGTCGTGCGGGGGCTGTTGTCCCGCATCCCGGTCCGCGCGCCCGCCCGCGCGTGAAGCGCATCGGGCTGACCGTCCGCGGGCGCAGCCTCCTCGCCGGCGGGATCGCGACGGCCGTGTGCGCCCTCGTGCTCGACGAGCGGGACCTGCTGCGGATCGGGCTGTTCGTCTGCCTGCTGCCCGTGGTCTCGCTGCTGCTGGCGATCCGCACCCGCCGCGCGGTGCAGGTCACCCGCACCCTGGCGCCGGAGCGGGTGTCCGCGGGCGGGTCCGCCCAGGTCGCCCTGGACCTGAGCGGCGGGCCGGTGTTCGGCGCGCTGCGGCTGGCCGACACCGTGCCGGACGCCGCCGGTCCCGTTCCCGCCACTCCCCCGCGCTTCACCGTGCACCGGATCGGCTCCCGCGGCGCGCGGGTCACCTACCCGCTGGTCCCGCCGTTGCGCGGCGCCCACCGCATCGGGCCGCTGGCCGGGCGCGCGGTCGGCGCGCTCGGGCTCGCCGAGTTCACCCGCGAGATGATCCCGGCGGACCGGCTGCTGGTCGTGCCGCAGGTCGTGCCGCTGCGCGGGGCGCCGCGCGCGCTGGGCAGCGGCGAGGGCATCCCGGGCGCGGCGGCACAGCAGGGCCAGGGCAGCCCGGACGTCATGGTCCGCACCTACCGGCAGGGCGACGAGCTGCGCCGGGTGCACTGGCGCAGCACCGCGCGGCACGACGAGCTGATGGTCCGGCTCGAGGAGCGGCCGTGGCACGCCGGCGTCTCGCTGCTGCTCGACCGCCGCGACCACGCCCACCGCGGGCACGGCACCGGCGCCAGCCTGGAGTACGCCGTCACGCTCGTCGCCAGCATCGCCGCGCACCTGATCCGGCGCGGCGAACCCCTGAAGATCGTGACCGAGGACGGCGTGCCGCTCGCCGACCCGGCCTCGTCCGCGGGCGGAGCCGGCCTCGACCCGCTGCTCGACGCCCTCGCCGTCCTGCGCCCGGTCGCCCGCCCCGACCTCTCCGGTCCGCCCACGGCCCCGGGCCGAGACGTCGTCGCGGTCCTCGGCGCCCTGACCCCGGAGGACGCGGGCGCCCTCGCCGCCCGCCACCCCGGCGGCGGCTACGCGATCCTGCTCGACACCCCGACCTGGGCGGGTGCGCCGGCCTCCGAGCCCGCCGCCGCCGAGGTCCTGCGCCGCGCGGGCTGGCACGTCACGGTCGCGACGGCGCGGACCACCCCCGCCGAGGCCTGGTCCGCCCTCGTCGCGGGCGCTCCGGTGGGGGCGCGATGAGCCGGCCGCTCGGACACGAGCCCTCACCCCCTGCTGACCACGGCCGGTGGAGATCATCAGGCGCTCACGGCTCGCGCCGGCGCACCATCGAACCCTCAGCACCTGTTGACCTTGACGAGTGGAGATCATCAGGCGCTCAGGGTCGGAGTGCCCGGCGGATTCCGCCCTCAGCCCCTGGTGATCTTGCGAGCTGGAGATCAACAGGCGCTCAGGGCATCCCGCGCCGCCAACCCTCACCCCCTGTTGATCACGGGGCGCGGCGATGAGCACGTCCACGCTGCAGCGGCCCGCGCCCCCGCAGCCGGCTCGCGCGCCGCGGATCCGGTGGGTCTCAGCGCTGGCGGGCGGGGTCGCCGTGCTGCTCGCGGGGTCCTGCATGGTCGCGGTCGTGCAGGGAGGGCAGTGGATCGCGGACGCGGCCATCGCGGTGGCGGTCGTCGTCTCGCTCGGGATCGCGCTGCAGCGCCTGCCGGGCGCGGTGGTCGCGTTCGCGCAGCTCGCGGGGTTGCTGGTCGCAGTGTCGGCGCTGTTCGGCGAGGGGCTGCTGCCCGGGCCGGGCACGTTCGCGGCCTTCGGGGACCATCTCCGCGAGGCGGGCGGGCAGATCGACTCCGGCATCGCGCCCGTCGTGCCGACGCCCGGGATGCTGTTCCTGATCACCGCCGCCTTCGGCGTGCTGGCGGTGGCGGTGCACGCGATCTCGGTGTCCGCGGACGCGCCCGCGGCCGGCGGGGTCCCGCTGCTCTGCGTCGTCGCCGTGCCCGCCGCGTTGTCCGCCGAGCTGCTGCCCTGGTGGACCGTCGCGCTGGCCGCGGCGGGGTACGGGCTGCTGCTCGTCGCCAGGGACGGGGCGTTCCGGCGCGGGTCCGCGCTGGTCACCGGGGGTGTCGTCGTGGTCGCGGTGGCGGCGGTGCTGGGCCTGGCGCTCGGCGGCGCGGCCACCCTCGTCGGCACCGAGGGCCGCTTCGCCACGGGCGGGAGCGGCGGGAGCGGCGGCGGGGCGATCGGGCTCAACCCCTTCACCTCGCTGCGGGGGCAGCTCACCCAGAACGACCCCGTCGAGCTGTTCCGGACGACCGGGCTGCCGCGCCCGACCTACCTGCGCGCCCTGACCCTGTCCACCTACGACCCGGCGCGGGGCTGGTCGGCGGCGACCCCGCGGCC
The DNA here is from genome assembly GCF_900102195.1 of Pseudonocardia oroxyli. Lineage (GTDB taxonomy): Bacteria > Actinomycetota > Actinomycetes > Mycobacteriales > Pseudonocardiaceae > Pseudonocardia > Pseudonocardia oroxyli. Next base: position 424,553 of record NZ_FNBE01000001.1, read on the forward strand.
GGGCGTCCCGCTCGCGGGCCCGCTGACCCCGGACGCGCCCGCGGGCGACCCGCTGCAGGTCACGGTCGAGAACGTCGGGTTTCGCGACTACTGGCTGCCGGTGTACGGGCAGCCGGACTCGGTGAGCGGCGTCGAGGCCGAGCGGTGGGCCTACGACCAGTCCAGCGGCATCGCCTACAGCCAGCGCCCCCGCGAGGAGTCGACCTGGCAGCAGACCGGGGTGCTGCCGACGCCGACGGCGGACCAGCTGCGCCGGGCGTCCGGCGCGGTGCGGGTCGATCCCGTCTACCGCGACACGACCGGTGTCGACCCGCGGGTCGCGCAGATCGCGGCGGACGCGACGCGCGGCGCCGGGACGGACTTCGACAAGGCCGTCGCGCTGGTCGAGTACTTCACGGGTCCGCAGTCGACCTTCCGCTACAGCCTGGAGACCGCGCCCGGCAGCGGCGACGACGCGCTCGTCGAGTTCCTGACCGTCGGGCGGGCGGGCTACTGCGAGCAGTACGCCTCCGCCATGGCGATCATGCTGCGGACCCAGGGCGTGCCGGCCCGGGTGGCGGTCGGGTTCACCGCGGGCACCGAGGGAGCCGGCTACCGGTCGGTCTCCACCCGGGACGCCCACGCGTGGGTCGAGGCCTGGTTCCCCGGCTACGGCTGGACGACCTTCGACCCGACCCCGCTCACCGACGGCCGCACCGTGGTGCCGCCGTACGTGCAGGAGGCGGTCGGCGGCGAGGGTCCCGGCCAGGCGGCGCCGCCCGTCCCGGCCGACGAGGTCCCCTCCCAGGAGGTGCCCCCGGCGCCCGAGGCGCCGCAGGTCGAGGCCCCCCAGGACGTCCCGCAGCCCACCCCGGTCGCCGAGGACGGCGGGTTCCCCGTGGCGGTCCCCCTGCTCGTGGTGCTGGTCGCGGGCCTGCTCGCGGCGCCGTTCGTGGTGCGCCGGACCCTGCGGGGCAGGCGGGTCGGCGCGGCGGCCGCGGGCGGCCCCGGCGCGGGTCGGGCCGCCTGGGACGAGCTGCTCGCGACCTCGCAGGACCACGGCGGCGCCCCCGAACCCGGGGACACCGTGCGCAGCGGGGCCCGCGACCTCGTGCGCCGCCACGATCTCGACGAGCGCACGCAGGACTCGTTGCGCGAGGTCGTCCTCCTGGTCGAGGCCGAGTGGTACGGCGAGGAACCACCGGCCCGCGGGGCGTTGGCCCGCCCGCTCGACGACGTGCTGGGCGCCGTCGCGCGCTCGGGCCGCCGCTCCTGGACGGCGCGGCTGCTGCCCCGCTCGCTGGTCGCGGCTCTGCGCCGGAGCCGTACCCCGGTGGCGTGAGAGCCCGGAGAAAGGAGCGAGCCGCGGCACTGGGCCGCGGCTCGTCACGTTCTCCCGGTCAGGTCACTCCTGCTCGAAGCGGCGACGGAAGCGTTCCTCCATGCGCCCGGTGAACCGGTTGCGGTCCGGCTCGGCCTGCTTCTCACCCGACGGGTCGCCGCCCTTGCCCGCACCGCGGGCACTGATGGCCAGCATGGTCCCGGCGAGCATGGCGACGAAACCCACCACGCTCACGACGGGTATGGCGCCCACGAGATCGCGCAGCGGCGCCACGGCCACTCCGACGACCAGCAGCACCAGACCCACCGCGAACAGCGCGATGCCCTGGAGCCGCCGACGGCGGCTCGGTCTGCGCAGCTTGGAGCCACGCACGGTAGAGGCGAACTTGGGGTCCTCGGCGTAGAGAGCACGCTCGATCTGTTCGAGCAGGCGCTGCTCGTGCTCGGAGAGGGGCATGACGTCCTCCGGCACAACGGGTCACGGGTGCCCCGCCACCCGGGTGCTGGGGCGGTGGGACGAGCGCCCAGGAAGGGCCTCTGAGGGAGAGGATACGAGGTGGAGGCCCGCCTCACTACCCGGAGGTCACATCCCGGACGAACGGATCTCCGAACGGCCGCCGTGAAACGGTCGAAAGGTGATCGATGTCACTCCGCCCTCAGTCTGCAACGACCCTGGCGAGCACGTGCAGGCGCGCCGCGACCTCCCGCAGCGCCGGGACGCCCGCGGTCAGCTCCTCCAGCTCGGCGACGCTGCGGACGGCCGCGGGGCCGCCCTCGCGGACCGTGTGGGGCAGCCAGGCCTCCAGCACGCCGTCCCCCTGCACGAGCTCGACGCGGAGCCTGCCGGTGCCCTCGAGCAACGCGCGCAGGGCGGTGCCGTCGAGCCGGCGGCGCAGCACGTCCCCCGGGCCGTGGCGACCGTCGGGGTCGGTGAGCACCGCGCGGGCCTCGTCGAGCCTGCCCGCGAGGACGTGCCACAGCACGGCGGCGTGCCTGCTGGTGGTGAGCACCGAGACCGCGGCGCCGGGCGCGGCGACGGCGGCCAGGGCGGCGGTCGCGCGCGCCGGGTCGTCGACCAGCTCGAGCAGCCCGTGCCCGAGCACGAGGTCCGCACCCGCCTCGCCGACCACCTCGAGCAGCTGGTCCGCATCGCCCTGGACGGGCGTGACGAGCGCGTCGACCCCCGCCTCGCGGGCGCGGCGCTCGAGCGCGGCGAGGGCGTTGGGGCTCACGTCGACGACCGTGACCGCGCACCCGGCCACCGCCAGCGGCACGGCCCACGACCCGCTGCCCCCGCCCGCGTCCACCACCCGGGGTGGGACGCCGGGGCGCGCGGCCCTGGCGCGGGCGACCTCCGCGTCGAGGACGCGGCGGACCGCGGCCCCACTGACCGTCCCGAGGGTCTCCCCCGCCGCCGCACTCACACCGCGAGCGTAGGGGACCGGGCCGGCGGGGCGAGACGGTAGGTTGATCGCCGTGCAGGTCGTCGCCGTGTTGAGTCTGAAGGGCGGGGTCGGGAAGACCACCGTCGCGCTCGGTCTCGCCGGCGCCGCGCTGGCGCACGGCATCCCGACGCTGCTGGTCGATCTGGACCCGCAGGCCAACGCCACGATCGCGCTCGACGTGGAACCCACCACCGGCACCATCGCGGACGTGCTGGACGAGCCCAGCCGCTCGGCGCTGCGCCGGGCGATCGCCCCGAGCGCGTGGGGCGAGGGCCTCGACGTGCTGGTCGGCGCCGAGCAGAACGAGCGGCACAACCATCCCGACCCGACCACGAAGCAGCTCGAGCGGCTGCGCCGGGCACTGTCCAGGCTGGACGACCCGGAGCTGGGGTCGAGCCTGGGCCGCACCGAGAAGACCCCCGGCGACCCCTACCAGCTGGTGATCATCGACTGCCCGCCCTCGCTGGGTCAGCTGACCCGTGGCGCGCTGGCGGCCGCGGACCGCGCCCTGCTGGTCACCGACCCCACGATGTTCGCCGTCTCCGGGGTACAGCGCGCCTTCGACGCCGTGCAGGCCGAGCGGGAGCGGGGCAACGAGGCGCTGCAGCCGCTCGGCGTGCTGGTGAACCGGGTCCGCCCGCGCAACGCCGAGCACGACTACCGCATCGCCGAGCTCCGTGAGCTGTTCGGCCCGCTGGTGTTCTCCGGTGTGCTGCCCGACCGCTCGGCGGTACAGCAGGCCCAGGGCGCCTGCCTGCCGATCCAGCGCTGGGACACCCCCGGCGCCCGCGAGGTGTCGGCGGTGTTCACCGCACTGCTCGGTCGGCTGCTCCGGTCCCGCTCGCGCACCTAGGGCGTGTCTCCCAATCCGCCACCGCCGGGCCCGGTGATCCACGTCGCCGCCGGCAAGGCAGCCGGGCCGCCCTCATACCGGGCGTATTCGGGCGGTCCGGCAACGCCGCCGGCGGCGGCGTGGGCGCCGGGAGCGACGGCGGCGGATTGGGAGACACGTCCTAGTGCCCCGTCCAGGACGCGCGGGGCAGGAAGGCGGGCTGCGAGGTCGGGTCGGGCTCGGCGTAGTAGCGGTGGAACACCCGGGTGGTGCTCCCCGACATCGGGGGCACGATCCAGCTCCAGTCCGCGGGACACGTGCGGCCCGCCCGTTCCTCCCGGGCCACGTGGAGGAGGAAGCGCTCCGACTCGCCGTGGTGGTCCGCCAGGCTCACCCCCGCCTCGTCGAAGGAGTGGTGGACGGCGCGGACGAGCTCCACGAGGGCCCGGTCCTTCCACAGCGTGCGGTCCGAGGACGTGTCCAGCCCCAGGCCGCGGGCGACGACGGGCAGCTGGTCGTAGCGGTCGACGTCGGCGAGGTTGCGGGCGCCGATCTCGGTCCCCATGTAGTAGCCGTTGAAGGGCGCCGCCGGGTAGCGGACGCCCCCGATCACCAAGGTCATGTCGCTGATCGCGGGCACGGCGTGCCAGCGCAGGCCGAGATCACCGAACCAGGCGTGCTCCGGGTGGTGCAGCGGCACCTCGAGCACGGCGTCGGACGGCAGCGGGTGCACGACCCGTTCGCCCTGGCCGTCGGTGACGACCAGGGGCAGCACGTCGAAGCGCCCCCGCTCGGCCGGTGGCACCCAGCCGAGGCCGACGGCCTCGTCGGTCATCGCGACACCGCGCGGATCCCCCCACACGCTCCCGTCGGGCCGGCGGTGACCCGCGTAGCGGATCAGCTGCTCGTTGTGGATGCGGGGGCCGCGGCGGTCGGGACCGTCGGGCGCGAAGACGGTGATGGTCGAGCGGATCCGGCCACCGCGCGTGCAGTCGCGCAGGTGGGCGACGCACTCCTCGGCGATCTCGCGCGCCCCGGTCACCGTCCTGCGGTCCCGGACGTGCAGCCCGTTCCAGTAGAGCCGCCCGATGCAGCGGGCCGAGTTCCGCCACGCCACCCGGGCGCCGAAGCCGAGCTCGTCGCCGGTGTGGCGGTAGGTGCCGGTGGCGTCGATCTCGGCGAGCACCTGGTCGACCCGGGCGTGCAGACCGTGTCCCGCTCGGGTCTCCGCATGGAACTGTTCGAGGAACTCGCGGGCCGCGGCGGGGTCGACGCCCGCCGTGGGCTCGGGGCGGCGCGGGGGCGGGACGGTGCGCGGCGCGGCGGGGCGCGCGCATCGTCCGGCCGGGGTGAGATGAGCGGCCGTGGTCACAGCTGTCCTTCCGGCTGTCGTGCAGGGGAGGGCGGGAGCCGCCCCCGGGGGGCGGCTCCGACGTCATGTCGCCCTCGAGCGGGCGCACCCGGCGCGGTCGAGGCGATCGCGCGGGTCAGGCTCCGGAGAGGCGCCGCGCGCGTCGCGGGACCCGCTGGTCGTGGCGGGGCGACGGGCGGGGGCTCGGGATCGCCGCGAGCGGCTGCGGGTGCGGCCGTTCGGCGGCGATGGCCGCTCGAGCGCCCCGGATCATGTGGCCGGTGACCCACTGGCACAGGGAGATCCAGCTGGAGCTGAGGCGGCTGCTGTAGTCCCAGCCCGCCACCTCGCGCACGGCCCGGGTCAGCGCGTGCGCGATGTACAGGTAGTGGTCGGGCTCCACGGCGTAGCGCTCGTAGTGGTCCTGGCCCAACCGGTACAGCGCGATCTCGAGCTCGGCCGTGTCCATGCGCACGAGCCGCGCGATCGCGTCGAGCAGGGTGTCGGTCATCTTCTGCATCTGCTCCGACATGTCGTCGGCGAACATCGCCCGCGTCGCGGGGGCCATCTCGAACAGGTACCGGTAGAAGACCTCCGCCAACCGCACCGGACGATCGGCCACGGCGTGCAGCGATCCTTCGACCGCCGCCATCACCTCGCGGCTCGGCGTCGATTCGAGCCAGGGGCCGAACCGGTCCGCCCGCGAAGTCGCGGCGTGCTGCCGCTGTTCTGAGTTCTCGATCACTGAGGGGTTCCTTCTCTCGACGCGCGGCTGTGCGCGCTCGGCTTCCGGCAGGCGGTGCCCACCGGTGGGCTCCTGCCCGACCCGGTCACGAGTCGCGGTCCGCGCGGACGCGGGAGCGGGCCAGGTCGACGGCGACGCCCAGGTCGTCGACCACGTGGGCCCCGTCGACGGTCTCCAGCGTGCCGGTCCGGCCGAGCAGCCCGCGGTGCTCCGCGCGCAACCCCTTGAACAGCACGGTCGTCCCCATCGCGTCCAGCGCCAGGACCAGCTCGCGCCGCCTCGCGCGCGACAGCGGCGCCCACCGCGAGGCCGTCCCGGGCCCGGTGCGGCCCGAGGACGGTGAGATCGCGGTGTTCCGCCTGCAGGGCGCCCTCTTCTTCGGCGCTGCGGAACGGATCTGCGACGGCGTGCTGCGCCGGTGTGTCGCGGACCGGCCGCAGGTGGTGGTGCTGCGGATGTCCGGGCTGTCCATGGTGGACGCCTCGGGCGGTCGGGCGCTGCGCAGCGCCAGGAGGGCCGCCACCACGAGCCCGATCTCGATCGCCTGCACGAGATCGAGCACGACCGTGAGCAGCGCGGTCACCCCGAAGGACAGCGCCGCCGACGGACCCGAGCGCAGCACCGCCCGCACGGTCGGCAGCGACACCATCCGCACGCTCGTCACCAGCAGTACGCCCGCCAACGCGGCCGAGGGGATGCGCGACACGGGACCGGTCGCCAGGTAGACGACGCCCAGGATCACCGCGGCGTGCACCACGGCCGCCAGCCGGGTACGGGCACCGGACCGGACGTTCACCGCCGTCCTGGCGATCGCCCCGGTTGCCGGCATGCCGCCGAACAGGCCGCCCGCCACCGAGGCCAGCCCCTGGCCGACCAGCTCCCGGTCCGGGTCGTAGGCCCCGCGGGCGCCGGCCATCGAGGCCGCGACCCGGGCGGACAGCAGGGACTCGACCGCGGCGAGCGCGGCCACCGCCAGCGCCGCGCCCAGCAGCGGGGACGAGGCGGCCGGGTCGAGCGTGGGCAGCGTCGGGGACGGCAGTCCCTGGGGCAGCACGCCGATGCGGCGCAGCGGAGCGTGGGCCACCTCGGCGGCCACGGTGACGACCACGACCGCGACCAGGGAGCCGGGCAGGCCGGGACGCAGGCGCGGGGCGCCGACCATGATCACGGCGACGACCGCCACGGTGCCCACCGACCAGAGCAGCGGCGCGAGGTCCGGCCCGGAGAACGCCCGACCGAGCGCGGTCCACGCCGTCGGGAGGACGCCGTGACCGGGCTCGGCGGCCAGGCCCAACGCCGCCGGGACCTGCTGGAGGCCGATCACGCAGGCGATCCCGACGGTGAACCCCTCCACCACCGGCCACGGCAGGTTCGACACCAACCCGCCGAGCCGCAGCACCCCGGCGAGGATCACGAACAGCCCGGCCAGGGCGGAGACCACGGCCACCGCGCCCACGCCGTGCGCCGCGACGATCGGGGCCAGCACCACCGCCATCGCCCCGGTCGGACCGGAGACCTGCAGGCCGGACCCGCCGAAGACGGCGGCGACGACGCCCGCCACGACCGCCGTGACCATGCCGGCCGCGGGTCCCACCCCGGCGCTCTCCCCGAAGGCGAGGGCCAGCGGGAGCGCCACCACACCGACGGTCACACCGGCGACGAGATCGGCGCGCACGGTGCGCGGCCGCAGGTCGTAGTCGCCGCGCCGCGGCAGCAGCGCGCGCAGTCTCCGGCCCGCGACCGCCCAGGGTCGACCGGGCCACCGACCGCGCAGGGTGCCGGTCGGGGCGTCAGGCACCGCCGAGACCCTGCCGGACCGCTCGACGCACGATCTCCGCGGTGCGCTGATCGTGCAGGGCCGCCGACCAGTCCCGCCCCACACCCGCGGTCAGGACGGCGTCCACGACGTCACGCAGCAGCCGCGCGGGCGGCTCGCCGCGCAGCGAGGTGCGCGCGTCGGCGAGCCCGGCGAGGAGGGCCGGGGCGAGGGCGACATCCGGATCGAACCGGTCCGCCTCGATGACCGAGCCGACGGCGCAGTCCTGGTCGACCCCGGCCGCCCGCACGCGACCGATCAGGTCGATGACGACGTCGACGTCACGGACCGCGGTTCGGAGCGGGAGCCACCGGTCGTCCTCGACGTTCCACAGGGACAGGTCCGCGACGCCGCAGGCCAGCAGCAGTGGCACCAGCGCGCCGGCGCCCCGGGCGCCGACGACCAGGGTGCGGGAGAAGCGCGGGTCGCGCTGCACGCTCCGGAGGTGCACCAGCGCACCCAGGCACAGCCCGACCGCGCGGGCCGCCCCGCGGGTGACCACCGGCCCGGGCAGCAGGGTCGCCAGCGAGCGGGCGGCCACGTCCGCCTCGGCGCCCTCGGCCGCCACGTAGGCGAGGACCCCCTCGCGCTCCACCAGTGAGGCGGACAGGCCCGCTCCGTTGCCCAGCTCGGCCGCGGGGAGCGACAGGGTCGAGCCTGTCGTCCCGATGCCCAGGTCCGGCGGCGAACCCCCCTCGTGATCGGTCAGGACCACGAGGCTCAGGTCCTCGCATCGACTCACCGGCACCCCCCTCAACCGGTTTAGTATATGCAAATAACTGCAAACTGAGGCAAGCCGACCGGGTCACGGAGCGCCCGACGACACTGAGCGGCGGACTCGCGCGTCAGCCCTCGGTCGCCCGCACTCCGTCGGCCACCGGCGGGCGACCACGTAGGTCGTCGAGCAGCTCGACCTGCCCCGCCAGCACGCCGGTCAGGATCGACCGGGCCACGTCGAGCAGCTGCTCGACCTGCGGATGGGCGAGCGAGTAGACGACGGTGGAGCCCTCACGGTTGGCCCGCACCAGACCCGAACGCCGCAGGACCGCCAGCTGCTGCGACAGACTGGCCGGCTCGGTGTCGATCACCTTGAGCATCTCGGCCACCGCGTGGTCGCGCAGGCTCAGCAGCTCCAGGACCCGGATGCGCACCGGGTGCCCCAGGGTCTTGAAGAACTCGGCCTTGACCCGGTACAACGGCGCGACCGTGACCCGGGGGACGTCCGTCCCCGCGTGGGGTGCACCGACTTCCGTCTCCGACACCGGGTCGTTCTCCGCCATCGTCTCCGTACGTCCTGGTCGCTGGTCGGCCGGAGGCTATCAGGACCGTCCGCCGTGGCCGGCGTCTCAGGCGGCGGTGATGCCTTCGGGGCCGATCAGTGGTTCATTGCCCGGATGAGCACTGAGCTGGGCCCCGAGGGGGGCAACGAGGAGCTGCTGCGCCGCTACGAGGCGGGCGGCGGCCATCTCGCCGCGGCCAACGCCGAGGGACTCGCGGTCCCCCCGTCGCTGAAGATCGCCATCGTGACCTGCATGGACTCGCGCATCGACGTGTTCGCGCTGTTCGGCATGGCGCTGGGCGAGGCGCACGTGCTGCGCAACGCGGGCGGCGTGGTCACCGACGACGTCATCCGCTCGCTGACGATCAGCCAGCGCAAGCTGCACACCAGGGACGTCCTGCTCGTGCAGCACAGCGGCTGCGGGCTCGCCACCTTCACCGACGAGGAGTTCTCCGAGGAGCTGGCGGAGGAGACCGGGATCCGCCCGCCCTGGCGGACGCACGCCTTCCACGACCCGGTGGTCAGCGTCCGCCGCGGGATCCGACAGCTGCGCCACGACCCCTTCCTGCACCCCGACACCCGGGTGCGGGGTTTCGTCCTGGACATCGAGACCTTCAACCTCGACGAGGTCGAGAGCCCCGACTGACGGGCGCGAGACGGGCGAGGCGGGGCGGGCACTACCGGTCGATCAGCAGCTCCCGCACGATGCCGACGAACTGCTCGGCCTGGCGCAGCAGATCGTCCGCCTCGCGCCGGCCGACCAGCCGCGAGATGCCGGCCTCGGCCGCCGCCCGGGTGTCCGAGCAGGCCGCGAAGAACGCCGCCCACTCCCCCAGCTCGGGTGCCACCTCGGCCAGCACCTGCCACACGCTGCGCGGCCTGCCGCGCCGCTGCTGCGGTACGGCGCGCACCGCCAGCACCGCCGCACCGGCGCGCAGGGCCGCCAGGTACGCGGCGGGGTAGCGGAGGAGCGGCTCCGGGGACCGCTGTCCGTCCGCCAGGCACTCCGCGGCCTGCCGCAACAGGGCCAGGGCCGCCTTCGACACCGGGGCGCCGGGCGCCCGTTCCATCGTGACCGTCATCGCTGCTCCTCCATCCCACTCGTCTCGCTCGTCTCGTTCACTCCGGGTCCGGCACCCGGACCAGGTCCCACACCCCGGGGCCCGCGCGCATCCGCAGCACGAACTCCCGCGCGGGCTCCTGGGGCGACTCCGCCGACCGCGCCTCGACCCGCCAGCACCGCATCCGGTCGCCGCCCACCGGCATCGGCGACGGGAACGGCCACGGGGACTCCTCGATCCACCGCTCCCGGACGTCCGTGACCAGGAACCGCGAGCCGCGACGCGCCGGCCTGCGCTCGAACTCCACCGGCTCGCCCGCCAGCCAGCGGACCGAGACCGCCGCCGGCTCCCGCGGCCCGAACAGCCGAGCGAACGTACTCATGGGACGACCCCCTCGAGCCGGCCACGCCGGCTGGGATCCGGTGGGGCCGACAGGATCTGGGCACCGGACCCCGCCCGTGCGGGCGGGCGGGGACCGGTACGGACACCGCAGACCGACCCGGGGCTGGAGTGCTTCCCCCACTCCGTCCCCGGGGCCGACCTGGATCGAACATCTGTTCGACCCGTCCAGTACAGCGCGTTCGAACGCCGCCGTCAAGCCGAGGTGTCATGCACGGGGGTCTACCAGCGGGCACCGACAGAACGAGTGGCCCGCGCGCCCCGTCCCGACCGCGCACCGACGAAACGGCGGTCCCGACCGCGCCCGGCCCGCTTCCGTGGTGAGATGGCGCGATGACCGCCGCACCCGCCCGTCCGCGCCTGGTGCCGCTGTCGTCGGTCGACCTGGCGGACCACCTCGCCGAGGCCCTGGACGTCTACGTGTCCGCCATGGGCTACCCCCCGGGCACCGCACGCCAGCGCCGCACCCTGTGGATGGAGCACTCGCGCAGGCCGGGCTGGCGCTGCACCGGCTGGCTCGATCCCGGCGGGCACGTGATCGGCATCGCCTACGGCTACTCGGGCGGGCCGGGCCAGTGGTGGTTCGAGGAGGTCCGGCGCGGGCTCGCCGCGCGCGGCATGTCCCGCGACCCCGGCCAGCCGGACTGGCTGCGGGACTACTTCGAGCTCACCGAGCTCCACGTGCGGCCGGACGCGCAGGGCTCCCGCCTCGGCGAGGGCATGCTGCGGGCGCTGCTCGACGGCGTCCGCCACGAGCGCGTCCTGCTCTCCACACCCGAGCACGCCCCCCGCCCACCCGGCCGCGCCTGGCGGCTCTACCGGCGGCTCGGCTTCGAGGACGTGCTCCGCGACCACCGCTTCACCGGCGACGGCCGCCCCTTCGCGGTCCTCGGCCGCACCCTGCCACTGGACCCGCCGCCGACCCGGAGCTGACCCGGGGCCGACCCGGGGCCGACCCGGGGCCGACCCGGGCCTGACCGGACCCGGACGGGGCGAAGGACGCCGACAAGGACGCCGACAAGGACGCCGACACAGCCCCCACGTCCCCGACCCGCCCGCCCCCGCCTGGCACGATGAGCCCGTGCCTCGCTCGCCCTACCGCCGCGCCGTCGCGATCCTGCTGCTGATGGTCACGGCCGTCGTGGTGCTCGGCGGGTGCGCCCGGGTGCAGGCCGCGCTCGCCGTGCAGCCCGACGACACCGTGGCCGGGGAGATCGTGGTCGCCCTGCCCGGCGACAAGGGCCCCGAGCTGACGATCCCGCCGTCCCTCGACGTGGACGTCTCGCAGTACGCGCAGGACGGCTACACCGGCTCGGTCCTGCGCTTCAGCGGCTTGAGCTTCGCCCAGGTCTCCGAGCTCACCGGGGTCGTCGCCGGGGCAGGCGACCGGACGCACATCACCCTGCGCCGGGCGGGCGACCGGATCGTGCTCGAGGGCGCCGCCGACCTGACCACCGTGCCGGTCGACCGGGCGGACTTCCAGCTGAAGGTCAGCTTCCCCGGCGAGGTCCTGGACACCAACGGGGACTCCGAGGCGGGCACCGTGAGCTGGACGTTCACCCCCGGCGAGGTCGGGGACGTCAACGCCGTGGTGGCCTACGCCGACCCGCAGGCCCCGTCGGTCGCCGCCTGGACCGTGGGGCTGGCCGTGGTGGTCGCGCTGGCGGTCGTCGGCGTGGTCGTGCTGGCCCGCCGGACCCGGAACCCGCCGGTCAGGCGCTGACCGCGGTCCGCCCGAGACCCAGGCGCCCCACCAGGTCGGCCGTGGCCGGGGACCGGTTCATCGTGTAGAAGTGCAGCCCCCGCACGCCCTCGGCGAGCAGGGTCTGGCACAGCTCGGTGGTCAGGTCGAGCCCGGCGGCGCGGAACCCGGCGGGGTCGTCCGCGTAGGGCGCCATCCGCTCGGCCAGCCCCGCGGGCAGCGGGGCGCCGGAGAGCTCGGGTCCCTTCGCCATGGTCTTGGCCGACAGCAGCGGCATGATCCCGGGGATCAGCGGCGCGTCGCAGCCCGCGGCCGCGAGCCGGTCCCGCAGCCGCAGGAAGCCCGTCGGCTCCCAGAACAGCTGGCTGATCGCGAAGTCGGCGCCTGCCCGGATCTTGACCAGCAGCCGGGCGAGGTCCGCGTCGAGGTCCGCCGAGCGCGGGTGCCCGTACGGGAACGCCGCCACGCCCACGCAGAACGATCCCGACTCGCGCACGAGCCGGACGAGCTCGTCGGCGTAGGTCAGGCCCTCGGGGTGCGCGGTCCACTCCCCGAGCGGGTCGCCGGGCGGGTCGCCCCGGACCGCCAGGACGTTGCTGATCCCCGCGGCGGCGTACGAGCCGATCACGTGCCGCAGCTCGGCGCGCGAATGGGAGACGGCCGTGAGGTGCGCCATCGGCACCAGCGTGGTGTCCGACGCGATGCGGGCCGTGGTGCGGATCGTCCGGTCCCGGCTGGAGCCGCCCGCCCCGTAGGTGACCGACACGAACGCCGGGTCGAGGGGCTCGAGCCTGCGGATCGCCCGCCACAGCTCGGCCTCGCCCCGGGCGTCCTTGGGCGGGAAGAACTCGACCGAGAAGACGGGGCCCGTGGACTCGCGGGCGCCGATCCGATCGATCACGGAGGTGCGCGGCTGCGCGGTTCGCGTGGTCACACGGAAAGAGTAGCGCCGAGCCGCATCCGGATCCCGCCGATAGGCTCGCGGTGTGGTTCATCCCCCGACGCACGTCCTGCCGGAGACCGAGCCGGAGGGTTCCGTCGAGCTGCGCGAGAGTGTCGAGCGCGAGCTCGCCCGCTACCTCGCCCACCGCCGGGAGGACGCCGCGGCGATCGGCCCGGTGTTCGCCGACGCCGTCGACGCGCTGACCCGTTTCGTGCTCGGCGGGGGCAAGCGGCTGCGGCCCACCTTCGCCTGGTGGGGCTGGCGCGGCGCGGGTGGTGACCCCGAGGGCCCCGACGCGGACGGGGTGTTGCGCGCCCTCTCCGCCCTGGAGCTGATCCAGGCCTCGGCCCTCGTGCACGACGACCTGATCGACGCCTCCGCCACCCGGCGCGGCAAGCCGACCGTGCACGTCGAGTTCGCGGGCAGGCACGCGGACGGCGGCTGGTGCGGCCCGCCCGCCCGGTTCGGCGCCGCCGCCGCCATCCTGCTCGGCGACCTGGCCCTGACCTGGGCGGACGACCTGTACCGAGAGTCCGGCCTGCCCGCCGAGGTGCTCGACCGCGGCCACGAGGCCTGGCGCGGCATGCGCACCGACGTGCTCGGCGGCCAGTTCCTCGACGTGCACACCCAGGCGGTCGGGGACTCCTCCCCCGCCGCCGCGTTGCGCATCGACCGGTTCAAGACGGCGGCGTACACCGTGGAGCGGCCGCTGCAGCTCGGTGCCCTGCTGGCGGGCGCGGACGAGTCGATCGTCGCGGCCTACCGCCGCTTCGGGGCGGACATCGGCGTGGCGTTCCAGCTTCGGGACGACCTGCTCGGCGTCTACGGCGACCCCGCCGTCACCGGCAAACCCGCGGGGGACGACCTGCGCGAGGGTAAGCGGACCCTGCTCGTCGCGCTGGCGTTGGAGAAGGCGGGACCGGCCGCGACCGAGATCACCGACGCGCTCGGGGACCCCGATCTGTCCCCCGAGCGGGTCGAGCGGCTGCGGGAGCTGTTCCTGCAGCTCGGCGCCGTGCAGGCCGTCGAGCAGCGGATCGCCGCGCTGACCGGGGCCGCGCTCGACGCGCTGACCACCGCCGAGATCGCCGAGCCCGCCGCGACGACCCTGCAGGAGCTCGCCGTCCGCGCCACCCGCCGCCACCGGTGAGGACGGTCGAGGGACCGACCGACCACGTCGTCGTGGTGGGCGCGGGCCTGGCCGGGCTGACCGCGGCGCTGCACCTGCTCGGCGCGGGCCGTCGGGTGACGATCGTCGAACGCGAGGCCGACCCGGGCGGCCGGATGGGGCGCCTCGACCTGCCGGGCGGCTACCGGGTCGACACCGGCCCCACCGTGCTGACCATGCCGGAGCTGCTCGACGAGGCGTTCCGGGCGGTCGGTGACTCCCTCGCGGCGCGCCTGGACCTGGTCCGGCTCGACCCGGCGTACCGGGCGGCCTTCGCGGACGGCTCCACGATCGACGTCCACGCCGACGCCGACTCGATGGAGGCCGAGGTCCGGAAGGTCTGCGGCCCCGAGGCCGCGGGCGGCTACCGCGACCTGCGCCGGTGGCTGACCGAGCTCTACCGCACCGAGATCGACACGTTCATCGGGGCGAACCTGGACTCGCCGCTCTCGCTGCTCGGGCCCGACCTGCTGCGGCTGGCCCGGCTCGGCGGGTTCGGCAGGCTCGGCCCGCGGATCGACCGGTTCCTGCCCGACGAGCGGCTCCGGCGGATCTTCTCGTTCCAGGCGCTGTACGCGGGCGTCTCGCCCGCGAAGGCGCTCGGCGCGTACGGCGTGATCGCCTACATGGACACCATCGCGGGGGTGTACTTCCCGCGCGGCGGCATGCGCGCGGTGCCGGACGCGCTCGCCGCGGCGGCCGTCGACGCGGGCGCCGAGTTCCTGCGCGGCCGCCGCGTCACCGGCCTGACCTGGTCGAACGGTCGTGTCGACGGGGTCCGGCACACGGCGGCCGACCAGGGCGGCTCCGACGACCGCCGCACGACCGAGGTCCAACCCTGCGACGCGGTCGTCCTCACCACCGACCTCCCCGAGGCCTACCGGCTGCTCGGCGGCGCACCCCGGCGGCCGGTGCCGCTGCGGTGGGCGCCGAGCGCGGTCGTCGCGCACCTCGCCGTGCGGGGTCCGGTGCGGTTCGAGGGGGCGGACCTCGCGCACCACACGATCTCGTTCGGGGCGGCGTGGGAGCGGACCTTCGCCGAGATCATCGACGGGGGCAGGCTGATGAGCGACCCGTCGCTGCTGCTCACCCGGCCGACGGCGACCGACCCGTCCCTCGCCCCGCCCGGCCGCGACCTGCTGTTCCTGCTGGCCCCCTGCCCCAACCTCGACACCGGGCCGCTCGACTGGCCGCGGCTGGGCCCGGCCTATCTCGACGAGCTGCTCGGCACGCTCGCCGCCCGCGGGATCGACGTCGAGCCGGAAGCGGTGGAGCTGGTCACGCCCGCGGACTGGGCGGCGCAGGGGCTGGCCGCGGGCACCCCCTTCTCGGCGGCGCACACGTTCGCCCAGACGGGGCCGTTCCGGCCGCGCAACCTGCCCCGCAGACGGGCGAACGTGGTGCTCGCGGGCTGCGGGACCACACCGGGGGTCGGGATCCCGCCCGTCGTGCTGTCCGGACGGCTGGCGGCACAGCGCGTCACCGGATCGTGACCGGTCGGGGCTGCGGGCGAGGCCGTCGGCCCCCCGTGGCACCATGACCGGCGAGATGACCGCGCAGCCCACCCGCCCGGCAGCAGGGTCGGAGACGACCCTCCCGGAGCCCGCAGACGCCCCCGTCCTCTCCGCTCCGGCGGATCCGACAACGGCAGGGCGACCCGGCCTGCGCGCCCGGCTCGGCAACCCGCCTCCCGGCCCGCTGTGGCTGGGCTTCGGGGCGAGCGTCCTGCTGCTGGTCGGCGGCACGGGCGGCGGCGGCACGCTCATCCACGACCCGATCCTCACGAACTCCGCGCTGGGGTTCTGGCGGTACGGGCACGGCCGGGAGCTGGCCACCGCGCTGATGTACCTGGGCGTGGTGCTCATGGCGTGGGCCTGGGTGAAGCTGGGCCGCGAGGTGCTGGCCCGGCGGGTCGGCGGGCGGGCGGTGCTCAGCACGGCCGTGCTGTGGATGCTGCCGATGCTCGTCTCGCCGCCGCTTTTCACCCGGGACCCGTACAGCTACCTCGCCCAGGGCGCACTGCCGCTGTTCGGGTTCGACCCGTACGCGGTCGGCCCCGAGGCCATGCCGGGTGTGTTCACCGACAACGTGCACTACTTCTGGCAGGACACCCCGGCGCCGTACGGCCCGCTGTTCATCCTGGTCGCCAAGGCGTGGGCGTGGGTCACCATCCAGCTGGGCTCGAACATGATCGTCGGGATCATCGGGACCCGCCTGATCATGTGCATCGGGCTGGCCCTGCTGATCTGGACCATGCCGGAGCTCACCCGCAGGCTGGGCGGGCGGCCGTCCGTCGCGCTGTGGGTGGTGATCGCCAACCCGGTCATGGTCATCCACCTGGTCGGCGGCGCGCACAACGACCTGCTGCTCGTCGGGCTGCTGTCGGTCGGCTGCCTGGCCGCTCTGAACCGCAGGCACGTCCTGGCGGTCGCGCTGGTCACGCTCGCGATGGCGACCAAGGCCTCCGCCGGTGTCGCGCTGCCGTTCATCGTGCTGATCTGGGTCGGGCACCTCGAGGGGCCGTGGTTCAGACGGCTGGTGCGCGCCGGCTCGGCGGGCGTCGCCGTGTTCCTCGCGGTCTTCACCGCCTGCTCGCTGGCCGCCCAGGTCGGGCTGGGCTGGCTGCCGGCGCTGAGCGCGCCGTCGATGATCGTCAACTGGCTGTCGATCCCCACCGGGATCGCGCAGCTCCTGCACACCGCGCTGGCCGGCGTGGTCACGTCCTCTCCCCAGCCCTACATCAACGTGCTGCGGGTGATCGGCGGGATCGTGATGGTCGCGATCATCGCGTGGAACTGGTGGAAGGCCCGCGAGGGCGGTCCGGACGCGGTGCGCCGGGCCGGGATCGCGCTGCTCGCCGTCGCGCTGCTGTCCCCCGCCACGCTGCCCTGGTACCTGAGCTGGGGCCTGGCGATCCTGGCGATGGTCCCGTGGAGCGCCCGCGGCCTGCAGTGGCTGGTCTTCGGCTCGCTGTTCCTGATGGTCGCCTACTACCCGAGCGGCGAGACGGCCCTCTACAACTGGCCGTTCCTGATCGTCTGCGCCCTGCTCGCGGCGCTGGCCGCGCGCTCGCTGCTGCGGCCGGACCCGCTCGGCCTCAGCCGCACCGCCCGGCGGAAACCGGTTCCGGCACGTGCCGCCTGAGCTCGTCGCGGCCGGGATCACCGATCCCGCGCTGCAGCGGGCCTACCGGGCCTGTCGCGACCTCAACGCCGCCCACGGGCGCACGTACTTCCTCGCCACCCGGCTGCTCACCCCCGACCGCAGACCCGCGATCCACGCGTTGTACGGCTTCGCGCGGTACGCGGACGACATCGTGGACACCCTCGGCGCCGTCGATCCGGCCGCGGGGCTCGACGAGCTGGGGCTGGCGCTGGTGGCGGCGTTCGAGGGCGGCCCGTCGGAGGTCCCGGTGATCACCGCGGTCGCCGACACGGTGTCCCGCTACGGGATCGACCGGCGGCTGTTCGCGCCGTTCCTCACCTCGATGCGGCAGGACACCCACGTCACCTCCTACGCCACGATGGCCGAGCTCGACGAGTACATGTTCGGCTCGGCCGCGGTGATCGGGCTGCAGGTGCTGCCGGTGCTGGGCACGGTCTCGCCGGAGGCCGCCGAGCCCGCCGCCGCGCTCGGCCGGGCGTTCCAGCTCACCAACTTCCTCCGGGATGTCGGCGAGGACCTCGACCGCGGCCGGGTCTATCTGCCGCAGGACGAGCTGGGCGCCTTCGGCGTGGACCGGGACCTGCTGGTGTGGTGCCGCACCCGCCGCAGGGTCGATCCCCGCGTCCGCCGGGCGCTGGCCCACCTCGTGGCGCGCACCCGGGCGATCTACCGTCGGGCGGCGCCCGGGATCCCGATGCTGGCCCCCGAGTCCCGGGACTGCGTGCGCACCGCCTTCACCCTCTACGGCGGCATCCTGGACGAGATCGTCGCCGCGGACTACGACGTCCTGTACCGCCGGGTGCGCGTCGGCACCGGGCGCCGCGCGGCGGTCGCCCTCCCCGGCCTGGCCCGCGCCGTCGCCGTTCGGCGCCTTCGGCGCTCGTGAGTGGTAAGTGGTGCTGGAGCACCACTTACCACGCACGGGCGCCGGAGGCGCAGATCAGAAGGCCATGGCCTGCGCGCGGCGCTTGATCTCGCGGTGGCGGCCCGCGCGGATGGCCGCGATCGGGGTTCCGGGCAGGCTCTCGTCGTCCGTGAACAGCCAGCGCAGGATGTCCTCGTCCGGGTAGCCGCCGTCTCGCAGCAGCGAGATCGTGCCGGGCAGGCCCTTCACCACGGCGTTCCCGTCCAGGAAGTCGGCGGGGATGCAGGTGGTGTCGTTGCGCCGCAGGCCCAGCAGCTGACCGTCCTTGATCAGCTGGTGGACCCGGGTTCGGGGGATCGACAGGATGACGGCGACCTCGGTCGCGGGCAGGACGGCCACGTCGTCGGACAGGGCGGGCACCTCACTCACGTGCGTCACGATGCCACAGACGGGCACGAGCGGGGAGCCGCCGGGCGGGCGGTACCGTCGAAGGGTGAACGCCCCCGCCGACTTCGCCGCGCTGCTGGACGCGCGCTACCGGGTGGGACCGGTCCTCGCACGTGGGGGGATGTCCACCGTGCACCGCGGGATGGACACCCGGCTCGACCGCCCCGTCGCGATCAAGATCATGGACCCGCGGATGGCGGCGGACCCCACGTTCCGGGCCCGCTTCGAGCGCGAGGCGCGCTCCGCGGCGCGGATCGACCACCCGAACGTCGTCGACGTGCACGACCAGGGCCGGGTCCGGGACACCCTGTTCCTGGTCATGGAGCTGGTCGAGGGCGGCACGCTGCGGGAGGTGCTGCGCCATCGCGGCGCGCTCGGGGTGCCGGTGGCCTTCGCGGTGATGGAGCCGGTGCTGGCCGGGCTCGCGCAGGCGCACGCGCTGGGCATGGTCCACCGGGACGTCAAGCCGGAGAACGTGCTGCTCGGCGCCGACGGTGCCGTCAAGGTCGCCGACTTCGGGCTGGTCACGGCCGCGGCGGAGGCCGGGGTCTCGCACGCCGGGATGATCCTCGGGACCATGGCGTACCTCTCCCCGGAGCAGGTCGCCACCGGCCAGGCGGACGCCCGCAGTGACGTCTACGCGGCGGGCATCCTGTTCTCCGAGCTGCTCACCGGCGCCCCGCCCTACACCGGGGACAACGCGCTGTCCGTGGCCTACCGCCACGTGAACGACGACGTGCCCGCCCCGTCCCGGATCGCGGGCGACGTGCCGCCCAAGCTCGACGACCTGATCCTGCGCGCCACCTCCCGCGACCCCGCCCGGCGCCCCGCGGACGCCGCCGCCTTCCGCGCCGAGCTCGTCCGGCTGCGCGCGGAGCTCGGCGTGCCGCGCGTCGCCGTCCCGCTGCCGCCCGCGCGGCCGGTCGAGGAGCAGGAGACCGAACCCGCCCCGCTGCCCGCTGCCGGTCCGCGGGGCACCCGCGCGTTGACCCGCGGTGAGCTGCCGGAGGAGGAGACCGCGCGGCTCAGCCCCGTCGTCGACGACCGCCCGGACCGCACCCGTGGGCGGCACGGCACCGCCGCGGCCGCCCGCCCGGAGGCGCTGCCCGACCACCGGATCGCCCGCCGTCGCAGCCGCCGGACCTTCGCGATCTGGATCGCCGTGGTGCTGGTGCTGGGTCTGCTGGTGGGCGGGGCGGCGTGGTGGCTCGGCTCGGGCCGCTGGACGGCGGTGCCGTCGGTGGTGGGCCTGGACCGGGCCGCCGCCGAGCGCCTGCTCGCGGACGCCGACCTGGCCGCCACGGTCACCGAGGAGCTGCACGACGACGTCGCGGCGGACGTCGTGGCGGGCACCGACCCGGTGGCGCAGGCCCGGCTGCTGCGCGGCGCCGCCGTGACCCTGCGGGTCTCGACGGGCAGGCCGGTCGTGCCCGCGATCGGGCCGGGCACGTCCGTCGCGGACGCGGAACAGGCCGTCCGGGCCGCCCACCTCACCCCGGCGACGGGCGGCGGGGAGTTCAGCGACACCGTGCCGTCGGGCGCCGTGGTGCGCACCGACCCGGCCGCGGGGACCGCGCTGCCGGTGAACGGCACCGTCACGCTGGTGGTGAGCAAGGGTCAGGCCCCGCCGCCGCAGGTGCGCATCCCGTTCCTGATCGGCGAGAGCCGCGACCAGGCGGTGCGGGAGCTGCGCGGCCTCGGCCTGGACGTCGAGGTGACGGAGGGTCTCCCCTTCACCCGGCCCAACGCCCGGGTGGTCGGCGTGTCCCCCGGCGCCGGCGAGACGGTGGAACGCGGCACCACGGTGACGATCACCGTCCTCTAGCCCCGCGTCGTGGAGCCACGACTGTCGTGTCAGGGCCTCGACACGACAGTTGTGGCTCCACGACGCCCGGGGTCAGTGGCGGAGCATCTCCGCGACCAGGAAGGCCAGTTCCAAGCTCTGCTGGGTGTTGAGCCGGGGGTCGCAGGCGGTCTCGTAGCGGCCCGCGAGGTCGGTGTCGCTGATCTCCTGCGCGCCGCCCAGGCACTCGGTGACGTCCTCGCCGGTCACCTCGACGTGGATGCCGCCCGGGTGGGTGCCCAGCGCGCCGTGGACCTCGAAGAAGCCCTGCACCTCGTCGACGATCCGGTCGAAGTGGCGGGTCTTGTAGCCCGTCGTCGACTCGTGGGTGTTGCCGTGCATGGGGTCGCACTGCCAGATCACCTTGTGCCCGGAGGCGGTGACCTTCTCGACGATCGGCGGCAGCGCGTCCCGGATCCTGCCGTTGCCCATGCGGGAGATGAGCGTGAGTCGGCCCGGCTCGTTGCGCGGGTCCAGACGCTCGACGTACTCGACGGCCTGCTCGGGCGTCGTCGTCGGGCCGATCTTGAGGCCGATCGGGTTGGCGAGCAGCTCGGCGAAGGCGATGTGCGCGCCGTCGAGCTGGCGGGTGCGCTCCCCGATCCACAGGAAGTGCGCGGAGAGGTCGTACAGCGCGCCGGAGCGGTCCAGGTCCAGCCGCAGCATGGCCCGCTCGTAGTCCATGAGCAGGGCCTCGTGCGAGGCGTAGAACTCGACCTCGCGCAGGTTGTGGTCGGTGACCCCGCAGGCGTCCATGAACCGGACGGCCCGGTCGATCTCCGCCGCGACGGTCTCGTACCGCTCCCCCGCCGCGGACGTCCGCACGAAGTCCTTGTTCCAGTCGTGGACCATCGTGAGGTCGGCCATGCCGGTGGCGGTCAGCGCGCGGACCAGGTTCATCGCGGCGGAGGCGTTCGCGTAGGCCCGGATCATCCGCGACGGGTCCGGGATGCGGGACGCCTCGTTGGGCGCCAACCCGTTCACGATGTCCCCGCGGTAGGACGGCAGGCCGAGCGCGTCGACGTTCGAGCTGCGCGGCTTGGCGTACTGGCCGGCGATCCGGCCGACCTTCACCACCGGCAGCGACGCGCCGTAGGTCAGGACGACGGCCATCTGCAGCAGCGTGCGGATGGTGGCGCGGATGTGCGGCTCGGTGTTGTCGACGAACGTCTCCGCGCAGTCCCCGCCCTGCAGCAGGAACGCCTCACCGTTCGCGACCTCGGCCAGCCGGGACTTCAGCCGGTCCACCTCGGGGGGCAGCACGACCGGAGGCACGGACTCGAGGACGGTGCGGGTGTGGGCGACCGCGGCCGGGTCGGGCCACTCCGGCTGCTGGGCGGCGGGGCGGGACAGGGCGTCGTCCAAGCGGGCCCGCAGGTCCGCGGACAGCGGGGGCAGCTCGGGCAGGACGTCCACCGGGGCGTCGACGGACCAGTTCACGAGGACCAAGGGTATTCGACCCGGCCGCGGCGCCCGACTGGCGGTCGGTCGCGTCCGACTCGCGTGTCCCGAGCGGGGGACTCGCGGGTCACGAGGTGGGGACGGCCGTCTCGATGACCTGCCAGCGGCGGAGGTTGAGGCGGGCGTCGGCGAGGGCGTCGTGCGCGTCGGACGAGGGGGGCGGGAGCGGGGGCTTGCCCGCGTCCTCCCAGCGCTGCCGCAGCTCGCGGGTGAAGCGCGGCAGGGCGCGGGGCAGCGCGGGCATGGCGCCCCACAGCTGGCACAGCGCCACGTGGTCGTACGCCGCGATCCACGCCCAGAGCTCGACCTCGCCGGGCGCGCCGGTCAGGAACTCCAGCAGGTCCCGCTTGATCGCCTCGCGCGAGCGCCAGGCCGGGTCCGCGGGCGAGGGCAGCTTGGGCAGCACGTTCGCCCGCACCCAGCGCCCCGCGCGCGCGGGGTCGAACTCGGTGGACACCGCGTAGAACTCGCGCCCGTCCTCGCCGACCACACCGATGGAGACCAGCTCGATCGTCGTGCCGTCCTCGATGAACTCGGTGTCGTAGAAGAAGCGCATGCCCACCCTTTCTCAGCACGCGACTCTACGTCGAGGGGCCGGGCGACCGCGCGTCGGGCGAAACGTTCGGGGGCCGGCGAGCGAACCAGTGGGCGACGCCCACTCCCGCGAGGATCTCCCATGCCCCGCCGCGCCCTGCTGCTCTCCCTCCTCCTCACGGTCCTGCTGGCCGCGTGCTCCGCGCCCGGGGAGACCCCGGTCACCACCGTCACGCTGCGGTTGTGGGACGACCAGGTCGCCAAGGCCTACGGGACGTCCTTCGCCGAGTTCGAGCGGCAGAACCCGGACATCCGGGTGGACCTGGACGTCGTCCCCTACGCCGACTACTTCGTCAGCCTCCCGGCGCAGCTCGAGCGCGGCCAGGGCGACGACATCTTCTGGCTCAACTCCGCCTACCTGGGCACCCTCGCGGACTCGGGCGCGCTGCTCGACATCGAGCGGGTGCTGCCGGGCCGGGCGGAGCGCTGGGTGCCCGCGGCGGTCGACCAGTACACCCGGGACGGCGGCCTGTGGGGCGTCCCGGCGCTGACCGACGGCCGGATCGTCACCTACTACAACACGGCCCTGCTGGCCCAGGCCGGCGTCGACCCCACGGCCCTGACCTGGAACCCCGACCCGGCCAAGGACACCCTGCTCCCGGCGCTGCGCCGGCTGACGGTCGACACGGCCGGGCGGCGCGCGGACGAGCCCGGGTTCGACCCGACGAGCGTGGCGACCTACGGGTTCAACGCGGGCCGAGACCTGCAGGCGGTCTACTACGAGTTCATCGGCTCCAACGGCGGCCGGTTCCAGGCCGCGGACGGCACGTTCGCGTTCGCGGAGCCCCGGTCCGTCGAGGCCTTCCAGTACCTGGTGGACCTGATCAACGTCCAGCACGTCGCGCCGCCCGCGGACGACACCAACGACAACGCCGACTACGCGCGGGACGCCTTCCTCGCCGGCCGGCTCGCGATCTTCCAGTCCGGCACCTACAACCTGCGCAACGTCGCGGACGGCGCCACCTTCGACTGGGCCATCGCGCCGATGGTCGCCGGGCCCGCGGGCCGGGTGTCGGTGGTGAACAGCGTGGTCGCGGCGGGCAACGCGAAGACCCCGCACCCCGAGGCCGTCGCCCGGGTGCTGGACTGGATCGGCTCCGAGCCCGGCGCGGACCCGGTCGGCGGCCGCGGCGCGGCGCTGCCCGCGGTCACCGGGTCGCAGCAGAAGTTCTTCGACTACTGGCGCGAACGGGGCGTGGAGACCGGGTACTTCGGCGCCCTCGGCGGCACCGCCACGATCGACCCGCCCACGGGCCCGCGCTTCGGCACCGGCTCCCGGGTGTTCTCCCCCATCCTGGGCGAGATCTTCGCGGGGCGGCTGCCGGTGGCCGAGGGGCTGCAACAGGCGCAGGACTCCGCGAACGCCGCGATCCGCGCCGGTTGAGGGGGCGCGGGCTGACGCAGGGCACCTGCTGACGCTTGGGCGGCTGCTGACGCTTGGGACGCCCAAGCACCACTCACCGACGCTTGGGCGTCCCAAGCGTCACCGGACCCCGTCACCCAACGATGCTTGGGCGTCCCAAGCACCACCCAACGACGCTTGGGCGTCCCAAGCGTCACCGGACCCCGTCAACCAGCGACGCTTGGGCGTCCCAAGCACCACCCAGCGACACTTGGGCGTCCCAAGCGTCAACCGGCGCCATCACCCAGCGACGCTTGGGCGGCCCAAGCACCACCCCGCGACGCTTGGGCGTCCCAAGCGTCACCGGGCCAAGCGTCACCGTCCCAAGCGGCACCGTCCCAAGCGGCACCGGGCCGAGCGGCACCGGGCGGGCGTCTCCTACGCGGCCTTGCGCGCCTGCTCCGCCCGCTCCTTGACGCTCGCGGCGTACAGGTCCACGTAGGTCTGCCCCGACAGCTCCATCAGCGAGTACATGATCTCGTCGGTCATCGAGCGCTCGATGAACCGGTCCCCCGCCATGCCCTCGTAGCGCGAGAAGTCCAGCGGCTCACCGATCTTCACGTGCACGTGCCCGGGGCGCCACAGCGTGGAGCCGATGGGGTTGACCTTGTCCGTGCCGATCATGGCGACCGGGATGACCGGGACGTTCGCCTCCAGGGCCATTCGGGCCACCCCCGTCTTGCCCTTGTAGAGCCGCCCGTCGGGGCTGCGGGTGCCCTCCGGGTAGATCCCGAGGAGCTTGCCCTCCTTCAGCAGCCGGACGGCCGTGTCCATCGCCGCCTGTGCCGCGTTGCCCCCGGACCGGTCGATGGGCACCTGCCCGACGCCGGAGAAGAACTGCTTCTTGAGGAACCCCTTGAACCCGGGCTCGGTGAAGTACTCGCTCTTCGCCAGGAAGGTCACGCGCCGCTTGAGCTGCAGGGGCAGCAGGAACGAGTCCGCGACGGCCAGATGGTTGCTGGCGAGAATGGCACCCCCGTGCTCGGGAACGTGCTCGATGCCCTCGATGGAGGGGCGGCAGTACATCCGGAGCAACGGGCCGATCAGGACGAACTTCGACCACCAGTACAGCACCCGTCGGGCCTCCTCACCGCGTGGGACGCCAGCCTACGGAGCCGCTCCGGGGCACGACAACAAGGGCCGACCGTGTCAGGATGGCGGTCTACGCGAGCCCCGGCGAGGAAAGGTGCGCGTGCATGGGCGACGAGCAGGATCGAGACGACCGCGCCGTCGGCTCGTTCGACGACATCGTCGCCTCCTGGAAGGCGGACGGCACCGTCCCCGAATGGCCGGACGAGCCGCCCGTGGCGCCCGCGGCGACCGAGACGATCGAGCCGCCCGCCCCACCGGTCCGGCCCGCCCCGCCGGTCCGGCCGGGCCCGGCGGTGGACCCGCTGTCGGACCGGGACGACCACTACATCCCGCCGGAGCCCCCGCCGCTGCCCAAGCTGGGCGTCGCCGCGGCCGTCGGGCTGGTGCTGGTGGCGCTGGGGATCATCCTGATCGCCGCGCCGCAGTGGATCGGCATGTCGGGCGTGTACGGCCTGCCGCTGGGCCTGGTCGCGATCGCGGGCGGCCTCACCTGGCTGCTGATGCGCCTGTGGCAGCCGACCGCCGAGGACCCGCGGGACGACGAGGGGACCGTCTGAGCGCTACGCCCGGGTGGTGACGTGTTCGCGGGCCAGCTCGGCGGCCCCGACCACCGCGGCGCCGGGGCCGAGCTGGGCCGGGCGGATGCGGGCCAGCGGACGGTCGCCCGCACCGGTGAGGATCGTCGAGTAGTGCTCGCGGGCCTCGTCCAGGAACAGGGGCGCCGAGCCTGCCACCCCGCCGCCGATGACGACCAGCGGGGGATCGAAGACGTCGGCGATCAGCGAGAGCCCCTCGCCGAGCCACCGACCCAGCTCCGCCACCGCGCGGCGGGCCAGCGGGTCGCCCTCCCGCGCGGCGCCCGCGACCCGCTGCCCGGTGATCCGTCCGGGGTCCCGCGCGGCCTCGCGGTGCAGCACCGACGGCCCCTGGTCGGGGTCCCCGAGCAGCTCCAGCGCCGTCGTGGCCAGCGCGGTGCCGCTGCAGTACCGCTCCCAGCAGCCGCGCTTGCCGCAGGCGCAGGGCCGCCCGTCCGGCACCACGCGCAGGTGCCCGAACTCGGGGGCCACGCCGTACGCGCCGCGGTACAGCGCGCCGTCGAGCAGCAGCGCGCCGCCGATCCCGGTGCCGATCGCCACGAACACCACGGTCGACGCGCCCGCGGCGGCCCCGTAGCGGCGCTCGGCGAGGGCGGCCGCGTTGGCGTCGTGCTCGACGACCGTCGGCAGGGCCGTGCGCTCGGCCATCCGGGCCGCGACGGGCGCGTCCCGCCAGGGCAGGTGCGGCGCGAACCGGACGAGCCCGCGGTCGGCGTCGATGAACCCGGCCACCGCGAGCCCGACCGCGGAGACCTCGTGTCGTGCGGCCAGCTCGGCGACGCAGCCGCCGATGGCCGCCTCGAGCGCGTCGGCGCTCTGCGGGGTGGCCGCGGCCGCGCTGTCGATGATCTCGCCGTGGGCGTCGACGACGCCGGCGCGGATGTTCGTCCCGCCGACGTCCACCCCGACCGTGAGCACGTCAGACCCGGGTGACGGGGATCCGCTGGACCCGCCTTCGGCCTGCTCCGTGCGTGCCGCCATCGCCGTTCGTCCCCTCCCGCGCCGGACCCTCCGGGTACCCGTCCAGCACCGTCCGCAATGCCCCGAGCACTCCCGCCGCGTGGTGCGCGAGGGTCACCGCCAGCTCGGGGCGCTCGCCGCGCAGGAGCGCCAGCACCGCGCACACGGGGCAGTTCGCGCAGCTCGCCGGGGTCGCATCCGCATCGAGCAAGGGGTCGAGCAGCGGGGTGATCCGCTCCAACAGCGTGTCCGCCAACGCGCGGAACTCCCCGGCGAGGGTGTCCGAGTGCGGACAGCGCCCCGCACGCTCGCTCACCGGCTCATCCAGACGGCCGGGTCGGGGACGAAGGTCACCACGAGATCCTCCCCCTGCAGGCGCGCGGCCGTGACCTCGCACCGCCGCAGGACGGCGGGCAGGCTGAGCCGCCGCCGCGTGCCCCCCACCGTGACGACGAGCTCGTCCCCGACCCGGGTCAGGTCCAGCGGCCCGCTCGCGGCGCCGGGCAGCCGCAGCGCGAGCTCGAACTCCGAGTCCGGGTCCGTGCCGTCGCCCCGGGTCCGCTGCATCCGCAGCGCGGGCGGCGCGTCCGGCCCGACGGCCACGGGATCGGCCGCCCCGTACAGCGACTCGGCGAGCGCCGCGAGGGCCTCCACGCCCACGGGCTCGGCCGCGGTGTAGGGCACGGTCTGCGCGGGTCCCGACGAGCCCGTGAGCTCGGCGAGCACGGTCTGCTGCTCGGTCCAGCGCTCGCGCAGCCAGCGCGCGGTCGGCCCGCGCAGGGACGGCGGCGGGGCCGGGACCAGCCGGTTCACCACCAGGCCGTCGACCCGCAGGTCGTGCAGGGCGAGCGCGGTGACCGTCCGCGCGGTCTCGGCGGCGACCACCCGCTCCGGGGTCAGCACGAGCCGGATCGAGGTGTGCTCCCGGTCGCCGAGCATCGCGCGCAGGCCCTCGAGCTGCGCGGCGAGCCCGTCGAGCGCGTCCACCGTGCGCTCCCAGCCCTCGCGGTCCGCGCCCGCGAGCCCCGCGAGCACGCGGCGGTGCTTGGGGAAGAGGCGGTCCAGGTATCCCGAGAGCGCCTCGGGGAGCCCGAGCAGCCGCAGGGTCTCCGCCGTGGGGCCGCAGTCGACCACGACGACGTCCCACAGCCCGGATGCCGCGAGCCGGTGCACCTCGGCCAGCGCCAGCAGGTCCTCGACGCCGGGCAGCACGGTCAGCTCGTCCGCGACCAGGTCGTCCACGCCGATGCCGGCGAGCAGGGTCCGCAGGTGGTCCTGCAGGTCGGCCCACGCGCCGTCGAGCAGGACGCGGGTGTCGACGTGGCCCGCGAACAGCCCGTGCTCCAGTTCGCGCGGGTCGGCGTCGAGCGCGGTGTCCAGCGCGTCGCCGAGGGAGTGGGCGGGGTCGGTGGAGACCACGAGCGTCTTGCGCCCGGACCGGGCCAGGCGCACGGCGGTGGCCGCCGCCAGCGTCGTCTTCCCGACGCCCCCCTTGCCGGTGAACAGCACGACCCGCACGAGGCCGAGGGTATCGGCCGCGGGGAACGCGCCTCGAACCGGAGCGATCAG
Source organism: Pseudonocardia oroxyli (assembly GCF_900102195.1). Classification (GTDB taxonomy): domain Bacteria; phylum Actinomycetota; class Actinomycetes; order Mycobacteriales; family Pseudonocardiaceae; genus Pseudonocardia; species Pseudonocardia oroxyli. Next base: position 452,608 of record NZ_FNBE01000001.1, read on the forward strand.
CGGCCCTCGACTCGGCGCTTGAGGCCCTTCAGCGCCGTATCGATGATCACTTTCTCGGCCTTGCGCCGCAGCATGCCGATCATCGGGATGTTCAGGTCGACGGCCAGGCTGTAGGTCACGGTGGTCCCCGCGCCCGTGGACTCGAGGGTGTACGAGCCGGTCTGCGCCTTCTGCATCTGGCCCTTGACCAGCACCCACGACACCGACCGGCCGTCTCCCGCCCAGTCGTAGTCCAGGGTGTAGGTGTCCTTGATCGGGCCCGCGTCCATGGAGAAGCGGACCTGGTCGGCGCGGTCGCCGTCCTTCGCGAGGATCTCCACGGTCTTGACCTGGTCGGCCCACTCGGGATAAGCCTCGAAGTCCGCGATGACTGCCATCACCGTGTCCGGGTCGGCGTCGATGGTGATCGAGGAGGTCGTCGCGTCGGCCATGACGCGCACGTTACCGCTCACCAGCGCAGGACGTACGCCTGACCGGTCCGCCGGAAGTGTCCGACGTTCACGCACTCCGTGGCCCCCACCCGCGCCCGCTGCGCGAGCGGCTGGTGGACGTGTCCGAACAGCGCCGTCCGCGGCCGCTCGCGGGCGATCAGGGCACGCAGGCCCAGCCCGGGCAGCTCGCGGCGCCCGGTCACGCGGTCGTAGTGCAGCAGCGGCACCTCCGGCGGCGCGTGCGTGCAGAGCACGTCGATGTCGGTGATCGCGTCCACGGCGGCGCAGTACTCCTGCGCGGGGAGCAGGTGCGGGCGCCACGGGCCGCCCGGCGGGCGCGGCGGGAACCCGTCGGGCAGCGGGACGCCGCCGACGAACCCGACGCGCAGGCCGCCGATCTCGATCACCTTCCCGTCCGGCACGGTGACCCGCGGGACGCTCGGCCACCGGTCGGGCACGTCGACGTTGCCGGGGATGGCGTAGGTGTTCTCGGGCAGGACGGCGAAGAGCCGGGCGTACTGCTCGTCCACCGCCTCGGCGATCACCGCGGCCGGGTCCGGGATCGCCGCCCACGCCCGCTCGGCGAAGGCGCGCAGCTCCCCCGGCCCACCGGAGCGCCGGACCCGTCCGAACTCCCGGCTGACATCCGCGCCGAGCACCCGACCGAGGATCCCGGCGGTCGGATCGGCGTAGTCCACGAAGTCGATCAGGTCGCCGAGGACGAACACCGCGTCCGCGCCCTCGACCGCGCGGGCCAGCCCCTCGACGTTGCCGTGGACGTCGGACACGACATGGACCCGCATGGACTCACATTAAGGGGCCTCGCCGGGCGCGCGACCGCGCTCCAGATGTGACTTGAGGGCGAAGGCGATGCGCTTGGCGTGCCGCTGGCGGCGCCGGACCTCCGCGACCGCCCGGCGTCCGCGCAGCGGCGCCGGCCCGTCGGGCCCCAGCGGGTCGGCGCGGAGGAAGTAGTGGACGCAGGTGCCGTCGAGCATCGGCTCCAGCCACACCTCCATGCTCCCCGTCAGGGCGCCGCCCACGGTCCAGCGCATCCCCTCGAGACCGCGGTCGGCGAGGACCTCGCAGGTCAGGTCCGGCCAGAAGCGCGCCCAGGCGGCCGGGTCGGCGAAGATCGGCGCGACGCGCGCGGGCGGCACGGCCAGGAACGTCTCGTCCACCACGTCGACGCTCGGCATCGCGGCCTCCCACGGGACGTATCAGTCGTTTCCGGACGAACAGGACCTCGCTCGCACCGATCCGACGCGGTATCTTTCCTCACCGGTAACCTGCCAACGCCGGCCAGGAGGTCAGCATCGTGCGTGAGTACAGCGTCCCCGCCACCGTCGTGATCGGAGCGGAGGAGAATCTCCTCGACGCGGTGTTCGCGCACGAGGCGGAGAACCCGGGCGACACGCTGCTGAAGGTGCAGCGCACGCCGGGTGAGTGGACCCCCGTCACCGTCGCCGAGTTCACCGCGCAGGTGGTCTCGGTGGCGAAGGGGCTGATCGCGGCCGGGGTCGGGCCGGGCGACCGCGTCGCGCTGCTCTCGCGCACGCGCTACGAGTGGACGCTCCTCGACTACGCGATCCTCGCCGTGGGCGGGGTGACCGTGCCGATCTACGAGACCTCGTCGGCGTCGCAGATCGCGTGGATCCTGGAGGACTCCGGGGCCGCCGGGATCGTCGTGGAGACCACGGCGCACGCCGCCCTCGTCGAGGGCGCGGGCTTCGTGAAGATCATCGAGGACGGCGCGGTGGCCGGCCTCGTCGAGGAGGGCGCGGGCGTCGACGAGGCGGAGGTGCACGCGCGCCGTCGGGCCGTGCGGGCGGACGACCTCGCCACGCTCATCTACACCTCCGGCACCACCGGGCGTCCCAAGGGCTGCGAGCTGACCCACCGCAACCTGCTGACCGAGATCGCGGCCACCCGCGAGGTGCTGCACCAGCTGCTCTCGGCGGACGGCTCGGTGCTGTTGTTCCTGCCCCTCGCGCACGTGTTCGGCAAGGTCATCCAGTGCGGTGCGATCGCCTCCCGCACGGTCATCGGGCACACCCCGGACACGAAGAACCTGGTCGCGGACCTGGGCACCTTCCGGCCGACGTTCCTGCTCGCCGCGCCGCGGGTGTTCGAGAAGGTCTACAACTCGGCCCGCCAGAAGGCGCACGACGGCGGCAAGGGCGGCATCTTCGACGCCGCCGCGGACACCGCCATCGCCTGGTCGCGGGCGCAGGACACCGGCGGGGCCGGGCTGGCGCTCAAGCTCAAGCACGCGCTGTTCGACAAGCTCGTCTACGGCAAGCTGCGCGCGGTCACCGGCGACAACGTCGTCGCGGCCGTCTCCGGCTCGGCGCCGCTGGGTGACCGGCTGGGCCACTTCTTCCGCGGCGTCGGCATCCCGATCCTGGAGGGCTACGGGCTCACCGAGACCACCGCGGGCATCACGGTGAACGCGATGGGCGCGCAGCGGATCGGGTCCGTCGGACGTCCGGTGCCCGGGCACTCCGTCCGGATCGCGGACGACGGCGAGATCATGCTCGCCGGGGACATCGTGTTCCGCGGGTACTGGCGCAACCCCGAGGCCACGGCGGCGGCGCTCGAGGACGGCTGGTTCCACAGCGGGGACATCGGCGAGCTGGACGACGCGGGCTTCCTGTCCATCACCGGGCGCAAGAAGGAGATCCTGGTGACGGCGGGCGGCAAGAACGTCGCACCCGCGGTGCTCGAGGACCGGCTGCGGGCGAACGCGCTGGTGGGGCAGTGCATGGTCGTCGGCGACGGCCAGCCGTTCATCGCGGCGCTGATCACCATCGACCCGGAGGCCCTGCCGGGCTGGCGGGAGCGCAACGGCAAGACCACCGACGGCGACCCGTCGTCCGCCGCCGACCTGGTCGACGACCCGGAGCTGCGCGGGGAGATCGCCGCGGCGGTCGAGGAGGCCAACCAGGCCGTCTCGCGGGCGGAGCAGATCCGCAAGTTCCGGATCCTCCCGGTGGACTTCACCGAGGCGGGCGGGGAGATCACCCCGACGTTGAAGGTCAAGCGGAACGTGGTGAGCGAGAAGTACGCCGACGAGGTCGCGGCCCTCTACGCGGACACCAAGCAGCCCGCCTAACCCGCGCATTATGGAACCATAACTGCTGAATTCGCCCGCGAATCGGCCGTCATGGTTCCATAATGCGCTCAGGTGAGGAGGGCACGGAGGCGGTTCACCTGGGTCGGCCAGGTCCAGGACTCCTGCATCCAGGTGCGGCCCGCGTCGCCCATCTTCCGTGCGCGGTCGGGGTCGGTGAGCAGGTCCGCCAGGGCGTCGACGAGCGCGCCGACGTCCCGGCCGTTCACGACGTGCCCGGTCTCCCCCGGCCGCACGGTCTCCGGCGCGCCGCCGCTGTCCCCCGCGACCACGGGCACGCCGCAGGCCTGGGCCTCCAGCAGCACGATGCCGAGCCCCTCGACGTCGAGCCCCCCGCCGCGCGTGCGGCAGGGCAGGGCGAACGCGTCCCCCACCGCCTGGTGGGCCGCCAGCTCCGCGGCCGGCACCGCACCGGTGAACACCACCCCGTCGACCCCCCGGGCCAGCCTCCGCAGCCGGGCGCGGTCCGGCCCGTCCCCGACGATCAGCAGCCGGGCCCCGGGGACCCGCGCGCGGAGCGGGCCGAGGGCCCTGATCAGCACGTCCTGCCCCTTCCGCGCGACCAGCCGGGACAGACACGTGACGACGGGCGCCTCCCCCAGCCCGTACCGCGCGCGCAGCTCCGCGCGGGCCTGTGGGTCGGGTCGGAACACCGTCGGGTCGATCGCGGGCGGCACGTGCTCCAGGGCGGCGAGCGGGCCGAAGGCGGAGGCGAAGCGGCCCCGCGTGTAGCGGGAGACCACGGTGACAGCGTCGGCGTCGTCGCCGATCCGGCGCAGCGCCCGGCGTCCGACCGGCACCATCGACCAGCCCACCTCGTGCCCGTGGGTGCTCGCCACCACCCGCTCGACGCCCGCCTTCCGCAGGGACGGCCCGAGCAGCGCCAGCGGCGCAGCCGCACCGAACCAGACGGTGGTGGCGCCGTGCTCGCGGACCAGCGCCGCCGCCGTGCGGGCCACCGTCGGGACCGGCAGCATCAGGGACGTCGGGTGGCGGTGGACGGGGTAGCGCAGCGTCGCGTCGAACGCCGCGGCGCCCTCCCAGGCGGGGGCGTAGACGGCGAGCTCGCCGGGCGGGAGCCGGTCGGCGAGGGCCTGCAGGTAGTTCTGGATCCCCCCGCGCCGCGGCGGGAAGTCGTTCGTGACGAGGAGGGTGCGGGCCACCGCGCGACCGTACCGGCGGCCGGTCAGCCCACGCGGCGGGCGCCGCTGAACACGCTCCGGTTGACCTTCTGGTACTTGACGACGTCCCCGCTCTGCGGCGCATTGATCATCTTCCCGTCGCCGGCGTAGATGCCGACATGGCTGACGGGCGAGTAGTAGAAGACCAGGTCACCGGGCTGCAGCTCGTCCCACGAGACCGACCGGCCCACGCCCGCCTGTGCGCTCGACGACCGCGGCAGGGTGATCCCGGCCTGCCGATAAGCCCAGGAGGTGAGCCCCGAGCAGTCGAAGCGGTTCGGCCCGCTCGCGCCCCACGAGTAGGGCTTGCCCAGCTTGGTGGCCGCCGCGCGCAGGGCCTCGGCGCCCACCCCGGTGCCCCAGTCCGCGTCCGGGGCGTCCTCCTCGGGGCCGTTCAGCTCGCGGAGCTCGCGCGGGCTCAGCCGGCGCAGCAGGTCCTCGGCCTCGTCGATCCGGGTGTCGGCCTCGGCCTTGCGGGCGGCGATGTCGTCCGCGGCGCGGTGGGCCGCGTCCGCCGCGGTCTGGGCCTGCGTGGTCGCCTCGTCCGCCTGCACCTGGGTCTGGGCGGCGTGCTCCACCTTGTCGTGCAGCTCCCGCAGCACGACGAGCCGGTCCGCGGACAGGGTCTCCAACGCGGACATCTGGTCGAGGTAGGCCTGGGGGTCCGTGCTGGTCAGCAGCGCGGAGAACTGGTCGAGGCGGCCGTCGTCGGCGAAGGCGAGGGTGATGTCCTCCAGCGAGCGCCGGTAGGTCTCCTCGTCCGCCCGGGCGCGGTCGGCCTCGGCGCGCAGCGGGTCGACGGCCGCGCGCAGCCGGTCCGCCTCCTCCTGCTTGGCGGTGAAGTCGTCCGTGGCGGCGTGCCACTGCTCGGTGAGCGCCTCGGCGTCGTGCTGGACGGCGCGCAGCCGGTCCCGCGCCTCGTCCGCGGTGCGCGGCGGCGGGGGCTCGGCGGGCGGGTCCGCCGGGACCCCGGCGACCTCCGGCGCCACCGTTCCGGGTGGCACGGGCGCGTCCGGCGCCACGGGAGCGGGGTTCGCCGTGGGGAACGGGGGCAGCGGGACGCCGGGCAGGACGGGGCCGGGCTGGGCGGGATCGCCGGGCTGGGCGAGCGCCACTCCTCCGCTGAGCACGAGGCCCGCAGCGAGCAGCACCGGCAGGATCGCGGTGCGGACGGCACGCCTGCGCGCGGCGGGCCGAGGGGTGCACGCAGGCCGGTGCGCACCGGCCGGTGCCTGCCTCGTCGACGGGTCTCGGGGTACCACGCCGGCTCGACTCCCTCCTCGGCCCGCCGCGACCGGACGGGGAGATCCGGGCCGGTGCCGGGGACGGGCACCGACGGCGAGAACCTGCGCGACCGCCCTGGGGAGACGGCCTGTGACGCGAGGTCGAGGGAGAGATTACGAACGTGTCATTCACCCGTCCAGCACTCGCCCGGACGGGGCCGGGACGAACGGTCTCCCCCACACGACGTCGCCGAGGGTGACGCGATCGCCCGTTTCGCTACCCAGCGTTGCGCCTTTCGGTCTCGGCGCCCCCGTTGTCGGTGACCGGGGCCGCCTGGGTGGGCACGACCCGCAACCGCGGGATCAGTCCCTGGTCCGCCAACACGTCCAACGCGCGCCGTTCGGCGGCGGCGAGCTGTACCTGCGGCGCGCCCGACGGCACGTCGACCGCACCGGAGACGGCCCCGGCACCACCCGCCCCCGGCACCTCCGGGACGCCCAACAGGACGCCGATCACGCACTCCCCGCAGGCCGCCCCGCGGACCTCGCAGCTGTCGCAGTCGACGATCATGGTCGCACTCCTCGCGATCGGAAAACTCGGCCGAGCTGATCTGCGGCGCACGCTACGACGACCCACCGACAATTCCGGGCCACCCGCGACCGGGGGCGGCGGGGCTCAGGCGCGGAGGCGGCCGAGCAGCACCGAGGAGGGCACGGAGTGCGCCCCGCGGCGACGGACGGACTCGGCGACCGCCTTGTCCGACGAGGCGACGAGCAGCGGCCTGCCCTGCGGCTCCGCGGCGACGAGATCGCGGATCACGTCGTCCGCGATCACCCCCGCGTCGCTGAACAGCACCCGCACCCCGCGGGCGCCGCGGGGTCGGGCGGCGATGACGGCGGCCCCGTCGAACACCACGGTGACCTCGACCCCGGTGCGCGCCGCGAGCGCCCCGAGCTGCGTGACCAGCCGGGTCCGCTGGTCGGCCAGCGGGAGCTCGGGGTAGCCGGTCTTGCTGACGTTGTACCCGTCGACGATCAGGTGGGCCGCGGGCAGCGCGAGCACCGCGTCCAGCGCGGACGGGTTCACCACGGCCTCGCCGCGCACGCCGCCGGACCCGGCCACGACGTCCGCCGGTCGCGGACCCCCGCCGCCGAGCGACAGCTCGCGGCGCAGCCCGGACACGGCGCCGCCCAGGGTCTCCAGCAGCAGCGCGAGCCGGACCTCGTCGCCCTGCCGGGCCTCCTTGGCCGCCTGCCGGGCGGACGCGACCTCCGCGGCGGCCCGCCGGGCGGCGGCCCGCTCGGCCTCGGCCCGCTCGCGTTCGCGGTCCCGCTCGGCCAACGCGGCCTCCAGCCGCGCGTCCGCCCCGGCGCGCAGCCGGGCCACCTCGGCCTCGAGCGCGGCCATCCCGTCCCGGGCGAAGCGCAGCTCGGTGCCCTGCTCGGAGACCTTGCGCCGCAGCCGTCCGAACTCGTGCTCGCGCTCGGCCGCGGCGCCGCGCGCCTGGTCGCGGGCCTCGGCGAGCTCGGCCCGCAGCCGCTCGACCTCGATCTGCAGCTTGTCCGCCCTGGCCAGGGCCTCGTCCCGCTCGGCGCGGGCCTCGCTCGCGTCTCCCCGCCGGGCCACCGACGCGACGGCGGCGCGGGCCTCGGGCGCGCCGGTCAGCACCGCGGCGGCGGCCGCGGTGATCGGCTCGTCCGGCCCCGCGGCCAGCTCACCGGGCCGGTGCTCCTCCCACCACGCGACGACGGCGGTCCGGAACGCACCGTCCTCGCGCAGCTCGCGGACCAGGACGGTCCCCCCGAGCCGGGCGCGCTTGGCGGGGGCGAACCGGGCGAACGGTCGCAGCGACGTCGGCACCTCCGGTGTCGGCATCTCCCCGACGGCGGTGGCCGCGACCTCGGCGAGCCGGTGGCGCACGGGGTCCGGCAGCAGGTTCCAGTCGACCCCGGGGGACGACGACGCATCCGGCGTCGGGGCGTCCTGCGGGTACATCGGACAAGGTTATCCCCGATCGGGCCCGGCAGCCACGCATTCGCCCGCTCGCGACACGCTCGAACGGACGTGCGAGGAATCGTCGGTGGCTCGAACTAGTGTTCGGCCCGTGATCGCTCCCCAGCTCTCGTTCGACGAGCTCGGCACTCCCCTGCCCGAGGTCACGTTCGTGGTGGTGGACCTGGAGACCACCGGCGGCTCCCACGAGCGGGACGGCATCACCGAGGTCGGAGCGGTGAAGGTGCGCGGCGGCGAGCGGCTGGGCGAGCTGGGCACGCTCGTGGACCCGGGGCGGGGCGTCCCGCCGAACGTGGTCGCGCTCACCGGCATCACCACCGCGATGGTCTCCCGGGCACCCCGCCTGGAGTCGGTGCTGCCGTCGGTCCTGGAGTTCCTGTCCGGCGCGGTGTTCGTGGCGCACAACGCCCCGTTCGACGCCGGCTTCCTCCGCTCGGCCTGCGAGCGCCACGGCATGGTCTGGCCGCGCCCGCCCGTGCTCTGCACCGCGCGCCTGGCCAGGGCGGCGCTGACCAGGGACGAGCTGCGCAGCGTGTCCCTGGGGTCGCTGTCGCGGTACTTCGGCACCCGCACCCAGCCGAACCACCGGGCGCTGTCGGACGCGCGGGCCACCGTCGAGGTCCTCCACCACCTGCTCGAACGCATCGGCAACCTGGGCGTGCAGAGTCTCGAGGAGCTGCTGGCCCTCACCCGGGAGGCGTCCGCGCACCGGCCGACCCAGCGGCAGCGCCGGCAGCGCCACCTCGCCGAGTCGGTCCCGTCCGCGCCGGGGGTCTACCTCTTCCGTGGCCCCCGGGAAGAGGTGTTGTACGTCGGGACCAGCGGGGACCTGCGCCGGCGGGTGCGCAACTACTTCACCGCGGGCGAGAAGCGGCGGCGCATCCGGGACATGGTCGCGCTCGCCGAGCGGGTGGACACGGTCGTGTGCGCCCACGCGCTGGAGGCGGGGGTGCGCGAGCTGCGGCTGCTCGCGGCGCACAAGCCCAAGTACAACCGGCGCTCCCGCAATCCCGGCCGGGTCTGGTGGGTCGCGGCGACGGAGGAGGCCTTCCCCCGCCTGTCCGTCGTCGCCGCGCCGAAGGAGGGGGCACTCGGCCCCTTCCCCTCGCAGAAGGCGGCGACGGCGGCGGTGGACACCCTGCTGGACGCCGTGCCGCTGCGCCGGTGCACGCAGCGGATCCCGGCCCGGTCGCCGTCCGGCACCCCGTGCATGGTGTCCGAGCTGGGGCGGTGCGGGGCACCCTGTGCGGGGTTCCAGAGCCGGGAGGAGTACGCGCCGCTCGTCGGGCGGTGGCGGGACCTGGTGGCCGGTCGGCGGGACCACGAGCTGTCGTCGCTGGTGTCGGCGGTCGACGAGCTCGCCGCGCGGGAGCGGTTCGAGGAGGCCGCCGGCGACCGGGACCGGCTCGTCGGGCTGATCGGCGCCCTCGAGCGCCGGCAGACCCTCGCCGAGCTGGCCGCCCAGCCCGAGGTGGTCGGTGCCCGGCCGGACGGGCGCGGGGGCTGGGAGCTCGCCGTGATCCGGTACGGGCGGCTCGCCGCGGCGGACGTCGCGCGGCGCGGGGTGCGGCCGATGCCGGTGGTGGAGGCGATGCGGGCCTCCGCCCAGACCGTCCTGCCCGGCGACGGACCGCTGGCCGGGGCGCCGCCGGAGGAGGTGCGGCTGCTCTACCGCTGGTTGACCACGGGTGGGACCCGGCTCGTGTACTGCGACTCCTGGGCGGAACCGGCCTTCGGCGCCGCCCGCTGGGCAGGCTGGGCGGCCCGGGCGCGGGAGGGCACCGCGGCGGGCCGGGCGGCGCTCGAGGCCTTGGTGCGGTGACTCGCGGTGGCCCGCATGCAATAGCCTCGCCTCACGCGCTGCCGCCCGCCGCCGTGGAAGAAGGAGAGCCCGTGATCACCGCGATCGTCCTGGTGCACACCGACGCCGACCGCATCCCCGAGACCGCGCAGGAGATCGCGGACCTCGACGGGGTCGCGGAGGTCTACTCCTGCGCCGGGGACGTCGATCTGATCGCGATCGTGAAGGTCAAGGAGCACGAGCAGCTCGCCGACGTGATCGCCGGGAAGCTGTCCAAGGTCGAGGGCGTGCAGCACACGGACACCCACATCGCCTTCCGCTCGTACTCCAGCGCGGACACCGAGGCGGCCTTCGCCGTCGGCGACTGAGCCTGCTCCACGCGTCAGGCCCCCGACCGGCGGTCGGGGGCCTGACGTGCACCTCACCACTGCGGCGGCTCGGCGGCCGGTCAGCCGGCCGGTGTCGCCTCCGACCTGCCACCCGTGCTCGACGCGCCCGTCGCCGGCGGTTCCGCGGGCGCGGTGTCCGAGGCGGGGGTCGATCCGCTCGGTGAGTCCCCGGCGGGCTCGGCCGCGGCGGGCTCGGCCGCGGCGGGCTGGGTCGCGGCGGGTGCGTCGTTCGCTGTCGCCGTGTCGGCCGGTGTGGTGTCGGACGGTGCGGTGGCGGACGGTGCGGTGGCGGACGGTGCGGTGGCGGACGGTGCGGTGGCGGACGGTGCGGTGGCGGACGGTGCGGTGGCGGACGGTGCGGTGGCGGACGGTGCGGTGGCGGACGGTGCGGTGGCGGACGGTGCGGTCGCGTCGGGGGCGGTCGTGACGGACGGGGCGGTGGTGTCGTCGCCCGCGCTCGCCCCACCCGGGCCCGCGGTGGCACCCGGGGTGGAGGCCCCGCCGGGTCCGGCCTTCGCATCGCCGGCGATCGCCTGGGGCTCGAGGGTGTACATGCGGACCCAGTCGATCTCGTAGCTGGCCTCGCGCATGCCGCCGCCGTAGAAGTTGTCGAACTGGATGGTCAGCTTCCCGGACGGCATGCCCTGGATGTTCGCCCGGCCACCGGGGCCCGCCCCGTCCTTGAGGGTGTACCACTCCTTGCCGTCGATGTAGCCGCGCACGTGGTCGGGCGTCCACTCGAAGGCGATGTTGTGCCACTCGGACAGCGGTGCCCCACAGTCGTCCTCCTCGAGGAACTCCTGCTGCACCGGCATGTTCGGGTGCGGGTAGTGGATGAAGGCGTTGGCGCAGTCCTCGCCGGGGGCCTGGTTCTCGAGGAAGTCGTACTCGCCGTCGTTGGGCCAGCTGTCCGAGGACGGCCACACGATCAGCAGCGGGTGGTACTCGTTGCCGGAGTCCCCGTCGTTGAAGGAGCGGACGCGCGCCTCCCAGCGGCCGTACTGCTGGTCGAGCTTCGAGGCGAGCCACCCGGTGTCGCCGTTGGGCAGGCCCTTCTGGATCAGCTTCTCGCCGTCGACCGTGCTGTTGGCGCCGCAGCGCTTCCCGTTGCCGTCGTGGCCCGACCAGCAGCCGTCGATGTTCACCCACTTCGACGGGTCGGGCTGTCCGGTGTAGTTGAACTCGTCGGACTGCGGGAGCGGCGCACCCCAGCCGTGGATCTCCGCCGCGGTGTCCGGCTCGGGCGCCGGAGCGGGGGCGGCGGGCGCGGCCGGAGCGGCGGCCGCGGGGCCGGCGGCGTCGGTCGGCTCCTGGGCGGGCTGCTCGGCGGCCGCGGGCTCGGCAGCAGGCTGCTCGGCAGCTGCGGGCTCTGCAGCCGGCTCGGCCGCAGCGGGCTCGGCCGCAGCCGGCTCGGTTGCGGCGGGCTCGGCCGCAGCGGGCTCGGTTGCGGGCTGCTCGGCGGCGGGAGGCTCGGCCGCGTCGGTCGTCTCCTGGGCCAGCAGGCCGGTCGCCGGGGCGGTGACGCCGGTGGTCGGCTGCGACCCGACCCCGGACGCGAGAGCGACGCCGGGCCCGAGCAGGGCCAGCGCGCCCACCGCCGCGACGACGGTCAGGTGCTTACGGGCTCGATGCTTCATCGGTCAGTCGCCTTTCGCATGCACCACCCCGTCGCCCTGGTGGGTGACGAGACCCGGTCGAACCGCGACCCTCCGCGAGCGGGGAGTCACTGCCCAGCCGAACCAGTGGTGTCAGTGAGGTAGGTGGTGCTGACGTGAATGATGGTGCTGATGTCCGCTTTCCGTCACCAGCTACAGCCCGAAGCCGCCCGATCGCGTGACGTGGTCACCGGTCGAGCGTCACCCTGTGCAGTGACCGGGGCGGACGGGTCGCGCACGTGTCACCACCCGTCCGAGCAGGCACTCTCACGAGATGTCACGGCGACCTCACCATCGGTGACCGCCCCGGCCCGCGCGCCGGCATGATCGCGATTTCCGTGCCGACACCGTCGCCCCCACCACCCTGAGCGCACACAACCGGCGATCACGCAGCACTGGGAGCACGAAACGTGCACCCCCCGCCGCAGGACGCCCACACACGACGAAGCCCGCCGCACCGGTCGGTGCGACGGGCTTCGTCGACGGAGAGGGGTGGCTAGCTCTTCAACCCCGTGGACACCGACGCCCACCGCGCCAGCAGCGCCTCCGCGGCGCCGGAGTCGATCGCCTCGGCCGCACGGGTGAGGCCCGCCCCCAGCGCGCCCACCAGGTCCAGGACCGGGCCGTCGAAGGCCGCGATGGCGCCGGCGGCGTTGAGCAGCACGGCGTCCCGCACCGGCCCGGCCTTGCCGGCGAGGAGGTCGCGGGCCACCTGGGCGTTGTGCGCGGCGTCCCCGCCCCGCAGGTCCTCGCGGGTGCCGAGCGGGATCCCGACCGACGCCGGGTCGAACGTCGACGACCTGACCGCGCCCCCGCCCGCGACCCAGACGGTGCTGGTGGTGGTCGTGGTGAGCTCGTCCAGCCCGTCGTCCCCGCGGACGACCAGCGCGGACGCCCCGCGCCCGGCCAGCACCTCGGCGATCACCGGGGCCAGCCGCGGGTCCGCGCAGCCCACGAGCCCCGCCGAGGGCTGGGCGGGGTTGGTGAGCGGGCCGAGGATGTTCATCGCCGTGGGCACCCCGAGCTCGCGGCGCACCGGCCCGGCGTAGCGCATCGACGGGTGGAAGACGGGCGCGAAGCAGAAGGCGATCCCGGCCTCCGCCACGCACGAGACCACGGCGGCGGGCGGCAGGTCGATCGCCACCCCGAGGGCTTCCAGGACGTCCGCCGCGCCCGACGCCGAGGACGCCGCGCGGTTCCCGTGCTTCACCACCGGCACCCCGGCCGCGGCGACCACCACGGCGGCCATGGTGGAGATGTTGACCGTGTTGGCCTGGTCCCCGCCGGTGCCGACGACGTCCACGGAGCGGGCGGCGACGGTGATCCGGTGGGCGTGGTCGAGCATCGCCGCGGCCAGCCCGGTGATCTCCGACGCCGTCTCGCCCTTGGCGCGCAGCGCGACGAGGAAGCCCGCCAGCTGCGCGGGCGTCGCGTCCCCGGAGAGCACCTGGTCCATCACCCAGGCCGACTCGTCCGCGCCCAGGTCGGTCCCGCCGATGAGCCTGCCGAGCACCCCCGGCCAGGTCGTCCCCGCCATCAGCGGGTGGCGAGCGCCGAACGCAGCACGTCCGCCACCGTCTCCGCCGCGGTGATCGGGTCGAGCGGATGGACCAGCACCGCCTCCGCCTTCGACCAGGTGGCGAGCCACTGGTCGTCCGCCCGCCGGACGGCGACCACGATCGGGGGACAGTCGGTGATCTCGTCCTTGAGCTGCCGGGCGAGCCCGAGCCCGCCGGTCGGCTGCGCCTCGCCGTCGAGGATCGCGAGATCGACCTCGCCCGCGTCGCACGCCGCGAGGACCTCCGCGACACCGCCGACCTCCTGGTAGCGGATGCGCCCGACATCCGGGGCCGGACGGCGCCCGACGGCGTTGATCAGGGCCTCCCTCACCTCCGGGCGGTGGCTGAAGACCAGCACGTTCTGGGTCGGTGCGTCGCTCACCCGCCGGATACTAGCCGGGAACCCGGACCGCTCCGCGCACGTTCATCGCAAAAGAACCCGGGTTGACCGACACGCTGTAGAAGATGTGGGTCATAATGCCCGCGTGACGACAGCGGCTCCCAACATCAGCGCGCGGATCCACTCGCTGAACCGACCGAACCTGGTCTCCATCGGCACCATCGTCTGGCTCTCCAGCGAGCTGATGTTCTTCGCCGGCCTGTTCGCGATCTACTTCACCGCGCGCGCCCAGAACGTCGGCGAGTGGCCCCCGCCGCCGACCCACCTCGACGTCCCGTACGCGCTGGTGGTGACGATCGTCCTCGTGGCGTCGTCGTTCACGTGCCAGTTCGGCGTGTTCGCGGCGGAGCGGGGCGACGTGTTCGGCCTGCGGCGCTGGTACCTGCTGACCCTGGCCATGGGCACGTTCTTCGTGATCGGCCAGGTCAACGAGTACCACACCCTGGTCACCGAGCACGCCACCACGATCTCGTCGAGCGCCTACGGCACCGTCTTCTACATGGCGACGGGCTTCCACGGTCTGCACGTGACGGGCGGCCTGGTCGCGTTCGTGTACCTGCTCATCCGCACGAAGCTCTCCAAGTTCACCCCGGCGCAGGCCACCGCCGCGATCGTCGTGTCGTACTACTGGCACTTCGTCGACGTCGTGTGGATCGGCCTGTTCGCCGTCATCTACTTCATCCGGTAGCGGGGCCCCCGCGCCACCTGCACCAGCCCCGAACCGACAGCACGACCACCGTGAGGGTGAGACGCCGACGATGACCACCGAGACCACCACACGTACCCCACGAAAGAGGTGGGGTCACGGCAAGCTGAAGCGGCGGCTCGCCGCCGCGGCCGCGTTGAGCGTCGCGCTCGTGGCCACCGGCGGCCTCGCCCTGTTCGTGAGCGAGCAGACCGACAACAACGTGGCGACCGCCCAGACCGACCAGGCGCTCGTCGCCAAGGGCGAGGAGCTCTACAACGCGGCCTGCATCACCTGCCACGGCTCGAACCTGCAGGGTGTCGAGTCGCGCGGTCCGAGCCTGATCGGCGTCGGCGACGCGGCGGTCTACTTCCAGGTCTCCTCCGGCCGCATGCCCGCGGCCCGGCAGGAGGCGCAGATCATGCGCAAGCCCCCGCTCCCCCAGTTCGACCCGGACACCGAGGTGGGCCGCGAGAACCTCGACGCGCTGGGCGCCTTCGTCCAGGCGAACGGCGGCGGTCCCGAGACCCCCGCGCAGACCGGTGCCGCCCTGCGCGGCGGCGACCCGGCCCGCGGCGGTCAGCTGTTCCGGCTCAACTGCGCCAGCTGCCACAACTTCACCGGCGTCGGCGGCGCGCTGTCCTCCGGCAAGTACGCCCCGGCGCTCGCCGAGCCGACCGAGGAGCAGATCTACACGGCGATGCTCACCGGCCCGCAGAACATGCCGAAGTTCGGTGACCGGCAGCTCACGCCGGAGGAGAAGCGGGACATCATCGCCTACGTCAAGTCGGTGACGAACGGCAACAACCAGGTCGGCGGTCTGGACCTGGGCGGCGTCGGCCCGACGACGGAGGGCGTGGTCGTCTTCATCGTCGGCCTCGCCTCGATCATCGGATTCGCGATGTGGTTGGGAGCGAAGAATTGAGCGCCACCGACACCCCGGGAGCGGCGCAGCCCACGCCTGAGGAGCTCGAGCGGATGTCGCCGGAGGAGCTCGAGCGGCTCGCCGGCACCCTCGACGGCGTCGAGGTCGTGCACAACGCGCCCCGGTTCCCGGTCAAGGGCACCCGCGCCGAGAAGCGCGCCGAGCGCTCCGTCGCCACCTGGTTCATCCTCTCCGCGCTGTCCGCACTGGGCTTCATCGTCGCGTTCATCGCGTGGCCGCACGAGTACGTCGCCCCCGGTCAGGACGGCTACGGCTGGTACCACCTCTACACCCCGGTCGTCGGGTTCCTGTTCGGGTTCGCGGTGCTGGCGCTGGGCATCGGCGTCATCTCCTACGTGCGGAAGTTCTTCCCCGAGGAGGTGTCGGTCCAGCAGCGCCACGACGGCCGCTCCCCCGAGGTCGACCGCAAGACGATCCTGGCGCAGCTCGCGGGCGCGGGCCGCTCCACCGACATCGCGCGGCGCAAGCTGATCACCCGCTCCGCCGGGGCGGCCGCGGGCATCTTCGGCGTCGGGATCGGCATCGCCGCGCTCGGTCCGCTGATCCGCAACCCGTGGAAGGGCGGCGACGAGGCGGCCCTGTGGGTCACCCCGTGGCGCGGCGAGAACGGCGAGACCGTCTACCTGCGCCGGGACACCGGCATCCTCGGCGAGATCTCCCGGGTCCGCCCCGAGGACATGGAGCCGGGCTCCATGGAGACCGTGTTCCCGTACATCGAGTCCCAGCGCGGTGACGACGAGGCCCTGCTGCACGCGCAGCGCGCCTCCGACGCGCCCGTCATGCTCATCCGGCTCCGGCCGGACACCCCCACCGTCAAGCGGCAGGGGCAGGAGAACTTCAACTACGGCGACTTCTACGCCTTCTCGAAGGTGTGCACCCACCTGGGCTGCCCGACGTCGCTGTACCAGGCACAGGACAACCGGATCCTGTGCCCGTGCCACCAGTCGCAGTTCCTGGCGACCGAGTACGCGCGGCCCGTCTTCGGTCCCGCGACGCGCGCACTCCCCCAGTTGCCCATTACCGTGGACAGCGAGGGTTACTTCGTGGCACGGAGCGACTTCATCGAGGCTGTCGGACCGGCATTCTGGGAGCGGAGGCCATGAGCGCCATCACCACACCCACCACGACCTCGGCGAGCAGACTCGCGGGGGCGTTGGACGAGGCCGACCAGCGGTACCACCCGGCGGCCGGGCTGCGGAAGCAGTTCAACAAGGTCTTCCCGACCCACTGGTCCTTCATGTTGGGCGAGGTCGCCCTCTACAGCTTCATCATCCTGCTGCTGTCGGGCATCTACCTCGCGCTGTTCTTCGACCCGTCGATGGTCGAGGTGGTCTACAACGGGCCGTTCGACAACATGCGCGGCATCCACATGTCGCGGGCCTACGAGAGCGCGCTCGAGATCTCCCTGGAGGTCCGGGGCGGGCTGTTCGTCCGGCAGGTCCACCACTGGGCCGCGCTGCTGTTCGTCGCCTCGATGATCGCCCACATGTTCCGGGTGTTCTTCACCGGCGCGTTCCGCAAGCCGCGCGAGGCGAACTGGATCATCGGGCTCGTCCTGATCCTGCTGGGCATGCTCGAGGGCTTCACCGGCTACTCGCTGCCGGACGACCTGCTCTCCGGCGTCGGCCTGCGCATCGCCTCGGGCTTCATCATGTCGATCCCGGTGATCGGCACCTGGGCGCACTGGCTGCTCTTCGGCGGCGAGTTCCCGGGCACGGAGATCATCCCGCGGCTCTACATCGTCCACGTCCTGATCTTCCCGGGCATCCTGCTCGCGCTGATCGGCGTGCACCTGGGCCTGGTCTGGTACCAGAAGCACACCCAGTTCCCCGGCCCGGGCCGCAAGGAGACCAACGTCGTCGGCGTCCGGATCCTCCCGGTCTTCGCGGCGAAGGGCGGCGCGTTCTTCGCCGTCGTCACCGGCGTCATCGGCATCATGGCGGGCATCTTCCAGATCAACCCGATCTGGAACCTCGGCCCGTACGACGCCTCGCACATCTCGGCCGGTTCGCAGCCGGACTGGTACATGCTCTTCTCCGAGGGCATGGCGCGCATCTTCCCGCCGTGGGAGATCTACCTGTTCGGGACGTACACGATCCCGGCGGCCTTCTGGGCCACGGTGGCGTTCCTGCCGGTGCTGTTCGTGGTGGCGGGCATCTACCCCGCCGTCGAGCGGCGGATGACGGGGGACAACGCCCTGCACAACCTGCTGCAGCGCCCCCGGGACGTCCCGGTCCGCACGGCGCTCGGCGCGATGGGCATCTCGTTCTACGTCTGGCTCGTCCTCTGCGGCGTCAACGACTGGATCGCCTACTTCTTCCACGTCTCGCTCAACGCGACGACGTGGGCGGGCCGCATCGGCCTGCTGGTGGTCCCGCCGATCGTCTACTGGGTGACCTACCGGCTCTGTGTGGGCCTGCAGCGCGGCGACCGCGCGGTGCTGGAGCACGGCATCGAGACCGGCATCATCCGGCGCCTGCCGCACGGTGAGTTCATCGAGATCCACCAGCCCCTCGCGGGCGTGGACGGCCACGGGCACGCGATCCCGCTGGACTACCAGGGCGCCCCGGTGCCCAAGCGGATGAACCAGCTGGGCTCGGCGGGCGACCCGGTCGCGGGCTCGCTGCTCTCCCCGGACCCGGTCGACGAGACCGCGGCCCTGGAGCGGGCGCGCGCCGACCTGCACCACCAGGAGCTGGAGGCCAGCGAGGAGCGGGCCCGCACCGCGGAGCAGCTCGAGCTGGCGGGTCGTCCGGACGCCGGGCGGCCGAAGGACCAGACGGACTGAGCTCGTCTCGAGAAGGCCCCCTGACCGCATGGTCAGGGGGCTTTTCCGTGCTCCGGGTCCCGCCCGGTGTCGTGTGGATCACCTCCGTGGTAGTGTCCTCGACGTGCGAATCGCCGCGAGCCTTCTTCTCGCCGCGCGCCTCGGGCTCGTAGTAGCCCGGCGCGTCGGCTGACCCAGGCCGCCGTCGCGCTCTGCGGGCTCTCGCCCCGCTCCCCCAAGTCGAGGACCCTGCCAGACCTGGCTCGCGTTCCCGTACGTCTCCCGAACGCATCCCGGAGCACTCCCATGAGCATCACGATCGACCGCCCCGCCTTCACCGGTTCCCGGATCCTGCGCAAGCACACGATCATCACCACGCACGGCATGGACGGCGTCCTGCTCGTCGCCGCGGAGCTGCGCGCCTGCGGTCCGCTGGTCAAGGAGATGGCCGTGGACGTCCGCGAGGGCGTCGGGTGCAGCGCGCTCACCTGCTCGGTCAGCATGACGGCGGACGAGGCCGAGGCCTTCCAGACCCGCCTGCGCGCCATCCCGACCGTCGAGTCCGTCGACCCCTACTGACCGCCCGTGAGCGGCGATGGTCGCTCCGGCGACCATCGCCGCTCACGACCGCCGCTCACGACACGCGGGACCGGCCCCGGGCCGCGGCCAGCATGTCCTGCAGGTCGGCGACCTTGACCCGCTCCGCGTCCCTGGCTCCCCCGCGGCGGACCTCCTCGGCGTCGAGGCGTTCCCAGTCGGTCCACGTCACGGGTTCGACGCCGTAGGCCTCCAGCACCGCGATCACCGAGTCGGGGTCCGGGTGCGGCGGAGCGGGCAGGGTGTGCAGGTCGTCCAGCAGGCTCGCGACGGTCTCGACGGCGTCCCCCTTGTTGGTCCCGATCACCCCGGTGGGGCCGCGCTTGATCCACCCCGTCACGTAGGTGCCCGGCTCGACCCGGCCCGCCGTGTTCGGGACGATCCCGCCGTCGTACGGCAGGCCCGGGATGGGCTCGCCGAGGTAGCCGATCGCCCGCACGACCAGGCCCGCGTCGAGCGTCTCCTCGGCCCCGCCGCCGGTGGGCTCGACGACCATCCCGGTGACCCGGCCCTCCCCCAGCAGCCGCACCGGCGTGCGGTGGAAGTGCAGGTGGATGCGCCGCGGCCGGGCGGGTCCCGGGTCGGCGGCCCACTCGGCCAGCATCGCCAGGTTCTGCTTCTGTCGCCGCTCGGCGGGCTCCTCCGCGGGCTCGGTGTAGCCGTGCACGAGGACCTGCACGCCCGCGAGCTCCCCGATCTGGCGCAGCTCGGCGGGCGTGAACCTCACGTGCTCGGGCCCGCGCCGGATCACGACGTGCACGTCCTCGACCCCGCTGCCCCGCAGCGCGTCCAGCACCCGGTCCGGCACGTCCGTCGCCGCCATCTCGACGTGCCCGCGGGCCAGCACCCGCGCGACGTCCAGCGCCACGTTGCCCGCCCCCACCACCACGACGCCCGCGTGGTCCAGCACCGGGTCGAGGTCGACGTGGTCCGGGTGCCCGCAGTACCAGCTCACGAACGCGCCGGAGCCGTAGCTGCCGGGGAGCTCCTCACCGGGGATCCCCAGGGCGCGGTCCACGGAGCTGCCGGAGGCGTGGATCACCGCGTGGTAGTGCTCCTTGAGGACGTCCAGCGGGATGCCGCCCTCCCCCACCCGCACGTTGCCCAGGAACCGGACCCGCGAGCCGTCGGAGAAGGGTCGCTGCAGCACCCGGATGACGGACTTCATCTTCACGTGGTCGGGGGCGACGCCGTAGCGGACCAGGCCGTACGGGGCGGGGAGCCGGTCGATCACGTCGACGTCCACGGGGGACTCGGAGGCGAGCAGGGCGGCGGCCGCATAGAGCCCGGACGGGCCCGCGCCGATCACCGCGATTCGGGTCTGGGGGACGGCGCCCCCCGAAGCGGGCGGGGTGGGTGAGGCCGGCATTGTCGCGCTCCTCGGTGTGGTGGTGATCCGAGTATCACCCCGATGCCGTGGCGGAGCGCACGACGGCGGCGATCTTTCCGTCCGGCAGGACCAGCTCCGTGCGGTCGGTACGGAACCGCCGCCCGACCCGTTCCGGGACGATCCGGCAGGTCAGGGTGCCTGTGAGGGGCACGGGACGCAGGTACTCGACGGCCGTGTCCAGGGTTCGGCCCGACACCCCGGTGACGCGCTGCGCGGCGAGTCGCCCGACGGCGAGCACGAGCCCGCCGTGCATGCTCCCCCGCAGGTTGCCCAGCCACGGGCCGAGCGGGAACGCCAGGGTGTCGTCCGCGACAGCTGCGGTGGCGAGGGTGCGGACGAGCCGCGAGACGTCCAGCTGCGGCCCGTCCGCCGCCCCGGAGCGGCGGCCGGGGGTGCGCGGGGTGAACGGCTCGACCACCATCGTGGCGATCCCGTGGGCGACCGTGCGCCCGGTGTCGTCGGTGACCAGCGCCCGCGCGGCGCCTGCGCGGTCGTCCGCGGTCGGGGTGCCCAGCACCTCCGCGACGATCTCGAGGCTGCGGGCGCCCGGCGCGGGGTCCGCGATCGCGTCCAGGCGCAGGTCCAGCGTGGGCCCGGACGTCGGGGTGGGGGTCGCGGAGTGCACGGCGATGCCGATCGCCGTGTCCGTGGCGACCGCGAGGGCGACCAGGTGCGGGGTCCCGACCCGCAGCGGCGCCGTCAGCAGCAGGCGCTCGGGCTGCGGGTCGCGCCGGTCGGCGATCGCCAGGACCCGCACCCCGAGGCCGCCCTCGACCGGTGCGGAGGCGAATCGGCCGCTGACCGTCTTCGGCCCGGGGAAGTGTTTCTCGACGAGCGGGGCGGCGATCGGGCTCGCGTCCATTCGGACATCGTGCCTACTGAGCGAACGTTCAGGTAGTGGGGGTGGGTCACACCCCGCCGTCACACCCCGCCGTCACACCCGATGGAACGACCGCCGGTAGTCCGCGGGAGACACGCCCACGACCTGCTTGAAGTGGTGGCGCAGCAGCGTCGCCGAGCCGAACCCGCACCGGCTCGCGACGGCGTCCACGGACAGGTCCGTGTCCTCCAGGAGCCTGCGCGCGTGCAGCACCCGCTGCCGGGTCAGCCAGCGCAGCGGGCTGGTGCCGGTCTCCGCGGCGAACCGTCGGGCGAAGGTGCGTTCGGACATCGCCGCCCGCTTGGCGAGGTCGGCGACCGAGTGCTCGACGTCGAGGTTCCCCAGCAGCCAGTCCAGCACCGGGCCGAGGGAGTCCGCGGAGCACTCCGGCACCGGGCGGTCGATGAACTGGCGCTGGCCGCCCTCGCGCTGCGGCGGCACCACCATGCGGCGCGCGATCCCGTTGACCACGGCGCTGCCGAGCTCGCGGCGGACGAGGTGCAGACACGCGTCGATGCCGGCGGCGGTGCCCGCGCTGGTGATCAGGTTGCCCTCGTCGACGAACAGGACGTCCTGGTCCACCTCGACGTCCGGGTGGCGGGCCCGCAACTCGTCCGCGCTGTGCCAGTGGGTCGCCACCCGGCGCCCGCTCAGCAACCCGGCTGCGGCCAGCACGAACACCCCCGAGCAGACGCTCAGCAGGGTCGCGCCCGCCGCCTCCGCGTCGCGCAGGGCCTGCAGCGCCTCCTCGGGGTACTCCCGCAGGCCGGTGGCCGGGACGGCGACCAGGTCGGCCCCGGCGAGCCCGTCCAGCCCGTGCGCGGGGATCACCTGCACGCCGCCGGAGGTGCTGACCGGCGTGCCCGCCTCGACGCCGCAGACCCGGTAGTCCAGCACGGGCAGCCCGTCGTCGGAGCGGTCGAGCCCGAAGACCTCACAGAGCACGCCGAACTCGAACACGGCGAGCCGGTCCAGGACGAGGACGGCGACACTGCGGAGCATGACGGCAGTATATTTACGACCTGTGGCGTTCTGGCCACTTCTGGCGGGAACTCACAGAGCGCACACTTCCTGCCATGACTTCCACCGTGCTCACCGTCATCGCCGTCATCGCCCTGCTGGCCTGGATCGTCGCCTGGACGCCGGTCCGGCGCCGCCGCGCGCTGCACCCGGTGATCGGCTCCGCGATCCCCTTCCACGGTTACCGCGACGCGGACCGGGCCCGCCTGGTCGCCGAGCTCAGGGCCCTCCCGGACGCCCCGGCCGACGTGGAGGCGAGGCTGCGGATCTAGGCCCCCCGGGCCCCGCGGAGGTCCTGCTGGATGCCGAGCGCGCAGGCGCGCAGGTGCAGCAGGGCCTCGTCGCGGAGCCAGGCCCGGGTGCCGCGGCTGGTGTGGGTGCTGACGTTCGCGGCCGCGATGACCCGGCCCGTGTTGTCCCGGATCGGCACCGCGATCGACCGCAGGCCCTCCTCCAGCTCCTGGTCCACCAGGCAGTAGCCCGCCGCCCGGACGTCTCCGAGCACGTCCCGCAGGGCGGCCGGGTCCGCGATCGTGCGCTCGGTGAGCCTGCGCGGGTCACCGAGCCGCTGGTCCAGCTCGGCGGGGGACAACGCGGCGAGCAGGACCCGGCCCATCGACGTCGCGTAGGCCGGGAAGCGGGTCCCGATCGTGATGGACACGGTCATGATCCGGCTGGTCGCGACGCGCGCGACGTACACGACGTCCGAGCCGTCGAGCACCGCGACCGAGGCCGACTCGTGGACGAGCTGCACCAGCTCCTCCAGGTGCGGCTCGGCGACCTCGGGCAGCGACAGCGCCGACAGGTACGAGTAGCCCAGCTCCAGCACCCGCGGGGTCAGGGTGAACAGCCGCCCGTCGGTCCGGACGTAGCCGAGCTCGGCGAGGGTGAGCAGGAACCGGCGGGCGGCGGCGCGGGTCAGCCCGGTCGCCCGGGCGACGTCCGACAGCGTCTGGGCGGGCCGGTCGCCGTTGAACGCCTTGATCACCGCCAGGCCGCGGGCCAGCGACTGCACGTGCTCCTGCCGCGGCACGACCTCGGTGAGGCGCTCCGCCGCGTTCGGCCCGTCCGCGCTCATCGCGCCTCCAGGACCCGGTCGACCAGCGTGCCCGCGTGGCCGGTGTCCGGCCCGGTCAGCTTCTCCCGCATGGCGTCGGGATGGACCCCGAGCCCGGTCAGGGAGGTCCGCAGCCGGGCCGCGGCGCCGCCGGTCGTCCCGAGCAGCTCGGTCAGGGTGCCCCATTCGGCGTGCCAGGGGCCCGCGCCGCGCTGGAGCTCGTGGTCCATGGCGGCGAGCAGCGTCGCGACCAGGCCGGGCGCCCGCCGCGCGGACGCCCGCGCGGTCACCGCCGCGATCGGGTTGCGTTTGTGCGGCATCGAGGACGAGTCCCCCGGCGCCCCCTCCGAGACCTCCGCCAGCTCGGTCTGCGCCAGCAGCACGACGTCCGTCGCGACCCTGCCGCAGGCCCCCGCGGCCACGCCCAGGGCCCCGGCGAGCGCACCGATCCGGGTCCGCTCGGTGTGCCACGGGACCTGCTGCCGGGGCAGGTCGAGCAGGTCGGCGAGGGTGTCGGCGACGGCCGGGTCGGAGCCGGCGAGCGTGCCCGCCGCGCCCCCGAACTGCACCGGCAGCGCGTCGACCCGGGCGGCGAGATCGCGGGCGGCGGCGTCGAGTCCGGCCGCCCAGCCCGCCGCGACCAGGCCGAACGTGGTCGGTAGGGCGGCCTGCAGGAGCGTGCGCGCCATCATCGGGGTGTCCCGGTGGGTCGCGGCGAGCGCGGCGGCGGCGTCCGCGGCCCCCCGGAGGTCGGCCAGCAGCGGCTCGGCCGCGCGGCGCACCAGCAGCACGACCGCCGTGTCCATGACGTCCTGACTGGTCGCGCCCGGGTGCACCGCGGACGCCGCGTCCCCCACCGCGGCCCGCATGAGCCGGACCAGCGGGATCACCGGGTTGCCGCCCTCGACCGACGCGGCGGCGAGCTCGGCGGGGTCCACGGCGAAGGCGGTGTCCGCGATACGCTTCGCGTGCTCGACCGGCACGAACCCGTGCTCGGCCGCGGCGCGGGACAGGGCCCGCTCGACGTCGAGCAGGGCGCGGACCCACTCGTCGTCGGTCAGCCGCGCCGCCACGGCACCCGCTCCGTACAGCGGTGTGAGCAGCCCCGCGTTCGTCATGCGGACAACCGTACGTCATGCGTCCACCTCGTCGGGGATGATGGCGGGGTGACTCGCACCGTCCTCCTCGACCTCGACGGCACCCTCGTCGACTCCGCCCCCGGCATCCTCGGCACCCTGCGCACGGCCTTCGACCAGGTCGGCGTGCCGTGGGACGACACCGTCATCGGCAGACACCTGCTCGGACCCCCGCTCTACGAGTCCCTGCCGCCGATCGTCGGGGCCGAGGCCGCGGCCGCCGTGCTGGCCCGCTACCGCCCGCTCTACCAGGAGAGCGGGCTGCTCAAGTCCACGCCGTACCCCGGCATCGAGCCGCTGCTGCGGGCCCTGGTCGCCGCGGACGTGCAGCTCGGGCTCGCGACGAGCAAGAACGAGCCCGCGGCCCGCGAGATCATCGCCAACCAGGGCTGGACCGAGCTGTTCACCGCGATCACCGGGGACACCGTGGACGCCCGTCGGCCGTCCAAGGCGGCCGTCGTCGAGGAGGCGCTGCGCAGGCTGGGCTCCCCCGCGCCCGCGGACTGCGTGATGGTCGGCGACCGCCTGCACGACGTCGTCGGCTCGGCCGCGCACGGCGTCTCCTGCCTGGGTGCGGGCTGGGGCTACGCCGAGCCGGGCGAGCTCGCCGCGGCGGGAGCGGCCGCGATCTACGCGACGGCCGACGAGCTCCGCGCCGCGCTCCTGGGCCTAGTTCTGTTCGCGATACGAACACTTGTGCGACATGCGAACCTGCCGTACCGTGCCGGGCATGGACAAGGTGGTGGCCTCGGCGTCGGAGGCGGTGGCCGACATCGGTGACGGGTCGTCGCTGGCGGTCGGCGGGTTCGGCATGTCCGGCGTGCCGACCGTGCTGATCGCGGCCCTGCTCGAGCAGGGCGCGACGGACCTGGAGACGATCAGCAACAACCTGGGGATCGACGGGTTCGGCCTCGGCACCCTGCTCGCGGCGGGCCGCATCCGCCGCACGATCGGCTCCTACGTCGGCAACAACAAGGAGTTCGCCCGCCAGTACCTCGCGGGCGAGCTGGAGCTGGAGCTGACCCCGCAGGGCACGCTGGCCGAGCGGCTGCGGGCGGGCGGCGCGGGGATCCCGGCGTTCTTCACCCCCGCCGGGGTCGGCACGCTCGTCGCGGACGGCGGGCTGCCCTGGCGCTACGCGCCGGACGGCTCGGTCGCGGTGCGGTCGCCGGAGAAGGAGGTCCGCGAGTTCGACGGCACGCGCTACGTGCTCGAACGCGCCCTCACCCCGGACTTCGCGCTGGTCCACGCCTGGAAGGGCGACCGGCACGGCAACCTCGTCTACCGGCGCAGCTCACGCAACTTCAACCCGGACTGCGCCGCCGCGGGCCGGATCACGATCGCGCAGGTCGAGCACCTCGTCGAGCCCGGCGAGATCGACCCGGACGCGGTGCACACCCACGGCATCCACGTCCAGCGCGTGGTCCACGTGCCGGACGTCGAGAAGCCGGTCGAGTTCAGGACGGTGCGGAAGTGAGTCTCACCAGGGACCAGCTCGCGAAGCGGGTGGCGGACGAGCTGTGGGACGGCGCGTACGTCAACCTCGGCATCGGCATGCCCACCCTGGTCCCGGACCACGTGCCCGCGGACCGGACCGTGGTGCTGCACAGCGAGAACGGCATCCTCGGCGTCGGCCCCTACCCCACCGACGACGAGGTGGACGCCGACCTGATCAACGCGGGCAAGGAGACCGTCACGGTCCTGCCCGGCGCCGGCTTCTTCGGCTCCTCGGACAGCTTCGGCATGATCCGCGGCGGGCACGTGGACGTCGCCGTGCTGGGCGCGATGCAGGTCAGCGCCACGGGTGACCTCGCGAACTGGGCCATCCCCGGCAAGATGATCAAAGGCATGGGCGGCGCGATGGATCTCGTCCACGGCGCCCGGCGGGTCATCGTGATGATGGACCACGTCTCCAAGGACGGCTCCCCCAAGATCCTGCAGGAATGCACCCTCCCCCTGACCGGGGTGGCCTGCGTGAACCGGATCGTCACCGACCTCGCGGTGATCGACGTGACCCCCGAGGGCCTCCAGCTCGTCGAGACCTTCGGCGTGAGCGAGGACGAGGTCCGCGAGAAGACCGCCGCCCCCCTGCACTGACCCGCACTGCCTCTCCCCGTGAGCGGCGATGGTCGCCAGAGCGACTATCGCCGCTCACGGGGGGTCGGCTCGGGCGCGGGCCGCCTCGCCAGGAGGACGGCGGGCACGAGGGCGACGGCGGCCAGACCCGCGAGGAGCCAGAACACCGCGGTGAAGGCGGCGGCGGGTCCCGCGGGCAACAGGGTCGCGAGCACCGTCGCCACGAGCGCGCCGCCGATCGCCCCTCCCACCCGTTGCAGGGCGTTGAGCTGCGTGGTGGCGTCCGGGAGGCTCTCGGGGCGCACCGCCGCGTACGCCGCGACGGTCGGGGGGATGGCGGCGAAGCCGATCGCCACGCCGCGCAGCACCAGCAGGACCTGCAGCAGCACGGGCCCCGGGGTCCACAGCGCGAACGGGATCGCGGTGAGCATCAGCCCCACGCAGCCTGCGACCGCGACCCGGCCGCCACCCATCCGGTCGGTGAGCCGCCCGGCCAGGGGTGTGGAGGCCGCCGTCGCGAGGCCGTAGGAGAGCAGGGACAGCCCGGTGCCGACCGGGCCCGTGCCGCGCGCGAGCTGCAGGAGCAGCGGGAACACCAGCACCGTGCCGAAGAGCGAGGCGCCGGTCAGAGTGCTGCAGAGGGTCGCGAGGGCGTACCGGCGCTCGGCGAACAGCCGCAGGTCGGTGAGCGGAGACGGGCGGCGCCGGGTCCGGACCACGAACAGCACCAGCAGGACCGCGCCTGCCACCATCGGCAGCGGGGCGCGCACCGTCAGGCCGTAGACCAGCACGGACAGGCCGATCCCGGCGAGGAGGAGGCCCGGGACGTCGAGCGGGCCGGGGCGGGCGGGCGTGCCGCGCGGGAGCACGCGCAGGCCCGCCACCATCCCCACGACGCCCAGTGGCAGGTTGATCAGGAACAGCCACGGCCACGACGCGACCTCGAGCAGCACACCCCCGACGACCGGCCCCAGCGCGGGCCCGAGGCTGACCACCGCACCCAGCAGCGCCATCACCCGGCCCAGCCGCTCCGGCCCGACGGCCTGCCCCAGCAGCGCCTGCCCGCTCGGCACCAGGAACCCGGCCGCCACCCCCTGCAGCGCCCGCGCCGCGACCAGCAGCCCGAGGGTCGGCGCGGCCGCACACAGGACCGAGGCGAGCGTGAACCCGGCCAGCGCGACCAGCCACAGCCGCCCCGTCCCGACCCGTCTGCCCAGCCAGCCGCACGCGGGCAGGGCCACGGCGAGGGCCAGCAGGTAGGAGTGGGCGATCCACTGGGCCGCGGCGAGGTCCACACCCAGGTCGCGGGCCATCGTCTCCAGTCCGACGGCGACCACCGTCGCGTCGAGCATGGACAGCAGCGCGCCCAGCACCACGACCGCGGCGATCCGCCGCACCGCCGGGGTCACGTCGGCACCCGCAACCCGCGCAGCGCACCGGCCCACGCCACCACCTCGTCGACCATCCGCCCGAGGGTCTCCTCCTGGTACGGCGCGGGATGCAGGGTCCCGACGTCCGTCGGTCCGGAGAGCGCGAAGTCCGTCATGAGGGTGAGGCACACCTGCGTCCGGACGTGCGCGATCTTCACCTCGGACAGCACCGGCCGCAGCGCCTCGATCCCCCGCACCCCGGCCTGCACCCCGTACCCGACCAGCCCGGCCGCCTTGTCGTTCCACTCGGCGAACAGGTAGTCGATCGCGTTCTTCAGCGCGGCGGGGAACGAGTGGTTGTACTCCGGGACCACGAAGACGAACGCGTCGCACCGGTCGACGGCCGCGGCCCACGCCCGGGTGTGCGGGTTCGCGTACGCGCCGTGGATGGCCGGGTCGGGCTCGTCGAGCATCGGGAGGGCCCACTCCGCCAGGTCCAGCAGCTCCGGGACGAGCCCGCGCGACTCGATCCCCCGTCGCACCCAGTCCGCCACCACGCCGCCCCGACGGTTCGGGCGCGTGCTCCCGACGACGATCCCGATCCGGATCTCACTGCTCATGACAGGTAAAGTACAACGTGCATTGTAAGGTGACAACGGTCGTTGTACCTGGAAGGATCCACGCGTGCCCAGGCTCCCCGACAAGCGGCGCGCGATCCTGCGCGGTGCGTTGACCGTGTTCGCCCGCGAGGGCTACACCCGCGCGAGCATCGACCAGATCGCGCGCGAGGCCGGGGTGTCCACGCGGACGATCTACAACCACGTGGCCGACAAGGCCGCGCTGTTCGGCGCCGTGATCGACGAGAGCGCGACCCGGGTCGCCGA
The DNA here is from genome assembly GCF_900102195.1 of Pseudonocardia oroxyli. Classification (GTDB taxonomy): domain Bacteria; phylum Actinomycetota; class Actinomycetes; order Mycobacteriales; family Pseudonocardiaceae; genus Pseudonocardia; species Pseudonocardia oroxyli. Next base: position 481,202 of record NZ_FNBE01000001.1, read on the forward strand.
GAGCCAGATCGAGGCCATGGAGAAGCACCTGGGCGGGGAGGTCACGGACCTGCGGGAGGCACTCGTCGGGTTCGCGCAGGAGCACGCCGTGCCGGGTGACCGCGAGCACTTCGCGCTGGTCCGGCAGATCGCCGCCGAGGTGGGGCACATCCCCGCCGAGGCCGTGGAGTCCTGGCAGGACACCGGTCCCCGGCGGGTGCAGCAGGCCTTGGAGGCCCACCTCGCCCGGTTCATGGCCGAGGGCAGGCTGCGCGCGGCGAACCCGTCCCGGGCCGCCCGGCACCTCGTCCTGCTCTCGGCGGGCGAGGTGACCAGCCGCTCCTTCCACGGCGCGATCCCGCTCCCGGCCGCGGAGGTCGAACAGATCGCCCGGGACGGCGTGGACGTGTTCCTGCGCGCCTACGCCCCGCCCCACTGACCCGGCGACCAGCGCGTTCGCGCACGAGGTCTGAACGAACGCGCCGGTCGCCGGTCAGGGCGGCGGGGACAGGGGGTGGCGCTTCTCGAGCCAGGTCGCGATCTCGGCGGCGGCCAGCTCGTTGCCGGTGGGCTCGCCCGGGGCGAGGGCGGCGCCGAAGTGCAGGCCGCGGACCTTCGCCGTGGTCAGGTCGCCGCCGGGGATCGGCGCCGTGCCGAGCGCGGCGATCATGCGGGCCGAGTCCGCGGGGAAGGCGGCCTGGTCCCCGGTGAGCTCCAGGAACAGCGTCGGGACCGTGACGCTCGGGGCGCACCGCACGAAGTCCGCGTTGCTCGACAGGCCGGACCAGGTGGAGAGCCAGGCCTCCGGGGTGGCGAGCCTGCCGAAGCCGACCTGGCCGTAGTCGATCAGGTCCGGGCGCGTGCCGAACAGCGAGCCGTACGGCCGCTCGCTCGGGTCCAGCGAGAGGTCGACGTTCCGCGGGTCGGCGTCCGTGCGGAACACCGTCATGATCGTGGGGGCGAGGGCGCGGCGCCGGTCCACGGCGGCGCCGGTGACCTTGTGCGCCTTCCGCGCCGCCGCGGTCGCGGCGAGGGACTCGCGCGCGAACGCGTCGAGCCGCTCGACCCGGGCGCGTTGCGCCGCGCGGTACTCGGCCAGGAAGTCCGCGCTGTACGAGGAGCTCGCGGGCGGCTCCGCGAACCCGTTGGCGGGGTTCCACGGGTCCAGTCCCGGGATCACCGACATCGGGTCCGCCTCGTCCGCGACCGAGGGGTCGATGCAGGCCAGCAGCAGCATGCCCTGGCCGGGGTGCGGGGCGAGGAAGATCGCGCCGTCCGCGACGGGCAGCTCGGCGCCCGCGAGGTCGACGGGCCGTCCGCCGGGGGTCGTGCCGATCCGGTCGGTCGACGCGGCCTGTTCCAGGTAGTAGGCGAACAGGGTGCCACCGCCGGAGTGCCCGAGCACCACGATGTCCTCGAACCGCTCGCGCAGGAACACCTGCCCTGCCCCGACGTCGAGCAGGGCCTGTTCGTGCACCAGGTTCAGGTCGTTGTTCGGCGAGCGCGAGCCCTGGGTCCACACCGCCACCCCGGCCTGCAGCAACAGCGGCACGAGCGCGTGGTGCGTGACGTCCTGGCGCGGGTGCATCAGGCAGACCACGGTCCGGGCGCCGGGCACGGTGGCCAGCACGCCGCGGACCGTCGCGCCGTCCGCCGTGGTCAGCTCGTGGACGCTGGTGACGGTCGCGCCGGGTCGCTCGCCCGCCGCCAGGTAGCGCCCCTCCCCCAGCCTCACGCGGACTCCACGCGCAGCGCGTCCTTGTCGTGCTGGGTGATCACGTCTCCCGGCGCGACGCCCGCGACGCAGGAGTACCAGACCGCGTGCCGGCACCCGGTCGCCCGCCGGTCGACGACGAGGGGCCCGTCCGCCCGGATCTCGAAGTACGGACCGATCTTGTCCACGACCACGGTGGGATCCTCGGCGGCGATCGTCGCGACGGCGGTGTTCTCCGGGATGTCGAGCACGTAGAGCGTGCTCATCGCTCTCCCCCGCTGCGCGGGCTCGGCGCTTCGCGCAGGCGCTGAGTCCATGATTCGCTCGCACGCTCGCTCATCGAACCACCGTCTCCCAGCCCGCCGTGCCTGCCGGCTCCGCCGGCTGCCATCCCGCGGCCCGGTCGACGATCAGCTCGGCCTTGCGGGCCAACAGCTTGCCGAAGGTCGGCTCCGGCCGGTCCAGCACGTCGAGCAGGGCGTCGATGGTGAGGGTCGCGTCCAGGTCCTCCTGCGGCGTGACCGGCCGCATGGCCCGGGTGATCTCGAAGAAGTAGCCGTTCGGGTCGTGGGTGTAGATCGACTCGATCGTCTCGTGCTGGATCTGCATCTCGACGGGCCAGTCGCTCGCGTCCAGCCGGCGGCGGTACTCCAGCAGGTCCTCCTCGTTCTCCACGTGGATCGCGAGGTGCCGGGAGCGGACGAAGTACTCGGGGACGTCCGCGGCGAACTTCGCGTACGCGTCCCCCTTGTCCCCGCGGGTCGGGTTCTCCGTGCCGAAGTAGTAGAAGAACGCGATCCGGTCGTCGTTGCCGATGTCGAAGAAGAAGTGGATGAAGTCCGGGTGGTGCTCGGGACCCCAGCCCGCCGCGCAGATCGAGTGCACCACCGGGAAGCCGAGGACGTCCCGGTAGAAGCGCACCGTGGCCGCGGGGTCGAAGGTCGGGAAGGCGACGTGGTCCACGCCCCTCACCCGGTGCTCCAGCCCGCCTGTCGACTCTGTCATGACACCGACGTTACGCCGGTGTCGACGAATGAGTCAACAGTTTGACGAGTGAGTTCACAGATCGAGGATGCGCTCGAGATGGTCCAGGTCCTGGCGCAGCAGCTTCAACGCCGCGGCGGGCCCCTCGGCCTCCGGTGCCTGGTGGTCGGGGCGGACCAGCGCGGCGACGGCCATGTCCGCCAGCTGCGCCGTGACCCCCTCGGCCGTGTCGCGGCCGCCGGGGTGGAACCACCAGGCGACCCAGTTGCACATGCCGAGCACGCCGAGGGCGGCGACCCGCGCGTCGACGGGCCGGAACCGCCCGGCCCGGACGCCCTGCTCGATCACGCCGGCGATCGCCTTCAGCACGGCGCGCCTGCTGTCGTCGTACGCCGCGGTCAGCTCCTCGGGGAGCTCGGCCTCGGAGCGGATCAGCAGCCGGAACCGCTCGGGCTGGGTCACCCGCCGCCCGACGATCACCTCGACGATCCCGCGCAGCCGCCGGACGGGGTCCTCGTCCACCTCGAACAGCGCGACGATCTCGTCCAGCGGGCCGTTCGTGACCTCGGTGACCAGCTTGGCGAGCAGCTCGTCCTTGCTCTTGACGTAGTAGTAGAGCGCGGGCCGGGTGATGCCCAGCGCGTCCGCGATGTCCTGCAGGCTGGTGCCCGCGAACCCGCGCTCCGCGAACAGCCGGGTGGCGTGCTCGTACAGCTCGTTCTCGACGAGCTCGCGCCGAGCGGTCCCCCTGCGTCCCGGTTCGCTCATGCGGGGATCGTAGGAGGTGGAGCCTGCGGAACCGACCCGCGGGCGCCGGTTCCGGACAGGAGCCGTCCCGCGCCGGGAAGCACCGGGTCCAGGCCGAGCCCGCGCAGCAGCGAGTAGGCACCGGCCGTGGCCGCGGAGAGTACGGGCAGCCCGAACTCCTCCTCCGCGGGCGCGACCAGGTCCAGCGAGGGCATCTGGACGCAGGCGGAGATGACCAGCGCGTCGACCGCCAGGTCGAGGCCGCGGGCGGCCTCCAGCACGCGCGTGCCGGGGATGCAGCCGACCTCGGCGTTGTCCCCCACCTCCAGCGCGGCCCAGTCGACGACGTCGAACCCCTCCGCCCCGAGGTAGGCCACCACCTGCTCGGCGAGCGGCCGCAGGTACGGGGTGACGAGCGCGATCCGCCGCGCGCCCAGCGCACGCAGCCCCTCCACGAGGGCCCCGGCGCTCGACCGGACCACCCCGGGGTACTGCTCCGCCACCGCCTTCTCGACCCGCTGGTGCTCCCCCGGGCCCTGCGCCATCAGGGCCACGAGGCAGGCGTAGAGCAGGGCGTCCACGCCGGCGTCCGCCAGCTCGTCGACGCAGCGCTCGCGCTGGCCGTTCATCGCCGCCAGCTCCTCCGGTGTCACGGAGTGCATCCGCATCCGGCTGGAGTGGAAGGAGAACGCCTCGGGGTGCCGAGCGAGCAGCGCCGGGATCTCCGTCTCGACGGTCACGTTCGAGCTGGGGACGACGAGTCCGATCCGCTTCACGTCGCTACCTTCCGTGCGATGTCGGCCGCCAGGGCCTTCTTGTCGGTCTTGCCCACGAGCGTCCGCGGGATCTCGGGCAGGTGCTCGATCCGCTCGGGCCACTTGAACTTCGCGACGTCGAGCGCGGCGAAGTGCCGCTGCACCTCGTCCAGGGTCAGCTCGGCGCCGTCGACCACCACGTAGGCGCAGGTCCGCTCGCCCAGCCGCGGGTCCGGCATCGCGACGACGGCCACGGCGGTCACGCGCGGGTGGCGCAGCAGGAGCAGCTCCACCTCCTCGGCGTTGATCTTCTCGCCGCCGCGGTTGATGAGGTCCTTGATGCGGCCCTCGATGGAGACGAACCGCTCGCCGTCGATCTCGCGCCACGCGGCCAGGTCGCCGGTGCGGTAGAAGCCGTCGCCGGTGAAGGCGCGGGCGTTGTGCTCCGGGGCGTCGTAGTAGCCGGGCAGCGTGTACGGACCGCGACAGCACAGCTCGCCGACGCCGTCGGCGGGCTCCTCCGAGCCGGGTTCGAGGATCCGCACCTCGTCCCACCGGGACAACGGGGTCCCCACGGTCTCCAGCCGCGCCGCGCGCGGGGCGCCGGGGCGGGTCGTGAGGAACAGTCCCTCCCCCATCCCGAACAGCTGTCCGGACCAGATCCCGCGGGACTCGAGGGCGTCGAAGAGCCGGGGCGGGACCTTGGCGCCGGAGAGGATCACCTGGGTCAGCGTCTTCGCGGCGGCGTCGAACTCCGGGTGGTCCAGGGCCCGGTAGTGCCCGTGCCCGAGCAGGACGTGGGTGGCGGCCTCGCGCGCCAGCAGCGGCAGCGACTCGTCGAGGTCGGGGGTGCCCAGGACCAGGCACGCGCCGACGCTGTGCGGCGCGTGCACGGCGCACACGACCCCGGCGTTGTGGATGATCGGGATCAGGTGCGCCACCCGGGTGTCGGCGGTCCAGCCCCAGGACCGCGCGTACTCGGCGGCGTTGTACCAGTACTCGGCGTGCCGCCGCGGGATCACCTTCGGGACGCCCGTGGTGCCGCCGGAGAGCTGGTAGACCCCGACGGCCCCCGGGTCGGCCTCGGGCAACGGCCCGGGGTCCGCCTCGGGCAGCTCGCCGAGGACCAGCAGCCTGCCGACCGCCTGCTCGCGGGCGAACGCGACGAGGTCGAACGTCAGCCCGGGCTCCACGAGGTGCGCCACCGCCCCGACCCGACGGCTGATCTCGCCGATCTCGTGCCCGCGGTGCGCGGCGAGCGTCGCGACGGGGACCAGCCCCGCCTTGAGCACCGCGTACCAGGCGACCACCGCCTCCAGCCGGTTCGTGACCTGGAACAACACCGGCCCGCCCGGCTCCAGCCCCAGCGCGAGCAGCCCGGCCGCGACCCGGTCGGAGCGCGCGTCGAGCTCGGCGTAGGTCAGCCGCCCGTCGAGGGCGACGACGGCGTCCCGGTCCGGGTGGCGCGCCGCGACCGCGCGGAACTCGGCCGGGATGGACCGGCTGCCCCACACCGCGCGGTAGCGCGCGACGGCGTCCGCGGGGTACTCGACGAGCGGGTTCACGCGATCACCACCAGGTCACACCGGCCGCTGAGCAGCCCGGCCGCCAGATCCTCCCGCAGCGCGGCGGGTCCCTCCACCGCGGTGAGCACCCCGCGTTCGAGCCGGATGCGCTCGGCCAGGTCGAGCCGGGTCAGCAGGGCGGGCCGGTCGGACGGACCGGTGAGCAGCACGTCCCCGGTCACCGCGGCGACCACCGCGTCCCCCTCGGCCGACCACGGGTCGGCCAGGTCGGACGCGAGCGGGGGCAGCGCCGGCACGTCGGTCCGACTCGCGAACACCCGCCCCCGGTGCTCCCCCGGCTGCGCGAGCACCCGGTCCACGATCCCGGGCTCGGACGCGGCCGGGACGGGCGAGGCCCCCGCGTACTGCGCGAACGCCGCCTCCACGACGTCCGGGGCGGTCTGGGCGAAGCGCTCCAGCGGCACGTTCCCCGCCCTCGACATGTAGGACACCATGAGCCGCGCCGCGGGGAGCCCGAGCCGGCCGGGGAAGGACTCCCACCACAGCTGCGAGCGCCGGGCGAGCTCCTGCAACCGCGCGACGGCGGGGCGGCGGACCGCCTCGTACCTCCCGAACGCCTCCGTCACCGACGACGCCTCCTGCAGCTCCGCGACCAGCGCGATCGCGTCCTCCATCGCCAGCTTGGTGCCGGACCCGACGGAGAAGTGCGCCGTGTGCGCGGCGTCGCCGAGCAGCACGGTGTTCCCGTCCGACCACCGCCCGCAGGAGACGGTGCGAAAGCGCAGCCAGCGCGTGCGGTTGCCGAGCAGCGGCTGCCCCCGCAGCTGCCCGGCGAAGGCCTGCTCCAGGAAGCGGAGCGAGACCTCGTCCGACCCGCCCTCGGCCACCTCGGCGCGGTCGAAGCCCGCACGCCGCCAGGTCTGCTCGTCGGTCTCGATGAGGAAGGTGGACCGGCCGCCGGAGTACGGGTAGGCGTGCGTGACGAACGTGCCGAACTCCGTGGCGACCGGGGCGAACACCGCGTCGGGCAGGGGGAACTCCGTGCCGCACCACAGGTACAGACCCTTGCCGACCTCCACCGACTCGGCGAAGTCCCCGAGGGAGCGGGTCGCGCTGGACACGCCGTCCGCGGCGATCACCACGTCCGCGTCGAGCTCGCCCGCGGACCGGCGGCTCCCGAAGTCGAGCACGACCCCGGCCTTCTCCGCGTGCCGCTGCAAGATGGCGAGCAGCTCGGTGCGGGCCACGCCGATCAGGCGGTCGTTGCGCACGCGCACGACGTCCCCGCCCACGTCGAGCGTCATGTCGTGGCGCAGGCCGGCCGCAACCAGGTCCCGCAGGGTGTCCGGGTCCGCGGCCGCCAGCTTGCGCTGGGTGCCCGCGGCCAACCCGACCCCGAACCCAAACGTGGTGTCCGGGTCCCCCTGCTCGTGGACGCGGACCTCGCAGGCGGGGTACGCGAGCTTCAGCAACCGGGCGGCGTAGAGCCCGCCCGGTCCTCCGCCCAGCACCGCGACGCGTCGTGGCTGCATCGCCAACCTCCCTTTACGGTTACGTCGACTATTCGACGTCACGGCAACCCAGGAAGTCAAGCTAGACATTCAGCTAGACTGTCGAATAGTCTACTCAACCGTCAGCCACCCACCGCGAAGGAGCGTGTGAGACATGGCCTATGTCATCGGAGTGGACGTGGGCGGCACGTTCACCGATGCCGTGCTGGACGACGGAACGGGCGACGCGGCCGGGACGGTGCTCGCCGCGAAGTCCCCGTCGACGCCCCCGGACTACTCCCGGGGTGTGCTCGACGTGCTGGGCCTGCTGGCCGAGCAGCTCGGTCGTCCTCTGCCGGAGATGCTCGCGGACACCCACCACATCGCGCACGGCACCACCTCCTCGCTGAACGCGCTGGTCATGGGGAACGTGCCCCCGGTCGGGTTCCTCACCACCAAGGGACACCGGGACTCGATCTTCATCATGAACGTCGAGGGCAGGTACCTCGGCCGGTCCCCGCACGAGCTGCAGCACGTCCTCGGGCAGACCAAGGACCACGCGCTGCTGCCGAAGCGGCACGCGCTCGAGGTCACCGAGCGGATCGACCGGGACGGCACCGTCGTCGTCGGGCTGGACGAGGAGGAGGCCCGCGCGGCGATCCGCTCCCTGGTCGCGGACGGGGTCAGCGCCATCGCCGTGTCGCTGCTGTGGTCCTTCCGCAACCCGGTGCACGAGCGCCGGCTCCGCGAGCTGATCGCCGAGGAGGCCCCGGACCTGTTCGTGGCGCTGTCGTCCGAGGTCAGCCCCCGGATCCGGGAGTTCGCCCGCAACGCCACCACGATCATGTCGACCCAGATCGGGCCGGGTCTGCGGGACTACCTGGGCACCCTGGAGAGCGCGCTGCGCGAGAAGGGACTGACCGGGCCGCTGCTCGTCATGCAGTCCAACGGCGGCGCCGTCGCGGCGAAGGAGGCCCCTGCGGCCGCGATCAGCACGGTCGGGTCGGTCCTGACCGGCGGCGTCGTCGGGTCCGTGGCGCTGGGCCGCCAGCTCGGCCACCGCAACATCATCTCCACCGACGTCGGCGGCACGACGTTCCTGGCGGGCCTGGTCGTCGACGGCGAGCCGGTCCGGGACACCACCACGGTGATCAACCACCACCCGATCAACGTCCCGACCCTGCGGGTGGACGCGATCGGCTCCGGCGGCGGCGCCATCGCCTGGCTCGACGCGGGCGGCAACCTCCGCATCGGCCCGCGCAGCGCCCAGGCCGTGCCCGGCCCCGCCTGCTACGGGGCGGGCGGCACCGAGCCGACCAACACCGACGCGAACCTGGTGCTGGGCATCCTGCCGGAGAAGGGTCTGCTCGGCGGGCGCAAGCCGCTGTCGCTGGAGCTCGCGCGCCAGGCCATCGACACCCAGATCGCGAAGCCGCTGGGGCTGTCGGTCGAGGAGGCCGCGGCCGCCATCCACACGGTGCAGAACGCCCAGACCGGTGACCTGCTGCGCAAGACCGTCGTGGAGTCCGGCCACGATCCGCGCAACTTCGTGCTCTACGCCTTCGGCGGCGCAGGCCCCGCGCACTGCGCCGGCTACGCCGCGGAGGTCGGGTGCGAGACCGTCGTGGTCCCGCTCGGGCCCGTGGCCAGCGCGTTCTCCGCGTTCGGGCTCGCGTCCAGCGACATCGTGCTGGCCGCCGAGCTCTCCGACCCGACCGTCGTCCCCTTCGACCCGCAGCGGGCCGAGCGCAACTTCGCGGAGCTGGAGCAGCAGGTCCGCGCGGGGCTGGAGCGCCAGGGCCTCGCCTTCGAGAAGGTCGAGCTGCACCGCGAGATCGACATGCGGTACTCGATGCAGCTCGCCGAGGTCACCGCGCCCGTCGCGGGCGGCCCGCTGGGCATGCCGGAGATCGAGGAGGCGGCCGCCGCCTTCGAGAAGCGCTACGCCGAGCTGTACGGCAAGGACGCCGGGTTCCGCGAGGCCGGCATCCAGGCCATCACCTTCCGGGTCCGGGCCGTCGGCGTGCTGCCGTTCCGCCCCGAGCTCCCCGAGATGCCCGCCGCCACCGGGGAGGCGACCCCGTTCACCACCCGCCCGGTCTGCCTGGACGCCGCCACCGGCTACGTCGACACCCCGGTCTACGACTACCGCGAGCTGCGGGCGGGCCACGTGCTGGCGGGGCCCGCGATCGTCGAGGTGCCGACCACCACCGTCGTCGTCCCCGGCGGGACCACGGGCACCGTCGACCACCTGGGCAACCTCACGATCAGGAGGACCGCATGACCATGCCGATCCCCGGCTCGGAGGCCTTCTCCAGCCGTCCCGTCGACCCCGACGAGCTGGCCCGCAGCCTGCCGTCGAGCCTCAAGGTCCACACGGTCACCCAGGAGCAGGTCGACGCGCTGGACCCGCTCACCTACGAGGTGATCCGGCACCGGCTCTGGTCGGTCACCGACGAGATGGGCGAGGCGCTCAAGCGCATGTCCGGCTCGCCGATCGTCACGGACGCGAACGACTTCGACTTCGCCATCTCCGACGAGCTCGGCCAGGAGGTGCAGGTCGGCCTCTACAACACCATGCTCGTCGGCGCCGTGGACCTGGCGATCTACTGGACGCTCCGCCACCGGGCGGAGAACCCCGGCATCGAGGCCGGCGACATGTTCCTCACCAACGACCCGTGGGTCGGCGGCGGACTGCACCAGAACGACGTCATGGTCTACCAGCCCGTCTTCCACGAGGGGAGGCTGTTCGCCTGGACCAGTGCCATCGCGCACCAGCCGGACCTCGGCGGGGTGGGGCTGGGCTCCTTCTCCCCCGCCGCGCAGGACGTCTTCTCCGAGTCCCTGCCCACCCCGCCGGTCAAGGTCGTCCGCGGCGGACAGCTGCAGCGCGACGTCGCGGACCTCTGGGTGCGCCGGTCCCGCGTCCCGATGCTGATCGGGCTGGACCTGCGCGCCAAGATCGGCGCCAACAACGTCGGCGGCGAGCGGCTGCACGCGCTCATCGCGCAGTACGGCGCGGACACGGTGAAGGCCGTGATGAAGCGGATGATGTCGGACGCCGAACACCGCCTGCGCGGCAAGCTCGTGGGCATCCCCGACGGCAGCTGGACCGCCACCGGCTACCAGGACCAGTCCCACGAGGGCGACCGCGGCCTGCACAAGATCACCGTCACCACCACGAAGACCGGGGACCACCTGACCTTCGACTTCACCGGCACCGACCCGCAGGCCGGCGTCATCAACTGCACCTACGCGGGCATGCGCGGCGGGGTCATGCTGGCGCTGCTGCCGATCCTGGCCAACGACATCCCCTGGTCCGCGGGCGGGCTCATGCGCTGCTTCGACCTGGTGACCGAGGAGGGGACGCTCAACAACGCGACCTTCCCCGCCGCCGTCGGGCGTGGGCCGATCGGCCCAGCCTGGCTGACCGGCAGCCTCATCGCGGAGTGTCTGTCCCAGATGCTCGACCGCGACCTGGAGCTGGGCCGCAACGTCCAGGCCACCTGCTGCGGCACGTGGGACACCGCCGTCATCGCGGGGCTGGACGAACGCGGCGAGCAGCCCGCCCCCTTCCTGTCGATCATGATGGAGCCGATGGCGGGCGGCTACGGCGCCCGCCCGCACGCGGACGGCATGGACACCGGCGGGCTGTTCTGCATCCCGATGGGCCGGGTGCCGGACGTCGAGATGACCGAGTTCCTCTACCCGCTGCTCACCCTGTGGCGGCGCGAGGAGCCGGACTCCGGCGGCCCCGGGCGACAGCGCGGCGGGCTCGGCGCGTCCATCGCGTTCACCCCGCACGGCACGTCGATCCCGATGGGCCTGGTCCTGGCGAGCGCGGGCAAGGCGGTGGCGCAGAACGCGGGCCTGTCCGGCGGGCACCCGGGCAACTCGGGCCTCGACGTCGTCGCGCGGCAGAGCCGGGTCGCCGAGATCCTCGCGTCGGGGAGGCTGCCGTCCTCACTCGCCGAGGTCTCGGACACCCTCGAACCCGGTCAGAACTACGCGTCCAGCCACCTGGCGCCCGGCGAGGTCTTCTCGATGACCTGGCAGGGCGGCGGCGGGTACGGCGACCCGCTCGCCCGCGACCCCGAGGCGGTTGCCGGGGACGTCCGTGAGGAGAAGATCACCCGCGCCGCCGCGAAGGACGTCTACGGCGTGGTGCTCGGCGAGGCCGGGATCGACCCCGGGGCCACGGCGGCGGCTCGCGCGCAGGCCAAGGCGGCCAGGCGGGACCGCTCGCGGGTGACCGGCGAGACCCGCGGCAAGGCGGACGGCGGCACCCGCCGCATCGACGACAACCTCGTCGAGGTGAACGGCGCCATCGCCTGCGCCCACTGCCGGGAGGTGCTCGGCGACTCCGCCGAGCCCGGGGCACTGGCCCTCGGCGTGTACGATGGCCCACCCACGGACGCGGGCCCGCAGATCACCGCGACCGCGGCGGACTACGTGGACGCGGACGTGGTGTTCCGCCAGTACAGCTGCCCGAGCTGCTGGACCGCCCTCTCGTCCGCGGTCGTCCCGGCCGACCACCCGGACCTCGGCACCACCCTCGGCCGCCTCACCGTCACCCCCTGATCCCGTGAGCGGCGATAGTCGCCATGGCGACTATCGCCGCTCACGAGCACCGCGGGCAGGGGACGAGGTGGCCCGCCCATCCCTCGCGACGCAGGACCGAGGCGACCTCGCGCGCGGCGGCGCACGGATCGGCGTCGAGGTCCCGCCAGCCGTAGACCAGCCGGGCGCGGCCCGCCAGCTCGCCGGCGTTGTCCCGACGCCGGTCGCGGAAGGCGGTCCCGTCCACGAGATGGGTGCGGCCGTCGAGGCGGACCGTCAACGGCACGCCGATCCCGTCGTACACGACGTCCTCGTACAGCTCGGTGCCGTCCACGACGAACGGGCTCTGTCGCCGACCCGGCGGGATCTCGTGGGCGCGCTCGACGTCGACGGCGTAGCGCTCCTCCAGCGCGGACTGGACCCCGTCCCGGACGAGGGCGATCCCGGCCCGGATCGCCTTCCGGTGGCGCATCGGCGGCCGCTCGGTCATCCGCTTCTCGACGGTGCCCGGCGCGACCCGGCCGGAGGTCAACGCCGCCACCAGCATGCGCCTCGCCGCATCGCCGTCCGGCTCGGCGACGGCGAGGTCCAGGGCGGTGTCCGCGCGGCTCGTGCGCGGCGGGTCGGTCGCCACCCGGATGTGGCGGTGCGCCCGGGACCGGTGCACCACCACGAGCTCCTGCGACACCGCCGAGGCGCCGTAGGGCACGGTGATGTGCACGGGCCCGGCCTCCGGGCGCAGCATCCCCCAGATCTCGGCGGCCGTCCGATGGCTGAGGATCGCCGAGGGGCCGCCGTAGAGCAGCGCCGCGACGATCCGGGCCGCTGCCGGGAGCGGGCCGGTGAACACGGCGTAGACGCGCGGCAGGACCCGCTGCCAGCGCGCCGCCGCCACCTGGGCGACGACGGCACTCCAGCTGTATCCGAGCGTGCGGGCCTGGGCGAGGCTCACGATCCCGTGCTGTCGGGCGAGCAGGCGGGCGGGGTCCGACGACACGTCGCCGGTTCCGATCACGGCTGTCATGCGCGCAGCGTGACCCGGGCCGACCATGATCGGCCCGGGTCCGCGCGATCTGTGGATCCGCGATGCCCGGTGTGGACAACCCGGCCACCGTCGTGAGCGGCGATAGTCGCTCTAGCGACTATCGCCGCTCACGGGAGGTGGAGGCCCTTCGCCCTCCCGGGGTCGTCGGGGCCCCAGAGCGTGGTGGTGGTCTCCCGCTGGACCAGCGGGATCACCTCCTCGGCGAAGCGCTGCAGCACCTCCTGCTGGCGCTCGTAGGGAAGGTTGGGGTTGATCGAGACCGACTGGACGTCGTGCCGGTAGGACTTGTGGTAGTCGACGATCTTCTCCGCCACCCGCTCCGGGGTGCCGACGAGGGCGGGGCCGTGGGCGACGGCCTCCTCGATCGTCGTGAAGGACATCGTCTTGCCCTTGCGGGTGTCCCCGGCGTGCGCGGCGGCGAGCTTGGCGGCCATGAACTCGTAGAGGGGCCGGTACTCCGCGACCGCCTCCTCGTCGGTGTCCGCCAGGAACAGCCCGCCCGAGCCGGAGCCGACGTAGCCCGGTTCGTGCCCGTGCACCGCGCACTGCTCCCGGTACCGGTCGATCAGCACCAGGTAGTTCTCGCGGGGCTGCAGGGCGTTCGCGGTGAAGAGGGGGTCGCCCCACTTCGCGGCGAGGTCCACCGCGGTCGTCGAGGTGGCCGAGCCGTGCCAGATGCGGAAGGGGCCGTCGAAGGGCCGCGGGTGGGTGACCACGCCGTCGAGGTCCGGGCGGTGCGTGCCGGTCCAGGACACGGGCCCGTCCCGCAGCAGCAGGCGGAGGAGCTCGTAGTTCTCGGTGAGGTACTCGTACTGCCTGGCCGGCTCCAGGCCGAACATCGGGAAGTGCTTGTCCTCGTTGCCCTTCCCGATCACGATCTCGAGCCTGCCGCCGGACAGCTGGTCGATGGTCGCGTAGTCTTCCGCGACGCGGACCGGGTCCAGCAGCGACAACACGGTGACGCCCGTGCTGAGCAGGATCCGGGAGGTGGCCTGGGCGAGCGCGCCGAGCAGCACCGTCGGGGCGGACGACACGAACTCGCCCGCGTGCCGCTCCCCCACCGCGTACGAGTCGAACCCGAGCGCCTCCGCCCGCACCGCGGTCTCGACGACCCGGGTGAGCCGCTCGTGCACCGAGATCAGCTCGCCGGTGACCGGGTGCGGGCCGTGCGGCAGGATGTCGAGCACCTGGAACCTCATGACGCTCCCGTCCGGGCGCCGGCGATCGCCGCCAGCAGCTCCCTGGTGTAGTCGTGGTGCGGGTCGGTGAACAGCTCCTCGGTGGGGCGCAGCTCCAGCAGCCTGCCCTGCCGCATCACCCCGACCCGGTGCGCGATGCGCCGGACCACGGCGAGGTCGTGCGAGATGAACAGGTACGCGAGCCCCTGCTCGGTCTGCAACTCCTCCAGCAGCTCCAGGACCTGGGCCTGCACCGAGACGTCCAGCGCCGAGACCGGCTCGTCGCACACGACGAGATCCGGGGAGAGGGCCAGTGCGCGGGCGATCGCGATCCGCTGCCGCTGCCCGCCGGACAGCTCGACGGGCCGCCGCGCCAGCATCGCCTCGGGCAGCGCCACCCGCCCGACGAGCTCCGCGGCGCGCTGCCGCTGCGTGGCGCGCGTGCCGATCCCGAAGGCGCGCAACGGCTCGGTGACCACCTCCTCGACGGTGAACCGCGGGTCGAGGGAGGCGTAGGGGTTCTGGTAGATCAGCTGGGCCCGCCTGCGCAGCTCCCGCCAGGCGGCGCCGCGGACCCGGGTGATGTCGGTGCCGTCGAAGCGGACCTCGCCCGCGGTCGGGTCGTCCAGCCGCAGCACCAGCCGCGCCGTCGTCGACTTGCCGGAGCCGGACTCGCCGACCAGGCCGAGCGTCTCGCCGCGCGCGATGGTGAAGGAGACGTCGTCGACCGCGCGCAGGGTCGCCTTGCGGCCGAGGCGGAACTCCCGGGTCAGGCCCCGCACCTCGACCAGCGGCTTCTCCGCGGGCACGGGCGGGCGGGCCCGGGCGACGGTCAGTCCGGGCGCTGCGGCGAGCAGCGTGCGCGTGTAGGGCTGCTGCGGGTCCGCGAGCACCTGCGCGGTCGGCCCGGACTCCACGATCCGCCCGCCGGACATGACGACGAGCCGGTCCGCCCGGTCCGCCGCCACCCCCAGGTCGTGGGTCACCAACAGCAGCGCGGTGCCGGCGTCTCGCAGCGTGTCCAGGTGGTCGAGGATGCGCCGCTGGACCGTGGCGTCCAACGCGCTCGTCGGCTCGTCGGCGATGATCAGCGACGGGTTCGCCGCCGTGGCGATCGCGATGAGCACCCGCTGTCGCATCCCGCCGGACAGCTCGTGCGGGTACTGCCGGGCCCGCAGCTCCGGCTCGGGCAGCCCGGCCCTGGCCAGCAGGGCCACGGCCTCGATCCGGGCGGTGCGCCGGTCCGCCAGCCCGTGCACCCGCAGCGTCTCCGCGACCTGGGGCCCGATGCGTTGCACGGGGTTCAGCGACACCGTCGGGTCCTGCGGGACGAGCCCGATCCGGCGCCCGCGCACCGCGCGGAAGGCCTTCGCCGACAGCCCGGTCAGCTCCTCGCCGCCCAGCGCGATCCGCCCGCCCTCGACGGCGCCGTTGTCCGGGAGCAGCCCGATCACGGCCTGGGCCAGCGTGGACTTGCCCGACCCGGACTCCCCCACGATCGCGACCGTCTCGCCCGCGTCGACGGTCAGCGACACCCCGCGCACGGCGGGGATGTGCCCGCCCGCGATGCGGTAGCCGACGTCCAGGTCCTCGATCTCCAGCAGGGTCATCGCTTCCACTCCCCGTCCAGCGCCCGGGAGATCCGGTTCACCGACAGCACGGTCGCGGCGATCGTGAGGCCGGGCAGGGCGCACAGCCACCACGACGTCGCCAGGTAGTTGCGACCCTCGCTGATCAGCGAGCCCCACTCCGGGGCGGGCGGCGGGGCGCCGTAGCCGAGGAAGGACAGCGAGGAGATCGCGAGGATGGCCAGCCCGAACTCCAGGACGGCGAGGACCAGCACCGGGCCCGCGGCGTTCGGCAGCACGTGGCGCCACAGCGACACGTACCACCGGGTCCCGACGGACCGGGCGGCCTCGACGTAGGTGGACCGGCGGATGCGCATCGTCTCGGCCCGCATGACCCGGGCGAAGCTCGCCACGCTCGCGATGCCGACGGCGATGGCGACCTTCACCGTGCCGTAGCCCAGCGCCGTGATCAGCGCCAGCGACAGCAGGATCGCCGGGATCGACAGCAGCACGTCGACGACGCGCATCAGGGCCTCGTCGACCCAGCGGCCGACGAAGCCGGCGAGCAGGCCGATCAACCCGCCCGCCACCAGCGCCACCGCCACGGCGATCACGGTGGCCTGCAACGACAGCGAGGCGCCGTGCACGACCCGGGTGTAGACGTCCCGGCCCAGGTAGTCGGTGCCGAACAGGTGCGCCGCGCTGGGCGCCTGCAGCTTGTCCGCCACCACGCCGAGGTTCGGGTCGCCGGGCGCGAGCACGCTCGGCGCGAACGCCGCGATCAGCACGAGCAGCACCATCAGCACCGACGCGACCAGCCCCGGCCTGCGCAGCAGGAACCGGCCCAGCCGCGCCCGCCGCTCCCGCGGCGTGCTCGCGCGGGCGAGAACGACGGAGGAGGACCCCTCCTCCCTCAGCAACAGCTCGGTCATGATGTCGCCTCCGCGGGAGGGAGCACGTCGGCGGTCACGCCGGCACCCCCGTCGCGATCCTCGGGTCGAGGACCGGGTAGATCAGGTCGACGAGCAGGTTCACGCCGACGAACACGAGCGACGCGAAGATCACGATCCCCTGCACGAGCGGGATGTCCTGCACCCCGACCGCCTGCACCGTGAGCCTGCCCAGGCCGGGCCGGGTGAACACCGTCTCGACGACGACGGTGCCCGCGAGCAGGTTGCCCGCCACGTACCCGAGCACCGTCAGCGCCGGGATGGCCGCGTTGCGCAGGGCGTGCCGCAGGTGGACGTCCCGCTCCCCGACGCCCTTGGCGCGGGCCGTGCCGACGTAGGGCTCGGCCAGCGCGGTGTCCATGCTCTTCGCCAGCACCTGCGCGATGAGCGCGCCCATCGGCAGCCCGAGGGTGATCGCGGGGAGCACGAGCGCCGCCGGGCCGTTCGCTCCGGTGGAGGGCAGCCAGTGCAGCCCGAAGGAGAACACCTGGACCAGCATGAGCCCGACCCAGAACACCGGCAGCGACACCGCCAGCGACGGCAGCGCCATGAGCACCTGCCGCAGCCAGCGCAGCCGGGTCGAGGTGGCGGCGAGCGCAAGCCCGCCGCCGACCAGCACCGCGAACAGCAGACCGGCCAGCGCGACCTGCAGCGTCGACGGCAGCGCGTCGAGGATGGCCCCGCGCACGTCCTGGCCGGTCTGGATGGACGTCCCCAGGTCGCCCCGCACCGCCTCGGCGAGCCGGTGCCCGTACTGGACGATCAGCGGCTGGTCGAGGCCGTAGCGGACCTTGAGCGCCTCGATCGCCTCCGGGGTGAGGGGCTCGCCGTCCAGGCCCCCGCTCGCCATGGTGGTGATCGGGTCGCCGGGCAGCAGGTACAGGACGATGAAGGTCAGCGTGTACGCGGCCCAGAGGACCGCGACGGCGGTGGCGACACGCCGGACCAGGTATCCGATCATGCGCTGCTGGACCTCCAGGCGTCGTGCAGCTGGATGCGCGAGGAGGCGTCGAACGTGATGCCGTGGACCTGCGCGCCCACCCCGAGCACGGTCGTCAGCTCGACGACCGGCACGAAGACGCCCTCGGCCAGGATCTCCTGCTGCGCCTGCGCGACGAGCGCGGTGCGCTTGGCGGGGTCCGGCTCGGCGGCCTGGGCGGTCAGCAGGCCCTGCAGCGGGCTGTCCGGTAGCCGGAACAGGTTGGCGCCCGCGGTGGAGAACTGGCCGCGCAGGATGTCCGGGTCGGCCCGGGTGATGTTGTACCAGAGCGCCGAGAAGTCGCCCGCCGTCTGGATCTGGGCGGCGTTCGCGATCGGCACCTCCTGGATCTGCAGGTCGATGCCCACGTTCTTGGCCTGCTGCTGGAGCAGCTCGAGGGCGGGCTTGTTGGTGGCGGCCACCGGTGAGTAGGTCACCGGGATGGTCAGCTTCTGGCCGTCCTTGACCCGGATGCCGTCGGGACCCGCGACCCAGCCCGCGGCGTCGAGGACGGCGGCGGACTTCGCCGCGTCGAAGGTCAGCCCCTGGTCGGCGTAGGACGGCGTGGTGGAGGCCAGCACGCTGGTCGCGGCCTTGGTCTGCGACGGGAAGACGCCGCCGACGATCTCGTCCCGGTTCACGGCGGTGAGCAGCGCCTGCCGCACGGCCGGGTCGCTCACGATCGGCTTCTGCTGGTTGAACGCGATCCCGAACACGACGCCGGGGTTGGACCGCGCCTGCAGCTGCGCGCCCGCACCGGTCAGCGGCGCCTCGTCCTGCTGGCCGATGCTGCCGATGGCGTCGACCTCACCCGACTGCAGGGCCCCGGTGCGCACACCGGACTCCGGCACGATCCGGAACTCCACGGTGTCCAGCAGCGCCTCACCCGGCTGCGTGAACAGCGACGACCCCCACCCGTAGCCCGGGCGCTTGGCCAGCACGATCGAGGCGTTCTTGGTGTAGCTCTGCAGCGTGAACGGGCCGGACCCGATCACCCCCGCGCAGCGGTCGTCATCGGACTTCGCCACCGTGGCCGGGGACAGGATGCCCAGACTGTGGGTCGACGTGGCCTGCAGGAACTGCACGTTCGGCTGCTGTAACGACACCGTGAACCGCGTCGGCGACTCCACCGTCGTGCCCGCGTAGCCCGCGAGGTACCCCTTCGGCAGGGTGCCGCGCGCGCCGATCTGCGGAATCCGGTCGAGGTTCGCCTTGACCGCGTTCGCGTCCAGCGGGGTGCCGTCGGAGAAGGTGACACCCTCACGCAGGGTGAAGGTGTAGCTCTTCGCGTCCGGGGAGGTCTCCCACGAGGTGGCCAGCCAGGGCTTGAGCTCCCCCGTCTGCGGGTCCTGGTCGGTCAGCGAGTCGACGAGCTGGCGGACCGAGTAGATCGTGTCGTTGCTGCCGACCTGCTGGGGGTCGACGCAGCCCGCGTCGCTGCCGACGGCGAAGCGCAGCGTGCCGCCCGGCTGCGGGGGCCCGGCGTCACCGCCTGCCGCGGCGCCGCCCCCACCGCCGCACGCGGACAGGGCCAGGACGGCGGCGAGGAGGCCGGGCAACAGCAACCGGCGGGGTCTGGCGGTCATGTCGGGATTCCTTCGGGAGTACGGGGTGGGCCGGGACGAGGTCAGGAGGCGGCGCTCGGCGCGGCGGGTTCGCCGAGACCGGTCGGGAGGGGCAGGCCGAGGTGCTCGCGCAGCGTCGACCCGGTGTAGGCGGACCGCAGGACACCGCGCTCGCGCCGCAGCGGGACGACCCGGTCGACGACCTCGTCCAGCCCCGCGGGGGCTCGAGGTCGGGCACCGGCCCGTCGGGGTCCACCCCCGACAGGTCCCGGCTCCACACCGTCTCCACCAGCACGACCGCGGTGAACGGGTCCACCTGCCTGCTGCGGACGTCCCGGTGCCGGTCCCGGGCCTCGGCCTCGGTGTCCCCGAGGATCACCGATGCCGAGGGCAGGATCTCGACCTGCTCCGGGTCCCGCCCGAGCCGCGCCACCCGTGCCTTGACGTCGGTGTAGAAGGCTCGGGCCTCCGCGAACGTCGAGTAGCGGGAGAAGATCGCGTCCGAGCGGGCGGCCGCGAAGTCCCGGCCCGCGGGCGACTCCCCCGCCTGCAGCACCACGGGATGACCCTGCGGGCTGCGGGGCGTGGTGAACCGGCCCGCGACGGCGAACTGGGTGCCGCGGACCGCGAAGTCCCCCACGTGCGCGTCCCGCAGGAAGCGCCCGCCCGCCTTGTCCGCCACGACGGCGTCGGACCCCCACGAGTCCCACAGCGTCCGGACGGCGTCGAGGATCTCCCCCGCCCGCTCGTAGCGCTGGGCGTGGGACAGGAAGCCGCCGCGCCGGAAGTTCTCGCCGGTGTCGGCGTCCGCGGCGCGGGCCGCGAGCTCGTGGGCCGCTCGGGCGTGGGCGAGCGCCACGACCAGCGGCTGGCCCTGCGGCGGTCGCGGCACGATGCCCGGGCCCCGGACCGCGAAGAACCGGCCGGTGAAGTCGATCGGGTGGACCTTCGAACGGTCGAGGAACCGCCCGGTCGCGGCGTCCCGGATCTCCGCACCGTCCTCCCAGCTGTCCCAGAGCCGCCGGACGACCTCGACGGCGTCCGCCGCCTCCTCGAACAGGTCGGCGACCGCGGCGGCGGTCTCCGGGGTGTTCAGCGACTCGCGGCGGATCTCCGGCAGCACCCGGCGGCCGAAGTGGGCCGCCTCGTCGGCACGGGTGGAGGTCTGCACCCGCCAGCCGGCGCGCCCGTGGCTGTCGTGGTCGAGCGTGGAGATCGCCGAGGCGATGTGGAACGGCTCGGTGTGCGTCGTGGTGACGGTCGGGACCAGGCCCACGTGGCGGGTCAGCGGCGCGACGAACGCGGCGACGAGTTGGGCGTCCAACCGGCCGCGCACCTGGTCGGTGCGGCGGTCGGCGACGGCGAGGTGGTCCTCGGACTGCAGGCCGAACGCGTCCTCGATCGTGAGCAGGTCGAGCAGGCCGCGTTCGGCGGCGCGGGCGAGCGCGGCCCAGTAGCGCGCGGTGAACAGCCGGTCGGGGCGGGCGCTCGGCTCACGCCAGGCGGCGGGGTGCCAGCCTGCGCCGTCGAGGGCGACGGCGAGGTGGAGGGGGGCCATGGGCGGACTTCTCCTGTGCGGATCGGGCAGGGGGCAGGGGTCGGCCCCGACAGCCCGCGCCGGCCGTGCGCAGGAGATCGACGTGGCGGCGGCGCACACCGACGAACATGGTTCCTCCATCGCACCCGGCGGTAGCACCCGCACCCGTCGGACGGGGGGTTGCTGCGGCGTCGTCGATCCGGGTCTCTCGGCCGCTCTGGATGGTCCTGATGCACTCTACGTACGGTGCGGCCGTTCGCGCCAACCATCCGGGTGACTGTGACCCACGACGCCCGATCACAGCCCCGACCTGTACGGACAGGTCCGACCTCCGATCCCGGCAGCTGGTCGCCGGAACGCCGAGTGGGGCCGCACCGGACACGGTGCGGCCCCACTCGACACGGGACTGCTCAGGCCCCGGCGAACTCCTTCACGATCGCCTCGCAGAACGCGTCCAGGTCACCCGGGTCGCGGCTGCTGACCAGACCGCGGTCGACCACGACCTGCTCGTCGACGACGGTGCCGCCCGCGTTGCGGATGTCCGTGCGCAGGCTCGGGAAGGACGTCAGCGTCCGCCCCTTCACCAGGTCCGCCTCGACCAGCGTCCAGGGGCCGTGACAGATCACCCCGACGGGCTTGTTCGCGGCGAACGCGCCCTTGACCAGGTTCAGCACGTCCGCGTCCGTCCGCAGGCGGTCGGCGTTCACCGTGCCGCCCGGCAGGATGACCGCGTCGAAGTCGTCCGCGGAGACCTCCGCGGCCACCCGGTCCACAGGGTACGTCGCGCTCGGCGCGATGTCGGAGTTCATCGACTGGATCGCGCCCCCCGCGGGCGACACGATCTCGGCGGTGGCGCCCGCGTCGACCACCGCCTGGCGCGGCGCGGTCAGCTCGACCTCCTCGACGCCGTCGGTCGCCACGATCGCGATGCGCTTGCCGTCCAGTACACCCATGTGCAGCTCCTTTCCGTACCTGCACCGGCTACCCGGGGCCACGGGGGCCGACACCACCCGACTCGCGCGCCGCGTCGGTCGAATGTACGTTCGAGCCATGACCGACCGAGTGGACACCACCGCCGAGAAGGACCCCGCCGACTGGACGACCGGCGACGAGCCGATCACCGGCCCCCAGCGCTCCTACCTGGAGACCCTGTCGCAGCAGGCGGGCCGGGAGGCCCCGGAGGACCTCGACTCCCTCACCAAGGCCGAGGCCTCGACGCGCATCGACGACCTGCAGGAGGCCGCGGGCCGCGGGTGAGCAGCACCGGCGCACGCGCGTGGTGACCCGCGTGCGTGCGCCGCCTGCACCGCCTCGGCCGGTCCGGCCGGCAGACTCCCCCGCGTGCACCCGCTTCCCGAGCCGCAGGCCGTCACCGCCCCGTTGAGCAGCGCCGCGTTGATCCTGGTCGGCACCGTGCCGCAGGACGAGGCGGCCCACGCGACCGTCCGCGAGTTCTGCGCCGATCTCGCGGGCCTGGTCCGCGCGGTCGGGTTCCGCGAGCCGTCCGCGGCGCTGACCTGCGTGCTCGGGTTCGGCGCCGAGGTCTGGCCGCGGTTGTTCGCCGCCCCGGCGCCTGCGGGACTGCACCCCTTCGTCCCGCTGCACGGCGTGCACGACGCGCCCGCCACCCCCGGGGACGTGCTGTTCCACATCCGCGCCGAGCGCTCGGACCTGTGTTTCGCGCTGGCCACGCAGATCCTGGCGGCGCTGGGTCCGGCACTGCGCCCGGAGTGGGAGGTCCAGGGCTTCCGCTTCTTCGACAACCGCGACCTGCTCGGTTTCGTCGACGGCACCGAGAACCCGACCGGGCCCGCGGTGCCCGCGGCCGCGCTGGTCGCCGAGGGTGGGCACGCGGGCGGGAGCTACGCGATCGTGCAGAAGTACCTGCACGACCTGGACGCGTGGAACGGGTTGGACACCGCCGCCCAGGAGCGGATCATCGGGCGGCGCAAGCTCGACAACACCGAGATCGCCGAGGCGGAGCTGCCCTCGTCGGCGCACCGGCTGCTCACCACCGTCACCGACGACGACGGCGAGGAGCTGCAGATCGTCCGGGACAACATGCCGTTCGGCAGCCCGGCGGCGGGCGAGTTCGGCACCCTGTTCCTGGGCTACGCGGCCGACCCGGCGGTCACCGAGACCATGCTGCGCAACATGTTCCTCGGCGACCCGCCGGGCGACTACGACCGCATCCTCGACTTCTCCCGCGCCGTCACCGGCGGCCTGTTCTTCGCCCCCGCCGCCTCGGCCCTCGAGGACCTCGCCGAGTCCGCCCCGGCACCCGCCCCCGCCGCGGCCCCGGAGGCGCAGGCGCCGAGCGGCCTCGCGATCGGCTCGCTGCGGTCGCCCCGGGCGGGCTGACCGGTCGCGGTCAGTGCACGAGCACGATCCTCCCGCGGGCGTGGCCGGTCTCGCTCAGCGCGTGGGCGGAGGCCACCTCGGTGAACGGGAAGGCGTGCGCCACGGGGATCCGCAGGAGCCCCCGCTCCGCCAGCTCGGCGGCCGCCGCGAGGCCGTGCAGCGCCTCCGGGTCGGGTGGGCTCCCGGCGAGCCCGGACGTCGTGTGGGACAGGTGCACGCCGAGGTCGGCGGCGCCGAGGTCGGCGATCGTGACGACCCGGGCCGGGTCGCCCGCGATCTCGACGAGCGCGGGGAGCGCGCCGCCCGCGCAGTCCAGCACCGCGTCGACCCCGGAGGGCGCCAGCGCCCGGACCCGCTCGACCAGTCCCGGCCCGTAGGTCGTCGGCTCCACCCCGAGTGACCGCAGGAACGCGTGGTTGCCGGGGCTCGCGGTCCCGATCACCCGGGCGCCGCGCGCCGCGGCCAGCTGCACGGCGACCGATCCGGTGCCGCCCGCCGCCCCGTTCACCAGCACGGTCCGACCCGGGCGGACGTCGAGCCGGTCCCACACCCGGTACCCCGTCTCGACCGGGCCCGCCGCGCCACCGGCCTCCTCCCAGGTCCACGCCGCCGGCTTCCGGGCCCACCCGGCGAGCACCGCGACATCGGCGTTGGCGCCGCGCGTGTCGGTCGCCGCCGCGCCGAACACCTCGTCCCCGACCGCGACGCCGGAGACGCCGGCGCCCACCTCGTCGACCACGCCCGCGGCGTCGAACCCGGTCCGGAACGGGAACGGCGCCGACAGCGCGGCCCGCAACGCGCCCGACCGGATGCGCACCTCCCCGGCCGACACGCTCGACGTCCGCGTCACGATGCGGATCTCCGCCGGACCGGCGTGCGGCTCGGGCACCTCGTCGATCCGCAGGACGGAGGCCGGCCCGTACTCGTGGAACTGCACTGCTCTCATGCCGGCACGGTAGGGACGCCGGGGCCCGCGCCCTGGCAAAGTGAGTGAGGTGGGCCCCGAAGTGAGGCAGCGGTGACGAGCAGGCGCGCGGACGCGGACGCCAACCGCGAGCGCATCCTGGTCGCCGCCCGGCTGGCCTTCACCGAGGGCGGACCCTCCGCTCCCGTGCGCACCGTGGCCCGCCGCGCCGGGGTCGGGGCGGCGACGGTCTACCGCCACTTCCCGACCAAGCAGGCCCTGCTCGACGCGGCCTTCGCCCGCGAACGTGCCCTGTGCTCGACGATCGTCGACGACGCCCTCGCCGCGGACGATCCCTGGCAGGGCCTCGCCCGCGCGATCGAGCGGCTGCTCGTCGCGACCACCGAGAACCCCCGCGTGGTCGCGGAGCTCACCCGGGCCGGGGCGTTCACCGACGACCGGGCCCGCTCGGTCCGCGGGATGGCCGAGCTGCTCCGGCGGGCCAAGGCGGGCGGGATGTTGCGGGAGGAGATCGTGCTCGAGGACGTACTGCTCGCCCTGCAGGCGGGCCGGGGCATCCAGGCCGCCACACCGGCCGGGCGGGAGGCCGCGACCCGCAGGCTCGCGGCCCTCGTCGTCCAGTCCTTCCGCGCGGCACCGGACGCGACCCCGCTCCCGCCCGCCGCGCGCCTGCGGGCCTGACCGCCCGCTCGTCTACTATCGTGGAGACCCGTCATCCATCGTTAAAGGACGTGGTGCGATGCCCGCGATCGCCGACCTCGGGGGGACGGACGGGTGGGGCCCGGTCCACCCGCCCGCCCCGGACGAGCCGGTCTTCCCCGAGACCTGGGAGGGTCGCGCCTTCGCCCTCGCCGTCCTGGGCATGGGCCGGATCTCCGGCCGCAACCTGGACGCGTTCCGGTACGCGCTGGACCGCCTCGACCACCACGCCTACTTCGAGGAGGGCTACTTCGGGCGCTGGCTGAACGCCGTCGAGCTGATGCTGGTCGAGAGCGGCATCATCGCCGCGGACGCGGTGGACGCCCGCGCCCACACCCTCGAAGGCACGCAGGTCGAGGAGCCTCCCGCGCCGGAGCCCACCAAGCCCGACTACGCCCCCACCGGCCCGGGCTCGCTGCGCGAGGTCGACACGCCGCCGCGGTTCGGCGTCGGCGACCGGGTGCGCGTGGGTGAGGTCCCGCCCGCGCCGACCAAGCTGCCACGGTACGTGAGCGGTCGAGTCGGCGTCGTCGAGGTCGTGCAGCCCGGCCACCTGCTGCCGGACACCCACGCGCTCTTCCAGGGTGAGAACCCGCAGCACGTCTACACCGTCCGCTTCGACTCCCGGGAGCTCTACGGCGCCGACGCCGAGCCGTTCGCCGTGACCGTCGACCTCTTCGACCGCTACGTGGAGAAGGCATGACCCGGCCGCCCGTCGCCCTGCGCACCGCCGCACTCGAACAGCTCCTCACCGAGCGCGGACTCGTGGACCCCGCGGTGATGGACCGCTTCATCGCCACCTACGAGACGGCGGTGGGTCCGCTCAACGGGGCCAAGGTCGTCGCCAGGGCGTGGACCGACCCGGCGTACCGCGAGCGGCTGCTCGCCGACGGCACCGCGGCGATCGCGGAGCTCGGGTTCTCCGGGCCGCAGGGCGAGCACATCGTGGTCGTCGAGAACACCCCGACGCGGCACAACGTCGTCGTCTGCACGCTGTGCTCCTGCTACCCGTGGCCGGTCCTCGGGCTGCCGCCGTCCTGGTACAAGGACCCGGCCTACCGCGCCCGCGTGGTCCGGGAGCCCCGCAAGGTGCTGCGCGAGATGGGCCTCGACCTGCCCGCGGACGTCCAGATCACCGTCCGCGACTCCAGCGCGGAGGTCCGGTGGCTGGTCCTGCCGGAGCGCCCGGCCGGCACCGAGTCGCTGTCCGAGGAGGACCTGGTCGGGCTGGTCACGCGGGACGCGATGGTGGGCGTGGCGAAGGTGGCGCCGTGACCCTCCCGGTCGACGGCCCGGCCGCGCCCCCGCGCAGCAACGGCGAGCTGGACTTCGCCGAGCCCTGGGAGAGCCGCGCCTTCGGCATGGCCGTCACCCTGCACGACGCGGGCGCGTTCACCTGGGAGGCCTTCCAGGCGGCCCTGGTCGCGCGGATCGCGGCGAGCACCGGCGAGTGGAGCTACTACCGCGAGTGGCTGGCCGCGCTGGAGGACGTGCTCGCCGACACGGTCACCCCCGAGGAGATCGACACCCGCGCCGAGATCCTCGCCCACCGCCACGACCACTGACCCGACCACGACCGTGAGCGGCGATCGTCGCTGGAGCGACTATCGCCGCTCACGGGTTCCGACCAGGGGCGGGTTGAGCGCCGCGAACGCCTCCTGCCGCTCGTAGGGGAAGTGCGGGTAGGGCGCCGGGCGGTGGCTCGTGCGGTCGAGCAGCGCGAGGTGCTCGGGCTCCAGGGTCCAGCCCACCGCGCCCAGGTTCTGCTCGAGCTGGACGACGTCTCGGGCCCCGATGATCACCGAGCCGACCGTCGGCCGGGTGGTCAGCCAGTTCAGCGCGATCTGCGGGACGGACCGGCCGGTCTCCGCGGCGACCTGGTCCAGCGCGTCGACCACGGCGAAGAGCAGGTCGTCCGCCACCGGCGGGCCCGCCGCGGCGGTCGCGTGCAACCGGCTCCCGGGCGGGATCGGTGCGCCGCGGCGGATCCGGCCGGTCAGCCGTCCCCACCCCAGCGGGCTCCACACCATCGCCCCGACGCCCTCGGCGGCGCCGAGCGGCATCAGGTCCCACTCGTAGTCCCGCCCGACGAGCGAGTAGTAGACCTGGTGCGACACGTACCGCGGCCACCCGTGCCGGTCCGCCAGGTCCAGCGAGCGCTGCAGCGCCCAGCCGGGGAAGTTCGAGACCCCGACGTAGCGGACCTTCCCCGCCCGGACGAGGTCGTCCAGGGTGGACAGAACCTCCTCGGCGGGGGTGGCCGCGTCGAGGGCGTGCAGGTGGAACAGGTCGATGTGGTCGGTGTCGAGCCTGGTCAGCGCCCTGTCGACGGCGGTGAGCAGGGCGCTGCGCGAGGTTCCGCCCGCCAGCCCCGCCTTCGTGGAGATCAGCACCTCGTCCCGGCGACCCTTCACCGCGGCGCCCAGGACCTCCTCGGAGGCGCCGTCGGAGTAGACGTCCGCGGTGTCGAACAGGGTGACGCCCGCGGCGACGCACCGGGCCACGATCTCCCGCGCCTGCGCGACGTCCGTGCTGCCCCACGCACCGAACAGCTCGCCGCGCCCACCGAACGTGCCGGCGCCGAAGCCGAGTGCGGGCACCCGCAGGCCGCTGCGACCGAGACTCCTTAACGGTTCCATGGTTCCGTTATAGCAAACGGGACCGTTGTTCCGTTAGTCTGCGGGCATGACGATGGCCAGACCGGGCGGACGGACGGCGCGGGTGCGCGCGGCGGTGGTCCGCGCGGTCGGGGACGCGCTGGTGGAGCACGGGCTCGCAGGCGTGGACCTGGCGGACGTCGCGCGGCGGGCCGGCGTGGGCAAGACGACGGTGTACCGGCGCTGGGGCACCGTGGCCGCGGCCGTCGCCGAGCTGGTCGACGACATGGTGGAGACCTCGGTGCCGCGGGCCGCCACCGGCGACCTGGAGTCCGACCTGCGGGCGAACGCCGAGCTGGTGCGCTCCACCCTCGCCGATCCCCGCCAGGGCCGGTTGCTGACGGCGTTGATCGGCGCGGCCCGCGCGGACGAACGGACGGCGGCGGCGCTGCGCCGGTTCTACGACGCGCGGGTGCGCGAGTGGGAGCCGTGCGTGGCCGAGGCGGTCTCCCGCGGTGAGCTGCCCGCGGGCACGGACCCGGCCGAGGTGGTCCGGGCGGTCTCGGCGCCCCTGTACTACCGGCTCCTGACGCACGGCGAGCTCCCGACCGAGGCCGCCCGCGACCGCGCCGTGGCCGCGGCCCTCGCCGCGGCCCGGGCGGGCGTGTACGTGGTCTGAGGACTACCGGCTGGGCACCGGCAGCGCGGCGAGGATGTCCTGGACCCGCTCCTTGGCGTCTCCGAAGAGCATCTGGGTGTTCTCCCGGAAGAACAGCGGGTTCTGCACCCCGGCGTACCCGGTGGCCATGGACCGCTTGAACACGATCACGTCCTTGGCCTCCCACACCTTCAGCACCGGCATGCCGGCGATGGGCGAGCCCGGGTCCTCCGACGCGGCCGGGTTGACCGTGTCGTTCGCCCCGATGACCAGCACGACGTCCGTCGCGGCGAGGTCGTCGTTGATCTCGTCCATCTCCAGGACGATGTCGTAGGGCACCTGGGCCTCGGCGAGCAGCACGTTCATGTGCCCCGGGAGCCGGCCGGCGACCGGGTGGACCCCGAACCGCACCTCGACGCCTGCGTCCCGGAGCTTGCGGGTCAGCTCGGCGACCGGGTACTGGGCCTGGGCCACCGCCATGCCGTAGCCGGGGGTGATCACCACGCTGGAGGCGTTCGCCAGCAGCTCGGCGACCCCGTCGGCCGTGACCTCGCGGTGCTCGCCCTCCACCGCCGCGGCCGTCGAGGACGTGGCGCCGAACCCGCCCGCGATCACCGAGAGGAACGACCGGTTCATCGCCTTGCACATGATGTAGGACAGGTACGCACCGGACGAGCCGACGAGCGCCCCGGTGATGATCAGCAGGTCGTTGCCCAGCAGGAAGCCGGACGCCGCCGCCGCCCACCCCGAGTACGAGTTGAGCATCGACACCACGACCGGCATGTCCCCGCCGCCGATCGACGCCACCAGGTGCAGGCCCAGCAGCAGCGCCACCACGGTGAGCACGGCCAGGATCCAGAGCGCGGGAGTGATCACGAACCAGACCGTGAGCGCGGCGAACACGACCAGGGCGCCCAGGTTCAGGGCGTTCTTGCCCGGCAGCATCAGCGGCGCGGACGCGATCTTCGCCGACAGCTTCAGGTAGGCGATGATCGACCCGGTGAAGGTCACCGCGCCGATGAACACCCCGATGGCGACCTCGCCGTGGTGGATGCCCAGCAGCGAGCCCGCCAGCTGCAGGTGCCCGGACTCCACCTCCAGGTAGCCGTTCCAGCCCACGAGCACCGCGGCGAGCCCGACGAAGGAGTGCATCAGCGCGATCAGCTCGGGCATCCCCGTCATCTCGACGACGCGGGCCCGCCAGAGCCCGATGGCCGCGCCGAGGACCAGGGCGACCAGCAGCAGCGCGATGCCCAACGCGGACGCGCTGCTCAGCGCGACGATCGCGGTGGCCACGAGGGCGATGGTCATGCCGGCGATGCCGAACAGCACCCCGGAGCGGGAGGTCTCGTGCCGCGACAGCCCGGCCAGGGAGATCACGAACAGCAGGGCGGCGATCAGGTACGCCGCAGTGGTCCACGTCTGCATGTCCTCAGCTCCTCGTGAACATCTGCAGCATGCGGCGGGTCACCGCGAAGCCACCGACGATGTTGATCGACGCCAGCAGCGTCGCGACGGCGGCCAGGGCGATGACCAGCCCGTTGCCGCCCGTGCCGAGCTGCAGGATCGCGCCGACGACGATGATCCCGGAGATCGCGTTCGTCACCGACATCAGCGGCGTGTGCAACGCGTGGTGCACGTTGCCGATGACGTAGAAGCCGATCACGATCGCCAGCACGAACACCGTGAGGTGCCCGGCGAGCTCCGGGGGCGCGAACGCCGTGACCAGGAACAACGCCACCGCGCCGAGCACCCCGGGCAGGGCCCGCGCCAGCGGCGAGCGCTCCTTCTCCGGCTCCTTCTCCACCGGCGCCGCGGCAGGCTGCGCGGCCGGGGCCGCGCTCACCGACACCGGGGGCGGCGGCCACAACGTCTCCCCCGCGTGCGCCACCGTGATCCCCCGGACGACCGTGTCGTCCAGGTCCAGGACCAGGTGCCCGTCCTTGCCCGGGGTCATCAGCTTGAGCAGGTTCAGCACGTTCGTGCCGTAGAGCTGCGAGGCCTGCGCGGGCAGCCGCGCGGCCAGGTCCGTGTAGCCGATGATCGTCACGCCGTGCTCGGTCGTGACGACCTCACCGGCCACCGAACCCTCGACGTTGCCGCCCTGCGCCGCGGCCATGTCCACGATCACCGAACCCGGCCGCATCGACGCCACGTCCGCCGCCGTGATCAGCGTCGGCGCGGGGCGCCCCGGGATCAGCGCCGTGGTGATGATGATGTCGCACTCCGCGGCCTGCTCGGAGTAGATCTCCGCGGCCCGCTTGTCGTAGGCCTCGCTCGTCGCCTTCGCGTAGCCGTCGGTGGAGGCCTCCTGCTCCACCTCCACCGGCAGGTACTCACCGCCGAGCGACTTGACCTGGTCCGCGACCTCGGCCCGGGGGTCCGTGGCCCGCACCACCGCGCCCAGCGAGTTCGCCGCGGCGATCGCCGCGAGCCCCGCGACGCCGGCGCCCGCCACCAGCACCTTCGCCGGCGGCACCTTCCCCGCCGCGGTGACCTGCCCGGTGAAGAACCGGCCGAACGCGTGCGCCGCCTCGATCACCGCCCGGTAGCCGGCGATGTTCGCCATCGACGACAGCACGTCCATCGACTGGGCCCGCGAGATCCGCGGCACCGCGTCCATCGACAGCGCCGTCACCCCGGCCGCCGTGAGCGCCGCCGTGCGCTCCTCCTCGAACCGCGGCGCCAGCATCGCGATCAGCGTGGCCCCCGAGCGCAGCTGCGGGATCTCGTCCGGCTGCGGCGCGTTCACCATCAGCACCACGTCCGCGTCCCACACCGGGCCCGCAACGACCTCCGCGCCCGCCTCGGCGTACGCCGCGTCCTCGAAGCCCGCGTGCGCGCCCGCGCCGGACTCCACCGCCACGGCGTAGCCCAGCCCGATCACCTTCGCGGTGGTCTCCGGCGACAGGGCGACCCGGGTCTCCCCCTTCGTCGACTCCGCGACCACGCCGACCCGCAGGGCCGGACCGGAGGTCTCCTCTGTGTCGCTCATGCACTCTCCTCGGGATACGGCACCGTCGTCGATCGTGGAGGGCGGTCAGCGGGGCTCGCCGATCGGTGGAACGACGGCCGCTCGCCGAGATGGCGGCGGGTGGCCGCCGGGCGTGATTGACAAAGTTAACGCACGGCCCGGACCGTTCCGTGACGATCCCATCACACCCGAGGGGGTGCCGGCGGGTCGGGCCGGCCGTCCGGTCGGGCTCCGACCTGCCCCTGCGGCGCCCGCCCCGTTCTCGTCGCCCCGTTCTCGTGTCCCGTGTCCGGACACTAGGCTCCTCGGGTGGCTCACTCCCCCGACCGCACCGCCGCGGCCGTCTGGGCGGCGTGGGCGGCGGGCGACCGGCTCGCGGCCCTGACCCCCGACCTGCGCCCCGCGGACCTCGCGGAGGGCTACGCGGCCCAACAGCGGCTCGGCGACCTCGCCGGTGCCCGGTACGGCTGGAAGATCGCCGCGACCTCGGCCGCGGGGCAGGCCCACATCGGCGTCGACCGGCCGCTGCCGGGTCCGCTGTTCGCCCGCTTCCGACGCGAGCCGGGTGCCGTGCTCTCGGCCGCCGCGCTGCACATGCGGGTCGTCGAGGCCGAGTTCGCGCTGGTCCTGGGCCGCGACCTGGGCCCGGACCCCACCCCGGAGCAGGTGGTCGACGCCGTCTCGGCCCTGCACCTCGCCGTCGAGATCCCCGACTCGCGGTTCACCGGGTTCGCCCGGGTCGGCGGCCCGACCCTGCTCGCCGACGCCGCGTGCGCCGGGTTCTTCGTCCTGGGCCCGGAGGTGCCGCGCGCGGCCCTGCACGACCTGGACCGCCGCCCGACCCGGATCGAGGTCAACGGGGTGGAGGCGGGCACGGGCGGCGGCGCCGCAGTGCTGGGCGGCCCGCTGCTCGCCCTCGCCCGGCTCGCGACCGTGCTGCACGGGTTCGGGGCGGGCCTGCGCGCGGGCGAGGTCGTCACCACCGGCACCACGACCCCGCCCCCGGTCGTCGGCCCGGGTGACGAGGTCCGTGCCGACTTCGGCGAGCTCGGCGAGGTGCGGCTGTCGTTCGGCCCCTGACGAGGCCCGGCGGGCTCAGCCCAGGCGGCGGTGGTTGGCGCGGACCCGACGATGGACCGGGGTGAGGATGCTCGTCGCCGCACCCGCCGCGGCGAACGGCAGCGCCGCGGTCGTCTGGGCGGCCGCGACGACCTTCTCCCCCACCATCCGCCCCAGCTCGCGGCGGGTGCGGGGGGTGGGCGGCCAGCCACCGCGGACCACCCGCACGGTCCGCCGGGCGATCACCTGCGGCGCCCACCAGACGATCTCGCCGGCCATCACGAACGGTCGCGCCAGGCTCTTCACACCCCGAGCCTACGGACCCCCACCACCCCGTGAGTGGCGATGGTCGCCAGAGCGACTATCGCCACTCACGGGGTCTGACCAGGGGGGACGGGGCGGCTAGGCGTCGAAGTCGACCGTGACCTGCGCGGAGACCGGCAGGGTCTGGCAGGTGAGGACGTAGCCCTTCGCGACCTCGTCCTCCTCCAGGGCGAAGTTGCGGCGCATGGTGACCTCGCCGGAGACGACCTTGGCCCGGCAGGTGCCGCAGACCCCGCCCTTGCAGGCGAACGGCAGGTCGCCGCGGACCTTCTGCGCGGCGTCGAGCACGGACTCGTCCCGGGGCAGGACGAGCTCGGTGGTCCGGCCGTTCAGCACGACCGTGACCTGCGCGCCGTCCACGACCTCCGCGGTGGGGCGGCGCAGCTCGGGCGGCGGCTCGTCGACGTAGAACAGCTCGCGGTGCACCCGGGCGCGGTCGACGCCCAGCTCGCCGAGCACGGCGACGGCGGCGTCGGTCATGCCGAGCGGGCCGCACAGCCACCAGTGGTCCACGCCCTCGACGTCGACCAACGCGCCGAGCAGGGTCCGCAGGCGGTCGGCGTCCAGCCTGCCGTTGAAGACGTCCGCCTCGGTGGGCTCGCGGGACAGGACGTTGAGCAGGTGCAGGCGCGGGCCGTGGGCGTTCTTGAGGTCGGCGATCTCCTCGGTGAACATCACGGTGTCGGTGCGGCGGTTGCCGTAGATCAGCGTGACCCGGGTGTCCGGGTGCGCCGCCAGCAGGGACGCCGCGATGGACAGCACCGGCGTGATGCCCGAGCCCGCGGCGATCAGCCCGTGGTGCGTGCCCGCGGCGAGCTCGGGGGTGAAGGAGCCCGCGGGCGGGCCGACCTCGACCTCGTCCCCCACCGCGAGCCGATCGACGAGCCACTCGGAGAACAGCCCGCCGTCCACCCGGCGCACGCCGACCCGCGGCGCCGCACCGACCGGGGCGCAGATCGAGTACGAGCGCCGCTCACCGTCACGTTGCAGCGTCAGGAACTGCCCGGGCCGGAAGTCGTAGAGCGGGCGCAGGTCCTCCGGGACGTCGAAGGTCACGGCCACGGCGTCCTCACACAGCCGCTCGACCTCCGCCACCCGCAGCGGGTGCATCTCAGATCTCCTTCATGTGTTCGAAGGGCTCGCGGCAGGCCGGGCAGCGGCGCAGCGCCGTGCAGGCCGTGGGCCCGAAGCGGGAGAGCTCCTCGGTCACCGGCTCCCCGCACCGCGGGCACCGCACGCGCGGGGCCGTCAGCAGCAGCGGGACCGGTCCGCGCGGGGCGGACCCGGGGGGTGCGATCCCGGCCTCCGCGAGCTTGCGCCTGCCGGCCTCGCTGATCCAGTCCGTGCTCCAGGCGGGCGAGAGCACCGTGCGCACCTCGACCGGGCCGTACCCGGCCAGCGCCGCGCGGATGTCGTCCCGCATCACCTCGAGCGCCGGGCAGCCGGAGTAGGTCGGCGTGATCGTGACGACGACGCCGTCCGCGGTCTCCTCGACCGACCGGATGACGCCCAGGTCGTCCAGGGTGAGCATCGGCATCTCGGGGTCGACGACCTGCGCGAGCGCGTCCCTCACCATGTCGCCCCCTCGAACCGACGGGCCAGGCTCTGCAGCTCGTCGACGACCGGGCCCAGCTTCTCGGTGTGCAGTCCCTGCCGACCGCCCCGCCCGCCGACCGTGCCCATCGGCCGGGTCGTCGGCCGCAGCAGGGTCGCCCGGGTGAGCACCTGGTCGAGGACC
The DNA here is from genome assembly GCF_900102195.1 of Pseudonocardia oroxyli. Classification (GTDB taxonomy): domain Bacteria; phylum Actinomycetota; class Actinomycetes; order Mycobacteriales; family Pseudonocardiaceae; genus Pseudonocardia; species Pseudonocardia oroxyli. The sequence goes on from NZ_FNBE01000001.1 coordinate 515,114, forward strand.
TCCTCGACCTCCGCCCGGGTCTCGGCCGGGTCGACGGCGACGCCCGCGCCGACCAGCCTGCGCTCCTCGTCCGAGGTGCGGAACAGCTCCTCGAGGAAGGCCCAGGCCCCGTCCAGCCCGGCCTGCATGCGCCGGTGGGACTCCGCGGTGCCGTCGCCGAGGCGCAGGGTCCACCGCACCGCGTAGTCGCGGTGGTAGGCCACCTCCTTGACGCCCTTGGCCGCGACCGCCGCGATCACCGGGTCCGCGCTGGACACGAGCCGGTGCAGCAGGGCCAGCCGCCAGGTGGAGAACAGCAGCAGGTGGGCGATGCAGCGGCCGAAGTCCAGGTCGTCCGGCTGCTCGACCAGCGCGACGTTGCGGAACTCGGACTCGACCCGGAAGTAGGCCAGCCGGTCCTCGGCAGCGGTGGAGCCTGCGGAACCGCCCTTGATTCCGACACCGGTCAGGTGCCCGGCACGGGACAGCAGCACCCGGGCCTGGCCGAGCAGGTCCAGCGCGATGTTGGCGAGCGCGACCTCCTCCTCCAGCTCCGGCGCGTTGGCCACCCACTCGGAGAGGCGGTGCTGGTAGATCAAGGCGTCGTCGCCGAGCATGAGGCAGTACGCGGCCAGGTCGGCCGGGTCGACGCCCGCGGGGACCGGCGCGGAGATCTCCGCCGCCACGTCGTCGGTGAAGCCGGTGCCGAAGGCCCAGCGCGGATCGTCCTGCGCGGTGGTCTCGGACAGCGACTGGTAGGCGTTCGTCGGGTCGCTCACAGGTGCGGCACCTCCTCCGGGATCGCGTAGAAGGTCGGGTGGCGGTAGACCTTGTCCCCGCTCGGCGCGAAGAACGGGTCCTTCTCGCTCGGGCTCGACGCCGTGATGGCCTCGGCCTTGACCACCCAGATCGAGACGCCCTCGTTGCGGCGGGTGTAGAGGTCGCGGGCGTTGTGCAGCGCCATCTCGTCGTCCGCGGCGTGCAGCGACCCGACGTGCACGTGGTTCAGCCCGCGCTTGCCCCGCACGAACACCTCGTACAACGGCCAGGACTTCCGCTCGCTCATGAGTGCTTCTCCGCATAGGCCTGGGCCGCCTCGCGCACCCAGGCGCCGTTCTCGTGGGCGCGGCGCCGGTGGGCGAGCCGCTGGGTGTTGGCCGGGCCGGACCCGGCGATGACGGCCGTGAACTCCGACCAGTCCGGCTCCCCGAAGTCGTGCGCCTGCCGCTCGGGGTTCCAGCGCAGGTCCGGGTCCGGCAGCGTGACGCCGAGCGCCTCCGCCTGCGGCACGGACATGTCCACGAACCGCTGCCGCAGCTCGTCGTTGGTGTGCCGCTTGATGTTCCACGCCATCGACTGCTGCGTGTTCGGCGAGTCGCCGTCCGCGGGGCCGAACATCATCAGCGACGGCCACCACCAGCGGTCGACCGACTCCTGCACCATGGCCTGCTGCTCCGGCGTGCCGTTCACCATCGCCAGCAGCAGCTCGTATCCCTGCCGCTGGTGGAAGGACTCCTCCTTGCAGATCCGCACCATCGCTCGGGCGTAGGGCCCGTAGGAGCAGCGGCAGAGCGGGACCTGGTTGCAGATCGCCGCACCGTCGACCAGCCAGCCGATGACGCCGACGTCCGCGTAGGACGGCGTGGGGTAGTTGAAGATCGACGAGTACTTCTGTGTGGCGCTGATGAGCTTCTCGGTCAGCTCCTCGCGGTCCACGCCGAGGGTCTCGGCCGCCGCGTACAGGTACATCCCGTGCCCGGCCTCGTCCTGCACCTTGGCCAGCAGGATCGCCTTGCGCCGCAACGACGGCGCCCGGGTGATCCAGTTCCCCTCCGGCTGCATCCCGATGATCTCGGAGTGCGCGTGCTGGGCGATCTGGCGGATCAGCGTCCTGCGGTAGTCGTCCGGCATCCAGTCCCGCGGCTCGATGCGCTGGTCGGCATCGATCGTGGCCTGGAACACCGCCTCGAGGTCGGGTTCGCGGACGTCGTGGTGGGTCGCGGTCATCGGGCCCCTCCCGGTTCGGTACTGCCGGAACCGAATGTTCGTTCGTCTGATGATGCCTCACGTTTCACGGTCATGCAAGCGGGTCTGGCCGTCGTGACCGACTGCTGCTAGCCTCGCCTGCAACCGAACGATCGTTCGCCGACGCAGACACCGATCGAGGGGCCGCATGAGCACCACCACGCTGCGGAGCTACGTCTCCGGCGCCTGGCACACCGCACCGGACTCCCCGGAGCATCCCGCCCGCCCGCTGTACGACGCGACCACCGGCGAGGAGATCGCCCGCATCTCCTCCGCGGGCGTCGACTTCGCCGCCGCGCTGGCCCACGGCCGCGAGGTCGGCGGCCCGGCGCTGCGCGCGCTCACGTTCCACCAGCGCGCCGCGCTGCTGAAGGCCCTCGCCGGGCACCTGCGCGAGCACCGCCAGGAGCTGTACGCGGTCTCGGCGGGGACCGGCGCCACCCTGGCCGACTCGAAGTTCGACGTCGACGGCGGCATCGGCGTCCTGCTCGCCTACGCGAGCAAGGCCAAGCGGGAGCTGCCGAACGACATCGTCTACGTCGAGGGCGCCGTGGATCCGCTGAGCCGCGGCGGCACCTTCGTCGGCCAGCACCTGTGCGTGCCGCTGCACGGGGTCGCGGTGCAGGTCAACGCGTTCAACTTCCCCGTCTGGGGCCCGCTGGAGAAGTTCGCGCCCGCCTTCCTGGCCGGCGTGCCCTCGCTCGTCAAGCCCGCGAGCCCCACCGCCTTCCTCACCGCGAGACTGGTCGAGCTGATCATCGACTCCGGGCTGCTGCCGGAGGGCACGCTGCAGTTCGTGGCGGGGTCGCTCGGGGACACCTTCGACCATCTGACCGGCCAGGACCTGGTGTCCTTCACCGGCTCGGCCGCCACGGCGCAGACCCTGCGGGCGCACCCGGCGATCGTGCGGAACTCCGTGCGCTTCTCCGCCGAGGCCGACTCGCTCAACTTCTCCGCCCTGGGGCCGGACGGTGACCTCGACCTGTTCGTGCGGGGCCTGGTCGCCGAGATGACCGTGAAGGCCGGGCAGAAGTGCACCGCGATCCGCCGCGCGTTCGTCCCCGCGGACCGGGTGGACGAGGTCGTCGCGGCGGCGACCGCCGCGCTGGCGCAGGTCGACGGCATGGGCGCGCTGGCGAGTCTGGACCAGCGCGAGGAGGTGCGGCGCAGCATCAAGGCGCTCACCGCGGCGGGCCGGATCGTCTTCGGCGACCCCGACGCCGACGGACCCGGCGCCCACCTCGGCCCGATCCTGCTGGTCGGGGACCCGGAACGCGCCGAGCCGCACGAGGTCGAGGCCTTCGGGCCGGTCTCGACGATCCTGCCGTACGAGGGCACCGCCCAGCTGATCGACTACGCCGCCCGCGGGCAGGGCTCGCTCGCGGGCTCGATCGTCAGCGAGGACCCGGCGTTCGTGCGCGAGGTCGTGCTCGGCACCGCGCCCTTCCACGGCCGGCTCCTCGTGCTCAACCGCGCGGATGCACAGGAGTCCACCGGCCACGGCTCCCCCCTGCCCCAGCTCGTCCACGGCGGCCCCGGCCGCGCGGGCGGCGGCGAGGAGCTGGGCGGCATCCGCGGCGTGCTGCACCACATGCAGCGCACGGCGATCCAGGCCGACCCGGACTCGCTCACCGCGATCACCGGCCGCTGGGTCGCGGGCGCCGCACGCGTCGAGTCGGACGTGCACCCCTTCCGCAAGCACCTCGAGGAGCTGCGGCCGGGCGACACGCTGGTCGCCGGGCCGCGTCGGGTCACCCAGGAGGACGTGGAGCACTTCGCCGAGTTCACCGGGGACACCTTCTACGCCCACATGGACGCCGAGGCCGCCGCGGCGAACCCGCTGTTCGGCGAGCGCGTGGCCCACGGGTACCTGATCGTCTCGCTCGCGGCGGGCCTGTTCGTCGACCCGGACCCCGGTCCCGTGCTGGCCAACTTCGGCGTGGACGACCTGCGGTTCCTCACCCCGGTGAAGTTCGGCGACGAGCTCACGGTCACCCTCACCTGCAAGCAGCTGACCCCGCGGGACTCCGCCGGGTACGGCGAGGTGCGCTGGGACGCGGACGTCACGCGCCAGGACGGCGAGTCCGTCGCGCGGTACGACGTGCTGACCCTGGTGGCGAAGCAGTGACCCGCCTCGGCGAGGCCCCGCCGCCCGACCTGCTCGACGACGCGGAGCGGATGTCCACCGACGAGCTGCGGTCCCTGCAGCTCGAACGTCTGCAGTGGACGCTCGCGCACGCCTACGAGAACGTGCCGCACTACCGCAAGGCGTTCGACGGGGCGGGCGTCCACCCGGCGGACTGCCGGTCGCTGTCGGACATCGCGAAGTTCCCCACCACGAGCAAGGCCGATCTGCGGGAGAACTACCCCTTCGGCATGTTCGCGGTGCCGCAGTCCGAGGTCCGGCGCATCCACGCCTCCTCCGGCACCACCGGTCGCCCCACGGTCGTCGGCTACACCGCCCGGGACATCGACACCTGGGCGGGCCTGATCGCCCGCTCGATCCGCGCCGCGGGCGGGCGGCCCGGGCACAAGGTGCACAACGCCTACGGCTACGGCCTGTTCACCGGCGGCCTCGGCGCGCACTACGGCATCGAGCGCCTGGGGGCCACGGCCATCCCCGTGTCCGGCGGGATGACCCCGCGCCAGGTCCAGCTGATCACGGACTTCCAGCCGGACGTCATCATGCTGACCCCCAGCTACATGCTCACCCTGCTCGACGAGTTCGAGCGCCAGGGCCTCGACCCCCGCGCGACCTCGCTGCGGGTCGGGATCTTCGGCGCGGAGCCGTGGACCGAGCAGATGCGCGCCGAGATCGAGGAGCGCATGGACATCCACGCCGTGGACATCTACGGCCTGTCCGAGGTCATGGGCCCCGGGGTGGCGCAGGAGTGCGTGGAGACCAAGGACGGGCTGCACATCTGGGAGGACCACTTCCTGCCCGAGGTGATCGACCCGCTGGACGGGACGGTGCTCGCGGACGGCGAGGAGGGCGAGCTCGTGTTCACCTCGCTGACCAAGCAGGCGCTGCCGATCATCCGCTACCGTACCCGCGACCTGACCCGGCTGCTGCCGGGCACGGCGCGGCCCGCGATGCGGCGCATGCAGAAGATCACCGGCCGCAGCGACGACATGATCATCCTGCGCGGGGTGAACCTCTTCCCGACCCAGATCGAGGAGATCGTGCTGCGCACCGCGGGGTTCGCCCCGCACTTCCAGCTCGAGCTCACCACCGAGGGGCGGATGGACGCGCTCACCGTGCGGGTCGAGGCGCGGGCGGACACCCCGGCGCCGCGCCGGGCGGCCGCCGCGGCCGAGCTGGTCGCGGCGGTCAAGGAGACCGTCGGGGTGACCGTGGCCTGCGAGGTCGTGGACCCGGACTCGCTGGAGCGCTCGGTCGGGAAGCTGCAGCGGCTCAAGGACCACCGCACCCCGCGCTGAGCACCGGCGGCGGGCGGCGGCGCGGTAGCGTGGCGCGATGCCCGCCGCCGAGCCCGACTGCCGGACGATGGCCCGCGCGGAGCGGGCGGCCCTCGCGGAGTTCCTGGGCACCCTGTCGCCCGCGGACTGGGACGCGCCGACCCTGTGTGCCGGGTGGGCGGTCCGAGACGTCGTGGCGCACCTGGTCAGCTACGAGGACCTGAGTCCACTCGCCCTGGTGCGCAGGCTGGCCAGGGGTGGGGCCACGGCGAACGAGATCGGCATCGCCGCCCTGCGCCAGCGCGCCCCCGACGAGCTGCTCGAGCTGGTGCGCAACCGGCTCGACACCCGGGGGCTCACGGCCGCCTTCGGTGGTCGCATCGCGCTGACCGACGGCCTGATCCACCACCAGGACATCCGGCGATCGTTCGGCAGGCCCCGCGAGATCCCGGCGGACCGGCTGCGGGTCGTCCTGGACTTCGCGCGGACCCCGCCCCCGATCGGGGCCCGCCAGCGGATCAAGGGCCTGACCCTGCGGGCCACCGACCTGGACTGGAGCACCGGGCGCGGGCCGCTCGTCGAAGGCCCCGCGGAGCCGCTGCTGATGGCGCTCGCCGGTCGCGCGGGCGCCGTCGCGGAGCTCGGCGGGGACGGGGCCGCGATCCTCGCGGGCCGGACCGGCTGAGCCCGGGGACGGGCCGGCGGGACCGACGCCGCTACCGGGCCCGGCCGGACCGGTCGACCTGCACGCGGGCCTCGGCGCGCTGGGACTCGGCCCGGGTGCTGCGCTCGCGGCGCAGCCACTCCGGCTGCTCCTCCTTCAGGGCCGCGATCTGCGCGGTGGTCAGCGGCTCGGTGATCTCGGCGCGGGCCAGCCCGGAGATGGACACGCCCAACCGGTCCGCGACCACCTGCCGGGGGTGCGGACCGTCGCGCCGCAGCTCACGCAGCCACTGCGGCGGATCGGCCTGCAGGGCGTCCAGCTCGTCCCGCGAGACCACCCCGTCCCGGAACTGGGCGGGGGTCGCGTCGAGGAGGACGCCGAGCTTCTTCGCCGCCGTCGCGGCCTTCATGGTCTGGGTCGCCCTCTGCCGCGTCATGGGCCCAGGGTATCGAGGCTCTACCCTGGCCCGGTGACCGAGCCGACCCCCGCCGCGACGTTCCGGCTCGGCTACGTCCCCGGCGTCACCCCCGGGAAGTGGGCGCGGATCTGGGCGGAGCGCCGGCCCCGGGTCCCGCTGGAGCTGGTCCCCGGCAGCACGGACGAGGCGGTGGAGCTGGTCCGTGCCGGCACGATCGACGCGGCGCTGGTCCGGCTCCCCATCGACCGGGCCGGGCTGCACGCGATCCCGCTGTACACCGAGACCACCGTGGCCGTCGTGCCGAAGGACCACCTGCTCACCGCGGCCGAGGAGGCCGTGCTCGCCGACCTGGCGGACGAGACCCTGCTCCACCCGCAGGACGACACCCTGGACTGGCCGGGCGGCCGTCCGGGCCGGGCGGCGGCCTACACCCCGCCGACGACGGCCGAGGCCGTCGAGTTGGTCGCCGCGGGCATGGGTGTGCTGACGCTGCCCCAGTCCCTCGCCCGCCTGCACCACCGCCGCGACCTGACCTACCGGCCGCTGACCGACGCCCCCGGGTCGAGCGTGGTCCTGACCTGGCCGGACGCCGAGAACACCGAGCTGATGGAGGAGTTCATCGGGATCGTGCGCGGCCGCACCGCGCACAGCTCCCGCACGCCGCGGCAGGCTCCCGCCGCCGAGCGCCCCCGGCAGGCGAGGGCCACCCCCCGCCGCCGCGCCCGCCGCCGCTGACCCGGGGTCAGGCGCCCGCCACCCGGGCGGGCGTGCCGAGGTCGACGGCGTCGAGGACCGACCGCCCGGCGTCGTCCAGCTCGACGTCCGCGGCCGCGCAGGCGAGCCGCAGGTGCTTCTCCGACGTCGCGCCGACGACGACGGTCGTCACGGCCTGCCGGTCGAGCAGCCACGCGATCGCCGCCTGGGCCGCGGGCAGCCCGACGGACGCCGCGGTGGCCTCGAAGCGCCCCGCGGCCTCGACCTCGGCGGCGGAGAACCCGCTCCCGCCCCACCGGGCGTGCCCGGCCCAGCGCCGTTCGGCAGCCGCGCGGCCGGCGAGCAACCCCATGCCCAGCGGGCTGTACGCCGCCAGGCCCATCCCGGCCCGGTGCAGCACGGGGACGAGATCGCGCTCGACCGCGCGGTCCGCGAGGTGGTAGCGCGGCTGGTGGACGACCGGCGGGTGCGCCCCGAGGGCCGCCGCCGTGGCGAGCACCTCGGCCGTCTGCTCGCCGGTGTAGTTGGAGAGGCCCCAGGCCCCGATGTCGCCGCGGTCGACGAGGTCGCTGAACACCGACACCGTCTCCTCCAGCGGCGTCCACGGGTCCGGCAGGTGGGCGTAGTAGAGGTCGATCCGCTCGCGCCCCAGCCGCGCGCGGCTGACCGCCAGCTGCTCCTCGACGTGCGCCCGGGTCAGCAGGCCCCGCCACTCGCTCGTGGGGCGGCCCTCCCCCACCGGCTCGCCGACCTTGGTCGCCACCACGACCTCGTCCCCGGCCCCGCGCAGCGCGCGACCCAGCAGCTCCTCCGACGAGGCCCGGTCCTGCCTGCGCGTGACCCCGGGCCAGTCGTAGCCCGGCTGGTTCCCGTAGGAGTTCGCGGTGTCGAAGCAGGTCACACCCAGGTCGCGCGCGGCCCCGACGAGGGCGGCCACGTCGTCCTCGCGCGGCGAGAGCCCGAAGGTGGCCGTCCCGAGCGCGATGCGGGACACCTCGATCCCCGACGCGCCCACGGTGGCGTGCTGCACGGGTGGTCCTCCTCTGCTCCGCGGCCGGCCGTCGTCACCAGGCTCGACCCTCCGGCGGCGCCCGCCCAGCCCCGTGGTCTGCCCAGCGAACCGGCGCGGCGGAACTTGGCCGGGCGTTCTCCTCAGCGGACCGACGCACGCCGTCGGGGGCGGGTGGCGTCTCTACGCTCGCACCACGAGCCCCCAGGAGGAGCAGCGCATGAGTTCGCGAGCGGCGTTCGTCACCAGCGACGGCCTGACCGAGGAGTCGGCGGGCCGGACGGTGGTGGTCGACGGCACGCCGATGCACTACCACGACATCGGCGAGGGTGAGCCGATCCTGTTCCTGCACAGCTACGGTCCGGGATCGAACGCCTGGATCACCTGGCACAAGGTCGTGCCGTACTTCGCCGCGCGGTACCGCTGCATCCTGATGGACCTGGTGAACTACGGCGGGAGCGGGCCGCGCGTCTTCCGCGAGCAGATCCACGGGCTGCACGCCCGGCAGGCGAAGGGGCTGCTCGACGCGATCGGGATCGACCGCGTGGACGTCGTGGGCAACTCACAGGGCGGCCAGACGGCGTTCGCCTTCGCCTACACCTATCCCGAGCGGACCAAGAAGCTCGTGTGGGGCGCAGGCCACGTCGGGACCAACCGCGGCTACCGCAACGAGTACCTGATGGCGATCGAGCCCGAGGAGGGCCTGCGCGCCACCCTCGAGGTGATCGAGGACCCGAGCGAGCGGAACTTCGAGCGCTACCTCAAGGTGCACATCGACGACCCGGCCCTGGTGACCCCGGAGCTCGTCGACTACGTCCGGGACACCTACCTGTCCCGCCCCGACATCCTGGCGGCGTCCGCGGAGAGCTACTCCACGCCCCACGACCACGCCCCCGAGATGGCCGAGCTCGAGGCCGAGACCCTGATCGTCTGGGGTCGCAACGACCGGATGTGCACGTTCGAGATCGGGATCAACGCCCTCAACCTGACGCGCCACTCGCGCCTGGTGGTGCTGCGCGACACCGGGCACTGGGTCCCGTTCGAGAAGCCCGCCGAGTACGCGGCGCACGTGCTGTCGTTCCTCGACGGCTACCCGAAGCAGCCGAGCTGACCTCCCCTTCCCCGCAGAGCACGAGGAGTCCGATGACCGCATCGACCACGACCACCGGTGCCGAGGAGCTCGGCGCCCCGCCCGGGCGGCTCGTCCCCGCAGGCGACCACCAGCTGTTCGTCTCCGAGGTCGGCGAGGGCGGGCGCCCCACCGTCTTCCTGCACGGCGGCGGCCCCGGCTGCACCTCCTGGACCGACTTCGGGGTGGCGATCCCCTACTTCGACGACCGCCGGTGCGTGCTGGTGGACATGCTCAACTACGGCTACTCGAGCGCCGTGGAGTACCCGCCCGCGAAGTGGGCGTTCCACGCGAAGCACGTGGCCGCCGCGCTGGAGAACCTCGGGATCGAGAACGCGGACTTCGTCTGCAACTCCCAGGGCGGCTCGGTGGCCCTGGTGCTGGCGGCCGAGTACTCCCACCTGGTGCGCAAGGTGGTGCTCAGCGGCAGCGAGCCGATGCACCGCGGACGCGGCGGGCGCACCCCGGAGCTCGCCGCCCTGACCGCGCAGCTGGTCGCGGGCTTCACCACCGGGGAGGGCCCGACCCGGGAGAAGATCCGCGAGATCATGGTGAAGCTCGAGTACTGGGACCCGGCCGCGGTGAACGAGACGACGCTGGACCTGCGCTGGCACTACCTGCAGCAGCCCGGCCCGGCCTCGACCTGGGGCCGTGGCATCCACGCGGGCGACCCCGAGGACCTGGAGCCGCTGCTCGCCGAGGTCAAGCGCCGCGTCCTGGTGCTGTGGGGCCGGTACGACGTCTTCGCCACCCCGGCCTACGCGCTGTCCATCGCCGACGCCGTCCCCTACGGCGACGTGTTCCTCATGGACCAGGGCGGCCACCACATGGAGGAGGAGCGCCCGCAGGACTTCGCCGCCATCGTGAAGACCTGGCTCGACCTCCCGGCCGACACGAACCAGTAGCCGCACCGCCGGCCGGACCACCGCGACGACCCCGGCGCCCTCCGGCACCGCTCCCCGGTGCCGGCGGGCCGCTCTCGGTCTAGGACCGCAGGGTGTAGCGGCGGCCGGTGGGGGTCGTGGTGGTGCGGTCGGTGAGGTGCCAGCCGGGTTGTTCCCGCAGCTGGTTGTGGAAGGCGCAGGTACCCCGGCCGTTCCCCAGGCTCGTCGGGCCACCCTCCGACCAGCGTCTGCGATGGTCGAGGTGTTCGATCGGGGCGTCGCAACCGAGTTCGGTGCACCGGCCACGGTCCCGGGCGCGGATCCAGTCGGCCAGCACCCCGCCGAAGGCGCGACGGCGGGAGTCGCCGCCGATGACGATGCCGTCCCGGGTGACCAGTCGCCGCCACCCCACACAGGTGGCCTCGTCCAACAGAGCGGTGGGCCCGAACCCGGGGATCTCCGCCGGCAGCGGCGAGTCGGAGTCCAGCAGGGACTCCACGGGCACGAGGACCTGGATCTCCACCTGAGCCGGGGTCATGGCGGCCTGCCCGCTCAGCCGTTCGACGAGGGTGTCGGCCATGATCTGACCGCGGGTGCGGGTGACCGGCTCCGGGGATACCCAGTGTTCGGTGACTGCTTTGCGCAGCGCGGCGTAGCAGGTGATGGCCTGTTCCATCGGCAGCAGCGCCCGGATCACCGCCATGCCGTCTTCGGCGGGAGAGATCGTGACGTGCCGGTCCCGGCGGGCGGCGCGAGCACGCTCGGCGAACTTCTCCGGCGCCACCGCCGCGCTCACCGAGCGAGCGAGGTCCGCGACCTTGCGCACCCCGAGCAGCGGCAGATCATGGGCGGCGAGCCGGCGGTCCAGCTCGGCGCGCTGGGTGGGGTCCAAATGTCTGGCAGCGGCCACGATCGCGGCGACCCGCCGCTCGTCCAGCTCTCCCGCGGCGAACGCTTCCCGGACGTTGTCCAGCCCGGCGTGCAGGTCCCGGGCGAGGCGCAGCTGGGTGCGGGCCCGGGTCGGGGAGATCCGCAGAGCGAGCCCGAGCTGCCCCACGATGCTCGCCTCGACCCGTTCGGGATCGGCGAGTGCTTCCTGCAGACGGGCTTCGACCTCCCGCTGCGCCGCGGCCCGGACCTCCTCGGCGATCTCGGCGTCGATCCGGTTCCGCAGCGCGACCAGCCGCTCGATCCGAGCGAACCCCGCCGCCCGCTCCTCCCGCGACGGCACGGTGCCTGTCGCTGCGGGAGGGTCCGCGAGGGCCGTGGTCATGCAGCTATCATAGCAGCTCATCGCCCATAAATCGAACAGATATTCGACCCATGCAGATCAGACCCACCGACGGTGGGTGCCATGTCTCAGGACATAGGTGACGAGTCTGCATCAGGACATCGGTGACACTGTGGGTGTTCTTGGTGGTGACACTTCGGCCGCGAGGCTGCGGCGGTGCCCGCCCAGGAACCCATCGATCCCCAAGTCCGCCTTGCGATCTCGCAGTGGTCTGATGACGCGCCGCGCGGGGCGGTGTCGACGTTCGGCATCGAGCACGGCATCTCGCGCAAGTCGTTCTACGCGTTGCGCAAGCGTGCCCGCGTCGAGGGGCCAGCGGCCGTGCTGGAGCCCCGGTCGCGGCGGCCGCGGTCGAGTCCGTCGACGCTGACCGAGCAGATCAAAGCCCAGGCGGTCGCGGTGCGGGCCGCGCTCGAGGCGTCCGGGCTCGACCACGGCCCGATCAGCGTGCACGACAAGATGGCCGCGATGGGCCTGGCCTCGGTGCCCTCGACGGCGTCGTTGGCGCGGATCTTCCGCGAGACCGGGGTCGCCCGCCGCGAGCCCCGTAAGAAGCCCCGCTCGGCGTGGCGGCGGTTCGTCTACCCGGCACCGAACGCTTGCTGGCAGCTCGACGCCACCGAGTACGTCCTCACCGGTGGCCGCAGGTGCGTGATCTTCCAGCTCATCGACGACCACTCTCGCTATGCGGTCGCCTCCCACGCTGCGCGCGGCGAGACCGCCCACGACACGATCACCGTCTTCGACGAGGCAGTCGCCGCCCACGGCGTCCCGCAACGACTGCTCTCAGACAACGGGGCCGCGCTCAACCCGACGCGACGCGGTCTGGTCGGACAGCTCGTGGCACACGTCGCCGGGCTGGGCACAGAGGCGATCACCGGCAAGCCCCACAAGCCGACTACCCAGGGCAAGAACGAACGCTTCCACCAGACCCTGTTCCGCTACCTCGACAAACAACCCCTGGCCCACACACTCGCGCAGCTCCAGGCCCAGATCGACG
>NZ_FNBE01000010.1 GCF_900102195.1 Pseudonocardia oroxyli
CCATCCGGGTGGCGAACTGCTTGTTCAGCTTCACCCGCCCCGCGTCCGGAGCGACGACCACCAGATCGTCGTCCAGACTCGCGAAGTGGTCGGCGAGCATCATCAACGCGGTCATGTGATCCACCGGGATGCCGAAGAAGCCCTGCAGCTGACCCGCGTGCAGGTCCATGGTCAACACCCGGTCCACCCCGACCGCCTCCAGCGTGCGGGCGACCATCCGGGCCGAGATCGGCTCGCGCGGGGCGGACTTCTTGTCCTGCCGTGAGTAGCCGTACCAGGGGGTCACCGCGATCACCCGGTGGGCACTCGCCCCCACGGCGGCATCGACCATCACCAGCAACTCGAGCAGGGCGTCGTTGGCGTTGACCCCGGCAGCGGGGTTGGCACACATCGGCTGGACGAGGAACACGTCCGCGCCACGGATCGACTCCTCGAACCGGCAGTACATCTCGTCGTTGGAGAACGTCTTCAGGGTGATCGGGCCGAGATCCACCCCCAGCTGCCGCGCGATGGCGGCCGCCAGCTCGGGGTTCGCCCGGCCCGAGAACAACATCAGCCGCTTGTCGTAGCCCCGCCGCAACGACACCGCCATCGGTACGCCCTTCGTAGAGGTCATGAGGTGGAGCGAACAGCACCGACGGCGCCGACGGCGCCGACGGCGCTGTCGATGGCGTCGCCGCGCGGCATGCCCGAGCGCGCCCCCACCGTGCCGACCGACAGCGAGGCGGCGGCGACACCGCGGGCGGCGGCCTCGCCCACCGGAGCGCCCGCCGCCAGGGCGACCGCGAGCACCCCGTTGAACGTGTCGCCCGCGCCGGTGGTGTCCCGGACCTCCGCGGACGGGGCGGGCAAAGCCGTCGGCCCCCGCTCGGGATCGACGACGAGCACCCCGTCCCCGCCGAGCGTCACCACGACCGGCGCACCCGTCCGCGCGACCACCGCGGCCGCCATCTCGGCCGTCTCCCCCGCGCCCTCCCCGACCAACGCGTACAGGTCCCGCAGCTCGGAGCGGTTCGGCGTGACGACCGGGCCCAGACCCAGCAGCTCCACCAACCCGGCCGCCACCGGCGCAGGATTGAGCACACACGACATGCCGTGCGCGGCCGCGGTCTCCACCGCGGCGGCGACCGCCTCCGCGGGGATCTCGGTGCTGACCAGCACGCAGCCCGCCCAGCCCGCCGAGCGGGCCACCGCGGCACGCACCGCCGCCGCGTCGACGACCGCGTTGGCCCCGGCACCCACCGCGATCTGGTTCTCGCCCCCGCCGTCCACGACGATCAGGGCCACCCCGGTGGCCACGTCGGACAGCACCGCCACGTCCTCGACGTCGATCCCCTCGGCACGCAGCTCGGCCAGCGCACCGGCCCCGGTGTCGTCCGCACCGACCGCGCCGCAGTAGCGCACCTCGGCACCCGCCCGGGCCGCCGCGACGGCCGCGTTGGCGCCCTTGCCGCCGCCGTACCGCTCGACCCCGGGCCCGACCACGGTCTCCCCCGGACCCGGCAGCCGGTCGGTGCGCACCACCAGGTCGACGTTCACCGCGCCGACGACCAGCACCCGCGGCGTCACGCGTCCGCCCTCGGCGGGCACACGGAGTCCCGCACCTGGACCACGGCGGGGAGCTCGCCGATGGCGCCGGACTCCTCGTTCTCCAGCAGGTCGAACAGGGCCGACGCGGCCCGGAAGCCCATGTCGTGCGCGGGCTGGCGGACCGTGGTCAGCCGCGGCGTGAGCAGCGCGGAGACGGGGAGGTCGTCGAACCCGACGATGCTGACGTCCTCCGGGATCCGCAGCCCCGCCGCGCGGCAGTGCTCCATCGCCCCGATGGCCATCAGGTCGTTCATGCAGACCAGCGCGGTGGGCCGCGGCTCGGTGGCCAGGGCCCGCGCCGCGAGCTCGCGCCCGGACGCCTGCCGGTAGTCCCCCGCGAACACCGGCACGGAGTCCGGGTCCAGACCCGCCCACGCGAACGCCTCCCGGTACCCGGCGAGCCGCTGCTGGGCGGTCCAGAGGCTGGGCGGCCCCCCGATGACGGCGACGCGGCGGTGTCCGTGCTGCATCACGTGCGCGGCGACCTCCCGGGCGCCCTTGCGGGCCTCGCACACCACCGCGGGGAGGTCCAGGCCGGGGATCTGCTCGTCGACCAGGACGACCGGCCCCACGCGGGCCAGCTCGTAGATCGACGCCGGCATGGACCCGGTGCCGGACAGGTAGATCACGCCGTCGATGCGCTGGCTGCGCAGCAGCTTGGCCTGCTTCTCCTCCGGCTGCTCGGTGGCGTCCGGCACGACCAGCACCACCAGCACGTCCCGGGCGGACGCGGCCCGCTGCACGCCCTCGGTCACCATCGCGAAGAACTGGTTGGTCAGCTCCGGGACGATCATGCCGATGGTGGCGGCACCGCGGCGCTTGAGGTTGCGGGCGGACTCGTTGGGCGAGTACTCCAGCACGCGGACGGCGTCGAGCACCCGGTCCCGCCGTTCGGGCGCGACCGGCCCGGAGTCGTTGAGCACGTAGCTCACCGTGCTCAACGAGACCCGGGCGTGCTCGGCCACGTCCTTCATCGTCGGCCGCCTTCGCCTGCGGTCGGACTGCGTCACGTCAGGTCACCTTCGCGGTGTCAGGGGCTCTCGCCTGCATCGGGACCGCCTGCGGCCCAGGACAGTATCGACGTCCACAGCCTCGCGTAGTGCTCCCACTCCACGAATTCCGGCGGCGCCCAGTGCGGCGCGAGGTCGGAGGTGAAGGCCACGGAGCGGCCCCGGCCGTAGCCGCCCACCACGAGCAGCGGGTCGTCCCCGGTGCGCGCGACCACTGTGGAGCCCTCCTTGGGGAAGGTCCGGTTGTAGCCCAGCAGCATCGGCCACTCGGCGGGCGTGTCCCCCAGCACGGGGTGCGTCGGCTCGCAGACGTCGACCTTCAGCCCGTCGGACATCTCCACCCGGTCGTCGGTGGGCATCAGGTCCACCGGCAGGACGCCCGCCAGCGGGCTCATCCCGTAGCGGGCCTTGCCGTCGATGCCGGTGAACGACAGGTACCCGCCGATCATCACGAGCCCGCCGCCGCGACCCACGTAGTCCGCGACCAGGGAGAGCTTGTTGGGGGACTTCTGCGACCGCAGGAACGTCTCGTCCGGCAGCAGGAAAGAGTTGGAACCGATGTCGGAGATGACGACGACGTCGAACGCGGCCAGCGCCTCCGCCGTCTTCGGGAAGCTCGCCGAGATCTCGTGTCCCCGCACGTAGGTCAGCTCGTGGCCCGCCGCCCGCAGGCAGTCCAGGAAGACCCCGGCCCCCTCCTCGTACTCGGTGGAGTGGAACTGGTCGAAGCCCTTCATGTGGATCGTGTGCTTGATCCAGGACTCACCCGCGACCAGGACGCGCAGGGATGGGGAGCTCAGGTTGTCGGGCACGTGCCCTCCTCTCGTCTGCGCTGACTATAAACGATTCTTGTTACCGCTCGATGACGGCTGCGGACGGGCACCCGCCAACAGCTCGCGACCGAGCGCGTACGCCTCGCGGATGTCCGTGCCCTCGTAGGTGGCCGCCGCCAGCTCGACGACGGCCGGGGTCGCGTTCACCGCGACGGTGTGGCGCAGCCGGGCGAACAGCGCGAGGTCCGACCGGGAGTCGCCGTACGCGACGCAGTCGGCCTCCGCGATCCCGTACCGGGCCCGCACGGCGTCGGTGATCTCGACCTTGGCCGCGGCCGACAGCGTGACACCGGGCCGCAGCGGCCGACCGAGCTCCAGGTCCGTGCCGTAGGTCTCGTGCGCGCCCCAGTCCTCGAGCCTGCGCACGAAGAAGTGGGGGGACTGCGACACCACGATCGCGATCTCACCCCGGCCACGGATGTCGGCGAAGGTCTCCGGGACGCCGGTCATCCACGCCGCCCCGCGGAAGGCGGCGTCCACCTCCTCGGCGGAGGCGTCGCCGCAGACGTCGAGCAGGGTCTGCCAGAACTCGTCGTCGCTGATGTCGCCCGCGATCCAGCGGGCCTCGATCGCGTGGCCGGTCTCGGGATCGCCGAAGTGGCGGGTCAGCTCGAGCGCGGCGGCGCCGCGGAGCAGCGTGCCGTCCATGTCGAAGACGTGTAGGCGGGGCGCCACAGAGCGTCCTTTCCGCAGGAATCGTTTCTAGTCTGAACTCTGACGACCGGCGACGCTGCGCGCGCACGCCGCCGCTGCGCTCGACCCTAGCCGCGAACGGGAGCGCAGAACAACATCACGAACGTTTCCATCTGGTTAGCCGGCTCGACCCGGCCCGCGCTCCGGCCCGCCCGGTGGGCGGCCCCCGAACGGCGCAGGACCCAGGTCCGCACCGGACCCGACACAGGTCGATTGTCGTGCGCACCCCCGGCTGGAGACGATCACCGCGACCCACGGCGACCGGGAGGCGACCGCGATGAGTGCCCGACGACGGGGAGCGGCGGCGGTGATCGGCGTGCTCGCGCTCGCCGGCTGCGCAGGCAGCCCCCCGCCCGCCGCCCCCGCGTCCACGTCCGCGTCCACGTCCACGTCCACGACCGCCGCACCCGCCGCCTTCAGCCCCGCGGCCTGCCCCAACCCGATCTACCCGGGGGTGACCCAGCTCGACCTCGGCCCCGGCGTCGAGTGCGGCTACCTGACGGTCCCGCAGGATCGCACGCGGCCGGACGGCCGGACCCTCCGTCTCGCCGTCGCCCGCGCCGCGGCCACCGCCCCGAACCCGAAGGCCGACCCCCTCGTCTACCTCGCGGGCGGGCCGGGCGGCAGCGGGTTGATCAGCGCGGCGCCCCGGATCGCCGCGGGCTGGAACCGCGACCGGGACGTGATCTTCCTCGACCAGCGGGGAACCTGGAAGTCCGATCCGCTGCTCTCCTGCCCGGAGATCGACGCCTTCCAGGCCGAGCTCGTCGGCCTGGTCACCACCGATCCCGCGACGGCCGCGCGCAGCGCCGCGGCGACCGCGGCCTGCCGGGAGCGCCTGACGACCGCCGGCTGGGACCTCGCCGCCTTTGACACGGCCGAGAACGCCGCGGACCTCGCCGACCTGCGGACCGCGCTCGGCATCGACGAGTGGGACCTCTACGGCGTCTCCTACGGCACGGACCTGGCCCTGCAGACCTTGCGCGACCATCCCGACGGGATCCGCGCCGTCGTCCTCGACTCGGTCGTGCCGCCGCAGCTCAACACCCCGGAGAGCTTCTGGCCGTCCGCCCGCAGCGGGCTCGGCGCCCTGTTCGCCGCCTGCGCCGCCCAACCGGCCTGCCGGACGACGTACCCGACCCTGCGCGAGGACTTCTTCCGGCTGGCCACCGACCTGACCACCACCCCGCGCACGGTGACCGTGGAGGGAACCACCGTCGTCGTCGACGGGTACAAGCTGGTCAACCTCGCGGTCACGGCCGGCCTCGTCCCCGGCACGATCGGCGGGATACCCGCGCTGGTCGAGAACCTGGCCCGCGGCGACGGCCGACTCGCCGCGACCGCCCTGCTCGCCGGGCTGCCGCCCTCCGGCGTCACCGCCTACGGCCTGGCGCTCGGGGTGTTCTGCGCCGAGTCCCCGACCACCCCGGACGCCCTGCTGGCGAGCGGCCGGGCGGCGCTGCCCGAACTGCCGGACGCCCTGCTCACGCACCCTCCGCAGATCCCCTTCCTGACCGGCGACTGCGCCGCGTGGGACGTGCCCGCGGCACCCGGCGCCCTCCGCGAACCGGTGCGGAGCGACCGGCCGGTCCTCGTCCTCGACGGCGCGCTCGACGCGATCACCGCTCCGGCCAACGGCGACGCGGTCGCCGCGACCCTCCCGCACAGCACCCGGGCCCGGTTCGCCGACGCGGCCCACGACGTCCTGCTCTGGTCGCCGGAGTGCTCGCTGCGGATCATGCAGGACTTCCTCGACGATCCGGCCGCGGTGGACACGAGCTGTGCCGCCGCCACCGCGCCCGCCCCGTTCACCTGAGCCCCCATCGGCAGAACGACCGATTGCCGCCGCCGCCCACCGGAAGGACCGTGAACCCTCGGCCCAGGGACGACGGAGAGCGGTGACGATGGGCGCCTCGCTGCCCGAGAAGTGGAACCCGGAGAACGAACCGGCACGCGTCGGGGCGAACGCGGTGACCCTCGTGGAGGGGGCGTCGTTCTGCATCTGCACGTTCGGCGGGGACATCGGCGGCAACGGGCCGTGCGGCGTCTTCTTCCGGGACACCCGCATCCTGTCCCGCTGGGAGCTGCGGGTGGACGGCGAGGTCCCCGACCCGCTGGCGGCGATGAACCCCGATCCCTACCGCGCCATCTTCCTCGGCAGGCTGTCCCGCCGGTTCGGGCGGACCGACACCAACGTCCTGGTGCAGCGGGAGCGGCGGATCGGCAACGGGCTCCGGGAGGACCTGGTGCTGCGCAACCCGGGGGCCGAACCGACGACGTGCAGCGTGACGCTCTCCGTCGAGGCGGACTTCGCGGACCTCTTCGAGGTCAAGGAGGGGCGCGTGCACCCGCGCGGCGAGCCGGGCGCACAGGCCCAGGACGACCGCCTCTACCTGGGCCTGCACTGGCGGGGGACCCACCGCGGCACGGTGGTGGAGGCGCCCGCGGGCACGGTCGCCGTGTCCTCGGGCGGCGCGGGGGCGGCAACCATCTCGTACGACGCCTACGTCCCCGCGGGCGGTCGGTGGTCGATCTCGCTGCTGGTGCGTCCCGTGCTGGACGGTGAGGCCGTCGAGGCGTCCTTCCCCCTGAACCAGCCGGAACGGGAGTCCCTGCCCGCCCGGCGCCTGCAGCACTGGCGGGAGACCACCCCGCTCGCCACGACCGGGCACGACAGCCTGCAGCGGACGTTGCGCCGCAGCCAGGAGGACGTCGGGGCGTTGCGCATCTTCGACCCGGAGGACCCCACGCTCGCCGCGGTCGCCGCGGGCGCCCCCTGGTTCATGGCGCTGTTCGGCCGGGACTCGCTGCTCACCGCCTACATGGCGCTGCCGGTCGACCGGAGCCTGGCGCTGGGCACGATGCGGACCCTCGCCCGCCACCAGGGTCGCGCGACCGACCCGGTGACCGAGGAGGAGCCCGGTCGGATCCTGCACGAGGTGCGGCTGGGGGTGGACTCGGGCCTGTCCCTGGGCGGCGGGCGCATCTACTACGGCACGGTGGACGCCACGCCGCTGTTCGTGGTGCTGCTCGCGGAGTTCGCCCGCTGGGGCGGCGAGCGGAGGTCCGTGGAGGAGCTGCTGCCGCATGCGGACCGGGCGCTGGCGTGGATGACCGACCACGGCGACCGCGACGGGGACGGCTTCCTCGAGTACCGCCGGGCGACCGACCGCGGGCTGCAGAACCAGGGCTGGAAGGACTCCTGGGACGGGATCACCTTCGCCGACGGCCGCCCGGCCGAGGCACCGATCGCGTTGTGCGAGGTCCAGGGCTACGCCTACGACGCCTTCCGCGCCCGCGCCGAGCTCGCCCGCCGGCTCGACGACGACGCGGGTGCCCGACACTGGTCCGCGCGGGCGGCGGCCCTCAAAACGGCCTTCAACGAGCGGTTCTGGCTCCCCGAGCGAGGCTGGTACGCCCTCGCGCTGGACCGGGACAAGAACGCGGTCGATGCCTGCGCGTCGAACATGGGCCACTGCCTGTGGAGCGGCATCGTGGACGACGACAAGGCACCCCTGGTCGCCGAGCACCTGCTCTCCCCCGAGATGTTCACGGGCTGGGGGGTGCGCACGCTCAGCAGCGCCATGGGCGCCTACGACCCGGTCAGCTACCACAACGGCTCGGTCTGGCCCCACGACAACGCCCTCGTCGTCGCCGGGCTGATGCGCTACGGCTTCGTGGCACAGGCGCAGCGGGTCGCAGAGGGGATCCTCGACGCGGCGGAGCACTTCGGGGGCAGGCTCCCGGAGCTGTTCTGCGGCTTCGACCGCGACGAGTTCCCCGAGCCGGTGCCCTACCCCACCTCCTGCTCACCGCAGGCCTGGGCCTCGGCCACCCCGGTCCAGCTCATCCGGACGCTGCTGCGCTTCGACCCGGAGCTCCCCCGGGAGCGGCTGTGGGTCGCCCCCGTGCTGCCCCGGGCCTTCGCCCCGCTGCGGGTCGAGGGGGTCGGCGTCGGGGAGGGCCGGCTCAGCGTGGAGGTGACCGACGCCCAGACGCGGGTGGAGGGCGTGCCCTCCGGCGTCGACCTGCGCTGCGCGCCCCGCCCGGCGGAGGACCCGTCCGGCTGACGGGACTCCGTCGCGCTCAGCGTCGCCCGCGCGGCCCAGGGTCCGGCGGGTCGTCGAGCGTTCCCGTGAGGATCAGCGTCTCGGCCAGCTCCCGCACCTTCCTGTTGCGCCGCTGGCTCTCGGCGACGAGCGCGGTGATGGCCTGCTCGTCGGTGAGCCGGCGGCTGCACATCAGGATGCCGACCGCGACGCCGATCCGTCGGTTGCTGAGCAACGCGCGCTCCAGGTTGGCCACCCGCTCCTCCGCCGCCCGGAGCCGGGCCTGCAGCTCGTCGAGCTCGGGGTCGGCGTCGGAGCGCGGTGCCGGGACGACGGAGGCCTGCGCGGACGAGCTGGTGATCATCGAAGTCCCGGTCCTCCCCCGCACGCCGCCGCGTGCGCACCGTGTGGCGCCGACCTCCAGCGTGGCGGCCCGTTCCGGCGCCCGAAATCGGCAGTGCGACCTATCCGCCGCACGACGCGGGCCGGGATGGGCAACTCTGCCGATACTGCTGCGCCGGCGGGCGGAGTCGGATGGAGCGGCGGGACGGGGTGCGACGAGGTGCGGACGAGGAGGCGGCGTGGACGCTGGCGACCAGGACGCCCGGATCATCTCCTGGCGTCGCGTGGCGGTGTCGTTCGCCGCGGGTACCGCCGCCGCGGTCGCCGTGGTCCTGCTCGGTGCGGCCGAGCTGACGGTGCTCGTCGGCTGGGCCGTCGCGGTGACGATCCTGCTGGTGTGGGTCTGGCGCATCAGCTGGCCGCAGGACGAGCGGGGCACCAAACGCCTGGCGGAGGAGGAGGGTCGGTCCCACGTCATGGACACGGTGGTGCTCGTCGCGGCCGTGGCCAGCCTGGCCGCGGTGCTCGCGGGCGTGGTCACCGCAGGCCGGCAGGACGCGGTGGCGGTCGCCGGCGTCGTCCTCGCCGTCGTCGACGCGATCCTGTCCTGGGCCCTGGTGAACACGGTCTTCGCCCTCAAGTACGCGCGGCTCTACTTCGAGGGGAACGACGGCGGCATCGAGTTCCCCCGGAACGACCACCCGGTGTACGCGGACTTCGCCTACCTCGCGTTCACGGTCGGCATGTCCTTCGCCGTGTCCGACACCGGTCTGGAGACCACCCGGATCCGCACGGTGGGGTTGGGGCACGCGCTGCTGTCCTACCTGTTCGGGAGCGTCCTGATCGCGGTGGCCGTCAGCCTGCTGACCAACGTGTGAGAGCGACCCGGGCACCGACATCGGCAGGACGACCGATTGCCGACGCCGGCCCGCACGGGCCAGCGTGGACGGTGTGAACGGCCGCAGTCCGACGTGGTCGCCGCAGCAGCTCTCCCGTCGACCCGTCAGGAGGAACACTCCATGTCCCTGAAGGACCCGATTGGCGCGCGCGGAGGCGCCGCCGTGGATCCGTGGTCGCCCGGCAGCCCCGGTGCCTCGACCCGTTCGGCCAGGCGGACCGTCGCCTCGTACGCCGACTACGCCGACGCCGAACGTGCGGTCGACCGGCTCGCCGACCGCGACTTCCCGGTCGAGCGGGTCGCCATCGTCGGCCAGGACCTGCAGGCCGTCGAGCAGGTGACCGGGAGGATGAACCACCCCACCGCGGCCTGGCGGGGCGCGGTGAGCGGGGCCGTCCCGGGCGCGCTGCTCGGCTGGCTCTTCGGGATCTTCGGCTGGGCCGACCCGTTGGTCGCCGCGATCCTGCTCGCCGTCTACGGACTGCTCCTCGGCGCGGTGATCGGCGCGGTCATCGGGATGATCGTCTACGCGTTCCAGCGGGGTCGCCGGGACTTCGCGTCCGTGGCCTACACCCGCCCCCAGCGGTTCGAGCTGGTCGTCGACGACGAGGTGGCCGACCGGGCCGCCCGGCTGCTCGCAGAGGAGGACTGAGATGGCACGCGCGGTGGGTATCGACCTCGGGACGACGAACTCGGTCATCGCCGCCTGGGAGGGCGGCGAGGCCTCGGTCGTCCCCAACGCCGAGGGGGCTCGGACGACGCCGTCGGTGGTGGCGTTCACCGAGAGCGGCGAACGCCTGGTCGGCCAGCTCGCCCGCAGGCAGGCGATCCTCAACTCCACGGGGACGATCTACTCGGTCAAGCGGTTCATCGGCCGCCGGTTCGAGGAGGTCGAGGAGGAGGCCGGTCAGGTCACCTACGACGTCGTCCCGGACGAGAACGGGAACGCCCGGGTCAAGGTGCGGGACAAGCTGTACGCGCCGGAGGAGATCTCCGCGCAGATCCTGCGCAAGCTCGCCGACGACGCCGGACGGCACCTCGGCGAGCGGGTCACCGAGGCGGTGATCACCGTCCCCGCCTACTTCAACGACGCGCAGCGCACCGCCACCCGCGACGCGGGGCGGATCGCGGGCCTCGAGGTCCTGCGGATCATCAACGAGCCGACCGCCGCGGCGCTGGCCTACGGCATGGACAAGGGCGGGCACGAGACGGTGCTGGTGTTCGACCTCGGCGGCGGGACGTTCGACGTCAGCGTCCTCGACGTCGGCGACGGTGTGGTCGAGGTGCGGGCCACCGCCGGTGACACCCACCTCGGCGGTGACGACTTCGACCGCCGGATCGTCGACCACCTCGCCGACGGATTCCAGCAGGAGAACGGCATCGACCTGCGGAAGGACCCGCAGGCGCTGCAGCGGCTCTACGAGGCCGCCGAGAAGGCGAAGGTCGAGCTCAGCTCCGTCAGCCAGACCCAGGTCAGCCTGCCGTTCGTCACCGCGGACGCCACCGGGCCGAAGCACCTGACGACGACGCTGATGCGCTCGACGTTCGAGCAGCTCACGGAGGATCTCGTCGAGCGGACGATGGGGCCGGTGCGCCAGGCCATGGCGGACGCCAAGGTCGGGGCGGACGACGTCGACGAGGTCATCCTGGTCGGCGGCTCCACCCGGATCCCGGCGGTGCAGGCGCTGGTGCGCAGGCTGACCGGCGGCAAGGACCCGAACATGACCGTCAACCCCGACGAGGTCGTGGCGGTCGGCGCCGCGATCCAGGCCGGGGTGCTCAAGGGCGAGGTGTCCGACGTCCTGCTGCTCGACGTCACCCCGCTGTCCCTGGGGGTGGAGACCCAGGGCGGGCTGATGACCACGATCGTCGAGCGGAACTCGACGATCCCGGTCCGGCGCAGCGAGGTCTTCTCGACCGCGGTGGACGATCAGCCCGCGGTGGACGTCGTGGTGCTCCAGGGCGAGCGGGAGCGCGCGGCGGACAACCGGGTGCTGGGCCGGTTCCAGCTCACCGGCATCCGGCCCGCTCCGCGCGGGGAGCCGCAGGTCGAGGTCGTCTTCGACATCGACGCCAACGGCATCCTCAACGTGACGGCGCGCGACAAGGACACCGGCGCCGAGCAGGGCATCACGATCTCCGAGAGCGCCAACCTCGACACCGCCGAGGTGGAGCGGATGGTCACCGAGGCCGAGCGGAACCGGGCGTCGGACCAGCAGCTGCGGCAGGAGGTGGACGCGCGCAACCAGCTCGACAGCGCCGCCTACCAGGTGCAGCGCCGGCTCGACGAGCTGGGCGACGCGGCCCCGCCGCACGAGCGCGCCCGGGCCGAGCTGCTGGTGACCGAGGCCCGGCAGGCCGTCGCCGACCAGGTGCCGCTCGACCGCGCCCGCGAGCTGACCGGCGAGCTGCAGCAGGTGCTGGCCGGGCTCCAGGCGGCCTCGGGCGGCTCGGCGGGCTCGAACGGCTCGGCCGGGGGCGGGGCGACCGATGACGGGGCGACCGTGGACGACGACGACATCGTCGACGCCGAGTTCGACCGGAGGTGACCTGCGGCGATGCGTGAGCCCGGACCGAACCCGCCGTCCGCCCCGCCGGAGGACGCACCGGACGCGGAGGCCGCCGAGACCCGATCGCCGCCGGAGGGACGTGCGGAGGGAGCGCCGCAGCCGGACGGAGCCACCCGGCGGGCGCTCGAGGCCGCCGAGGACCGTTGGCGGCGGGCCGCGGCGGACCTGGACAACCTGCGCAAGCGCTACGCGCGAGAGGTCGCCCGCGAGCGCGAGAACGAGCGCGGCCTGGTCACCTCGGCCTTCCTCCCGGTGCTCGACACCCTCGACCGGGCGCTCGAGCACGCCGCGGCGAACCCCGACGCCCTGGTCGAGGGCATCCGCACCCTGCGTGAACAGGCCCTCGCCGTCGTCGCGGGGCTCGGGTACGGACGCGAGGACGAGCCCGGGGTGCCGTTCGACCCGGCGCGGCACGAGGTGGTCGGGGTGGTCGACGCCGACGGGTCCGGGGCCCCGCCCGGTGCGGTGGCCGCCGTGGTCCGCCCCGGCTACGGCGCCCCCGGGCGCCAGCTCCGACCGGCCGCCGTCACCGTGGCGCAGCGGTCGGAGGGCTGAGCGGTGGCCCGCGACTTCTACGACGTCCTGGGGGTGTCCCGGGACGCCGGTGCCGACGAGCTGCAGCAGGCGTTCCGGCGGCTGGCGCGGCAGAACCACCCGGACGTCACCAAGGACCCGGGGGCGGAGGAGCGGTTCAAGGAGATCAACGAGGCGTACTCCGTGCTGTCGGACCCGGAGCTGCGCAAGCGCTACGACCGGTTCGGGGAGGACTTCCGGCGGGTCCCCGACGACTGGGAGGAGCGCGTCGGCGCCGGGGCGGGCGGCCGGGGCGGGCGCCGGGCGACCTGGACCACGGGGGGCACCGACGGCGACGGGGGGTTCGGTGGGGGATTCGAGGGCTTCGACGGTGTCGAGGGCTTCGACGGGATCGACCTGGAGGACCTCCTCGGCGGCATGTTCGGCGGCCGAGGTCGTGGGACGGGCGCGGGCCGCACCGCGGGCGCGGACCAGGAGGCCCAGCTCCCGCTGACCGTGGAGGAGGCCTACCGCGGCGGGCGCAAGGAGATCACCCTCAACGGACCGGAGGGACCGCGCACCTACACGGTCACCATCCCGCCCGGCGTCACCGACGGCAGGCGGATCAGGCTGGCCGGGGAGGGCGGGCAGGGGCTCGGCGAGGGCCCGGCGGGGGACCTCTACCTGGTGGTGCGGCTGCGACCGCACCCGCGCTTCCGCGTGGAGGGCCGCACCATCCGCGTCGAGCTGCGGCTCGCGCCGTGGGAGGCGGCCCTCGGCGCGACCGTCCCGGTCGCCACCCCCGGGGGCGAGACCACGGTGACCGTGCCGCCCGGCTCGTCGTCTGGCCGCCGTCTGCGCCTGCGCGGGCAGGGCATGCCGAACCCTCGCGGGCAACCGGGCGACCTGTTCGCCGAGATCAGGATCATGGTGCCGACCCGGCTCGACGACCGCGAACGCGAGCTGTACGCCCAGCTCGCCGCGGCGTCGACGTTCGATCCGCGCCGCACGACCGACGACGCGAAGGGCCGCCGATGAACTCGCAGACCCGCTACGCGCTGGTCCGGGCCCGGGGACCGGCCCTGCTCGACGAGGCGGAGCTCGCCCGGCGGTGCGGCCTGCACCCCGAGCTGGTGCGCCGGTTCTGGGCGTTGGGGCTGATCCCGGCCGCGCGGCACGTCGACGGCTCCCCGTGGTTCAGCCCGACCCAGGTGCCGGCCGTCGCCCGGTTGCAGCGGCTGCGGGCCGCCCTGCCGCTGAACTACGCCGCCCTCGGACTCGTGTGCGACCTCCTCGACCGGATCGCCGACCTCGAGACCGCGCTGCGCGTCCGCGGGCGCACCGAACCGGTGCGCCGACCCCCCACCCCCCAGCCGACCGACGACCGATCGGAGCGGAACTGAAGCGATGGACCCGAACCGACTGACCCAGAAGTCCCAGCAGGCCCTGTCCGAGGCACAGGACCTGGCCACCCGCGCAGGTCACACCGAGGTCGACGGCGAGCACCTGCTGGCCGCGCTGGTCGAGCAGCCGGACGGGTTGGTGCCCCGGCTGCTCGGCGAGATGGACGTCGACGTCCAGGCGGTGCGCGCCGACCTGGAGGCCGAGCTCGGCCGCAAGCCCCGCACGACCGGGCCGGGTGCCCAGCCGGGCCAGGTCGCGGTCACCCGCCGGCTGGCGGCGCTGCTCGACGCCGCCGACCGGGAGGCGCGGCGGATGAAGGACGAGTACGTGTCGGTCGAGCACCTGTTCGTGGCGCTCGCGGACGAGGGGTCCGCAGGCGGTGCGGGCCGGGTGCTGGCCCGCCACGGCGTCACCCGCGAGGCCTTCCTCGCCGCGCTGACGCGGGTGCGGGGCAACCAGCGCGTCACCTCCGCCACGCCGGAGGGGGCGTACGAGGCGCTGACGAAGTACGGGTCGGACCTGGTGGAGGCGGCCCGCGCCGGTCGGCTCGACCCGGTGATCGGCCGCGACGCCGAGATCCGCCGGGTCGTACAGATCCTGTCCCGCAAGTCGAAGAACAACCCGGTGCTGCTCGGCGAGCCCGGGGTCGGCAAGACCGCCATCGTCGAGGGCCTGGCCCAGCGCATCGTCGACGGGGACGTCCCCGAGGGCCTGCGCGACCGCACGATCTTCGCCCTGGACATGGGGCTGCTCGTGGCCGGGGCGAAGTACCGCGGCGAGTTCGAGGAACGGCTGCAGGCGGTGTTGTCCGAGGTCAAGGCCGCGGAGGGCCGCATCCTGCTGTTCGTCGACGAGCTGCACACCGTCGTCGGAGCGGGGGCGTCCGAGGGCTCGATGGACGCGGGCAACATGCTCAAGCCGATGCTCGCCCGCGGTGAGCTGCACATGATCGGCGCGACGACGCTGGCCGAGTACCGGCAGAACGTCGAGAAGGACGCCGCGCTGGAGCGCCGGTTCCAGCCCGTCTTCGTCGAGGAGCCCACCGTCGAGGACTCGGTGTCCATCCTGCGCGGGCTGCGCGAGCGGTTCGAGGTCTTCCACGGCGTCCGGATCCTCGACGGGTCACTGATCGCCGCGGCGACGTTGAGCCACCGCTACCTCACCGGCCGGTTCCTGCCCGACAAGGCCATCGACCTGGTCGACGAGGCCTGCGCCCGGCTGCGCACGGAGATCGACTCCATGCCCGCCGAGCTGGACGAGATCACCCGCAAGGTGATGCGGCTGGAGATCGAGGAGGCGGCGCTCGCCCAGGAGGAGGAGGACCCGCCGTCCCGGGTGCGGCTCGACCAGCTCCGCCGCGAGTTGGCCGACCTCCGCGGCGAGGCCGACGCGATGCGTGCCCAGTGGAACGCCGAACGACAGGCGATCAAGCGGGTCCAGGACCTCCGGGCGGAGCTGGAGCAGGTCCGCCACGACATCGCCGAGGCCGAGCGCTCCTACGACCTCAACCGCGCGGCGGAGCTGCGCTTCACGCGCCAGGCCGACCTCGAGCGCAGGCTCGAGGCCGAGCAACACCGGCTCACCGAGAAGCAGGGCGAGCACCGCCTGCTGCGCGAGGTGGTGACGGCGGAGGAGATCGCCGAGATCGTCTCGGTGTGGACCGGCATCCCGGTCTCCCGGCTGACCGAGGGCGAGCGGGAGAAGCTGCTGCGTCTGGACGAGGTGCTGCACCGGCGCGTGGTCGGGCAGGACGAGGCGGTCCAGGCGGTCGCGGACGCGATCATCCGGGCCCGGTCCGGGGTGAAGGACCCGCGCAGGCCGACGGGCTCGTTCCTCTTCCTCGGCCCGACCGGGGTCGGGAAGACCGAGCTGGCGAAGGCGCTGGCCCAGGCGTTGTTCGACTCCGAGGACAACATCGTCCGGCTCGACATGAGCGAGTACCAGGAGCGGCACACCGTGTCCCGGCTGGTCGGCGCCCCGCCCGGCTACGTCGGCTACGAGGAGGGCGGCCAGCTCACCGAGGCGGTCCGGCGGCGTCCGTACGCCGTCGTGCTGTTCGACGAGACGGAGAAGGCGCACCCGGACGTCTTCAACACCCTGCTGCAGGTCCTCGACGACGGCAGGCTCACCGACGCGCAGGGCCGCACCGTCGACTTCCGCAACACGGTCATCATCATGACGTCCAACATCGGGTCGCAGTACCTGCTCGACGGGGTCACCGCGGACGGCAGGCTGGAGCCGAAGGCCCGTGACCTCGTGCTGGCCGAGCTGCGGGCCCACTTCCGGCCCGAGTTCCTCAACCGGGTGGACGACACCGTGCTGTTCACGCCGCTGAACGAGGGCGAGATCGAGAACATCGTCGAGCTCATGCTGTCCGACCTGCGGGTGCGGCTCGTCGAGCGCGACATCACCGTGGAGATCGACGACGCCGCCCGCCGCTTCATCGCCCGCGAGGGCTACGACCCGGTGTACGGGGCCCGTCCCCTGCGCCGGTTCATCGCCCGGGAGGTCGAGACCCAGGTCGCCCGCGCGCTGCTGCGCGACGGGGCCATCGAGGGCTCCACCGTCCGGGTCGACGTGGGCGACGACCGGCTCGTCGTCACCCACGAGCCCGTCGGGGCGCCGGCATGAGCGCCGCGGCGGCGGAGAGCACGCGCACGATCCCCTGCCCGCACTGCGGGACCCGGAACCGGGTGCCCGCCTCCGCGGCCTCGGTGCCGAAGTGCGGCCACTGCCACGAGCCCCTGCCCTGGATCGCCGACGCGGGGGACGACGACTTCGCGGTCGTCGCGGAGCAGGCCCCGGTCCCGGTGCTCGTGGACCTGTGGGCGACCTGGTGCGCCCCCTGCCGGATGGTGAGCCCGGTCCTCGAACGGCTGGCCACCGACCGCGCTGGCGTGCTCAAGCTGGTCAAGGTCGACATCGACCGGTCGCCCCGGCTGGCGCAGCGGTTCGAGGTGCAGGCCGTCCCCACCCTGATGGTCCTGCGGGACGGCCGGGTGCTGGCCCGCCAGCCGGGTGCCGCGCCCGAGCCCGCGCTGCGGAGCTGGCTGGACGAGGCGCTGCAGTCGAGAGGAACCGAGAACCCATGACCCTTCCGCTGGGCATCGACCCCCACCTGGCCTACGTCCGCGCGGACGTCGAACCCCGCACGCCGCAGGGGTGCGAGGAGTGCCTGCGCACCGGATCCCCCTGGGTCCACCTGCGGCTCTGCCTGACCTGCGGGCACGTCGGCTGCTGCGACCAGTCCCCGGGCCGCCACGCCCGCAGGCACGCCGGCCTGGTCGGCCACCCGATCATCCGGTCGTTCGAGCCGGGTGAGGACTGGCGCTGGTGCTTCGTCGACGGGGCACCGGTGTGACCACCCGGGAGCCCGCCGACGTGCCGCCCGGGGAGACGCCGGACGTCTCCGGGGCCTTCCCCCGCCTCGAGGAGACGCGCCTGCGCGAGCTCGAGGAGTGGGGGGAGCGTCGGCCCACGACGCGCGGGGAGGTGCTCATCACCGAGGGCGAGCCGGAGGACACGTTCTTCGTGCTGCTCTCCGGCCGGGTCGCCGTCGTCGAGGCGCTGGGGACGCCCGACGAGCGGGTGGTGCGGGTGCACGGGCCCGGCCGCTTCCTCGGCGAGCTCGGGGTCCTCACCGGGCAGCCCGCCTTCCTGAGCGATGTCGTCGTCGACCCGGGTGAGGTCCTGGCGGTGCCCGCCGCCAGGCTGCGCAGCCTGGCGGCGCGCGACTCCGCCTTCGGCGACCTCGTGCTGCGGGCCTACCTCGTCCGCCGTTGGCTGACCCTCGGCGAGGGCGTCGGGTTCCGGATCATCGGCTCCCGCTACTCGGCCGCCACCCGGAAGCTGCGCGAGTTCGCCGCCCGCAACCGGCTGCCCCACCGGTTCCTGGACCTGGAGACCGACCCCACCGCCGAGCAGCTGCTGCGGTCGCTGGGGCTCGGTCCCGCCGACACCCCGATCGTGCTCTACCGGGGCACGTTGCTGCGCAACCCGTCGACCGCCGAGCTCGCGCCGACGTTCGGGCTGCGTGACCTCGGCCACGGCGGCGAGATCTGTGATCTCGTGGTCGTGGGCGCCGGTCCGGCCGGACTCGCGGCGGCCGTCTACGGCGCCTCGGAGGGCCTGGACACCACCCTGCTCGACGGCGTCGCGGCGGGCGGGCAGGCGGCGCGGACGTCCTGCATCGAGAACTACCTCGGCTTCCCCTCCGGGATCTCCGGGGGCGAGCTGGCCGAACGCGCCGTGCTGCAGGCAGAGAAGTTCGGGGTGCGGCGCTCCGTCCCGTCGGAGGTGGTGGGGTTGGCGGAGCGCGACGGGCACCACGTCCTGCGCTTCGCCGACGGCGACGAGCTGGTCACCCGCACGGTGATCGTCGCGTCCGGCGTGCGCGTCCGCAGGCTGCCGGTCCCCGGCCTGGACCGGTTCGAGGACACCTGCGTCTACTACGCGGCCACCCCGCTGGAGGCCCAGCAGTGCGTCGGGGATCCCGTGGTGGTCGTCGGTGGGGGCAACTCGGCCGGTCAGGCCGCGATCTTCCTGTCCGGCCACGCCGCCGAGGTGCACCTGGTGGTCCTCGAACACACGCTCGGCGAGAACATGTCGCGCTACCTCGCCGACCGCATCGCCCAGGACCCGCGGGTCGAGGTGCACCTGCACACCGCCGTGGAGGAGCTGGCGGGTGCGGACGGCCGCCTCGAGGCCGTCGGGGTGCGGGACACGGTGACGGGGGCGCAGCAGCGGCTGCCCGCGCGCGACCTGATGGTGTTCATCGGGGGCGAGCCCAGCACGTCCTGGCTGCCGGACTCGGTGGCGCTGGACTCCGGCGGCTACGTGCTGACCGGGCCCGGTGCGCGACGGCCCGGGCGAACGGGAGCGCCCGGGGACGCCGAGCCGCTGCTGCTCGAGACCAGCCTGCCCGGGGTCTTCGCGGCGGGCGACGTGCGCAGCGGGTCGGTGAAGCGGGTCGCGTCCGCCGCGGGCGAGGGCGCGATGGCGGTCCGGATGGTGCACGAGCACCTCGCCGCCCTCCGCTGAGCCCGGGGGATCAGGGCGCGGGGACCGGCGGCGCGCCGGCCCTGCGGGGGTCCGGGGTCGGACCGGGCAGGAGGTCCTCGTAGAGCCGGACGTGCTGGGCGACCATCCGCTCGGTGCTGAACCGGTGGGCGGCGGCCGCCCGGCAGGCGGTGCGGTCGAGCAGCGCGGCGTCCAGGAGCGCCGCGGCCAGCGGGAGGGCGCCCGAGCGCAGGAACCCGGTGACCCCGTCGTCCACGATCTCGGGGGCGGACCCGGCCGGGGTGGCGACGACGGGGGTGCCGGTGGCCAGCGCCTCGATCATCACCAGACCGAACGGCTCCGCCCACTGCATGGGGTTGACGAGGGCGAACGAGTCCCCGACGAGCTCGAGCTTCTCGCTGTGGCCGAGCTCGCCGACGTACTCGACGTCCGCGCACAGCAGCGGCTTGACCTGCGCGTCGAAGTACTCGCGCTCCTCCGGTTCCCGCAGCTTGGCGGCCATGCGCAGCGGGACGCCCGCGGCCCGGGCCGCCAGCGCGGCCTCGCGCGGTCCCTTCTCCGGGGACATCCGTCCCAGGAAGCTCGCGTACCCGCCCTGCCCGTCGCCCACCGGGACCGACTCGACGTCCAGGCCGTGGTGTATCACGCCGGCGAGCGGCACCCCGTCGGCGGTGTCCGCCTGGTGCTGCGAGATCGCCACCACCGCGACCCCGCGCATCGCGCGGTAGAGCGGACCCAGGGTCGCGTCGAACGGGCCGTGGGCGGTGGTCACGACCGGCTGGCCCATCGGGGGACGCCGGTAGAGCGGACCGGCCATCGTGTGGTCGTGCACGAGGTCCACGTCGGTCATGGCGGCGTAGCTCGTGATGGCGTGGCGCAGCTCGGTCACCATGTCGGCGCACACCGGCCCCGCCCTGCCGACCTTCGCGGTCCCGCCCACCCGGGGCACCGGGCACTCGCTCTCGGCCGCGGCGGCGAGCAGCACCTCGTGACCGGCCCGGACCAGTCCGCGGGCCAGTCGGTCGATGACCGACTCGGTGCCGCCGTAGGCGAGCGGGGGAACGGGGACCCCCGGAGGGGCGATGAGACCGATGCGCATGGATGTGGTCCTCGGGAGCGGGCGCGAGTCCTGGCTCGCGACGGGACGGATGCCTGGTCCATGACACCGCCCGGCCGACCTCGTCGACCATCGGCAGAGCGACCCATTCCCGAGACGCCGCCCGCTCAGGCGCTCACCGTCCTCCCTCCGCCCCCGAGACCCCGCGCGCGAGGTGTCGGACCACCCGATAGGCGCGGACGACCGCGGAGGCCAGGGTCGCACCACCGCCCGGATAGCCGTCCCGGAACAGGGTGGCCGCGCAGTTCCCCGCCGCGTACAGCCCGGGGATCGGGTCGCCTGCCGGATCGACGACGCGGCCGTCGAGGTCCGTCGCGAGCCCACCCGCCGTGCCGAGCGCGCCGGCGTGGACCGGGACGGCGAAGAACGGCCCCTGTGCGACGGGGGCGAGGCAGGGGTTGGGCGTGATCGCCGGGTCACCGAGGTGGCGGTCCTGCGGGTTCGCGCCCCGCCCGAAGTCCGGGTCCGCGCCGCGGCGGGCGGCGGCGTTGAACCGGCCCAGGGTCGCGACCAGGCCCGCCGGGTCGATCCCCACCCGCCGCGCCAGCTCGGCCGGGGTGTCCGCGGTGACCATCCAGGGCTCGACGGCGCCGGGTGGCGACCCGGCCACCGGGTACCGCTCGCGGTAGGCCCGGTCGAACACCAGGAACGCGGTGCGACCGGCGAAGGCCCGGTTGAGGTCGTGGTAGTTCAGGGCCTCGTTCACGAACCGTCTGCCGGTGGTGTCGACGGTGACCGAGCCCGGCAGGGTCATCTCGACGTTGCCCATCCGGCCGCTCGGCATGCCGTCGTAGCGGTCGCCGGGCGGCGTGATCACGGGGACGCCCCACACCGCGGTCATCTCGTCGAGGGCCGCCCCGCGGGCGAGGCCGAGCGCGTCGCCGGTGTTCGACGGTGCGCTGATCGGCGTGATCTCGGCCGCGAGGTGGCGTCGACGCAGGTCGGCGTTCCACTCGAAGCCGCCCGACGCGAGCAGGACCGCGCCCGCCGCGACCGTCTCCTCCCCGAGCCGGACGGTCCCGTGGCCGAGCGCGGTCACGGGCGTCGCGGCGAGGATCTCGACGCCCCGGTCCAGCGCGGCGACCAGCAGCCGCCCGACGAGCGCGCCGCCCATGGTGCGGACGCCGCCGGCCTCGCGCTGTTTGACCACCTCCGGGCCGGCCGAGCGGTCGTCCCGTTCGGACATGGTGAGCAGCGGGAAGTAGGTCGGCGGGCGGATCCGCTCGGCCAGCCCCGGCCACGGGCGCGGGTCGAACGGCTCCTGGTCGAGGCCCCGCCCGTGCGCCGCGCCGGGCCGGTCGGGGTGGTAGTCGGGCCGGGGCAGCGGTCGCATCCGGACGCCGACCCGGGTGAGCAGCGCGATCGCGCGCGGCACGTCCTCGACGAACGCCGCGATCTCGGACGCCGACATCCGGCCGGTGCCGAGGTACGCCCGCGCCGCCCCGGGGCTGTCCGGTGTGGACATCAGTGCGTTGTTCGGGGCCCAGATCACACCCCCGCCCACGGCGGTGGTGCCGCCCAGCCGCGCCGCCTTCTCCACCACGAGCACCGACAGCCCGGCCTCCGCGGCCCCGACGGCGGCGGTCAGCCCGGCCGCCCCCGATCCGACCACCACGAGGTCGTGGCCGCCGTTCACAGGAGCACCGCGATCTTGCCGAGCTCGGTGCGCAGGAGCCCGAAGGCGTCGCCGACCTCGGCGAACGGCACCCGGCGGGTGACCAGCGCGGCGGCGGGTTCGGGATGGGCGGCCAGCAGCTCGAGCGCCTCCCCGATCCGCCGCAGGCTGTTGCGGCTGCCGAGCAGGTCGAGGTCCTTGACCGGCAGCGTGCGCATCGAGAGCGTGACGGGCCGGTCGGAGATGCCGACGAGCACGACCCGACCCGCGGTGGCCACGCTCTCGACCGCGGTCGTGAACGCGCTCGGCGCGCCGGTCGCCTCGAGGACGAGCGACGGCTGCCGCCCGTCCGGCTCGATCGCCCCGAACCCGCGCGCGAAGGCGGCACGGTCGGGGTTCACGTCCGTGGCGACCACCTCCACGCCCAGCGCGGTGAGGTGCAGGGTGGCCAGCAGCCCGATCGGCCCGCAGCCCAGGACGAGGGCCCGCTCGTCCTTCTCCGGCCGCCCGCGCAGCACCGCCTGCATGGCGATGCTGGTGGGTTCGGCGAGCGCCGCGACCTCCGTGGGCATCCCGTCCGGCACCCGGAACAGGTCGGTCACCGGCACGGCGACCAGCTCGGCCAGGCCGCCGTCGGTGTAGCAGCCGAGCACCGACGAGCGGGCGCAGGCGTTGATCCGCCCGATCCCGCACGCGTGGCACTCCCCGCACCAGCGGATCGGCGAGACCGCCACCCGGTCGCCGGGGAGGAAGCCGGATCCGGCGGGCGCGGTCTCCACGGTCCCGGCCAGCTCGTGGCCCTGGACGATCGGCAGCTCGGTGGCGTAGTCGTCCTCCCAGATGTGCAGGTCGGTGCCGCACAGGGTGACGGCGCGGATCCGGACGAGTGCCTCCCCCGGTCCGGGCACGGGCGCGGGCACCTCGTCGATCACGACGTGCTCGCGGGAGAGGGTCCGCGCGACCCTCACCGCAGACCGCCGAAGACGATGGACCAGCCGCGCACGGTGCGCTCGCCGATCAGTCCCTCCTGCCGGAACGGATCGCCGTCCAGGAGGTGCTCGACCTGCGCGTCGGACTCCGCTTCGAGGAGCAGCAGCGCGCCCGTGCCGTCGGCCAGCGGGCCGGAGGCGCGCAGGGTGCCCGCCTCGTGCAGATCGGCCAGGAAGTCCTTGTGGCGGGGCCGGTGCGCGTCGCGGGCGACGTCGGTGTCCGGGCCGTAGGTGTAGGTGACCGCGTAGATGCCCATGTCCTTCACGGTGCGCCCCGCGGACTGCGCCGGTCCAACACTCGATTCAGGACGGTTCATGTGCGGATCGCACAGGATCGGGCAGCACGCGGGCGGCGACCGCGAGCAGGGCCCGGACCGCCTCCGTCATCCGGCCCTCGTCCCACAGCAGCGCGCTGCGCAGCTCCGGGGCGGGGGCCGCGAGGGGGATCCAGACCGCGCCCGACGGCATGATCGGCCGCACGCACGTCGGCGCCAGCGAGACCCCGAGACCGGCCGCGACCAGCGACAAAACCACGTACGGATCCTTCACCTGCTGGGCGATCCGCGGCCGGAAGCCCGCCGCCTGGCAGGCCGTGAGCAGGACCGCCCGCAGCGCGGACTGGCCCGGCATCAGCACCCAGTCCTCGCCCGCGAGCTCGGGCAGGGCGATCTCGCCGCGGTCGGCGAACCGGTGATCCGGCGACACGACGGCGCCGAGCCGCTCGATGCTGATCGTGCGGGTGGACGGGGTGCCGGGCACCGGGAGCCCGACGAAGGACACGTCCAGCGCGCCGCGCTCGACCATCCCCAGCGCGTCCTCGGTGGTGACCCGGTCCACCAGCTCCAGCTCGACGTGCGGGTGCCGGGTCCGCAGCGCGCGGGTCAGCGGCGGGAGCGTGAGGTGGTTGAGCGCCCCGGACAGGCCGAGCCGGACCCGGCCGTAGACCTCCCCGGGACCGGCGCGCGTGGCGCGGAGCGCGAGGTCCAGGTCCTCGACGATCCGGCGGGCGTGCGGCACCAGCGCGTGCCCCGCCGAGGTCAGCGTGACGGCCCGGGTGGTGCGGTCGAACAGCGGCGCGCCCACCTGGCGTTCGAGCTTCTTGATGGTCTGGCTCAGCGGGGACTGGGCCATGTGGAGGCGCTCCGCCGCGCGCCCGAAGTGCAGCTCCTCGGCCACGGCGAGGAACGCCTCCACCCAGCGGACGTCCATCAGCTCTGCGCGGCGTGCCTTGCCGCGAGGTAGCCGAAGGTCAGGCCCGCGCCGACCTGGCAGCCCGCACCGGGGTACTCCGACGCCATGATCGAGTTCGCGTCGTTGCCCACGGCGTAGAGGCCCGGGACCGGTCGGTCGCGGTCGTCGAGCACCCGGGCGTCGACGTCCGTGCGCAGACCCAGCGCGCTGGCCAGCGGCGTCGGGACCACGGCGATCGCGTAGAACGGCGCCGTCTCGACGGGCCCGAGGTTGGGGTTCGGACCGTGGGCCGGATCGCCCGCCGCCAGGCCGAACCGGCTCTGCCCCTTGCCGAACTCCTCGTCGATCCCGGTGCGCGCGAAGCGGTTGGCGTCCGCGACGGTGCGCTCCAGGCCGTCAGGGTCCACGCCGATCTCGGCCGCCAGCGCGCGCAGGGTGGCACCGGTGCGCAGGTAGCCGCTCCTCAGGAAGGGCCGCAGGCGCAGCGCGGGCAGGTGCGGGTGCACCATCCCGAGCCCGTAGCGCGCCAGTGTCCGGGAGTCGACGACGAGCCAGGCCGGGACCGTCGGGACGTCCTTGTGCGAGTCGTACATCGCCCGGGTGAAGCGGTGGTAGGACACCGACTCGTCGACGAACCGACGCCCGGCGGAGTTGACCGCGAGGATGCCCGGCTTCGCCCGGTCCCAGATGTGCGGGAACACCGCCGTCGACCCGTCCCGGCGGCGCCCGATCGAGCTGGGGAACCACAGGGCGTTATCGTCCCGGGGCTCGCCGAGGGCGCCGCCCACCGCCTCCGCGAGCGCGATCGAGTCACCGGTCGCGCCCTCGCCGACCCGGGTGAACTGCGGCGTCGGGCTCGGCATGTGGCGCTCGCGCAGCTCGGGGCTGGCCCCGA
Organism: Pseudonocardia oroxyli; assembly: GCF_900102195.1. Classification (GTDB taxonomy): domain Bacteria; phylum Actinomycetota; class Actinomycetes; order Mycobacteriales; family Pseudonocardiaceae; genus Pseudonocardia; species Pseudonocardia oroxyli. The sequence goes on from NZ_FNBE01000010.1 coordinate 24,729, forward strand.
ACCCGCCCGCCGCGAGGACCACGCCCTTGCGCGCCCGGACCCGGACCGTCTCGCCCCGCCGGGAGACCACCGCTCCCACGACCCGGCCGTCCTCCCGCACCAGCTCGAGGCTCCGGGCGGTGAACCAGACCTCGCCGCCGCGCCGCTCCAGCTGGTGGTACAGGTTCGCGACCAGCGCGTTCCCCATCGCCAGCCGGGTGCCGCGCGGGTAGCCGCGGAGCAGGTCGAGCACCCAGCGCACGCCGAGCCGCAGCGCGGTGGCCAGGCCCCGCGGCGACCCGCTGAAGAGCGTGAGCAACTCGTTGACCTCGGGCCGCCGGACCATCAGCGTGCCGCGGAACAACGCGAACTCCGGCACCGGGCGGCGGACCCGGCCGAAGCGGCCCCGGCCGAGCACCCGGCCGTCGAAGGTCTTCGGTTCCAGCGCCCGCCCGAGCCCGTAACCGCTCACCTCGGGGTGGTAGTCCACGACGGCCTTGCTGTGCCAGAAGTCGACCCCGAGCTCCCGCAGCCGGGCGAGCATGGCGGGGCCGTGGTCGAGGTAGGCCTCGCGCAGCGCGCGCGGCGCCCGGTCGCCGACCAGGGTGTCCAGGTAGCGGCTCGCCTCGGCGCGGTCGTGCGCCGGATCCGCCTGCATCGGGTGGCCGGGCACCCAGCAGGTGCCCGCGGAGTACGCGGTGGTGCCGCCGAGCCACTCGGTCTTCTCGAGCACCAGCGTGCGCAGCCCCTCCCCCGCCCCGACGACGGCGGCGCCGAGCCCGCCGGCGCCGGACCCGAGGACCAGCAGGTCGACGTCGTGGTCCCAGTGGTCGGACACGTGCTCAGACATCGGTGAGTTCTCCCAGGTGGCGGCGCATCCGAGCGAGGTCGGGGGTGGCGCCGGTGAGCAGGGCGAGGGTGTCCGCGGCCTGCGCGACGAGCATCGCGCCGCCGTCGAGGACGCGGTGGCCACGGGCGCGGGCCACCGCGAGCAGCTCCGTCTCCAGCGGACGGTAGACGCACTCGGCGACCCATTGCCCCGGCCGGAGCAGCGCGGGATCGAACGGGAGGCCGGGATGGCCGGTCATCCCGATCGGGGTGGCGTTCACGATCCCGTCGAGATCGCCCTCCCCGCCGACGCCGATCTCGGCGGCCGGGAACGCGGCCCGCAGCCGGCCCGCGAGCGCGCTGGCGCGCGCCGGATCGGCGTCGACGATCCGCACCGCCGCGCCGACCCCGACCAGCGCGTACGCCACCGCCGATCCGGCTCCCCCGGCGCCGATCACGGCGACCCGGCCGAGTGCCGCGTCCGGCAGCCCGTGCCGCAACCCCGCCAGGAACCCGCTGTGGTCGGTGTTGTGCCCGGTCAGGACCCCGTCCCGCACGACGACGGTGTTGACCGCGCCGAGGGCGGCGGCCGCGGGCGACAGCGCGTCGAGCTGGGCCAGCACGGCCTGCTTCACGGGGTGGGTCACGTTGAACCCCGTGATCCCGTCCGCCACTGCGGCGCGCAGGGTGAGGTCGGGCTCGACGTCCAGGTCGCGCACCGAGTACGTGTAGTCCAGGCCCAGGGCGGCGGCTTCGCGCTCGTGCAGCGCGGGCGAGAGCGAACCGCCGATCCCGGCGCCGACCAGCGCGACCCGGTGCGCCGTCAGGAAGGTGGTCACGCGACCAGCTCCCGGACGGCGTCGAGGTTGCGCCGGGCGAGATCGAGGTCGGCCAGGCCCAGGTGCGGCACCTCGACGCTCAGCGGGGTCCCCGCAGGCGCCGCGGCCACCAGCTCGGCCAGCGGGAGCTCCCCGGAACCGATGATCCCGCGCTGCACCCGCGCCTCGACCTGCAGCACCGATCCGTCCGCCTTCATGCCGAGCGGCAGCTCGGCGGGCAGGTCGAGGTGGGTCGGCGCCTCCAGGGGGCCGTCGCAGAGCTGCAGGCAGGGGACGAGCGCGGGGTCCAGGGCGCGGACGTCCTCCAGCGAGCTGCCGCCACGTCGGAGGTGGAGGGCGTCGAGCAGGACCGCGGCGCCCGCCGCCGCGGCCAGCTCGCCTGCTTCCAGGACGGTGCTCACCGGCTGGTAGCTGATGGGCTCGAGGGTGGGCAGGATGCCGACCGCGCGGGCGTCCGCGGTCAGGGCGGCGAGGGTGTCCGTCAGCCGCGAGCGGTCCGGGTCCACCCCGACGACGCTGAGCGTGCGGGCGCCGAGCGCGGCGCCCGCGTCCAGCGCGGGCTTCCAGTCCGCGGGCCCGGTCTCCGGGCCGAGGGTCAGGAACTCGACGTCTCGCACCTCGAGACCGGTGTCGGCGAGTCGCCGCAGCGTCTCCTTCGACATCGGCGAGCCCGGCTCCATGGGGTACTGGTGCTCGCCCGCGGTCACGGCCTTCACCCGGACGCCGACGAAGTCGTAGCCCGCCGCGGCGGCGGTCGCGACGAGCTCGGGCGGGCTGAGCCGCAGGAGCGTGAGGTGTGCGATCCCGATCGGGGTCATGCGGGGATCTCCTCCCTGGTGGTGGGGACCGGTTCGGGGTGGCCGGACGCGGCCGAGCGGTAGAGCGCGGTGAGGATCGCCAGCGACTTCGCCGCCTCGCGGCCGGTCACGGCGGGTGCACGCCCCTCCCGGACAGCGGCGACGAAATCGGCGATCTGCAGGGCGTGGAACGGGGCGAGCGACCCGTTGATCGCGGCCAGGTCGAGGTCCGGGACGAGCCCGCCGCCGAACGGGGACGAGACGGCGGCGGCGCCGGGCACGGCCCACACGTCGAGCCGCGCCTCGCTCCCCTCCGGATACTCCGCGAGCCCGACCGTGGCCCCGGTCGAGCCGCTGACCTGGACCCGCGTCCCGAGACCCGGGGTCACCGCCGTCGACGCGGCGAGCGTGGCCAGGCCGCCGCCCGCGAACCGGATCGTCGCGACGGCGGTGTCCTCGACCTCGACGGGGTGCGTCACGGTGGTGTGCGCGGCCGAGACCTCGACGGCCTCGCCCGCGCCGTTCATGAACCACTGCAGCAGGTCGATGTTGTGCACGGCCTGGGTCATCAGGACCCCGCCGCCGTCGGTCGCCCAGGTGCCGCGCCAGGCCGCGGCCGTGTAGTACTCCGGCTCGCGGTGCAGCAGCACCGAGGCGTGCGCGAGGACCGGGCGGCCGAGCGCCCCGTCGTCGAGCGCGGCCCGGATGCGGCGCGCGGCGGGCCAGAACCGGCGTTGGAACAGCACGCCCAGCTGCACGCCCGCCGCCTCCGCGGCGGCGATCATGCGGCCCGCCGCGCCGAGGTCGACGGCGATCGGCTTCTCGCACAGCACGTGCACCCCGTGTGCCGCGGCCCGGACGACGACGGCCTCGTGGGTGGGGTGCGGCGTGCACACGCTCACCAGGTCGAGCCCCAGCCCGAACAGCTCCTGCGGGTCGACGGCCCGGGTACCGAACCGCGCGGCGAGGGCGGCGGCACGAGCCGGGTCGACGTCCGTGACGGCGACCAGCTCGACATCCGCGAGCTCGCGGTAGGCGGCGGCGTGATTGCCGGCCACGTTGCCGCAGCCGATCACTGCGGCCCGCATCATGAGGCGACGCGTGCCGGGACGGGCGCGCTGGACCGCGGCCTGCCGAGCTCGGCCGTGGGGACCTCGAAGGTCTCCGGCCCGGTCAGCGCCGCGATCGCCGAGGCGGCCACGAAGCCCACGCACAACCAGGCCACCGGGAGCCAGTTCGCCTGGTCGCCCGCCGTCAGCGCGGTGGCCCAGAGCGGGGTGAACCCGGCCGCCAGCAGGCCGACCATCAGGCCGATCGCCATGCCTGAGTAGCGGACCCGGGCCGGGAACTGCTCCGGGAAGTAGGCCGGGTAGATGCCGTTCGGCGCGGCGTAGCAGAGGCCGATCAGCAGCACGGCGCTCAGGTAGATCCACGGGACGTTCTGGGTGCCGATGGCGTGGAAGAACACGAAGACCATCGCCCCCACACCGACCAGCCCGGTCACGAACACGGGCTTGCGGCCGACCCGGTCGGCGAGGATGCCGTAGAAGGGCTGGGTCAGCACGGCGACCGCGTTGGCCACCGAGATCACCGCGAGCATCGTCGGCCGCGAGATCCCCTCGACCTGGGTGGCGTAGGCGAGGGCGAAGACGTTGACGATGGTGTTGACCATGGCGAAGCTGGCGCAGACGGCGATCCGGAGCACGGTGAGCCAGTGGTCGCGGAACAGCTCGACGATCGGGGCCTTGGCCGTCTCCGCGGTCTCCTGCAGCTCGTGGAAGACCTCGGGCTCCTGCAGCGAGCGGCGCAGGAAGTAGGCGACCCCGGTCACCGCGATGGACAGCCAGAACGGGATCCGCCAGCCCCACGACAGCAGCTGGTCCTCGGGCAGGGCCGCGACCGGGATGAACACGAGGCTCGACACCACGATGCCGAACATGATGCCGCTCATGGTGAAGCTGGCGAAGAACGCGCGCCTGCGGTCGGGGGCGTGCTCCATGGACAGCGAGCTGGCTCCGGGCGACTCACCTCCCGCCGACAGGCCCTGGAGCAGGCGCAACAGCACGAGGATGATCGGCGCGGCCACGCCGATCGACTGGTAGGAGGGCAGGCAGCCGATCAGGAAGGTCGAGAGGCCCATCAGCAGCAGGGTGGCCATCAGCGCGTTGCGCCTGCCGAACCGGTCGCCGAAGTGGCCGAACAGGATCGCGCCGAGGGGACGGGCGACGTAGGCCACGCCGAGTGTGGCGATGGACAGCAGCGCCCCGGTGGCGCCTGCGTCGGGGAAGAAGACCTTCCCGAACACGAGCGCCGCGGCGGAGCCGTAGATGAAGAAGTCGTAGTACTCGAGGGTGCTGCCCAGGAAGCCGGAGACCGCGGCCTTCCTCGGGTTGTTGCGGGTCGGGGCCGATGCCGTACTGGACATGGCGTTCCTTTCGAACCGGCGACGTCGACGGGGGCGCCTGACGAGGAGCCCTGCGGAGATGACGACGAGGGTTGCACCGGAAACCAAGTCCGTCCAACACTCAGTTTCACAGACTCCATGCTTCCAGCGCACACAATCAGTCCGCGGGCGTCGGGAGGACCTCCTCCGCGATCTCCAGGACCGCCTTCAGCACCGGGGAGGGGTTGTCCGGCAGCCAGGCCAGCGCGTGCCGCATGTAGGTGGGCTCGCCACGGAGCGGGACGAACACCGACGACGCGGGCATGATGTGCTGCACCCCCTGGGCCATCAGCGCCACGCCGACGCCCGCCGACACCAGCGTCAGGATCATGTACGGGTCGGTGATCTCCTGGACGATCCGCGGCCGGAAGCCGGCGTTCGCGCAGGCCTGAGCCGTGAGCTGCGCCAGCGAGGACCCGACGTCCAGGGGCAGGGTGATGAACCCGTCCTCGGCGAGGTCGCCGAGGTCCACCTCGGTCTCGCCCGCGAGCGGATGGTCGATCGGCAGCGCCACGCCGAGCCGCTCCTTCCCGATCAACCGCGTGCACACCGGCGAGGGCTCGAGGGGCAGACCCACGAACACGATGTCCAGGGCGCCGCGTTCGACCTGCTCCACGCCGTCCCGGGTCATGACGCGCCCGGTCAGCGAGAGCGTGACGTCCGGGTAGCGCTGGCGGACCGCCCTGGTCAGCGGCGGGAGCGTGAGGTGGTTGAGCGCGCCGGAGAAGCCGATCGAGACGGTGCCGTAGACGACCCCGTCGGTCGCTCGGCTGGCCTGCCTGCCCAGCTCCAGCTCCTCGAACACGCGCCGGGCGTGGGGCAGCAGCGCGTGCCCGGCGGGAGTGAGCGACACGCTGCGGGTGCTCCGGTCGAACAGGCTGGTCCCGAGCTCGCGCTCCAGCCTGCGGATGGTCTGACTGAGCGGGGACTGCGCGAGGTTCAACCGCGCCGCCGCACGCCCGAAGTGCAGCTCCTCGGCGACCGCGATGAACGCCTCCAGCCAACGGATCTCCACGACGACTCCTCCCTTGCGCAGGACGGAATCCCACATATAGTCGGCTGCCGACACAGTAAGTGTGAGATTCAGCATCGAATCCTACACAGTCTCAGACCGTTTCACACAGAGGGGACCAACGCCGTGACCCGGTACGACGTCGTCGTGGTCGGCTCGGGAGCCGGTGGGCTCGCCGCGGCCGTCGCCGCGGCCCATGGGGGACAACGCGTCCTCGTCCTGGAGCGGGACACCGTCTGCGGCGGTGCGACCGCGTGGTCCGGCGGCTGGATGTGGGCGCCGGGCAACCCGCTCGCCCGCGCCGACGGCGTCGACGAGGACCCCGCCCAGTTCCGCAGCTACCTGCACGCCGCGCTCGGCAAGGACTACGACGCCGAACGCGTCGACGCGTTCCTGGACGCCGCACCCGAGATGGTCCGGTTCTTCCACACCGAGACCGCCCTGCGGTTCGTGCCGGGCGCGCGGATCTGCGACGTCTACGGCGACCTGCCCGGCGCGGGCACCGGCCATCGGTCCGTCGCACCGCAGCCCGTGGACCTGCGAGAGCTCGGTCCGGAGGTCGCGCGGCTGCTGCGCCACCAGCTCTACGAGACCTCGTTCCTCGGCATGGGGATCATGGCGGGCGACGACCTCGGGCTCTTCCTGTCCGCCTCCCGGGGCGACCCGCGCGGGCTGCTGCACGCGACCCGCCGGGTCGGGCGGCACCTGCTCGACCTGGTGCGGTTCCGGCGCGGGATGCAGCTGGTCAACGGCACCGCGCTCGTCGGACGGCTGCTGCGCGCTGCGCTCGACGCCGGCGTCGAGATCCAGACGTCCTCCCCCGTACTGGAGCTCGTTCGCGAGGGCGACCGGGTCACCGGTGTGGTCGCGTCCACACCGGACGGACCCCGGACGATCGCCGCGGGCCGCGCGGTGGTGCTCGCCACCGGCGGGTTCCCGCAGGACGTGCAGCGGCGCCGGGCGGTCTTCCCCCGCGGGGAGGAGCACCACACGCTCGCGCCCCCCACCGCGGACGGCGCGGGGATCACGCTCGGCGAGTCCGTGGGCGGCCGGTTGCGCACCGACCTGGCCTCGCCCGCCGCCTGGTGCCCCGTCTCGCTGGTGCCGTTCCGGGTCGGCCGCCGCACGGGCGTGTTCCCGCACATCATGGACCGGGCGAAACCGGGCAGCATCGGGGTGCTGCGCACCGGGCGCCGGTTCGTCAACGAGGCGAACGGCTACCACGACTACGTCACCGCGATGCTCGCCGCGACGCCTGCGGACGAGCCGGTGCAGTCCTGGCAGATCGCCGACGCGCGGTTCGTGCGCCGGTACCCGCTCGGCATGGCCAAGCCGCTGCCCGTGCCGCTGACCCCGTACCTGCGCAGCGGGTACCTCACCCGCGGCCGCACGCTGGAGGAGCTGGCGCGAAGGTGCGGCATCGACGAGGCCGGGCTGGTGTCGACGGTCGCCGAGTTCAACCGCGCCGCCCGCCGCGGCGAGGATCCCGAGTTCGGTCGCGGCTCGACCCCGTTCAACCGCTACGGCGGCGCGCTCGCCCCCCTGGAGAAGGGCCCCTTCTACGCGGTCCGGGTGGTGCCGGGCAGCTTCGGGTCGTTCGCCGGGCTCGCCACCGACGCCCGCGCCCGCGTCCTCGACGCCGCGGACGCCCCGATCCCCGGCCTCTACGCCGTGGGGTGCGACCAGGCCAGCGTGATGGGCGGGCACTACCCCGCCGGGGGGATCAACATCGGGCCCGCGATGACCTTCGGGTTCATCGCCGCCCACGACATCGGAGGTCGGTCGTGAGAATGGACCAGGTCGGCGTGGTCGTGCGGAGCCTCGACGCGGCCGCCGACGGGATGCGCGCGGTGTTCGGGCTCGAGCCGCACACGCGCGTGGAGAACACCTACCGCCGCACCGAGTACCGCGGTACCGAGATCGACGCGACGGTCGGCGTGCTGCTCTACGACCTCGGCGGCGTCGAGCTCGAGTTCCTCGCCCCGCGCACCGAGGGGAACGTCTGGGCGGACCACCTGGCGGAGAAGGGCGAGGGCATGCACCACCTCCGATTCGCCGTGGACTCGCACGCCACGACCGCCGCGGACCTGCGCGAACGCGGTGTGGAGACCTACCAGCAGGGCGAGTCGATGCGCGGCGGAGGCGTCCGCTACGCCTACTACGACACCGTGTCGCAGCTCGGTTTCCTGATCGAGACGCTCAACCCCGGAGGCACGCCGTGAGGTATCCCGAGGGCGTGCTCGCGCTGGTCACCGGTGGGGCGAGCGGCATCGGCGCCGCCACCGCGGCGCGACTGCGGGAGGCGGGGGTCCGGGTCGTCACCGCGGACCTCGCCCCCGGCGCGGACGAGAAGCTCGACGTGACCGACCCCGATGCCGTCGCCGCGATGGTCGCCGGCATCGGGCCGGTCGGGATCCTGGTCAACAGTGCCGGGATCGTCGGCCCGTCCGGGCCGCTGGTCGATCTCGACCTGGACGCGTGGCGGACCACGTTCCGGGTCAACGTCGAGGGCACGTTCCTGCTCTGCCGCGCCGTCGCTCCGCAGATGGTGGCGGCGGGCTGGGGCCGGATCGTGACGCTGGCCAGCATCGCCGCCAAGGACGGCAACCCCGGCCAGAGCGCCTACTCGGCGTCGAAGGCCGCGGTGATCGGGCTGACCAAGTCCCTCGGCAAGGAGCTGGCGCGGACCGGCGTGCTGGTCAACGCGGTCGCCCCCGCCGCCGTCTCGACGCCGATGAACGCCCACACCGACCCGGCCGTCCTCGCCCGCTCCCAGTCCCTGACCCCCATGGGTCGGTTCGGCACGGCCGCGGAGATCGCCGAGCTGATCGCCTGGTTGTGCTCCGCGCAGGTCAGCTTCTCGACCGGCGCCGTCTACGACGCCAGCGGCGGCCGGGCGACGTATTGAGTCGGCGCCGCGGTTCCGCGGCGGGGCACCGGGGCGGCGCTCACGCCATGTCGACGTCGCGGGTCTCGGGGCCGAGCCAGGCGCCGACGCTGACGAGGAGGCCGCCGATCGCCATCAGGATCGCCGAGGCGTAGGTGGTGCCGAACAGCGCGCCGAGACCGACGAGGTAGTAGGCGTAGAAGGCCGGGACGACGAGGGCGAGGCTGTACCCGATGCCGTAGCCGGTGGAGCGCAGCGCGGCCGGGAAGCGCTCGGTCATGTAGGCGGCGATCGGGCCGAAGGTCAGGATGCCGACGACGAACGCGACGGTCAGCAGCAGGGTCGCGAGCCCGAAGCCGGGATCGGTCGCCCCGGCCAGCAGCGCGGTGGCCCCGCCACCCACCACGGCGACCAGCAGACCGACGCCGATGTAGAAGGGCCGCCGTCCGATGCGCTGGCTCAGCACCCCGGCGATCGGGTAGGTCACGGCGCTCACCGCGGAGGCGATGATCAGGGCGACGGTGAGCTGGGTCGGGGTGAGCCCGGCGACCTTCGAGGTGAGGCCCGGCAGGACCGATGCCGAGATGTTCAGCGCGATCCAGACCCCCGTCATCAGCACGAACACCTGGCCGAGGCTGCGGCGGTTGGCGCCGGTGAAGAGCTGCCGCAAGGGCGAGACCCGCTTGGCGGCGGGCTCGGCGTTCGCCCAGGCCTCGGACTCGGGGACCCGCCGGACGAAGTACACCAGGAACCCGGCCGCCAGCAGGGCGCCGATCACGAACGGGATCCGCCAGCCCCACACGGCGTAGGCCGAGTCCGGGGACCCGGCGGGGAAGATCTGCAGCAGGAGCAGGGTCATCGCCGAGATCAGGCACAGCGCGCCGGGCGAGGTCATGGTGATCAGGCCGCTGGCCAGACCCCGACGCCGCTTCGGCGTCCACTCCATCGCGAGCGGGATCGCCGCGGTGTACTCCCCGCCGAGGAACACGCCGTCGACCAGGCGCAGCAGGATCACCAGCGCGATCCCCCACAGCCCCACCGACGCGTATCCCGGCAGCAGCCCGATGAGCAGCGTCGTGACCGCGATGCCGGCGATCGCGATGATGGTCGCCTTGCGCCTGCCGGTCCGGTCCGCGATGACGCCGAAGATCGCCGCACCCACCGGGCGGCCGAGGAGGGTGGCGGTGAAGACGAACGCGGCGATGATCGCGGTCGTGCCCGCGTCGAGGCCCGGGGGCACGAAGTACCCCATCGCCGGGGCGAGCACGATCACCGGCAGGTAGATGTCGAACTGGTCCACGAAGTAGCCGACGATCCCGCCGGTCAGGGCACGTCTGCGGTTGGCCCGGTCGAGGGCGACGGGCTGGTCCTGGTCGGGACTGTGGGCGGTCTCGGTCATGGTCTCTCCGATGGGGACCGAGCGTTCCCGCGGGGCGGCAACGCTGCGCGCGATGGGGGTGGGTGGTACCGAGCCGACAGCGCGGAGCGGTCGGCGCCGGGGGTCAGAGCAGGGTCAGAGCAGGGCGGTGAAGTCCTGCGGGAAGTGGTGCTCGCCGCCGAGCTCCTTGCTGAGCTCGTAGGCGGCGCCCGCGAGATCCCGCCACGCCGCACCGGTGGTGTCGACGGGCAGGGTCCGTGCGGTGCCGATGACGGCCATGGAGGCGCAGATCCCCGACTCGTCGAAGACGGGGGCGCCGACCGCGGTGATGTCGGAGTCGAGCAGGTGGGTGCTGGCGAGCCCGGTGTCGCGGGCTCGGGCGACCCCCTCGGCGAGCCGGCGGCGCTCGGCCCCGGCGACGGAGGACACGAGCCGTTCGGCCCGCAGCTGATCCGCCATGAACGCGAGGAACACCTGGCACTGCGCGGAGTCGACCGGGAGCTGGTGGCCGATCCGCACCGTCACGACGACGGGGTTGCTGTTGTCCTCCTCCACCCGCGTGACGACGGGTCCGCTCGCGCCCCACAGGCTGAGCGCCGCCGACAGCCGGGTGCGGCGGGCCAGCGCCACGAGGTGCGGCGGGGCGAGATCGACGACCGCCCGGCGCCCGAGCGAGAAGGCGCCGAGCTGGACGAGCAGCCCGCCGGGGACGAAGGCCGAACCGTCCCGGCTACGCTCGAGCAGGCCCGCCGAGACCAGTGACCCGAAGTAGCGGTGGGTCGTGCTGCGGTTGAGACCCAGCTCGGTCGCGGCGTCCGCCACCGTGAGCAGTGGGCGGTCCGGTCGGAACAGCCCGAGGATCTGGCTGGCGCGGGTCACCGCCTGGATGTCGCCCTGCGAGGCGCCTGGCTCGGTCATCGTGGAACTTCACCATCCGAACGTCGTGTTCGCAATACGGTAGCCAAGTGCCCTGATTTCGACAAGACCCGCCCTTGTGCGCGGGCACACCCCCATGTCAGGCTCAGACGTGTTCGCAATGTGAATCTCATACGCACAATGCGAACACGATCCAGCAAAGGAGCTCTCATGGCCTACGGACCCGGCGACCCGCGCAGCGGGCTCGCCACCGCCCCGGCGCGCTCGGCGGAGCCGAACGCCCCCGCGCAGTACGTGGACTTCTCCGCCGAGGAGCCGGACGAGGTCAGCGCGCACGGCAGCCGCACCTGGTGGGTGCGCGGACAGAACTTCGCCCTCGCCTACACCCACGCCCGGGCGGGCGAGATCCTCGACCGAGCGGACCAGCCGGACGAGTACGTCGTGCTGTTCCCGCAGGACACGGCCGCCGCCAAGCTCACCGCCGGCACGCAGGAGACCGCGGTCGAGGGCGCAGCGATGGTCGTCGTCCCGGCGGGCGGGAGCCGGGTGGAGATCGGCGCGGACACCGCCGTCGTGCGGTTGTTCTCGGCGGCCTCCCCGGACCTGCTCGCCCGCTGCCGCAACCACGCCGCCTACGCCGAGCCGCATGCGAACGTCGCCCCCTTCGCCCCCTGGCCGGAGCCGGTGGACGGGCAGGCGCTGCGCGTGTACCCGGTGGCCGAGCATCCGTACGCACCGGGCCGCTTCGGGCGGCTGTTCCGCTGCAGCACCTTCATGGTCAACCTGTTCGACCCCGACCTCGGTCCCCGCGACCCCGCCAAGCTCTCCCCCCACCACCACGACGACTTCGAGCAGTGTTCGCTCGCGGTCGACGGGCGCTACGTCCACCACATCCGCAACCCCTGGACCCCGGACATGGCGGACTGGCGGGAGGACGAGCACGTCCACGTCGCCAGCCCGTCCGTGGCGATCATCCCGCCGCCGTCCGTGCACACCAGCCAGTCGGTGAGCCAGGTCCGCAACCAGCTGATCGACATCTTCTGCCCGCCACGCCACGACTTCTCGGCGAAGGACGGCTGGGTGATCAACGCCGCCGAGTACCCGGTGCCGTCGTGACCGTCTTCCGCACCCCCGGCCGCACCGCGATCGGGACCTGGGTCAAGCTCCCGACGAGCGACTCCGTCGAGCTGCTCGCCCGAGCCGGATTCGACTTCCTCGTCGTCGACATGGAGCACGCCCCGCTCGACGTGCTCACCGTCCACCAGCTGCTCGGCACCGCCCGCGGCTGCGGTGTCCCCGCCCTGGTCCGGGTCCCCGACCGCTCCCCGTCGACGATCTCCCGGGTCCTCGACTCCGGAGCGAGCGGGGTGCTCGTCCCGCACGTCGACACCGTGGCGGACGCCCGGTCCGTCGTCTCCGCAGGCCGATTCCCGCCGCACGGCTCCCGCGGCTACGGCCCGACCGTGCGCGCGGGCGCCTGGGGCGCGGACGTCCCGGGCTACCGCGCGGCCGGCGAGCAGGTGGCGGTGGTGCCCCAGCTCGAGAGCCGCGAGGCGGTGGCCGCGGCGCGCGAGATCGGCGCGGTCGAGGGGGTCGGTGCCCTGTTCGTCGGGCCCGCCGACCTCGCCGTCGCCACCGGGCTCGACGCCTCGTCGGCCGAGTTCGCCGCCCTGCTCGACGACGTGGCGAGCGCGGCGACGGAGCTCGAGCTGCCCCTCGGGACGGCGGTCGGCACGGCCGCCGCCGCCCGCGCCCTGCCCCGCCACCACGACTTCGTCCTCATCGGCAACGACGCGTCGCTGCTCGGCTCGGCCGCCCGCGCGGTCGTGGCCGACGCACGCTGACAGGAGATCACCATGAGCACCACCATCGCGATCGACCAGGTCCTCGACGGGCTCGTCGACATGCACTGCCACTCCGGGCCCTCCCCCATGCCGCGCGAGTTCGACCACGCGGGCGGCGCCCGGGACGGCTGGGACCGGCTGCACATGCGCGCCCTGGTGGCCAAGTGCCATCACCACAACACGCAGATGGACGTGCTGTCGCAGAAGGCCCTGCTGGCGGACATCCCGACCGAGGTGATCGGCGCGGTCGCCCTGAACTCGACCGTCGGCGGGCTCAACCTCGCCCAGGTGCAGCTCTGCCTCGGGCTCGGCGGTCGGGTCGTCTACCTGCCCACCGTGTCGTCCGGCAGGCACATCGACTGCCACGCCGAGAACCTCGGCTTCCCCACCCCGACCGTCAAGCTGACCGCCGAGCGCATCGAGGTCGTCCGGGACGGCGAGGTCGTGCCCGAGCTGCTGCCGATCTTCGACCTGATCGCGGAGCACGACGCCGTCCTCAACGGCGGGCACCTGCACCCCGAGGACATCACCGCCTGCTTCGCCGCCGCCCGCGAGCGCGGGGTCCGCCGGTTCGTGGTGTCCCACCCGGACTTCGTGATCGGCGCGGACCCGAAGCAGTGCCTGAGCTACATCGAGCAGGGCGCGCTGATCGAGCACGAGCTGCACATGTACGACCCCGCCGCGACCATGCGCTGGCCGATCGAACAGCTGCTGGAGTGGATCTCGGTGCTGGGGCCGGAGAACACGCTGATCGGCTCGGACCTGGGCCAGGCCGGGTTCCCGCGCCCCGTCGACGCGTTCCGCAGGGTCGGCGCGGCCCTGCTCGACCTGGGTCTGGCCGAGAAGGACCTGCGCCGGATCGTCCACGACAACCCCCGCGAGCTGCTGTCGCTCACCGACTGAGCGCCACCGCGGCACGGGCCGGCCGGCCTCAGGCGCGGTCGGCCCGGCCCAGCAGGGCGTCGGAGATGATGCGCCGCTGGATCTCGGAGGTCCCTTCGAAGATCGTGGTGAGCCGGGCGTCCCGCCAGTAGCGCTCGGCCGGGAAGTCGGTGGTGTAGCCGGCGCCGCCGTGGATCTGCAGGCCCTCGCTGGTCACCCGCTCGGCCATCTCGGAGGCCACGAGCTTGACCATCGAGGCCTGCGTCGGGCTGGGCTGCCCGGCGTCGACCGCGGTGCACACCTGGTACATCAGGGCCCGCGCGGCCTCGACCTGCGCCGCCATGTCCGCGATCTTGAACCGCAGCCCCTGGTTGACGCCGATCGGACGGCCGAACTGGACCCGCTCGCCGACGTAGGCGATCGAGTCCTCCAGCGCCCCGCGGGCCAGCCCGATCGCGCGGGCCGCGGTGTGGATGCGGGCGGTGTCCAGGTCGCCCATGGCGATCCGGAAGCCCTTGCCCGGTTCGCCGACGATCTCGCTCGCGTAGGCGCCGTCGAAGGCGAGCTCCCAGGTCTTCCAGCCGTGGTAGCCGATCTTGCGGACCGGGGTGCCGGTGACGCCCTCGGGCAGGGTGCCCCGCTGCTTCGGCATCAGGAAACAGGTCACCCCGCGGGAGCGGTGGGCCGGGTCCGCGGGCTCGGTCCGCGCGAAGACCTGCAGGTAGTCCGAGCCGTCGGCGAAGGTGCACCACATCTTCTGGCCGGTGATCCGCCAGCCCTCGCCGTCCGGGACGGCGCGACAGCTCAGGTTCGCGACGTCCGACCCCGCCTCGGCCTCGGACAGCGCGAACGCGCTGAGGAACTCGCCGCGCGCCATCGCGGGCAGGTAGCGGTCGCGCTGGTCGGCGTCGAACCCGGCGGTGAACTGCTGCCCGCGGGCGATCAGGCCGGCCACACTCATCCAGGCGCGGGCCAGCTCCTCGACGATGATCGCGTACTCGGACAGGCCCAGGCCGAGCCCGCCGTACTCCTCCGGGATGAGGATGCCGAAGAAGCCCAGCTCGGCCATCTTCTCCCGCAGGGCCATCGGGATCTCGCCGTGCCGGGGGTCGAGCTCGTTGGCGACGGGCAGGACCTCCTTCATCGCGAAGTCGCGGGCCATCGCCTGGATGGCCAGGCGGTCCTCGGTGAGGAACGGTTCGGTCATCTCTCCGTCTCCGTGGGTCGATCGCGCAGGTGGATGCCGAGCCCGGCCCGGCCGGGGGCGAGGTGGTCGCGCAGGACGAGCTCGTCGTCGTAGTCCCCGCCGTTCTGCCCGCGGAACGGGAGCGGGGTCGTGTGCGGGATGGCGAGCACCCGCTCGCACACCTCCTTCGCGGCCGTGGCGAACTCCTCGTCGGACACCCGGTTCGCGCCCGTGACGACGACGGGCGGCAGGACCTCGTAGCCCACGTAGAACAGGGTGCCGTGCTGCAGGGGGAAGAGCAGCTCGTCGAGGTGCCCGTGGACGCCGCGGGGTCCGAGGTCCGGCCCGCGCCCGCCGACGGTGGTCAGGACGAGGGCCCGCTTGCCGGCGAGCGTGTCGGCGGCCGCGACCTTGTCCTGCTCGACGCGCACGTCCGCGCTCAGCGCCCCGGCCGCGTACGCCTGCGCCGACACCGGCCCGACCCGGAACCGCTCGTCCGGGTCGTGGCCGTAGTCCGCCGCCGTGACCACCGGGTTCCAGGCCATGGCGTGCAGGTCGGAGACGACGACCTCGTGCCCGGCCTGCTCGAGCGCGGCGACGCCCGCGTCCTTCAGCGCACCGTTCAGCGAGCGGGGCTCGGGATGGGCGAGGACCCAGAGGACCCTCACGCGACGAGCTCGACGATCGCGGCGAGGCCCTGGCCGCCGCCCATGCACATCGTCTCCAGGCCGTAGCGGCTCCCGCGGCGGCGCATCTCGTACGCCAGGGTGGTGAGGATCCGGCAGCCGGTGGCGCCCGCGGGATGACCGAGGGAGATCCCCGAGCCGTTCACGTTGAGCCGCGGCTCGTCCGAGGGGAGGCCCCATTCCCGCAGGCAGGCGATGACCTGGGCCGCGAACGCCTCGTTGACCTCGATCAGGTCGATGTCCGCCCACCCCAGCTCGGCGCGCTGGAGCGCCGTGGCGACCGCGGGGACCGGGCCGATCCCCATCGTCCGCGGCGGCACCCCGGCCAGCGCGGAGGTCACGATGCGGAGGAACGGGGTGAGGCCCAGCTCGGCCGCCCGCGCGGCGGTGGTCACCACACAGACCGACGCGCCGTCGCTCTGCCCGCAGGCGTTGCCCGCGGTCACCGTGGCGTCCGGGTCCTCGTGGCGGCGGACCGGCCGCAGCCGCGCCAGGTCGTCCAGGGTGAGACCGGCGCGCGGGTGCTCGTCGAGGGTCACCACGGTCTCCGGCGTGCGGCGGGTCCCGGGCACCGTGACCGGCACGATCTCCTCGGCGAACCGGCCCTCCTTCGTCGCCGCGACGGCCTTCTCCTGCGACCGGAGCGCGAACTCGTCCTGCTCGGTGCGGCTGATCGCGTACTCGGCGCGCAGGTTCTCGGCGGTCTCGAGCATGCCGCCGGGGACCGGGAAGTTCACCCCGCCTGCGGTGGTGCGGCCCCGGGTGATCCGGTTGACCATCCGCAGCTCGTCGCCGCGGACGCCCTTCTGCAGGCCCAGCGCGTAGTACTCGGCCTGGCTCATCGCCTCGACGCCGCCTGCGACGACCAGGTCCGCCCAGCCCTGCCCGACGGTGAGCGCCGCCTGCAGGACGGCCTGCAGCCCGGAGCCGCAGCGGCGGTCGAGCTGCATGCCGGCCACGCCGACGCCGAGCCCCGCGTTCAGCGCGGCGACCCGGCCGATGGCGGGCGCCTCGCTCGTCGGGTAGCAGTAGCCGAGCACGACGTCGTCGACGTCGCCCTCCCCCAGCCCGGTCCGGGCGATCAGGCCCTGCAGGGCCTGGGTGGCCAGGTCCGCGGCGGTCAGGGTGGCGAACACCCCGCCGTCGACGCCGACCGGCGTGCGCACCGGGTCGCAGACGACCACGTCGGACGGGCTCACTTCGGGACCTCCGTGCTGTACAGGCGCGCCGCGAGCTCCCGCAGCGCGGCGGCCTTGATCTTGGAACCGTTGGTGCCGACGGTGGTCGGCATCTCCTCGACGAGGTGCACGGAGTCGGGCACCTTGAACTTCGCGAGGGCCTCGGCACACCAGGCCCGCAGCGCGGCCGGGTCCGGGGTGGTGCCGGGCACGGCCTCGACGAACGCGACGGCCTTGGTGTCCCCGTCCACCGTGACGCCGACGACCTTGCTCCGGGCCACGTCCGGGTGCTCGGCCAGGCGGATCTCGATCTCGGCGGGCTCCACGAGGAAGCCGCGCAGCCGGAACGAGTCGCCCATCCGGCCCGCGTAGTCGAACGCGCCGTCCGGGTGGACCGTGCCCAGGTCGCCGGAGCGGAACCAGCCGTCCTCGGTGAACGAGCGCGCGCGGATCGCGCCGTCGGTGTCACCGAGGTAGCCGTCGACCACGGCGTAGCCGCGGAACTGCAGCTCACCGGGCTCGCCCTCGGGCGGCGGCCCGCCCGTGACGGGGTCGACGGCGCGCACCTCGATGTCCGGGGACACGGGTCGACCACCCGCCCGCCAGCGCGCGGGCGCCGGGTCGTGCTCCTGCCAGAACGACAGCAGCGAGAACAGCTCGCTGGAGCCGAAGATCCCCATGGTCGGGGTGTCGGTCTCCTTCTCGGCCCACTCCGCGACCTGGAGGGACTTGCCGTAGAAGTCCCCGATGAGCAGGCGGCGCCACGCGGACAGGTCGCCGCCGTGGGCGCGGTGGCTCTCCATCAGCCGCCCGGCCACGTCGTCCGCGCCGGCCAGGTGCGTCACCCCGAACTCGCCCATGTGGGCCACGACCAGGTCGTCGTCGAACGTGGGCTCCAGCAGCACCGCCCCGCCGGCGGCGATCGCCGCGAGCGCCGGGACGTAGCCGAAGACCCCGGACAGCGGCAGCACGACCAGGCTGACCGACTCCGCGTCCCAGCCGCCCGCGGCGGCGACGTTCCGGGCGTGGGTGGCCACATTGCTGCCCAGGTGGGCGGCGAGCTTCGGCATCCCGGTCGAGCCGGAGGTCGTGAACGCCACGGCCGGGGCGTCCCGGGTGCCGCGCAGTGCCTGGGGGTCGGCCGCGCCCGACGGCGGGCTCGGCACCCAGGCCCCGGCGCCGACGTCGTAGGTCGCGGCGGCGGCCTCGTCCGCGGGTGGACGGCCGGGTCCGGTCACGACGGCGATGCCGGGCGCGGGCACGTCCGCCTCGGCGACCGCCTCGCGCAGCCGCGCGCGCAGGTCCAGGCCGAGGAAGTCGTGGGCGATCAGCACCACCCGCGGCCGGGCCCGGTCCAGGACGTGCGCGACGTCCGCCACGCCGTAGCGGGTGTTGATGCCGATGACGTGGGCGCCGAGCGCGGCCGCGGCGAACTGCGCCACCAGCGACTCGGACCAGTTCGGCAGCCACACGCCCACGCAGTCGCCCTCGCCCACGCCGTGGGCCCGCAGGTCCTCGCGCAACCCGAGGACGCGCGCGACCAGCTCCGCCCGGGTGACGCGGCGCGGCGCGGGCCCGCCGTCGATGACCACGGTGCTCTCCGGGGCGGCCGCGGCGGTGTCGGCCAGCAGGTCGGCCAGGGTGGTCGTGCGGCCGGTCATGCGGCCCCCCGGCTCTCGCGGGCGCCCAGCTCACCGAGCCAGCCGTGCAGGACGTCCGCGAAGCCCTCGACCTCCTCCATCGGGTAGTGCCCGATGCCCTCCAGCAGGGTGTAGCGGGAGTCCGGGATGAGATCGGCGGCGCGGCGGACGTCCGCGGGGTCGAGCCACAGGTCGTCGTCCCCGACGACGAGGTGGGTCGGACAGGCGACGCCGTCGAGCGTCGCCAGCACGTCGTGGGTGGCCCAGCCGATGAGGTCGCTGGTGGAGATCTCGGGGTCCTCGCGGCGGTGCATGCGCGCGATCAGCTCCGCCCGCTCGGCCGCCACCCGCCGCCCGACGACGGCGAGCGTGCCGAAGTAGGTCCGGTCCGAGCGGCTGGGCGCGGCCGAGTCGACCAGCTCCCGCTCCAGCCCGCGCACGCTCAGCATGGCGGAGTCGGTGCCGCCGTGCGCCGCCATCGCGACGGCGCCTGCCAGGCGCGCACCGCGGCGCACCGCCAGCTGCAGGGTGATCGCCCCGCCGATGGAGCATCCGACCACGAAGGGCCGGTCCATCCCGAGCCGGTCCATCAGCTCCTCGCACCACTGCGCGTAGACGCCCAGGTCCCGCACCGGGCCGCCGGCGGCGGGCTCCGAGCGGCCGTGCCCGGGCAGGTCCGGGACCACCACGCGGTAGCCCAGCTCGGCGAGCCGCGGCTGGACCTCCCGCCACTGCACACCGTTCTGGCCCGCGGTGTGCAGGCACAGCACCGGCTGTCCCTCGCCCTCCTCGAGCACGAAAGCGCGGGTCCCGCCCACCTCGACGTAGTCGGCCCTCATCGTGTCCCCTCCGTCCGGGCGAACGCCCGGGCCTCGTCGACCAGCGCGACGATCGCCGCGGTCAGCCGCAGGTACTCGTAGGCACTGCCCTCGACCTCGAACTCGTCCCGCAGGGTCCGCCGGGTGAAGTCGTTCCGCGGGCCGGTCAGCAGTCCGGCCCACACCACGTCCGGCGCGGAGAGCACGAACGTCGGCCCGTCCGGGGTCCGGGTCCCCGCCTCCAGCACCCGTCCACGGTAGACGCGCAGCAGCACCGGGTCACTGCCGAAGCGCAGGCCGATCGTGCCGTCCCAGGTGCTCGTCGCCCGGGTGAACGCGGCCGAGTCGCCGAGCCGAGTCGCCAGCGCCCGCACCCACTCCACCGACGGGAAGGCCCGGCCGAGCCGGGCGGCCCGGTCGTCCACGGCGTCCCGCGCCGTCACCAGCGCGGCGGTGCGGCCCACCTGCACGGTCTCGCCGTGCTGGTTGCGGACCACCACATGCCTGCCGACGACGCCGTTGCGCAGCGCCGACGTGCGACGGGTGCGGGTCACCGTCATCTCGTAGGTGACGGAGTCGCCCACGTGGATCGGGGCCACGAAGTCCCAGTGCGTGTCGAACGCGGCCTCGACGTGCACCGACAGGCCGCGGTCGTGGTGCCAGCCGAAGAAGCCGGCCAGGCCCAGCGGGCCGTGCACCACCGGGCGGGCGTCCGCGGACGGGCCGCCGTCGGTGTGCAACGCGGCCTGGTCCCCGCTGACCTCGGCGAACGCGGCCACCACGGCGGCGGAGAAGGTCCGCGCGGGACCGGTGTACACCCGCCCCACCTCGAAGTCCTCGAAATAGGGCGCCTCCGGCCGTGGTGCGGAGCCCGACGCCTCCCGGGGGGCCTCGGTGGTGCTGCTGACCATTGACCGTCCTCTCCGACGGGCTCGCCGGTGGCACCGGCCACACGAACGAACGTTCTTACGCATCTCACGGAATCATCCGATCTCCCTTCTGTCAAGGTCGGCTCGTCCAGGATACGGTGCGCTACCCTGCCCGACATGAACACCCGTTCTGGCGCTCTCGTCACCGACACGGGGCGGCGGAACGAGGCCGCGATCCTCAACGCCGCGATCCAGGCGTTCGGCTCGCAGGGCTTCAACGGCGCCTCGATGCGAGACGTCGCACGGGGCGCCGACACCAGCCTGTCGAACCTCTACAACTACTTCCCGTCGAAGTCGAAGCTGCTGGCCGAGGCTCTGCGGCACGCCAACGCCGAGCTGCGCGGTCGCGTCCTGGCCGCCGTCGAGCTCGCCGGGGACGACGCCCCGTCCCGCCCTCGCGCTGCTCGAGACGCCGCTCGCGCGATGAGTGCGCCCCGACGGGCCGCCGTCGGGAAGTCCGCAGATCCCCTTGCCCTCGTCGAGCCGGGGAGCTAGCTTCTGCGAACGATCGTTCGTACCGAGTGCCGGGCACCTCCCGGCACCAGCGCGGCCGCACCGCTGCGGCCTGGAGGTGGACTCCGATGGACCAGCACGCACCCCCCGAGAACATGGGCAGGCTCGCCGCCGCGGCGGTCTTCGCCACCGCGCTCGAGTGGTTCGACTTCCTCATCTACGCCACGGCCGCGGCCCTGGTGTTCGGCCACCAGTTCTTCCCGTCGGTCAGCCCGGTGGCAGGCACCCTCGCCTCGTTCGCCACGTTCGCCGTCGGCTTCGTCGCGCGGCCGCTCGGCGGCATCATCGCCGGACACGTCGGCGACCGCTTCGGACGCAAGCCCCCGCTGGTCGCCGCCATGCTGCTGATGGGCGTCGCCACCTTCGCCATCGGCGTCCTGCCCGGGTACGCGACCATCGGCGTGTGGGCCCCGATCCTGCTGGTGGTCGCCCGCCTGGTCCAGGGCCTGGGCGTCGGCGCCCAGTGGGGCGGGGCCGCACTCCTGCTCACCGAGCACGCTCCGATCCAGCGGCGCGGGTTCTACGGCTCGCTCGTGCAGACCGGGGCCATCGCGGGGGCGGTCGCGGGCAACCTCTTCTTCCTCCTGCTGACCACCATGCTGTCCGAGGAGCAGTTCGCCTCCTGGGGATGGCGCGTCCCCTTCCTCTCCGGGCTGGTCCTGGTCCTGATCGGCACCTACGTGCAGCTGAAGATCGAGGACACCCCGGTCTTCCGCGAGCTGCAGCAGCGCTCGGCGGAGTCCACGCGCGAGGCCGGGCTGCGCAAGGCCCCGCTGGTCCAGGCCGTCCGGCACTACTGGCGCCAGATCCTGCAGGCCGCGGGCGCGTTCTTCGTCGTCAACGCCACCTTCTACATCCTGATCAGCGGCATGCTCAACTACGCCACCACCCAGGTCGGGATGTCCCGCTCCGCGATCCTGTGGTGCGTCATGGGCGCGGGCCTGACCCAGGTCGTCTCGATGCCGTTCTTCGGCGCGCTGACCGACCGCATGGGGAGCCGCAAGAAGCTCTACCTCACCGGGACCGTGCTGATGGCGGTGTGGGCCTTCCCGATGTTCTGGCTGGTCGACACCGGTTCCGTGGTGCTGGTGTTCCTCGCCCTGCTGATCGGGTTCACGATCCACGCGACGATGTACGGGCCGCAGGCCACCCTGTACGCGGAGATGTTCCCGGCGGACGTCCGCTACTCCGGCGCCTCACTGGGCTACCAGTTCGCCTCGGTCTTCGCGGGCGGCCTGGCCCCGTTCATCATGACCGCGCTGCTCGCGGGCACCGGCGCGTCCTGGTCGGTCGCGCTGTACATCGTCGCCACGGCCGTCGTCACCTTCGCCGCGGTGGTGACCATCAAGGAGCGCTTCCGCCGCGACCTCTACGAGACCTCCGACGCCGACGTCGCGCGGCCCGTGGCCGCCGCGGAGTGACCGTCGGGTCCGGACCGCGGACCTGCCGACCGCTCACCGAGACGGCCGAGGCTGCCGCGGGAAGACGTCCGGGGTTCGCCGTCGGCGCGCCGTCTCGTCGGGCGACGGTCATCGAGAACGCCAGACCGGCGCCCGCTTCTCGGCCAGGGCCCGTACACCTTCGACTCGGTCCTCGGAGGTGTACGGGTTCGGGCCCGCGTCGAGCCGCAGTGCCGTTGCGATCGGTAGCTCCCATCCGCGCAGGTACATCGCCTTGTAGCGGAGCAGGGTGAGTGGTGCGTTGGCAGCCATCACGGCGGCCATCTCCTCGACGTGCGTCGTCACGGCGTCGTCGTCGACCAGCGCGTTGAGCAGTCCGACGTCCGCGGCGCGCTCGGCGGTGAACCGCG
This sequence comes from Pseudonocardia oroxyli, assembly GCF_900102195.1. Taxonomy (GTDB): domain Bacteria; phylum Actinomycetota; class Actinomycetes; order Mycobacteriales; family Pseudonocardiaceae; genus Pseudonocardia; species Pseudonocardia oroxyli. Next base: position 47,254 of record NZ_FNBE01000010.1, read on the forward strand.
CGCCCGAGCACATGAGCTCGAACGCGAGGTGTCGCGGGATCAGCCGCGGCAGGAGCACCGATGCGAAGTTCGCGCCCATTCCGATTCGGGCCTCGGGCAGCCCGAAGGTCGCCGACCGCCCGGCCACCCGCATGTCACAGGCCAGGGCCAGCTCCAGCCCGCCCGCCAGCACGTACCCGCGCAGCGCAGCGATCGTCGGCTTCGGAATCTCGAGCACTGCCTCGAAGATGTTGCGCTGAACCCCTGTCATCGGCGTGGGCGGCGGCAGCCCGCCGTCGTCGTCGGCCCGCCGCATGTCCTTCAGGTCGGCGCCGACGCAGAAGGCACGGTGGCCCGTGCCACCGAGTACCACCACGCGGACGTCGGTGTCCCTGCCGACCCGGTCGACCACGTCGAGCAGGGCGACGCGCAGGTCCTCGCTGATCGCGTTGAGCCGATGGGGCCGGTTGAGGGTCACGTGTGCGACGTGGTCACGTACCTCCAACAGGACCGGGGCGTCGGCCGCGCTCATCCGCCGTCCTTCTCCGGGGTCACGAGCGCGCGCACGTCCGCTCCGTGCTCGTCCAGTCCGGGCGGTCTGCGCCCGACCGGCACTCGCCGCCCGTCGAACTCCAGTGGCAGGCTGAGACCCACCTGCCCGTCCGCAGGATCGCCCTGATCGACGAGCAGACCCAGTTCGTCGAGGAGCCCGTCACTCGCCATCGCGTCGACCCCGCGCACCACCGAGCACGGGATGCCGGACCGCGCCATCGCGGCCTCCCACTCGGCGGCCGGACGGGTGCGCAGCACCGACTCGATGACCGCCACCAGCTCCTCCCGGTGCCGTACCCGGTCCGCGTTGGTCGTGAAACGGGAGTCGTCGGCCAGCTCCGGGCGGCCCAGCTCGATGCAGAGCCTGCGCCAGATCCGATCGTTGCCCGCGGCCACCACCAGCGGCTCGTCGGCCGTCTCGAAGGCCTGGTAGGGCGCGATCCCGCCGGTGGCCGAGCCGGTCCGACGCGGTGTCGTGCCGTCCGCGAGGACACCGGCCAGCTGATTGGACTCCCAGGTGAGCGCGGTCTCGAAGAGCGACGTCGACACCTCGGCGCCGGCGCTGGTGCGCTCCCGCACCCGCAGCGCGTCGAGGATCCCGATGACCAGCCACATGGCGGAGCCCTTGTCCAGGATCGAGACCGGGATCCGGGCGACGGGCGAGCCGGGCGCACCGGTCATCGCCATCAGCCCGGTGTAGGCCTGCACCAGCGGGTCGTAGCCGAGCCGCGCCGCGGCTGAGCCGCGTGACCCGAATCCGGTCACGCGAGCGTAGATCAGGCCCGGATTGGTTGCCCGCATCGACTCGGCCGTGAAGCCCAGGCGGGCGAAAGCCCCCGGCCGCATGTTCTCGACCAGCACGTCCGCAGTGTCGATCAGGCCTCGGAGGACCTCGAGGTCGGCAGCGTCGTGCAGGTCGAGGGCGATGCTGCGCTTGCTGCGGTTCAGGGAGGAGAAGGTGACCCCGGTCCCGTCCGGCCAGAAGGGGGGGCCCCAGTCACGGGTGTCGTCGCCGCTGCCCGGCCGCTCGACCTTGATGACGTCTGCGCCCAGATCGCCCAGGATCTGGGTAGCGAACGGGCCCGCCACGTTGGTGGTCACGTCGACGACCCGAAGGCCGGCCATCGACCGGGGGGAGCCCTGCATCATGATCGCTCCGTCGACGTGAGCACGGGCCTCGCCGGGGACTGGATGGGCTCGTTCCACGGCCTGAGTGCCCCCTCGTAGACCTGCTCACCGAGTCGGAAGTGCTGCGCCTGCCGCTCGGTCTGGACCATGGGCATGTCCATGGCGAACAGGGCGTCACCCCGGGGGCGGGGACCGACTTTGGAGACGTGGCCCCACAGCGCGTGCCCGACGACCTCCTCGGCGACGTGCGCCGCCTCGATGAGCAGGGCCAGATCGACACCGGTGTCGATGCCGCGCTCGTGGAGCAGGTCCACGACGTCCTCGGTGGGAGCCATCCGAGTCATCTGTCCGTGTCCGGAATACGGGCAGCCGCCCATGCCTCCGATCGCCGTGTCCAGGACCAGCCTGTGCCGCGCGTCGAGGACCCGAACCGCCTCGTGGATCGACGCGAGCGCCGAGCCCCTGGCGTTGTGCAGGTGCAGGTGCACCGTGGTGACCTCGGGCCAGGTCTGGGTGATCTCAGTCAGCTGTTCACCGACCGTCCAGGGCGTGTTCCAACCCATGGGGTCACCCAGCCAGACCCGATCGACGGGGATGCCCGCGGCACTCCACACCCGACGCTGGCGTTCCAGCATCTCCATGCGCAGCCCAGCGGGTACGTCACCGGTCCAGTTCGAGCCCCACGCGGCGTTGACGCCGACCGTCGCGCGGGCGGCACCCGCCTCCACGGCGCGCTCGACGATCGACGGCCACAGCGCGATCTCCTGTTCCTGTGAGCGGTTGGTGTTGCGGCGCGCGAAGACGTCGCACAGGTGCACCATCGTCCGCCCGGCGATCGCGGGCTCGGCCAGCGGCGGCATGTGGGCGCGCATCCGCTCGCGCCCGCGTTCGTTGAGCGCGAGCCCGGTGTAGGTCACGCCGGGGTGCGGGGTCATGCGCCCCACCAACTCGTCGATCCAGGCCATCTGCGGGGTCCAGCGCGGGCTGACGAAGGAGCCGACCACGATCGTCCCCAACCCGGTCACCGACAAGGCGTCGAGCAGCCGGAGCTTGGCGTCGACCGAGATCGACTCGCTCTCGATCTGCATCCCCTCCCGCATGCCCTCCTCGATGATCTCGACAACGGGCAGCGTGTGGGCGGGCTCGCGCACCGTGCCGTTCGTCCCGCTCAGGACGCACGCCCAGCCGGGGCCATGCTGGCGTCGTTCTTCATCCGCCAGTACTCACCCGCGGCGATCGGCGCGAATTCCGGTGTCGCGCCGGCTGCCACGCAGGTCGGGATGGCTTCGATGACGGTGTCGTGGTTGGCGCTGTGGAAGAAGGGGACCGACAGCCTGCGGCTGCCGATGGTCTCGTCCCGAGACGGGTTCACCACCCGGTGCACCGTCGAGACCCAACGACCGTTGGTCCACCGGGCCATCGCATCCCCGATGTTGACGACGAACGCCCCGGGCACGCTGCCCACGGCGTGCCACACCCCCGCCCGGTCCCGTACCTCCAGCCCTCCTGGCGCGTCCTCCACCTTGAGGATGGTCAGCGTGCCGTAGTCGGTGTGCTCCGCGGCCCGGAGCTGACCCGGCTCCGGGTCCCGCTCCTGCTCGGGGTAGTGGTTGAAGCGCAGATTGCTCGGGCTGCGGTCGGTCTTGTCCGCGAAGTGCTGCTCGTCCAGGTCGAGGGCGAGAGCGAACACGCGCATGATCGTCGCCGCGAGACCCCTCATGGCGGCGTAGTACTCCTCGACCCGCCGCTGCAGTGTGGCCGGGGTCTGTGGCCAGCGGTTCGGCGCGAAGTGGATGTGGTCGTCGGCGGAGCCCGTGGGTTCGGCGAACGGACCCATGGGCCCGAACGTGAGTGCTTCGAGCAGGTCGGTGGTCGTCCCTGTGCCCATCGCGGCCGCGATGGACTGTTGACCCACGGTGAAGTAGCCGCGGCTCACTCCGGCGTGCGGACGCCTGACCGCCATCTTCTCCTCGAGCGGGAGGTCGAAGAACGCCTTGGCGTCGCTGTAAAGAGAGTCGATGAGCTGCTCGTCGACGCCGTGGCCTGCGACCAGGAAGAAGCCGATCTCCTCACACGCTGTACGGACACCGTCGACGATCTCCCCCCGCCGGGTCGGATCGGTGTCGAAGCCCGAGAGGTCGATGAGGGGGACGGGGCCGTGTGCAGCCACAGGTGTTCCTCCAGGAATGCGTTCCGGACAGGTATGCCCTCCGACCACGCCGTCGGTGGAATCGCCGAGTCAGTGCGAATACATGGTACGGTATACCGACTACCGAATTCAGGCAACCGGTTCCCGCCGCCAGTCGAGAGGATCGACCTGTGTCGTCGACGCCCTACCGGCACCATCCGCTTCCGCCCCTTCCCGAGCGCACCGTCTTCCGCGCACTCGAGGCGGCCGCGACGGCGGACCACGGCGTCCGCGTCCGCGACCGGGCCGAGAGCCTCTCCCCAGCCGGTCTGATCCAGGACGCCACCGCCCTGGCTCACGGCCTGCGAAGGTTGGGAATCGGGGTCGGCGAGCCGGTGGCCACCGTGCTCGACAACCATCTCGACCACGTCCGCCTGTGGTTCGCGCTCTCGCTGGGCGGGCACGTGTCGGTCCCCCTCAACACGGCGCTGCGCGGCGCCCAGGCCCAGTTCATGATCGCGGACTCCGGAGCCGAGGTACTGGTCTGCGAGGAGCGGATCCTGCCCGCACTCGCGGACGTCCTGGGTGCGCTTCCGCGGCTGCGCGCAGTGGTCGTTCGGTCGGCAGCGGGTGACACCCCGGAGGCGGTTCCCGGCCTGACGGTGCTCCCGTGGGAGGCGCTGTGCACGTCGGGCGGCGGCGCGTTCCCCCATGTGGGCCCGGAACACGTCCAGGCGGTGATGTACACGTCCGGGAGCACTGGACGCCCCAAGGGGGTCGTCGTGACCCAGGCTCAGACCTACACCCGGGCCGCGGTCGTCGACCAGCGGGTGGAGTCCGACCGGGCGGTCATGCTGAGCCCGCTCCCGCTGTTCCACGTCGCGGGTCAGTGCCGCGGTGTCCTCGGCCCGGTCGTGCAGGGCATCGACAGTGTGGTGCTGCCCCGGTTCAGCGTGCGCTCGTTCTGGGAGGACGTCCGGCACTTCGGGGCCACGTCCACTCTGCTGATGGGGACGATGGCCGGCTATCTGCTCTCGGTCCCCCCTCAGGAGACCGACCGGGACCACCCGCTGCAGCTCACCATCATGTCTCCGGTCACTGCGCGCAGCGTGGAGTTCGCGGACCGCTTCGGGACCCGCGTCGTAGCCAGCTACGGCACCACCGAAGTCGGGACGATCGCCTCCGGCGAGACGCGCACGCCGGGATCGTTGGGCTGGGTCCACCCGGAGTTCGAGGCGCGTGTCGCCGGTGCCGACGACCGTGAGGTCCCCGCTGGCACCGAGGGCGAGCTGCTCGTCCGCGGTCGCGAGCCGTGGACGACCACACCGGGCTATCACGACAACCCCGCCGCGACCGTCGAGCTGTGGCGCAACCAATGGCTGCACACGGGGGACCGGGTCCGCCGCGAGGCAGACGGCGAGCTCGTCTTCGTGGGCCGTTCCAAGGACGTCATCCGACGCTCCGGGGAGAACATCTCGCCGTCCGAGGTCGAGGAAGCCGTGCGGCGGGTTGCGGGCGTGCGCGACTGCGTCGCCCTGGGTGTCCCGTCGCTCGAGGGCGAGGAGGACGTCAAGATCGTGGTGATCGGCGAGCCGGGCCTGCACGCGGCCGGCCTGCATGCGGCACTCGTCGAGACCCTGCCCCGGTTCATGCAGCCCCGCTACATCGAGCTGGTGGAGGCATTCGCCCTCACCCCGACAGCCAAGATCGACAAACCCGCGATGCGCTCGATGGCGGAGCCGCAGGTGTGGCGGGCGCCGTGAAACGCCCACCCGCACCGGCGAGGTCGCAGAACCCGCCTCACCAGCGCTCCGCCAGCTCACCGGCCCGATCGACCCCTACCTGCTCCGGATCCGCGCCCCGGCCGAGCACCCACATCAGCTTGACCAGTGCCGCCTCGGCGGTCATGGCGCCGGCCCCGACCAGGCCCGGGACCACCTCAGGGGTGAGGTCGCCGGAGTAGGCGCCAAGCCGTTCGCCCCCCGCGGCGGCCTGACTCGACATCACGACCGCGCCTCCGCGAGCCCCCAGGTCGGCCAGGACCGGCACGAGGTCGGCGTGCACGTGGCCGGTGCCGGTACCCGCCAGGACGACCCCCGACAACGGTGCGAGCCACCCGGCCAACAGCGGCGCCGTGGTGGTCGGAGTCACCGTCACCAGCGCGACGTCCTCGGCGAACGCCGGGCTCGGCCGCGGGGGTGAGCCCCCCTTCGGTCGAGCGTGCGCGGAGAGCACGACCGACTCCCCGACCGCGCCGAGCGGGGCGAGCGCGGGGGAGGCGAAGGCGTTCAGCGCCGTGGAGTGGACCTTGCGTGCGCGGTTGCCACGCAGGATGGTCGCCGGGCCCCGCCGGTCGGCGTCCCCGGAGAACACGACGACCACTTCGCCCAGGTCCGCCGTCGCCGCGGTCCGCACCGCGTCCCGCAGGTTCGCCGCACCGTCGGAGTCGGGGTCCCCGCCCGGGCGCATGGAGCCGGTCAGCACGACGGGGACAGGCACCGGACCGAGCACGAACGACAACGCCGCCGCCGTGTAGTGCATGGTGTCGGTGCCGTGCACCAGCACCACCCCATCGGCCCCCGCCGCGATCTCCTCGACCACGGCGGCGGCCATCGCCAGCCAGTCCGTCGCGCGCATGTCCTTGCTGCCCTTCGCCGACACGGACCGCACGGACAGGGCGACGTCGAGCCGGTCGCCGGGCAGCAGCCGCGTGACGTCGAACCCGGGAACGGCCACTCCCAGGGCACCCGATGCGGTCGTCCTCGCAGTCTGCTGCGCGATGGTCCCGCCCGTGGTGAGGACCGACACGCCGGGCGCCCTCGTCAGGGCGTGCTCCGCAACGTCAGCACGGGCGAGGTCAGCCGGCTCGACCCGGAGGCCTCCACCAGCACGGTGCTGGCACAGGCGATCAGCACGGGATCGTCCACCAGGGTCTGGATGAGGATCGGGGTGCCCTCGAGCAGCACGTCTCGGCGGTCCCTGACCAGGTCCAGGGTGAAGTTGGTCAGGCCCATCGAGCCGCCGACGCGGCGGTAGTAGTCCTCCCCCTTCACCTCTCGGTAGGCGCCGCTGGCGGCGGCGAAGACCTCACCGGCGGTGACGCCGGCGCGGATCGCGGCGCGAGCCCGCTCGTGCATCTCGATGACGAGGGCGTGCGCGTCCCGGACCGCGCCGGGCACGTCCTCGCCGACGTGCACACTGGCCTGGCCGCCGGTGCGGTAGTGCCGGTGCACGCCCATGATCTCGACGGTCGCGAGGTCGCCCTCGACGAAGCGCTGGGTCACCGCCGTGTCGTGCATCCGCCCGCCCTCGGGGCCCGACCACACCGCGACCAACGACTTGTCGAAGTCGGTCTGGCCCGCCCGATACATCGCGTCGTGCGCGGCGGCCACTGCCTCGTAGGCGTGGTCACCCCGCCGCACCGCGTCCAGACCGGCGGCCAGTCCCACCTCGGTGATCACCGACGCCTGGCGCATGGCCTCGATCTCGACCGGCGAGGAGACCGAGGCCACCCGTTCGACGAGGCCGGACAGGTCGACGTACCCGACACCCGGCAGGACACGACGCATACCCTGGTCCTGCCGCAGCCGCAGGAAGCGCTCCTCGACCCCGAGTCGGGTGATGTCGACACCGGCCAGGATCTCCGGCAACATCGCGAACGGGTCCTCGTGATCGGCGAACAGCACCGGGGTCGCCCACTGTGCTGTGACCGTCTGGCGCTCGAGGGAGCGCGCGAAGATCACCGGGTGCCTGCCGGGCACGATGATCGCGGCGTGCAGCTCGCAGGTGCGGGCAGCGATGTGGGCGGCCCGGTAGCCGGTGACGTAGAAGATGTTCTCCGGGCGCGTCACCACCAGCGCGGACGCGCCCGCCCGGTCCAGCTCGGCCACCAGCGCGTCGTAGCGGCGCTGGTACTCGTCGGCCGGGAACGACAGTCCGAGGACATCGGTTCGGGTGGCCAGGACCTCGGTCATGCCTGCACCTTCTCGGTCTCGGCGGCACGCTTGGGGTGCTCGTACTGGTGGACGTAGTCGACACCCTCGAACGGGATCGCGGACGCGGTGGCGACGAACTCCTCGAGCGCAGCCGCGTAGGCGTCCTCCGCCCGGTAGTCGAAGGGATCGCCGAGTTGCTGCTCGTCCCTACCGCCGCGAGGCAGCGGGTTCGCCACGTAGTACTCGACGGTGCGGCGGACCGCCTCGCGGTAGGGCACGACGTCCCGGTAGCCGAGCTGCCGCGTCATCTTGCCGACGTCGAGCAGCTTGTGCGTGGTGCGCGGTGGACGCCCCTCGCGGGAGAAGCTGAGGTCGCGCCCGACCCCCCAGAACGACGCGGGACCGGTGGCCTCCCGCGGGAGGTTGAGCAGCTCGACCTCGGTGCCCATGGCCGCGGCGATGTCGCGGACCCGGGCGGCGTCGGTGGGCGTCTGCTCGTCGGCGACGTTGTAGATCTGCCCCGCCGACTCGGTCGGCAGGTCGACGGCCAGCAACACCGCGTGGGCGGCGTTCTCGACGAACGCCTTGCTCTCGAGGGTGAGGCCGCCGTCGGCCACCGGGATGCGGGTGCGGCCGTCGAGGATGCGACGCACGACGCTCCACTCGCGCGGGGCCAGCTGGCGGGGGCCCCACAGGTTCGGGTAACGGAAGTGCGACAGGGAGAACCAGGAGGCCTCGTGCGCATCGAGCAGCGTGCGCTCGGTCGCGACGATCTTGTCGACGATCTTGTTGCGGTAGCGGGGTGCGGTCTCGTCCGCGGGCCGCCCGTCGAGGTCGGCGAAGGCGGTGCCGCCGACGGTGATGAGTCGCTCGGTGCGCCCGCGCAGGATCTCCGGCATGACCCGCAGCCGCCCGTAGGTGGCGAGGACGAGATCGAAGGAGCGGTCACCCACCCCCGCGGCCAGGGTGTCCGCGAAGTGCGGGTCCGCCTTCACCAACTCGACGTCGTCCAGCTCCGGCAGCGGGTGGCTGCCCCGATTGAGCATGGCGACCCGGTAGCCACGGGCCTCGAGGCCACGAATCAGGAGCGGACCGGTGGGGCCCGTCCCGCCGATGACGAGTGCTGTCCTGGTCACGATGATCCGCTCTCCTCAGTGGGTGGTTCGGGGTGCCGGTCCAGGTCGACGCTCCACGTCGACGCGTCCTCGGCGGTGGCGATCGTGCGCAGCCTGCGGGCCGCGCGGATCGCGCGCTCGGTGCCGAGCAGGTGCTCGGTACACGACCGGAACTTGGCCTCGATCTCGTGGTCGTCCAGCGGGTTCTGCGCATGGCCGCGTGGGACGTCGACGCGGGTCTGGTCGACGCGCCCGTCCCGGTGCTCCACCCGGACGACCGCGTACCCGTCCTGCCACTCCGCCGCACCGAGCGGCGGGGTCGGCGACTCCGACCACCGCACTCGGCGGGCGAGCTCGCGCACGCCGGGACGCGCCACGGCCGCGTCGGTGAAGTCGGCCAGGGTGAGCTCGCGCTGCAGCATCGCGGCCGCGATCACGTAGGGCCCGCTGAACTTGCCCTCGAGGCCGGTGTGGGGATCGTCGTACTTGAGTGCCGACAACGAGCCAGGAGGCACCGTGACCTCGATCCACGCGACGTCGTCGGGAACCGGGACGGGCAGCTCCAGTACCGCGTCGACAGCTCGATGCGCGAAGTAGCAGCACGGGTAACGCTTCACGTTCAGGCCACGCCGGCCCGTCAGCACGGAGGGGCCCGCAAGGGCGCCCAGTGCGCCTTCGACATCCCCGGCCCCGAGGACGTGCAGCATCCCGAGCGGACCGCCGAGCGCCGCGCCCTCCGACGTCACGCCCGCGGCGCCGAGCAGGCACGCCCGCACCGCGCCCTCGGCGGCGATCCCGGCGTGGAGCACCTTGGTGTCGGTGCCGAAGTTCTGCCGTAGGCCTCCCGCGAACGAAGCGGCGACGCCCAGCGCATGACCGACCTGGGCAGCGCTCAACCGGAGGAGCCTGGCCACGCCGGCCGTTGCGGCGACGACGCCGACGGTCGAGGTCGCGTGCCAGCCGCGCGCGTAGTGGTCCGGCCCGAACCCGCTCCACACCGCCGCGCCGACGTCCAGGCCCACGCCGTACGCGTCGACGAGATCGCGGCCGGTCGGGGCCGTCCGGTCGGCCACGGCCAGGAGCGCGGGGACCAGCACGGTGCTGGGGTGTCCCTTGACCGAATGGCACACGTCGTCGAAGTCGAGCGCGTGCGCCGCGGCGCCGTTGAGGAGGGCGGCGTGGTCGGGGGCCGTCCGCCCCCGTACGCCCACCACGAAGGCGGGGCCGGGCGGCGGGGTGAGTGCCTCCCGGAGCCCGACGGGCGCAGGCTCGTGGGCGCCGGCGAGCATGACCGCCACCGTGTCCGCGACGGCCCGGCCCACCAGCGCCGCCCCAGCCTCGTCGACGCCCGGGCCGGCGACGGTCCGCTCGATCAGCGCCGCGGTCAGTCGGCTTGCCGCCGAAGGCCCTGGCATCAGTAGGACCGCGGCATGCCGAGCGTCGCCGTCGCCACGTAGTTGAGCACCATGTTGTTGCTCACCGGGGCCACCAGCGACAGCCGAGCCTCGCGGAACTTGCGCTCGATGCCGTACTCCTCGGTCATCCCCCAGCCGCCGAAGGTGGTCATGGCCGCGTTCGCCGCGGCCCACTGGGCCCGCGAGGCGAGGAACTTCGCCGCGTTGGCCTCGTAGGCGGGTTGCTCACCGCGCTCGAACCGCTCGATGGCGCGCCACCGCATGGCGCTGGCGGCGCTGAGCTCGATGTGTGCCTCGGCGATCGGGAACTGGATGCCCTGGTTCTGGCCGATGGGGCGGCCGAAGACCACCCGCTGCTTGGCGTACTCGGCGGCCCGGTCGACGAACCAGAAACCGCCGCCGAGCTGGCCCGAGGTCGTCAGAATCCGTTCGGCGTTGAGGCCGCTGAGGATGTAGCGGAAGCCCTTGCCCTCCTCACCGACGAGGTTTGCGGCGGGGACGACCAGATCATCGAAGAACAGCGCGGTGGTCTCGTGGTTGACCATGGTCCGTACCGGCGTGGCCTTGATGGCGTCCCCGGCCTCACGGACGTCCACGAGGAAGGTGCTGATCCCCGCGGTCTTGTTCGCGGGGTCGTACGGCGCGGTCCGCGCCAGCAGGAGCATCAGGTCGGTGTGGAAGAAGCGGGAGATGAACATCTTGGAGCCGTTGATGACGTAGTGATCCCCGTCGCGGACGGCCCGCGTGGCGATGCGGGTCGTGTCCGACCCGGCATCGGCCTCAGTGACGCCGAAGGACTGCAGGCGCAGCTCCCCAGCTGCGATCCCGGGGAGGTAGCGCTCCTTCTGCTCCGCGGAACCGTGCCGCAGCACGGTGCCCATCGTGTACATCTGAGCATGGGCGGCGTACGCGCTCCCGCCGGTGCGGTTGATGGTTTCGAGGATCACCGAGGCGGCGCTGATCCCCATCCCGCCGCCTCCGTACTCCTCGGGGACCAGCACCGACAGCCAGCCGCCCTCGGTGAGCGCGTCGACGAACTCCTCCGGGTACTGCAGGTTCCGGTCCTTGTCCTGCCAGTAGCTCAGCGGGAACTTCTCGCACAGCGCGAACACCGCGGACTGGATGTCCTTGAGGTCGCCCTCGAGGGGCTCGGTCGTCAGCATGGGTGGGGCGGGACCTTTCGGGAGGACGGGCCGGCGGGACGGACGGACGGCCGCCCGTCAGTCGATCGTGATCCAGGTGGTCTTCAGCTCGGTGTAGTTGTCCAAGGCGTGCAGCGACTTGTCGCGGCCGAGTCCGGACTGTCGGAACCCGCCGAACGGCACCACGATGTCGGCCTCGTTGATGGTGTTGACGTACACCGTGCCCGCGCGGAGCCTGCCGCTGATGCGGTGCGCCGCGGCGACGTCCTTGGTCCAGACCGCGGCGGCGAGGCCGTACTCGGAGTCGTTGGCCTGTGCCACGGCCTCCTCCGGGTCGTCGAACGGGATGATCACGACGACGGGGGCGAAGATCTCCTCGCGCGCGACCCTCATCGACGCCGTGGCGTCGACCAGGATCGTCGGCTCGGCGAAAGCACCACCGCTGTCGGGGAGGGCCCTGGCACCGCCCAGGGCCACCCGGGCGCCCTCCTCGACGCCGAGCCGCACGTAGTAGTCGTAGCGGTCGAGCTGAGCCTGGTCGACCAGGGCGCCGAGGCCCGTCGCCGGATCGAGCGGGTTGCCCGGCGTGAACTCGGCAGCCGTCGCCTCGGCCAGCGCCGCGGAGAACTCCTCGACGATCTCGCGCTGCACGAAGATCCGCGTCCCCGCGTTGCACATCTCGCCCTGGTTGAAGAACGCGCCGCGGGCCGACAGGACGGCCGCCCGCCGGAGGTCGGGCACGTCGGCGAGGACGATCGAGGGCGACTTGCCACCGCACTCGAGCGAGACGGCCTTCATGTTGCTCTGGCCCGAGTACTCGAGAAGCTTCTTCCCGACCGCGGTCGACCCGGTGAACGCGATCTTGTCGACGTCGGGGTGCAGTGCCAGCTGCGCACCGGCGCCGGGCCCGTCGCCGGGAACCACGTTGAACACTCCCGCCGGGATGCCTGCCGCGGCGGCGAGCCGCCCCAGAGCGAGCACGGCCAGCGGCGCGCGCTCCGACGGTTTGATGATCACCGAGTTGCCTGCGGCGAGAGCCGGCGCATACTTCCACGCCGAGAGCATGAGCGGATAGTTCCAGGGCACGATCGCCCCGACGACGCCGATGGGCTCCCGGGTGACGGTGACCAGTGTCCCTGCGCGGGTGGGCGCCACCTCCCCACTCACCTTGTCGCAGCTCTCCGCATAGTAGGTCAGGCAGCCCGCGGCAGCACCGACCTCGATACGGGCCTGGGTGATCGGCTTGCCGACGTCCACGGAGAGCAGCAGCGCCAGCTCGTCGGTGTGCGCCGTCAGCTGCTGGGCGAACGCGAGCAGGGTCGCCTTGCGTGCCTTCGGGTCCAAGCCTGCCCAGCGCCCGTCGTCGAACGAGGCCCGGGCGACCGCGACCGCGCGGTCGACGTCCGACGCCCCCTCCCGCACCGTGGCGATCGGCTCGCCGGTCAGGGGAGTGGTGACCGCGCGGTCGACCCCTTCGGAGGGCTCCTGGTAGGCGCCGTCGATGAAGGGCCTCGTCTCGGGCTGCGGCAGGGAGACGCCCGCCCCGGCGAGGAGGTCGGCGAGGGTGGGGGCGACGGCGGTCGTCATGGTTCTCCAGGTGTGGGGCTCGGGACGGGACGGGATCAGCTCTGCTGCGACCGTTGGATCCGGACCTGCCAGGACAGGCGGTTCTCCAGCCAGCCCAGGAGGTAGAACGAGACCGTCGCCAGGAACACGAAGACGAAGATCACCGCGAACAGGGCGGCCGTGTCCTGGGTCGAGTTGTAGAGCACGAGCAGGTAGCCCAGGCCGCGGCCGGACGCGATCCACTCGCCGACGATCACGCCGATGAACGCGACCGTCAGGGCGAGCCGGAGCCCGGCGAAGAGGTACGGGACCGCCTCGGGTAGCCGGATGTGCCGGTACACGGCCCAGCGGGAGGCATTGACCGACTTCATCAGGTCGAGCCTGCCCTTGCTCACCGACTCCAGGCCCGCGGCGGTGTTGATGAACACCGGGAAGAACACCAGCAGCGCCACGATGATGACCTTGGGGAGCAGACCGATCCCGAACCACAGCGTGAACAGGGGCGCCAGGGCGATCTTCGGAGTCGTCTGGGTGGCGATCACGACGGGGTAGACGACGGCCTTCAGGAGGGGCACGCCCGCTATCAGCATGGCCAGGCCCACCCCGACGACGACGCCCACGCCGAACCCTTCCCCGGTCGCCACCAGCGTCGGCTGCAGGTTGCGCAGCAGGGCGTCCCGCTTGATGTAGACCTGCGCGAAGACGTCCGTGGGCGCCGGGAGGATGAACTGCGGGACGTGGGCCACCCGGACCACGAGCTCCCACAGCACGAACAGCGAGACGATCACCAGGACCGACACCCACATCGGTGCTCCGGACGCCGTCGTGCGTCTGCGCCGGGGGGTGGCCCGAGCGGCGGGTGCCGTCGCTGCGGGCGCGGTCGCCACCTCGGTCACGAGGCTTCCCCCTCACCGGTGAGCGCACCGTGCAGACGGGCCACGACCTCGGCCATCTCGCTGCTGAACCGGTACTCGGTCGTCCGCAGACGGGGAGCGTCGATGCGCACGTCGGCGACAAGCCGACCCGGTCGGCCGGACAGGACGACGACCCGGTCGGACAGGAACGCGGCTTCGCTGAGGCTGTGCGTCACGAACACCACGGTCTTGCGGTGCTCGGACCAGATCCGTTGCAGCTCCATGTTGAGCTTCTCGCGCGTGATCTCGTCCAAGGCACCGAACGGCTCGTCCATCAGCAACAGCGCAGGGTCGAGGAGCAGCGCCCGCCCGATTGCCGCCCGCTGCTGCATGCCGCCGGAGAGCTCGTGGGGGTAGCGGTGGAGGAAGTCCTGCAGACCGAGCGTCTCGGCCATGGCCTCGGTCTGCTCGCGCGGCACGGTCTTGCCGGAGAGCTTGGCCAGCAGCACGAGATTGTCGGCGATGGACTTCCACGGCAGCAGCTCGGCACTCTGGAAGACCTGCCCGATGCGTTGCCGCTCACGCAGCTGACGCGGCGAGAAGCCGTCGATCTCCACGGAGCCGGCGGTCGGCGCGAGCAGGTCACCCATGATCTTGAGCAGCGTGGTCTTGCCGCAGCCGGAGGGCCCCACGAGACTCACGAACTCGCCCTCGGCGATGTCGAGGTCGAGATCGGTCAGGGCGATCACCTCGCCACCGTCCGCCCCCTGATACACCAGACCCGTACGGCGGCACGAGACGAACGCTCGGGGCTCGGCCGTTGGCTCCGCAACGCCGTTCGGGCTCGGCACCGTCTGGCTCGCGCTCACGGCGCCAGACTCCAGGCGCCGCTGGGCAGCAGGTCGTTGGTGAAGACCGCGTCCACCTGTGGGGTGGAGGCGAGCATGCCGCCACCGGCGAGGATGTTGATGAGTCCAGACCACAGCTGGGGGGACATCTGGCCCCAGCCCGGAGCCAGCGACGGGTCGTCGCGCGTCAGATAGGGCTTGGTGATCCCGATGGCCTCCTTGAGGAAGCCGTTGGAGGTGTCGACATCCGGGTACTGCGCGCCGAACATCGCCACGGCCGCGTCGACGTCCTCGTACGCCTTCTCATATCCCTCGGCGGTCGCGGCGAGCAGTGCCGTGAGCTGGTCGCGGATCTCCGGGACGTGCTCCGCGCGGGTGAAGAGGACCGGCCCGATGATCGGGTTCTGGGCGGAGTCGAAGGAGATGAAGTCGACGTCCGTTCCCGCACGCTCGAGTAGCGGGACCTGGTAATTCGCCAGACCGGTGCAGGCATCGGACTCGCCACCCTGCATGACGGTGCACTTCGATTGGGGCTCGACGTACACCATGTCGGGTGTGCTACCCCCGTCGAGGGCCTGCAGCAGAATCGGCTCCGGGCTGGCGAGCGCGCTGCTGACCTTCTTGCCGCCCACGTCGGCCAGGGTCTTGATGTCTGATCCCGCGGGGGTGATCAGCCCGGCGTAGTTGCGCGGGACGACGTTCGCGATCGCCACCAGCGGAAGCCCCTGGCTGACTCCGACCAGGAACGAGTCCGCGCTGGCGAATCCGACGTCGACCTGGCCGGAACCGACCGATTTCACGACGTCCGCCGAACCGGAGAGGTTGGAGAACTGGACATCAAGCCCGGCGTCGCGATACAGCCCGCTCTGGTTGGCGACCAGCATCCCCGTCCACTCACTGGACGGGGCCGGCGCGAAGTTGAGGGCCACGCTCAGCGGAGTCGTGCCGCTGTCGGCCGAGGGCGCGCTGGTGGAGCAGGCACTGAGCATGAGGCTCACGCCACAGGCGATCGCAGCCGCGACTGCGATCGGTCCAGGACGTCTACGCACGGTGGACTCCGTTCCTCGGTGGGGACCAATGCGGCCTCCTGCAGTCATACAATATTCGGTATACAGAGATGACAAGAGGTTGCGGGTTACATCCGTGCAAAGTGTTGCCGGCTCCGACGACCGTGGCTGTGGCTGTGGCTGCGAGTCCAGGTCCTCATCCGAGCACCATCAGAGTCACCGTCGAGATGGCCACGACGGAAGCGCTCACCTCGGCCCCCCGGCGGACCGCCGACTCGAACACCATCGTCGACCGACCGAGGTGCCGCGGGACGGCCTCCGCCCACAACACGTCTCCAACGCGACCTGCACGGACGACGTTCGTCGACATCGTGAGGGTGACGAAGCGGGCCTCGCTGGGCAGCGCCGTCCTGGCCGCCCAGCCCGCGGTCGCGTCGGCCAGCGCAACGACCAGACCACCCTGACAGACCCCGGCCTGGTTCAGGTGGCGCTGCCCCACTTCGAGTGACGCCTGCGCGCGGCCCCGGCCCACGCACTCCAGCCGCATGGCCATGACATCGAGGAAACACCCGTCGGGCACAGTCTTGCGCAACTCGGCCGACGCAGGCAGGTAGGTGTCGGGGCCCGCCGAGGCGACATAGTCGCGGAACGACACGGCAAGCGGCTCGGTAGTCATGTATGTCAGTATACGGAAGTCGATGTGCGAAACGATGGTGTACCGTCGCATCATGACTCTCGCCCGGGACGCCGACCCGACGCCGAGGATCCACCGCCAGGTGTCGCTCGGTCAGCAGGTTGCGTCAGCTCTTCGGCGAGACATCATCCGCGGCGTGATCCCTCCCGGGACGGTGCTCGCACAGTCCGGGCTCTGCGAGATGTACGACGTGAGTCGCATCCCGGTTCGCGATGCCCTCCTCACCCTCGCGAACGACGGGCTGGTGACCCGTAACCGGCGGAACCAGATGATCGTCGCCGAGGTGACGACCCAGGACCTCATCGACACCTTCCGTGCCGAGGCCTTCCTGAGTGGCCTCGCCGCCCGCCGGGCCGCCGAGCTCGGCACCGAGGCGGACCACGACCATCTCCAGAGCGTGATCGACGAGTCGCTCGGACTGGACCCGGTCTCGGACAAGCACGCGCTGTCCGACCTCAGCTGGCGGTTCCACCGGCGGGCCAACCAGATGGCGCGTTCCCCCCGTCTCACGGCGACCCTGCGAGCGGTGTCGATACCCCTGATGCGGGACTTCGTCGGCGACGTCCCGCACTGGTGGGACCCCAACCAGGACGAACACATCCAGATCCTCGCGGCGCTGCGGGCTCGGGACGCGGACCGGGCCGAGGTCCTGACCGTGGCACACTTCGAGCACATCGGCCAGGCACTCATCGGCTTCCTGCGGGGCCCCTCGGACCGACCCGAGCCTCGGACGGTCCGAGGAGCCGCTCCGCCGCAGTAGACCGAGCCCCCGTCCCTCAGGACGGGGGCCGCAGGATCTGCCAGGCCCGCGCGGCGACGTGCAGGTTCAGCCTGCTCTCGACGTCCCGCAGGTCGCGGCCGCTCAGCTCACGGATCCGCTGCAGGCGGTAGCGCAGGGTGCTGCGGTGGATCGTCAGGGCGCGCGCGGTCGCGTCGTAGTTGCCGCCACACTCGTAGTACTGCCAGAGCGTGGTGACGAGTGCGGAGCGGTTCGCGGCGTCGTAGTCGATGAGCGGGCCGAGCCACTCCCGGACGAAGCCGCGCACCTCGTCGTCCCCCGCGCCCGCCGCGAGGAGCCGGTAGATGCCCAACTCCTCGAACGTGGTGACGCCACCGGTCGTCGCCGACGCCAACCGGACCTCCAGCGCACGCTCGCCCTCGACGAGGGACTGCGGCAGCTCCGACGGCAGCGCGCGCGGCCGGCCCACCCCGATCGACCCGTTCGGCGACCGCAGCAGGGACGCGGCGGCGCGGTGCAGCTCGCCCCATGGCATCCCTCCGCCCGTGTCCGGCTGGGGGACGACCAGCACCACGGCACCCCCGCGCCGGGCCGTGAGCGGCTCCGCCCCCAGGACCCGCGTCGCCGCCGTGCCCAACGCCGCGACGATCTCCTCGTCCTGCGCCACGTCCGCCCAGCGGGCGACGAGCACCTGATGGGGCGGGTGCAGGTCGTGCCCGAGCGCCAGGGACCGCGCCCGCGCGCTGACGTCGTCGGTCCCGGTGATGAGGTCCTCGCCGAGATCCCGGCGCAGGCGCAGCTCGGTCTCGGCGAGCCCGCGCTGGTGGGCCAGCTCGGTCGCGAGCACGAGGGCCCCGTGCTCCAAGGCGAACAGCTCGCGGTCGCCCGCACGACGGCCCGGGTCCACGAGGCTGAGCACGCCGAGCACCTCGTCACGGGGCTGGGCGACGGCCAGCACCCGGTCGCGGCTGCGCACGGCCCGCCCGCTCCGCCGGATCGCGGACAACAGCTCCGCCCGCGCACCCCGACGCGGGCGGGGGTAGGGGTGCGGGCGGTCCGGTCCGGCCCAGGCCACGAGGTTGCCGAACGGGTCCTCCACCGCGACCGCCATGCCGGTCAGCCGGTGGACCCCGGCGGCGATCCCCGCCGGACCGGTCCCGGAGGCCGCGACCCGCATGAGGGACTGGTGGATCCGGTCGCGCCACTCCAGGTCGGTCACGGCCGCGGCGAGCTGCTCGTTGGTGCCTTCGAGGCGGGTGTTGAGCGCGCTCAGCGCGGTGGACGCGTCCCGCTCCCGGCGGTGCAGACCGGCGCTGACCAGCGCCGCACCCGTCAGCTGGGCCAGCGTTGACAGCAGGGACCGCTTGTCGGCGGACGGTTCGGCACCCGCCGACACCACGAGGTACCCGGCGTGGCTGCCGACCGCCCGCATCGGGAAGGCCCACGACCACCGCCGGTCGTCCACGGTTACGGACCCGCCCGCGCCGGCGAGCGCCCGCAGTCGGGCGCTCAGCTCGTCGTCGCCGTCGGGGGTCTCGCGACGCGCGAGGTGGGCGCCCTCCGCCCGGAAGGGCCCCAGCGTGGCCACCGAGCTGAGCGCCAGCCGCAGGATCTCCGCCTCGTCGGCGCTGTCGAACATGATCATCACGAGGGCGAACATGTCGGAGATGCTCGACAGCTGAGCCCGCAGCGCGCCCAGCTCCTGCCGATCGTCCATTGCGGAGCCCCCCGCCCGTCCCTCGGGTGAGGCTACTGCGTTCCCGGCGCGCCGGAGCCGGGAAGACCGCGGCGCCCACCCGGCCCGGCAGGCCCAATCCCGCCCCCGAGGTCCGACCCGGCGGGCGGAGGCGACGGCCGCCCGGGCCCCCGACGCTGACGGGCACGGAGATCGCGAACCACCGGTCGGACGAACCCGAGGAGAGAACCATGTCGGTCGCAAAGGGGCTGTGGGTGACGCTGGAGGCGCAGCCGGGCAAGGAGGCGGACGTCGAGGAGTTCCTCAACGTCGGTCGCTCGCTGGTCGACGAGGAGCCGGCCACCATGCCCTGGTTCGCCGTCAAGCTCGGACCGACGACGTACGCGATCGTCGACTTCTTCCCGGACGACGCGGGCCGCACCGCCCACCTGCAGGGCAGGGTCGGCCAGGCGCTCGGGGAGCGGGCCGACGAGCTGTTCGCGAAGGCCCCGGACATCGTGCAGCTCGACGTCCTGGCGGCGAAGCTGCCGTGACCCGCGTCAGGCCAGCGGCTCAGAGGCCGGCGCGGCGGTGTTCGAGGAAGCGGCGTTCCGGGCCGGTGGTCGCCAGCGCCAGGGCCCGGTCGTAGGCCGCCCGCGCGCCGTCCCGGTCGCCGAGGCGGCGCAGCAGCTCGGCGCGGGTGGAGTGCAGGTAGCGGTAGTCCCCGAGCTCGAGCCCGTCGACGATCGCGAGCGCGGCGGCCGGTCCGCCGGTCTCGGCCACGGCGACGGCCCTGTTCAGCGCGACGACGGCCGAGCCGGTCGCCGCCAGCAACGCGTCGTAGAGGCGGCGGACCTCGACCCAGTCGACCGGGTCCTCGGTCTGCAGCTCGGCGATCGCGGCCTGCAGGGTGTAGGGGTCGCGTGCGCCGCGGGCGATCGCCCGATCGAGTAGCGCGCGACCGGCCGCCAGCTGCGCGGAGTCCCACCGGTCGCGGTCCTGCTCGGCCAGCGGGACGAGCATCCCGTTCCTCATCCGGGCTGCTCGCCGCGAGTCGTGCAGCAGCATCAGGGCGTGCAGCGCCGTGACGCGCGGCTGGGCCGGGAGGAGCCCGTCGAGGAGCGCGACGAGCCGGATCGCCTCGGCGGCGAGATCGGCCCGGCCGTCGCCCCATCCCTGGTTGAAGATCAGATAGAGGACGGCGAGGACGGTGTCGAGCCGCTCGGGCAGCAGCGCCTCGTCCGGCACCCGGAAGGGGATGCCGGCGTCGCGGATCTTGGTGCGGGCCCGGGTGAGGCGCCGCTTCATGGTGTCCTCGCTGACGAGGAACGCCCGCGCGATCTCCGCGGTGGTCAGGCCGCCCACCGCGCGCAGGGTGAGCGCCACGCGCGCCTCCGGGGCCAGCGCCGGGTGGCAGCAGAGGAACACCAGCTCCAGCCGGTCGTCGATGTCCGACACGTCCTCCGCCTCCGGCGGTGGTGGCTCGAGCGCCCGCAGCTTCTCCGTGTGTCGCCGCTCGCGGCGCAGCAGGTCGACGGCGCCGTTCCGGGCGGTGGTGATCAGCCACGCGCGCGGCACGTCGGGGACGCCGTCGACGGGCCACCGCCGGGCGGCCGCCGCGAACGCCTCCTGGGCGGCGTCCTCGGCGACGTGCAGGTCGCCGCAGAACCCGACGAGTGCGGCGACGACGCGCGACCACTCCGCACGGAAGGTCTCCTCGACCCGGTCCGGGACGCTTCCCGTCACAGCTCGACGAGCGGCCGGATCTCGACCGATCCGCCGAGTCGGACGGCAGGCATCCGGGCCGCCAGCTCGAGTGCGGAGTCCAGGTCGGGCGCCTCGACCAGGAAGAACCCGCCGAACACCTCCTTGGTGTCGGCGAACGGACCGTCGGTGAGCAGGCCCCCGGCGCGCAGCGTGGTCGCCGTGGACGCCGGCCGCAGCCGCTCCCCGGAGAGCACCCGCTCGTCCCGGCGGATCGCCACGTACTCGGCGGTGATCGCGGCCAGCTGCGCGTCGTCGAGGCCGGCGTAGGCGTCGGGGAGCTCGTTGATCAGAAGTGCGTAGCGCATCAGGCGTCCTTCCGCTCGTAGGTCTGACGCAGCACGCCCGCCCCGGCGTCCTCGCTCGACACCAGCCTCCGGTCGAGTGGGGCGCTCGCGGCGTCGAAGATCCGACGACCCTTGCCCAGGACGATCGGGAACACGAGGAGCCGGAACTCGTCGACGAGGTCCTGGGCGATCAGCTGGTCGACGAGGCTACCGCTGCCGGTGACCAGGACGTCCTGACGGCGGACCCGCTCGCGCACCGTCGCGGCGAGCTCGCCGGTGAGCAGGGACGAGTGCGCCCAGCGGGCGAGGTCGGGGCGGCCCCGCGACGCGACGAGCTTGTCCATGGCGCTGAGGCTGCGGGAGAAGTCGTCGTCACGGGTGGCGAACAGGCCGGCGAACAGCTCCCACGTGGTGCGGCCGAACAGGTTCACCCCGGTGTCGAGGACGCTCCCGAGCCCGAACTTGTCGCCCGAGACCGGACCGGGGCCGTAGCGGAACGCCCAGCCGCCGTGTGCGGAGCCCGCGGATCCGTCGGGGTCCTCGGTGACGCCGTCGAGCGAGACGAACTGGGCGACGATGACCTTGTGCATGATGCCTCCAGGTGAGTCGGTCATCGGGGGACGACCGGCGAACGTCCCGAGGGACCGACCCGAATGTGATCTGCATCACTTCTTGCCGAGCGGGTCGAGATGGCGGCGCACCACGGCCCGGGCCGTCTCCGGCGACAACGCGGCGGGGTGCAGCGTCCCGGCGAACCCCAGGCCGTCGACCAGCGAGGCGAGCCGCTCCGCCTCGACCGCGACCCACTCCTCCGGCACCCGGCTCTCGACGATCCGGCGAGCCAGCTGTCGGACGCCCGCGTGCAGCAGCTCCGCGGTCGCCCGGTAGGCGGGGGTGGTCCGGGCGGCGAGGGCGAACTCGAGCCAGACCGCCGTCTCCCGAGTGCTCACCGCGTCCCACGGCAGCAGCTCGGCGATCATCCGCTCCGCGACGACCGCTCGGTCCGTCCCCGCGTCGAGTGCCGCCCGGTGCACGTCGAGGCGCGCGGTGACCCGGGAGATGACCTCCGCGGCGGCGGCCACGAGCATCTGCTCGACCGAGTCGAAGCAGTGCCGCACCGAGCCGGCTTGGCGGTGGTGGTCGCCCTCGCGTGCGTGGCGATCCGGAGGCGCTCCCGCCGCTGAGGCCGCGTCCGGCGCGGGTCAGTCGGGCGGCAGGGGGACGAACGGGGCGTGGGTGACCCGGCCCTTCTCGACGGTCAACGCCGACCCCGCAGGCACCTCGTGCCACAGCCCGGGCAACGCGACGAGCGGCTCGGAGACGACGGCGCGCGCCTCCGGACCGAAGTGGGCGAACCGCTCCTCCACGGGGTACAGCTGCCGCAGCGACTCCATGTCCGCGCTGTAGTAGAGCGAGTTGACCACCGGGCCGGTGGCGTAGCGCGCGGCGTACAGACGCTCCCCGTCGGTGACCCCCACCGTCATCTGCAGCGGCTCGGCCACACCCGCCGCGGCACCCAGCGCCTCCACGAACCCCGCCATCCGCGCGAGCCCGCCGAGCGGGTCCTCCTCCAGCCCGAACGTGAGAGCCAGGTGGAACATCAGCTCCGAGTCCGTGGTCCCGCGGATCTCCGGGAACAGGTCCGGGCGGACCGCCAGCATCATGTCCCGGCGCAGCCGGTCGTACTCCGCGACGTAGCCGTTGTGCACGAACAGCCAGCGCCCGTGGGCGAAGGGATGGCAGTTGGTCTCCTGCACCGGTGTCCCGGTCGCCGCGCGGACGTGCGCGAGGAACAGCGGCGACGAGATCTCCGACGCCAGCGTGTGCAGATTGCGGTCCCCCCAGGCCGGCGTGGCGCTGTGGAACACCGCCGGGACCTCACGACGGCCGTACCAGCCCAACCCGAACCCGTCCCCGTTCGGGACCGACATGGCCGGCGCGTGCCGCCTGCTCTGCTCGATCAGCGAGCGCTCCGGGTCGTACAGCAGCTCGCGCGGTTCGATCGGGCTTCCGACGTACCCCAACCAGCGACACATACCCGCTCCTCACACAGAATCCCCCGGATCGAGCATGGTGATCGGGCCGGGACGGCGATAGGACCAGGGGCACCAACATTCACCCGGGCCTCGGGTCTCGCCGTCGGGGCGCAGGAGGTAAGACGGAGGGATGAGGTTCGGGATCGCCACATTCATCACCGACGAGGGCATCAGGCCCGACACGCTGGGGGGTGCGCTCGAGGACCGCGGGTTCAGCTCGCTGTTCATCGCCGAGCACTCGCACATCCCGGCCGGTCGCGAGTCCCCCTACCCCGGCGGTGGGGAGCTCCCGCGGAAGTACTACCGCACCCTGGACCCCTTCGTGGCCCTGACCGCGGCCGCCGCGGTGACCTCGCGCCTGATCCTCGGCACCGGCATCGCCCTGCTCCCCCAGCGGGACGTCATCCACACCGCCAAGCAGGTCGCCAGCCTCGATCTCGTGTCCCGGGGCCGGACGGCCTTCGGGGTGGGCGTCGGCTGGAACCGCGAGGAGATGCGCAACCACGGCACGGACCCCTCCACGCGAGGCGCGCTGATGGACGAGCAGCTCCGGGCGCTCAAGGAGATCTGGACGACCGAGCGGGCCGAGTTCCACGGCGAGCACGTCGACTTCGACCCGCTCTACTCGTGGCCGAAGCCCGTGCAGCAGCCGCACCCGCCGATCTACCTCGGCGGGGAGAGCCCGGCCGCGCTGCGCCGGCTCGCCGCCCTCGGGGACGCCTGGCTGCCCCGCTCCCACACCTCGCCCGAACGCATCGTGGAGGTGCGGGAGTGGCTGAAGGAGCAGGGCCGCCACGACGTGCCGTTCACGGTGTTCGCCGCCGGGACCAAGCCGGAGTCGCTGCGCGGGTACGCCGAGGCCGGGGTCGACGAGGTCACCCTCATGCTCGAGACCCTCCCCGAGGACGAGACCCTCCGTGTGCTGGACGACCTCGCCGCGGTGGCCGCCGCACATCACTGATCATCCGGTGCCGGCGTAGAGCGGTTCGGAGGCCTCCAGGCGAGGCACCGGGATCCCCCGCCGACGTGCGTCGGCCAGGACGTCTCGGCAGATCTCGCGCGGCTCCCGGGCGTCGGGATCGGAATGGGCCGCGAAGCTGGCGCGCGCGAGCGGGACGTGCGCGATCAGCAGGGACAGCACCCGGGCCACGAGCCGGCTGGGCGCGCGGAACGGGAGGAGGCCGGCGCGGTGTCGACGCAGGTCGACACCGCGCGCCTCGAGCAGCGGCAGGAGCTCGCGGACCGTCAGCAGCGCCTCGCGCAGGTCGGCGGAGGACCCGATCATGTTCGCCAGGGACCCCCGCCGGAGGCCCTGGGAGAGCACGCCGGCGTCCGACACGAAGTGGACCAGCAGCCACCCGCGGAGGTCGGGCTGTTCGCGGATCCCGAACCCGGCCTCGCGGAACAGGCGGCGGACCGCCTGCTCCCGTTCGGTCGGCGGCGTCCCGAAAGTGCCGAGGACGACCGACGGCAGCAGTCCGCCGTGCAGCACTCCGTCCTCCCCGAAGCCGCCGCCCGCCTGCGGGAAGCCCCACGCCAGCTGCTCGGACGGGAGGGCGCCGAGCGCCTCCGCCGGCTCCACCCAGACGTTGCCGAACACCAGCACCGTCGCGTTCCCGATCCGCGGGGCCAGGAAGGACACCGCCTCCTCGAGCCGATGGTGCGGAACGCTCAGCACGATCAGGTCGAACCCGTGGTCGGCCGACAGCTCCTCCCGGAGGCGCACCGGCCACTGCTCGACGACGCGCCGCCCCCAGGGCCGCCGTCGCGCGTCGAGCAGGTCGAGGCCCGTCGTGGCGCCGTACTCCGCCGCGCGACCGGGCCGGACGTAGAACTCGACGTCCTGCCCCGCGCGTTCCAGGGCCCAGCCGTAGAGGGTGGCGATCACGCCTCGCCCGACCATCAGAACCTTCACGCAGCACCTCGGAACCGGGCATCATCTGGAGACCATCTCCGATTCGAGAATATGGAGATGATCTCCACTTGTCAAAGGAGTCCCCTGTGGCCGCCAAACCGCTCCGCGCGGACGCCCGGCGCAACCGCGATGCCCTGGTCGCCGCCGCGCGGGAGGTCTTCGACACCGGGCGCTTCTTCGACCTGCGCTTCGACGACTTCGCCGCCCTCGCGGGGGTGGGCACCGGAACCCTGTACCGACACTTCCCCACCCGAGAGGCACTCGCCGAGGCCGTGTACCGGGAGGAGGTCGCCGCGTTGTGCGACCGCGCCCGTCGGCTCGGGGACACTCTTCCCCCCGCGGACGCGCTGGCGACCTTCCTCCGCGGGATGGTCGACTACCTGGACTCCCACCAGGGCCTCGCCCGCACGCTCGCCACCCTGATGACGAACGCCGCGGGGGCGCAGGCCGAGGGCGGCCACGCGCTGGAGCAGGCCGTGACCGATCTGGTCGCCGCCGCGGTGCGGGCCGGCGAGGTCCGCGACGACGTGGGCGCGGGAGCGATCATGATGGCGCTGCACGGCATCGGAGCCGCCCACGACCGCCCCCACTGGCGGACCGAGGCGGACGACGTCGTCACCCTGCTGCTCGCCGGGCTGCGACCCCTCGGGCACTAGGGCGTCCGCTGTTCCGAGCGGGGTCGCTCACGGCGCCGCTCACCGGGTGAGCTCGGGGAACTGGTCGTCCCGCCACTCCGTCCCGGTGGTCTCGCCCGCCACCTCGCGGGCCCGCAGCTCGACCCGGCGGATCTTGCCCGAGACCGTCTTGGGCAGGTCGAAGAACTCCAGCCTGCGCACCCGCAGGTAGGGGGCCAGGTTCTCGCGGGCGTGCCGGAGGATCTCCAACGCGGTCTCCCGGGTCGGCTCCCAGCCCGGCGCCAGCGCGACGTAGGCCTTCGGCACGGCCAGCCGCACCGGGTCCGGGGCCGGGACCACCGCGGCCTCGGTCACCGCCGGGTGCTCGATGAGCACGCTCTCCAGCTCGAACGGGGAGACCTTGTAGTCCGACGCCTTGAACACGTCGTCGGTGCGCCCGACGTAGAACAGGTACCCGTCGTCGTCCCGGGTCGCGACGTCACCGGTGTGGTAGTAGCCGCCCTCGGTCGCCTCGGCCTGCTTCTCCGGATCGCCGAGGTACCCGGTCATCAGGGAGAGCGGGGCCCGGGCGAGGTCGAGGCAGATCTCGCCCTCGACGCCGCTCGGCCGCCCGGTCACCGGGTCGACCAGCACCACCGGCACGCCCGGCAGCGGCCTGCCCATCGAGCCCGGCTTCACCACCGAGCCCGGGGTGTTCCCGACCGACGCCGTGGTCTCGGTCTGCCCGAACCCGTCGCGCAGGGTGAGCCCCCACGCCCGCCGCACCTGCGCGATCACCTCCGGGTTGAGCGGCTCGCCCGCCGCGATCACCTCGCGCAGCGCGCCCGGCCCGCCGGACAGATCGGCCTTGATCAGCATCCGCCACACGGTGGGCGGGGCGCAGAAGGTCGTGACACCGTGCTCGCGGATGCTCCGCAGCAGGGTCGCCGCGTCGAAGCGCGCGTAGTTGTGCACGAAGATCGACGCCTCGGCGATCCACGGCGCGAAGAAGCAGCTCCACGCGTGCTTGGCCCACCCCGGCGAGCTGATGTTCAGGTGCGTGTCGCCCGGCCGGATCCCCAGCCAGTACAGCGTGGACAGGTGCCCCACCGGGTAGGACTGCTGGGTGTGCTCCACCAGCTTCGGTCTGCTCGTGGTGCCGGAGGTGAAGTAGAGCAGCAGCCGGTCCTCGGCCGCCGTCCCCGGGTGCGGGAGGGGGGCGTCGGACCGGGCCGCCGCGTCGGCGTAGGGCGACCAGCCCGGCGCCTCCCCGCCGACGACGAGCCCGGTCAGGCCGTCGATCCCGGCGAACTTCGGCGCGTCCGCAGCGCCGGCGATCACGTAGCGGGCCCCGCCGCGCGTGACCCGGTCCGGCAGGTCCGCGGCCCCGAGGGCGGTCGTCGTGGGCATGATCACCGCGCCCAGCTTCATCACCGCCAGCATCGACTCCCAGAGCTCGACCTGGTTGCCGAGCATCAGCAGCACGCTGTCCCCGGTCCGCACACCCCGGTCGGCGAGCAGGCGCGCCACCTGGTTGGAGCGTCTGCGCAGCGTGTCGAAGTCGTAGGAGGCGACCGTGCCGTCCTCCTCCACGATGGTCAGGGCGGTCCGGTCGACGCCGTCGGCGACGACGTCGAACCAGTCGTGCGCCCAGTTGAACGGCGCGTCGAACGTCGGCCACGCGAACTCGGCGACGGCCTTGTCGTGGTCGTCCCGCAGGGTGAGCAGGTGGTCGCGGGCCGCCCGGTAGCGGTCGTGGCTGCTCGTCATCTCTCTCCTCAGGAACTCGGGGGGTGGATCAACTGGTGGCGGGCGCGGCGCTCTCGACGAGCGTCCCCCGCGGCGCTTCGCGGAGCGCGAGCGTGCACACGAGGGCGATCACCCCGGTCACGCTGTGCATGACGCCGATCGCGATGCTGCCGAACGACGCGGCGAGCCCGGGTGCGAGCAGCGGCGGGATCGCGCCGCCGAGCCCGACGGCGAACGTCGCGAAGGACGCGACCGTGCCCGCGGTCGCCCCCAGGGCCGGGAAGAAGACGGTGGGGAACACGAGCGCGGCCGCGGTCCCGTAGATGAAGAAGTCGTAGAACTCGATCGTCGTGCCTGCGCAGCTGGCGATCGCGACGCGCCGCAGCGACGCCTTCGGCGCGGCGGACTGGTCGTCGGTGGACATCGACGTCCTCCTGAGCTCGGGCCTGCACGGCGGCAGGGGGTCGGGGAAGAGTGGCCCGGGCAGGGCGGGCCCCACTACGCACGGACGGGGGTAGTCCCCGGTCGACTGCCCCCGAACGGGGGTGCCCCCGGGCCTCGACCAGGCCGGATGGGCAGGAGATCGTTGTCAGGACGACGTCGGGTCGGTCACCATGAAAGTCCGAGAGCGGAGTGGACGAGGAGGTCGCCGTGGTCGACGACCCGCAGACGCAGGTCATCCAACGGGTGCTCGCGCAGCGGCTGCGGCAGATGCAGCACGTCACCGGGCTCCCCGTGGTGTTCGGCGGGGCGGTGCAGCGGCGCGCCGACCGCACCGAGCTGCTCATCACGGAGCTGCGCGGCACGATGAGCGACACGCTCAGCGGCCTGCAGGTGCGCTCCGGGCGCGGTCTCGGCGGCACGGCGCTGCTGAGGGGCACGGCGTGCCGGGTCAACGACTACGCCACGACCACCGCGATCACCCACGACTTCGACCGCCACGTCGTGCACCACGAGAAGATCAAGTCGGTCGTCGCGCTGCCGATCCGCGTGCACGGGCACATCGGCGGGATCGTCTACGGGGCGGTGCGGGCGGACCGGCCGATCGGCGACGTCGCGGTGCAGCGGGCGAGCGCCTTCGCGGGCACCGTGGAGCGCGAGATCCAGTCGCTGACGGCGCGGCCGCTCCCCTCGGGCGCCGCGCGGATCGATGCCGCCGTGGACGAGCTCGCCGAGATCGCGCGCACCACCGCGGACCCCGTGGTCCGGGCCCGCCTGCGGCGGATCGCCGCCGAGCTGGCCGGGACGACGGGCGTCCCGACGGCGGACCCGGCAACGGCCGGCACCGCGGTCCACCTCGCTCCGCGGGAGATCGAGCTGCTGCGCCTCATCGCCGTCGGCAAGAGCAACCGGGAGGCCGCCGAGGCCCTGAACCTGAGCCCGGAGACCGTCAAGGCGTACCTACGCAGCGCGATGCGCAGGCTCGAGGTCGGCAACCGCACGGCCGCGGTCCACGCCGCGCGGGCGCAGGGCCTGCTCTGAGGCGACAGGGTTGACCGGCCCCGGCCTCGGGGTAGTGGTGTCCCGCCGGGTCGGTCGAGCACACAGCCGCCGGGGTCGAACAGTGGCCCCTCCGGCGCACGGGCGCCGCACGACCGGGCGCGAGTGGTCCGTCCGGCCGAGGCGACCTCGGGCGGGCGGGCCGTGCCGTGGCGTCTCCCCTGGGCCCGATCCTGCTCCGCGCGGGTCAGGGCAGCGACCGCCCGGTCTCGCGCGGGGTCGTCGCCCGCAGCCGCGCGGCGTCCTGGCCCGGGGGCATCCCGAACAGGCGCCGGTACTCCCGGCTGAACTGGGAGGGGCTGTCGTAGCCGACGAGGTGCCCGACCCCGGCGACGTCGTCCGGCCGCGCCACCAGCAGGGACCGGGCCTCCTGCAGCCGGATGCGCTTCTGGAACTGGATCGGGCTCAGCGCGGTGATCGCGCGGAAGTGTCGGTGGAAGGTCGACGGGCTCATCCCGGCCCGGGCGGCGAGGTCCTCGATCCGGACGGGCTCGGCGTAGTTCTCGCGCAGCCAGGCGATCGCGCGGCCGACGTACCAGAGGCTGCTGCGGGTCTGCCCGATCTCGCGGAGCACTCCGCCGTGCGGGCCGGTCAGCACCCGCCAGAGGATCTCCCGTTCGATCAGCGGGGCGAGCACCGGCGCGTCGGCGGGGTGGTCGAGCAGGCGCAGCATCCGCCCCACGGCGTCGAGCAGGTCGGTGTCGACGGGCCCGGTCGCGACGGCGGGGCTCGGGACGTCCCGCCGAGTCCGGGGCGGGGCGGGTGCCTCCAGCGACAGGGACGCGATCAGCGACGGGCGCAGCACGAGTGCGAGGGCCAGCGCGGGCGCCTCGGGTGTGGCGTCGAAGAAGTGGCCCGTCACGGGCAGGGTGGCGGTGACCAGCAACAGCTCGCCCGCCCGGTACTCGTGCACGCGATCGCCGAGCAGCAGGCGCTTGCCGCCCCGCGCCATGATCACCAGCAGCGGCTCGGTGAGGCTGTGCTCCGGCTCCACGCCGCCGCTCGCCCGGCCGAGCAGCAGGCCGTCGACGGCGGTCGCGACACCCGCCCCGGCATGCGCGTCGATGAGCGCGCACAATTCGGTGAGGAGCTCGGACGCCGTGTTCTGCACAGGTGCACGCAAGCACCCCGGGGCAGGCTATGACAACCCGATCCTGCGGAAGATGAGCGGATCGTGCATGAGGTGGGCGGGATCGGTCTACTCCGCGAGGGCCCGCGGAGGCTTTGCTGGACACCTCGTCCCGACGACCTGCGGAGGCCCCGTGCCACTCGACCACTACGTCACCCTCGGCCGCTCCGGGCTGCGGGTCAGCCCGTTCGCACTCGGCGCCATGACCTTCGGCGAGGATGCAGGCGGCGCGGGTTGCAGCGTCGAGGAGTCCGAGAAGATCCTCGATCTCTACGTCGCCCACGGCGGGAACGTCGTGGACACCGCGAACTTCTACACGAACGGTCACTCCGAGAAGATCCTCGGCGACTGGCTGGCCGCGGCCCCGGGGCGGCGGGACCGCGTCGTCGTCGCCTCCAAGTTCTTCGCCAACCTCTTCCCCGGCAACCCCAACGGCGGCGGTGCGGGCCGGTCCGCGATCCTCGCCCAGCTCGACGAGTCCCTACGGCGGCTGCGCACCGACCACCTCGACCTGTACTGGCTGCACAACTGGGACCGGCACACCCCGATCGAGGAGACGATGCGGACCCTCGACGACGTCGTGCGGGCCGGGAAGGTCCGCTACCTCGGCTTCTCCAACGTGCCGGCCTGGGTCACCGCCCAGGCCCAGACGCGGGCGCTGCTCGCGGGCTGGACGCCGCTGATCGCGCTGCAGGTCGAGTACTCGCTGCTCGCGCGGACCGTCGAGGGCGAGATCGCGCCGTTCGCGCGGGACCAGGGCCTGGCGCTGGTGCCGTGGAGCCCGCTGCGCAACGGCTTCCTGTCCGGCAAGTACCGCCGGGGGGCCGCGGTCGGGGACTCCGCACGCACCGCCTTCGTCGGGCAGCCGGACGAGCGGGAGTACGCGGTGATCGAGGCGGTCGCGGCCGTCGCCGAGGAGCTCGACACCACCTCCGCCGCCGTCGCCCTCGCCTGGCTGCGCACCCGGCCCGGCACCGTCGTGCCGATCCTCGGGGCCCGCCGGGTCGGGCACCTCGAGCAGAACCTCGAGGGACTCGACGTCGAGCTCACGGACGCGCAGCGCACCCGGCTCGACGACCTGTCGGCACCGACCCTGGACTACCCCGCGCCGATGCACGGGTCGATGCGGGCGATGCTGCAGTTCGCGGGCACCACGGTCGACGGCGAGGCGTCCGAGGTCTACCCACCGCTCCTGCAGAGCGACGTGCGGTACTAGCGTCCTGAGCCTTCAAGCCTCCGGCGGTGGTTGGCGACGTCGGCCGTGATCTCCTCGGCGGTCCTGGTCCAGACGCAGGGGTTGGGGTTGTCGATCCAGGCGCGGACGTCGGCGTTGAGCTCGGCCACGGAACGGTGAAGACCGCCCGGGTTGTCATGTTCGCCGATCTATGACTCTCACCCTGCTAGCCCGCTGCACAGCCTCGAAATTGCCGGGGATAGCGCGTGGGATCCCATGGGGCTTGAGGTCAGGACCCGGTCCCGCGCCGGCATCGTCAGGTTAAGAAGCTGACGTTCTGTGCGAGTGTGAGATTGCCCGAGTAGTTGATGGTGTTCGTCGCTCGGCGCATGTAGGCCTTCCAGGAGTCCGAACCGGACTCGCGACCGCCGCCGGTCGCCTTCTCTCCGCCGAACGCGCCGCCGATCTCGGCGCCCGAGGTGCCGATGTTGACGTTGGCGATGCCACAGTCCGAGCCGTCGGCGGCCAGGAACCGCTCGGCCTCCTGCTGGTCACGAGTGAAGATCGACGACGATAGCCCTTGGGGGACGTCGTTGTGCAGCGCGACCGCCTCCTCGAACGCGTCGTAAGTGAGGACGTAGAGGATCGGGGCGAAGGTCTCCTCGCGCACGACGTCGGTCTGGGCAGGCATCCGGACGATCGCAGGCTCGGCGTAGACGCCACCCCCGTACTCCCGCCGCCCCCCACCCGCGACGACCTTGCCCCCGTCGGCCTGGGCCCGCTCCAGCGCCGCAGCCATCGCTTCGCCCGCCCGCTCGTCCACGAGCGGACCGACCAGGGTGTCCTCGACGAACGGGTCGCCAATCGGCAGCCTGCCATACACGGCGACCAGGCGGTCGACGAGTTCGTCGGCCACGGTGTGGTGCACGATGAGCCGACGCAGCGAGGTGCAGCGCTGACCCGCGGTGCCGGCGGCCGCGAAGACGATCCCCTGCAGCGCCAGGTCCAGGTCGGCGGACGGCGTGACCACCGTGGCGTTGTTGCCGCCCAGCTCCAACAGCGACTTCCCGAAGCGGGCGGCGACCCGTGGTCCGACCTGCTGTCCCATGCGGGTGGACCCGGTCGCGCTCACCAGCGCTACGCGGGGGTCGTCGACTAGCCGCTCACCGCCCAACCGGTCGGCCAGGACCAGTCGGTGCACCGCAGCGGGCGCTCCGACGCGCTCGATGGCTCGATCAAGCAGGTGGGCGGCGGCGATCGAGGTCAGCGGGGTCAGCTCGCTGGGCTTCCACACCACGGTGTCGCCACAGACCAGCGCGATGGCCGTGTTCCACGACCACACTGCGGCCGGGAAGTTGAACGCCGAGATGACCCCCACCACCCCGAGCGGGTGCCAGGTTTCGGCGAGACGGTGGCCGGGCCGTTCGGACGCGATGGTGCGGCCGTGCAGCTGCCGGGACAGACCGACGGCGAACTCGCAGACGTCGATCATCTCCTGGACCTCGCCGAGGGCCTCGGAGCGGATCTTGCCGACTTCGATGGTGATCAGGTCGGCCAGGTCGGACCTGTGCTCGCGCAACAGCTCGCCGAGGACGCGGACCAGCTCGCCACGTGCGGGTGCGGGCCGCGCGCGCCACTCCGCGAAGGTGTCGGCGGCCTCGGCGACCGCGCGGCCGACGTCGCCCGGGGTGTCAGCTCGCAGACCGAACAATGACTCTCCGACGATGGGCGACCGTGCGATCAGACCGCTGCCGTCCGGCACGGTGGCGCCGACCGCGCGCAGCGCGGCGTGGGCGTGGTCGCGGAGCCCCTCGACCGTCGACGGGGTGGGGGTACTCATGCTCTCTCCATTCTTGTGGCGGCTCAACGCCCGGCCGAGACGAACGCCACGGCGACACGGTCGAGGGACCGGGCCTGCTGGGCGGCGTAGAGGCTGAACGGGTCGTGGACGGCGCGGCCGATGGCCGCCGACATCCAGGCGGCGTCGTGGTCGGCACCGCGTCGGGAGCGGTGCCGGGTGCCCTCGCCCGACAGGTTCGACTGGAAGATCCCCGCCGCGGAGCGGGGCAGGAAGTCCTCGTAGACGATCGGGGTCGCGGTGACCCAGCCGCCGTCGAGGAGGGCGACGGGCGACTCGACGGGCGGACGCCCGGGTGGGTGCCCCGCCGCGACCTCGAAGGTGAAGTACGCCAGCCCTTCGGCCAGGAGACCGCGCTCGGTGGCGGGCCAGCTCTCGCGCCACAGCTCCCGCGCCACGTCGGCACGCGCTCGGCTCGGCTCGGCCGCGAGTAGCGCGTCGATCCGGCGGAGCAGATCGTCGTAGCGGGCTCGGCCAGCCGGTGTGAGCGCGATCCCGCGGGCCTCGACCTCGCCGAACCTGACCCGCAACGCTCCCGGCACGACCGACCCGTCGGGCTCGCGCATCGCGCGGGTCTCGGCCAGCGCCCGGAACGAGGTCTGACGCAGCAGCACATCCGGCCCCTCCCAGTCCGGCGGGCCCTGGATGGCGTCGATCATCGTGACGCCGCGCGCCACCATCCGCCGGTACAGCTCGTCGATGTCGAGCACCCGCGGGGTCAGGTGGTTGATGTGGGTGCTGCTCACGCCGCCGATGTCCGCGGCCACCGAGGACACCCGCTCCAGCCGCTCGTACCAGGCGCGGTCCACCGGCGCAGCCGAGAGCTCGAACGCGCCGACCGCCAGACCCAGGAAGCGGTCGGCCACGCGGGCAGGCAGGCCGCCCTCGTGCTCGGCCCGGTCCGCGAGCTCCAGGAGGTCCTCTCCGAAGAGCACCCGGCCGGCGAGGAACGCCTCGACCTCCGCGCGGAGGTCGTCGTCGAAGAACCGCGGGTCGGCCGTGGTGAGCACGGAGGTGAAGACCCGAAAGGGGTTGCGGGCGAGCTCGTCGGCGTCGACGGGCCGAAACGCCGTCGACACGACCGGGACGGCGCTGGCAGCGGCCTCCCGCAGATCGTAGAAGCCTACCGGGTGCATGCCGAGCCCCCCGAACACCCGAGCCACCTGAGCGAGCTCCTGCGGAGTGCCGACCCGGATGGCGCCGTGCCGCTCGGCGGTGACACGCTCGATCGAGCCGAACCTCTCGGCGGCGGTGCCGTCCCGGCTGATCACATCACGGTTGACCTGAGCGGACACCTCGACGAGCGTGGTGTAAGCGGGCACCTCGCGCCCGTACATCTCCGAGAGGCTGCGGGCGAACCGGGCCCGCAGTTCCCAGGTGGGGACCGTCGTCACAGCGCGTCCACGTCCTTCGACCGGCGGCGGACCCTACCCGCCGCCACCACGACGCCACCGGCCGCGATGACCAGCATGACCGCCAGCACGAACAGCAGGGCGATCGCGTTCGTAGCGGGCGACACGCTGAACTTCACCTGGCTCATGATGTAGACGGGCAGCGTGACCACGTTCCCCGCGCCCATGAACAGCGAGGTCAGCACGTTGTCCGCCGAGACGAAGAAGGTGAGCACCCCCGCGCCGACGACCGCGGGCGTGATCAGCGGGAGGGTCACGCGGCGGAAGACCCGGGCAGGCGTGGCGCCCAGGTCGCTCCCCGCCTGCTCCAGGGTGGTGTCCATCGTCGCGAGCCGGGTCTGGACGATCACGAAGGCGAAGGCCGAGGCCAGCACCACGTGCCCGAGGACGATCCCCATCAGCCCCAGGGGCAGGTCGAGTCGGCGGAAGAGGATGAACAGGCCCACCGCGAAGACGACCTCGGGGAGCGCGATGCGCATGTACGTCGAGACGTCGAGCAGAGCCTGACCCCGACGCGAGGCGCTCCGCGCCCACAGCGCGGCGGGCACCGTGATCGCCAGCGTGATGACGACGCAGAGGAGCGCGACCTGCAGCGACGTCACGGCCGCCCCGACCGCCGCCTGGTCGGTCAGGGCGCTGCCGAACCACTGGAAGGTGAAGCCGCCCCAGCCCGCCAGCGTGTCGTCGCGGTTGAACGCGTTGGCGAACACGGTCAGGATCGGCAGGAACAGGAACGCGATGACCAGTGCGGTCCACGCGGCCAGGAACGGTGAGCGGCGCACGGCCCCGCCGCGGCCACCCCTGACGAGCCCGCCCTGGAACGTCACGTTCTGGGTGCGCCCGCGGAGCAGGACCACGCACAACAGCACGATCGCGGTCAGCGACGTGGACAACGCCGCGCCCAGCGAGTAATCCCCTGTGCCCTGGAACTGGTCCGCGATGATGTTGCCGAACATCAGCGTCCGCCCGCCGCCCACGATGGCGGGCACGGTGTACTCGCCCAGCGCCGGGATGAACACGAGCAGGCAGCCCGCGTAGATGCCGGGCTTGGCGAGCGGGATCGTCACCCGCCGCAGTGTCCGTCTGCCGTTCGCCCCCAGGTCCGACGCCGCCGTGTGCAGCGAGAGGTCGAGCCGGTCGAGGGCGACGAACATCGGCAGCACCATCAGCGGCAGGTACGCGTACACCAGCACGATGGCGATCGCGGTGGGCGAGTACGCGATGGTCAGGCCGTTGCGGGTGATGCCGAGGGAGTTCAGCACGTCACTGATCGGGCCGGCCGAGCTGAGCAGGTCGAGCCACGCGTAGGCACGCACGACGAAGCTGGTCAGGTAGGGGATGACGACGCAGGCGAGTAGGACCACGCGCAACCGGCCGCGCGTGCGGCTGACGAAGTACGCGACGGGGAAGGCGACCAGGGCGCAGAGCACCGTCGTCCCGGCCGCGAGCCCCACCGACCGCAGGATCGGCGCCAGGTAGAAGGACTCCGCGAGGGACTGGTAGTTGGCGAGGGTCCAGCCGAGGACGAGCCGGTAGGTGACGAGGTCCGTCTGGCCGAACGAGTAGGCGACCAGCACGGCCACGGGGGCGAGGGAGCATAGCGCCCAGAGCAGCAGCGTCGGCATCGCGGGCAACCAGCCGACGAGCCGGGCCCGGGTGGGCCGCGGCGGGACCTCCGGGGGCCGTTCCTCGGTGAGGACGCTGGTGCTGCTCATCGCAGGCTCGGTGTGTCGAGGCTCAGCTCGGCAGCGAGCGCCGCGGCCTCGCCGTCGGCGGCCGCCTCGCCGCCCCCGGGCGTCACGGCACCCACCAGCCAGGGGCCACGGCGGGGAAGGCGGACGCCGACCGCCGCGCCCGGGGCGATGTCGAGCTCGACGTCGTTGTGCAGAAGGACGCTGAGCCTGCCGAGCTCGGCGGTGTCGACGACGACGGCGCTGTCGGGGCCGCGGTACGCGGCGTCGACCACCTTTGCGGCCACCGCACCGTCTGCGTCGGCATCGACGAGTCGCAGGGACTCGGGCCGCAGCACCATGTGCGCGGCCGATCCCGCGAGCCCAGCGGGCCCGCACGCCTCGAGTTCGAGGCCGCTCTCCTCGACCCGGGCGCGGTAGGCGCCCGGGCCGAGGGATTGCACGACGACCGGGACCATGTTCGACGCGCCTGCGAAGTCCGCGACGAACTGCGACGCGGGCTGCTGGTAGACCGCCTGCGGCGTCCCGACCTGCTCGAGCTCGCCGCCGTTCATCACGCCGACCCGCGTCGACATGGAGAAGGCCTCCTCCTGGTCGTGCGTCACGTACACAAAGGTGATCCCCACCTCCCGCTGGACGGTGCGCAGGAGCGTCTGCATCTGCCTGCGGAGCTTGAGATCGAGCGCTCCCAGCGGCTCGTCGAGCACCAGGACCTCGGGCCGCAGCACCAGGGCCCGGGCGAGGGCGACCCGCTGCTGCTGGCCGCCAGAGAGCTCGCCCGGCATCGCGCTGCCACGGCCGCCGAGATGCACGATGTCGAGCATGTCGGACACTGCGGCCCGGACCTCGCGCTTCGGGATCCGGGCCTCCTCCAGGCCGAATGCGACGTTGCGGTAGACGTCGAGGTGCGGGAACAGGGCGTAGTTCTGGAAGACCGTCTGCACGGGCCTGCGGTGCGCGGGCACGCGGGTGACATCCCGGCCGTGCACGCGGATCGTGCCGGAGGTGGGCTGCTCGTGGCCGGCGATCATCCGCAGCGTCGTCGTCTTGCCACACCCGCTCGGCCCGATCAGGGAGAAGAACTCGCCGTCGTCGATGACGAGGTCCAGCTCCTTCACAGCCGTCGCCTCGCCATAGCGGCGATGCAGCCTGCTGAGCTCGATGGCCGTCATCCCGAGATCACCTCCTGCCACATCCGGTTCATGAGCGCCGTCGTCTGGGGCGAGACCGGGGCGAGGGTCACGGGCTTCGCGGCGGGCTCGTACTGGGGTGCGGTGGCGATGGAGGCGAGGTCGCCGCTCAGCAGTGGGTACACGGCGTCCGCCTCGGGGCTGGCGAGCCCGGTCTTCTCGGTGTGCTTCACGGCGACCGACGGGGTCAACACGTGGTTGAACCACTTCTCGATGCCGTTGGCCATGCCCTGTCCGCCCTTGAGCAGGCAGTACATCTGGACGAACGTCGCGGAGCCGTCCGACGGGGTGACCCACTTGAGGTTCGGGTCGGACTTGAGGAGCGACCCGGCCACGCCGTCGTAGTTGAAGCCCATCACGACGGAACCGTTGAGGAAGGCGTTTGTCACGTTGACGTTGTCGAACGAGAGCACGGTGGGCTTGAACTGCTTGAGCAGGTCCTGGGCCTTGGTCAGGAGGTCGGGGTCCTCGGTGTTGGGGTCGATGCCGAGCGCGATCTGCGCTGCCGAGAACGCGTCGCGGGGCGAGTTGGTGTACAACACCTTGCCCGGGTGCTCCTGGGCCACCCGGAAGAAGTCCGACCAGCTCGTCATCGGCTCCGCGATGACGCTCGAGTCGTAGACGAAGCCCTCCTTGAGCACGTCCGTCGGGACGCAGGAGTCCTTCGGGAAGCCCGCCAGCGCCTCGGGGGAGACCCACTTCGCGAGGTCCACGTACTGGAGGTTCGGGACGTTCGCCGGGTTGAAGGTCGCCAGGCCACCCTGTTGGGCCATCTGCGGGCCCGACGCCGTGTCGAGCCACGCGACGTCGTAGTTGTCCGGGTTCTGGTTGATGACCTGCGGAGCGCTCGACGTCGAGGTCATCGGGAGGACCTTGATCGAGTAGCTCGGGAACTGGGCGGCGAAGCCGTCGGTCTCCTCCGGCGCCATGTACGAGGGAGGGGCGAAGACGCTGATCTGGCCGCCGCTGTCCGTCGCCGGGGAGGACGAGCCGGACGACGCCGTGTTCGACGTGGCCCCGCAGCCCGCCACCAGAGTGGCCGCGGCCACGAGTCCGACGAGGCTCAGTACTGGTCGCATGTGACCACCTCACGTGTTCGGGAAGGCTCATCACCGGCCGTGGGCACGGTCGAATGAGGGGATTCTGGTGTGCCTGATGCCAAGATCGGGCTTGACTTCAGAAAATCTAATACCTGTAATCGGCCCGGTGCCGCCCACGCTGCCCGACGCCCGCAAGCTCGCCACGTTCGTGGAGGTGGCCCGCCGCGGCAGCATCTCCGCGGCCGCCCGAGCCATGCTTCTCACCCCATCGGCGGTGTCTCAGCAGGTGTCCGCCCTGGAGGACGAGTGCGGCGTCCCCCTCGTGGAACGGCAGCACCGCGGGGTGGCGCTGACCGGGGCCGGCCTGGAGCTGCTCAAGCGCGCCGAGGAGGTCGTGCGCCTGCTGGAGCAGACCGCGACGGCGATGTCGCAGCTCAACGGGGAGACCGCGGGCCGGGTCCAGGTCGGATCGATCGCCTCGGGTGCGGCCGCACTGCTGCTTCCCGCGATCACGGTCCTCGCCCGCAGCGCGCCGCGGGTCACCATGGGCGTGTCCACGCTGGAGCCGTCGGAGAGCCTGGAGGCGCTCGTCGCCGGCAGCCTCGACCTCGCGGTCATCGACGTCTACGACCACGTTCCGGTGCCGATGCCCACCCACCTCGTGGCGCAGGAGGTGCTTACCGAGTCGCTCGTGCTCGTCAGCAGCGCGGAGGACGACCTGCCCGAACGACCGTCGCTCGCCGCGATGCACGACCGGGAGTGGGTGCTGCCGCCCGCGAACGCCGCCTGCGGCCTGGCCACCCGCTACGCCTGCCGGTCCGTCGGCTTCGAGCCGATGGTGCGCTGGGAGACCGACGACCTGCTCCTGCTGGCCGCCGTCGTCGCGCGAGGGGAGGGTGTCGCCCTGCTTCCCCGCCGGGCCGCGATCGACACCGTCGCCGCCGTGAAGCTGCGCAGGCTCAGCGACCCCGACCTGCGCAGGCGGATCCTCACCGTGGTCCGGGCGGACACCGCCCAGCGGCCCATCCTGCGGGCCTGCCTCGCCGCGATCCACCATGTCGGACGGATCGTCGGCGACGGCGACCCGCCGCTGGACGGCCTGGCCGGGCGACACGCCGCGCCGGGGCGGCGGACGAGCGGGAGCTGATCGCGGGCGCCGCTCAGGTGCCCCGGCCGTGTGCCATGTGTTCGACCATGACCCGCTCGGCGTCCTCGGGCGAGCGGGCCATGATCGCGTCCAGCAGGTCGCCGTGCTCGGCGGCGGAGCGGACCAGCGCCGCCTGCTCGCGCAGGATTCGCATCCCGGCGATCCGGGTCTGGTCGCGCAGCCGGTCCACGGTCGTCACCAGGCGCCCGTTGCCCAGCAGCCCGAGCAGGGCCAGGTGGAAGGCGCGGTCGTGCACGAGGAACTCGCTGCTGTCGCCCGCGCGCGCCGCCTGCGCGCACAACTCGACGCTCTCGCGCAGCGCGGACTCGCTCCCGCCCACGCCCGTCCGCGCCAGCATGCCCATCGCGGGCACCTCCAGCATCCGGCGCAGCTGGTAGACCTCGGCCAGGTCGTGCTCGTCGAACACGACCATGCGGAACCCCCGGTTCGGGACCACCTCCATGATGCCGCCGTGCACGAGTTCCATCATCGCATCGCGCACTGGGCTGTTGGAGACACCGAGCCGCTGCGCCAGGGCCGACGCCGAGAAGATCTGGCCGGGCTGAACCTCGCCCGCCACCATGGCCCGCCGAACGACAGCCATCGCCTGATCCTTGAGGGTGGCGCGGACGAGTGGGCGTTCGCCAGCAAAGCCGTCCACCAGCACACCGTCCTCGCCTACGCGGCGCTCCGCGCGTTGACAACCCGACCGCGTCCGAGTCTACTCTCACCGTCGGTAATCGATTACTGCTTACTGCGAGGCGAGGTACGTGGACACATCCCTCACCACGAGCGTCCCGGACGCGGCCGAGATGGGACCGCCCGGCTGGAGGTCCATGGTCGATGCCCTGGAGCAGGCATTGCGCGCTGGATTGGACCCAGAGGCGGACCCACCGCGGTCCCGGGTCACCGCCGAGGGGTGCGAGCTACTGCTCATGCCGTCGCGGATGCCCGGCTGGACCGGTGCCAAGCTGATCACCCTCGCCGAGGACAACCCAGGCCGGGGGCTACCCCTGGTGCAAGGCATCTACGTGCTGTTCGAGGCGGACGGCGGCACTCCCACGGCGATCCTCGACGGCGCGGCGCTCACCGCCGTGCGTACCCCCGCGGTCTCGGCGCTGGCCGTGCGCCACCTCGCGACGAAGCCGGTCGAGCGGGTCGCCCTGCTCGGCACCGGGGTCCAGGGTGCCGCGCACTCCTACGCATTGCTGGCCACGACAGGCGCCGCCCGGCTGGACGTGATCGGCCGGACCCCCGAACGGGTCGCCGCGCTCGCCAGGTCCCTCGGCGGGCCCGACGCCGGCGTCCGACCGGCCGGGATCGAGGCGGTCGCGAAGGCGGACCTGGTCATCTGTACCACTGGTTCGGCCACCCCCCTGTTCGCGGGCGACGCGGTGCGACCGGACGCCGTCGTGGTCGCCATCGGCAGCCACACTCCCGACACCCGGGAGGTCGACACCGCGCTCGCCGCCCGGAGCTCCGTGGTCGTCGAGTCACGGCAGAGCGCGCTGCGGGAGAACGGTGACGTCGTCCTCCCGCTGGCCGAGGGGGCGATCGCCGAGTCCGACCTGCTGACGCTGGCCGACGTCGTCACGGGTCGAGTGGTCCTCCCGACCGATCGGCCCCGGCTGTTCACCGGCACCGGGATGCCGTGGCAGGACCTCGTCGCCGCCGCCGCACTCGCCCGACCCAC
Source organism: Pseudonocardia oroxyli (assembly GCF_900102195.1). GTDB lineage: Bacteria > Actinomycetota > Actinomycetes > Mycobacteriales > Pseudonocardiaceae > Pseudonocardia > Pseudonocardia oroxyli. Next base: position 88,230 of record NZ_FNBE01000010.1, read on the forward strand.
CACGATCATGAGGACGGACCACCGATGACGAACGCGCTGGACCTGGTCGACGACTGGGGCCCGGAGAAGGTCGTGGTGGTGGCGCACCGGCGCACCGGCATGAAGGGTGTGCTGGTCATCGACAACACCGCCCGCGGGATGGGCAAGGGCGGCACCCGGATGGCGCCGACCGTGACCGTCCCGGAGGTCGCGCGGCTGGCGCGCAACATGACCTGGAAGTGGGCGGGCGTCGATCTGTTCTTCGGCGGCGCCAAGGCCGGGATCGTCGGCGACCCGACCGCCCCGGACAAGGAGGCGGTGCTGCGCGCGTTCGCCAGGGCACTGTCCAACGAGGTCCCGGCCGAGTACGTGTTCGGTCTCGACATGGGCCTCACCGAGGACGACGCGGCAATCATCCAGGACGAGCTCGGCGACCGGGGAGCCGCCGTCGGCACCCCGACCCACCTCGGTGGGGTGGCCTACGACGAGATCGGGGTGACCGGGTTCGGGGTGGCGGAGGCGGCCGCCGCGGCGGCCTCGGTGGCCGGCCGACCGCTCGCTGGGGCGCGGGTCGCCCTCCAGGGCTACGGCGCGGTCGGATCGGCCGCCGCCCGCCGCTTCGCCGAGCTGGGCGCGACCGTCGTCGCCGTGTCCACCGCGTACGGTGCGCTGCACCATCCCGACGGGCTCGACGTCGGGACGCTGGATGCCGAGCGGGCCGAGCATGGTGACGCGTTCGTCACCCGGTCCAGCGCCGGTACGCGGCTCGTGGGCGGGGCGGAGCTGGTCGTCGACTGTGACGTCCTGGTGCCGGCCGCACTGCAGGACGTGATCGACGTCGACACCGCCGGGGCGCTCAAGGCGCCGCTCGTCGTCGAGGGCGCGAACCTCCCGACCAGCCCGGCGGCTCAGAAGGTCCTCGCGGATCGCGGGATCACGGTGGTGCCGGACTTCATCGCCAACGCCGGTGGCGTGATCGCCGCAGCGTTCGCGATGGACGCCCGCTACTCGGGCTTCCGGACCACCACCGACGAGGTGTTCGACTCGATCTCGGACAAGCTGCGGTCCAACACCGTGCTGGTCCTGGCGGAGTCGGCCCGACGCAACAGCACGCCGCACGAGGCCGGACGGGCGATCGCGCAGGACCGCGTGCGCGCGGCGATGGAGAGCATGGGACGGCTGCCCCGTCCCTGACCGCAGTCCGGGCCGGGAACCTCGCGCGGGTTCCCGGCCTCGTGGCCTACTCCGCGAGCCCGGACGCCAGGAGCTGCGCGAGGTGGATCGCGCGCCGGTCACCGGCCTGCGCGATCTGGGTCCGACAGCTGAAGCCGTCGGCCAGCACGGCCGTGTCCGGGGCCGCGGCGCGCACCTCCGGCAACAACCCCTGCTCGGCGATCGTCCGTGACACCTCGTAGTGCCCGCGCTCGAATCCGAAGTTGCCCGCGAGGCCGCAGCACCCCGTGTCGAGCACCCGGTTGTCGACACCTGCGGCGGCGAGGAGACCCGCGTCCGCGCCGAATCCCACGGTCGCGTGCTGGTGGCAGTGCGTCTGTGAGACGGCGGACCCGGCGACCCGTGGCGGTGTCCAGCCGGGGGTGTGCTCCTGGAGCTGCTCGGCGAAGGTCCGGACCGCGCCTGCGAGGCGACGCGCGGCCGGGTCGCCGTCGAGCAGCTCCGGCAGGTCGGTGCGCAGCGCGGCGGTGCAGCTGGGCTCCAGTCCGACGATCGGGGCGCCCTGCGCGAGCGCACCGGCCAACGACCGCAGCGTGCGCGCCATCACCCGCCGGGCGACGCCGAGCTGGCCGGTCGTCATCCAGGTCAGTCCGCAGCACTGCACCCCCGGGGGTACCTCGACCCGGTAGCCCGCGTCCTCCAGCACCGCGACGCCGGCATGGAGCACCTCGGGGCTGAAGTGGTTGTCGAAGGAGTCCACCCACAGCAGCACCGGGCCCCGTTCCCCGGCTCCTCGGGGAGTGCGTTCGGCGAACTCCGCCAGGAAGGTCCGCGCGGCGAACCGCGGGAGCTGCCGTTCGGGAGCGATCCCACCTGCCCGCTTCAGCACTGGTGCGAGCCGGGAGCCGAGCACACGGTTGGCCAGCCGGGGGGCCAGCGCGGCGACCCGGGACAATGCGGGCAGCCAGCCCATCGAGTAGTGCGAGGCCGGTCGGACCCGGCCGCGGTAGTGGTGGTGCAGGAACTCGGACTTGTAGGAGGCGATGTCGACCCCGACGGGACAGTCCGAGCTGCAGCCCTTGCAGGACAGGCACAGGTCGAGGGCGTCGCGGACCTCAGTCGACCGCCAGCCGGCGGTGATCACCTCGCCCTGGGTCATCTCGTACAGCACCCGAGCCCGGCCCCGGGTGGAGTCGCGCTCGTCGCCGGTTGCGCGGTAGCTGGGGCACATCACCCCGCCCCGTGGTTCCGCCGACCGGCACTTCCCGACCCCGACGCACCGGCGGGTCGCACGGTCGAGGTCGCCGCCGTCGGCGTGGAAGGGCAGCACGGTGGCCAATGGCAGCGACCGCCGGGCCGGGTCAACCCGAAGGTCGCTGTCGAGTGGACGCGGGTCGGTGATCACACCGGGGTTGAGCCCGCCGTCGGGGTCCCAGGCCACCTTGAACGCCGCGAACAGGTCCAGCACCTCGCGCGGGTACATCAGCGCCAACAGCTCGGAGCGGGAGCGCCCGTCACCGTGCTCACCGGACAGCGATCCGCCGTGGCGGGTGACCAACCGGGCGGCCTCGGTGACGAACTCGCGGAACCGGGCCACGCCCTCGTGAGTGGCGAAGTCGAAGTCGATTCGGACGTGCAGGCAGCCCTCACCGAAATGGCCGTACACCGGGCCCGAGTAGCCGAAGCGGTCGCGCAGTGCGGTGAAGTCACGCAGGTAGTCCGCGAGCGCGGCAGGAGGGACCGCGGCGTCCTCCCAGCCCGGCCACGCCTCACTGCCGTCGGGCAGGCGGGTGGCGAGCCCGGCCCCGTCCTCGCGAATCCGCCAGAGCCCGGCCGCCCGGACGGGATCGGCGACGATCTCGTGACCTCGGTGGCCGTCGTGTCGAGCGGCGTCCGCGACGAGCTCGCGGGACCGCTCGGCCACCTCGTCGGGCGCGCCACCGAGCTCGGCGAACAGCCACGCGTCGCCCGCGGGAAGGGTCGCGATCGTCCTGCGCGTCTCCGCGCGGACGACGATGTCGGTCAACGCGCGGTCCAGGCCCTCCAGAGCCTGCAGACCAGGCCGGCCGATGAGCGCGGGGACGGCCGCCGCGGCGGCTATCGCGTCGGCGAACCCGAGCACGACGAGGCCGCGGTGCGCCGGGACCGGGACCAGCCGCACCGTCGCCGAGAGCACGACCGCGCAGGTCCCTTCGCTCCCGACGAGCGCGCGAGCCAGGTCGAAGCGACGTTCGGGCAAGAGCTCGGCCAATCCGTAGCCGGACACCTGCCGTGGGAACCGGTCGAAGCGGGTCCGCAGCGTCGCGAGGTTGGCTCGCGCCAACGCCGCGAGCCTGGCGACAAGCTCGCCCCCTTCGCCCCCCGCGGTGACGGCGGCGTCGATCTCGGCCTGGTCCATCGGCCCGACGGTGAGGACCGCGCCGCGGTAGGTCAGAACCTCGAGCTCGAGGACGTTGTCCGAGGTCCGACCCCACACCACGGAATGCGATCCGCACGCGTTGTTGCCGATCATCCCGCCGATGGTGGCGCGGCTGTGGGTGGAGGGATCAGGCCCGAAGCGGAGCCCGTACGGGGCCGCCGCGGACTGCAGTGCGTCGAGCACGAGACCCGGCTCGACCCGCGCGACCCGCCGCTCGGGGTCGAGCTCGAGGAGGCGGTGGCAGTGCCGGGACAGGTCGAGCACCGCGCCCGAGCCGACGGCCTGGCCGGATGTGCTGGTCCCGGCCCCACGGCAGGTGACCGTGATCTCGAGTTCACGGCACACCGCCACCGTGGTGACGATCTCGGTGCGGTTCCGAGGGAACACCACGGCCAGCGGGGGACGGCGGTAGATGGAGGCGTCGGAGGCGTACTGGGCGCGGCGGGACGGGTCGGCGTAGGCCTCCGGTACCCCGCGCCTGCGAAGTTCGGTGACCAGCTCCTGCCCGCGGTCGGGCTCGGTGGGCGGCATCCCGACACGATCGCCGAGCCCGCCGACGGTCCGCCAGCCCCAGCAGTCCGATTGTTTCTCATCCTGAGCACCAGCAATACTGGGCCTGTGTACCGCCTCCAGCACCTGGCGACCTTGCACGCCGTGGTCGCCACCGGCTCCTTCGCTCTCGCCGCGCGCGAGCTCGGCTACACCCCGTCCGCGGTGTCCCAGCAAGTCGCCGCCCTGGAGCGGGACACCGGCCTGGTGCTTTTCGAGCGCCAGGCCCACGCGGTCCGGGTCACCGCCGCCGGACACCGGATCGCCGAGCTGGCCCGCGGGATCCTGGCCGGTGTCGAGGAGCTGCGCGCCGAGGCAGGGCGCTGGGCGGACGGGCAGGCCGGGCAGGTCCGGATCGGCGCGTTCCCCACGGCGGGCGAGCGGATCGTGCCGGGAGCCCTCGCCGCCGTCGCAGCCAAGCACCCGCACGCGGAGGTGATACTGACCGAGGGCGAGCCGTCGGCGCTGCTCGACCCGCTCGCCGCGGGCGAGCTCGACATCGCGCTGGTCTACGAGTACGCCCTGCGGCCGCGGTCCTGGCCGGACGCACTCGTCGATACACCGCTGCTGCATGAGGACCTGCTCCTCCTGCGTCCGGCCGAGGAACGGGAGACCACCCCGTCGGCCCACGAACTCGCCACCCGGCGTTGGATCGCCAGCGGGCGCGCCTCCGACGGGGCCACCGCGCTCGTGCGGTGGTGCGCCGCGGCCGGGTTCGAGCCGAACGTCGTTCACCACAGCGATGACTACGACGTCGTCCGCGAGCTCGTCGTCGCCGTCCGCGGGGTCGCCATGGTGCCCGCACTCGGGCATCGCCCGGACACCCGGATCACCGCGACGGCGACCGGGGCCCGGCGAACAGTGCACGTGCTGCATCGGCGTGGCGACACCAACCCGCTGCTGCCCGTCGTCCTCAGCGCTCTGCGTGCCGCGATGCCCACCTCGGCTCACCTGGTCGAGGTCACGCGGCTGCCGCACCAGTGAGCACGTCGAGGAGCGCCGCCACCGACGGCCGCGACCGCGCGGTCTTCCGGATCACGGCCACGACGTCTCGCTCCACCGGCTCCACCAGCGGCAGCACCGCCACCCGTGCCGGTCGCAGCCGGAGCATCAAGTCGGTGACCGGCGCGATGCCGACCCCCGCCTCGACGAGCGCCAGGGTCGCCGCGGTGTCCGTGACCTCGTAGCGCACCTGCGGCTCGACCCCGGCCCTGCGGAGCGCCGCGCGAAAGGCCTGTCCGTAGTGGGTCCGCTCGTACGCCAGGATCCATCCGGGGCCCTCGGTCCGCGTGAGCGAGAACGGTTCGTGCGCGGGGAGTGTCCCGAGCGGGGCCGCGACCGCGAACCGCTCGCGGAGCAGGCGCACCACCTGCAGCTGGGGGTCGCGCCGGATCGGCACCTCGGGGTAGTCGAGACCCACAGCAACGTCGAAGGTCTGCGAGGACACCACGTCGTAGACGTCGTCGACGTCCATCTCCTGGCACCGCAGGTCGAGCCTCGGGTGGAGCTCCGCGGTGCGGGCGAGCATGACCGGCAGGATCGTCGCCGCGGACGCGAACAACGCGATCCGCAGCGTGCCCGCGATCTCCCCGGCGTCCCGCTCGAGCGCGGCGACGGCGTCCGCCTCGACGTCGAGTATGTGCCGGGCGTGGGCCGCCAGAACCACCCCGGCGTCGGTGAGCTCAACCCGGCGCCCGACCCGACGCAGTAGGGGCATGCCCGTCGCCCGCTCCAGCGCGGCGAGCTGCTGCGACACCCCGCCCGGGGTGTAGCCGAGGGCCTCGGACACGGCGGTCACGGTGCCCCGGCGCTGAAGCTCGACGAGCGACCGGAGCTGCACGCTCGTCCAATCCATCGAGGAAACCTTAACATTTAACTTCAGACACTGTGACTGGACGTGAAAGGTTCTGCTGCCCAGCATGGGTCCCGACGAGCCATCCCGCCCCCGTCGAGGAGACCGCATTGCCCCCAGCCGCACTCCCCGCCCATGCCGAGGTCGTCGTTGTCGGCGGCGGTGCCGTCGGCACCAGCATCGCCTTCCACCTGGCCGAGGCCGGGGTCACCGACGTAGTGCTCCTGGAGCGCGGCGAGCTCGGCCAGGGCTCGACCTGCAAGGCCGCGGGCGGCGTCCGTGCCCAGTTCTCCGACCAGATCAACATCGAGCTGGGGGCCCGCAGCCTAGAGGCCTTCGCCCGGTTCTCCCAGCGCCCCGGGCAAGAGATCGACCTGCACCGGGTCGGATACCTGTTCCTGCTGTCCAGACCGGAGGACGTCGCCGCCTTCGAGCGGGACGTCACGCTGCAGAACGACCTCGGCGTCACCACGCGCATGGTCGATATCACGGAGGCCGCGCGACTGGCCCCGCGGATCTCCACCGACGGGCTGCTGGCCGCCGCCTTCTCCCCGGACGACGGCCACTGCACGCCCGAGTCGGTCGTGCTCGGCTACGCCACGGCGGCACGCCGGGAGGGCGCCCGGCTGATCACGGGGGTGACCGTCACCGGCATGGACGTCCAGGGCGCCGAGGTGCGCACGGTCCACACCGACCGCGGTTCCATCGCGGCGGACGCGGTGGTCTGCGCCGCGGGTGCCTGGTCATCCGCCATCGGGGCCATGGCGGACACCCCGTTGCCGGTCACGCCGGTCAAGCGGCAGGTCGTATTCACCGAACCACTGGCCGACCTCGAGCCGACGGTGCCGTTCACCATCGACTTCACGACCTCCTTCTACTTCCACCGGGAGGGGCGCGGTCTCCTGCTCGGCATGTCCGACCCCGACCAGGAACCCGGCTTCGACTACACCTACACCGAAGACTGGCTGCCGCGGCTCGGCGACGCGATGGCCCGGCGGGCGCCCGGCCTGCTCGACGTCGGCCTGACCGACGGCTGGGCCGGCCTCTACGAGGTGACACCGGATCACAACGCGCTGATCGGCCGCTCGTCGACGGTCGGCAACCTGCTCTACGCGACCGGCTTCTCTGGACACGGCTTCCTGCAGGCCCCCGCCGTCGGCGAAGTCGTGCGCGACCTGCACCTCGATCGCGCCCCGTTCGTCGACGTCGCGCCACTGTCCGCGGACCGCTTCACCGACGGTTCGCCAGTGCGGCACGAGTCCCACATCGTCTGACCCCGGACCACTGACGGAGGAGAACCATGACAGAAGACAACGAGATCCGCGCCAAGCTCGATGGCGCGGCGCCGAGCCGCATCGTCGACGTCCGGGTGGAGGTGTTCGGCCTTCCCCCGGTACCCGGCAAGTGGAGCGTCATGATCGGTGGGCAGGCGATCAACCAGTACATCGCCGAGTCCGTGGCGATCTCCGTGCGGAGCGAGCAGGGCATCGTCGGCGAGTCCATCACCGTCGCGGGGGGGCTGGGCCTGGGGCACTACATCGCCGGACTGATCCGGCCCTTCCTGATCGGCCGCGACGTCCGCATGCTTGAGCAGATCTGGCAGGACATGTGGCTGCGCAACCGGTTGTGGCGCCTCCCCCAGTTCGCCATCGGCTGCGTCGACGTCGCGCTGTGGGACCTGTGGGCCAAGACCCTCGACGTCCCGCTGTACCAGTTGCTCGGCGGCTACCGGAGCCGCCTGCCCGCCTACGCGAGCTCGCCGACGCGGGACACAGTGGAGGAGTACGTCGCGGAGGCCCTTGAGTACCAGCGCCGCGGACTGGCGGGTTACAAGATCCACCCGCGGGGCGAGGTCGAGTTCGACATCGAGACCTGCACGGCCGTCCGCGAGGCCGTCGGCCCGGACTGGCCGCTGATGCTCGACCCGGCGGGAGGATACAACCAGCGCCAGGCACTGCGCGTCGGGCGCGCCCTGGACGCGCTCGACTACTACTGGTTCGAGGAGCCGATCCACGACTGGGACGCCCACGGCCTGCGCTGGCTCGCCGACCAGCTCACGACTCCCCTCTGCGGAGTGGAGAGCAACGAGGGCGGCATGTACTCCACACCCGAGTTCATCACGACCCGGGCCGTCGACATCGTGCGCTCCGACGTGTGCTTCAAGGGCGGCGTGGGGGCGGTGAAGAAGACGGCAGGGCTCTGTGAGGCGTTTGGGCTCAACCTCGAGCTCCACGCCAACGTGAACCCACTGCTCAACGCAGCCAACCTCGCCATCGCCCTCAGTGTGAAGAACACGGACTTCTACGAGCTGCTCGTGCCGGAGACGCTGTTCGACTTCCCGACCACAGGAGACGTCCTGATCGACGGAGACGGGTGCGCCGTGGCACCCGAGGGGCCTGGCCTGGGCGTCTCGATCGACTGGGACGCCCTGGCCGAGACCTCCGTCGCCCGGCTCTGACCCCATGGGGTCGTGAGATCATCGGATCTGACGCAGAAGCGGCTGTAGTCGATCAGATGAGTAGGGAGCGCCGACGGAGCAGCGCGGAGTCGGCTCCGCTGTACGCGTGTCGCCTGAGCAGTCGACCTTGCTGTTCGCCCTCAATGGGGCCGTTGCCATAGGACATGTGCACCACGCTCGCCGGCTGATATCACGGCTCACGGAGACCCCGGGCCTGCTGTCGAGGATGCTGACGAGTTCTCCATCCCGTGGGGCCTGGTATGAGCACGCGGATACAACTCGATAGCGCTCTTCCAGCCAAGAGGCGCCGGGGGGCTCCCTGCCACAGTTCCTGGTGTGAGCGGCACCACCTCCCGGTGGTCGCCGACAAGCCACGACAGGCACGGCATCGGGGCGTGCGGCGCTGCAGCCGCTGCCCCCGGAGGGGAATCAATGTCGAACCAACCCGCGATGTCCGTCGTCAGCCCCCGGGGGTTGCTCTCGGACCAGTCGGACAACGTCGCTGCCGGTGACACCGTCGACGCCCTCGTCGTCGGCGCTGGGTTCTCCGGCATCCGGATGCTGATCGAGCTCCACAAGCTGGGGCTCTCGGCCCGCGTCCTCGACGCCGGCGAGGACGTCGGCGGCACATGGCACTGGAACCGGTACCCCGGCGCGCGGACCGACAGTGAGAGCCACATCTACTGCCTCTCCTTCTCCCAGGAGATCCTCGACACCTGGGACTGGAAGGAGCGTTACCCGCAGTGGACCGAGGTCGGCGACTACCTCAAATTCGTGACGGACAAGTTCGACCTCCGGCCGGACATCCAGTTCAACACCCGCGTCGTCAGCGCGCGGCACGACTCCACGACGAACCGATGGACCGTGGTGACCCACACCGGTCAGACGTTCACCTGCACCTACCTCATCACCGGTCTGGGCATCCTGTCGCTCCCGGTCGTCCCCGAATGGGAGGGCCGGGACCGGTTCCGCGGGGAGATCCTGCTGACCGCCGACTGGCCCAAGGAGGGCGCTGACCTCTCCGGCAAAAGGGTCGCGCTGGTCGGCACCGGTGCCACTGGCATCCAGGTGGTCCCGGTCGTGGCCGAGGAGGTTGCGGAACTGACCGTCTTTCAGCGCACGCCCAACTACGCCGTACCAGGCCAGAACTACGAGCTCGACGACGCGAAGCGCGCCCAGATCCGGGCGGACTACGACTCGATCTGGACCAAGGCGCGCAACCACGTGTTCGGCTTCGCCCTCTCTCCCGCCGGCCGCATGTACGACGACGTCACCGACGAGGAACGGGAGCGCATCTTCGAGGAGAACTGGCAGCGCGGGGGCTGGGAGTTCCTCTTCGAGACCTTCGACGACATCGTGATAGACCGTCGGTCCAACGACGCGGCGGCCGAGTTCATCCGCAACAAGATCCGGTCCATCGTGACCGACCCAGACACCGCCGAACTCCTCTGCCCCAAGGGCTATCCGTACGTCGGCAAGCGCCCGCCGCTGGCCCATGGCTACTACGAGGCGTTCAACCGAGACAACGTCACGCTCGTCGACGTGAGCGAGGACGGGCTCGCCGCCTTCACCGAGACCGGGCTGCGCACCCGGGACGGCCGCGAGTTCGAGGCGGACGTGATCATCTTCGCCACAGGGTTCGACGCGGTGACCGGCCCGTTCGAGCGGATCGACATCCGCAACGGCGCGGGGGCATCGCTCAAGGAGCAGTGGGACGAGGGTGCGAGCACCCACCTCGGCCTCGGTGCGCCCGGGTTCCCGAACCTGCTGATGATCTCCGGTCCCCAGTGCCTCTACGCCAACTTCCCGATGGTGTCGGAGATGAATGTCGAGTGGATCGGCGAGCTGCTCGGGAGCATGCGGGAAAAGGGGCTGGACAGCGTCGAGGTCACCGCCGAGGCGGCAGAAGCGTGGTCGGCACACCTCGACGAGGTGTTCCAGATGACCGTGCTGACCGACGGCGCGAAGGTCGGCAGCTGGTACCTCGGCGCGAACATCCCTGGCAAGCCGCAAAAGATCCTCTTCTACTTCGGCGGGGCCGCTGCCTATACCGCCGCCTGGGAGCGCACTCGCGACAACGACTTCGCGGGCTTCACCCTGACGTCGTCCGACGCAGAGTCGAAGGAGGCGGCAGCCGTCGCCGGCTGAGCCTCGCCCCCCTCCCGCCCTGCCGAAAGGAACCCTGCACCATGCCCGCTATCGACAACCCCTACTACAGCTCGGCCTTCCACGGTGACTACGAGCTGGTCAGCGTCGGACGCCTCGAGCTCGAGGAGGGCGGTGTCATCCCGGACTGCCACCTGGCGATCACCACCTGGGGGCAGCTCAACGAGGCCAAGGACAACGCAATCCTGATCCCCACGTGGTTCTCAGGGAGCCACCAGATCTTCCGCGACGTCTATGTCGGCCCCGGGCACGCATTGGACCCGGACATCTACTTCATCGTCGCCGTCAACCAGATCGGGGGTGGGCTGTCGACGTCCCCGCACAACGCAGACGGGGCGAACGCCGAGATCGCGATGTCGCGGTTCCCGCACGTCCGCATCGGCGACGACGTGGTGGCGCAGGAACGCCTGCTCCGCGAGCACCTCGGCATCGACAGACTCGCGCTCGTGGTCGGCGGCTCGATGGGCGCCCAGCAGACCTACGAGTGGGCCGTGCGCTTCCCGGACAAGGTCGAGCGTGCCGCATCGATCGCCGGGACCGCGCAGAACACCCCACACGACTTCCTGTTCGCCAAGGCGCTGATCGAGGCCATCACGTCCGACCCGGGCTTCGCGGGCGGCGAGTACTCGTCGAACGCCGACGTCGTCGCGGGGCTGACCCGGCACGCCGGGATCTGGGCCGTCATGGGCTTCTCCACCGAGTTCTGGAAGCAAGAGGTCTGGCGCGCCCTCGGGTTCGAGACCAAGGAGGCCTTCCTTGCCGGCTTCCTCGAGCCGTACTTCACCGTGATGGACCCGAACGACCTGCTCTGCCAGGCGTGGAAATGGCAGCGCGGCGATGTCGCCCGGCACACCGGCGGCGACCTAGCCACGGCGCTGGGCCGGATCACGGCGACGACCTACGTCCTGCCCATCAGCGAGGACATGTTCTTCTCCGTACGCGACCACGAGGCGGAGCAGGCCCTGATCCCCGGCAGCACGCTGCACGTCGTCGACGACGTGCTAGGCCATCTCGGGCTGTTCGGCGTCGCGCCCACGTTCCTGCCCCAGATCGACCAGCACCTCGGCGAGCTGCTGGGCACGAAGGTCTGACGCCCTCCCGTCCAGACCCGGATCCCGAGAAAGAGAGCACAGATGCCCGGCTCAGCGAAGATGGTCGTCCTCATCAACCCCGCCTCCGCCGCCGACGAGCAGGAGTTCAACCGCTGGTACGACGAGGTGCACGTCCCCCAGGTCGTCGAGCGGATCCCGGGGATCGTCGGTGCGACCCGGCTGCGGCTGACGAAGGAGCAGCTGCTCCCCGAGGAGGCCCTCCCGAGCAGGCGGTACCTCACCATCTACGACGTCGAGACGAACGACGTGCAGGCCACCGCGGACCGACTCGGCACCGCGCTGGGTGACGGGACGCTGGACCTGTCCTCGGCCGTCGACTTCACCGAGGCAGGCGGCCCCCAGATCCACTTCTACGGACCGGTGTCCTGATCCCGCGGCGCGGGCCCGGGAGGATCCCCTGGGCTCGCGCCGTCCCTCAGCCGTCGGCTCGGAAGCGGCCGGGCGTCACGCCGATCCGACGGCGGAACTGCTTGGTCATGTGGCTCTGGTCGGTGAACCCGCAATCCGCGGCGATCTCGCGGAGCGGGGCCTGAGTCCGGCGCAGCAGTGATTGTGCCTTTTCGATCCTCTTCAACATGACGAACTCGTGTGGGTTGTGGCCGGTCGCCTGCCGGAATCGCCGCGCGAAGTGGTAGCGGCTCAGCGACACGGAGTCGGCCAGCTCCTGCAGCGCGATGCCGCGGCCCAGGTGGGTGAGCACGTACTCCTCGACCTGGCGGACCAGAGCAATCGGCAGCCCCTGGTCTGGGTGGTACTCGCGGAAGGTGAGCTCGGTGTGCCTGCGGAGCAGGTGCACCGCCAGCTGACAGGCCACTGACTCGACGAGCAGCTGGGCCCCCGGCCCGTTGGCCCGAGCCTCATGGGCGACGATGCCCACCGCACGGAAGACCGCCGGATCATCGGCCCGCAGCTCGTCCCGGAGCCGGACGTCGGCGATGTCGCGGTCGTACATCTGTCTGCAGACGGACTGGACGAAGTCGTGGGTGAGGTGCAGGTGCGCGACGTCGATCGGCTCCCGCCACGTCCAGTGGGTCTCGACCGCGCGGGTCAGCAGCGTGACGTCGCCGGGACTCAGCTGCTCGTGGGATACACGACCGTCGAGCGTCCGACGCATGTCCACCTGACCGCGCTGATACGCGACGATCAGGTAGTCGCGGACCGGCGGGAGGACGACGTCGAGGGCACCGTACCGGAAGGCCCGCAGGGACACGCCGTCCCAGCTGTCGTCCGCACCGCGAAGGATCTCCTGGCCCGGCACCCACTCGGGGTACTGGTCGGGCACGATGAGTTCGTCCATGCTCGCTCGTCCACCTTGACGCAAGCTCGGTCCCGCGGCACGCCGCTCTCCTGTCTTCCCGCGACCGTAACCCCGCTCTCCCAGGACGAAAAGGTCCGGAGGCGAGCACAGCACTTTGGTACAAGGCGTCACCGCTCGTCTTGCCAATCGGGGCCGTCGCCAGGGGGTCCGGATTCAGCCGCCGTTGGCACGGAGATCGCCCGCTGTGCTTTCGCTCGCAGCGTCGTGAGGTCACCCACCAAGAGCTCCGCAGCCCTCTGGTCGGCGGGCTTGGTCCAGCTCGCAGAGTCGCGCAGCGTGGTGGCGCCACCGTCGCTGTGGCCGAGCCGGCCCGCAGTCGTCCGCAGAACTGAGTCAGCAGCTCGACCGAGACCGAGTCGAGAGACAGCAGTCGCTCCTCGCCGGTCGTGGTCCCCTTGAGCCGGCGCTCCCCGGAACGGACGACGTAGCTCGAGCCGACACGCAGCAGCCCGCGCTCCATCTCGAGGTCCGACCAACGCAACGCAACGAGCTCGCCACGGCGGGCCCCCGTCGTGACCGCGAGCCACAGGAACACTGCGAGCTCCTCGTCAGCAGCACCAGCCGCGTTCAGGAGCGCAGCGACCTGTTCCGGACGCGGTGGGAGGGCCTGGCGACAGGCGAGCTTGGGCGGGTGCGCGTGGTCAGCTGGGTTGCGCTCCATCCAGCCCCAGGAGACGCCGTAGTTCAGAGAGGCCGAGAGGATCGCGTGCACACGGCGAACCGCCCCCGCGGACATCGGCTTGCACACGTGGCTGGGCGACGGGTTCCTGCAGAGCTTGTGGGTGCTGTCGTTGTCACAGATCCGGTGCACGTCGAGCTCGTCGGGGACCTCGTTGTCCAACGAGATCGAGAAGCTCGTCACCGAGCACCCCGGCCCCTGGCTCGCCAGCATCACGCGCATCGGAGCGTCGATCTTCGACGACCGAGGTGCGGCCTGAGCGCGAGGACGATGCGGTTCCTCCGCTTTCCAACGCATGGAGCAGGCGCTGGCGATCTGCTCCCTCCGCGCCTCGTCTGCAGCGAGGTCCCGGCAGGCTGCCGCGATCACCGGAACCGCGCTGCACTCCCAGCGCGGCGTGATCGTCCACGGAACACCCGAGGGAGGCGTTGTCGATCACGAGTCGATGCGCCGCCGCGGCATCGACCCCGGGTATGCGCGCCCAGAACGTGGTCGATTCTCAGAAAAACGTTTGCGCAAACGATTTTCCCTGCTACGTTCCCGAGCCAGGCAGCGAAGCCCGACGGGAGAGATCATGACCCACAGCGACTCGACCACCGTCGAGACCACACGAGACATCGCGTCACCCGCCGCCGAGCTGGTGGGCGTCGCCAAGCGATTCGGCCACGTCGTCGCTGTGAGCACCATGAATCTCACGCTGAGAGCGGGCGAGGTGGTCGGCCTGGTGGGAGAGAACGGTGCTGGGAAGAGCACCTGCGTGAAGATGCTCGCGGGCGTGCACGGCCCGAGCAGCGGCGAGATCAGGGTCCACGGGCGGCCGGTCGAGCTGAGCAGCCCGAGCGAGGCGCGCCGACACGGCATCGCCGTGGTGCATCAGCACCCGGGACTGTTCCCCGACCTCCCCGTCTACGAGAACGTGTTCGCCGAGAACCGCCTCACCGACTCGTGGGGGCGCCTCGACCGCGGGACGATGCGACAGCGGTCCGGCGAGCTGCTGCGCAGCCTCGGCCTGCAGGTCGACCCTCGGCTACGCACCGGGGAGCTCTCCACGAGTGAGCAGCAGCTCGTCGAGATCGCGAAGGCACTGGCCTCGGACGCGTCGGTGCTGGTGCTCGACGAGCCGACCGCGTCTCTGACCGTGGGGGAGACCCGCCGCCTGTTCGAGGTCATCGACGGGTTGCGCCACCGCGGGGTCGCGATGATGTTCGTTGGGCACCGACTGGAGGAGATCCTGCAGGTCTGCGACACCGTCACAGTGATGCGCGACGGCGCCTGGGTTGCGGACCTCACGAGTGCGGCCACCGACGAACACGAGTTGGTCAGGCTGATGGTCGGACGGGAGCTGGGCGATCTCTACCCCCCGCGGCGTCCGCCGACCGACGACGTCGTGCTCTCGGTGGAGGGGCTCACGGTCCCCGGCCAGTTCGACGACGTGTCGTTCCAGGTCCGCGCCGGCGAGATCGTCGGTCTGGCGGGACTGGTCGGGGCGGGGCGGACCGAGGTCGCCAGGGCACTGTTCGGCATCGAGCGCCCCTCCGCCGGAACTGTGGTGCTCGGAGGCGAGCGGGTGACGGTCCGCTCGCCGTCCGACGCACTGGCGCACGGCATCGCCTACGTCTCCGAGGACCGGCGGGGCCAGAGCATCATCGAGGACTTCTCGATCCTGGACAATGCGGTGCTCCCGATGGTCGGGAACGCGACCCGACTCGGCCTCGTGCGTCGACGGCTGGAGTTCGCGCTGGTCAGCGACTCGCTCCAGCGCATGCGGCTGAAGTACGACAACCTGGGGCAGCCGATCCGGCAGCTCTCCGGAGGCAACCAGCAGAAGGTGGTGCTCGCCAAGTGGCTGGCCACCGGGCCGCGGCTGCTGATCCTCGACGAGCCGACCCAGGGCGTCGACGTGCAGGCCAAGGCCGAGGTGCACCGCATCATCGCCGGTCTGGCGGCACAGGGTCTCGCGGTGCTGTTGATCTCGTCCGACATGCCCGAGCTGCTGGGCATGTGCGATCGGATCGCAGTCATGCACGCCGGTCGGGTCACCGCACAGTTCGACGCGGGCGAGGTCGACCAGGTCGACATCGGCTTGGCAGCGACGGGGGTGCTCTCGTCCCCTCCACACGCGGCTGACGACGTCGCCCCGCCCACCGGCGAGTGCGAACGCGAACAGCTGCGCGCAGAGGCGGAGCAGCAGCCGGTCACGGTGGTGAGCGAGCCGCGCCGACACCGGTGGCGAGATCTCCTGCAGCGCCGCGAGACGGGTCTGGTCGGAGCGATCGTGCTGGTGCTGATCCCGCTCATCGCGGTGAACCCGGCGATCGCGAGCGGGGCGAACCTGCGTGACCTCTCGAGCAGTCTCGCGCTCTACGGCATCGTCGCGCTCGGCCAGATGTTCGTGATGCTCACCCGTAACATCGACCTGTCGGTCGGTTCCACCATCGGGCTCTCGGCCTACGTCTGTGCGGACTTCATGGCCGGACACCACGGGGCGCCCGTCGTGGTCGGGATCGCGATCGCCGCGGCGGTCGGGCTGCTGGCCGGCCTGGTGAACGGCGTCGTCGTCGCCTGGGCCAAAGTGCCCTCGATCGTCGTGACCCTGGGGACCCTGGCCATCTACCGCGGGATCGACGCCACCCTCTCCAACGGCAGGCAGATCTCCAGCGGCAGCGTGGCCCCGGAGTGGCTGGCCTGGACCAACGGGACGTGGTTGGGCGTACCGAAGGTGGCGGTGTACGGCCTGCTCGCCGTCGCGATCGTGGGCTACGTGCTGTGGCTGACCGGCTTCGGTCGGGACGTCTACGCGACCGGCTCCAACCCCGAGGGCGCCGAGTTGATCGGGATCAGGACCCGCCGCGCGGTCGTCGCCGCCTTCGCCGTCTCCGGGGTCCTGGCGGGCACCGCGGGCGCGATGTGGGCCTCCTACTACGCCACCGTCGACGGACAGCTCGCCTTCGGTACCGAGCTGACGATCATCGCGTCCGTCGTCGTGGGCGGGGTGTCGCTGCGCGGGGGGGTCGGCACGGTCACCGGGGTCGTCCTGGGCACACTCGCGCTGGTCGTGATCCAGAACGCCATCACGGTCGCCCGCATCGACCCGATGTACCTCCAGGCGTTCTTCGGCGCCGCGATCCTGCTCACCGTCGCGGTCGACGTCGCCCTCTCCGGTCGCACTCGCCACTCGTTGCGGAGGTCGCAGTGAACGCCGCCATGAAGCCGGGTCCCAGACACACCTCGTCCCCGGCATCGAGGGTGTCCACGGCTCTCTCGACCGTCGTGGCCGGGCTACGCAGCTGGTCGGGGTTGCTGGCCGGAGCAACCCTGCTGGTGATCGCGGTCGGCGCGGCGAGCGTGCCGAACTTCCTCACCCCGTTCAGCCTCGCCACGGCGATGGCCACGCTCGGCCCGGCAGCCCTGATGGCGTTTCCGGTCGCTCTGCTCGTGATCACGCGTGACATCGACATCTCTGTGGCCAGCACTGCGGCGCTCACCGCCGCCTGTTCCGGTCTGGTCTTCGCCGCACAGGGCCCGACGCCGGTCGCCGTCGCCGTGGCGTTGGCCGTCGGTGCGGTGTGCGGGGCCGTCAACGGGTTCTTCGTGGCGGTCCTGGAGCTGCCCGCCCTGCTCGTCACCCTCGGCACTTTGGCTCTGTTCCGCGGGCTGTGCTATGTGATCCTGGGCAGTACTCCGATCTCGCCGATACCCGACTTCTACGCAGCGTTGGGCAACAACACCGTCGGGCTCACGATCCTGCCGTGGGCCCTGGTGCCCGCCATCGTCGCCGCCCTCGTGGCGGGCGTGGTGCTGCGCGGCCTGCCGACGGGCCGTCGCGTCCTCGCCACCGGTGGCAATCCCGCGACCGCTCGCTACTCCGGGGTGCGCACCCGGCGGCTGCGCTTCGGCCTCTTCGTGGCGAGCGGGCTCGCCGCCGCGGTCGCCGGGATGATCCAGGCCGGCCTGACGTCGCAGGTCTCTCCCGATCTGGCGCTCGGCATGGAGCTCGACGTCATCACGATGGTGTTCCTCGGCGGGGTGAGCGTGCTGGGCGGGAAGGGCAGTATCCCCGCAGTGGTCTGGGCGGCAGCGCTGCTGATGTTCATCCGCAAGTTCCTCCAGCTGAACAACGTGTCCGGATACGCGCAGGGAATTGTCATCGGCGTCGTGCTGATCGGGTCGCTGGTGGTGACGAACGCGGCTTCCGCGCTGGTCGAGCGCCGTCGCCGCTCCGCCGTATCGGCCGAGTCCACACCAGCCACAACGAGTTGACCGTGTTCGACACCAACCCTCGGAGAGGAACAATGAGGTTTCGAATCGCCACCGCCACCGCCGTCCTGGCGATGGGAGCACTCGTCTCGACAGCCTGCTCGTCCGGAACCGTCTCGGGCACCTCGTCCACGACAGCCGGGGCCAACGGCTGTGTGAGCGGCCCGGTCAAGGTCGGGATCATCCCCAAGTTGGGCACCGACCCCTACATGGTGACGGTGAAGAACGCCGCCGAGGCCGCGGCGGCGGCCTCGGGCAACAGCGACGTCATCTACACCTCGCCGAGCGACGCCAGCGGCGCAGCGCAGATACCGTTCGTCAACCAGCTCATCAGCCAGGGCGTCAACGCGATCATGATCTCCGGCTCGGACGTCAACTCCACCTCGGCGGCGTTGAAGAAGGCCCAGGACGCCGGGATCAAGGTCGTATCGTTCGACTCCGACGTGGCCTCGGGCTCCCGCGGGTTCTTCGTCAACCAGGCCGACACCTCGCTCATCGGTGCGCAGATGCTCACCGCGATGGGGGACATGATCGACCACGAGGGCGACTTCGCGGTGCTGTCGTCCACGCAGACGGCCGTCAACCAGAACGCCTGGATCGACACCATCCGCGCCACTCTGAGCTCGGACCCGAGATACGCGAAGATGAACCTGGTCACCGTCGCCTACGGCGAGGAGAAGGCCGACGTCAACTCTCAGAAGGCGTTGGAGCTCGTCCGTGCCTACCCGGACCTCAAGGGCATCATCGTGCCGGCCGGGATCGGCCTACCCGCCGCGGCCGAGGCACTGTCGAAGAACGGCTACCTGGGCAAGGTCAAGCTCTCCGGGCTCGCACCGGTGAGCCTGGTCAAGCAGTACATCGCGACGGGTAACGTGCAGGACGTGTGGTGGAACGTGCCGGACCTCGGCACCCTCGCCTACCACACCGCGGTGCAGTACGCGAAGTGCCAGATCGAGCCGAAGGACGGTGCGAAGTACTCCGTTCCGGGGCTGGGCGAGTTCACCGTGGGCGCGGACGGGCAGGTGCTGCTCGGTCCTCCCACGATCGTCACTCCGCAGAACACGGACTCCTTCCCGTTCTGATCCTGCTGTCGGGGCCCGCCACTCCCCGGAGTGGCGGGCCCTGCCGCATCCGGCCCGAGGAAGGTTGATCCGTGGCCACCATCAGAGACGTCGCCCGCGCCGCTGGAGTGTCGGTCGCCACCGTCTCCCACGCGCTGAACGGCACCCGATACGTCTCCCCGCAGACGATGGAGCGGGTCCGAAGCGCCGTCGACGCGGTCGGGTACGTCAACGACGCTTTGGCGCGCTCACTGCGCCGCGGCCAGTCCGACGCCATCGGTCTGGTCACCTCTGCGCTGCGCAACCCCATGTTCTACGGCGCGCAGCGGCGCATCGACGCCTCCCTGCACGAGCGAGGCTTCACCACACTACTGGTGGATCACGACGACCAGCACGAACGCGAGTTGCAGGGGTTGCGGCGACTCATCAGTTGGCGGGTCGGCGGCATCATCCTGCAGCCCTCCCTCGACCCGGAGGGTGCGCTGCGCTGGCTCTCCGAGCGGGATCTACCGGTCGTGCTGGTCGACCGTAAGCCCCCCGCCGAGCTGCAGGATCGGTATGACTTCGCCGGGACCGAGAACACCGAGGGCGCCGTGGCTCTCGTCGACCACCTGGTTGAACACGGCCACCGGCGCATCGCCATGATCTGCAGCGAGCTCTCGAGCTCGACGATGGCCGAGCGGCTCGCCGGCTACCGTGCGGCGCTGCGCCACGCCGGGCTCCCCCTCGACCCGGACATGGTCCGGGAGGTCCCGGCCCACACCGATGCTGCCGCCGGTGCCGCCCGGGAGTTGATGAGCGCGGTCCAGCCACCATCCGCCATCTTCGCCGGCAACGACCTGACCTGCCTGGGGACGCTGCAGGGCCTGCGGGCGAGCGGGCTGTCGGTGCCGCACGACGTCGCGCTGGTGACCTTCGACGACATTCCCTGGGTGGCCGGGTTCGAGCCGAGCCTCACCTGCGCGCGCCAGCAGGTGGACGAGATCGCGGAAGCCGCAGCCGAGCTGCTGGTCACCCGCCTGGAGCCCGGCGGGCGCGACCAGCCGGTCCGACGACGCGTGCTGTCCACGGAGTTCGTCCGCCGCGAGTCCTGCGGGTGCCCGGGCTGAGAGGCCGCCGCGGGTCCTCCGTCCGCCCTTGGCGTCACCGCACCCGCGACACGGGCTCCGGCGGGGGCATGGCGCCGGTCATGATCGCGACCGCCTCGGCCATCGAGTGCGACTCGGGGGTGATCACGGTGGCGCGTCTCCCGAGGCGGTGAATGTGGATCCGGTCGGCGATGTCGAACACGTGTGGCATGTTGTGGCTGATCAGGATCACCGGCAGGCCCCAGTCACGGACGTCGCGGATCATCTGGAGCACGCGGTCGCTCTCCTTGACCCCGAGCGCGGCCGTGGGTTCGTCGAGGATGACGACCTTGCTGCCGAAGGCGGATGCCCGGGCCACCGCGACCGCCTGGCGCTGCCCGCCGGACAGGCTCTCCACGGCCTGGCCGATGTCCTGCAACGTCGCGATACCCAGTTCTCTCATCTGGCGGCGAGCCACGGTGCGCATGTCTTGTTTGTCCAGGAGACGCAGAACCGACCCGAGGAAGCCGGGCCGACGCTGCTCACGGCCGAGGAACAGGTTCTCGGCGATGTCGAGCCCGGGGGCCACGGCCAACGACTGGTAGACGGTCTCGATGCCCGCGCGGCGGGCGTCCATCGGGGTGCGGAAGGTGACAGGTCGGCCGTCGAGCAGGATTCGCCCCGCGTCGGGGACCAGCGCCCCACACAGGGCCTTGATCAGACTCGTCTTGCCCGCGCCGTTGTCGCCGATGACGGCGAGGATCTCGCCCGGGTACAGCTCGAGATCGCCTTCGGCGATCGCCGTGACCGCCCCGTAGCGCTTGACCAGCCCTTCGGCCTGGAGCACGGGCGGCACGGCCGCGGTGCCGTGATCGGCGCCCGGTGTCGACCGCGCGGCGGGCCCGGAGGTCTCGAGGGGACGTCCCGCTGGGGTGCTGTTCATCTCTTGACCTTTCGGATCCGCTGGTCGACGGCGACGGCCACGAGCACGAGCAATCCGATCGCGGTGCCCTGCCACACCACGTCGACTCCCGCGAGCTGCAGTCCGTTCTGGAACACCCCGACGATGAGGGCGCCCACCAGCGTGCCCACCACGAGGCCCCGGCCGCCGAACAGGCTCGTCCCGCCGATCACGACCGCAGTAATGGAGTTGAGGTTGTACTCGGCACCGATGTTCGGACTGGCAGCGGCGAGGCGGCCCATGAGCACCCACGCCCCGATGCCGTAGATCACGCCGGCGACCAGGTACACCGACAGCAGGACGCGGCCGGTGCGGATGCCGGCCAACCGTGCGGCCTCGAGATCGTCGCCGGTGGCGTAGACGTGCCTGCCCCACGCCGTGCTCGACAGGCTGTAGGAGAACACGACGAAGAGTGCGAGCATGATCAGCGAACCCCAGGTGACGCCGAAGGCACCGATCCGGAAAGCGGTATCGCCGGTAGCGGTCATGATCGGGGGCATTTCAGCGCCGCGAATGGTCTCTCCGTGCGACACCACCGCGTTGAGCGAGAAGAACACGCTCAGCGTGCCGAGGGTGACGATGAACGGCGGCAGTCGGACCACTGTGACGAGCCAGCCGTTGAACGCTCCCATCGCGGTGCCCGCGAGGATCCCCAGGATCAGCGCCACCGGGCCCGGCACTCCGAGCGTGTGCGCCGCGCCGGCCATCAGCATGGAGGCGAACACCGCGATCGCGCCCACGGCGAGATCGATGCCCGCGGTGAGGATCACCAGCGTCTGCCCGAGCGCGAGCGTCGCGATCACGGTGACCTGCTGCAACACGAGTCCCAGGTTCGCCGCGGCCAGGAAGCGGGGATTGACCAGCGAGAACGCCAGGATCGCCAGGGCCAGCACGGCGAGCGGCCCCACGATGGGGTTGGCGTGCAGGAGATTCTGCAGCCGCCGCCCCGGTGTCACCGGGGCCGTCGGAGGCGGTTCAGAGGTTGAAGGGTCTGCGGTGTCGGTCGCCATGAGGAGTCCTTGCTGGGCGGTGGTCACGGTCAGGGGACCAGGGTGCGATCGAGCCGCCCACACCCTGGTGAGTACCGCCCGCGAGATCGCGGTCACGGGCGGTCGCCGGGGAGCGGCGTTCAGCCCCAGCACTGGGCCGAGCCGAAGGCGGTGTCCTTCGACTCGACGCCTGCCTGAGGTTCGTCGGTGATCAGATTGACACCGGTATCGGTGAAGGTCTTGCCCGCTGTCACCGCAGGTCGGGTGCCGTCCTGGGCGTAGCTGACGATCGCCTCCACGCCGTCGGACGCCATGGCCAGCGGGTACTGCTGCGCGGTCGCACCGATCTGCCCGGCCTTGACCGCGTCCACGCCGGGGCATCCGCCGTCGATCGCGACGATCGTGACGCCCTGCTCCTTGCCCGCGGCCTTCACCGCCTGGTAGGCCCCCGACGCGGCGGGCTCGTTGATGGCGTAGACCAAGTTGATCGACGAGTCCTTCTGCAGCAGGTTCTCCATCGCGGTGCGGCCGCCGTCCTCGTCTCCGTCCGTGGCCGCGTGCCCGACGATGCGGGGATCGCTCTCGTCGCCGATGCGGTTCTCGTCCACGACGTCGACCCCGAACCCGGCGAGGAAACCCTGATCGCGCTGCACGTCGACCGACACCTGGTTGGCGTTGATGTCGAGCATCGCGATGCGGGCCTGCGCCGCCGCCGGCCCGAGCTTCGCCGCCGCCCATTGACCGATGAGCTTGCCCGCTTGGAAGTTGTCGGTGGCGAAGGTGGCATCGGCCGCATCGGCCGGGTCCGTGGGCGTGTCGAGCACGATCACCAGCAGCCCCGCCTGGCGAGCCTTGTCCAGCGACGGGACGATGGCCTTCGAGTCGTTCGGAGTGATCAGAAATCCCTTCGCGCCCACGGAGATCAGGTTCTCGATGGCCTGCACCTGCGACTCGTTGTCGCCGTCCTGCCGTCCGGCGAAGGACTGCAACTCGACACCGCGGGCGTCCGCAGCCTCCTGCGCCCCGCGCTTCATCGTGACGAAGAAGGGGTTCGTGTCGGTCTTCGTGATCAGCCCGACGATCGCCTGGTCCGACCCGCTCGAGCCCGCGACGGGAGTAGACCCGCTCCCACAGGCGGAGACAGTCAGCACGACGGCGGTACCGACAGCTGCGGAGACCAGCGCCGCCCGACGATTCACCCATGCCTGATTCATCTGCGTCGTGACTCCCTCGTCGTCGGCTCGCCACCGATCGGCTCCGACACGAGCATCTGCTCGCTGAGCCCCGTGGCGATCGATGTGAGGCTAGCCACATAGCAACGGTTTGCGCAATACTTTGGCTGGGCTCTCGACAGACCGAGCCCGCTCGCCTTAGGTTCGCGCAGATCGTTGCGAACGAAGAGAGACAGAGGTCGGGAGTGTGCGGAACCGGTGGCAGCTCAGAAGGCCGTCTCCACACCCAGGACGCGGAGCTCGAGATCGCGAACCTGATGGAACGGGCTCGGCGCCTCGTCGAGGACGGCAGACGGGCGTTCCTGGGGATCGTCGGCCTACCCGGATCCGGCAAGAGCACCTTGGCCGAACGGCTCCTCGCCGAGCTCTCCGGGACACCCCCCGAAGGCCACGAGGCGGGCGAGTGGGTCGCTCACCTGCCGATGGACGGATTCCATCTGGCCACCGCCGAGCTCGCGCGGCTGGGCCTGAGCAGCCGACGGGGCGCGCCCGACACCTTCGATGCCGCGGGCTACGTCGCGCTGCTGCGTCGCCTCGCCGCCGACACCGCCGAGGTCGTCTACGCCCCGAGCTTCGAGCGCAGTCGTGGCGAGCCGTTGGCAGGCCGGATCGCGGTCACGCCTGCCGCGCGCCTGATCATCACGGAGGGCAACTACCTGCTGGTCGACGACCCGGCCTGGCTGCCACTGCGTACGGTGCTCGACGAGGTGTGGTTCTGCGCGACCGACGACCAACGACGGCGCCGTCAGCTCATCGCACGTCATGTCGCGTTCGGGAAGACCGAGGCCGCGGCGGAGGCCTGGGCGGACGGCGTGGACCAGGCCAACTGCGCGATCATCAGCAGGACGAGCCACTTGGCGGACCTGGTCGTGTCCGAGGACGTCATGAGCTCACTCCTGCTCATCGCCGCCGACGCATGAACTCGACGGACGCGGGCGACGGGCAGCACCACGCGAACCGTTGCTATCGTCGGGGCATGCCCGGACGAGGCCCGCGGCGACCGGTGTCGATGGCCGACGTCGCCCAGCTGGCCGGGGTGTCGGTCACGACCGTGTCGCACGTGGTGAACCGAACGCGAACGGTGGCGGCGGCCACAGAGCAAGCCGTTCGCTCCGCCATCGCCGAGAGCGGCTACGTGCCCGACAACGTCACCCGCTCCCTGCGCAGCGCGGGCTCCCGTGTGGTCGGCCTCGCCATGTCGGCGATCTCCAACCCCTACTTCGGAGACGTCGTCCACGGCATCGACCGCGCCGCGACGCGGCAAGGCTACTCACTGCTGCTCGCCGACACCCACGACGACGTCGACGGAGAGCTGCGCGCCGTGTCCGACCTCCTCGGGCGAGGAGTCGAGGCGATCGTGCTCGCTCCGTCCGCGGACCCGTCCACCGCCCTGCGGCACGCACGACACCGCGACGTACCCGTCGTGCTCATCGACCGCTTCAGCGACGCCGCGGACACGGATCAGATCGGGGGTGAGAACGTCGAGGCGACCGCGCTGCTCGTCGAACACCTCGCGACCATCGGGCACACCCGCATCGCCATGATCAGCGGCCAGCCCGGGCTGGGGACCACACAGGAGCGCCTCGAGGGATACCGGCTGGGCCTGCACCGACACGGCCTGACCCCCCGCCCCGGTTACATCGTCACCGGCCATTCCTCGGGTGAAGCCGCGCGCGCAACACTGAACGAGCTGCTGACTCAGGCCGAACCGCCCACAGCGGTGGTCGTCGGCAACAACCAGATGACCATCGGAGCCATGCGGGCCGTCCGCGACGCCGGCATCAACGTCCCCCGCGACCTCGCTCTCGTCGCGTTCGACGACTTCGAGTGGGCAGACCTGTTCCATCCCCGGCTCACGGTGATCGCCCAACCGACACAGGCGTTGGGCGAACAGGCGCTACAGCTCGTCCTGTCCCGACTCGCGGATCCGGGCGCACCCGCCAGACGAGTGGTGATGAAGCCGACCTTCGTCCATCGAGACTCCTGCGGATGCGGACAGGACTCGCCCACCCAGGACACCACGACACCTCTCTGACACCGCTCGTCGTCCCGTCGCCTCGGCACTCTCGCAACCGAGACATCCACCGCCCAGGGCGTTCCCGGCCGCCGTCGCCCGGCGGCCACCCCGACCGCCATGAGGAGACCGTTCATGTCGAACGCACCGTTCTCCGCCGACATCATCGTCGTCGGCGGCACAGGTGACCTGGCCATGCGCAAGCTGTTGCCCGCGCTGCGGCACCGCGACCGTGCAGGACAGCTCGCCGACGACAGTCGCATCATCGCCGTGTCCCGGGCCGGACTCGACCACGACGGCTACCGGGACAAGGTGTCCGCAGAGCTCGCTGGGAACTCCGACGATCCCCTCGACACCACGGACCATCGCTTCCTACGACGTCTGCACCATGTGACGATCGATGCCACCGGCTCCGAGGACTGGGACGCGCTCGTCGATCTCCTGGGCCCACCCGATCATCGGATCCGAGTGCTCTATCTGGCCTGCGCGCCGACCCTCTTCGGTTCGGTGTGTACGGGCGCGCAGCGCAACGGGCTGCTCGACGAGCGTGCACGCGTGGTGCTGGAGAAGCCGCTGGGCCACGACCTGGCCTCCGCGCAGCGCATCAACGGCGAGGTCGGTGCGGTGTTCACGGAGGAGCAGATCTTCCGGATCGATCACTATCTCGGCAAGGAGACCGTGCAGAACCTGCTCGTGCTGCGGTTCGCCAACAGCCTCTTCGAGCCGTTGTGGAACGCCGCGGGGATCGACCATGTGCAGATCTCCGTAGCCGAATCGGTCGGCGCAGGGAGTCGGGCGGGCTACTACGACGAGTCCGGCGCTCTGCGGGACATGATCCAGAACCACCTTCTGCAGCTGCTGTGCCTGGTCGCGATGGAGCCCCCTGCGACCCTGGACCGGGAGGCGGTCCGCGACGAGAAGCTCAAGGTCCTCCGCGCTCTCGCACCGATCACCGGAGAGGACGTACACCGGCACACCGTCCGCGGCCAGTACGTGGCCGGGGCCATCCACGGACAGCCCGTCGAGGGCTACCGAGCCGAGCTCGACCGGACTCGCGGGCCGGACGGCCCGCCGACGGCATCACGTACCGAGACGTTCGTGGCGTTGCGTACCGAGGTGCGCAACTGGCGGTGGGCCGGGGTTCCGTTCTATCTACGCACCGGCAAGCGCATGGACCGGCGAGCGTCCGAGATCGTCGTGCAGTTCCGACCGGTCCCACACTCGATGTTCCCGCAGCTCGACGAGCAGGCCCCGCCGAACCGCCTGGTGTTGCGGCTGCAGCCCGATGAGGGGGTCCGGCTCCACCTCGCCGCCAAGCTTCCCGGACCGGGTGGGATACGGCTGCACCCCGCGGCGCTCGACCTGAGCTTCGCCACCACGTTCGGCCGGCGGCTGCCCGACGCCTACGAGCGGTTGTTGATGGACGTGCTCAGAGGCAATCCGACGCTCTTCATGCGGCGCGACGAGATCGAGGCCGCGTGGTCCTGGGTCGAGCCGATCCTGAACGGCTGGGGGCGCTCGAGGCACGGGCCACGCCCCTACCCCGCAGGAACCTCGGGCCCCGCCTCCGCCACCGCCCTGATCGAGAGGGACGGACGGACCTGGCACGGCGACGAGGACGACTGATCGCCCGACAGTCGCCTTCCCGACTCCCGCTCCACGAGAGGACCGTCCCATGAGCACCCTTCACCGCCGGACCCGGGCCGCGGAGTTGCACCCGGTCGTCCGAGATGTCACCGACCGGATCCGCGGCCGCAGCGCGACAGGACGCGCGGACTACCTCGCCCGGATCCGCGACGCGTCCGCCACCGAGCCGGGTTCTCGCCGCGCCGGGCTCGGCTGCGCCAACCTCGCTCACGGCGTCGCCGCCTGTGGCGGCGACGATCGTGCGCGCCTCCTCGAGCTCACCGCCGACGGCGGCCACACGCTCAACCTGGCCATCGTCACCTCCTACAACGACATGCTCTCGGCCCACCAACCCTTCGGCGACTATCCCGACCGGATCAAGCAGGCGGTTCGCACGATCGGCGGCGTCGCACAGGTCGCGGGCGGGGTCCCGGCCATGTGCGACGGAATCACCCAGGGCAGACCGGGGATGGAGCTGTCGCTGTTCAGCCGAGACGTCATCGCCATGTCCACCGCCATCGCACTCTCGCACGACATGTTCGACGCGGCTGCTCTCCTCGGGGTGTGCGACAAGATCGTTCCCGGGCTGGTGATGGGCGCGCTGGCCTTCGGTCACCTGCCGGCCGTGCTCGTGCCCGCGGGTCCGATGAGCAGTGGCCTACCCAACGATGAGAAGAGTCGCGTACGCCGCCGCCACGCGGCGGGCGAGATCGGCCGTGACGAGCTGCTCGAGGCCGAGACCCGCAGCTATCACAGTCCGGGGACGTGCACCTTCTACGGCACTGCCAATTCGAACCAGCTGCTCATGGACGTGATGGGCCTTCACCTTCCCGGTGCTGCGTTCGTCCCCCCTGCGACGCCGCTGCGCGCGGAGCTCACCGCCGCAGCCGCGCGCCAGGTCCTGGCGAACCGCCGTGAGGGTGTCGGCGCGCTCGGAGAACTCGTCGACGAGCGCACGATCGTCAACGCGGTGGTCGCGCTGTTGGCCACCGGCGGCTCGACCAACCACACGATGCATCTGGTGGCGATGGCAGGCGCAGCAGGCATCGACCTCACCTGGGACGACTTCGACGATCTCTCCGCCGCGGTTCCTCTGGTCGCCCGGATCTACCCGAACGGCCGGGCCGACGTGAACCACTTCCACGCCGCAGGCGGCACTCCGGTCCTGATCGGTTCGCTCCTGGACGCGGGCCTGCTCCACCCCGACGTCACCACCGTCGTCGGGAAGGGTCTCGACCACTACCGCCGCGAACCGCACCTCGACGTCCACGGATGCCTCGCCTGGCGCGATGCACCCCTCTCCAGCGCCGATCGCGGAGTCCTCCGCGGCATCGACGACCCGTTCGCCCCCGATGGCGGCCTCCGCACCGTCCGGGGCAACCTCGGCCGAGCCGTGGTGAAGGTGTCCGCCGTCGACGACGCCGACCGTGTCATCACCGCCCCCGCCCAGGTCTTCGACGAACAGGTCGATCTCCGGGCGGCGTTCGATGCAGGCCGACTCCGCGGCGACATGGTGGTGGTCATTCGCCACCAGGGCCCGCGCGCCAACGGAATGCCCGAGCTCCACGGACTGACCCCCGTCCTCGAGGTTCTCCGGTCGCGTGGACAACGCGTGGCGCTCGTGACCGACGGCCGGATGTCCGGCGCCTCCGGCGCGATCCCGGCCGCCATCCACTGCACCCCCGAAGCGTCAGCGGGCGGGCCACTCGCACGGGTGCGCGACGGTGACCCCATCCGGCTCGACACGCGTGCCGGGACTCTCGACGTCCTCGGCGACCTCGACACCCGATCCCCCGCGCCGCCGCCTACCCGACACGGAACGGGTACGGGGCGGGAGCTGTTCGCCGCGTTTCGAGCCGTGGTCGGTCCTGCGGAGCAGGGGGCGGTGGTAGCCCGATGAGCGTCCCCACGCCCCACACGACCCCGCCGTTCACCTCACCGCTCGACCTCGCGCCCGTGCTACCGGTCGTCGTCATCCGCGAGGTCGAGCTGGCCGTGCCCCTCGCTCGCGCCCTCCTCGCAGGCGGCCTGCCCGCGATCGAGGTGACGCTGCGCTCCCCCGCCGCCCTCGAGGCCTGCAGACGCATCTGCGCCGAGGTTCCCGAGGCTGTCGTCGGCGTGGGGACTGTTCGCACACCCGCCCAGGTCGGGGAGGCCCACGCGGCCGGTGCCCGGTTCCTGGTCAGCCCCGGAACCACCCCGAACCTGCTCGCCGAGATGGTCCAGTGCGGACTGCCGTTCCTGCCCGGAACCGCGACCGTGTCGGAGATGATGAGCGTCGCCGAGCGCGGAATCACCGAGATGAAGCTGTTCCCCGCCGACGCGGTCGGCGGGGTGGCCCTGCTGGACGCCGTCCGCGGGCCGTTGCCGGGCCTGCGGTTCTGTCCCACGGGCGGAATCCGCGCCCACACCGCACACAGATACCTCGCACTCCCGAACGTCGGCTGCGTAGGGGGCACCTGGCTGACTCCGGACGACATGCTCCGCGAGCGGGAATGGGGGCGGATCACCGAGCTGGCCGCCGCCGCAGCAGCACTCGACCGAGGCCGTGACGACCCCGATGACGCGACCTGACCGCCCGACACCCGCGCCGCGCTCCCAGCCGGCCGGTCACACGGCGCCATGACCCGGATGTGGCTGCCGAGCTCACCGTCGACGTCCGCCACGCACGGGGTCGCCCACGAGCACTTCCCGCTGCCGCGGACTCAGTCGTCGCCGTGGGGCCGATCAGCCGCGTTCGTCGGCAGGCTCTCCCGGATCAGACGGGAGCACGGGCAGACCTCCGCCCTGCTGTGGACCTCGGGCATCTCCATCGCCCTCGGCGCGGCGAGCCTTGCCGCCGGGATGCTGGTCGAGGATCAGGGGTGGGTCCAGGACCGGCCGCTCCTGGCCATCGTGTTCTCCGGCCTCACCGGCGCCCTGTTCGGCACCCCGGTCGTTCTGCTCGCCGTCGAGAGGATCTCCTTCGTGCAGGCGCAGAAGGCCCAGCGAGTAGCGGCAGGCACACTGGCCGGTACGGCCGCCGATAGACTCGCCGACGCGATCCGTCGCCTCGTCGCCTTCACCGACTCGCCCGCGCTGGTTCCCGCCATCAACCGCCTCGGCGAGACGGCACGCAGGGTGGAGGCACAGAGGGAGCTGTGGCGGTCGAAGTTCAAGGCTCGTGCGGAACCCTCCTCGTGCCCGGGTCGAGTGTCACCGGATCTGGAACCGAGGCTCTGGGCGGACCTCGCGGAGGCCGCGGCGGACGCACGCACACTCATCGACGAGATCGATGCCGCCGGCGAGGCCCTCAGCTCTGTCATCGGAGACGACGAGCAGCGCAGACGCCTCGCGAGTCAAGCCTCCGCGGCGTGGCGCTTCATCGACGACAAGGTCAAGCCCCGCCTTCTCGAGATCGACGCCCCGTGGCTCGACCAGGCGCTGAGCGGATACCTGCAGACCGTGTTCCACAAGAGTGCTCCGCGCGGAGCCCAGATCTCCCGCTTGTCGAAAGCTCTTGAACGTGGTCGCGATCGGCTCGTCGCCGTGGCCGTTCGTCCACAGCGACTGCTCGGCTCGGGCTCGCACAGCTTCACGGAAGCGGACCTGGTCGGATGGATCGACCTCGACATCGGTGCTGCCCTGACTGAGCTCGAGGATCTGCGACGGCTCGAGGAGAGGGTGACACTCGCACTCCACCAGCTCCGACGAGCGGCGCACGCCGGCCCGTGAGCGCGAGAAGCCGGCGCCCTCAGCCCGACACGGCAACCGGCTGCCTCGCGAAGGAACCTCCCACTCGACGCGCTCGCCGCTCTTCGACCTGGCCTGGGATCTGCACGGTCGCGCGTCAGAACGTGTCACGAAGGCTGAACGGATCCGGCGACGATCTGCTGGAGTGCGCGGACATGGCTTCGGTAGGCCGACCTGCCTCGTGTCGTCAGTGTCAACCAGACGCGTCGAGAGTCCTTCTGAGAGCGTTCCTGTGTGACATATCCAGCGTCGACGAGCGCTGCGACCTGCTTACTCAGCGCGGATGCGCTGAGGCCGACGACGCCCTTGATGACAGCCATCTCCACTGTGGTGCCGGCATCGAGCAGGGCGCAGATCTTCAGCCGGCGAGTCGGGTGGATGACCGGGCCTTGAGCCTGGCGGAGGCCTCACGCGGATCCGGGTCCGGATCGATGGTTGCCATGGCGGCAACCAGATTCGATGGTTTCCTAGGGCAACTATCGGTCCGCCTCGAGCACTACCTGAGACACCCGAATCTGCCACTCACCCAGAAGTGCGCCATCACCAGCGGGACCGGCCAAGAGTGACACATCTGACCGATGCGGCCATTGAGCGGAGACGCAGCTGTCGGTCATCGCAACGGTCGCGGGTCAGGCCTCCGCTGTCGACTTCTCCGCCCTCGCTCTCGCAGCTGCGCTGTTCGGCTAGCGCGGTGGCATCGCCGGCGGCAGCGGCAGACTTGCCAAGTAGCTGACCGATGGTCAAACTACTGACCATGAGTCAGTGCCTGGAGATCGATTCGCAGCGGCGGAGCCGCGGACTGATCGCCGTTGTCGTCGTTGCACTGATCGCCTCGGTCGGTGTCGCGACCGTCGGGCGCTCCACTCCGGTCGGTCACTTCACCTCGGCCGAGGCAGCCGACCGTTACCGCGCCGCGTACGACCTCGCCATGGCGGATCTACCCAGGCCGGAAGCGGTCCTCGACGTGCGCACAAGCTTCGGTGTCGTACGGGCATATCGATTCGCCGGTGCGAACCCCGGCGCCGCCCCCCTCGTGCTGCTGCCGGGCACCATGTCCGGAGCGCCGGTGTTCGCGGACAACTTGCCGTCCCTACGTGCGATGCGGGATGTATGGCTCATCGACCTCCTCGGCGAGCCCGGCCGCAGTATCCAGGACTACCCGATCACAGACGACACGGACAAGGCCCGCTGGCTGCACGAGACCCTCGCAGCGCTGCCGCCGAGGCGCTTCCACGTCATCGGCTTGTCCATCGGCGGATGGACCGCGGCCAACCTCGCGCGTCATGAGCCTGCCGATCCGGGCCGGCGGGTTGTCGCCAGCGTGACATTGCTCGACCCGGTCCACATTCTTGGCGACATCCCACTCGGCACCGTCATCCGCTCGATCCCAGCCACCTTCGACTGGATGCCGAAGTCCTGGCGGGATTCGTTCAACTCCTACACCGCGGGTGGCGCGCCGCTCGGAGACGAACCGATCGCTGCCATGATCGAGGCCGGAATGAGCGGTTACACCATGGTCCAGCCACAGCCCACCACCATCCCGCTCGAAGAGCTGCAAGGCCTCCGTGTTCCCGTCCTCGCAATCATTGCCGGCCGCTCAGTCATGCACGACCCGGCCACCGCAGGACGCGTCGCCGAAGCCGCGTTCGGCGCGCCGAATGTGCGCGTCTACCCCGAGGCCACCCACGCCCTCAACGGAGAGCAGCCACAACGGATCGCCGACGACATACGAGCCTTCCTCGCCCGGCTCGACCCGGTACAGCCCTAGGATCATCAGATGCCGCGACCCCGGACGTTCACCGAGAGCGCGCGGCGTGAGCAACTCATCGCCGTCACTGTGGACCTCGTCGCCGAGCACGGTCGCCGCGGTCTGTCGCTCCAGCGGATCGCGGACGCGGCCGGGATCTCAAAGGCGGCCGTGCTCTACTACTTCCCGTCGAAAGACGCCGTCGTCGCAGCGGCCTACGACACCGTCATCAGCGATCTCGTCGCCCACGTCGGCGCCGCGGTCGAGGCGGCCCCCGACGCGGCGACCGCAATCGAGGCCTATCTCGACAGCCTCCTCACTCATCTCTCCCAGGACGCGCGGCGAGCCCGGCTCCTCGCCGAAGCACTCGGTTCCCACGAGCCACCCGCCGTCGACGCCGGGCCGTCGGCTCCGCACCGCTGGGAGGCGCTCAGCGAGTTGATCAGCACGGCTCAGCGGGAGGGCACCGTCCGCACCGACGCCGACCCACGACTGTCCGCGATCATGCTCTGTGGGCTCGTCGATGCCGTCGTCGCAGCATCGTGGGAGAGCCCAGCGGTCCGCCTGCACGACGCCCGCCCTCATGTGAACGCCTTCGCCCGCCACGCGCTCAAACCCGACACCATCCACCCCGGGCAGGACTCGGTCGCAGACGCGGCCGTGGCCTCCGTACCCACGCCCTCCACACCATCCGGTAGACGCACTTCCGGTTGAGAGCGCTGCGCTCAGCCGAGTCGCACCGCGCCCGCGGACATCGGACTGCGAGCTGCCTGGCTGGCGCTTGACCCGCGCCGGCTTACCGCCGACCGTCTCGGCGATGCAGGTTCGGGGCGTGACCCCGCCCGCCGCAAGACCCTCAGCCAGAAGCGGGCCCGGCGGACCGACGCTCGGCACGGTCGCCATCGAGCACCTGCGACCACGCCTCGATCGTCTCGTCCGGCACCGGCCGGCGAGCTTGCCCGCCGAGCGACCAACCCGACCACTGCCCACCCGGGACTTGACCAGCTTCAGGTGCGCCCCGGGACGCACGCCATGGCGCGCCGGCTCGGCGGCAGGGACCATCAGGCTCCCGTCACTGCTGACGACGACCTCGAACGAGTCCGCGGTCTCAGGCGTGGTGCTCGTAGCTCTTACACGCCATCGCTCGAGCATCGACCTCCAGGCGATCGACGCTGCAAGGCAAGTGTCGATCGGGACGTGGCACACCCCGACACCGTCACCAGCCCCGCGCAGCGAGCAAGGCCACGAGGTTGCGCTTCGCCCGGTGTCTGCGACGCAGCTCAACAAGGTAGTCGGCGAACCCATCCGTCTCGAACAGGGATTTCACCTCGACGAGCAATTCGACGGCCTCGGCGTAGGCGGAGTTGTTCTTTCGACCGATCGCGGCGTCGATCTCTCGTTGGTACAGCGGGATCACCTCCTGCGGCCGCAGCTCCCGGCAGGCTCGAGCCAGCCGCATGACCGTCGAGCCCGAGCAGCCACCCCGCTGTGCCTGCGCCCAGGCGCCGTCGGGGTCGCCCTCCCAGAGCAGCACCTCGACGAGCGGGGAGGCGTCTGCCGCCGGCTGCCAGCGGTACCGCGGAGGTTCGCGCTGGTCGACCTCGACGCGCAGGCGAGCGAACGCGTCGTCGCGTCGAGCCGCCCATGTGCCGGCTCGTCGGGCGTGCTCGGCGAGACGCTGGTAGTTGCCGACGGTCGGTGCTCGGTCGAGCACTCTCCCGAGCAGATCGGCGGCCGCAGCGCCGCGTCCGGCCCGGTGGTGCTCCTCCGCCGCGAGGTCGACGAGCCGTGCGTCGGTGAGACCATGGCTCTCCAGGCCACGCTCCGCCCACCGCAGCGCGTCGTCGTGGCGGTCCGCGCGCTGGAGCCGCTCCGCGATGCGCAGGTACTGATAGCCGGACGACAGGTCCCGGGCCATCGCCGCCACCTCGGCATCGACGTCACCGGTGAGGGCGGCGAGCGCCTCCAGCGTGCTCAGGATCCGCCGACGAGCCGGATCGAAGCCGCCTGCCTGCTCGGGAAGAGCCGCCCAATCCCGCTCGACGAGCTCCCGGTAGAGGGCGAGCCCGGGCTCGCCGAGGAGATCCGCATAGCGGCTGACGGCGTCGTCGAACAGGCCGAGGTCACCGCCTGCCGACTCGCGGGAGTGGAGCCTCCTGGCCAGCTCACGGGGATCGGGACGGATCGCCTCGCACGCCGCCAGGTGAAGGTCTGCCAGCCGGTCACGGAGTCCACCAAAGAGGCCGTCCGAATCGTCGACGTACTCGACGGCCCGCTCGGCACAGTCGCCGGCGTACTCGGTGAGCTCGAGGACCAAATCCGCACGGCCAGCGTCCAACAGAGCCGCCACCCGGTCGACGACGGCATCGACGGTCTGCAGGTGGCCGTACGCCTCGTCGTAGCGCACGTATCCGTGCGGAACGATCGCGTCGTACAGGATGCGCCGCAGGGACTCCGGCGCACCGGGGTCCGCCGCGGCGGCGGCGAGCCGGGTGTGGAGCATCTCGTCGCGGCCCGCGGCGTCCAGGAGCATGTCGATCAGCTCGTCGCGGCCCAGCGTCTCCAGGTAGGCCCGGGGGTCGGCAGCGGTGCCCGGCGAGCCCGCAGCCACGAGCGCGAGCGCCACGCAGTGCTTGCAGAAGGCACCGGTCACGCCGACCGGGCAGGAGCAGCGGAACTCGACGCCGTCCGGGCCGGAGGCCAACTCGACGGCGTAGGGCTCCGAACCGGTCACGGTGGCTCGAACCCCGTCGGCGACGTGCCTGACCGGTCCGACCGCACCCTCGTCGGCGTAGTCGCGTCCACGCCGGACGGTGACCGGGTCGGCCAGCCGCTCGACCTCGGCGACGTCGATGCGCATCAGCGGCTCGCCACCCGGAACCCGAGGTCCGTGAGCCAGGCACGGGCTCGGCCGCGCTTGCGTTCGCCCACCCACTCGAACCAGCGGCTCAGGTCGTGCTCGGAAGTCCTGCGGAGTGTGTCGGCGAACCGCCGGAAGGCACCCCGACCGTGGATCGCGTCGTGCAGGCGCTCGGCGAGACGCGCATCGGCGATGGTGTCGATGAACTCGACCATGTCGCGGTCGCCGTCACGGGAGTCGCCGTCCGCCCAGCGGAAGCGGTCCTCGTCCTCGAAGTCTGGCGCGTCCACGTCCGCACCGTCCTCCGCGGCGTACTCGATCGCCGAACGCGGCCACACCTCGCCCGTCCGCAGGTCGAGGGCACCTCCGGTGGTCAGCGGATCACCCTCGAGGATCTCGCTCAGCATCTCGAGATCCACCGGGAGCGGACGCAGCAGTGGCATCGGCCCGGTCCCAGCGAGCCCGTCGAGCCGCTCAGCGAGCTCGACATCGCCGATCCAGCCCGCGCACGCAACGCGGAACCGCAGTCGGCGGCGAGCGTGGCTGCCCCGTCGACCCGCTGGGCGAGTGCTGTCGCCATCCCGTCCCCAATGAGCTGCCACAGCGGGAGCCGGTCCTCTGCGGCGAGGAGTTCGACGACCGCGGCGCCGTCGCCGCGGTCGACCGCGCCGCGGAGCTGCTGCACCCAGCCTGTCATGGCTTCTCGGCGGCGAGCAGTACCGCGAGTGCCGTCGCACGCGGCAGCAACGTACGGGCCGAGGGACCCGCCTCCCACGTGCGCCATCCTCCGCCGAGAAGATCGAGCGCGCGCAGCTCGGCGGACATCCAGCCCAAGGACGACTCGTGATCGTCGGCCGTCGCGGGACGCCCGCCGACACCCCACCCGTGGCCCATCAGCAGCACGACCCTGCGGACGAGCTCGTCCCGGGCGAGCGGGCCGGATGCGGCGAGGAGCGCAACCGCCGTCGTGGCCAGCATCTCCTCATACCCGCCCGGATCGAACCAGCGACGCAACCGCCGCACGACCTCCAGATCGTCGCGCGCGGCCCGGGTGGGACGCAGCACGCCGCGAGAGAGCCGGGCCGGCCCGACCTTACGCAGGATGTCGTGCAGCACCGCCAGCGCAGGCAGGTCCTCCTCGATCGACGCAGGCCGGCCCAGCGAGTACCACTCCGGACGCCGCTCCTGCACCGCCCGCACGACCACCCGCGGCAGTCGCCCACCCGGCGTCAGCTTCACCCCGCCCGCGAGGAGATCGAGGACGATCCGCACGCTCGCCGGGACCTCGCCCACCGTCTGCCGGACCAGCAGACTCGTCGCCTCCTGGTCGAAGACCGGAAGCTCACCCGCCCACTCCCGCAGGTGTTCGTACTCCTCGTGACCCGGGTCGGCGAGCACCTCGAGCATGTGCTCGTACCCGGGCGCGCCGCCGCAGTCCTCCGGCGGGCAGGCACCCTCGCCCTCCACGCAGCCCGGGACCTCATCGCCGACCCCGACGACCTCGACAGTGTGCTCCCAGCTGTCGCCGAAGTCGTAGTGGTACTCGAAGCGCTCCGGCATTTCCCTGAGCAGGACCGTCGCCTCGTCCTGCGGCTGGAGCTCGTCCTCCCAGTCGGGATCCGGCACGCCGTACCGCGTGCCGCCGACCTCGAACATGTGCAGGTGGCTGTCGGTCCACCCGAGCGCCACCTGCAGCAGATCGTGCAGCTCGGCCAGCGTGGAGGCGGCAGGCACGTCGACCACCCGCACGGCCCGTGGCTCGACGTCTCGCATGGTGATCCGCAGCCGGGTCGTCTGCACGACGGTCACGGTACCGATGCTCTCCAGCACCCGAACCCACAGGAGGGACCCACGTGACCTGTCGCGGATGCCCCTCCGTCATCGGCATTACCGGCATGAGTGCCCATCACAGGACGGCCGGAACCCTGACCCGCCACCCATGCCCGCTCCTACCCCTGACGCGCACGATGATGAACGCACACCAAGAGAGGCCACGCCATGACGCCCTGACCTGCGACTATACGACGAGGGGAGGCCACGCAGATCCTGTCGCAAAGAAGTGGATCCTCACCCAGGCGCCTGACCTGCGAAAATGGAGCCGCCTTGGGGAGTCGAAGCCTAGACCTACGCATTACGAGGCAACCGCTGTGCGTCGCTCAGCGCTCTACCAGCACCGATCGCGCGTCTCACGGCTCTCGCGGCCCTGAGCTCGCAGGCGGAACTAGGGGAGCCATGCCCCGAGCCATGCCCCGCCGGGCCCGCGAAAGGTGCGCCTCTGTCGACACACGGTTACCGCCTGACCGACGTCGAGGCCCGGCTGACCGAACACGATCTGTCCCGCCTACAGCTCCGGCACCACTACCGTCTCGTCGGTCAGCAGTTCCTTCGCCTCGCCCTCCAGCCAGTCCATGAATGGCTTGGGTGGGCAGTGGACCAACCCGAGTCGGCCGCATGCCGTCCGCACCGAGATCTTCAGCGGCTGCCGGTCGATGACATCGTTGGTCACCAGGACAACCTGGCTGGCGGGATGGCGCTCCATCAGCTCGAGCGTCATCGCCAGGACGTAGGGGTCCGCGGGGTCGCGCGTCTCGTCTGCGGCGACGACATCGGAAGCCACTCCCATCACGCGGACCATCGTCTGCTCGGTCGGCTGCGGGTGGCGAAGTGAGTTCTTCGCGTGGGCGATCCAGGCGCCGGGGGCATCCGGATGCTTCACGCCGCTGAGCTCCGTCGCGACCTGCCTGGGGAAGGTCAGCGCACCGAGTTCGACCCGCTGCCCCATCTCGAGCAGCAAGGCCCACAGCTTGTCCACGCCGACGGTCGACTTCATGTCGATCATGATGTTCGCGTCGATCACACAGATCACGGGGGGCGGGAAGTCGTCAGGGGACACGAAGCTCCGGCATCTCGGCGGCGAGTCGTCGTGCGTCGGGCACCTCGATGCGGAGGACGCGCAGCGCGTCAAGGGTCGGCAAGGCCTCGAAGACGGTCTGAATCACGCCAGACCCGTAGGACCGCAGCCGGGCTTCGTAGCGCGGCGGCGACTGCGGGGTGCCCGACGACTTCTTGGCGGGCCGGAACGCGGCCACGACGGCGCCGTATAGGTGCGGCGAGGCCCAGCCCAAGGCGATCAATCGCAACGCGGCAGCTCGGCCACTAACGCGAGCTCGGCGCATCAGCAACTTGACCGTCTCGAGGTCGGCCTCTCCTGCCGCGATCCCGGCTTCCTCGGTGACGGTGCGCACCAGCGTGCTCGGCATGAGCAGCGCGGCCGCGAACTCTTCGCACCACCGCTCGATCACCGGGCCGTCCGCCAGGTCCACCTCGTCGGGGTTGAGGCAGGTGGCGTCGAGGCGGGCGACGAGGTGGCCGAGCTCGTGGCCCATGGTGAAGATGCGGGCCGGGGGCGTGACTCCGCTGGTGTTGAACGCAATGAGCGGAGCGTGATCGTCCCAGGTCGAAAATCCGCGCACCTCGTCCGCGCCGAGCTGCAGCGCGAATACCAACAGGCCGCGAGCCTCCAAGGCCTCCCGCCAGGCGGCCAAGGCCTGATACTCGGTCTTCCAGCGGAGTTGCACAGCCTCCTCGATACCGAGCCACTCGCGCACGACTCTGGCGGCCTGCACCGCGCTAGTCGATGCGGGGCTGAGGATCGGGACATCCACGGGCTCGGCCTCGCGACGAGCCCACGCGACCGTCGCCTGGATTCTGCGTGACTCTCGACCGGCGCGTCGGATCTTCGGGCTCACGTTCCGGGCCACTCCCGGGGGGTGGCGGAAGCTGGACGGCAGGCTCGCCGCCTCGGGTGGGGCAGGCATGAAGAACAGCACGCGGGGCCTACGGAGCTCCTTGGCCAGCGACGTCACCTGACCCCGCGTGGGAGCGGCGTCTCCGCTGGCCCAGGCCTGCACATCGTCGACCGGGACCTTGAGAGCCTCGGCCAGATCCTCGAAGCTGCGACCGTCCTCTTCGATGGCCCACGCGACCACGGTGGGTGTGACGGGTGAAGTGGCAGCGGCCATGACGTCACACCTCCTCGTGCTTCTCTGGGTTCGGTGAGTTCCAGACTACGGCGACGAGCCGCTCACCTGCAGAACTCGTCCCCCTTGCTGAGGGTCGCGCTCCACACCAGGCCCGTTACGAAACCCGGACGCTAGCGTGATGGGACGACCTTTTCGGACAGCAGATGACGGCACGGTCGAGCGATGCACAAGGGGCGAGGGCCCGTAACGCTCAGTACACCCGCCTCGATCATGAAGATCATGGCCCGACCCGTCCCGCCCGAAGGGCGTGAGCGCTACAGGAACCCCCGACCCGGCGTCGTCGCAGGATGCCCGAGCGGTGGGCTTTGGCTCATCCAGTCCGACGTCGACCGTGGCAACGGCCAGCGATGCCACGAGGACTTCACCGTCGATGCCCCGGACCACGCGTAGTGGGCAAGGCAAACCGGCTGCGCAAGCAGCGGCAGATGTGCGTGTTCTGCGGGACCCGTCCGGCAGACAGCAAGGAGCACACCTGGGGGAAGTGGACCCAGCAGGTCCTGCCGGATCCGACCGAGCAGCTCTCCCACACCCACATGACCACGTCGTTCCCCACGCTGGTGGACGGCCGGACCGTTCAGGTTGCGGAGTTCCGGCGGCAGAACGGAGCGATTCGCGCCCACCGTCAGCGCATCGTCTGCTCGCCCTGCAACAACGGCTGGATGAGTGCGCTGGAAACCAGCGCGAAGACGATCCTCAAGCCAATGATGTTCGGCGAGCCCCGAGCGCTCAGCCCTTCCGATCAGGCCTCCCTAGCGCTGTGGGCCGATAAGACCGCCATGGTGAACGAGTTCGGGCACAGGCCGTCCGTCACCGTGTCGGCCGACCAGCGCCGCGATCTCTACCAGCAGCAGCCAGCACCACACACACGGGTCTGGCTCGCGCGCTTCCACGACACCCACGCCAACCTGCATAGCCTCCGCAACGGTCTGACCGTCTTCCCTCGGGACGGCGTCAACCCGGGCCCCAATTTGCGTACCGACACGTTCCTCGTCGGGCGCGTGCTCTTCCACGTCCTCGGCGCTAGCGACGACATCGCCGCTCAGTTCGTCGAGATGGACATCACACGGCCAAACGCGAAGTTCCAGCTCATCCAGATCTGGCCGGCCGCGCAGGAGGCCGTGAGCTGGCCACCCTCCGGGGAGGACTGGACCGACAGCGCGTTCGACCTCCTCGCGCGGATGGCGAAGGAGGAACTGGACAGTGCCCTTCCACCCGGGGAGTTCACCACTGCCGAAGCGATCGGCTTGCCCACCGAGTAGGTGGCCGTCCCGGGTCAGCCCGCGTGCACGACGTCTCGGAAGGTCTCCAGCAGGGCCGCGGCTCGCCCGGCGAGGGCGAAAGAGTCCCGTCTGCAGGATGCCAGCCATCTGATCCGTAGTCGCCGTACGAGCGTGGGCATGAGCGGCGACACGGGAAGATGTGGATAGACCGGCTGCCGGATAGGGCAACAGAGGCAGCAGCGGGACGCAGTTGGTGGCCAAGACCGTGGCCAAAGATCAACTAAGGTTGGGCTCGCCGTGCGGTACGAGAGCTTGCTGCCTCAGCTCGGGCTGGGCGACAACACTCCGAAGCAACCGACGTGCGTCACTCCCTGCTCTACCAGCACCGATCGAGCGGCATTGGGCATCTTGTCCCCGCCGAGCCGCCAAGATCAAGTGCTATGACCAGCTGAACTCAAGGCCGACTCCGGTGTCAAGAAAAAGCTTAGCGAGGGCGCCCGGACGTCAAGTCTCCGACGAACTCATCAGGTTGCCGTTGATTGCATCGAGCGGACTACGCCACCGACGCTGCCGCCCGCCAGCCAACTCGGTCAGAGTGTACCTAACAGTGTCGAGGTCTGGCCGTCGCTCAGGGTCCGGATCAGTCATGCTGAAAGTCAGCTCTACGAGCTTACGAGCAATGCGACGTGAACAACCTGGATGACGAGCACGAATCACATCCCCAAGGTCGTTATCGGGCCTCCTGCGACCCGCGCTCACAATCCGCCCCACTACCCCGATTTCTCGTTTTCGGGTCGCGTCAGCTTCAGAACTCCGCCTGCTAACCCTACTTCGTCCTTCAGTCGGATTCGACACGTAACCAGTCACGCAGAAGCCTAGGACCAAGCCAATCGAGTAGACCTCAGACGACACGCTAGGCGGTCGCCCATCGATTACCTCAGGGTCCGTGAATCTCAAGGTATACATCCTCTTCCTGGCACTATCACGCAAGGACTGCATTGCTCCAAAATCAATGAGAACTAAACCTCTGGAAGGAGTAATAATACAGTTGCTTGGCTTGATGTCGCCATGCATTAGCGGATTTCCGGCCGAATGACTAACGGACGCCAAGGCTGCACATGCGGCTGCGAGGTCCTTCACGTAAGTAAGCAGCTCCACCAGAGAGGCGCGCTTACCGTGGACTACTTCATCGAGCGTCGGACCTTCTACCCACTCCATCACGACATAAGATGCGTCCCCCCTATTTCCGCTCCACAGGTCACCGCGCACATGGGGAGGGGCACCCGTGAATGCATCATACATGCGAACCAGATGTGAGTTCTCTGCAGACAACGAATTCAGAACCGGGAACCAATCCCGAAAGAAGTCAACCGAACCCAGTGCCTCATCCCGATGCTGCCAGGTACGTCTAAACATCTTGACTGCGATACGCACGGGAGAAGAAAGATTCCCCCGGTACTGGGCCGGATAGACAGTTCCCTCACCACCGCTTCGCCCTGGACCCAGCAAGGCGTATCGATCGGGCGCCTCCAGCGGTCCAACGAAAAGAGCGTCCGCGGTATTGAAGCCACTAATGTGGTCGACGCTTGAGGAATCCCCGTCAGGCTCGGTGTCTCCTTGCGTTGAGCCGGCTAGCTCCTGTGCCACAATTTCGGTTGACGATACAGGTACATCTTGCAGCGAATTCCCCGAACGCCTTGGGTCAATGCGCTGATATCTCAGTCTTTCCTCTTCGGCGACTTCCCACTTCTTGCGCCATTCTTCGACATCTCCCTCGCAAGTGCGGACAATCGCCACCGTCGCATCCCAGGTTGGCGGCTGCCTGTACTTGATGTTTCCGCTTAGAGCCTTCGAGACAGCCGACTCCGAGAGATTCGCTCCGATGGACAGGTCAATGTTCCGCAACCCGGCCTTCTTCCGGAGCGCGCGTAGGTCAATGGCAAACTGCTGAAGTGGCCCATTGCCGCCAACCGGGATCTCGCGACGACCTGCGGGCACAGTCACTCCTGCCTTTCACCGCGAATCCTGCAATAGAAATCGCTCGGCCGTCGCTTTGACCAGAGGCCGAACGTTCAGCTCTCCAGAAGCCCCGGCCCCTACACACAGAACCACCCCAACTGATTCGGGGACAGAGTAACCGAGTCTCAGCAGGTAGACCACCGCGGTCAGGTTGATGGCCATTACCAGGAGCTTTACCCAGGGACTCCCGGCAGACTCGTTACGTCCGACCGTCCACGGCTGGCGTGTGCGTCCACAACCCGGCTCCCGGGCCCCACCAAAATCTGCGAGCGTGAAAATCTTCATCGGACTCCTCCTTCACACCACCCGAAATGGCGACCTTTGGGCACGTCAAGCCGTCGACCCCGGGTCGACATTGTCTGCGGGCAGCTGCGAAAGCAAGCAGAACGAGCTTAATGGAAAGTTTCCCACTTTCCATGTTGCTGAACCTCTCACCTGACCGCCTCGGAAACTTTCCGGGGAGTCGGCTGAAAGTTTCTGCGACAGCTCCAGGCATCGGAGAAAGAATTCGACAGTGTGTGGCTGGAGTTGGGCGACTCGGTGGACTGGTCCCCGACGGCGGCTTCGAGCCGGACCGGATCTTCCGCAGGACCCGCAGCTGTTGGAGCTGATACCGGGCGTCGAGTCAGCGCACCTCGACCTCGCGGATGGAGTGGACGGCGCACCGGATGGGGAAGTGCCGGAGGATTTTCAGCCGCCGAACCGGCGCGCCCCGCGAGGGCGCACCACGCGCGCCCAAGATCCGAAACTGCGCGGGGGATCGAGCGTCGCTCGCTCGACGTCGCCGTGCAGATCGACGCATCGGCGGATCGCGCCACGGCCGGACACGAGGTCAACGGCACCTCGGCCACCGCTGGCTCCTCGGGGACAGCTCACCCTCCGACGCATTACGAGGCAACCGATGTGCGCCGCTCAGCGCTCTACCAGCACCGATCGCGCGCCTCACGACGCTCAGCGCGCTCAGGTCGCTGGAGGAACTCCGGCCTCATGCCACGAGCCATGCCACACGGGTGTCGCACTGTTTACTCTCTCTCGACTCGGATTGAGCGCTCCGCAAACGAGGCCGACGCCGCCCGGGGCACCGGAT
Source organism: Pseudonocardia oroxyli (assembly GCF_900102195.1). Taxonomy (GTDB): domain Bacteria; phylum Actinomycetota; class Actinomycetes; order Mycobacteriales; family Pseudonocardiaceae; genus Pseudonocardia; species Pseudonocardia oroxyli. Next base: position 131,850 of record NZ_FNBE01000010.1, read on the forward strand.
CTCGCGACGGGGGACAGACCTCCGCCATGCTCGATGGTGCTGACAGAGGGGAGCCCACCCTTGACACGCTCCCCCGGCCGCTCAGCCAGTCCGGCGCTTCCCGGCCTGTGGGAACCACGGCCCCTGCCCCACGGCATCACTGCGCTTGTCAGCCACAGATGCAGGTCGCGAGAGTCGGCACCACACCATCGAGGCGCAGCTGCCACGAACCCCATCGGCAGCGCCCTCTTGTCAGAGCCAGGAGTGGCGGGACACGCGAATCTGTAACGGACTACCGACAACGCCCGACTACAAAGCTTGCCGGCCACGAAGGTCACCGCATAGTCTTAGGGGCGTACAGTGGATAGCCTAGACACCTTTGTTGCGTTTCGCGCCTATGCAGCGACAAAGATCGATTATATTGGTCGAAGGATCTCATCAGACCCTCCTCGACCACCTGAAACCTTGACATTCGAGCAGATGCTGAATCGCATCCGCGAACAGCCCATTCCGACGCTGCCGCGACTCTCCGAGGCTCTCCTTATGACTCAAATGCGCGGAACCCTTACCCCACGGGATGAAAATCACTGGAGCCTGGGAGGCCTGACCCGGACGCACGTGCTAATCGGATTCCACATCGTATGCCTGGACCTTCTAGAATACCTTGATGAATTCTTACAGCTCGCAATGGACAATAAGATGGAGTCACGAAGATGGCGCCATACCGACAATGACCTAATGTGGCACTACGACCTCGATACGATCTGCTCCCCACCTCCACCTCCACCTCCACCCTCCACACCAACACCGCCGACGACAGGACCTTGGACCGCCAACTCGTTCAATCCGCTATACGGAGTTCGTCAGGCACCGCGAAACTGGCCGAGCGCTGGAGGGCCGAGCTAGTGCTCACTGCTGCGAGAACCTGCAGCCTATGCGCTGGAGTAGCGATAACCGACGCCCCCGACCTTTTATGCTTTTTACACGCTGATACCGAAAGTCGAAGCTCTCAACTTCAAGACTTGCGAGATGGCGGAACCTGCTGGTTCACTGAATCCACCACGTTGCAACAGGCCGATCTCGACCTAATTCTGTCGTCCGCACCTCGTGACCACGAGGACCGACCCATCCTCCGTGACGCCCGATTTACTGGATGCACCTTCACAGGCTCGGTCCGATTCGCCTCCGCTGGCCACGATGGGCGCCTCACGGCCGTCAGGTTTGTAGAGTTCTGCGACTTCGAATCCGCCACGTTTGAGTCGGATGCCGACTTCACAGAAGGAGTCTTCGATGACTACACCAGCTTCCGATATGCCACGTTCCGTGGAATTGCAGACTTCGAACAGTCGGCTTTCCTTCAAGAGAACAAGGCACTCGAGATGGTCGAGCATCCGGACAGCCCCGCCTTCGCATCGGCCAACTCGAAGCGGCTGAGAATGCTATACCCCGTCAGCTTCGAGAGTTGCCAGTTTGATGGTCCCGCGACGCGATTCGCTGAATCCTGGGCCAACAGCATCATCCGATTCGACGGAAGCACATTTCGATCGGTTGATCTCGGGCCAATCCTCTGCAGAGGTCTCAGGATACGGAATGCCACCTTTACCCAGCGCGCCCGAATTATAGCGCATGGACTCGGCGGAGTCGGCCCAGTCGAGCTAACAGGGGTCGACTTTCAAAGTAGCGCCGCATTGGAGGGCTACTCCGTCGGCATAAGTCTAACGTCTGTGAACTTCACTAGTCCGTCCACAATCAGAGAAGTTCAACCACTTTCGAAGTGGAACCAGCTGTATAGGCTTGAAGGTGGCCGCGAAAAGAGTCTTGCTAGCACGGTGTCGCTGAAGGGTCTGCGAAGCTGCAACCTCAACAATACCGTCTCGGTCGCAAACGTCGACCTGTCGTATTGCTTTTTTGAGGATACGACGAACTTGGATCGATTCCGACTCGAAGCAGGGACAACCTTCCTGGCGATAGGTGGCGCACTAAGAACTAGACGGCGTATCACAGCCCAGGAACGGCGCTGGCGATTCACGAAAAACCCACAATGGGCGGGTTTGAAAGAGACCGGCACTGTCAACCTCTCAAGTTCCTCCGACGCAGACCGGACTCAAGATGCGGTACAGGTCTCAGAGACGTATCGAGCGCTTCGCAAAGGGCGTGAGGACAATAAGGATGAGCCTGGAGCCGCCGACTTCTACTACGGCGAGATGGAGATGCGACGAGCAGCGACAAAGGGTGCCGAGAAGACTCTACTGACTGCCTATTGGCTTGTATCCGGGTACGGTCTGCGAGCCTGGCGGGCTATCGTAACATTGGCACTGTTCCTGGGAATTATTTCTGTGGGATTTGAGTTCTTCGGGTTCACAAATCAGGGCTCGCCAGCCCATCCCAATAGCGTACTCTTTGTGCTCGCGACGATCCTGACGGTTGGCAATGCCACAAACGTACCATTAACCCCTACTGGCGAAGTTCTGCGCCTTCTCCTCAAAGTCGGAGGTCCTCTTCTTCTCGGGCTTGCAGCATTAGCAGTTCGCGGCAGAATCAAGCGATAACGGGCATCATGTAGGTTACTGAGAACCTTCTGCGCCCTGTTGCGTCGGCCCAGCCGGAGAATATGAAAGCTTGAGATAGTTGCCGCCCGGCATGGCTAGACCTCCGGCCTCTTTGCCGGTTGTAGGTACCGCCCAGAGGGCAACTGCGAGCAGGCCGCCTGATCCGTAGTTGGGATGCGGGAGCGTCCATGCTGGGCGACCAGGATCAAAACCGGCACAACGAGCGGCACTTCGCGTGTGAGAGGCAGAGGCTAGCAGCAGTTGGTGGATCAGGCCGTGGATCAAGATCGTTCGCGCCTCGCTCGACCTAAACACCCAGCGACGCTGCGACAGTCGTTCTTGCTCAGGCCAAGCTGGCAATCAGCGGGACCCCTCGCTGATGCCGGCCCGTCACCCGGGCGACCCCAACACCGCAGGCATGGCCTCAGACGTCATGCCCTCGAGGTACTCGCCGATCGCCGACCGGTCACCACCCCTGCGGTGGAAATGTGACGGACAGTACTGTGCGACCTAACCGGCTGATCGAGAGCGGAGAATCTATGCGTCGCATTCTTGGCGTCCACGGGATCGGGAACTACTCCTACTATCGAGATAACAACAAGTCTGTCGAGTTGGCAACGGCCGCTATTTCGGCACGGTGGGCAGGCGCAATCAACACAGCCAGCACCGAACAGTTCGATGTCTCGGTGGCATACTATTCCCACCATTTGCGAAGGGGTCAGCCTCAATCGGTTGCCGATGTCAACCTACTCGACGAGGGAGAGCAAGATCTCTTGGTCCTGTGGGTCGACCAGTTGAATAGGGTCTCGTCCGTCTCGCAAGGCTCCCGGACAATAAGGGCACGGCAAGCAGCTGATTGGCTAAGCCGAAGGTTCGGACCGCCAGCACGCCTCTTCGCCTTGATGTTCTGCCGGGAGGTCCATGCATACTTGCGCCACCGTGACTCACCGCGTCGCATTGCAGCGCGTGAGGCCGTTCAGGAGGCAATCCGCAAATACAGGCCCGAGGTGATCATTGCGCACTCTTTAGGAAGTGTAATTGCATACGAGGCACTACATTCTGAGCCAAACAGCGAAGTCGACCTCTTCATGACGGTCGGAAGTCCACTGGCAATGCCATCCGTAGTATTGCCTCGACTGTATACCGAAATGAACGGAAACATCCGCGAGCGCCCGTCGAATACACGATCATGGGTCAACCTTGCTGACGTCGGAGACATTGTGGCCGTCCCGTCAAGCGGGCTATCTGGTTCGTTCTCGGGCGTCCAGTGCGACCTGCCAGTGACGATTGGAGAATGGGACTTTCACACGTCCGAAGCATACCTTCGGTGTCCCGAGGTACGCGCTCAACTTCGACTATTCTAATACTCAACTTGACGATGAAGATTATTGTCCAGCAACAAACAAGCCACCACCTGGCTTCCTGAAGCCACCAAGAGCATCTCGCTTGAGAGTACGTTAAGTGCCGTAATTGGGGTCGACCCAAAAATTGACAAAACTTCGACAAGCTGCAGATCGTGCAGATCCCACACTTCAACGTCGCCCGCGTCGGTACCAACAAAGGCCACTCTCTGCGAGCGAAAGCTGCCAATCGCGAAGGCAGCATGCCGCCAGCTCGCTCCAATCGGGATTGCCTCAGGCGGCCCAGGAATGGACAGGTTGTGTATCTTAACCTGCCCGTCGGTCAGCGTTATCCTCTTGGCGACGCCACCCACGAAAGAAATTCCGCCTTCTTTCGCCGCTAAGAGCGTACGATCCACAGCAGCGACGTCGCCTGAAATGCTACGGGAACGGAAATCCCAGATAAATCGCGAGCCATCTACGGCTTCGACGGAAACCAGCAGGTCAGCCCCGTTTGGAATAAAGCCTATCCGCTCGATCTCACTCTTGAAGTTCTTTGAAATACCGACCCAGTTCCCTGAGTCTGCTTCATAAAGAGAGACAGAGCCATCGTCGAATCCTACGGCGAAGGCGCGGCAATCTGGCGTGACAGCCACTATCTGTGCAACAGCAGATGGCGTCGAGGGTTCATCGGAGGTGTCAAAACCTCGGTCAGAGCCATCCATGCCCGTTCGCGTTATGCGGACCAGCCCGGCTTCATCGCCCGAGATGACTGCACTCAACGACGAATTGACGGCGACTGCGGAGACAGCGGCGCCATGAACCTTCCATGAGCGAACAAGCCGATTCGTTTCAACATGCCAAACTGTCACGTTACCGTCAGCGTCTCCTGTTGCAACAACTCGCCCCGCAGAGTCGCACGCGTAACACGTGGGGTTGGTGAACCGACGCCACCGAATCACGCCATCTTCATAGTGAAGGCGCAACTCACTGCCATTCCGTAATGGTCTTGTTGTAAAGAACGGACCGCCAGATCCCTGTCTTGCTTCTTCCACTGAGACGTCTACATCGACAAGCTTTCCTGATTGGTCGAATCTTGTATCTTGAAGATCCGCAACCGACGCCGATCGGACCGTGGTCCTGTCTGAGAATGAGACGATAGTTCTGTCGTGCCCCACTCGGACCGCTTCGATATCGGACCCGCCGGTACTGAAGAATTGGCTTCCGGTTACCCGCGCACGGCCGTCTCTCCCTCCGACCGCCCACAATTTCCCACTCCTAGATAGTGCAATCTGAGGTGACTCGGGGGCCTCGAAGCTCACTCGCTTCTCGTTTGTGCCAGACAGGACAAGTTGTGGAGGAAGAGCGCCCATCGACGTCGAAGCGACTACATCTTCCCCATCTGATAGCCGTACCTGAGCAACGGGCCCCGCGTGCCACTCAACCGTCGAGGACTCCTGGGCACGACGCTCGTGCGCGTGACGGGCATGCATACGCATATATCGATCTGGAGCGGAGACCGTCCAACAAGGAGCCCACGTCAGTGGGTCGGGTAACGCGAGCAGTGCGGCGGCCCGAGCTAGCTCAAGCTTTTCCATTCTGATGGCCTTTTGGACAAGATTTAGCCTTCGGTCAGCGTCCTGCTCTGAGGCATCGAGAGATCTTGCCAAATCAATGTTCGCGGTATCACCGACCCCCTCCGTTACCACCAGCCTGATTGCGGCACGATTCAGCAGGAATAATGGATCGTCCACGATCTCTGCAGCTCGCCCTGCATCTGCCGCGTGCGCGAGGGCGTGTCTCAAAAGGTACGGCTCCGCAGCCTCCCATTCTCGGTCAGCGTACTGTCCAAGAGGCTCCAGTACCGCGTCGAGGAACCTGACCGAAGCGTCTTTGCTAACGTCGTGAAGATGATCGACCAATCCTTGGTGGAATAGCCGGTAGACAATGGAAGAGTCGACATCTGATGATTGCCTGAGATAGAATCGCGCCTCGTTAAGAGTGCGGCGGATTGCCGATAACGAGACGTCGGTCATCGGTTCGAACTCTCGAACAACACGCTCAAGAACGGATATGGGCATGCCCTGGCCTTTACCGAGAGCAAGCGCGCACAGAACCGGCCTCAAGAGTGGTGGCTTCTGGTCCCCACTTAAATCCAGTTCCAGAACTGAAGGAAGGTCGTGAGGAACGGCCCTTCCAAATTCCTCGGCGAATGCTGGAGTTATTGTTCTTGCATCCGGGTATTGCCGTAAGAGGTTGCGGGTATATAGCCCAGCAACCAAGAAGGGGCCCCACTCTCGCTTGCGGTTCCTTTCTCGCCTCCAAGCGAGTTGGTGACCTAGCTCAGATGCAAAGGCCCCGGAAACAGCCCCGCTACGGCGGTAGGACGGAACCGCTCGCAATAGCTCGGTGACGTACTTATGTAGATCATCTTCCAACACGTCCTCTGGCACATCGTCTAGGTCAAAAAGCAGTTCGCTCTCTGCGGCCACATCCAAGAGATGGGCGAACTCTGGGTATCTGCGCACTCCTACTAAGACCCGAATGTGCGTCTGTGCTCTAGTCCTAGCCGCCTCGACTAATGGGGTGATCAGGGACCGCGAAATCCTCTCGGGCTCGTCAGCTTCATCCAAGGCGTCCAGGACGATGACAGCGTGCTCTCGCATTCTTAGAAGGTCGTCAACAAGCTGTTCTGGTGATGCAGGATGACGGAGACCCAGTTGTTCCGCGATCGAGCTAGCAACGCTTAGCATCGACCGTCGCCGGGCATGCACAGCAGCGAGTCTTGTAATTGGCAAAGGGGCCTGAGCTACTCGGTCCCATATTGGCCTCGTCGCTGCCCGAAGCTCGCCATGGGCCGCGCAGACGAGAATACCGATCAACGCTGACTTGCCAACCCCAGGACTGCCGGTTACAACCGCGAGGTGTCCGTCTCCGACACCATTGAGCCACGGCGATATTCGCCTAAGCTCACGATCGCGGCCTGAGAAGCAACCAACCATCGCCTCGACGTAGTCAGCGATACCTACCGTTCCGGCCGCGCGATCAAGAAAATGTCTAGCATCAAGCCCGTCATAGAGCTCATCCAAGAAGGGTTGCGCAAGTGTCCGGACGACCGGCCGTGACGAACTGGACGCTGAGGGCTTATGCGACGGATTCAGAAAGAACGGTGGGTCGACACTAGCACTAATGTCCAGTTGAGTTGCAGTGATTTGTTGGCTGTACCCATCACTTTCTTCGGTTTGCCTATTCACCTCTTGTCGGATGGCGCGGGCGATTGTGGAGAGCGGGGCGTTCTCGGCCTCGGGCGAGATGTCTAGCTCGCCTTGTTTCAGCGATCGCAACACAGAAATAAGCGATGCAGTAAACACTCCATCATAGGCGGCCTCGTTACCACTGCAGGCGGCGATCACCCAACCTCGCGCCACCTCCGCATCAATCTTTGACTGCCAGGGCAGCCGAGCGGATAGGCCCGCGGAGCATAGATCAAGCATGAAGAGCGTGCGCGGGGCACCCGGTGTGTTCTCAACGCCAATGAGCCATTGCTGGATGTCCGATCCAGGATCCGTCTTCCCATCAGAACCCAGCACAAAGACGGTGGCTTCGCCAGCGGCAAGCTGACCGTGAGACAGGACGTGCACAAGAAGAATGTCGTTCTCTTCTCCACTGAGCACGAAGTCTTTAACTACAACACCCAGCTGTTCGCTAGTCAGAAACCTCTCGCTCACTAGCGTGGTCCGGTAGCCGAGGTGCTCCAACACCCCGACCAGATCGCTCTCTAGCGTGCTCGCAAATGGAAGATCCTGAAGCTCGCTCGGCGCTTCCTTGCTGCCGAAGTCGCTCACGGAAATGCAGAGAGCCCTGCGCCGAAGGCGCAAACTTGGTGAATTCGAGTATTTCGCTTGCGGGAGAGGTTCAGTTCTTTCGGCCTGAGTCACGGTATCCCGGTCTGCCAATGTAGTTTGGGCGGTTGGGAGAGCTACACGACGAGGACTCGAGGCAGTGGAGGCGAAACCGCCAAACCGTTCGCGGATAGTTGCAACTGTCTCAGGCTCAAGCGTCGACGACGGTGATCTGACATGCGCACCTGCGTCTTCCGCTGCAGCTAAAATAGTCTTGCTTGAAACTCCCAGTTCTTTAGCCAGCTCGTGAACACGCACCCGGTTAGCCATACACGCCGTCGTTCAGGTCGAAACGTGCTTCGAGCAACTTGCCAACTTGGGCATCTGCGGTTCCTTCGACTCCTCGACCGGGCCCAAGTCGTCGCCACGACCTCGCATGCAGTGATGCTACTCGACCGGCAACGTGACCCACATCCCTGCGTGTTGGACTCGTTAACGTTCAAAACTCCGGGGGAGCAGTGACCCCCGCCCTCGCGGCCTCGTCCGCGGCGCGAGAGCATGGGCTCGTTCACGATCGCGAACGATTCCGTCTGAACAAGACCCTCCGGCGGCTGGACCCTCCTGGCCTTGCCGCCCATGACCGATCACAGCCCCGGCCAGAGCAGCCACGATGGCGGTAGCCGAGCCGAGGCGGATGCCCGCTTGGCGTGGTCGCTCGCGGCGAACTGCCTGCTCTACGAGTCCGATCCCGGGCCGGCCGTGCTGAACGTGGCTTCGGCGGCCGAGCCGGTCTGGATGGACCGCTCGACGGCGTGGCAAGACAGCTACGGCCGCTACCTCCTCGAACACCTCGACGCCGACCCCGACCGACTCCGCGCCGCACACACCGCCGCAGCCGCCGACCTCGCCGAGGCCCGCACACTGCGGTTCGCCCTCGACACCTACCGGTCCCGCCGCCGCAGCGGGTTCTCCCGACGGTTCGCCGCCCGGATCCTGCGGCCGGGGCCACGCCGCGAGCTCGTCGGCGTCTACCGCCGCGCGGTCGATCTGTGTCGGCTCGCGCTCGACATCGCCACGGCCGCGGGCGCCGACCAGGACCCGCTCGCCCGCCGGCGGCTGCACGCAGCGACCCGACACCAGAACACCGTCACCGCGCTCGGAGTGATCCCCGGTGTCGCCGAGGCCAGCAGCACCCAGCTCGCCGAGGACCTCGACGAGCTCGACATCCTCGACGCGGGCAATCCCGGCGACTCCAGCGGAACTCCTGAGCCCTGAACGCCTGTCGGTCACAGATCCGCGGGCAGGAGACCTTCGGTCAGGTCGTCGAAATCGAGCCGCCCATCCACGTCCAGGCCCGGCCACACGTACACCGGGACGGGACCGACCTGCATCCGGTACTCCATCCCCGCCCCCTCCTCCGCCACCAGCTGTCGCAGCTCGTCGCACGCCCGCCGTCGTGTGTGGGTCCAGGTTGTCTCGACACCGGCGGCGGTCCAGTCGATGTTCTCCCGTCCTGGCCGCAGCACTCCCACCTTCCATCGCATGCCCGTCACCGAAACGGGAACGGCCCGGCCGCGCCAGCGGCCGGGCCGAACCATCCACAACCCGATCACGGACCGTAGAGCGCATCCACAGTCGCCAACAACGCCGCCGCCTTTCGCCACGCGGCGAGCATCGTGGTGTAAGAGGCTCCGTCGCACAGCTCCCACGTGATCGGCCCGACCTGCAGCCGCAGGATCGACGGCAGCTCCGACCCCCGCCTCCCCGGCAGCAGCCCGCCGGTGATCGTGGCCTCCCCGCCCAGGCGGACCATCGCCGACACCGACCACGGCCCCGCCGTCAGCACCGACCGTCGCGAGGACAGGTGCGGGACAAGCGAGGTCGCCACCGGCGCCGCTGCCGCCCAGGACTGCGCGATCCGCGCAGCGGTGTAGTGGCTACCCAGGTACACCAGCACCGGCCCGGCCGAGAACCCCAGCTGGACCTCCGGGGTCCCGGCGTGCTGCAGATCCAACCGGGTCGGCACCCGCCCGGCCAGCCGCACCGAGAACCCGATCACCTGCCCCGTACCGTCCGCACGCTCGCCGATCCCGCATGCGGCGCCCTCGGGCCTCGTGGTCGTGGTGTCGGTGGTGGTGTTCCGGGTGCGCTGCTTGCTGGTCATGGTGGCCTCCCGCGTCTGCGGAGTCCGGGTCTGTCGGCCCGTCCCCTTAGGGTGGCGGGGTGCTGTCCCCCGCCGCGGTAAGGCGCACCGGCACGGCCTCCGAGGCTCGCAGTCAACGGCGGCCGCAGGCCGTCGCCGAAGGCGATCGCGGAGCCTGCGGAGCGACCGTTTACGGCGAGTGAGGCCGTGCTAAGCCGAGGGCCGACAGGCCCCGCCCGAAGGGGGACCACCCAGCACTTCTCCCGGCCCGCGCGGCCTTGAGCGCACACCCAGCCGGCGCCCGAGCGCGCCACCACTAACCCCAGCCCGTCCTTGGCCGGCATCGCGGCCTGAGAGACGAGAAGGGCGCTATTCGAACACCCGCCGCCAGAGGATCAGCCAGCCGGGTCCGGGCCTGAAGAAGCCGCGCCCCGTTCGCCGTGATCGTCGTGCCCGTCGCCGCGGTAGCGATCCCCAGACCGGGCCAACCCCTCGACTCGCTCGGGGTACGGTGGTCGGGCCGCGCTTCCCCCGCGGTCGACCCACCAGGAACGACCACGATGGGGAGCAGACATGCCCGAGCCTCTCGACCTCCACCAGGCCGCCGCGATCCTCCGCGGCCACGGCGGCGTCGGCACCACTCAGGACGATCGCAAGCTCGCCGCTGCCCGCGTGCTCTACGAGCTCGACGACGAGTTCCGCTGCCGCGTCTGGTCCCGCAAACTGCTCGACGCCCTCGACAGCGGCAAGACCGACGACATCGCCCGCGCCCGCCGCGGCCTGGAGCGCCTCCTCGACGGTCAGCGATAGCTCAGCTGGACGACGACCGGGTCCTCGAGGGCATCGGGCATCGCCGTCATCAGCCACGAGGTTGCTGAGCTCTCCGCTAGCTCGCGAGCGCTCGAGAAGACATCAACCCGGGATAACCCCGGCATCTTCACGCTCATCCTGGACCTCCTCATGGGTAACGACAAAGCTGAGTAGGACGAGCTCGACTCTGGCCTGTGGGGAGGAATTCAATGACAGACGAGATCTGGCAATATCGGTTCGATCGGATCCGCACGCAACAGAGAGTGGCCGATCAACGCTACTACTTTCTCGTCAAGAAGAAGTCGGAGGCAGCAGCTGACTTCAACTCACACCCGAGCGAGGAAACACGTCGGCGCTACCTCGAAGCGCTGCGAGAGAGTATTGAGAACCTTGAGCTACTCTACTCGCTCGATCTGCACGTTGCCGCTCTGGCGAAAGGTGTGGATCCGGAGTGGGATAAGGAGGCCGAGAACGGTGTCGCCGCAACGGCGATCCGGCTTGAGATGAACTACGACGACCTGAGGCCAGGCTCCCGATTCGGGCTCACGATCGCCGACCTCTGAACGCTCGCGCCACCCAAGCCAACTGTCATATTCGCCGAATATCGGCCCGCTCGTCGTGCGAGTGCGACAATGTCTGTCGATAGGGTCTAGGTATCGCGGCCGTCGGCTACGCCGCCGTCACTCGGCTCACCCCTGTTGACTCTCGCGACTGACAGAGCAGCCCGGAAGTCCAGCCCCGCATTCACTCGTCGCGTTAGCAGGGTTGAGGTGAGACTCGGTGAAATCGCCAGTCCGGGAAGCGACGTGGACCAATGGTGTGATGTGAGGTCGACGGAACCGCCCGTCTACCAGGGAGCTCACCCCTTCGTGATTATGCTACGCCGCACCGGCTCCGGCCGGCCCGTCCAGCAGTTACTGTAAAGGCTCAATGCTGGCTTCAAGCAGTGTTTCGGTGAGGTTGGCTCAAGACAGCTGGGCGACCACCGCAGAAGTGATCGCGGTGGTCGCCCAGCTTCCGACGAACGTCTAGCCGGCCGCGTTCACCGTAGGAACCCGGCGCCTGACGCTGATCGTGACATCGAACGTCCCGTTTCCGTTCGTGAGGTCGTCGTCGTTGATGTTTAGCCAGAGCACCGCCTTGTCCCGTTCTGTCGGCACGTTGAATGTGCGTCCTGAGCCGACCTGAAACCAGTTGGTGTTGTCGAACCCGGCGAGCAGGCTGGAGCCTCGCACGTCGACATTCTGGTCCAGTGAGTCCTTGCCAGGCTGGAGGGGATACCAGGGCTTCGGCGGGCCGTCCAGACCCTCCGGGCCGTTCTTACCGATGAAGATCCAGCCGGCCCAGATCTGCCCGGTCGCTGTGATGATGACCTGGTCACCCCGGTTGACAGTGATGCCAGTCGAGAACGGAGCCGACCCAGAGCCTTCGCCCATCTGGTAGGTGCCGAGAACCTCCCGCCCGCCGTAGACGTTGGCGTCGACGATCTTGATGGGGTCAGCTGCCCGCGTGACGCTGACGATGTTGTGAGGCGGAGCCATGTAGCGAACCGTGTACTCGATGGGCGCTGCGGGCCTGTCGGCCGCGATGCCGATCTGAGACTGGATCCACGGAACAAGGCCGTTGGCCGGGTCGATGATGGGAGCTCCGGCCGCACCGGACGAGCCGCCCACGACAACGGCTGTGACAGAGGAGCTCGCCAGAACCGCCTTGGCGCTCGCATCCAGATTCGCGCCACCCGAAACCGCAGCGCTCCACGACGCGTTTAACGCTGCCTTCGCCTCGGCGCTCGAGTAGGCGCTGTCGATGAGGAAGGTCAGCATCCGGCCGTACGTGACCGTCGCGATGTAGCAGGGCGGGTTGTTCGGACCCGCGTACAGCTGCACGTCCGGGAGGGTGACGTCGTCGGCGAAGAACTGCAACGGTGAACCATCTGGAGAGAACGCGACCTGATAGTAGACCTGCGAGAAAGTGCCGAACGTCGTCGAGCGCGTTAGCTTGTTCGAAAGGTCCGCCTTCGCGTCGACGCCCCAGCCTGTCCCCTTCAGATTGAGTCCGGTCTTAACCATGGCCTCTTCGACGGAAGATATCTGCTCAAGGCTGAAGCGCACCGCGGCCGCGGCATCGTACGGCTTGAGGTCGTCGAGAAGCTTCGCCAGCGCGTCGACGTACGAGGCCAGGTCGGGGGTCTCCAGCCTCGTCGACTGGGAGCGCTGAGCTCCGCTCGTCAGGTCTGTCGTTAGGGTTATGACGCCTGGCGAACGGTGCAGGCCGATCGGCGCCAGGGCTCCTGGGAGGACGGAAGCGCCGGTAATGGCGGAGCCCGGCCAGAGGACGTCGGCGATGGGGCTGATCTCGACGAAGTTTGTGACTTCGCGTGCGATCCTCACCCGGCGGCGTCGCACCTCCATGGGGACGCCGTCGATCAGGTCGATGCGCACGTCGTCAGTGCCGGGAACGGGAGTGTCGCCGGGCGGCTCGTAGGGAAGTGGACCGATGCTGTTGATGTAGTTGTCCACGTCGACGACCCGCAGCGCGGCATCGAAGACGCCGAGCGGGCGGCCGATCGTGTCCGCGTGGAGAAGGTCGATGTCCGCCGCTTCGACAGGATGCGCATGGTCCCGTGGAAGGACGGAGAGGGTCTGCGCATCGGGGACGGGACGTAGCTTTCGCCCCTCTGCCAGGTAGGCAACCGGCCCACCGACCTTGGGGGGATCGTTGAGCACCCACAAGGTGCCGTCCCGCATCGGCGGGAACGGGCGTCCGATGCTCAGCTGCTTCTGAGCTGCGGGTGCTGCTGCAGGCGGTTGTCCGGTGGCGACGATTGAGACGGGCCCGGGGTGCGGAGCGGTGATCCTGTCCGTCTTGACTGCATCCCATCCGCGCGGGTCAAGCGCGTGAAGGGTCACATAGTCAGGGACGAGACGCATCATGTCGCCGTCGACCAGGTAGATGTTCGGTCCGTTGCTCTTGACGAACTTGCGGTTGGCCACTTCGCTCCAGTCATCAAGAATTAATAGAGAGTCTCGATGGCATTGACGTCGCACTCTGAGCAATGGATTTGAGCAGGCGAGTGCATGGACGCCCATGCGCATCAGAGATAACCAGCCGCATCGCGCTGGTTATCTCTTCACAGGTACCGGTACTAGTGTGCGAGGGAAAATGGGGAGAACTACGTATGTCGGCCTGTTCAGCGGCCGCCCGGCGCGGACCTTGTCCCTGCAACAAGCCTGTACATCGCGTACCTGGCTGCGGCCACCACGTACACAGCGGCCAGGATGAAGGAGGCGCCGGGGAAGCCGAAGGGCGAGCCCTCGCCGTTCGGGCCCCCGCTGCTCTCGGCCACCGGGCCCCCGAAGATCCAGCCGAGCGTGATGAGCGGTACGACCCACCACGAGAGAACCTTCGCCCTCGCCGACCCCACCGCGGCGAGGACGAGACCAGCCAGCGTCACGATCATCGCCAGCGGGTAGAGCGGGCCGGTCGAAGCCGGATCGCCGGTCGCGACAGTGGCAACGGCACAGACCACGAACCCGGCGACTCCGACCGCCGTGGTCCACGCTCCGATGCGGCCTGCGGCACCGTCGCGTCCCGCTTGCGCCGCCCGGAGGGCCAGCACGACTGCAAGCAGCGCCAAGGCGAAGGGCACCAGTAGCGCGGTGAAGACGACGTCCACCCACGACTCCAGGGGCCGTGCCCCACCGACGGGATGCCAGCAGACCACGAAGGTCGCGGTCGCGGCTGCCACACCCGCGGCGACAGTCAGTGTGCGGACGAGCCGCCTGCGGGCCATCTCTTGGTCGAGATCCGTCATCATCTGCCCTTCGGATCGATCCCGGACGGCGTCCGCGGTCGCGGCTACGAGACTCGTCTCGCACGTCGAACCCGCCAACGGTGCAGGTACGGGACTTCCCGGCGGTTCGCACACCCGTCCAGTGGGGGTGTGGGCACCCCTTGGTGGGCGGTGTGCACGCAGGGTGGGCACGAAGGGTTCCCGATGGGAGGATCGTCCAGTGGCGGAGCGACGCGTTCGGGTCGTCCTCGCCGAGGACAGCTTCCTCGTGCGGGAAGGCGTGCGCCGGCTGTTGGACACCGACCCGGCCGTCGAACTGGTGGACGCGTGCGGCGACCTGCCTAGCCTTATGGCGGCGGTCGACCGGGCTCAACCGCAGGTGGTCGTCACTGACATCCGCATGCCGCCGGGCGACACGGACGAAGGGATCCGGGCCGCCGAGCTCTTCCGGTCGACCCGCCCCGGCCTCGGAGTGGTTGTGCTGAGCCAGCACGACGAGCCCGAGTACGCCCTCAAGCTCCTCTCCGGTGGCTCCGCGGGCCGGGCCTACCTGCTAAAGGACAGCCTGGCCGATCCCGCGCCGCTGCTGTCCGCGGTCCACGAGGTGGCACTCGGCGGATCCTTCATAGACCCGCGCGTAGTCGATGCGCTCGTGACTGCCAGGTCGAGGCGACGGGGTGGCCCGACGGAGCAGCTCACGGCACGGGAACGGGACGTGCTCTCCGTGATGGCCCAGGGGTGGAGCAACGAGTCGGTCGCGGACCGGCTCGGCCTATCTGTGCGCATGATCGAGAAACACATCAACTCGATCTTCGCGAAACTCCGACTGGCAGGCTCCACCGACGTCAGCCGTCGGGTCAAGGCAGTTCTCATCTACCTGAGCGAGACAGGTGACTGACCACGGCAGGTGGCTGCGGCCGCCCACCGCGATAGCCGGTACGGCCTTCGTCGTCGTCGTCGCGCTGCTGACAGCGAGCATCGCGGTGGCGGCGACCCTGCGACCGGCCGGGATGACTCCCCTCGGCATCGACACCGTGCTGTTCGCCCTCCGCTACCTCTGCCTCGCCGCAGTGGGGTCACTGGTCGTCGCGACGGCGCCCCGGCAACGGATCGGCTGGCTGCTCCTAGGCATGGGGGCGACCGCGGGGGTAGTCGGGGCGTGCGCCGAGGGCGGGCGACAGCTCTACGCGACCGTCCCTGACCTCGGTGCGGTGGTGTACCTGGTCGGCGACCAGTTCGCGAAGATCGCGTTGCTGCTGCTGGGTCTGCTGTTCCTGCTCTTCCCGACGGGTCGGACGGAGACCAGAACAGCACGTGCGATCGGATGGGCCCTGACCGGCGTCGTGGCGCTTGCAGTGCTCGCGGAGCTCGTAGGGCCCGGGCTGGTCCCCGACCCCGTTGCCGGTGTTGCCGCTCCGCCGAACCCGCTGGGCACGGACTGGGGTCGGGCGCTCGCCCCCGTGCAGGGGCCGATCGGGTTCGGTTTGGCAGTGGCGCTTCTGGTGGCGGCCGCCGGGACTCTCGTCGGCCGGTTCCGGCGTGCCGATCCCGAGCAACGGGTGCGGCTGAAATGGTTCGCCGTCGCCGCCGTCCTTCAGACGGCGACGACCGTCATCGACGCCGTCCTCACCGGAACATCCCTCGACGCCAGCGGCTGGCCTGCCGTTCCGGTGCTCGCGATCTACGCACTGGCCGCGTTCGGCATGGCCGCCGCGATCGGCATCGCGATCCTGCGGCACCGCCTCTTCGACGTCGACGTGATCCTGAGCCGCGGCCTCGCGTACGGCACGCTCGCCCTGCTGATCGCTCTCGGCTACATCGGTGCGGTGTCCGGCTCGGGCCTGCTCGCCATGGGCCCGGTCCCGGCAGCAGCGGTCGTCGTCGTCTTCACCGCATTCGTGGGCGCCGTGTTCCTTCCCCTCAAGTCCCGGCTCGACCGGATGGCCGAGCGTCTGGTGTTCGGCACGCGGGCCGGGCCGCACGAGGTCCTCGCCGACTTCACAGCCCACCTCGATGGAACCGAGGACCACGACGAGCTGGTTCCAGCCATGGCACGGCTCGTCGCGGAAGGCACGGCCAGCGACGGAGCGACCCTGTGGCTCCGTCCCCGGCCGGGCACCGAACTGCAGCCCAGCAGTTGGCCACCCGGCGCGCACGTGTCGAACGAGGCCGCCACCCGCATCGCACCGATCCAGCACTCAGGGACGGAGCTGGGACACGTCTGCGTGCACCGCCGCTCGGGACGCCCACTCGACCGCACCGAGGCCAGGCTGATGGACGGGCTCGCGCTCCAATCCGGGCTGGTGCTACTCAACGCCGGACTCCAACGTGAACTCGAGGGGCGCCTCGACGAGCTCACCGCCTCCCGGCAACGTCTCGTCGTCGCCCAGGACGACGAGCGGCGCAGGATCGAACGGGACCTACACGACGGGGCCCAGCAGATCCTGATCTCGCTCCGCATCAAAGCCGGTATGGCTCCGGCCGCCGCACGGAAAGGACCCGAAGAGCTCGCTGCGCTCGTCCACGAGATGCAGGCCGAGATCGGAGAGGCGGTGGAGTCCCTTCGAGGCCTTGCGCGCGGCATCAGGCCCGCGCTGCTGGAATCGGAGGGCCTCCGCGCCGCGCTCACCGCACGGGCCAGACAAACCAACGTCTCGATCGAGGTCCGCTGCGGGACCGAGCGCTTCCCGCGAGACCTCGAAGCCGCGATCTACTTCTGCTGCTCAGAAGCACTGCAAAACATCGCCAAACACGCCGCGGCGGCCCACGGCTCCATCCTCGTGCGACGTGAGCGCGGCAAGGTGTGCTTCGAAGTGCACGATGACGGACGCGGATTCACCCCAGACACGGTGAACGCCGGCAACGGCCTGAACAACATGCGAGACAGACTCGACGTGCTGTCGGGTGACCTCACCGTGCGGTCCACCCTCGGGGGCGGAACAACGATCGCCGGATGGCTCCCACTCCCGGCCCACCCAACCTCGGCGTGCGACGAGCCGCTAGCACGACAGAGCTAACGCTCCACGCGTCATGTCCGGGCATAGCCGACGGACATCGCGCTGCGTGTCGCGCACGGGGTGGAGCCAGGGCCTTCGCCGATCGAGACAGGTCGAACCTTCACGCGCCCGCCAAGTTCGACTGTGCTGGCCGACACCTGGCAACCTTAAAAAAATGTCATATGCCGGGTTATCGGCGAGGCTGGACAGTTCTCATGGGTTAGAACCGCCAGAACGCGGAAGATTCGGCCATCTCGACGCCCTGGCAAGAGATTCTCTCCAGCGATGACGCTCAGCTTGTGACTTAACTCCAAGAGCATCTAGAATTAGCATTAGACGATCAGGGGAGGGTAGACTTCGCCCTTGAATGTAGTCTCTAATCGTAGTGAAGGACATGACTGGCTGACCGGACGGACTTTCGATTCGATGAGCGAGAGCCCGGAAGCTAAGCCCTGATTCATCCTTGAGCTTCGCCAATTCGGCAGAGAATGTCTCTCGACTATCCCTCGTAGGCGAATACGATTCTAGCGACGGCGATTCACGAGACTCAGCGACACCTGCTACCCAAAAAGTCATTAGTTCGTTCTGAAGCTGCTCGTCTCCGAGAGCAGCTGCCAGAGCCGTGACAACCCTCCTGCTTGGCATTTTCGGTCCAGTCAAAGCCCTATAGATGGTCTGACTGGAGAAGCCGGTGAGTTCGCCCAGCACCGCGGCGGAGAGGTCGCCATGCCGAAGAACCTCGTGCTGCAGCTTGAGGAAGAAGTCCATGCGGGCGCCGCCGGGGAGGCCACGCGGTCTACGTAGCGGTTTCTTCGCCACACCTAAACCCGTCCTGGCCTCCAGAGGCCGCTTATCGACTTATTGAGAGCCTTCTGACACGTTAATATAACTCTAGCATGTGCTCGACGTTCTTTCTCGTCCAAGGTGCTTGACCTGGTACTTCGACCGCCCGATGCTGCGCGTGTACGAAACTGTTGGGCAACAGTGTCGTACACACCTACCCGTACTCGACGGCTCCAGCCGAGCCGTCCGCATGAAGTGAGGGAGCCGTGAGCGTCCGTCGAGCTTGGAGCGCACCGAACCGCAAAGGACGACGAGATGCACGATCGACTGAAAAACGGCACGATCGAGCTCACGACCACACCGACAGGGCGATGTACACATTTACCCTTACGCTAACTCTTGCTGCACTTACTACCATCGTAGTCTTTGGCCAAGCGGACGGCGCCCTTCTGGCAGGTGCGGCGGCATTCATTACCGCAGCTATGCAAGGCTATACGCGATTCAAGCTGGCTCGTTCCACCTCAGCCCAATCAGAGAGCAAAGAAGACCCAAGCGATCAAGGCAACCCACCATGATCGTGGTCAAGATGCAACTTGCGCCAGTCGCCATGTCATAGTCCGCCCTTATCGGCTCCGGGTGCGACCCTCGATGGCCTCGCCAGAGACTCGATGTCATCCGCACCACGCGGTCTCCCCTGGATCCTCCTCCGCCCTACGGTCGAAGTTGTCGGAGATGAGGCAGACTCCCTCGACCTGAGACAACTCGAGAACGGTGATCTGGTATAAGCGGGCCGACGTCCATCTCGCGGCGCGAGATCGCAGAAGCGTTCTCCCGGCATGAGTTCGCCACGGCCTACCCCCACCTGGCTGACAACGTCCATTGGGCCGCTCACGGCGTCTCGACTATGACCGGTCGAGGCGTTGTGATTGCTGCCTGCGAGGAGACCCTGACTCATCTCGACGGAACCGCCACGACCCTTCGAGTCGTGGCGTGTGATCGACGCGGGCGAGGACGTGGTCATCGATGTCGTCGCCCGCTACGACGGCCCTGACGGGTCCGCCATCGTCGCCTCGTGCGACCTCTACCGGTTCGCCGCCGCCACCATCACCGCGATCACGTCCTACACAGTCGAGCTCCCGCCGACCCAAGCCGACACGTAGACGACCTCGGCACCCGCGGCACGGCACAACGATGGGGCTTCGCCCCGCGCGCAGGGCCCGGAGGCCATCGCTCTCGTGGCGCTCACCTGGTCGCCTGGTCGACGTCGGCGAGTGACGGATCAGCGCTGCGCCGAGCTCCAGAGCGTCTGCTCCGCTGCCCCCGGTCCGGTAGCGGGCCGGACGATGCGCAGGACACCGTTGTCGAGCACGAGGCGGGTGTTGTTGCCGTCTTGGGCGGGGCTGCTCCAGATTCGCTGGCCGCTGCCGTCCTCGGCGTAGAGCTGGTAGTCGAAACCGGCTCGCTTCGCGGTCTTCCATTTGTCGGACACCATCAGCAGCGCCCACACGGCGTTCTGCGGAACGTTGCGGCCAGGCTTGTAGACCACGATGTTGCCGTCGGACTGGAACACCAGGTAGTGGCCGCTCTCCGCGGCGTAGTTCCGGTCGACGGCGAACGTGGTCCCGTACGGCAGCGGGAACGACACCTTCTGCTGCACCTGCACGGTGTAGGTGCCCTCGTTGGTGAAGAACTGCCCGAACTTGTCGTTCACCGCCACGTAGAGATCGTTGGCCGGTGCGACGCCCGACCACCCGCTCTTCCCGACGAGGAACGGCTCGCCCTGCCCGAACTTGGCGACCAGCGCGTGCTGGGGCAGTTTCGGGCAGAGGAACTCCTTCGTCGACGGCTGCGGTCTCGCCTGCACCGTCCATCCCGCGGCGTCGCGCCCACCGTTGATGCGGTTGCCGTCGGGGTCGAACCAGGACACGCCGTTGTTGAACCTGGGCACCCCGGTCTGGCTGGACCCGGTGAGGGTGATCGTGAGCTCGTCACCGGCGTTGCACGCTGCCGCGGCCTTAGCCCAGTACAAGCCCTCCGTGGCCTGCCGATCAGAGTCCTTGTACGTCCGGCCCTTGTCCTCGAAGTGCGTCTGCACCGTCGCCGTGACAGGAGGCAAAGGCATGGTCGAACCCCTTCGGTCGAGCTGCCGCGAATCGTCAGCGCCGGAAGTACTCGACGGCTTCATCGTCGGCGTTACGACACCACGTACTCCCCCGGCACGGTCGGCGAACTAGGTTTCGAGGCCGTTGGTCGCTGTGTCCGGGTGGCGCTTCATCAGCCGGGCGGCGGCCGTCTTCATCCCGTCGTTCGAGGCGAGTTCGTAGGTGAGGAACTCGAGGACGGCTTCGAGTGGCTCGTCGAGTACGACGTCGGCCCAGACATCGAGTGCGGCGTAGACCTCGGCAGTCACTTCCAGTTCGATCTTGACCGTCGGGATCGACCTCAACGGCTGCACCCGCGACCGGCTCTGCACCCGCCGAAGTAGCCCATGCCCGGAGATCGACGGTTCCACACCCGTTGTTACTCCGTGACCTGGTGATCTCAGAGTGTCGGAAGCAGCCGAGCCGTGAACGCCCGCAGCTCCTCGTTCTGGGCGAGCTCGTAGGCCAAGGCACTGAGCACCGACTCCACAGACTCGTCGAGAACCGCGCCGGCCCACCCCTGGAGCTCGGCGTGGATGACGTCCGGGAGCTCCACCACGACGGAACGGTTACTCATCGCCGAGTCCATGCCTCGGACCGTACCCGCATCCGCGGGATGTCGACGGCGCAGCCGGTAGGCCGAACGGCGGCGCGGTGACATTTGTCGAGACGTACGCGAGAAGGCGGGGCTGGGAGGAATTCCGGGTGATTCGGTCTGTACTTTCCGCCGGTTGCGTGGAAAATCGGGGACGAGTCTTATCGAGCAACGAATGAACGGACGTGCCCCGATGGCCCGCGTAGAGTCAGTCTCCCTCGTCGATGACCTCGACGGCGGTGTCGCCGACGAGACAGTCGCCTTCTCCCTCGACGGGAAGGAATTGGAGATCGACCTGTCCAGCACTCACGCGACCGAGCTGCGTGAGGCCCTGGCTCCCTACGTCGGCGCCGCCCGCAGGATCACCGCGACTCGCCCGCACGCACGGGCGGCCACGACGCGCACGACGCGCACAGCTGGCAACCGTGAGGAGAACGGCCGGATCCGGGCTTGGGCGCTCGAGCAGGGTATGAAGGTCTCCGAGCGAGGCCGCATTCCCAGCGAAGTGCTGCACGCCTACGCCGACCGCGCCGCGATCGCCGACACCGCGCCACGGCCCTCCTCGACCACGGCCGGGAAGGTGGCCGATAAGGCGGCCGAGTTCTCCGGCACGAGTTCCGGTGATGCGGCCGCGGCCACTGAGAAGCCCAAGCGTCGCTCCCGGAAGAAGGCGACCACAGCCGCCTGAGTTCGGGTCGACACGATCGTCGGTGGCGCGCCGGGCCGGTGCCGCCGTCAGCACGACGAGCCGAGGGCGCCTCAGCCTTGGGCCAGGGGGGCGCCCAAGGCCGAGGCCTCAAGAGGGTGCCCGGTCCGGTCGGGGTGAAACGATCGTCCCTTGTGGCGGATCCGTCGCCCCGTTGGCCGCTGTGACGAGCGAACCGATCGCTCGGCTCGCACCGTTGGGCGGTCGTGCCGCGAAAGCCGCGAAAGCCGCAGAAGGTCCTCACCCGTCGACTTTCGCGGCTTCTGCGGCTTTCGCGGCACGGGGATGGACCTCCCACACCGGCGAGGACGGTCGACCGCCGGTCGGTGCGGCGGGAGCCGCCCGGCGGAGATAGCCGTGGGCCTCAAGGAGAGTGAGCGGTCCTTCGAGGTCGGTGACCTTGCGAAAGCGTGCGCGGGAGAGCCCGGTGAAGGCGTCGCGGCGGGTGAACCGCTCAGAGCCGGTGCGGCTGATCCAGTCCAGGACGGCGTGGGCGTCGTCGATGGTGGGGTCGGCGCCCATCTGGTCAAACACGGCCAGGGCGTGCCCGAGGAAGTAGTGCCCCAACCTCGCTGCCGCGTCGAGGTGTCTGCCCGGGATCGGCTGGCCCCAGCCGGTGGGTAGCACGTCGGCGATGTACAACAGCCCGGCCAGACGTGCGATCGCGCCGTTGAGCTTCGATGCCCAGTCGGCCATGTGCGCGAGGTCGGCGTGCGGAGCCAGGCGGGGCTCGAGTCGACGTTCGAGGTCGAGCATTTGGCGGTCTGCGTCCCCGCCCAGCCGAAGGCGCAGCGGGTCGGTGTGGTCGGCGAGGAGCAGGACGAGCCTGCTCAGGCGGCTGGCGTAGGTCTTGTCCACCGGGGCCGGGACTGCGGGCGCGCCGACCTGGCGGCGCCCGACGGTGTTCACCGGGAGTGAGTAGAGGATGCGAGCCAGCAGGCCGCGGCCGCGGAACCCCGGGATGCGGGCGATGTCGGTCAGCACCTCGGGCTGTGCAGCGAGGCCGAGGGTGAGTGCGGGGGCGGCGACGTGCTCGGCCGGTCGCCCTTTGCGGTCGACGCGAAGCAGGTCCCCTGCGTGCCCTTTGAGGAACACCTCCAGCGAGGGGATCCCGCTGGAGTAGCGGCCGGCCAGGGTGCTGAAGATTCCGCCCTCGGCCGACAGCACCGCCAGCCGCCCCTGCTGTTCGGCGAGCAGCGACGCCGCTGCCTCGGTCGTGACGTCGTCGGCGATCAACCGCGGGACCGCCGACACCGGCCGCTCGGCCTGGAGTGTGGCATCGGTGGCTGCGGCAAGCGCTTCGGCGCGGGCGGCCGGGTCGCGCAGGTTCACGGCGTCGAGCGCGCGGCGCTCGGCCTCCTTGGCCGCCATCTTGCGCGTCAGCTCGGCCTCGACGATCCGCGGCCGAGCCACTTCGATGAGCTGCTGCTCGGCGTCCAGCAACGGTGCGGTCATGGCGGCGAACACCGCGCTCTTGCGCGAGCCCGGGGGCATCGCGACCACCGTGTACAGGTTCAGCGGCTCCCGCCACCCGGGCCGGATCTCGATCTCCGCCCGCCCACCCGCCGCGGTGGACAGCGCAGCGAGGGCGAGGCAGCCGGGCAGGTCGAGCGGAGTCTGGGTGAACTCCGCGACCGCCAACACCATGTCGCCCACCCACGGCGGGAGCGCGTCGACCGGGAACGGCGGAACCAGACGCCGCGGCGTCAACGGCGTCGGGCCCGCCTCCCACCCCAGCGGCTGTGGTGTGTCCTCGCCGTGGAGGACGGCGAGGCGATGGTCGGCGTCGAGGCCGGCGAGGATGTCGCGCCCGCTGCGGCGCTGGGTCACGGTCGATCACTCCCCATCGGGGTCGCACGGGGCTGTCGGGCGCCGGCGTTCAGGCCGGATCGGATCGTCCGGTCGGCCTCCCCGGCCGGGAGACCGACCGCCGCGGAGGCCTCGGCCAGCGCGGAACGGGCCAGCCCGTCTGGGAGGAGCCCGGTCGCGACGAGCTGTCCAAGAGCGAACGCCGCCTTGTTCAAGCTGGCGTTCCGGTTCCCGTGGCCTGCGGCCAGGACTCGGTCGAGCTGGCCGCGTAGCGCCGCCGCGGCGTACTGCGAGCGCCGCCCGACGATGTCTAGGACCGGCCCCAGCCCCGGGCGCGGTGTGGCCTTGTCCTGCAGGAGCTCGACGATCCAGGTGGGCAGGGCGGCGACCTCGTCGTGGTCGTTGCTGCGGTACCGACGGCCCCGCACCACCGACCCGGCCGCCACCACATAGCCACCGGCGGCGCGGACGTCGAGCAGCCAGCCAAGTCGTCCGACACTGTTCTTGATCCGAGCCCCGGCGGGCGCGGTGAAGTACCAGTGCTCGCCGCCGGAGGGAGTCTGCGTGGACAGCGTCTCCCACGGCAGCGGCTCGTCGTGGTCGGCCGCGAGCGCGGCCAACACGTCGACGCCGTCACGGATGCCGGGCCGGTCCCACTCCGGCGGACGGACCGAGCCGTGGTCGGAGGTGTCCAGATCGAGAACCACCAAACCCGAAGGGCCACAAGCGATCGCCACGTTCAGACGGGGCTGCTGTGACCATGCCTTGCGGATCCGGGCGGGATCAGTGGTGGCTCGGGCCCCCCAGTCGCGGATGGCGGGTCGCTTGTCCCCGGGGCGCAAAGGGAAGACATGCCAGCCGCGGGCGACATGCTCCAAGGCGGCACGCATCAGCTGATCAGCCACGATCGTCTCCAGTCAGCGGTGTCGAGGCGCCTGCGTGTCGTGGGACTCTGGGCGGGTGCGCGTGACCGAGCGCGATCTGCAGCAGATCCCGCCGGGCAACCTCCGGGTGCCCCGCGGGGAGTTCGGCGCGCTCTGGACCGCGGCGGAGGAGCTCAACGCGGCCAACGGTGAACGCGGGGTCTTGGACTGGGCTCCGGCTGGGGTGGCGCTGACGTGCCGGTGGCTGGCCCGCGCGGTCAGTCAGACGTCGAACGGGCGGCGCATTCCCACACCGGCCCCGGTCACCGATCGTGCCGTCCTCGCGTTCGAGGAAGCCATCGAGGCCGAGTACCTGGCGGCGGAGAAGCTGCTCGCCCGCCCTGTGACGCCGGCGATGGTCATCACGCAGCCGGGCTACGTCGAGGCTGTGGCTGCGACGCTGCGGTGGGCGTGGCGGGTACAGGGCGCGGCCCCGGTTCTGGTGCCGGTCGCTGCTGGCTGAGGTCACGTCCGCTCCCAGGCGCTGTCGTTGACCGCCTCTTGCTCGTCGGTGGTGTCGTGGCTCGGCGATCGCCACGCTTCGGCGGCGAGTTCCTCGGCCTCCCGGCTGCCGTCGTAGATGTCGCGGGCGTGGATCTCGGCCAGGGCGCGATGGGCCCGGTCGATCGCGGCCGAGGTCTCGTCTGCCGTCGGGACCCGCACGGAGTCCTCGTGGCGAAGCCGGTCCTCGCCCGCGGCGGTCTCGCGGATGTCCACCACCGGATCCACGTTGCCGGCGCCGGAATCGCCTCGGGGGTCGTCGAATTCGTAGTCGGCGACGACGTCGCGGTGCCGCTCGTCCTCGATCTGAGCGTCGCGGTGCGCAGCCAGCCACTCCTCAGCAGTGACCCGCGGGTCCTCGTCGATGTCGTCGGCATGGCGCAGGGACAGTTCGACCTGAGCGCGTTCCCCGGCCGCGCGGGTTCCCGCGGTATGCGCAAGCCACCGGGCGCGCGCGTCATCGAGCTGCTGGAGCTCCGCGGCACGCTTGTCGAGGGTCTCGGCGAGCGCGATCGCGTCCCGGCTCTGGCCGGTGAGCTGTTCGCGGTCGGCACCGTCGAGGTCGGCCTCGGCAGCGAGGATGACGGCTCGGTGTCGTTGAGTCTCGGCGGCCTGGTGGGTTCCAGCGAGTTCGTTGGCGACGTAGCGGGGCCCCCACGCGGCTTCCCGTTCGGCTGCTCTGATCCGCATGCGGAGCTGGCCGTCGGACATCTCGACCTCTTCGCGGTCGATCTCCGGGCGGCCGAGGGCCCGCCAGGCGTCCCGATACGCGGCGAACGCCTCGACCTGTCCCGGGGCAGGCGCAGGCCCGAGCGCATCGGTGTCGTCGGTGTGGCCGCGCAGCTCCCGGTATGCCTCCACCCGCCCTACGTCGGAGCGCCACTGGCGTAGATCGACCAGGTCTGCGGGGGGCTCGCCGAACTCGCGCACCGCCCAGCCCGGTGGGTCCGCGACCGCGGCGTCCGCGAGCCGAGCAGTCCGGTCATCGGCAGCCTCGGCGAGACGGTCGAGGTAGGCCTGCCACTCCGCGTCGTCCACGCGCGGGGTGCGCTCGGCCCAGCTGCTGGTGGTGGGGTCGAAGCGGTGCCGGTCGGTGATGCGGGAGTAGATGACGTTCGTGGCGTTGCGGACCCCGTCCAGAGACCTGTCGGTGATGGCGTCGGTAAGCACCTGGCGGGGGTCGTGGCCGGCGAGCTCGGCTGAGCGCAGGACACGGGTGAGCGAGGCGGCGCCGTCCTCGGCGGCGATCCTCGCCCGGTCGCGAATGCCGAGGGTGCCGTCGGCGGCAAGATCGTCCAGCCACGTCGAGGTCCGGTGGGTCGCGGCGAGCTGCGCTGCGTCGGCAAGCAGCTCCGCTGGGGTCCGCACCGACTCCGTTTCGTCTGTCGCGCGGTTCGCGGTGGCGAGCGCGGAGAGCTGATCGGTGCGCCCGTCCGGGTCGAGGACCGCGGCGAGTGCTGCGACCGGGTCCCGGCGCACGGTCTGGTCGGGGCGACCGTCGGCTGGGTCCTCCACGACGGTCTCGGTGGAGATGTGGGCGGTGTTGTTGTCCCGGCCGCGGGACATCCCGACGTAGAGGGCCGAGGAGGCGGTGCGCGGGGTGACCACGGTGTGGCTGGTGTCGACCGTCGCGCCCTGCGCGGAGTGCACTGTGCAGGCGTAGGCCAGCGCCAGGTTGTCGGCGACGTAGTCGGCGGGCAAGACGATGGGCTGTCCGTCGCGCGTGGTGACTGCGAATGCTCCGTCGTCGCGGACGGCGGTGACCTGGTAGGTCTCGCGGTTGATCGGGCCGCGGCGGTTGCCCTCGACCCCGGCCAGGTGCCAGCCGTTCGCCCGCGCCTCGACCAGGTCCCCGACACCGGCGTACGTGCCCTGCAGCCCGAGCGGGACACCGTGCTCGGCGACCCGTCCGAGCCGGACGAGCTCGGCGCGCAGCTGGGCGGAGAGGCGGGCGGCTTGTTCGTTGGTGTCGACCAGCAGCAGCGACCGCCGGCCAGCGAGAGTGTCGGCCAACCATGCCCGTGACGCGGACGCTTCGGCCTGGTCGGGGTTGCCAGCGTCGAGCAGGCGGCCGTGGCGGTGGTAGTCGCCCAGCACCCGTTCATCTCCTGCCCGCAGTCGCAGGGAGGCGGCGCGTTCCCATTCGGCGGTGAACCGGCGGGCGTCGGCGAGCTCGTAGTGGGCGCCCGCTCCTGCGAGGAGCTCCATTCCGCCGCCTGCGCCGACGGCGGCGAGCTGCTTGTGGTCCCCGACCAGCAGCAGCTTCGCCCCGGCGTTGTCCACATGGGTGTGGATGGCGGCCAGGGCGGTGGTGTCGGTCATCGCCGACTCGTCGACCACTACAAGGTCCCCGGCCCGCAGCCGCCACGCCGAGTCCTCGGTGTGAGCGCGGCCGTCGGCTGTGGGTGCGGAGAGCCGGTCCTGGGTGGCGAGCCAGCGGGCGACGTTGCGGGCGGTCAGGCCTTCGCCGGCGAGTACGTCGGTCGCGACCTGGGAGGTCGCTAACCCGAACACCCGCCGCTCGCCCGTCTCCCCGTGCAGTTCGGGGTCGGTCCATGCCTTGGCGAGGGTTCCGACGACGAACGACTTCCCCGTCCCTGCCGGGCCCACGAGGGATTCCAGCCGTGCTCCGGAGGTCAGGACTCCGCGGACGGCGGCGGCCTGGTCGAAGCCGAGCTCGATACCCGACTCCCGCAGGCCCTCGAGGAACCGTGCCGCCTGGTGCGGGGCGAGGGCAGGGCCGTCGCGGTCAGCCGTGGCGGCGACGAGGATCCGCTCGGTGCGCAGCTGGTCCGGGGTCGCGAACAGCCGCCCGCCCGGGGCTTGGTAGGCGGAGTCGCCGTTGGCCAGCTGCAGCTCCGCGGGCAGCGCCGAGGCGCCGGGACGTTCAGCGTCCAGGGCGACGGCGTAGCGCAGGCCCTCCTCTGCCAGGTCGTCGAGCAGCCTGGAGACATCGGTGCCGTCGGCGAGGCCGAGGTGATCGGGGAGGGCGGCGTTGATCGCCCTCGTGAGGTCTGAGCGGGTCCAGCCGGACTTGCGGGACTGGACGTCGGCGAGCGCGGTCTCGATGACCGCCTGCGGCGACCAAGACTCCGCCGACGGACCAGCGCCCCGCGCGTCCAGGGCGGCGCGGGCCACCCCGGTAAGCCCGTCGGCGACCTCCGACCTGAGGGTGGTGTCGATGCGGTCGAGGAGCTGGGCGCGGGTCTCCCCGTCGTGGGTCTTCAACCGCCGGGTCGCA
The DNA here is from genome assembly GCF_900102195.1 of Pseudonocardia oroxyli. Taxonomy (GTDB): domain Bacteria; phylum Actinomycetota; class Actinomycetes; order Mycobacteriales; family Pseudonocardiaceae; genus Pseudonocardia; species Pseudonocardia oroxyli. The sequence goes on from NZ_FNBE01000010.1 coordinate 160,001, forward strand.
AAGGTCGCCTGACGCGACAGCCGGTCCCGCTCCAGCCCGTTCGGGGCACGCCCGAACCGCTCCTCGAACGCTGCGATGAGCTCGGCGGCCTTCGCGGTGACATCGCGGCGCCGTGACGAGATCAACGCCATCGTCTCCGGCGCCACCCCCACCACCTCCCGGGAGCGGCCGTCGGGGCGCGTGGCGAACCGGACCCCCAATGCGTGGCTCAGGCGTTCCTCTGTGGTGCGCTCGGCGACCGCCCCGGCGGCGCCGCGCCACCGGAAGATCGAGCGGCCGTCGAGGGTGCGCCAAGCCCCGTCCGGGCCCTGGACGCGGTTGAGGATCGGGTTGTGGACGTGCAGCTGCGGATCGTGGTCACGGGAGTCGTGTTGGAAGAACGACGTCCCGATCCAGTCGTGCGCATCCACGTACCGGCCCGCGGCGCCGCCGTGGTGGCCGATGCGGGAGTAGCCGGCCTTGTCGGACAGGTACTCCAGTGCGGCGTTGTTGCCCGCCCAGATCGCATCCTCCACCGCCGTCCGGAACCGACCCCACGCCTCGGCAGTGTCGAGGTCGCCGGCCGTACGAGCCTTGGTCTCTTCGGCGTTGAACGCTGTGTGAAGCAGGGTCACCGACTTCTGAACGCTGAACGTCACGTCCAGGAAAGCGACGTTCTGGCGCACCTTCTTGCCCGCCTCCACCCTGAGTTCGGCGCGGCGTTCAGGGGAGGCGTTCGGCTCGTGTTCAAGGGCAAGGCTGTACAGCTCCTCCTCGGTCTTGAACCTCCGGCCGGTGTGCCCGAGCAGCGTGGCCACCTCGTCCCACCGGGCCGGATCGCGGAAGCCCTCGGCGCGGGGGTCCAGGAACCGCTCGAACACCGCCCGCATGTCCTGCGCGTCCACCAGGCCGGTGAGACCGAGTCGCTCGGCCCCGCGGCCCCACCACCGCCCCGGCGGCTCGCCCTCGGTGACCGCGCCCGTGTAGTAGTTCTCCCGGCCAGTGGCGACCTCCTTGAGCAGGTAATCAGGGCTGTAGCCAGGCCCGACGGTCAGCATCCCGACCACCCCGAAAAGATCATGAAGACGCCGCCACGGAGATCAACAGCGACTGCGCAGCCGACGCTCGCACGCCCGGATCGGCCGGAGGCCGGACCGCCCCCTCGGATCGTGATGCATAGGTGTGAGTCATTTGATCTTGGTCGTTGAGTAGTTCGCTTGGAGTAGTTGCGGTTGCTGTTGAGGTCGTTGGTCGTGGTCGTCATCGGTTGCTCTTCTTCTGAGAGTCGGAGGAGCTGGAGTCGGGATCGTGAAGGTTTTGGTCGGTCGTGGTGGTGATCAGGTGCAAGGCGATCGGCGTGGTTTCCGGGCCGCCGGTGTCGTCGCGCAGCGCCTTGAGCGCCGCGGACGCGGTGCCGCGCGACACCCCCGCGGTGTCCTGGAGCTCGGAGACCGTCGGCCACTCCCGATGCGCCGCCCGGTAAGCCAGCGCGACCTCCTGAGCGCGGTCCCGCGCCGGGGACGGAGCCGCCGCTGCACGCTCAGCCGGGTCGCGCCCCTCGACGTGTTCACCGCCGCCGCCCAGCACAGCCGAAACCCCTGAACGCTCCACCTCGGCCACCGTCTCGACCCCGGGCCCGGGCACGTAGCCCAACCCGCTGTTCAGCCCAGACGAGACCGCCTGAACACCCGGCGCTGAACGCTGAACACCCGGCACCGCTGAACGCTCGCCACCGGTGTCCGGCCGCTGTACGTGTTCAGGGGCGGCCAGTAGGTAGAGCAGGTGCGCGACGACCGCGGCAGCGATCGCGGGCCACGCGCCGATCGCGAACCGCAGCCACGGCGGCGCCGCCAACGCCCCCGCCTCCCCGGCCAGGAACACCGCCTGCGCGAGCCCGGACATCCCAGCGGCGACCACGACGACGGTCCACGCGTAGCGGGCCGCCGAACCCTGCAGGCGCGCAGTGGCGGTGTAGGCCACCAGCGCGAGCCCGTCGGTGATCAACGGGTAGAGCCACGCGATCGGGCCCGGCACCCGCGAGGCCAACGCCACCTCGTAGAGACCGTGCGCTGTAGCGACCGCGGCCCCGACGGCTACGGCGAGTCCGGGCAGCCATACCACCGATCGCTTCCAGCTCACCGCGGACCTCCGCGCAGCGCAGCGCCGATCCGGGACTCCGGGGACGGCGGCGGCTCGGGTGCCGGCTCCTCGCGGGCCTCGGCCCACCACTGCCCGATCCGGTCCAGGTCGGCCTCGGAGGGGACGGTGGGGGCGCCGGTGACCTGGTCGGGCCAGCCGGGGCGGGTCTGGTGGTTCTCCCGCGAGCACACCCCCGCCGTCGCCTTGATCCGTCGGACCACACCCGGACGCTGGCGGTCGTGCCAGTCCCCCGCCAAGGCGACCGACGCTGCCGGACCCTGGTAGGCGGCGGCCCAGGCATGCATTAGCCAGAGCAGCTCCTCCACCACGTGCGGGTGCCAGCACCAACAATCGGGGAAGGACTCGACCGCGTCCGGGTACCGCAGATAGACGATGGCGAGCCAGCCCGCGAGCTCGTCGAGTAGCCGCCCGGTTACCTCGACGTCGGTCGGGGCCATCAGCCAGGACGGCGCCGGGGTCGGCGGCTTCCGCGCGGCCAGCGCGGCGACGGTCTCCCCCAGCTCCGCGACCAGGCCCGAGAGGGTGTCCACCCGCGCCGGGAGCGGGGCAAGCAGGCGGCGCAGGCCGTCGACCTCGCGGGCGAGCCCGGCCGTCGCGGCGTCGGGCTCGGTGGGCTCGGCGGGGTTGGGCGGGATCATGCCGACCACCCGTCCTCGGCGCGCTCGGCCCACATCGCGGCCTGCAGATCAGCGCGGGCGGTGTAGCCGGGGCTGTGCTCGCGATCGACCGCGGCCGCCGTCGTCGCCCATCCAGCGGCGTTGACCGCGGCCCGCGCGCGGGCGTCGGCGGGGTTCTCTCCGGCCTCGTAGTCGATCCACTCGTAGTCGCGGCGGATCTCCGCGACGTCTCCGGAGTCGAGGCCCCAGCGGTGCACCGAGTAGCCCAGGCGGGTGCTGGTGTCGTCGAGGTAGTCCCGGACCATGCTCTCGGCGACTTCGCGCGAGCGGCCGGTCTGCTCGGCGATCAGCTCGACTGCCTCGCCGCGGGTCAGCGGCACCAGGTCCTGCTCGGGCTCGGACCAGTCGTTCACGCTGATGCTGTTGTCGGACATGGTCACTCCTCCCTCGCGGGGGTCGGGACGATCTCTCCGTCGACGACCAGGACGTCACCCAGCAGCACGGGCGAGGCGGGTCGCGTGAACTGCGGGCCCGGCCAACCCGGCACCCAGCGCCGCAGCACCCACCGGGCCGCGGGGACCTTGTCGACGCCCCGGACGACCCGGCCCGCGGTGCTCGGGCGGCGACGGGCGAGACGGGTCCAGCGCACGTCGCGGCGCCGCCACGCCATCTGTGCCCACCCGACTACCGGGGGCATGCCCCGGCGGATCACCAGCACCTTCCCTGCGGGCAGGTTCGCGATCTGCGCCGGCGACAGGACCGAGGTCTTGCGCGTCCCGCGGGCGACGGTGTTGCCGCGCGGGTCGAGGGTGTCGGCCGGCTCGTCCCGCTCCCCGGTCAGGGTCGACCAGAACTGCAGGTCGTCACGGTCGCGGGTGCCGCCGAACACCATCACCGCACCGGCGTTGTTCAGGATCGTCGCCGCCCCGTGCTCGCCGTAGCGGGCGAGCAGCTGCGCGCGGGACTGGACGACGACGAGGATCGACACCCCGCGCCCGCCCATGTCCGCCGTCCACGACTCCAGCGGGACCGGGCAGATCAGCGCGGCCTCGTCGAGCGCGAGCCGCAGTCCCGGGTCGAGACGCCCGCCCGGCTTGGTGGCCGCGATCCGGCGGGCCTCGCGGGCGATGAACCCGGTCAACGCGCACACCAGCGGCGCGGTCGGGGACTCGTCCCCACCGAGCAGGAACACCGTCCCCCGCACCAGCAGCAGGTCATCGACGTCCAAGGGGCGCGCACCCTCGGGCCCCAGCCCTGCGGCCGCTCGTGCGGGGGCGGAGGTGAGCCAGCCGAGCGCAGGCATGATCGTCGAGGTGATCGAGGTCCGAGTGCGGTCGTTTGTGGTGACGAACTGCTCGAACGACACCCCGAAGCCGGGCTCCGGGGACCGGCGCAGTAGCGCAGTCACCTCCTTGCGGGCGGTCTCGGGGTCGGCGGTCCAATCCATGACCTCCCGCATCGACCTGTGTCCCAACGCTGCGGCGTGCAGCAGTGCCTCCAGGACTCGGCGGCCCTGCAGCTCCCAGTACTCCCGATCCCCACCCCCGGACGACGACACCGCCGAGAGCAAGTCCGCCGCGCGCTCTGCGGCAGCGACGGGGTCCTCGCAGCCGGTCAGCGGGTCGAAGGTGACCGTCGAGGCCACCTCGCCCAGACCGGCCGGGTTGAACACCAGCACCGGGCCCTTGCGCTCCCGGTACGGAGTGCACAGTTCTAGGAGGTCCAGGCGGGTGCTGGTGGCCAGGACGGCGCCGGGGGCGTCGATGATCTGCCCGGCAAGCCAGCCGGACTTTCCCGAGCGCGGCCCGCCGACGGAGACGACGACGTCCTCGTTGGACGACCACACCCACTGCCCACCGGAGCGGCACAGCCGCACCGCGACCTCGGGGACCGGGAGTGTCATCAGCTCCCACCTCGACAACGTCTCTAGGGACGGGCGGAGGGTGGGGGCTCGGCGCAGCATCGCTGCGGACCCGCCGAAGCGGACGATGTCGACCGATGAGGCGACACCGGACTTGCGCCGCGATCGGGCTCCCCACCGGGAGACGACCGACGCCGATCGCGTCCAGCGATACCGCAGGAAGATCAGCAGCCCGAGGGCGGGCACGAGCAGCAGCGGCCAGGGCAGCCCTCGCAGGATCGTCAACGCGGGCAGCAATGCGAACAGGCCTAGCACGAGGGCGATACCTCGAGCTCGGCGTGTCCAAGCCGGTACGGCGGCTGCGACCAACCCAATCAGCAGGACCGCGGTCGGGCTCCACAACATGTCCATCCGTCAGTCCCATCCCGTGTCTACGCGCCATCTCGCGAGCGCTGCCTGATGACGGGTGCAGGTCGTCGCGTGTCCGGATTCCTGGTCATCTGGGTGCGAGCTACCGATCGGCCCGTAGTCGGTCACGAGCTCGCCGCAGGATCTGCAGCGCCAGTAGGTCGATGGGGTCCGAAACGGATGCTGAGTAGGCTCGGCTCGCCGCCCCTCGACGACCTCGGCAAACGCCGCCTCGTCGCGCGGGTCGTCCGTTGTTCTGTCGGAGAGCCCCAGTGCCTCCCCGATCTCCTCCCACGACCGGCCAGCGGCGCGGGCGTCCCGAGCCTGGTCGACGAGCAGACCGCGGGCAGCGCTCACCAATGCGCGCGCTGCACGCACGCCAGGCATGGGATCCACCAGGCGTTGACGGGTCAACATCTGGTAGCCGGGGATAGGTTCGACCACGATCTCGCCGTCGAACTCTTCGGCTGCGATCTCGAAGGCCAGAGATTCCAGCCGACGGCCAACACCGATGGGCGCCATCACCGACCACTCCTCACGCCGCTCACGCGCTCGTGGTTCTCGGTCCCTTGTTCCTTGTCCGACTGGGCGCGAACCTGCGCAGCCCACCGCGTCACAGTCCGCTGCGTGACGGCGAACTGGGCGGCGACCTCGGCGGGAGGCGCGCCACGCTGAATGGCTAGTCGTCCAGCGGCCGCAACCTCACGCCGATCACCCACGACGGGCGGCCCGAGCCGCCCACTCGGCTTCAGGACCTCCGCGGGAACCGGCAGCTCACGTCGCTCATCGGCGGTCAGACCGCCTGCGATGCCGTATGGGAGCGAGCGACGCGCCCAAGTCCTGCACTTCATGAGCACCGGGCACCGAGCGCAGACTTTCTTGGCCGCAGCGATCTCCGCGACCGCCTGCGCTCCCCGCTCGATCACGGGGAAGAAGAGCTCAGGGTCTTCGTCGGCGCATGCGGCACTGTCGCGCCAGTCGACTGCGCTCACGGCTGCTCACCTCCGGGCTGGTTGAGCACCGGAGTCGAGGCGCCGTCGAGCGTTGAGAAGAACGTGGCCGCGGCGTCGGGAATGCCCTGTCCGAGCGGCGTTGCGACGAGGACGAGGAAAGCGATGAGTGAGAAGGCGATCGCGGCTCCCGCCAGCCTCGCCTTGGCGCACAGGAAGGCTCCGAGGACAGCGAGGAAGATCAGCACCCCGGGGCTAGGCATGACGCTCCTCGCGCATCGCGGTGGCCTCGGCCGCCCACGCGGCGGCGTACTCCTCGGCGACAACGGTTCTGCCAGCCAGCGCGTCGGCGATCAGCCGCTCAACGAAGGCCCGAGGCACCAGTGCCTTCGAGCCGATCTTCACGGCGGGGAAGGCGCGCGCCTCGACCTTCCTGCGGATCGTCATGTCCGAGCAGCCGAGGGCGAGCGCGGCGGCATGGATCGTCATCAACGGGTGGGCGGTCGGTTCGTTCACGAGGTCGCCTCCTGGGTTCTGGGAGGACCGTCGGGGCGGCGAGAGTTCGTTGCCCGTGTAGTCCTGGGAGTGACATCAGGAAACGACGGAACGTGAGTGCGAAACACCCTGCGTGAGCGCCAGCTTGATCGGCAGAATTTCCCTGTCAAACGGGGAAGGATCGTCTATGCTGACCTCAAACGCCGAGAGGGGCGGGCGAGATGGCGGCACGGCCCCGAAGCCAGCGACAGCTTCAGATCCAGCGGTCGCGCGAGATGCGCAACGACGGCCACACGTGGACCGAGGTTGCCGCCGAGTTCCGCGAGACCTACCGGGTCAACGCGCGCGTGGCGCTGCGCGTCGCGCACGGATGGAGCCAGGGGGACGTTGCGGATCGTTGGAACGAGCTGTGGCCGGACGATCCCAAGACCTTCAAAAACATCTCGTACTGGGAGCGGTGGCCTGCGGAGTCGGGCTACGAGCCGTCGCTCGAAGTGCTCGCGAGGCTCGCGGAGATCTACGCCTGCCACCTCACAGACCTGCTCGTCGACGTCGGCGACCATCGCGCGGCCGACCCCGTGCAGCGGGCCCGAACCGAGCTGGCACGCTTGCCGGCAGTGGTGACCACAGGTGAGCAGGAGCTATCACAGGACACCAGCGACGACGTTGGTGCAGGCCGCGCTGCGCTCCGCGAACTCGCCGAGCGGCTCGAGCGCACCCCGGCGCAGGACGTCGCCGAACAGCTCGCGATCTGGGTGAGCCAGCTCGATCCGGCCTTCGACCGGCGGTCTCTGCTGGTGAAGCTGGGATTCGCCTTCACCCTGGCCGCGGCTACGCCCGCTGTCGACGCCCCGCGGCCCGCTACAGCGGCCGTTCCCGGGACGCTCGACCTTTCCGGGGTCTGGAAGAGCGAGTACAGCTTCTACAGCGACGGGCGGGGTCAGGAACTCGCATCGACTCACTACGTCGTCATCCGGCACCAAGGCAACGCGTTGAGCGTCGAAAGCCTGCCTCACAGCACCGGTTCGGAGCTGCGTATGGAGCTCGCCCTCGATGGCATCAGCGCGACCGGGACGTGGGAGGAGAAGACCTCACCCACGGGCTACTACAAGGGCGCGGTCTACCGCGGCGCGACGCAACTGCTCGTTGAGTCCGGTGGACAGATGACAGGCCGGTGGCTCGGCTTCGGGAAAAGGTTCCAGATCAACAACGGCGCTTGGGAGCTTCGTCTCGAATCCAGGTCGATCACCCCGGACAGTGTTGCCGAGTTCGCATCGCGCGTCTGACCAAGCGAACGTCTCCTGCTTCAGGCGTCTGGTGGACCGGTGACGACCGCGACGATGACTGACCCAGACGGGAACTGTCGCGTCGAGGCCATGTCGACGATGCCCGCCAACATCTTGGCGACATACGTCAGTTCCAGGTCGACGCCGTGCCTCACCTCGAAGTCCTGTGCGAACTCCCGCAGTTCGGCCGGGCGTCGGGCGAAGCCGCCGAAGTGGTAGTCCAACTGCAGATCCCAGTTGTCGGTTACCTGCCCCGCTACTCCCTGAAGCCCGCGCACGTCGTCGGCGAGAAACGCGCCGCCCTTGAGCGAGGAGAAGCCGAGCACCCGCACGCCGCTCGGGACGGCATACGCGAGGCCGGCCAATGTCCCCCCCGTACCGACCGGCGCGCAGAGGACGTCGTAGGGGAAGTCGATCTCAGCCGGTAGCTCAGCCACACCGCGTACGGCTGCTGCGTTGCTTCCACCCTCAGGAACGAGGAAGAACTCCCCGAACCGCTCCTGCAGCGGGCCGAGGACTTCGTCCGACGTCTTGATCCGGTATCGGTCCCTGTCGATGTAGGCCAGCGTCATATCGCGGGTAGTGGCATAGGCGAGAGTCGGATTGTGGGGCAGGTGCTCCTCGCCTCGAATGACGCCCACGGTCTCGAAGCCGAAGTAGTAGCCCGCGGCTGCAACCGCGCGGATGTGGTTGGAGTAGGCACCGCCGAAGGTCAGGAGTTTGGTCTGTCCAGCTGCCTCGGCGTCTTTCAGGTTGTACTTGAGCTTGCGCCACTTGTTGCCGGGGATCTCCGGGTGAATGAGGTCGTCCCGCTTGAGGAGAAGCCGCACACCGTGGCGCTCGAGGCGCTCGTCGTGGATCTCCTGGACAGGAGAGGGCACGACGAGTTCCAGCTCGTCGAGGTGGCTCTCGACCGTCACGATGCCTCCGGACGTGCTCCCTTCGCGACGACCCAGCGGTTGCCGCTTCGTTCGATGATGCCCTCTCCGCCCAACGTCGTGACGGCGCGCTGGGCGGTGGACCTCGCCAGGCCGAAGTAGGCAGCGATATCGGGGACCGTCGGGAGGAGGTCACCTGCGGCCAGCTCGCCTGCAAGCACGGCACGTCGCAAGTCGACAGCGACCTCGGCGTAGGTCGTTGCACCGGGCCGGAGGTACTCGGCCATCGGACGGCTCATCCGAGCCAACCGGCGCGACGTTCCCAAAGCCTCGACGGACCCCGCGGCCGCCGCCATCGCGCGCAGCGTCGTCAGGTCACCCGCCAGCAATTCGGCGGCTCGCTGGTCGGCCGGCTTGGTCCAGCTTGCGTAGACCCGCAGCGTGGTCGCGCCCCCATCGCTGTGACCGAGCCTGCCGGCAGTCGTCCGCAGGTCGACACCGGCCGCAAGGAGCTGGGTCGCGTTGAAGTGGCGGAGGTTCTTCAGTGGCTCGGTGATGCCGAGCCTGTTGGCGACCTCGCGGTAGCCGTGGGTGAAGTGGTCCGGATGCCACGGGGCGGTGCCCGCGGGATTCGGCGAGAAGACGAACGCATCAGCGGCAAGCAGGAGCCCGGCGGGCGCCAAGGCGGCGTCTCGGGCTGCTCGGAACCCGTCCAGCAGCTCGACGGAGACCGTGTCGAGAGACAACAAGCGTTCCTCGCCGGTCTTTGTGCCCTTGAGCTTCCGCTGACCCGACCGGACGACGTAGCTCGAGCGGACCCGCAGTAGCCCGCGCTCCAAGTCGAAGTCTGACCAGCGCAGGGCGACGAGCTCGCCGCGGCGGGCGCCGGTCGTCACCGCCAGCCAGAGGAAGACGCCGAGCTCCTCGTCGCCCGCACCGGCAGCGTTGAGGAGCGCGGCAACCTGCTCGGGGCGAGGCGGGAGCGCCTGACGCCGAGCGAGCTTGGGTGGGTGCGCGTAGTCGGCCGGGTTGCGCTCGATCCATCCCCACGAGACGCCGTAGTTCAGCGAGGCCGAGAGGATCGCGTGCACACGCCGAACCGCTCCCGCGGACATCGGCTTGCACACATGGCCGGGCATCGGGCTCTTACAGAGCTGGTTGCATCGGCGCAGGTGTGTATAGAGCTTGTCGAGGATGTCCACCCGGTGCTGGAGCTTCCGGATCGGCATGTCGCCGAGCGCAGGCTTGATCGTGCGGCGGATGTAGCCCGCCGAGGTCTCCGCAGTGCTCAGCTCGTGATCGACGGTCTCCATCCAGCGGTCCAGGAGGCTGGCGACCGTGCGCTTGAGCTCCACCTTCTCGCCGGTGTCGGCCAGCGCGAGGAGTCGCTCGATATCCGCCTCGGCCTCCGCCCAGGTCCGGCGGTTCTCACCGCGGAGGTACATCTGCCGTTGGGTGACAGGGTCCTTGCCCGCGTACACGCGCGCGCGAAAACCTGACCTTCGAGTCTCGACCGAGCCCCTCGCCATGAGCAGAAGCTAGGCCAGAACGGCGCGGACATGCCCGTACTCATGCCCCGGGCGGATCAGATGTGGATCATTCTGCGAGAGAAACAGGCTGCTGACCTGCTTCTTCTGTGGAGCCGCCTTGGGGAGTCGAACCCCAGACCTACGCATTACGAGTGCGTCGCTCTAACCGACTGAGCTAAGGCGGCGTGGTGCGTGGCAAGTCTAGCTACCGGGGTCCGGGCGGTTGCACGGCCCCCGCCTCGTCACCCGTGTGGGTCGTTCTGGCAGGTCAGGATGCCGACAGGCGCCAGCGCCGCGACGATTGGCGCATGACGGTGGCCACGGACCCGCGCATCGGGGAGCGTCTGGTCGCGGCCGGGATGGTCACGGCGGAGGAGCGGGACTGGGCCGTGGAGGTGGCGGCGCGGAACGGGGCTCGGGTGGGGGCGGTCCTCGTCGCCGCCGGGCTGGTTCGGCGGACCGACCTGTACCGGCTGCTCGCGCGGACGTGGGAGCACCCCTACATCGACCTGGCGGACACCCGGACCGACCGCAGCCTGCTCGACGGGCTCGACCCGCAGACGTTGCGCACGCAGGGATGGTTCCCCGTGCGCCGGGAGGGCGGGGCGTCCTCGTCGCGACGTTGGAGCGGCCGACCGACGAGGTGGGCGACACCGGCCGCCGGACGGCCTGGGCGTTTGGCGGCCGTCGGGGCCGTGCAGGTGGTCCTGGCCTGGGTCTGGCCGCCGACCAGCCCGGGGTTCGAGGACTGGCTCGCGGCGCTGACCGGCTGACGCGCGCGGTTACCCCTGATGGAGCCTGGTCATCATCGCCTCGACCGCGATCCGCGGTTTCACGTTCAGCTCCAGGGCCTCGCGGCAGGCCAGGACCGACTCGAGCCTGCGCAGCGCCGACTCCGGGGTCCAGTCGCGGGCGGCCTGCCGCACGTCCGACTCGCGGTCCGGGTTGGTCAGGGCGACCTCGGAGCCGGCGACGAGGACGTCACGATAGAAGCTCGCCAGGTCGACCAGCGCGCGGTCAAGCGCGTCCCGTTGGGTGCGGGTGTTGCGGGACTTCTGCTTCCTCTCGAGTTCCTTCTCGGCGGCCTTGGCGCTGCGCGCCGCCTGCGCGACGCCCTTGCCGACCCCGCCCGCGCCCATCGCGACGGCGAGCTCCTCGCGCTCGGCGGCGTCCCGGGACTCGCTGACGTCCGACGCCTCCGCCTCGGCCTCGCGCACCAGGTTGTCCGCGAAGGCGAACGCGTCTCCCAGGTGCCGCAGCCGCAGCGGAACGCCGAGGACGCGTTCGCGGCGCTGCCGGGCGTGCTCGTTGCGGGCCAGGTGCCGGGCCCGGCCGACGTGCCCACCAGACACCGACGCGGCCCACCGCGCCATCTCCGGCTCGATCCCGTCCCGCTCGACGAGCACCTCCGCGACCGCCTCGGGGCTGGGCGTGCGCAGGTACACGGTGCGGCAACGGGAGCGGATGGTGACCGAGACGTCCTCGGGGTGGTCCGACGGCGCGCACAGCAGGAACACGGTCTGGTCCGCAGGCTCCTCCACCGCCTTGAGCAGCGCGTTCGCCGCGCCCTCGGTGAGCCGGTCCGCATCGGTGATCACGACGATCTGCCAGCGGCCCGTGGAGGGGCGCCGGGCGGCGAGCTGCACGAGGGTGCGCATCTCCTTGACCGAGATGGACAGCCCCTCGGGGACGATCTCCCGGACGTCCGCGTGGGTGCCGGCGAGCACCGTGCGGCAGGACTGGCACTCCCCGCAGCCGCCGGTCGGGCACTGCAGGGCGGCCGCGAAGGCGCGGGCGGCGGTGGAGCGCCCGGACCCGGGCGGGCCGGTGAACAGCCACGCGTGCGTCATCGCGGTGGGGTCCGTGGCGGCGGTGCTCAGCTCCTCGACGGCGGCCGGCTGGCCCACCACGTCACGCCAGACACTCATCGGTGGGCTTCGGCGGGTTGTTCGGGGGTGGGCGGCAGGGAGGGTGTGACGCCGGTGAGCACACGCGCCGCGACGTCCTCCGGGTCACCGTCCGCCGCCACGACGACGTACTGCTGCGGCTCGGCGGCCACCAGGCCCGCCAGCAGCCGCTGGACCCGCCCGTGCTCCTCGCCCGCGAGGCCCCCGGGCGTGCCCTCGGCCTCACGGTCCAGCAGCACCGAGATCTGCGGCCGCAGCCCGCCGGTGGACCAGGCGGCGAGCCGTTCGAGCTCACCGCGCTCCAGCTCGGCGTCCATCCGGTCCACGGCCACGCCGAACTGCGCGATCGGGCTGGCCATGAAGCGGTCGACGACGACCACGGCCCCCTCGTCCAGCGCGGGCCGGATGATCCGCTCCACGATGTCCGCCCGGATGGCCGCCGCGGCGAGCACCTTGGCCCGGGCGCTGGACAGATGGGCCTCGCGGGTGGCCGCGGCCCAGCGGGACGCGTCCCGCTCGCTGTCCTCCGGCTCGACGACGACGTGGCCCCGCTCCCGCAGTGCGGCCGCCAGCCGGGCGGTCTGCTCCGCGGTCTCAGCCGGGGTGGCGCCCTCGACCGCGATCAGCGTGCCCGAGCCCCGCCGCGTCTCCCCCGAGCGCAGGGCCGACAGCAGGTCACCGAGCAGCGGCTCGAGCCGGCGCTCGTCCATCTGCCGGTACGCGAAGGTGCCGATCACGGCGGCGAGGATGCCGCCGCCCGCCAGCACGAACCGGGTGCCGTCGACGGTGAAGGTGTGGGCGAACAGGGTGATCGAGCGGGTGCTGACCAGGCCGACGACGACCGGGACCAGCGACATCGAGCCCAGCAGGACGAGGCGGACCAGGGACTGGACGAACGCGACGATGCGGCCGCGGATGTCGTCCGCCACCTGCGACCCGATGATCGTGAGGCCGGTGAGGAAAGCGATGCCGGCGAACCCGCCGACGAGCGCCACGGCCAGGATCGCCATGAAGAGGTAGCCGGACACCGCGACGATCACCAGCGCCGCCCCGGCCCCGACGATCGCGGTGCCGAACAGCCGGTTGTGCGGCAGCCGGTGCGCGAGCCGGGGCGCGACGCCCATGCCGCCCGCGAGTCCGACGAACACCGCGGTGAACAGCACGGAGTACGCGGCGTCCCCACCGCCGAGGCTGGCCGCGTAGAGCTTGGCGGACGCGATCACCGCGCCCCCCGCCGCGAACGCGCCGATGATGCCGAGCACCAGACCGCGGATCAGCGGGGTGGTGGCGACGAACGTGAAGCCCTCGCGCAGCAGCGTGAGCAGCTTCGGCGGGGCCTCCTTGTCCGGCCCGCCCCCGCGCCCGGAGATCTCCGGGATCCGGAACCAGACGATGATCGCACAGAGCAGGAACGCACACCCGTCGAGCACCAGGGCGACGTAGACGGTGGTGAGGCTGGACTCCCCGCTCGCGGCCGGGAGCAGGTGCCCGATGCTGGACACGACCGTGAACAGGCCCGACGCGACCAGCACGGACACGCCGTAGGTGACGACCAGGGCGAGCTGGTTCGCCGTCTCCACCTGGTCCTTGCGGCGCAACAGGTTGGGGACCGACGCGTCCTTGGCCGGGATCCAGAACATGGCGCACATCTCGATCAGGAAGGTGGCGGCGAACAGCCACCACAGCGACCCGACGAGCGGGATCGAGACGAAGAGGCAGAACCGCAGCACGTCGCAGGTCACCATGACCTTGCGCCGGTCGAAGCGGTCCGCCAGGGCGCCCGCGAGCGGGCCGAGCAGCAGCGCGGGCAACAGCTTGGTGGCGACGACGCCGCCGAGTGCGAAGCTCTGCGCGGCGTAGCCGGTGGTCAGCTGGGTGGCCAGCGAGGTGAGCGCGAGCAGGCTCAGCCACTCACCCGTCGCGGTGACCGCGGTGACGGCCCAGAGCCGCCGGAACGCCGGGATGGCGAGGACGCTGCGGACACGGTGGGCGGTGGGCGCGGGACTGCTCGCGCCGCCGGGGATCTCGGCTGCGATCGCGGACACCTCCACTGGTCTGGCGCGGGCCGGAGCTGCGGGGAGTCGTCCACCGACCGTGGAACCAGGGTAGACGGGGGCACCGACGGGTCTCGCCCGGCACCGACGAGGCCCGCTCAGGGGTTCATCAGCGAGTACCCCAGCTGCAGCAGGATCACCAGGTAGACGGCGACGAAGAACAGCGTCATCGTGCGCGAGCCCGCGCGGGCGCGCAGCAACCGGGACAGCCCGAGCTCGGCCTCGGTGTCGATCGGCGGCCGGTGCTCGATGCCGTTGACGATCGCCCCCCGCGGCTCCGGGCGCGACCTGCGGGTGGGGCGGCGCAGCAGCGGTTCCGGGGTGACGCGGGCCAGGTCCGGTGCGCGCGGGGCGGGGACGGGCGGGGCGGGCGTCGGAGGAGGCGCGAGATCAGCGAGGCCGGCGAGGTCTTCGGGGTTCGGGGGTTCGGGCTCGCGGGGTTCGGGCTCGCGGGGTTCGGGGTCACGGGTCGGGTCGTGGCGGCCGGTGGTCCACGGGGCGGGACGCGCCGGGCGCCGGGTGAACGGCATCCAGCGCACGAGCACGCCCGCGCGGTCCAGACCTGTCATGACCTCGGATCGTAGGACGGTCGGCGCCGGAGCACAGGTCATGCGCCCGGCGCGTCCGCACTGGGATCCCCGCCCCGCACGGCGGGGGTCAGCCCTCGTCCCCGCCCTCACCCGGCGGCGGGGCGCCCTCGCCGCCCTCCGGCGGGGCACCTTCACCGGGCGGCGCGGGCGCGGGCGGGACGGTGCCGCTGCTGACCTGCAGCACGATCTGCTCACCGGGCAGGGCGGTGCCGCGCGGGCTCTGCCCCACGACCGTGCCCGCGGGGGCGTTGTTGTCCACGGTGCGGCTGCCCACCTGCCAGCCCGCCCGCTGCAGGACGGCGCGGGCGTCGTTCTCGCCGCGACCCACGACGTCCGGCACCCGGGTCTCGGCGCCGCCGGTCAGGTACCGGTCCTCGGCGGGCGGCAGCGGCAGCACCGGCGTGCCCTCGACCATCGGGGTGACGGCGCCGTACCAGGTCTCGGCGGGCGTCTTGCCGCCGAAGATGTTGCCGCTGCGGCAGGCGAAGGGCGCGCCCGCGCCGTCGCACAGCTCGCGCGGCGAGTTCGAGTTGTCGAAGGTGATCACGGCGCCGGACAGGTTCGGCAGGAACCCGACGAAGGCCGCCGACTTGTGCTGCTGGGTCGTCCCCGTCTTGCCGCCCATCGGCCGGTTCCACCCGACCTGGCGGGCCGCGCTCGCCGAGGTCCCCGAGATGTCGTCCTTGGACAGCCCGTGGAACAGGGTGTTCGCCAGGCCCGGCTCCACGACCTGCTCGCAGGGGGCATCGGTGATCGCGACCGGCTGCCCGGCGGCGTCGGTGATCGACTCGATGGGGCTCGGCGGGCACCACACGCCGGAGCTGGCGATGGTCGCCCCGACGTTGGCCAGCTCGAGCACGGACGTCGGCGAGACACCCAGGGTGAACGACGCCTGCCGCTGCTCCTTGGTGACCTGCGCGATCGACTTGTCCGTGCGCCGCCCGGTGCCCGGGTCGACGAACGGGGTCGTGGCCAGGGACTTCATCCCGAGGCGGACGGCCATGTCCACGACGTCCGGCACGCCGGTGAACTCCTCGAGCTTGATGAAGGCGGTGTTCGGGGAGGTGGCGAGCGCGTCCTGCAGGCTCATCCGCTCCGCGTAGGTGCCCGCGTTCTGGACGGGGATCGGGCGGCCGCCGCCGTCGAGGTAGATCGGCGACGCGTAGCCCGACGGCGGCACGGACATCTGGTAGTTGATGCCCAGCCCCTTCTCCATGGCCGTGGCCGCCGTGAAGATCTTGTACGTGGAGCCGGCGCCGAGGTTGACCGGCTCGTAGGGCAGTCCGTAGCTCGTCTCGAGGGCCTCCGCGTTCAGCCCGTAGGTGCGGCTCGACGCCATGGCGAGCACGCGGTGCTTCTCCCGACCGGGCTCGACCAGCGACATCACGTTGGCGACGTTCGGCTGGGTCGGGGGGACCTCGCCGTCGAGCGAGGCCTTCATCAACGTCAGCTTCTGGCGGTCCAGGGTCGTCTTGATGGTGTAGCCGCCGCGCGCCACCTGCTCCTGGCTGAAGCCGTGCTCGGCCAGGTAGGTGGACACGTACTTGCAGAAGAACCCGGCGTCCCCCGCCCCGATGCAGCCGTTCGGCCGGGTGTTGAGCGGCGACGCGACGCCCAGCGGCTCCGCGATGGCGGCCCGGGCCTGCTGCTCGTTGATCATGCGCTGTTCGAACATCTGGCTGATGACGAGGTTGCGCCGGTCGAGCGCGGCCTGCGGGTTGGTGACCGGGTCGGTCGCGGAGATGTTCCGGACCATGCCCGCGAGCAGCGCGGACTGCGCGACGGTGAGGTCCTTGGCCTGCACCCCGAAGTAGGTGCGGGCCGCGCTCTCGATGCCGTACGCGCCGTTGCCCCAGAAGACGATGTTGAGGTAGCGCGCGAGGATCTCGTCCTTCGGCAGCTGACGCTCGAGCTGCAGCGCGACGCGGGCCTCGCGCAGCTTGCGGGCCGGGGTCTGCTCGGTGGCCTTGAGCCGCTCCGCGTCGGTCTTGGCCTCGACGTAGAGGGTGTAGTTCTTGACGTACTGCTGGGTCAGCGTCGACGCGCCCTGCACGACGTCACCGGACGCCGAGTTCGCGATGACCGCGCGGATCGTGCCCTGCCAGTCCACGCCCTGGTGCTCGTAGAAGCGACGGTCCTCGATGGCGACCATCGCGCCCTTCATCGCCTCCGAGATCTGCCCGGCGCCCACCTGCTGCCGGTTCTGATCGAAGATCCAGGCGACCGGCAGGCCCTGGTTGTCGGTGAGCGTGGTGGTCAGCGGCAGGCCGCCCTCGACGAGGCTGCTCGACGTGGAGTTCACGCTGTCGCCCGCGTCGTTGCTGATCAGCCCGACCCCGGCCGCGAAGGGGAACGCCATTCCCGCCGTGACCACTCCGGCGAGCACGCACAGGCCGAGGAGTAGGGCGATCGGCCGAGCGAGACGACGCGGAGGAGCCACAGAGGGGAGGGTACCGACCCGAACGTGAAGCTCGGGTGGTTCGTCGGCGGTGTCGCAAGTTGAGTAGTTCTGCGTGCTGTCGGCGGGAACCGGACGCTCGCAGAATCCGTCTCAGATGCCGAACGCGGGCCGCCCCCGGCCCGCCGTGCCGAGGAGACGACCGGTGACCACCGCCCTGACCAGCTGGAACTGGCGTGTCGCGGCCCGCTGCCGCACGACCGATGCCGAGGGGTTGTTCGTGCGTGGCGCGCAGCAGCGGGACGCGCGGGGTTTCTGCCGCGCCTGCCCCGTCCGCACCGAGTGCCTGGCCCACGCGCTCGACGAGGGCGTCGAGTTCGGGATCTGGGGCGGCACCACCGAGCGGGAGCGCCGCGCGCTGCTGCGCTCCCGCCCGGACGTCGAGAGCTGGGCGGACCTGCTGGGCGCGGCCCGGCAGGCCTTCTACGAGAACGAGGGGCGTGCGGCCGGGTGAGTAGATCGCCCGCGAGAGATGAGTGGGCGTCACCCATGTGTCCGGGGCCGCCCGGCGGGACCCTTCTCCTGGCACCGATGAATCAGGGACCGACTCCCGGTCTCCCCATCAGTGACCCAGACCACACAGGAGGCCCGCGATGTTCACCCCGATCTGCTGCCCCGGCTGTACCGCCATCGTCATCGTCCCCGACTTCAGCGCCGACTTCGCGGCCCTGGGCAGGCACTGCCCGTGCTGCGGCATCGACGTCAACGAGGCCCGCCACGCCGAGCTCGTCCCCGTCCCGGCGAGACTCTCAGCGGAGGGAGCGGACGGATCCCGCCGATGACGCGGGCGGGTCCTGGACCGCCAACCGCTCGCCGACGGTGCGCAGGCCGTCCAGGTCGGCGATGTCGCCCGCCACCGCGGGCACCCGAACCACCGGGACGGACGGGTGGGCGCCCGTGAACCGGGCGAGCAGCCGCTCCTCCCGGTCGGCGAGGTCGACCCGGTCCGCGTGCAGCCGCAACACGGCGCTCGCGAGCCGCGAGGACCCCGCGTTCTCCGCCGCCGTCCGGGCGCGCGCCGCCGACAGCGGGGCGAGGACCGGGTGGGTGCGGTTGAGCACCAGCCCGGCCAGCGGCATCCCCTCGCTGCCGAGCCGGTCCACGAAGTAGGCGGCCTCGCGCAGGGCGTCCGGTTCGGGGGCCGCGACCACGAGGAACGCCGTCCCGTCCGACCGCAACAGCTCGTAGGTCGTCGTCGCCCGCTCGCGGAAGCCGCCGAACATGGTGTCGAAGGCCGCGACGAACGCCGACGCGTCGGTGAGCAGCTGGCCGCCGACGATCGTCGAGACCGCCTTGGTGAACAGGCCGAAGCCGGCGCCGACGACCTTGCGCAGCCCCTTGCCGCCCGCCCGCGCGGGCGCGGACAGCAGCCGGATCATGCGTCCGTCGAGGAAGCGGGACATCCGCTGGGGGGCGTCGAGGAAGTCCAGCGCGGAGCGGGACGGCGGGGTGTCGACGACGATCAGGTCCCACTCGCCGCGCGCGTGCAGCTGCCCCAGCTTCTCCATCGCCATGTACTCCTGCGTTCCGGAGAACGAGCTGGAGACGGTCTGGTAGAAGGGGTTCGCGATGATCTTCGCGGCCCGTTCGGGGGTGCTGTGCGCCTGCACCATCTCGTCGAAGGTGCGGCGCATGTCCAGCATCATCGCGTCGAGCGAGCCCGCGGCCGAGGCGGGTTCGTTGGACAGCTCGTCGAGCCCCAGCGCCTGGGCCAGCCGACGGGCGGGGTCGATGGTCAGCACGACCACCCGGCGCCCGCGCTCGGCGGCCCGCAGCGCCAGCGCCGCCGAGGTGGTGGTCTTGCCCACTCCGCCCGACCCGCAGCAGACGACGATGCGGATCGCCGGGTCGTCGAGCATCTCGTCAATCACGCGTGATCAGCTCCGCCAGCTCGTAGAGCCCGCCCAGGTCCACCCCGGCGAGGAGCTGGGGCAGCTCCACCCGCGGGACGTCCGCCCGCGCGGCGAGCCGCTCGCCCGCCGCCGTCTCCGCGGCCACCCGCACGGCGTGCTCGACGGTCTCGGCCACCAGCCCGTCGAGCACCTCGTCGGTGAGGTCGAGACCGGCGGCGACCAGCCCGGTCCGGATCCGGCCCGCGTCCACCCGGCCGCTGGCCGCCGAGGCCACGGACCGGTCCGGCAGCCACTGCTCCCGCACCCGGTTCACGATCACCGAGCCGACCGGCAGGTTGGCGGCGCGCAGCTCGCGGATGGCGTCGAGCGTCTCGGTGACGGGCAGGTCCTCGAGCAGCGTGACCAGGTGGACGGCGGTGCGCGGCGAGTGCAGCAGCGCGACCACCCCCTCGGCCTGGCTGTGGATCGGGCCGGTGCGCGCCAGCTCGGCCATCGCCTTCGTGACGTCCAGGAACGTGACCAGCCTGCCGGTGGGCGGCGCGTCGAGCACCACGGCGTCGTACACCGGCCTGCCGTTCTCCGTGCGCGCCACGCACTCCTTCACCTTGCCGGTGAGCAGCACGTCCCGCAGGCCGGGCGCGAGCGTGGTGGCGAACTCGACCGCACCCATCCGCTTCAGCGTCCGGCCCGCCATGCCGAGCTTGTAGAACATCTCGAAGTACTCCAGCAGGGCGGCCTCGGCGTCCACGGCCAACGCGCGGACCTCGCCGCCCCCGGGCGCGACGGCGATCCGGCGCTCCTCGTAGGGCAGCGGCGCGGTGTCGAACACCTGGGCGATGCCCTGGCGGCCCTCCACCTCGACGAGCAGGGTGCGCCTGCCGTTCGAGGCGAGCGCCAGGGCGAGCGCGGCGGCGACCGTCGTCTTGCCGGTGCCACCCTTGCCGGAGACCACGTGCAGACGAGCCGCCCACGGATCAGCGGGAGCACTCACGAGACGAAGCGTAGGCGCCGCCCCGGCCGACCGCGCGCAGGCGGCCACTCGCCGCACATCCCGCCCACCGACCCCGTACCGGGTGACGGGCCCCGGTTACTGTGCGACGCATGAGCGACCTGGTCAGGTGGGAGTACCTGAACGCCCCCCTGCTGATCCACAACACCAAGGCGATCCTGGACAACTTCGGCCGCGACGGCTGGGAGCTGGTCTCGGTCGTCCCCGGCGCCACGCCCGAGAACCTGATCGCCTTCTTCAAGCGGCCGGTGCAGTCGTGACCACCCCCTCGCAGCGCCTGGCCGAGCTGGGCCTCACCCTGCCCGCCGTCGCGGCGCCCGCCGGGTCCTACATCCCGGCGAAGGCCACCGGGTCGCTGGTGTTCACGGCGGGCCAGGTGCCGTTCGTCGACGGGAAGCTCCCTCAGACCGGCAAGGTCGGTGCGGACGTGACCGCCGACGAGGCTGCGGAGCTCGCCCGGATCTGCGCGCTCAACGCGCTGGCGGCGATCGATGCGCTGGTGGGGATCGACAACGTCAAGGGCGTCGTCAAGGTCGTCGGGTTCGTGGCCTCCGCGCCCGGGTTCGGCGGTCAGCCCGGCGTGGTCAACGGTGCGTCGAACCTGCTGGCCGAGGTCTTCGGGGACGCGGGCCGGCACGCCCGCTCCGCGGTGGGCGTGGCGGAGCTGCCGCTCGACGCCCCCGTCGAGGTCGAGCTGATCGTCGAGGTCGGGTCCTAGTGGACACCGCGGCGGCACACGAACTGCTCCTCCGGCTGGCCGGTCGGCTGCCGGACGACGTGTCGTGGCGACTCCGGGACTGGCTGGCGGCGGGCGCCGCGGGGCCGGTCGGGTCGCTGCTGCCGCGGGCCCTGCTGCGCAACCGGATCGGCGTGACCGACCACGAGCGCGAGCTGCTGGCCGCGACCAGCTTGTCGCGACTGGTGGACGCCGTCCTCCCGGGGGTCGAGCCGCCAGCCCCCTCGTTCGCCGCGGGCCCCGAGATCCCCGATCTCGCCGTGCTGACGGCGATGGCGGTCGTCGCCGGGCGCGCCGAGGAGCTGCGGGACGCGCGGCGCGGAACCCAGCGGGTCCTGGTCGTGACCGGCGCGGACCGCGCCTGGGAGCTGACCGGCACCCTGCAGCGGCTGCTGCGCGTGCACGGCGACCGCACCCCCTGCGTCGAGGTGCTCCCCACGGACCTCGAGCCGCCCGCCTACCACCAGGCCGCCATCGTCGGGTCCCGTCCGGTGTGGACGGCCCCGGCGCGATCCGGCGTGCCGGTCCCCACGAACTGAGGAGGGCCCGCGATGGCCCACACCCACTCACTGCTGCTGTCCCTCGCAGGCCGGGTCGACGACGACCTCCTCGCCACCGCGCGCGAGCTCGTCGCCGTGGGCGAGGAGCCGCAGGCGCTGGAGATCCTGGTCGCGACGCTGATCGCCGACCGCACCCCGCTGCCCGCAGGTGTGCGGGCGCAGGTGGTGGAGCTCGCCGCGGGCCTCGACGTGGACGCCACGGAGCTGGCCCCGGAGGGCGAGGGCCGGGTCCACGTCTTCGGGCCCGGGCCGCAGACGCGGCTGCCGGAGCTGGTCGCCGCCGCCGCGCCCGCAGGCTCGACGGCGCTGCTGACCTGGCGAAACACGCCGGCGGGGGGCGCGCCCGGGCCGGTGCCGCACCCCGTGGTGCTGGTGGAGCTCGGCGAGGGGTCCTACGCGCCCGAGGTCGTGTCCTACCGGCTGGGGGCGCACCTGGCGCGGGCCGGTTTCCCGGCGTCGGTGGAGGCGTACACGCCGGCCGACGAGCTGCCCGCCTACCAGCGCGCGGCGCTGGCCGCGGCGGGTGTGCAGCGGCCGAGCCCGGTGCCGCGCGACAGTGGGCCGGCGCCCCTGGAGGTGCCGCCCATCGCACCGATGTCCGCACCGACGTCCACGCCGCCGACCGCGCCTGCGGAGGCCCTGGTGGATGCGCCGCCGACCGGCCCGGTCGTCGCGGCGGCCCCGCCCCAGTCCGTCGCGGCCCAGTCCGTCGCGGCCCAGTCCGTCGCAGCCCCGGGTGCGCCCGCGCCCGGCGAGGCGCCCGGAGCCCACCGCGGGCGGCCCGACGAGCCCGACTCCCCGTCGTTCGGCGGCCTGCTGACGCACCCGCCCTCCTTCACCACGACACCCGCCGGGCCGCCGGCCGCGGGCGGCGAGAACGGACTCGTGCCGCTCGTCGGCGTGCCCGGCAACGCGGGTGGGCCCGAGTTCGGCGGACCGGACGCGGCCCGCCCGGGCGGTGCGGCGCTGCCGCCCAGGCCCGGGTTGCCGCAGCCCGACGGCCTCACCGGGTCGGGTGTGAACCAGCACGGGGCCGACCAGCACGGGGTCGACCAGCACGGGGTCGACCAGCACGGGGTCGACCAGCACGGGGTCGACCAGCACGGCGTGGGTCAGCACAGCGTGGACCAGCAGGGGGCGGACCAGCACGGCGCCGCTCCGGATCACCGGGCTCCCGCGCCCGGCACTCACCTCGGCGGGTCCCCGGCCCCGCGCGGCCCCGTCGCCGGGCCTCCGGCCCCGGGCGCGCACGCCGCCGCGCCCCAACCCGCCGGCGTCGAGGCCCAGGCGCCGGTCCCGCTCGTCGACGGCGAGCGCGGCCCCCGCCCGCCGTTCGCTCCGGGCGAGTCCGCCGAGTCCCGTCCTCTCCGTCCGGTGCCGCGCCCCTCGCCGGTCGCCCGCACCGAGTCGCGGCTGCCCGAGACCGGGGCCGCGTCTCCGGGCCCCGCGGAGCCGCCCACGGCGCCGTACGGCACCGAGCGGTCCCGCCGGTCGGGTCCGTCGCTGAGCGTGGTCCCGCCGGTGCCGGGTCAGGAGGTGTCGCGCGGGCCGCGGCCCGCACCCGTCACCCGGCCGACCCCGGTCGTCCCCTCCGACGCCGAGCCCACCCCGATGCGCCCCTGGCCGGTCGCGGCGTCGCCGGAGGACCGGGACCCGCCGCTGCTGGCGTCCATGCACGATCCGTTGAGCGGCCCGCTGCGCGAGCCCCTGCTCGACGCCCAGCTCGACCGGGCCGACACCGGCCCCCTCGCGACCCCGCAGTCGGGTCCCGACCTCGGCGCGCCCTCGGACCTGTCGCGCTTCGCGGTCCCGTCCCCGCCCGTGGAACCGGACCCCGCCTCCGTGGACGTCGAGCCCGCGGCGGCCGGTGCGCCCGGTGAGCAGTCGACGGTCCGGCCCCCGGAGCGGTCGTGGACACAGGACTGGGCGTCGGGTGCCTGGGCGATGCCGACCCGCCGTGCGACCCCGGAGGACGGTGCGGCGAGCCCCGCCGACCCCGCCGGATCCCGGGAGGTCACCGGCCCGGTCCGACCGGACAGCGAGCCGGCGCCCGCCGACGACGAGATCTCCACCCACGAGACCGGCGAACCGCAGGACGAGCCCCCGCCGGGCGTCTCGGCCGGCGCCGCCGACTCCACCGAGGCCCCCGAGCCCGACGGCCTCGAGCCGGCGCGCCGCGAGCCCGCGGACGCCCACCGCGCGGCCGACCTCGATCTCGAGGACCGCGACCCCGCTGAGACCGACGCGGGCGTCGAGGACACCGCCCTCGTCGCCACCGACCCGACAGCCGGGCCGGACGAGCGGCCCGCGGACGCCGAGCGGGAGCCGGCCGACACCGAGGTCGCCGAGAACAGCGGAACCCCCGAGACCGCCGAGCACGCCGAGCACGCGGCCGGCACCGGGACCGCGGACACCGACGAGGACCCCAGCGTCGCTGCCGACGACGCGCCCACCGGTCGTCGGGCGGCCGTCGACGGGCGCCCGACCATCCAGGCGCTGCCGGGCGGACGTCGCCGGGCGCGGCACCGCCCCGAGGACGCCGACCCGTGGGGTTTCGCGGGCGAGGTCGCCGTCGGCGACGACGGGCTCCCCCCACCCCGCCCGGTCCCGCGGACGATCCCGCGGGTGCGCCGCGCGGCGGGGTCGGATGGCCCCGGCGGCCTCTTCGGCCCCGGTGAGGTGCCGCCCGCACGGGCGGACGGGCCCTTCGGCACCGGCCCCCGGCCGGGCAACCCCGACGAGGGTCCGGCGGTCCGCTCCGGGAACGGGCACGCCCCGGCGCCCGAGAACGGTGCGGACGGCGGGGAGACGGGCATGTCCCGCGCGTTCGACTCGCCGAGCCCCGACTCCCTGGCCTCGCTGTCGAGCCGGGAGCAGGAGTTGCTGCGCAGGCTGCACCAGGAGCTCGCGGTGCGCGAGGAGCAGCCCGAGCGCCGCCGCAACGGCTCGGAGAACTAGTGCCCCGTCCAGGAACGTTGGGGCCGGAATCGGGGGATCCAGCCGCTCGTGGGCAAGGCGCCGCCCCGGTCTCGTACCGGGCGTACTCGGCCGGGGTGGCAACGCCGCCCACGGGTGGCTGGGCCGCCGAGTTCGGTCCTGAACGTTTCTGGACGGGGCACTAGGTCCGCACCAGGTCCCCTAGGACCACAGCAGGTCGGCGGCCCGGGCCAGCACCTCGTCCCGGGTCCGCCCCGGGTGGTCGGCGGCGAGGAAGTGGGCGCCGATCGCGGCGCAGAAGGCGAGCAGGCTGCGGGCCTCGACCTCGTCGGGGTCGGTGCAGACGGTGCCGAGGGTCTCGCGGAGGAGCGCCATCCGCCGGTTGTCCACCCGTCGCAGCCGGGCGGCCACCTGCGGGTCGCGCCGCGCCCAGTCCCGCACCGCCAGGTCGATCGGCAGCAGGCGCTCGCCGGAGAAGGTGAGCACCCCGGCGCGGTGGGCCTTCGTCCGCGGGTCGCCGCCCTCGGCCTCGACCCGGGCGAGGACGCTGTCGACCGCCTCGCGCTCCCACGCGTCGAGCATCGCGGTGAGCAGGGCCTCTCGGTCCGCGAAGTAGCCGTAGAACCCGCCCTTGGTCACGCCGAGCGCCTTGGCCAGCGCCTCGACGCGCACGGCCTCCGGCCCGCCGTCCGCCAACGCGCGCAGCCCGGCCTCGACCCAGCTCTCCCGCGGTGTCCGCGCGACGCCCATCGCCGTCCTTCCCTCCTGTTGTACGCGACCGTATAGTGCCCATCTATACGGCACCGTATAGTAGGCGGCCATGCTCACCCGGACCGACTACCAGGACCACTTCCGCCATCCCGTAGCCACGTCCGCCCCGGCCGACCGGTGGGCGCGCGCCCTGTTCGGTGCCCGCCCGTCGCCGGGCGAGCGGTTCCTCTGGCAGGTCCTACTCGGCCTGCGTCTGCACGCGGGACCCGACACGATCGCGGGCTGGCCGGTCGTCGAGCGGTCCCCCGAGTCCGTCCTGCTCCTCACGAACAGCAGGTGGATGACGGTGACCCTGCAGGTCACCGCCGACGACCACGAGATCGCCCTGACCACCCGCGTCCAGTACGACCGGCCCGTCGCGCGGGTGCTCTGGGGCGCCGTGCTGTCCCGCGGCCACCGCGCGCTGGTTCCCGGCGTGCTGCGCGCCGCACACGTCTAGGAGACCCGCCCTCCTGCGCGCCGCCCGCTACGGCCGCGGTTCTTCCGCAGACTCCTCGACCAGCGCCTCGACCTGCGCGAGCACCTTCTGCAGGTGCAGGCTGCGCGCGGCCGACTGCGGGCCGTCGGTGCGTCCGGCGGAGACGTCGACGAGGAACTCGTCGAGCAGCACGCCGTAGGCCACGGCGGCGTCCGCGGGGCGGTCGGTGACCCGGTGCCGCCCGGCGGAGCCGTAGGCCGTCACCTCCATCTCGGTGGGGTCCACCGGCATCGCCAGCGACAGGACGTACGTGCTGGTGGCACCGCCCGCGTGGCGCAGCCCGAACCGCCAGAGATCCGGCTCGCCGCGGTGCGCGAAGTCCACGCCGACCACCTCGCCCAGCGCCGCGTCGAGCAGGTCGACCAGGTGCGGGCCGATGTCGAGGAGCGCACCGCGCTCGGCCCGCCAGGCCGACCCGGCGTAGGGCCCGCCCAGCAGTGCCCCCGACAGCCAGCGGGCGCTCCCGCTCGTCGAGACGTCCGCGGGGCCGGTGAACCCGGCCAGGAACTCGCGGACCGGCGGGTGGAAGCGGAGGGTGAACATCGTCGTCGAGACGACGCCTGCCGCCGCGATCGCCGCCGCGGCCCGTTCCGCCGCAGGTACGGAGTCCGCCAGCGGCTTGTCGAGGATCAGGTGCCGCCCGGCCTCCGCGGCCTTGACCGCGAGGGAACCCTGCACCGCGGGTGGCACGGCGAACGCCACGGCGTCCACGCCCGCGAGCAGCGCGGCGAGATCCGGCTCGAACGCGGTGCCGTGCTCGGCCGCCAGCTCGGCCCCCGGCTCGGGACGCCGGGTCCAGACCCCGGCGAAGTCCACGTCCGGGTGGGCGGCCAGGGCCGGGGCGTGCACGGTGCGGGCCCAGGGACCCGCGCCGATCAGTCCGATGCGCATGCGGCCATCCTGCCGTGGCGTTCTTCACTGTCACGACCACGGGCGCGAGGCCGTAGTGTCCGACGGGTGAGCGTCGATGGGGACACGCCGATCAAGGCGGCCGCGACCGTGCTGCTGCTCCGGGACGAGCCGGACCCGCCCGCCGGGGTGCCGCCGCTGCAGGTCTTCCTGCAGCGGCGGGTGAAGCAGATGGTCTTCGCGGGGGGCATGACCGTGTTCCCCGGCGGCGGCGTCGACCCGACGGACGTCCCGGACCCCGAGCGCTGGGCCGGGCCGGACGCGCAGGCGTGGGCCGACCTGTTCGGCATCGACCCGGACGTCGCAGGCCAGGCCGTGTCCGCGGCGGTCCGCGAGGTGTTCGAGGAGTGCGGCGTGCTGCTGGCGGGCCCGCCCGGCGGCCCGCCCGGGTCGCTGACCTCGCAGGCCCCGTTGTGGCGCAAGCACCTCACCCAGCACACCACGACCCTGAGCGAGATCCTCGTCGACTCCGGGTACGTGCTGCGGACGGATCTCCTGCGCCCGTGGGCCCACTGGATCACCCCGCCCGAGGAGAGCCGTCGCTACGACACCCACTTCTTCGTCGCCGCGCTGCCCGCGGGCCAGGAGGCGGACGCGCACACGACCGAGGCGATCGACGCCGGCTGGTGGCATCCCGGCGCCGCGCTCGCCGCCGCCGAGGCCGGCGAGCTGCTGCTGATGCCGCCCACGCTGCTCTCGCTGCGGGACCTGAGCGCGTTCTCGACCACGGCCGAGGCGTTGGCGGCCTGCGCCGACCGCGACCTGACCCCGGTGCACCCCCGGTTCCGCCGGGACGGATCCGGCAGCGTGATCATCCTTCCGGACGGGTCGGAGCACCCGTTCACGCCTCCCGTGGCGTCCTGATGGAGTACGGCCGCCTCCGCGAGGTGTCCCCCGTCGTCTCGGTGCTCCTGGAGCACAATCCCGGCCCGATGACCCTGGAGGGCACCAACACCTGGGTCCTGCGGGCGCCGGGCGAGCGCGAGTGCGTGATCGTCGACCCGGGCGAGGAGCAGGACGAGGAGCACCTGCAGCGGGTCGCCGCGCAGGGCCCCGTCGCGCGGATCCTGATCACCCACCGCCACCACGACCACTGCGGGTCGGCCCGCAGGCTCGCCGCCCTCACCGGCGCACCGGTGCACGCGCTCGACCCGAGCGTCGGGTCGGAGACCCTGCGAGACGGCGAGGTGGTCGCCGCGGCCGGGTTGGAGTTCCACGTCGTCGCCACGCCCGGACACACCACGGACTCGACGTCGTTCCTGGTCCACGGCCCCGGCGAGGGCCCGCCGCCGCTGCTGGCCGGCGACATGATCCTCGGTCACGGCACCACCGTGATCGCGCATCCGGACGGGGCGCTCGCCCCGTACCTGTCGAGCCTGGACTGGTACGCCGATCTGCCGCCGGGGACGCTGTGCCTCACCGGCCACGGCCCCGAGCTGCCGGACGCCGCGGAGATCGCGAAGCACTACCGCACCCACCGCGGGCATCGGCTGGAGCAGGTCCGCGCCGCGCTGCAGACCCTGCCCGCGGGCGCGACGCCGCGCCAGGTCGTCGAGGCGGTGTACGCGGACGTCGACCAGGCGCTGTGGGACGCCGCGGAGCTGTCAGTGAAGGCTCAGCTGGACTACATCCGCGGGTGACTCGATCGTGCGGCGGCGCAGCCACAACACCGCGCCGACCAGCACACCCGCGACCCCGCCGACGGCGAACGCACCGGAGGCGCCCCACGCCTCCACCACGGTGCCCGCGACGGACTGGCCCACGGCCGCGCCGACAGTGATCGCGGTGACGACCCAGCCGAAGGCCTCCGTCTGGGTGCCCGGCGGGGCGACGACGTCGACCACCAGGGACTGTCCGGTCGTCTGCGGGGTGATCAGGCCGCCCGCCAGCAGCATCGCGACGACCAGCAGCGGCAGCGAGCTCGCGGTGGCCCACATGAGCAGCACGAGCACGCCGAAGCCCGCGACCAGCACCGGCATGCGCAGGTGCAGGGCACGCGGCCAGGGCCGCATGCCGTAGAGGACCCCGACGATCACGGACGTGACCGACCAGGCCGACAGCAGGGCGCCACCGAGCCACGGCTCGCCGTGGCCGCCCGCCACCGCGGGCACGCCCAGCTCCACGGCGCCGACGACGAGGCCGAAGCCGAGCCCGCTGAGGGCGGCGGTGCGCATCCCGGGCGACCCGATCGCGCCGAGCAGGCTCGGGCGGACGGCGGGCCGCATGGCGGGCGTGGCCCGCACGGGGCCCGTCAGGGCGAACCCGACGGCGCCGATCACCGTCGCGACCACCGCGACCGCGGTGCCCGTCCCCGGCCACGGGGTGGACGCCAGCAGGGCGGCGAGCCCGGGCCCGAGGATGAAGAACACCTCGAGGCTGATCGCCTCGTAGCTCAACGCGGCCTCGCGCCGTCGCCCCGAGACCAGGCGCTCCCAGAGGGCTCGGGTGGCCGCGGGCATCGCCGGCATGACCAGGCCGCTGGCGAACGCCAACCCGACGACGACCGGCACCGGCGCGCCCCACTCGACCCCGGCGACCAGCGCCGCCGCGGCGAGGGCGAACAGGGTGGACACGACGAGCAGCACGCCGGACGGGCCGCGCCGGTCCATCAACCGACCCTGTGCCACCGTGCCGATCGCGACGCCGACCAGGGATCCCGCGGACACCAGTCCGGCCGTGGCGAACGAGCCCTCGGCACGCTGCACGTAGAGCAGCGTGCCGAAGCTGTACATCGCGATCGGCAGCCTGCCGATCGCGGAGAAGACCACGGGCAGCGTGGCGCCGGGCACGGACAGTGCGGAGCGGTAGTCGGCGAGCGAAACGGACACGCTGACGAGGATCGCACAGTCTGGTACGCACGTACCAGTTTTTTCCCGGAGACCTCGGTTACCCGAGGTCGGACCGGACCTACCGGGCGCGGCGCGCCAGGCGCTCGGGCTCCAGGATCAGCACGCTCTTGCCCTCGAGCCGGAGCCAGCCGCGGTGCGCGAAGTCCGCCAACGCCTTGTTCACGGTCTCGCGGGAGGCGCCGACGAGCTGCGCGATCTCCTCCTGGGTGAGGTCGTGGGTGACCCGCAGCAGGCCGGACTCCTGGGAGCCGAACTGGCGCGCGAGCTGCAGCAGCGACTTCGCCACGCGACCGGGCACGTCGGTGAAGATCAGGTCGGCCAGCATGTTGTTGGTCCGGCGCAGCCTGCGCGCCAACACGCGCAGTAACTGCTCGGCGATCTCGGGACGCTTGCCGATCCACTCGCGCAGCGCGGCGCGATCCATCGAGAAGGCGCGGACCTCGGTCACCGTCGTGGCCGACGACGTGCGCGGGCCCGGGTCGAAGATGGACAGCTCGCCGAACATGTCCGACGGCCCGGCCACCATGAGCAGGTTCTCGCGACCGTCCGGCGACTTCCGGCCGATCTTCACCTTGCCGCTCGCGATGATGTAGAGACGGTCACCCGGCTCGCCCTCACTGAAGATGACGTGCCCACGCGGGAACTCCACGGGCTCCAGAGCCTGGGCCAGCACTTCGGCTGCGTGCGGCTCCACACCCTGGAAGATCCCAGCCCGGATCAGAACATCGTCCACAACACCTGCTCCTCGTTCACATCCCTCGCGGCGTCAGCGGGGATCATCGGCGCGCCAGTCTAGGGGGTCAATCCGCCGGATGTGACGAGCACTGCAGCAACACCGTGCCCGATCGGGGTAATCGGACCGGAACATCGACCCTTGGAGCCCCCCACCCGGACGACCTGCGAGAGACCGAACGGGCTACGAGGACACCTTACTCCGTCGCGGCCCGCGCTTCCCGCCCCGGTTCCGGAGCCTGAACAGCTCCAACGCGCGGACGGTGCCCTGGCGGAACAGCGCCCGGACCTCGTCGGGCCGGGGACGCTCGAGCAGCTCGTCGAGCTCGTCCTGGCGCAGGGTGGACTCCCGCAGCCGGGACTCCACGCGCTCCATGCCCAGCGCGAAGAACATCACCAGAAGCGGTACGAGGACGGCCAGCCACGCAGTCATATCGGGAACGATGATGGCCTACCCGGCTCGCTCCGACGGCACCGGGGTCCCGGCGTGTCGCGATCGTGACGGGTGACCTGCAGTGATCCTCCGTGACTCTGCGTACCGACGACGGGAGTGTCGGTGGTCGGACGTAGTCTCGCGGGCGTGACCACCACACTCCGGCGCCCCACGAGCCGCGAGGTCGCGAAGCTGTCCGCGCGGATCTCCGCCGGGGAGAGCAGCATCGGCCGCGCGCGCCGGGTCGGGCGCATCCTGCGGGCCCTCGCCGTCGCCTATCCGGACGCGCACTGCGAGCTGGACTTCACGACCCCGCTCGAGCTGGCCGTCGCCACGATCCTGTCGGCGCAGTCGACCGACAAGAAGGTCAACGAGATCACCCCGCCCCTGTTCGCCCGCTACCGCACGGCGGCGGACTACGCGGGGGCGGACCGCACCGAGCTGGAGGAGTACGTCCGACAGACGGGCTTCTACCGCAACAAGGCGAACTCGCTGATGGGCCTCGGCGCGGCGCTGGTCGAGCGGTACGGCGGCGAGGTCCCCGCGAACCTCGACGATCTCGTCACGCTGCCGGGAATCGGCCGCAAGACCGCGAACGTCATCCTGGGCAACGCGTTCGGCGTCCCCGGCATCACCGTCGACACCCACTTCGGGCGGCTCGTGCGGCGCTGGGGCCTCACCCGGGAGGAGGACCCGGTCAAGGTCGAGCACGAGGTCGGCGCCCTGATCCCGAAGAAGGACTGGACCATGGCGTCGCACTACGTGATCTTCCACGGGCGCCGGGTCTGCCACGCCAAGAAGCCGGCCTGCGGGGCGTGCACGCTGGCGATGGACTGCCCCTCGTTCGGGCTCGGCCCCGAGGACCCGGTGGCCGCGGCGAAGCTGGTCAAGGGCCCGGAGGCGCCGCACCTGCTCGCGTTGGCGGGGTTGGGCGAGGCGTGAGCGGGCCGCGGGCGGCCCTGCGCGGTCACGGCCGGGAGCTGGTCAGCACGCTGGTGGTGCTGGCCCTGGTCGTCGTCGGTGTGGTGCTGCTGTGGCCGCGGGACCCCGCGCCGAGCTCCCCCGCCGCACCCGCGCCGACCGGGGCGGCGGACCTCACCGAGCTGCGCGCCCGCGCCGCCCTGCCGAGCTGCCCGCCCGGTTCCCCGCCCGCCGGGCCCCTGGCCGGGCTGAGCGTGCCCTGCCTGGGGGACGGCGCGGCCGCCGGCCTGGGATCCGGGCAGGCGCTGATCAACGTCTGGGCCTCCTGGTGCGCCCCCTGCCGGGAGGAGCTGCCCGCGCTGGCCGAGTACGCCGCCCGCCCCGGCGCCGTCCCGGTGCTGCTGGTGGACATCCAGGACACCGACGCGGCGGCACTGCGCCTGCTCACCGAGCTCGGCGTGCGGCTGCCGTCGGTCACCGACCCGGACGGCGCGGTCCGCGCCGCCCTGCAGGTGCCGCCCGCGATCCCCGCGAGCTACGTCCTGCGCGCGGACGGCTCGGTGGCCCGCGTCGACCCGCCCGTCCCGTTCACGAGCGCGGACGAGGTCGCCGCGGCAGTGGAGACTCTGACCCGATGAGCACCCACCCCCTCCCCGGCGAACGGCGCGTTGGCTCGCCAGGTGTGAGTGAACGCGCCGCTCGCTCACCAGGTCTGAACGAAGGCGCCGTTCGTCGCGCGGGTGTGCGATGAGCGAGATCCTGCGTCCCGAGGCGGTGCCCGCGTTCCTGGAGCCGCTGCTGCGGGGGGTCGCGGGGGCGGGTGCGCGCGAACTCAGCCCCCACCGCCGGCTCCCCCCGCCGCAGGCGAGCCGGCGCGCGGCGGTGCTCATGGCGTTCGCCCGGGGACCGGAGGTGCTGCTCGTCGAGCGGGCCTCGACGCTGCGCAACCACGCGGGTCAGGTGGCCTTCCCCGGCGGGCGGCTCGACCCGGGCGACAGCGGGCCGATCGGTGCCGCACTGCGCGAGGCCGAGGAGGAGACGGGGCTGGACCCGGCGGGCGTCGTGCCGCTGGCGTTGCTTCCGGAGATGTTCATCCCGCCGTCGGGCTTCGTGGTCACCCCCGTGCTCGCGCACTGGGCCCGGCCGACGCCGGTCCGGGCCGTCGACGAGGCGGAGACCGCGCAGGTCCTGCGGATCCCGGTCGCGGCGCTGACCGACCCCGCGAACCGGATCACCACGCTGCACCCCAGCGGGCACACCGGCCCGGCGTTCCTGGTGGCGGGGGTCCTCGTGTGGGGCTTCACCGGGGGCCTATTGTCCGCCCTGTTGGATCGTGCGGGATGGGCTCGTCCGTGGGACGAGTCGCGCGTTCTGGAGCTGGGCGCGGCCTGGTCGGCCGCCCGGTCACAGTCACAGCACACCGGGCAGGAGGCCGCGGGTACGTGAGGGGCGGGACATGAGCTGGGTCGACGTCGTGGTGGTCGTCCTGGCCCTGATCGCCGCCGTGTCCGGCTGGCGACACGGCCTCGCGGTCGCACTGCTGTCGTTCGTCGGCGTGCTCGGCGGGGCCGTCCTGGGCGTGCGGCTCGCGCCGCTGCTGGTGGACGGCATCGACGCGCCGACCACACGGATCATCGTGAGCATCGTCGTCGTGGTGTTGCTGGTCGCGCTGGGCGAGACGATCGGGGTGTACTTCGGCCGCAAGATCCGGGACCGGATCCGCGGCGAGAACGTCCTCACGGTCGACTCGACGCTCGGCGCGGTCGTGCAGGCGGTCACGGTCGTCCTCGCGGCCTGGCTGGTGGCGCTGCCGCTGGCGTCGGCGAGCTTCCCGGGGCTGGCGGCGAGCGTCCGCAGCTCCGAGGTGCTCAAGGGCGTCGACTCGATCATGCCGGACCAGGCCCGCAGCCTGCCCGCCGAGCTGCGCACGCTGCTGGA
Organism: Pseudonocardia oroxyli; assembly: GCF_900102195.1. Lineage (GTDB taxonomy): Bacteria > Actinomycetota > Actinomycetes > Mycobacteriales > Pseudonocardiaceae > Pseudonocardia > Pseudonocardia oroxyli. Next base: position 193,299 of record NZ_FNBE01000010.1, read on the forward strand.
CCGCTCGGGCTTCCCGGACGTGTTGAGCCCGTTCCAGGCCACCCCGATCCAGCAGGTCGGCCCGCCGGACCCGGCGCTGCTCACCCTGCCCGTCGTCTCCGAGGTGCGGGACCGGGTGCTGAAGATCCACGGTCGCGCGCCGTCGTGTCAGCGGCAGCTGGAGGGGACCGGGTTCGTGGTCGCCCCGCAGCGGGTCATGACGAACGCGCACGTCGTCGCGGGGACGAACGAGACGACCGTCGAGATCGAGACCTCCCGCGGCGTGCGCCGGCTCGACGCACGAGTCGTCAGCTACGACCCCGAGGTCGACATCGCGGTCCTCGCCGTGCCGGACCTGGACGTCGAGCCGCTGGTGTTCGCCCAGACCCCGGCCCGGGCGGGGGACGACGCGATCATCCTCGGCTACCCGCTCGACGGCCCGTACACGATCTCCGCGGGCAAGGTGCGCGACCGCATCCAGCTCCGCGGCCCGGACATCTACGACGCGAACACCGTCACCCGGGACGTCTACACCGTCCGCGCCAAGGTCCAGTCCGGCAACTCCGGCGGTCCGATGATCGCCCCCGACGGCCAGGTCCTCGGTGTCGTGTTCGGCGCGGCGCTGGACGACTCCGAGACCGGCTTCGTCCTCACCGCCCCCCAGGTCGCGCAGGCCCTCGCCCAGGCCCCCGCGGCCACCCGCGCGGTCGGCACCGGCACCTGCGCCGCCTGACCGGCCCGGGCCCCCGCGAGTCCCCACTCCAGACACGCGAGTCGGACGGCACGGCCCAGGAGTCGGACATCCGGCGACTCTCGATCATGGCGCTCCCGTGACGTAGCGTCGGCATCGTGGCCGACGACGTCCCACCGGGGTTCGCGCTGATCGAGACCTCGGCGTTCATCCAGCACCTCGGCGGGCTCTACCGCCATCCCGAGACCGGCGTCTTCGGCATGCGCACGCTGCCGGAACACGCGAACGCCCACCTCAACGTCCACGGCGGTTTCCTCGCCACCCTGGTCGACGTGGCGGTCTCCCGCGGAACCCGGCTCACCCTCGGGGACGGCTCGATGGTCAGCACCGTCACGATGACGCTGAACCACCTGGAGCCGGTGCCGATGGGGTCCTGGGTGGAGGCCCGCCCGAGCCTGGACCGGGCCGGCAGCCGGACCGTCTTCACCTCCTGCGAGGTGTCCGTCGGCGAGCTGCTGGTCGCGCGGGCCACGGCCGTCCTCGCGCGGCACCGCCCGAAGTCCTGACGTCCACCGCGAGGCCGGAGGTCGACGACCCCCGGCCCCTGATGCGGGACTCGCGTGAGTAGCGGTCAGACCTCGCGGGTGATGGTCTGGTCCCGGCCCGGGCCGACACCGATCGCGCTGACCGGGGCGCCCGTCAGCTCCTCGATGCGGTGGACGTAGGCCTGGGCGTTCACCGGCAGGTCCTCGAACGTCCGGACGTGCGAGATGTCCTCGAACCAGCCCGGGAGCTCCTCGTAGACCGGGACGGCGTGGTGGACGTCCGTCTGGGTCATCGGCATGTCGTCCACCCGCTTGCCGTCGACCTCGTACGCCACGCACACCGGCACGCGCTCCAGCGAGGACAGCACGTCCAGCTTGGTGAGGAAGAAGTCCGTGATGCCGTTGACGCGCTGGGCGTACCGGCCGATGACGGCGTCGAACCAGCCGCAGCGCCGCGGGCGGCCGGTGGTGACGCCCACCTCGCCGCCGGTCTTGCGCAGGTACTCACCGGACGCGTCGAACAGCTCGGTCGGGAACGGGCCCGAGCCGACACGGGTGGTGTACGCCTTGAGGATGCCGATGACCCGGTCGATCTTGTTCGGCCCGATGCCGGAGCCCACCGCGGCGCCGCCGGCGGTCGGGTTCGAGCTGGTCACGAAGGGGTAGGTGCCGTGGTCGACGTCCAGCAGGGTGCCCTGGGACCCCTCGAGCAGGATCGTGTCGCCCGCCTCGAGGGCCTGGTTCAGCAGCAGCCGGGTGTCCGCGATGCGGTGCTTGAAGCCCTCGGCCTGCGCGAGCACGCCGTCGACGACCTCGGCCGGGTCCATCGCCCGCCGGTTGAAGACCTTGACCAGCACCTGGTTCTTGAAGTCCAGGGCCGCCTCCACCTTCTGGTGCAGGATCTTCTCGTCGAGCACGTCCGCCACCCGGACGCCGACGCGCGCGACCTTGTCCTGGTAGGCCGGGCCGATGCCGCGACCGGTGGTGCCGATCTTGGACTTGCCCAGGAAGCGCTCGGTGACCTTGTCGATGGCCACGTGGTACGGCATGATCAAGTGCGCATCCGCGCTGATCAGCAGGCCCGTGGTGTCCACGTCCCGCTTCTCGAGGCCCTCGAGCTCGGTCAGCAGCACGCCGGGGTCGACCACCACGCCGTTGCCGATGACGTTCTTGGCCCCCGGGGTGAGGATGCCGCTCGGGATGAGGTGCAGGGCGAAGTCCTGGCCGTCGGGCAGCACCACCGTGTGGCCGGCGTTGTTGCCGCCCTGGTAGCGCACGACCCACTGCACGGACCCGCCGAGCAGGTCCGTCGCCTTGCCCTTGCCCTCGTCGCCCCACTGGGCACCGATCAGCACGATCGCCGGCATGTGAGACTCCAGTCCTGGCTTGCGGCGGGAGGGTAACCGATCAGGTGGCTACGATCGATCAGGAACTGGTGCTGCTGACCTGTGCCGACAGGCCCGCGCGCCGTTTCCCGTTCCAGGGTAATCGGCTACCGGCCGCGCTCGTGCACGTCCCCGCCGTGTCGCTGCCCGCACGGCCCGGGAAGAGGGACGTCGACCCGGTGCTGAAGGAGCGCGAACCCCGGCGGGTCATCGTGCACGGCAGCGACGCGGACCTGGCCGCCGTGCTGGTCAGGTTGTTGCGGCGGGACCGGCTCGACGTCGAGGTCGCCTTCGTCCCCGCCACCCGGCGCTCGGCGGTGGCGATGGCCTGGAACCTCCCGCGGGACGCCGCGGGCCTCGCCCTCGACGCACCCGCGCAGCCCACCCCGCTCATCCGGGACGACTCCGGCGGTGTGCTCGTCGGCCGCGGCGTGGTCCGCGACCTGGAGGGCGAGGCGTACTGCGACGACACGCTGGTCCTGCGCGGGCGGACCCGGCGGCTGGTGGCCGTCCCGGGGCCCGACGGGGTGTCCGCCCTGCCCGGCAGGCGGGTGCGCGCGGCGACCGGGCGGGCCCTGCAGATCGGCTGCGTGGAGGCGTTCGTCGAGGTGGAGGGCGTGCCGCACCCCCGTCCGGTGCCGCGCTGGACCTGGTACCGGCACACGGCGGACTGGCTGTTCGTGCGGCCCGGGAGCCCGCGTTGATATACGCGCCCCGAAACGGGGGCGAAACATGAGCGCCGTAGAACTGTCGCCATGCACCTGAGCCCTCAGGAGCGGGACAAGCTGCTCATCCACGTCGCCGCGGACGTGGCCCGCGCCCGCCAGTCCCGCGGCCTGCGCCTGAACTACCCCGAGGCCGTGGCGTTGATCACCGACCACGTCGTGGAGGGTGCGCGGGACGGGCGCTCCGTCGTCGAGCTGATGCAGTCCGGCCGGACGGTCCTCACCCGCGAGCAGGTCCTCGACGGCATCCCCGAGATGATCGACTCGGTGCAGGTCGAGGCCACGTTCCCGGACGGCACGAAGCTCGTCACCGTGCACTCCCCGATCGCGTGAGCGAGCGCATGCGATCGAACCGACAGACACGGCGCGGTCGCGAATGCGGGCGACGAGCGCCGGCGAGGAGGCGGCGATGAGCGGGCGGCGGAGCTCCGGCTGGGCGCCGGGACAGATCATCCCGGGCACCGAGCCCGTCGAGCTGAACCCCGGGCGCGAGCGCACCACCCTCGTCGTCACGAACACCGGCGACCGGCCCGTGCAGGTCGGTTCGCACTTCCACTTCGCCGCGGTCAACCCCGGCCTGGCGTTCGACCGCGAGGCCGCCTGGGGCACCCACCTCGACATCCCGGCGGGGACGTCGGTGCGGTTCGAACCGGGCGTCGAGAAGGAGGTCGTGCTCGTGCCGCTGGCCGGCGCACGGCGCGTCCCGGGCCTGCGCCCGGAGTGGGCGGGCGACCTGGATCGGAGCAGCGAGTGACCAGCATCGAGCGCGGCCGCTACGCGGACCTCTTCGGCCCGACGACCGGTGACCGGATCCGGCTGGCCGACACGGACCTGCTCATCGAGGTCACCGACGACCTGTCCCGCGGGCCCGCCTCCGGGGACGAGGTGATGTTCGGCGGCGGCAAGGTCATCCGCGAGTCCATGGGCCAGTCCCTGGTCACCTCCGCGGAGGGCGCCCCGGACCTGGTGATCACCGGCGCGGTGATCCTCGACCACTGGGGGATCGTCAAGGCGGACGTCGCGGTCACGGACGGGCGCATCACCGGCATCGGCAAGGCGGGCAACCCCGACACGATGGACGGGGTGGACTTCCCGATCGGGCCGTCGACGGAGATCATCTCCGGCAACGGCAAGATCCTCACCGCGGGCGGCATCGACGTCCACGTCCACTTCATCACCCCCGGGTTGGTCGACACGGCCCTCGCCGCGGGCCTCACCACGCTCGGCGGCGGCGGCACGGGACCGGCCGAGGGCACCAAGGCCACGACCGTCACCCCCGGCCCCCGCAACCTCGCGCGGATGTTCCAGGCGCTGGACCACCTGCCGATCAACGTCCTGCTCATGGGCAAGGGCAACACCGTGTCCGCGGACGCCCTGTGGGAGCAGCTGCGCGCGGGTGCGGGCGGCTTCAAGCTGCACGAGGACTGGGGCACCACCCCCGCCGCGATCGACGCCTGCCTGCGGGTCTGCGAGGAGTCCGGCGTCCAGGCCGCGATCCACACGGACACGCTGAACGAGGCGGGCTTCCTGCAGTCCACGCTCGAGGCGATCGCGGGGCGCTCCATCAACGCGTTCCACACCGAGGGCGCGGGGGGCGGGCACGCGCCGGACATCATCGAGGTCGTCTCGCAGGCCAACGTGCTGCCGTCCTCGACCAACCCGACGCGCCCGCACACCGTCAACACCCTCGACGAGCACCTCGACATGCTGATGGTCTGCCACCATCTCAACGCGTCGGTGCCCGAGGACCTGGCCTTCGCGGAGAGCCGCATCCGGCCGACGACGATCGCCGCCGAGGACGTCCTCCACGACCTCGGCGCCATCTCGATGATGAGCTCGGACAGCCAGGCCATGGGCCGGATCGGCGAGGTGATCATCCGGACCTGGCAGACCGCGCACGTCATGAAGGCGGCGCGCGGCGCGCTCGACGGTCCGGCGGACAACCTGCGCGCGCAGCGGTACGTCGCGAAGTACACGATCAACCCGGCGCTGGCGCACGGCATGGCCTCGCAGATCGGGTCGGTCGAGGTGGGCAAGCTCGCGGACCTGGTGCTGTGGGAGCCCAAGTTCTTCGGCGTGCGGCCGGACGTGGTGCTGAAGGGCGGGTTCATCGCCTGGTCCCAGATGGGGGACGCGAACGCCTCCATCCCCACCCCGCAGCCGGTGTTCGCCCGCCCCCAGTTCGGCGCGGCACCGCTGGTGGCGAGCGCGACGTCGCTGAACTTCGTGGCGCCGATCGCGCTGGAGTCCGGGTTCGGCGAGGGGCTGGCGAAGAGCGCGGTGGCCTGCGACGACACCCGCTCGATCACCAAGTCGTCGATGCTGCTCAACGACGCGACGCCCGAGGTGAAGGTCGACCCGGACAGCTTCGAGGTGCGGATCGACGGCTCCGTGGTCGAGCCCGCCCCGGTGTCCGAGCTGCCCATGGCCCAGCGCTACTTCCTGTTCTGATGGGCCTGACCTCGCTCGTCCTCGCCGACGCCCGCTTCCCCGGCGGCGGTCACGTCCACTCCGGTGGGGTGGAGGAGGCGGTGGCGCGGGGCCTGGTGCAGGACGTGGAGACGCTGCGGGGCTTCCTGCTCGGCCGCCTCCGCACCGCGGGCCTGGTCGCCGCCGCCTTCGCGGCCGCGGCCGCCCGCCTCGCCGCTCGGGGCACCGACGCTCGGGGCACCGACGCTCGGGGCACCGACGCTCGGGGCACCGACACTGACGCTTGGGCGGCCCAAGCGTCGCCGGCGGGTGCTTGGGCGGCCCAAGCGTCAGTGGCCGGCGCTTGGGCGGCCCAAGCGTCACGAGCCTGGGGCGCGCTCGACGCGGAGTTCGACGCACGCACACCCTCGCAGGCGCAGCGCGAGGCCTCCCGGGCCCAGGGCCGCGGGACCCTGCGGGCCGTGCGCGCCGCCTGGCCCTCCCCCGTGTACGACGAGCTGGGCCCCCGCCCCCACCACGCGCTGCTGGTCGGGGCGGTGTGCGGGATCGCGGGCGAGCCACCCGAGGAGGCGGCCCGCTGCGTCGCCTACCTGGCGGTCTCCGGCCCGGCGTCGGCCGCGGTGCGGCTGCTCGGCCTCGATCCCTTCGCCGTCAACGCCGTGCTGATCCACCTGGAACCCGCGCTCGACGCCGTCGTCGAGACCGCCGTCCACACCGCCGCCCACACCGCCGTCACCGAGGACCTCCCCGCACCCGGCGCCCCGGTGCTCGACCTGCTGGCCCAGGCCCACGTCGCGCACCGCGGCAGGCTGCGGCTGTTCGCCTCCTGAAAGGACCGACCATGAGCGACGACCACGGGCACGGCCACGGCCACCTGATCTCCTTCGACCCCACCGAGACCGACCACGACCACCACGAGGCCACGCCGGCGAGCGGGCGCGCGGTCCGGATCGGCATCGGCGGGCCCGTCGGCTCCGGCAAGACGGCCCTGGTCGCGGCCCTGGCCCGCAGCCTCGGCGAGCGCGTCCGGCTGGCCGTGGTGACGAACGACATCTACACCACCGAGGACGCGGACTTCCTGCGCCGCAACGCCGTCCTGCCCCCGGAGCGGGTCGAGGCCGTGCAGACCGGCTGCTGCCCGCACACCGCGATCCGGGACGACATCACCGCGAACCTGGACGCGATCGAGACCCTGGAGGAGCGCTTCGGGGACCTGGAGCTGGTGCTCGTCGAGTCCGGCGGCGACAACCTCACCGCGGTGTTCTCCCGCGGCCTCGTGGACGCGCAGATCTTCGTGGTGGACGTCGCGGGCGGGGACAAGGTGCCCCGCAAGGGCGGCCCCGGGGTCACCACCGCCGACCTGCTGGTGATCAACAAGACCGACCTCGCGCCGCTCGTCGGCGCGAACATGGACGTGATGACCGGCGATGCGACGCGCATCCGCGGCGCGCTGCCGGTGATCACCCAGTCCCTCGTGGAGGACCCGGCCGCGACCGAGGTCGGCGCCTGGGTGTTGGAGCAGCTGGCGTGCGTGCCCGCGCGCTCCTGACCGTCGAGCGGGTCGGGGACCGCAGCGTCGTGCGCGAGCTGCGGTCGCAGTCCCCGCTCTCGCTCGTCCCCCGGCGCGGGACCGCCGCCACGCTCGATCCCGCCGCGACCGTGCACCTGGTGGGCTCGGCGACCACCCCCCTGGGCGGGGACGACGTCGAGCTGGCCGTCCACGTCGGACCGGCGGCCAAGCTGGTGCTCACCGGGGTGGCCGCGGCCGTCGCGCTCGCCGGGACCAGCAGCCTGACCCTGCGCTTCACCCTCGACGAGGGTGCGACCCTGCAGTACCTCCCCGAGCCCACCGTGGTCACCGCCCGCGCGGACCACCACACCCTGCTCCGCACCGAGCTCCACGAGACCGCGCGGGTCCGCCTGCGCGAGATCCTGGTCGGCGGCCGGGCGGGCGAGCAGCCCGGCCGGTACCGGGGCACCACCCGCGTCGCGACCGGCCTCGGCTCGTGTCCCGTCCTGCACCAGACGCAGGAGTTCGGCGATCCCGCGCTCCAGGCGTCGAGCGCCGTGCTCGCCGGGAACCGGGTGCTCGGGACCGAGGTCCTGCTCTGGGGCGCCGACGGCGAGGCCGCGACCGGGGAGTCCTGGGCCTTGACCCCGCTGGCCCGCCGCGGGAGCCTCGCCACCGCCGTCGGGCCGGACGCGGTGAGCACCCAGCGCGCCCTCGCCCAGGCCGTCGCCGCCCATCCGGGCTGGGCGGAGTCGTCGAGCGAACGGACCCTTCGCTCACTGGGTATGAGCGAGAACGCCGTTCGCTCCACAACGGAGGAGACACCGTGACGGAGGAGACACCGTGACCGAACTCGACCTCGTCATCCGCGCCCGCCGGGTGATCACCGCGTTCGGCGAGGTGAGCCGCGCCGTCGGGGTCCGGGACGGCGCCATCGTGGCGATCGAGCCCCTGGAGTTCGACCTGACCGCGGACACCGTGGTCGAGCTGGCGGACGACGAGGTGCTGCTGCCCGGCCTCGTCGACACCCACGTGCACGTGAACGAGCCGGGGCGCACCGAGTGGGAGGGCTTCGCGTCCGCCACGGCGGCGGCGGCCCTGGGCGGGGTCACCACGATCATCGACATGCCGCTGAACTCGATCCCGCCGACGATCGACGTCGCGGCCCTGGAGGTCAAGCGCAAGGCGGCCGAGACACAGTCCCATGTGGACGTCGGTTTCTGGGGCGGGGCGGTGCCCGGCAACGCCGACGAGCTCCGCGGCCTGCACGACGCCGGCGTGTTCGGCTTCAAGTGCTTCCTGCTGCACTCCGGTGTGGACGAGTTCCAGCCGCTCCCGCCGGAGGACCTGGAGGGCGTGCTCGAGCGCATCGCCGCCATGGGCTCGCAGCTGATCGTGCACGCCGAGGACTCGGCCGCGATCGACCGCGCCCAGACCCCGCACGGCGAGCTGTACCAGAACTTCCTGGACTCCCGTCCGCGCGGCGCCGAGAACCTGGCCATCGCCTGGCTGTTGGAACGCGCCCGCTGGACCGGGGCGCGCGTGCACGTGCTGCACCTGTCCAGCTCCGACGCCCTGCCCATGCTGGCGAGCGCGCGGCGGGACGGGGTGCACGTCACCGTCGAGACCTGCCCGCACTACCTCACCTTCAACGCCGAGGAGGTCCCGGACGGCGCCACGCAGTTCAAGTGCTGCCCGCCGATCCGCGAGGCCGAGAACCGCGAGCTGCTCTGGGACGGGTTGGGCGACGAGACGATCGACATCGTCGTGTCCGACCATTCGCCCTGCACCGCCGAGCTCAAGCACCTCGACACCGGGGACTTCGGCACCGCCTGGGGCGGCATCGCGTCGCTGCAGGTGGGGCTGTCCGCCGTGTGGTCCGGGGCGCGCACCCGGGGCCACGACCTGAGCGACGTCGTGGAGTGGATGGCGACCGGTCCCGCCCGGCTGGCGGGCGTGGCGCACAAGGGCTCCATCGCGCTGGGCAACGATGCGGACTTCTGCGTCTTCGCCCCGGACGCCGCGTTCGTGGTCGACGCCCAGCGGCTCGCCCACCGCAACCCCGTCACCCCCTACGACGGCCGCGCGCTCTCGGGGGTGGTCCGACAGACCTGGCTGCGGGGGGCCAGGATTGACGTCGCCGGCCCACCGGCCGGCACGCTGCTGCGACGAGGAGACCGATGACCCGGCCCACCACCCGCCCCACCCGCTCTCGGACGGGAGACGCGGCCCGGCTCGACGGCCCGGACATGGACGCCGACTTCGTCCGGCTGCCGGACCTCGCGGCCCGCCGCCTCGGCGGCGCCGTGGTCGCCGCCAACGACGACTTCTTCGCCGACCGCGCCGCCCTGGTCATGCCCGGACCGGTGCAGCCCCGGACGGAGTTCGGCTACCGCGGCAAGGTCTACGACGGCTGGGAGACCCGGCGGCGCCGCGAGCCCGGCAGCGACCACGCGATCGTCCGCCTGGGGATCCCGGGGATCGTGCACGGCGTCGTCGTCGACACCTCGTACTTCCGCGGGAACTACCCGCCGGAGATCTCGGTCGAGGCCACCGCGCTGGAGGACTACCCCGGCGAGGCCGAGCTGGCCGCGGCCGAGTGGGAGACGATCGTCCCCCGCTCGCCCGCCAAGGGCGACCGCGCCAACGTCTACGACGTCCAGTCCTCCCACCGCTGGACCCACGTCCGGCTCACCATCCACCCCGACGGCGGCGTCGCGCGGTTCCGGGTCCACGGCGAGGCGGTGGTGGACCCGCGGCTGCTGCACGGCACCGTCGACCTGGCGGCGCAGGATCGCGGCGGGCTCGTGATGAGCTGCTCGGACATGTTCTTCTCCTCACCCGCGAACCTGCTGCTCCCCGGCCCGGCGCGGAACATGGGCGAGGGCTGGGAGACCGCGCGGCGCCGTGACTCCGGCAACGACTGGGTGATCGTGAAGCTCGCCGGCGCGAGCAGGCTGCGCGACATCGAGTTCGACACCAGCCACTTCGTCGGCAACGCGCCCGGCCAGGTGCAGATCTCCGGTGCCCGCATCGAGGGCGACGTGCCGGCCGAGGCCCTGGCCTCCCGCCTGTGGACCCCGCTCGTCCACCGCCGGATCGTCCGCCCCGACACCCCGCACCGCTTCCAGATCGGGCAGGGCGCGGGCGTCGTCACCCACCTGAAGATCGACATCTTCCCGGACGGCGGGTTCGCCCGGCTGCGGGCGAACGGCGAGCTGCTGGAGTCCGAGGTGGAGCGCAAGGCGGCCGCCTGGCTGGACGCGCTGCCGCCCATGCACCTGCGGGACGCGCTGACCGGTGCGAACCTGGACCCGGCCCTGATCCGCGGCGCCCTGGCCGCCGCGGGCAACCCGACGAGCCGGTGGGCCCAGGAGCTCCTCGACGCGTTCGCCCCCCGCCGCCTCTGACGCATCATGGAACCATAACGGCCGTTTCGGGGCTCGAAAACGACGTTATGGTTCCATAATGCGGGGTTGGGTCAGGCGCCACACGCGGTCACGGCTGAAGGGTTGTTCGTAGGGGCGTGCTCCCAGCGCCCTGCGGATGGCGTTGCCGATCGCCGGGGCGACCGGGTTGTACGGGGACTCGCTCATGCTCTTGGCGCCGTAGGGGCCGAGCGTGTCGCTGGTCGTCGCGAAGTAGACCTCGGTGTCGGGGATGTCCGCCATCTGCGGCACGCGGTAGGTGCGGAACACCGGGTTCAGCACCTCGCCGTGCTCCCCGATCAGCACCTCCTCGTACAGCGCCGACCCGATCCCCTGTGCCACACCGCCTTCGACCTGGCCGCGGCACTGCTCGGGGTTCATCACGGTCCCCGCGTCCGCGGCGTGCACGGACTGCAGGATCCGCACCTCGCCGGTCTCCGGGCGCACCGCGACCCGGACGGCGTGCACGTTCGACGACAGCGACCGCTGCTCCCCGAACTCGGCCCCGGTCCCGGTGAGGGGGCCGATCTCGGCGAACGGGACGAGCCCGGCCGCGGTGCGCACGCCGTCCCGCTCCAGGACTCCGTCCGCCCGCGACAGGATCTGTGCGCGGAGGTCCAGGGCCGCGCCGTGCAGCGCCTTGCCCGCCACGGCGGTCCCGGCCGAGGCGAAGGCCCCCGTGTCGTACGCGACGGCGTCGGTGTCCGCGACGCGGAGCACGATCCGGTCCACAGTGGTGTTCAGCGTGGACGCGACGATCTGGGTGAAGACGGTCTGCGAGCCGTTGCCGAACTCGACGGTGCCGACGTCGACGCGGTAGGTGCCGTCCGGCTCCAGGTGGATCGCGGCGTGCGCGACGTGCCCGAAGGGCGGCACCGTGGTGATCAGCGCGAGCGCCATGCCCTCACCGACCCGCCACCCGGGCGGCGGCTCCACCCCGTTTCCCCTGGCCAGAGCCTCCTCCGCCAGGTCGAGGCACTGGTCGAGGCCGTAGCTGCCCCACACCAGGTCCGGCTCCGGTTCGGCGTGCTGGGCGACGAGCAGCGGGTCGCCGTCCCGGACGACGTTCCGCCTGCGCAGCTCGAAGGGGTCCAGCCCCAGCTCGATCGCGAGTTCGTCCATGGCGGACTCCACGCCCAGGATCACCTGGCCCAGGCCGTAGCCGCGGAAGGCGCCCGACGGCACCGTGTTCGTGTAGACGACCTCGGCGTCGACGTGCTTGACCGGGCAGCGGTACACGCTCACCGACTCCGCGATCGCATGGAACAGCACGCCGCGGGAGTGGTTGCCGTAGGCGCCGGTGTCGGACAGGACGTCGACCTTCATCGCGGTCAGCACACCGTCCGCCGTGGACCCGAGCGTGACGCCGACGCGCATCGGGTGCCGCACCGAGGTGCGCTGGAACTCGTCGGTGCGCGACAGCTCGTAGGACACGGGGCGCCCGGTCCGCAGCACCGCCCACCCCACCAGGTCCTCGGCGAAGATCTCCTGCTTGCCACCGAAGCCGCCGCCGACCCGGGCGGTGTGGACCCGCACCCGGTCCTCGGGGAGCCCGAACAGCCGGGCGAGCTCGAGCCTGGTGAGGAAGGGGACCTGCGTGCTCGCGCGCAGGACGAGCCTGCCGTCGTCCTCCAGCCACCCGATCGCGCCGTGCGTCTCCAGCTGCGCGTGCGAGACCCGGGAGGTGCGCCACGTCCCGGACACCGTGTGCGCCGAGGCCGCCAGCGCCGCGTCGACGTCTCCGCCGTGTCCACCGTGGACCGCCAGCACCACGTTGCGCCCGGCCTCGTCGACCCGGTCCGCGGGCGTCCGGTCCGGGTGGAGCAGCGGCGCGCCGGGGCGCCGGGCCTCCTCGGGATCGACCACGGCGGGCAGCACCTCGTAGTCCACGACGAGCGCGCGACACCCCGCCTCGGCCGCCGCCACCGACTCGGCGACGACGGCGGCGACCCGCTGTCCCACGTGGCGGACGACGTCGTCCAGCATGCGGGTGTCGTCGGGATCGTCCTCGCGGTGCTCGTGCCGGCCGGTGGAGTACCTCTCCTGCGGCGTGTTCTCGTGCGTCAGCACCAGGACGACACCCGGCACCGCCTCGGCGGCGGACGTGTCGATCGACCGGATGCGGGCGTGCGCGTGTGGCGCGGCGAGCACGCGTAGGTGCAGGGAGCCCGGGACGGCGAGGTCGAACGTGTAGGGCTCGGTCCCGGTCACCACGCGTCGCGCGGCGGGCGGGTTCGGCGAGTCGCCGACGCCGCACCCGGGCGCCGGCCGCGGCGGGTCCCCGCGCACCCCCGCCTCGATCGCCTGCCGGACGGACCGGTACCCCGTGCAGCGACACAGGTTGCCCTTCATCCGGCGCGGCAGGTCGTCCGTGGAGTCCAGCGTGGACGCGGCGACGATCATCCCGGCCGTGCAGAATCCACACTGGAACCCGAAGTGGTCCACGAAGGCCTGTTGCATCGGGTGCAGGTCCTCGGGCGTCCCGAGCCCGGAGACCGTGGTGATCTCGGCGCCGTCCGCGCGGACCGCGGGGTAGAGGCAGGAGCGGACGAGCGCCCCGTCGACCAGCACGGAGCAGGCGCCGCAGTCGCCCGCGTCGCAGCCCTTCTTGACCTCGAAGTGCTCCTGGTCCCGCAGGAAGGTGCGCAGGCACTGGCCGGGCTGCGGCTCCCCGGACCCGGCGACACCGTTGATCGAGAACTTCACGCCAACTCCTGCCGGATTTCCTCGAGCAGCACCCCGCTGACCTGGCGGCGCCAGTCCGCGGAGCCGAGCGGGTCGGTGTAGTAGCCGACGGCCGCGTCGACGTCCGCCCGCAACGCCGCCGCGCCCGGGAGCGCCGGGTACCGCAGCACGGTCGGGGAGGCGGTGGCCGCGGTGATCACGAAGACCGCCTCGCCGCCCGGGTCGACCCGGCCGGTGAGCACGGCACCGGAGCGGCCGAGCTCGGCGAGCGCGATCTTGCGGAACGCGGTGCGGGCCGCGAGCACCCGGGCCGGGATCTCCAGGGCGCGCAGTACCTCGCCGGGCGCGAGCGAGGTCGTGCCGTTGCCGGTCGCGAGCTCCGCCACCGGGATGCGGTAGTCGTGGCGTCCGCCGCCCGAGGGCGCCCACACGAGCGCGACGCCGTCGAGCGCCGCGCACAGCGCCACCATCCCGGCGGCGGCGAAGGCCCGGCAGACGTTCCCGCCCACGGTGGCGACGGTCCAGATCGTGCTGCTCGCGAGCAGCGCGTTCGCACACTCCACGGCGAGCGGCGGCCGGTCCGGGTGGGCCAGGAGCTCGGCGATCGTGCAGGTCGCGGCGATGGACAGGCCCTCGTCGGTGCGGGTGAGCGGCGCCCAGCCCATCGTCGTCAGGTCCACGAGCCCGGTCGTGTCGAGCTGCGGCTCGGAGTAGAGCCAGGTCCCCCCGCCGAGGATCCGCTCACCCGGCCCCAGGGCCAGGTCGGCCCGGGTGCGGGCGCGGCGGTAACCGGTGACCGTGTTCAGATCCATGCACCTCTCCTCGGGGGGACGGTCCTGAGCAGATCGTGCCGCCGCGCCCCCGGCAATGCCCGTCATGTGAACGTAACGACGGATTCCCACACGGCCCCGCTATGCTGGTTGAACCACTTGGTTCAAATCTGGAGGCCCCCCGTGGAGACCCTCGACCTCGCCGCGTTCACCGACCTGGGCGTGCACACCCCGGACGACCTGCCTGCGGCGGCCGAGTTCTACCGCCGCTGGGGCTTCGTGGTGCTGCGCGACCTCATCCCGACCGACCTGCTGGAGACCATCGAGGCCGAGTGCGTCCTCGCCCAGCGCGGCGTGCTCTCCGGGGCGCTCGCCGGGCGGCACGGCTCGACCAAGTACCTCGACTCCGAGGACAAGGCCGAGAGGTTCGTGAACTACGTCGAGCACGTGGAGGAGCTGGCCCCCTCGATCGGGACCGCGCTGGCCCTGCCCGCGCTGCGCGCCCTGCTCGGCGACCTGCTCGGCCCGGGCTTCTGGCCGAGCGTGAACGGGGTGGTCTACCAGGACGCACGCCCCGGCCGGGAGTCCGGCTACAGCCGGATCGGCTGGCACGCGGACTGGCAGGCCGTGCCGCACCTGGACATCTGGCCCGGCACCGCGTTCACGATCCACGTCGACGGCACCAGCCCGGCCAACGGGTTCCTGCGCGTGGTCCCCGGCAGCCACCTGTGGGCCACGCCGAGCCCGTACGAGAACGTGAACGGCGCGGTCGTCCCCGAGGGCGCGCCCGCCGCCCGCGGCTACACCGACACCCCGCCGCCCTTCCCGATGCCGCTGGGCTTCGAGAAGGTCCGCGGCGAGCTCCCGGTCTACGCCGAGCGCGGCGACGTGATCCTGCACGACGCCTTCCTCTGGCACTCCGCCGCCCGCGCGACGGACGACGCCACCATCCGGCGCCACGTCCGCGGCGGCTGGCAGGGCGGCGACCCCTCGTTCCGGGAGACCGAGACCGGGTTCGTCAAGAACGCGGCCCGGTGACTCGCGCCTTCGGCGCCTGTGAGTGGTAAGTGGTGCTCTGGCACCACTTACCACTCACGAGCGACGGAGTCGCGGGTCAGGAGCCGCGGTAGGTCGTGTAGCCGTACGGGCTCAGGAGCAGCGGCACGTGGTAGTGCCCGCGCTCCGGGTCCGCGGTGAAGGCGACCGTGATCTCCGGGTAGAACTCGCCCGCGACCGCGAAGACCAGCGTGTACGTGCCCGGGCGCAGGGCGCCGGTGTAGAGGTCGCCGACCCGGCCGTCCGCGTCGGTGACCCCGGTGAAGGTCTCGCCGTCGGGGTCGGTGAGGAGGACCGCGATGCCTGCCGCCGGGCGTCCCAGCGCCGCGTCCAGGACGTGGGTACTGATGCCTGCCATGGCGGGAGCATCGCACGAATCCCCAGTTCACCGGCCCGTAACAACCCTTGACGAGGAACTAGCGTGGACGACGTGCTCCTCACGGTGATCAACCCCAACACGACCGAGTCGATGACCGCGACCATCGGCAAGGCCGCGGCCGCCGTCGCGAGCCCGGGCACCACCGTGCGCGCAGTGACCCCGGCGATGGGGCCCGCCTCCATCGAGAGCCACTACGACGAGGCGCTGTCGGTGCCCGGGATGCTCGCCGAGATCGCCGCGGGCGAGCGCGCGGGGTCCGACGGCTACGTGATCGCCTGTTTCGGCGACCCCGGCCTCGACGCCGCCCGCGAGCTCGCCCGCGGACCCGTCGTCGGGATCGCGGAGGCGGCCATGCGCACCGCCTCCTACCTGGGCAGGGGGTTCTCCGTGGTGACCACGCTGGGGCGCACCATCGGCCGGGCCCAGGACCTCGCCGAGCACTACGGCGCCGCCCGCGCCTGCCGCGGGATCCGGGCCTGCGAGATCCCCGTCCTCGAGCTCGAGACCGATCCCGCGGCCCGGGACCGGATCACCGAGGAGTGCAGGCGGGCGGTCGCCGAGGACGGGTCGGACGCCGTCGTGCTCGGCTGCGCGGGCATGGCGGACCTCTGCGCGCACATCTCGGCGGCGGTCGGGGTCCCCGTGGTGGACGGCGTGGCCGCGGCGGTCCGCACGGTCGAGTCGCTCGTCGCGCTGGGCCTGCGCACCGGAGACCGCGGCGAGTTCGCGACCCCGCCCGCCAAGGCCTACACCGGAATGCTGTCGGAGTTCCAGATCCGGTGAGTGCATATATGTTGAGTTCCGCTTAACGCCGGGGACGAACTCGTGAATACTGCCGATCACCCGGACGACCCCTCCGACCAGGACTTACCGTCATCGCACGGTCGGGTGAGATGACGGAGGGTGCAATGGCGGAATCAGTGGAGGCGACCCCGGTCGCGACGAGTGGGACCCCGGGTGAGATCAAGCCCGGATACGACGAACGCCTCACCAACGAGGACCTCGCACCACTCAAGAAGCAGAGCTGGACCTCGTACAACTTCTTCGCCTTCTGGATGTCCGACGTCCACAGTGTCGGCGGGTACGTCACCGCCGGGTCGCTGTTCGCGCTCGGCCTCGCGGCGTGGCAGGTGCTCGTCGCGCTGCTGATCGGCATCACGATCGTCTACTACCTCTGCAACCTCGTCGCGCGACCCTCGCAGGCCACGGGCACCCCGTACCCGGTCATCTCGCGGGTCTCCTTCGGCGTGCTGGGCGCCAACATCCCGGCGATCATCCGCGGCCTGATCGCGGTCGCCTGGTACGGCATCCAGACCTACCTGGCGTCGCACTCGCTCGTCATCGTCGCACTGAAGCTGTGGCCCGGGCTGGCCCCGATGGCCGAGCAGGACAGCGGCTTCGCGGGGCTGTCCGCACTGGGCTGGATCTGCTTCCTCGCGATGTGGGTGCTGCAGGCCGCGGTGTTCTGGCGCGGCATGGAGGCCATCCGCCGGTTCATCGACTTCTGCGGGCCCGCCGTGTACGTCGTGATGTTCCTGCTCGCGGGCTACCTCGTGATCAAGGCGGGCTGGAGCAACATCGACCTCAACCTCTCCGAGGTCAACCTCTCCGGCTGGCAGTCCGTCGGCGTGATGATCACGGCGATCGCGCTCATCGTCTCCTACTTCTCCGGCCCGATGCTGAACTACGGCGACTTCGCCCGCTACGGGCGCACGTTCAAGGACGTGAAGAAGGGCAACTTCCTCGGCCTGCCGGTCAACTTCATCGTCTTCGCGCTGCTCGTGGTCATCACCGCCGCCGCCACCCTGCCCGTGTTCGGCAGGCTGATCACCGACCCGGTGGAGACGGTCGCGCAGCTGGACAGCACGTTCGCCGTCGTGCTCGGCGCGCTGACGTTCATGATCGCCACGATCGGCATCAACATCGTCGCGAACTTCGTCTCGCCCGCCTTCGACTTCTCCAACGTCAACCCGCAGAAGATCAGCTGGCGGATGGGCGGCATGATCGCCGCCGTCGGGTCCGTGCTGATCACGCCGTGGAACCTGTACTCGAGCCCCGAGGTCATCCACTACACGCTGGACACCCTCGGTGCCTTCATCGGCCCGCTCTACGGCGTGCTCATCGCGGACTACTACCTGATCAAGAAGGGCAAGGTCGTCGTCGACGACCTGTACACCCTCAAGGCGGACGGGACCTACCACTACAGCAAGGGTTACAACCCCGTCGCGATCGCCGCGACGGCGGTGGGCGCGGTCCTGGCCATGGCCGTGGTGCTGTTCGGCTCGTCCACCGCGGCGGCGTTCAGCTGGTTCATCGGCGCGATCATCGCCTTCGCGCTGCACTGGGTCCTCTCGCGCAGCCGCGCCACCACCGCGGCCGCCTGACCGGCGCACCCGGCGGCCCCGTGTCCGGTTCACCGAACCGGACACGGGGGCTGACCCGCGCGTAACACTGCGTGGGGACCCTGGTCGTCCCCACCCCGTTCGAACCCTCGGAGAACACATGGGCATCGCGCTCGGCTACAACCAGTACGGCAAAGCGGAGTGCCACATGGTGCACGTGGACCGCTCCACGCCGGTCCACCAGATCACCGACGTCACGGTGACCAGCCAACTCATCGGAGACTTCGCCGAGACCTTCCACACCGGGGCGAACGACAAGGTCATCGCCACCGACACGCAGAAGAACACCGTCTACGCGCTGGCCAAGCAGCACGGCGTCGGCACGCCGGAGGCCTTCGGGCTGCTCATGGCCCGGTACTTCGTGGACGGCTTCGACTACGTCACCGGGGCGCGGCAGGAGGTGAACCTCGACCACTGGGAACGGATCACCACCTCCGAGGGCCCGCACGACCATGCGTTCTCCCGCACCGGCACCGAGGTGCGCACCTGCGTGGTGACCAAGCACGGGGAGTCCGAGACGGTGATCTCCGGGCTGTCCGGGCTCGTCGTGCTCAAGAGCACGGGGTCGGAGTTCCACGGCTTCCCGGACGTGCCCTACACCTCTCTCGTCGAGACCGACGACCGCATCCTCGCGACGGCGGTCAGCGCCCGGTGGCGCTACATCGGCACGGACGTGGACTGGGACAAGTCCTTCGCGTCCATCCGGCAGATCCTGCTGGACAAGTTCGCCCTCACCCACTCGCTGTCGCTGCAGCAGACGCTCTACGCGATGGGCGAGACCGCCCTGGAGGCCCACCCCGAGGTGGCGGAGATCCGCTTCTCGATGCCCAACAAGCACCATTTCCTCGTCGACCTCTCGAAGTGGGGACTCGAGAACCCGAACGAGGTCTGGTACGCCGCCGACCGCCCGTACGGGCTCATCGAGGCTTCCGTCATCCGGGACGACGCGCCGCCCGCCGGAGGGGTGTGGGAAGGCGTGAAGGGCTTCATCTGATGACCGACACGGACGAGACGACGACCATCCGGCCCGAGGACGAGAAGGTCCCCGTCGGAAAGGCCTTCTTCTTCGGGCTGCAACACATCCTCGCGATGTACGCCGGCGTGGTGTCGCCGCCGATCATCATCGCGTCGGCGGCCGGGCTCGCGCCCGCGGACCAGGCGCTGCTGGTCACCGCCGCCCTGTTCGTGTCCGGCCTCGGCACCCTGCTGCAGTCCCTCGGACTGCCCTACGTCGGGTCGCAGCTGCCGCTGGTGCAGGGCGTGTCGTTCGCCGCGGTCGGCACCATGACCGCGGTCGCGACGAACGAGACCATCGGGGACCCCGCCGCGCGCATGGCCACGATCTTCGGGGCCGTGCTGGTCGCGGGGCTCATCGGGTTCGTGATCGCCCCGCTCTTCGCGAGCCTGGTGCGGTTCTTCCCGCCCGTGGTCACCGGCTGCGTCATCACGATCATCGGGCTGTCGCTGTTCCCGGTCGCGCTGCGCTGGATCCGCGGGAACCAGATGGTGGGCGGGCAGCCGAACCCGAACTACGCCTCCGGCACGTCGTTGCTGCTCGGCTTCCTCACCCTGGTGGTCACGCTGGCCATCGCGCGGTTCGGGCGCGGGCTGGTGTCGCGGCTCGCCGTGATGCTCGGCCTGGTGGTCGGCACGCTCGTCGCCACTGTGATGGGCCGCGTGAACTGGGGGGCCGTGGCGAACGGGCCGATCTTCGCGCTGCCGCAGCCCTTCCACTTCGGGTGGCCGCTGTTCTCCATCGGCGTGATCGTGTCCATGACCGTCGTGATCCTGGTGATCATGGCCGAGACGACGGCGGACCTGCTGGCCGTCGGGGAGATCCTGGGCACGAAGGTCGACAAGAAGCGGATCGCGGCGGGCCTGCGCGCGGACATGGCCGCCACCACGGTGTCGCCGGTGTTCAACGGTATGCCGATCTCCGCCTTCGCCCAGAACGTCGGCATGGTGGCGATCACCGGCATCAAGTCGCGGTTCGTCGTCGCCGCGGGCGGCGCGATCCTCGTGGTGCTCGGCCTGCTGCCCGTGCTCGGCCGGGTGATGAACGCGATCCCGCAGCCGGTGCTCGGCGGGGCCGGGATCGTGCTGTTCGGCTCCGTCGCGGCGGCCGGCATCCGGACACTGTCCAAGGTGGAGTTCACGAACTCGAACATCCTGATCGTGGCCACGTCCATCGGCGTGGGCCTGATCCCGATCACGGTGCCCGAGGTCTACACCCACCTGCCCACGTGGCTGCACCAGATCGTGGAGTCCGGCATCAGCGCCACGGCCATCGTCGCGGTCCTGCTGAACCTCGCGTTCAACCACTTCACCACGACCGAGGAGCCCGCGCCCGACCACTGACCCCGTGAGTGGCGATAGTCGTTATAGCGACTATCGCCACTCACGGGTCGTCAGCGGTGGGGGCCGGGGGCGGGGCGACGGGCGAGCCGGGCCAGTTCGTGGGCGTCCGCGCCGGTCGCCTTCTGCACCCACTCGTCGTCCAGCGCGCCGCAGTCGACGCCGCGGAGCAGGAAACCCGACAGCGCGGTCGCTGTGGCGGGCTCATCCATGAAGCCGCTCTCGGAGCGCTCGCGGTAGGCGCGCAGCCGGGCGGCGGCGGACTCGGCGGAGCCCTGGAAGAACGCGAAGTTCGCCACGAACCGGCTCGGCAGCTGCGCCGGGTGCAGGTCCCAACCCTGGTAGAAGCCGCGTTCGAGAGAGCGGCGCACCAGACGGCCGTGCAGCGCCCAGGCGGCCCGCACCTGCTCCGGGTCCCCGACCGGCAGCACGTTGGTGGACCCGTCGGACAGCCGGACGCCGGTGCCCGCGGCGGCCACCTGCATCACCGCCTTGGCGTGGTCGGCGGCCGGGTGCTCCATGCTCTGGTACTCCGCGGCGATCCCGAGCGAGGCCGAGTAGTCGTAGGTGCCGTAGTGCAGGCCGGTGCAGCGGCCCGCGCCCTCGGCGATCATGCGCGGCAGCGGGGAGGCGCCGTCCGGGCCGATCACGGACTGCGGCGTCTCCACCTGGATCTCGAACCGGAGCGTGCCCGCGGGCAACCCGAACTCCGCCTCCAGCGACTCGCAGGTCGCGACCAGCGCCGTGACCTGCGCGAGCGCGGTGACCTTCGGCAGGGTCACGACGAACCCGGAGGGCACGCCGCCCCGCGCGCAGAGCTCCCCGACGAACCCGACGAGCGTCCGGACCCCGCGCCGCCGGGTCGCCGCCTCGAAGCTGCGGAACCGGATGCCCGTGAAGGGCGGCGCGGCGCCCGCCGCCACCGCGGCCGTCAGCTCCTCCGCGGCGCGGACGATCTCGGCGCCCTCCTCGGCGTCCGAGCGGGTGCCGTAGCCGTCCTCGAAGTCGATGCGCAGGTCCTCGATGGGCTCGGTGGCGAGCTTGTCCCGCACCCGTCCCCGCAGGTCCGCCGGGGCGTCCCAGATCGAGGGGAGGTCTCCGGCGGCCGCGTCGAACACCTCGAGCGCCCGGGTGCCCCAGTCCGTGACGATCCCGCGCGAGAACCGGTGCGCGGGCACGTAGACGGTGTGCACGGGCTGGCGGGTCCCCGGGTCGCCGGGGTGCAGCGCCGCGACCTCCGCGTCCGCCGCGGCGAGCTCGACGTCGAGAGCATCGGCCAGGGAGTCCGCGAGATCGGTCATGGCCGCATTATGCGGCTTGCGTCCCCGGGCGCTGGTGGTAGCGGTCCACGTAGACCTGCCCGGACAGCTCGGCGATGGCGTCCATCACCTCGTCGGTCACGGCGCGGCGGATGGCGGCCGAGCCCTCCAGCCCGTCGTAGCGGGAGAAGTCCAACGGCTCGCCGAACCGCACCTCGACGGGTGCGAGGCGCGGGATCCGGCGGCCGACCGGCTGCACCTTCTCCGTGCCCAGCAGCGCCACCGGCACCACGACGGCCCCGGTCGAGAGCGCCAGGGAGGCGACCCCGGTGTGCCCGCGGTGCAGCCGCCCGTCGAGCGAGCGCGTGCCCTCGGGGTAGATGCCGAAGGCGCCGCCCGCGCGCAGGACCGTGCGGCCCGCGTCCAGAGCCGCGAGCCCCGCCTTCGCGTTCCCCCGGTCGACCGGGACGTAGCCGAGCGCGGTGAGGAAGCGCGCGACCAGGCGGCCCTTGAGGCTGCGCGAGGTGAAGTACTCGGCCTTGCCGAGGAACGCCACCGGGCGAGGGGTGACCAGGGGGATCACCGCGGTGTCCACCGCGGCGCGGTGGTTGGCCGCGAAGATCACCGGGCCGGTCGTCGGGACACGCTCCGCCCCCACCACACGCGGCCGCCAGATGAACCGGACGAGTGGCGCCAGGACCCACCTGATCAGGAACTGCATGATGCGTTCAATCCTCCCCGAGGCGTGAGCACACAGTGTCGCCCACCGCGTGTGACGCCCAGATCACCGCTGGCAAACGTACTCGGGTCGGGCCGGCTGCGGATCCGCTAGTGCGGTGACCACGAACGTTCGCCGGTCCTCGCGGGATCCGGGCGGTTCCTCGCAAGGCGCCCCCGTCGCGGTCACCGCACTAGGTGCGGTGACCCCGTAATCCGGTTGCGCCCCGTGGCAGGGTGGATCTCGACATGAGGCACTGACACCGTCCCCGCCCGGCCGTGGATCACCCGTCGGGCGTCGCCGTGGACCCTCCCGGTGGTGTCGCATGCCTGCTCCCCTGATCGCCCACGACCTCGTCCGCACGCTCGGCGACCGCCGCGTGCTCGACGGGGTCTCCCTCACCGCCGCCCCCGGCCGCCGGATCGGACTGATCGGCGAGAACGGCGTGGGCAAGTCGACCCTGCTGCGGCTGCTCGCAGGGACCGACCGGCCCGACGGCGGAACCGTGACGCGGCCACCCGACCTGGGGTTCCTGCAGCAGGAGCTGCCGTTCACGCCGACGGTCACGGTGGCCGGGGTGGTCGACGACGCGCTGCGTGAGGCCCGCGCCGCGCTCGCGGACCTGGACCGGCTCGCGCAGGCGATGGCGGAGGATCCCGCGCTCGCGCAGCTCTACGGCGAGCGGCTCGAGTGGGCCGAGGAGCACGCGGCGTGGGACGCGGACCGGCGGGCGGGGCTCGTCCTCGACGGCCTGGGCCTGGGCTCCGTGGCGCCCTCGCGGCCGGTCGGCTCGCTGTCGGGGGGCCAACGTGGACGGTTGGCGCTCGGCGCCCTGCTGATCCGCAGGCCCACCGCCCTGGTGCTCGACGAGCCCACCAACCACCTCGACGACTCCGCCGCCGCCTTCCTCGAGACCGAGCTGCGCGGCCTGACCGGGGTGCTGGTGGTGGCGAGCCACGACCGCGCCTTCCTCGACGCGGTCTGCACCGACCTCGTCGACCTCGACCCCGCCCTGGACGGCCCGACCCGCTACGGCGGCGGCTACTCCGCCTACCAGGAGACCCGGCGGCGGGAGCGGCTGCGCTGGGAGGAGCGGTTCGAGGCCGAGCAGGAGGAGCTGCGGGCGCTGCGGCACTCGGTCCGGGTGACCGCGCACCGGGTCGCGCCGCACGACCGGCCCATGCCCGACCGGGACAAGATGGGGTACGGCCGCCGCGGCCAGCGGATCGAGAAGCAGGTGTCCAGCCGGGTCCGCAACGCCGCCCGCAGGCTCGAGGACCTGGAGCGCGACCAGGTGCGCAGGCCCCCTGCGCCACTCCGGTTCCGCGCCCCGGCCCTGGCCCGGTCCGCGCCGGACGGACTGCTCGTGTCGCTGCGGGGGGTCCGGGTGCCCGGGCGGCTGGCGATCGACCGGCTCGACGTCGGCGCCACCGACCGGATCCTCGTGACCGGCCCGAACGGCGTCGGGAAGTCGACGCTGCTCGCGGTGCTGGCCGGTGCGCTGGACGCCGAGGGGGACATCCACCGCCTGCGCACACCGGCGGTGGGTCTGCTTGCCCAGGACACGGTGTTCGACCGTCCTGATCGGACGGTGGCGCAGACCTGGGCGACCGCGCTGGGGCCCGACGCGGTGTCCCTCGCCTCGCTCGGCCTGGTCGCACCGCGCGACCTCGGGACGCGGGTGGGGGACCTGTCCGTCGGGCAGCGGCGGCGGCTCGCGCTGGCCCTGCTGATCGCCGACCCGCCCGAGCTCCTGCTGCTCGACGAGCCCACCAACCACCTCTCCCCGACCCTGTCCGACGAGCTCGAGGAGGCCCTGGGCACCGGCCCCGGCGCCGTGGTGGTGGCCAGCCACGACCGCTGGTTGCGCCGCCGGTGGGCGGGACGGGAGGTGCGGTTGAGCCCGCCGTGACCGCACGTTTCGTGCGCTGCACGGTCCGCGGTCGTGGGCGGCGCGCGCGGTCCGCGCCGCACCACGCGCACGAAACGTGCACCGCGGGACCGTCGGGGGTGCTCGGTACCGTGTGGGCGATGTCGCGGTGTTCGGACGAGTCGGCGAACCGTCGGGCCCTCGGGCCCGGCCTTCGCGGCTCCGGGGCAACCCCGGAGTGCACCATCCCTGCACCGCACGGCGTCCCGCGCGCGGCGGCCCGCACCACGGGGACGTGGGCGCGCGGCGGACGAGAGCCCAGGTCGTACGGGCACCGCGACATCACCCGCATGATCCACCGTCGGGGAGCGGGCCGGTCGGGGAGCGACCGGGTCCCTCCCGACGTGTGGATCACGGCCGTCGGGTCCGCGCGGTGACCGATCCGGAGGCGGTGCTGCGGGCGCTGCTCGGGGTGCCGTGGCGCCTCGGGGCCCTGACCCACACGCTGGGCGAGGTCCTCGGGGAACGGGCGCCCGAGGTCGCCGCCCGGCTGGTCGATCAGTGGCCCGAGGCGCCGCGGGCCGCCCACGCCGAGCTGCTGGCGGGGATCCGGGGCGCGCTCGGGCGCCGCATCGTCGTCGAGGAGCCGGCACCGGTGTGGCGGTGGCCGGTCGCGCGCTGGGCGAGCGTGGACGAGCTGGCCGCCGGGCTGGACCTGCGCGCGGGCGAGCCGGAGTGGTTCGCCGACCCCGGCGGCTGGCTGCGCCGGGCCCCGGAGGGGCCGCTGCACCACTACCGGGCGGTGTGGCGCGGCGACCGGCTGATCGAGACGCCCGGGCCGCGGCTGGCCGAGCTGCAGCGCCGGATCGGGCGCCGCGTGCTCGGGCGCATCCCGGTGCACCCCGCGGCCCACGGCTACGTGCGGGGGCGCTCCCCGTTCACCCTGGCCGCCGAGCACGCGGGCCGCGCCATGGTCGTGCGGCTGGACGTCGAGGGCTTCTTCACCCGCATCGGGCCCGCCCGCATCGCGGGCCTGCTGCGCGCGGCCGGCTACCCGGCCGCCGTCGCGCGGGTGCTGGCCGGGATGCTCGTGGCCAGTACGCCCCGGGCGGTGCTGCGGCGCGGCCCGTCGTCGCAGCGGCAGCGACTCGCGCTGCCGCACCTCCCGCAGGGCGCACCGAGCTCGCCCGCCGTGGCGAACCTGCTGGCCCACGGGCTGGACCGGCGGTTGGGCGGGCTCGCCGCGGCCGTCGGCGCACGGTACGGGCGCTACGCGGACGACCTGGTGTTCTCCGGCGACGAGCTGCCGGTGCACGGGCTGGTCCGGCGGGTGTCGGCGATCGCGGCGGCGGAGGGCTTCACCCTGCGGCCGGACAAGACCCGGATCATGCCCGCGCACCACCGCCAGCGGGTCACCGGCCTCGTCGTCAACGCCACCCCCGCCGCCTCCCGCCGGGACTACGACGACCTGCGCGCGCTGCTCCACAACTGCGTCCAGCACGGACCCGACGGCCAGAACCGCGAGGCGCACCCCGCCTTCCGCGAGCACCTGCTCGGCCGGATCGCGTGGGTCGGGGCCGGTCGCCCGGCCCGCCGGGCCCGGCTCCGGGAGCTGTTCGACCGCATCGCGTTCTGAGCCGCCCCGAGGTCGTGCGTGGGAAGTGGTGCTCTGGCACCACTTCCCACGCACGGGCGGCGGAGCCGCGCTACAACTCGGCCCGCAGCGCGGCGACGGCCTCGCGGCGGGTCAGGCCCGTGGCCTGGAGGAGATCGATCGCGATGGAGCGCAGCTGGGCGACCATGACCTGCTCGGACATGCCCAGGTCACCCGCTTCGGCGAGGATCGGGGCCTCGTGCACCAGCTCGAGGATCGCGTCCCGGGCCTGCTCCCGGTGGCCGCCGCGCACCTCGTCCGCGAGCCTGCGGACGGCGGTGGCGAGCTGGGTGACGGCGTCCGGCAGGGCGTCGACGGCGGGTTCGTCGTCCTGGAGGGCGGCGAGGGCCCGCCGGGCGAGGACCCGGGTGTTGCGGAAGGCGTAGTCCACGCGTTCGGCGAGCTCGGAGAACCGGGTGAGCTCGGCGCGGTGCGGGCGCCTGCCGGGGGCGACGGTCGTGACCTCGCGCCCGGAGCGGACGGCGGCGCGCAGGTCGTCGACGATCGGCTGGGAGGCGCGGGCGCGGGACAGCGCGGCGCTCGCGGCCTGCTCGTCCCGGGCCCGCAGCGCGTCCGCGATCCCGAACAGGACCGCGGACAGCTCGTCGAGCGCGTGTCGTGCCTGCCTGCGCACCGGCCCGAGCGGGTGGGACGGCAACACCGCCACCACCAGCACGCCGACGGTCCCGCCGATCAGCGCGTCGACGCACCGGTCGATCCCGCCGGTGTCCCCCGGCGGGAGCAGGGTCGCGACCAACACCGCGGACGCACCGGCCTGGGCGACGATCAGCGTGCCGCCGTCGGTGAACACGGCCGCCGCGACGGCGAGCATCACCACCAGGGCGATCTGCCAGACCCCGGTGCCGATCCAGGAGATGAGCAGGTCGCCGACGAGTACGCCGAGGCTCACCCCGACGACCAGCTCGCCCGCCCGCCGCAGCCGCGAGCCCAGGGACACCCCCAGGCTGATCACGGCCGCGATCGGGGCGAAGAAGGGCCGGGCGTGCCCGACCAGGTCGGCGGCGACGAACCAGGCGAGCCCGGCGGCGAGGCCGCACTGCACGATCGGCAGCGCGGACGCGCGCAGGCGGCGACCGCCCAGCGCCAACCGGGCCCGGGCCCGGCCCGCGACCGTCACCTCAGGAGACGCCCAGGGCGGCCGCGGCCTCCGGGTCGGACTCGGTGATGAACGTCCGCAGCCGCTCGACCTCGTCGGTCTCCCCGATGGCCTCCGCGGCCCGGTACAGGGCACCGAGCGCACGCAGCACGCCCCGGTTGGGCTCGTGCGCCCACGGCACCGGGCCGAAGCCCTTCCAGCCGTTGCGGCGCAGCAGGTCCAGCCCGCGGTGGTAGCCGGTGCGGGCGTAGGCGTAGGCCGCGACGGTGTGCTTCTCGGCCAGGGCGTTCTCCGCCAGGGTGGCCCAGGCGAGCGAGGACGCGGGGTTCGCCGCGGCGACGTCCGCCGGGTCCTCGCCCGCGGCGAGGGCCGCCGCGGCGGGGTCGACGGGCAGGCGGGTCGGCTCAGGCCCCAGCAGGTTGCCGTGCACACTCATGCCGCCCATCCTGCCTCGTCGGCCCGGACGCGGTCAGCCGGCCAGGGACTTGCCCGCCGACTTCAGCGACTCGCACGCCTCGACGACCCGCTCCGACATCGCGATCTCGGCCTTCTTGCCGTAGGTGCGCGGGTCGTAGGTCTTCTTGTCGCCGACCTCGCCGTCGACCTTCAGCACGCCGTCGTAGTTCGTGAACATGTGCGCCGCGATCGGGCGCGTGTAGGCGTACTGGGTGTCGGTGTCCACGTTCATCTTCACGACGCCGTAGGACAGCGCCTCGTGGATCTCCTCCAGCAGCGAGCCGGAGCCGCCGTGGAAGACCAGGTCGAAGGGCTTGGAGCCCTCCGGGAGACCCAGCTTCGCCGAGGCGACCTGCTGGCCCTCCTTGAGGATCTCCGGGCGCAGCTTCACGTTGCCCGGCTTGTACACGCCGTGCACGTTGCCGAACGTGGCGGCCAGCAGGTAGCGACCCTTGTCGCCGCCGCCCAGCGCCTCGACGGTCCGCTCGTAGTCGCCCGGGGCGGTGTAGAGCTTCTCGTTGATGTCGTTCGCGACGCCGTCCTCCTCGCCGCCCACGACCCCGATCTCGATCTCCAGGATGATCTTCGCCTTGACCGCCTCGTCGAGCAGCTCGGCGGCGATCTTCAGGTTCTCCTCGAGCTCGGTGGCCGAGCCGTCCCACATGTGGGACTGGAACAGCGGGTTGCGGCCCGCGTCCACCCGCTCGCGGCTGATCGCGATCAGCGGCCGCACGTAGGTGTCCAGCTTGTCCTTCGGGCAGTGGTCCGTGTGCAGGGCCACGTTCACCGGGTAGGAGTCCGCGACGACGTGGGCGAACTCGGCCAGCGCCACGGCGCCGGTGACCATGTTCTTGACCCGGGTCCCCGACAGGAACTCCGCGCCGCCGGTGGAGACCTGGACGATGCCGTCGCTGCCCGCCTCAGCGAAGCCACGCAACGCCGCGTGCAGGGTCTGCGAGCTGGTGACGTTGATCGCCGGGTAGGCGTACTCACCGCTCTTGGCCTTGTCCAGCATCTCGTTGTAGATCTCGGGGGTGGCGATCGGCATCTGCGCGCTCTCCTCGGGGTCCGCCGGGTGTCGCCCGTCAGTATCGCCCACCAGGCGCGACTCACACGGGGACGTCAGTCACGCTCGTTAAGGTAGGCCCGTGGGGGTTGGAGCGGGAACGGGTGGGTTCGAGAGCCCGGTCGAGCAGACGGTGGACCGGACGCTGAGCCGGTTGCGGCGCATCGACTCGCGTCCGGACCCCGAGGTGGAGGCTCCGCAGGCGGGCGGCCCGCTCACCCTGGCGGACCTCTACCGGGACCACCGGATGCGCCTGGTCCGGCTCGCCGTCCTGCTCGTGGACGAGCCCGCCACGGCCGAGGACGTCGTGCAGGAGGCCTTCGCGGGCCTGCACCGGCACTGGAGCGGCCTGCGGGACGAGGCGGCCGCCGTCGGGTACCTGCGCACGGCGGTGGTGAACGGGTCGCGGTCGGTGCTGCGCCGGCGTCGCACGGCCCGGGAGTACGTGGCACCCCACCAGGTCAACGCCCGCTCCGCGGAGTCGCTGGCCATGCTCTCCGCCGAGCACCAGGCCGTGGTCGACGCGCTGGGCACCCTGCCGCCCCGCCAGCGCGAGGTCCTGGTGCTGCGCTACTACGGGGGACTGTCCGAGGCGGAGATCGCCGAGGCCGCCGGGATCACCCGCGGCACGGTGAAGTCGACGGCGAGCCGCGCGCTGGACACGGTGGCCCGGGTCATGGCCGAACGGTCCGGCGGACCGGGGTGAGAGACTGGCCGCCGTGACCCACCCCGAGGACAGAGTGGCCGAGGCGCTCCGGGCCCAGGCCCGGGTCTCCGCGACCGGCCTGCCGCCGCGCCCGCACGGTGACCCGCGAGCCGCCCTGCGCCGCCAGATCACGCTCGCCCTCGCCGTCGCGCTGCTGGCCGGGGTGCTGTTGGGGGTCGGGATCGCGCTGGTGTCGCTGCTCGCCCCCGGGGTGCTTCCCACGGTCGGCTGACGGGGCCCACAGGGTGGCCCGGTACCGTTTCGCCCTGTGACCACCACCCTGGCGCTCGGTCCCGAGTGGCTGAAGCCCGACGTCATCATCTCGTGGCTCGGCCCGTGGGCGCTGCTCGGCCTGGCGCTCATCATCTTCGCGGAGTGCGGCCTGCTGCTCGGCTTCTTCCTGCCGGGCGACTCGCTGCTGTTCACCGCGGGCCTGTTCGTCGCGACGGGGGCGATCGGCACACCGCTGTGGGTGGTGTGCGTGCTCCTGGTGGTCGCGGCGTTCGTCGGCAACGTCGCGGGGTACTGGATCGGCCGCAAGGCGGGTCCGGCCATCTTCGACAAGCCCAAGAGCAGGCTGTTCAAACCCGAGCACGTCGAGAAGACCCAGGGCTTCTTCGACAAGTACGGCAACCGGGCCATCGTGATGGCCCGGTTCGTGCCGATCGTGCGGACGTTCATCACGGTCATGGCGGGCGTCGGGCGGATGGAGCCGAAGCGGTACTTCACCTACTCGCTGATCGGCGGGGTGGCGTGGGCCGCGGGCGTCACGGTGCTGGGCTACTTCCTGGGCCAGTTCCAGGTCGTCCGGGACAACATCGAGCTCATGCTCATCCTGATCGTGCTGATCTCCGTGCTGCCGATCATCGTCGAGGTGATCCGGGCGCGGAGGCAGAAGCCCGCCGCGGGGCTCGACCCCGACGCCACGGTGCAGCTCCCGGTCATCCGGCCGGACGACCGGCGGCACTGACCCGCGCCGCCGCCTCCAGCAGCATCCAGGCGCTGAGCTGCACGGACAGGTCCCCCTCCGGGGCTCCCGGCGCGGGCACCCGGGCGGCCTTGCGCCAGTCGTGGGCGAACGCGGGGCCGTGCGGGGTGTCGGCACGGTGCTCCCAGACGGACTCGGCGCTGGCCAGGACCAGGTCCCGGGCGTGCGGGAGAGCCGGTAGCCGGACAGCGGCCTCGGCCAGGTAGCGGGCGAGGATGCCGTTGAACAGGCCGCCGTCGCCGCCGTCGTCGTAGCCGCCGACCACACCGTCCGGCTCGGCGAGCCGGGCCGCCGTGGCCTCGAGGACCCCGCGGGCCCGCTCCCGCCACCGGGCGTCGCCCCGCCGCCGCGCCAACTCCACGCAGGCCCCCAGGTAGACGCCCTGGCAGTAGGTGTAGGTGGTCGTCTCCCGCGTCCCGCCCACCCGGATCCCGTCGATCACCAGACCGCTGTCGGGGTCGACGAGGTTCTCCGTCATCCAGTCCGTGAGCGCCGCCGCCCGCTCGACGTCCCCGGTGCGGGCCAGCAGGATCGCCGCCGGGCCGTTGGCGGGGGCGTTCTTGAAGTCGTCCCCGCGGCGCCACCAGATGCCTCCGCCGAGGTCGTCGGTGTACCCGGCGCGCAGGCGCGCGGTGATCGCCGCGACGGCCCGCGCACCCGAGCGGGCCCGGGGCCCCGCGCGGTGGACGGCCAGGCCGAACCAGGCGATGTCGTCGTAGTAGTCGTTCGTCCAGCGGCCGAGGTTGCGCAGCCGCACGCCACGGACCAGGCCGGCGATCTGTGCGGACCGGCGGGGCGTCGGGCTGCGCTGCTGGGCGTCGACCAGGCAGTCGAGGAGATGGGCCTGCCACCAGTAGTGCCAGGGCCCGAAGCGGCGGGCGCGGGGGCTGCGCACCCGGCCGATCCGGGTGGCGGGAACGGACCCGCCGACGCGATGGAGGTACCGGGCCACGACGGCGCGTTCGGCGGCGGCCGCGCGCTCTGTCCACAGGGTGGTCATCACCCCTGATCCTGGCAGAGGGAACTTGTCGGGGGTCGGCCCTACCGTCCCGGGCATGAACCACGACACCCCCGCCTCCGTCCATCGCGCCGACCAGTACGAGGCTTGGCAGCGCGAGACCATCCGCCGCCACGGCTGGGCGCTGCAGGCCGTCCTGGGAGACGTCGAGGGCCCGCCCTTCGTCTACACCGTCGGGCTGTCCGGCTTCGGGCATCCCGAGCTCATCGTGTTCGCGGTGGGCCGGGCCACCGCCGCCCGGCTGCTCAACCGGCTGGGCGCGTACGTCCGGATCGGCGGCCGGCTCGGCCCGGGGGACACCGTGGGGTTGCCGGACGGGCTGGTCAGCGTGGTGGAGTTCCCCGACCCGGAGCCCTGGCTGACCGCGGCGCAGCGGCTCTACCGCACGCCGGGCGGCCCTCCCGTGGAGGCGTTGCTGGTCATCCCGGAGGAGGGGTACGCCGAGCTGCCCGGCTCGGACGGGCCGTGCGTGCTCTGCGAGTGACGCGGCAGTCCTTGCTGAGTCTCGCTGCGCAATGCAGACTGGGTTGCAGTGAGAGACCCAGGAGGTCGTGATGCGTGACGCAGTGATCGTCGAGGCCGTCCGGACACCGGTCGGCAAGGGCAGGCCGGGCGGGGCGTACGCCGAGGTCCATCCGGTGGAGCTGCACGCCCACGCGCTGCGCAGCCTCATCGAGCGGGTGCCCGGGTTGCGCCCGCACGAGATCGACGACGTGATCGGCGGCGTCGTCGGGCAGGTGGGCGAGCAGAGCGGCAACACCACCCGGTTCGCCGCGATCGCGGCCGGACTGCCCGAGTCGGTGCCCGGCGTGACCGTGGACCGGCAGTGCGGGAGCAGCCAGCAGGCGCTGTCCTTCGCGGCGAACGGGGTGATCGCGGGCGAGTACGACATCGCGATCGCCTCGGGCGCGGAGTCGATGAGCCACGTGCCGATCGGCAGCTCCGCGCTGGTCGACGGGGTGCGTCAGGACGTCGCGGGCCCGTCGATCAGCCGGATCTACCCCGGCGGGCTGATCCCGCAGGGCGTCAGCGCCGAGCTGATCACGCGGAAGTGGGGGCTCTCCCGCACCCGGCTGGACGAGTTCTCCGCGGAGAGCCACCGCCGCGCCGCGGCCGCCTGGGAACAGGGGTTCTTCGCCTCCCAGGTGGCGCCGGTGAAGGTCACCCACGCGGACGGCTCCGTCACCCAGCTCGAGCGGGACGAGACGATCCGGCCCGGGACGACCGTCGAGACGCTGGCCGGGCTGCGCCCCGCGTTCGCGGACCAGCGCTGGACCGACCGCTTCGGCGAGCTCGACTGGTCGATCACCGCGGGCAACTCCTCGCCGATCAACGACGGCTCCGCGGCCCTGCTCGTCACCACCTCGGAGATCGCGGCGGCGCGCGGCTGGCGGCCGCGGGCGCGCGTCCACACCACCACCGTGACGGGCGACGACCCGATCTACATGCTCACCGGCATCATCCCGGCCACGGCGAAGGTGCTGGCCAGGGCCGGGCTGACCATCGCGGACATCGACGCGTTCGAGGTCAACGAGGCGTTCGCGCCCGTCGTCCTGGCCTGGCTGGCCGAGACCGGCGCGGACCCCGCGAAGGTGAACGTCGACGGGGGCGCGATCGCGATCGGGCACCCGCTCGGCGCGAGCGGGGCCCGGCTGGCCACGACCCTGCTCGGCGTCCTCGAGCGGACCGGCGGGCGCTACGGCCTGCAGACCATGTGCGAGGCGGGCGGCACCGCCAACGCCACGATCCTGGAGCGGCTCTGATGCAGATCGCCGGAAGCACCGTGCTGGTCACGGGCGCGAACCGTGGGCTCGGCGCCCACCTGGCCCGGCAGCTCGTCGAGCGCGGGGCGAAGACGGTCTACGCGGGCGCGCGGAACCCGAACACGGTGACCGACCCCCACCTCGTCCCCGTGGCGCTGGACGTCACCGACGCCGCGGCCGTCGCCGAGACCGCCGCGGACCTGCCGGACGTCGACATCGTGATCAACAACGCCGGGCGGGCCGGCGCGGGCTCGCTGCTCACGGGAGACCTCGACGCGGCCCGCGCGGAGTTCGAGACGAACCTGTTCGGTCCGGTCACCGTGGCGCGGGCCTTCGCGCCGGTCCTGGCGCGCAACGGCGGCGGGGCGGTCGTGAACATCCTGTCGGTGCTCTCGTGGCTCGCGCTCCCGCCCTCGGGTGCGTACTCGGCGTCCAAGGCCGCGGCCTGGTCGTTCACGAACTCGCTGCGGGCGGAACTGCCGGACACCCAGGTCCTGGCCGTGCACGTGGCCTACATGGACACCGACATGACCGCCCGGCTGGAGGTTCCGAAGATCTCCGCGGCGGGCGTCGCGACCCAGATCCTGAACGCGCTGGAGGCCGGCGCGACCGAGCTGCTGGCGGACGACGTCAGCCGCCAGGTGAAGGCGGGCTTGTCCACCCCGCTCGCCGCGCGAGCGTGACCTGAGCGCTCCGGAAGGCACGCTCCGGTGACACTCGGCGCACCCCGACTGCGCGGGCGTCACCGGAGCGCGGTGCCGAGAACGCTGCCGTCACGTTCGCGGGTCGGCGGTGCGCTCACCAGGCGGTGTCGAGGTCCGCGTGCTGCCGGACCCAGGTGTGCATCACGATCCCGCCTGCCACGCCGGCGTTGATCGAGCGGGTGGAACCGAACTGCGCGATCGACACCAGCAGGTCGGCTCCGGCCCGGGCCTCGGGGGTGAGGCCCGGGCCCTCCTGCCCGAACAGCAGCACGCAGTCGCGCGGGAGCTCCGCGGTCTCCAGCCGCACCGAGCCCTCGGTGTTGTCCACCGCCACGACCGCGAGCCCGTGCGCGCGGGCGAACGCGACCAGACCGGAGACGCTCTCGTGATGGTGCAGCGTCTGGTAGCGGTCGGTGACCATCGCGCCCCGCCGGTTCCACCGCCGTCGTCCGACGATGTGCACGGCCGCCGCGGCGAAGGCGTTGGCCGTGCGCACCACGGTCCCGATGTTGTGGTCGTGGCCGAAGTTCTCGATGGCGACGTGGAAGGGGTGCGCCCGCGCGGCGAGGTCCGCCACCACCGCGTCCCGGCGCCAGTAGCGGTAGGCGTCCACGACGTTGCGCCGGTCACCGCCCGCCAACAGCTCGGGGTCGTAGCGGGGGTCGTCGGGCGGCGCGCCCACCCACGGGCCGACCCCCACCTGCCCGGGCACCGCCCACTCCGTCGCCCCGGGATCGTCGTCGCTCACGGGCGGCCATTGTGCCCGGCCGCCCCACCCCGCACGTTTCGTGCTCTCCGTGCTGTGCGCACCACCGTGAGCGCACACAAATCGTGATCATGCAGCACTGGGAGCACGAAACGTGCGATCGTGGTCGGCGCTACTCCGGGCGGATGCCGTACTGGGTGATCTTGCGGTAGATCGTGGCGCGGCTCATGCCCAGGTTCTTCGCGGCCTGGGTGACCGTGATGCCGGGTTCGGCGAGGGCACGGGCGATCTCGTCCCGCTCCAGGGTCTCGATGCGGGTCAGGGTGCGGCTGGACCCGCAGAGGACCTCGGGGGCCAGGTGGTGGACGTCGATCACGTCGCCCCTGGTCACGGCCTCGCGGACCACGCGCCGGAGCTGTTCGGCGTTGCCGGGCCAGGCGAAGGTGCGCAGGGCGCGGGCCGCGGCGGGGGTGAAGCGCACCGCGCGGCCCCGGACGACCTCGCCGAAGTACTCGGCCAGCGGGAGGACGTCGTCGGGCCGTTGCCGCAGCGGCGGCAGCGAGACCACCGTGTCGAGCAGGCGGGAGAGCGGGTGCGGGATCCCCGCGGCCTCCGACGCCGTCACCGCGAGCGAGGCGCCCCGCGCGGCACCCACGATCGTGGCCAGCTCCGAGGCCGCCCACAGCGGCAGCGCGTCCACCCCGCCCGCGATCACGCTGGTGCGGTCCTTGGCGAGCTCGGGGGTCCACAGCGCGAGCCAGGAGTCGGCGTCCCGCGGGTCCGGCGGGCGGGCGTTGAGGATCCGGTGGTCGCGGTGCACCCGGCGCAGCGCCGCGGCGAGCAGCGCGGTCTTGCCGACGCCGGCCTCCCCGATCACGCCCACCGTCCGGCCGGACCGCAGCGCCGCGACGGTCTCGGCCAGCGCGGACTCCCAGGCCTCGCCGAGGGCGGGCGGCGACGCCGTGTCGCGCTGGGCGGTGAACACGCGGAAGACCTCACCCTTGGGGGTGGGTCGGGCCTGCGCCCCGCGGCCGCGGGCGAGCATCAGGGTGGAGGTGTGGCCCGCCGCCGTCTGGGCGAGCGCGAGCAGCAGACCCGCGGACTTCTCCGACCAGGTGGTGAGGTTGACGCTGCCGAGCAGCCGTCCGAACACGGGGTCCATGACCGGGGCGGCCGCGCACGTGTAGCCCCACAGCCCGGTGCAGTAGTGCTCTTCGCCGCGCACGAGCGACGGCGCACGGTCGGCCAGCGCGAGGCCCAACCCGTTGG
The DNA here is from genome assembly GCF_900102195.1 of Pseudonocardia oroxyli. Taxonomy (GTDB): domain Bacteria; phylum Actinomycetota; class Actinomycetes; order Mycobacteriales; family Pseudonocardiaceae; genus Pseudonocardia; species Pseudonocardia oroxyli. The sequence continues at coordinate 228,933 of NZ_FNBE01000010.1, forward strand.
TCCCCGCCTCGCGTTCGGAGAAGGCGAACCCGGGGGCCAGGTAGGTCTTGTCGAGCGCGCTGACCAGGGCCGACTCGTCGCACACCCGGCTGAGGACGAGGCCGTCGGCGTCGGTCAACATCATGCTGACGGGCTCGCCGGACAGGGTGTCCCGCAGCCCGCCCAGGATCTCCTGGCCGCACTCGTAGAACAGCGATCCGTCGACCGCGCTGTCGACGCCGCCGCTGAACGCCGGGTTCACGGCGTCGAGCGGGATGCCGTAGTCCTCGCTGCGCCGCCAGGACGCGGACAACCGCGGGGTCGCGGTGACGCTCCGCTGGACCTCCATCTGCGCACCTCCTCGGACGCTGCTCCCGACCCCAATGTGACACACACCCGTGGTCCGGCGGTGCCGAAGACGTCTCACGTTGAGACTCGTCACGGCCCTGCGGACCCGCTCGCGCCGCCTACCGTCGCCGACACCGACTGACAGGAGACAACGGTGTACTCGAAGGACGGCCAGGACTACTTCATCGTCGACGCCCACGTCGCGCTGTGGGACGCGCGACCGGAGAACCAGCGCAACATCCACGGGAAGCAGTTCATCGACTGCTTCTACGACTACCACCGCAACCTCAGCCCGGAGTCCGAGGTCTGGCCCTACGAGGACTACCTCTACCAGGGCGGTGACCGGCTGATGCACGATCTGTTCGAGGTCGGTCACGTGGACCACGCGATCTTCCAGCCCGCGGCGCTGGGCGAGTTCTACGTGAACGGGTTCGGGCAGACCGAGGAGGCGTCGGCGCTGGCGAAGGCGCACCCGGACAAGCTCACCTACAACCACTGCTGGGACCCGCGCTTGGGCGAGCAGGGGCTGCGGCAGCTGCGTGAGGACGCGAAGCGGTTCGGGCTCAGGGGCTGCAAGCTCTACACTGCGGAG
>NZ_FNBE01000030.1 GCF_900102195.1 Pseudonocardia oroxyli
GTGTTCGGGGCGCGCTGTCGCGGCTGCCCACTGGCCGCTCGATGCACCACCGCGGCCACTGGACGGACGCTGCGACTGCACCCGCACGACGCGCTGCAACGCGCACACCGCCTCGCCGCTCGAGACCCCGAGCTCGTCGAGATCTACCGCCGGCACCGGCCGATGGTCGAACGCAGCATGGCCTGGCTGACCCGCGGCAACCGACGGCTGAGATTCCGCGGCGTCCGCGCCAACGATCTCTGGCTGTCCCACCGCGCCGCCGGACTGAACCTGCGCCGACTCCTCGCCCTGGGCCTGCACCGACCGCCCACCGGGAGCTGGGCCCTGGCCTGACCGGCCTCCGGCCGCCCAGGCCACACCACGCACACCTCACAACCCCGTCCGAAACAGGCTGCCCTCGCAGCTACCCCGCCCGGAGACCGCCCTAATTCAGCAGTCTCCTAGGAGTGCGCGTGTAGCGCGGGCGCAGAGCGGCTTCGGCATGACGACACTCGCCCGTGACCCCACCCGGCTGCGGACGGGGGAACACCTGCGCCCCGGCCGTCGCCCGGTTCACGCCGGGGGGTTCAGCCCGAGGAGGAACGGGCGTACACCGTGGCCCACGAGCCGTGTTGCGCGTTGACGTGCGTCTTGTAGGTGGAGACGTCCCGCAGGTACCGCTGCTGCGCCGGCCGTTCGCCAGCGCGCTGGAGCCTGCGGCCGAGGCCGGCACGGCGCTCATCGGGGCCACTTTCCCCCCCCGGGGCCAGGGTGGGTCAGGTCGCGAAGTCGGTCGTGAGCGCCCGCGCCTGCCCGGCCTCGATGTCGGCGGTCAAGGTCTGCACCTTCGCCTGCGCGAGGCCGTAGGAGTCCGAGCCCAACAGCTGGTGCAGCGGGGCATCGCCGGTGTCGACCACGTCGATGATCGCGGTGGCGGCCTTGGCGGGGTCGCCCAGCTGGGTACCGGCCATCGCCTGGTGCTGCTCGGTCATCTCCCGGACGGCCGGGTAGGCGTCCGTGGTGGCCGCCGGCAGGCCCAGCGACTGCGGCCGCAGGAAGTCGGTGCGCAGGTAGCCCGGCTCGATGAGGTGCACCGCGATCCCGAGGTCGGCCACCTCCGCCGCGAGCGACTCGGTCAGGCCCTCCAGCGCGTACTTGCCCGCGCAGTAGAGACTCCAGCCCGGGAACGTGGTGAGGCCCAGGATGGACGAGATGTTGAGGACGTGTCCGCCGCGCTGGGCCCGGAACAGGGGCAGCGCCGCTCGCAGGACGTTCCAGACGCCGAAGACCTGGACGTCGAACATCGCGCGGGCCTCCGCATCGGTCACCTCCTCCACGGCGGCGAGGAAGCCGTAGCCCGCGTTGTTGACCACGACGTCCAGCCCGCCGAAGCGGTCGGTCGTGGCCGTGATCGCCGCCGCGACCTGCTCGGCGTCCGCGAGGTCGACCTCCAGCGCGAGCAGCCGGGTGGTGTCGGTGTCGCCCAGCGCGGCGGTGAGGCGCGCTGCGGAGCGGGTGGTGGCCGCGACGTGGTCGCCGCGCTCGAGGAGCTGCGAGACGAGCTCGAGACCGAGCCCGCGGGAGGCCCCCGTGACGAACCAGGTGCGGGGTGCGGTGGGGGTGGGGTGCGCCATGTCGGTGTGCTCCGTCCGGATCGGTGTGTCGGCCGGCGTCCGCTCGCCGGTGATCACGAGTCTCCGATCGGGAGACGGCCCGTGGGGGGCCACGACAGGGGTGCTTCGACCTGGGTCTGCGCGGGCCGGGTCCCGGCTGACCAGGACTCGGCGACCCACGTTCGCGGCCCCGTGAACAGGGGACGGTGCGGCATGATCGGGCCATGGCCGAGACGAACCGGGAACTGGCGGACTTCCTACGCCGGGCCCGCTCGGAGCAGGACCCGCTGCGGGCAGGCCTGCCCGCGGACGGCCGGGTGCGGAGGGTGAAGGGGCTGCGCCGCGAGGAGGTGGCCCTGCTCGCCGGGGTGTCCACGGACTACTACACGCGGCTGGAGCAGGGGCGGCCGATCACCCCGTCGGAGGGGGTGCTCGACGCGGTCGCGCGGGCGTTGGGGCTGGACGACGTCGGTCGCGCCCACCTCGGGCACCTGGTCGGGGGCACCTCCCGCACGCGCGCACCGCAGCGGGTGCAGCGTGTGCGCCCCGGGCTGCACCAGCTCCTCGACACCTTCGACGTCCAGCCCGCCCTGATCCTCGGCAGGCGCACGGACGTCCTGGCGTCCAACCGGATGCTGCGCGCGCTGCTGACCGACTTCGACGCCGTTCCGGCGCCCCAGCGCAACTACGCACGCTGGATGCTGCTGTCGGACCAGGCCAGGGAGCTGTTCGTGGACTGGGAGGAGCAGGCCCGCAGCGCGGTGGAGAGTCTGCGGTTCGACTTCGGCGAGCACCCGCAGGACCGGGGCATCCGCGACCTGGTGGCCGAGCTGACCGCGCAGAGCGCGGAGTTCCGGACGTGGTGGTCGAGCCACCGGGTCTTCCAGCGCACCTTCGGGGCGAAGCGGCTGCGGCACCCGGTGGTCGGAGAGCTCACGGTCGACTACGAGACCTTCACGATGCCCGGTGACCCCGACCAGACCCTGTTCGTCTACACCACCGAGGCCGGCACCCGCTCCCGCGAGGCGATGGACCTGCTCGCCAGCTGGGCCCAGCCGGCGGGCAGGACCCGCTCGGGATCCTGAGGTCCCGCCGCGTGGCCCGCCCGGCGATCCTCACCTCGACGAGATCACCGGGGGCGGTCCGCCCCGCGTCGGCGACGGGTCGAGGGGCTCGGCGGCGATCAACACGGGGCAGGCCGCCAGCCGCAGGGCTCCGCGGGCCGCGGGCCCGAGCAGCGGCCGGTGGGGCTCGGCGGACCCCATCACGAGCAGCCGGGCGTGCGCGGAGCGGTCGACGACGACCTCCAGCGGGCGGCCCCGGGACAGGTGCACGGAGTAGGGCGGCGTCCCCCATCGCCACAGCCAGTCCTCGATGTCCTCCAGGGCCGCGGCGCCTTCCCGGGCGGAGCGGGCCGCGTGCACGACCTTCAGGGCGGCACCCGATCGGGCGGCGGCGTCCCGGGCCTGCCGGAGCACCGCCGCGTCCGTCGCGAGATCGCGGACCGCGGCCACCACCGGCCCATCGGGGGACCCGCCCGGGGGGACGACGACCACCGGGGCAGCAGGCCAGCCCCGCGATGTCGAGCGTGAGCGAGGACGGCCCGGCGCCGTCGAACCCGAGCACCAGCAGGGCGGCGTGTCGCGAGGCCTCGACCAGGGCCGCGCGCGGGTCGTCCCCCGCGGTCTCGGCGCGGGTACGGACCTCCTGCTCGGCCTGGCGCGCCACGGTGTGGGCCCGGGCGAGGAGCCCGGCGGCGTGGTCGTGTCGCGACCCGGGCGGGCCGGCCGCGGCCGGGGCGGCGTGCAGCAGGGTCAGCTCGACGCCGCGCAGGACGGCCTCGTGGGCGGCCCACCGGGTCGCGCGCACACCCGCCTCGGTGCCGTCGACGGCGACGGCCACCCCGGAGGTGGTGGGTCGGGCGCCCGGGCGGCGCGCCGCCGCGGACAGCGGCCTGGTCATCGGGGGGCTCCTCAGTGGACGGTGTGGACGAGGTCCGGGTAGGGGCGGCGTGGGGTGGTGGGGACGGGCCAGCCGTGGCCGAGTCGGAGCACGACCAGTGGCGGGCGGAAGCCACCGAGCATGCGGCGCAGGCTCTGGCGGGCGTCCGGGACCTCGACGAGCTGGGAGAGGAAGGAGGCGGAGAGGCCGTGGGTGGTGGCCGTGAGCAGCACCCGTTCGAGGGCCTCGCCCGCACGGACCTCCTCGTGGGGGCCGTCGGAGTGCGCGGTGAGCACGGCGATGATCGGGTCGGCCTCGAACCCGGGGTCCGGCTTCCCGTTGCCCCGGGTGAAGTCGCGCATCACCCACACCGAGTTGGGACGGGGGAGCGGGCCGCCCGACGCGGCGGGCACCCCGTCGGACCGGGGTTCGTCGTGGCCGGTCCAGCGTTCGAGCTCGGCGGCGAAGGCCGGGTCGGACACCTGGACCTCGTGGGCGTGGCGGGCCAGGTCGCTCAGCTCGGTCCGCTGGGCCGGGTCGGTCACGAGGTGCAGCCAGGCGCCCTCGTCCAGGGCGGCGCGGCGGAGGTCGTGCAGCGCGGCGGACGCGATCGCGCCGTCGGTGAACGGGGTGCGGTTGGTGTGCCTGCGGGGGATCGCCTCGAGCAGCCGCCGCTGCGCGGGGGTGGCCCGGCGGGTGCCGCCGCGGCGGACGATCGCGACCAGATCGGGCTGCGTCGGGTCGGGCAGCACGCTCACCAGCGGCTTGACCCCCTGCCCCAGCAGCGCGAGCCGGAGGTTGAGCAGCGCCGCTCCGCAGGCGATCCGCAGCTCGCGACCGCTCGGGTCGGCGACCCGCAGCTGCCTGGTCCGGTCGGCCCACAGCTCGATCGCGTGCTCGGACACCCGGAAGGACCACGGTTGGGTGTTGTGCAGCGACGGCGCGCGGCTCGCCGCCCGGAGCACGTCGTGGAGTGCCGGCTCCCCCAGCCCGAGCGTCGCCGTCGTCTCGATCATCACCACTCCGCCGTGTCGTCCCGGACCACCGTGCTCCGACACACGCTCCACGCCCGGCCGGGCACCGACTAGCGTCGAAGGTCCTCACCGGTTCGGGGTGTTCGGCCCGTCCGCGGACGGGCCGGGGCGCGGTGTGATGTGCAGGGAGGTGACGGCCATGGGGGTCGATCCCACGGGACGGGCGGGCTCGCCGGTGTCCGGTGTGCTGTCCGGGCTGCGGTTGCAGGAGCTGCTGGAAGAGGTGCAGGAGCGGCTCGGCCAGATCGCCGCGGGCCGCGACCGGATGCAGAGCCTGCTCGACGCCGTCCTCGCCGTGGCTGCGGGGCTGGAGCTGGAGACCACCCTGCGGCGCATCGTGCAGTCCGCTGTGGACCTGGTCGACGCCCGCTACGGCGCCTTGGGCGTGCTCGCCGCCGACGGCTCGATCGCCCGGTTCATCGACGTGGGTCTGCACCCCGGGCAGCGGGAGACGATGGGCCGCCCCCCGACCGGCAAGGGTCTGCTCGGGCAGCTGATCATGGAGCCGCGGCCGCTGCGGCTGGCCGATCTGACCGCGCACCCGGCGTCGGTGGGGTTCCCGGCGAACCATCCGCCGATGCGCAGCTTCGTGGGTGTGCCGGTACGGGTGCGGGAGGCCGTCTACGGCAACCTCTACCTCGCCGAGAAGCTCGGCGGGGGCGAGTTCACCGCGGACGACGAGGTGGTCCTGCAGGCGCTCGCGGCCGCCGCGGGGATCGCGGTGCAGAACGCGGACCTGTTCGAGCAGAGCAGGTCGCGGCAGCAGTGGCTGGAGGCACTGGCCGAGGTGCGGGCGGACGTCCTGGCGGGCGCGGGCGAGGAGGAGGTCCTGCAGCTCGTCGCGGTGCGCACTCGGGAACTGACCCGCTCGGCCGCGGCGGTCGTCCTGCTCGGCCCGGACGAGGACGGGCGCTACCGCCTGGGTGCCTGCGACGGCGTCGCCGGGGACGACCTCCCGGCCGAGGGCATCGAACCGGGCGGTGCGTTGCAGGAGCTGGCCGACAGCCGGGGCCCGGTGCTGGCCGACACCCCGGGCACGCTCGTCGAGGCGCCGTGGGACGGCGCCGGGCTCGGCCCCGTCGCCGTGGTCCCGATGCGCTCCGCGGAGCGCATCATCGGCGTGCTGATCGCGATCCGCGGCGCGGGCGGCGACCTGTTCCAGCCGGTCGAGGTGCCGCTGGTGCTCTCCTTCGGCCAGCAGGCGGCGCTCGCGCTGGAGCTGGCGGAGAAGGGCCGCACCCAACGGCAGCTCGACGTGCTCGCCGACCGGGACCGGATCGCCCGGGACCTGCACGACGTCGTCATCCAGCGGCTGTTCGCCACCGGGCTGCAGCTGCAGAGCACGATGCGCCGGTCGACCCAGCCGGAGGTGGCCGACCGCATCGCCCACGCCGTGGGCGAGCTGGACGAGACCGTGCGGGAGATCCGCACGTCGATCTTCGACCTGCACTCCGCCGAGCAGGGGGACCGGGGCCTGCGTCGCGCTCTGCTCGACACGGTGACCGAGCTGGCCGCGGACTCCGGGCTCGTGGCCTCGCTGAAGACGTCCGGCGCGGTGGACACCCTCGTCCCGGCCGAGCTGGTGCCGCAGGTGCTCGCCGCCGCTCGGGAGGCGGTCAGCAACGCCGTCCGGCACTGCGGCGGGCGCACGGTGACCGTGACCCTGGAGGTGGGTGCGGACCTGGTGTTGCAGGTCGTCGACGACGGCACCGGAATCCCGGACGACGTCGCCCGCAGTGGGCTGCGCAACCTGGCCGACCGGGCGCAGGTCCTCGGCGGACAGCTCGACGTCGGCAGGCGCCCGGCCGGTGGGACCCGGCTGACCTGGCGGGTCCCGCTGACCGAGCCCGCTTAGCGGGAGGTGCGACGTCGGGCGGCGTAGACGGCGGCCTCGGTGCGGCGGGCGTAACCGAGTTTGTGCAGCAGGGAGGAGACGTAGTTCTTGACGGTCTTCTCGGCGAGGTAGAGCTCCTGGCCGATCTGGCGGTTGGTGAGTCCGTCGGCGATGAGCTCGAGGATGCGTCTCTCCTGGGGGCTCAGCGAGTCGTAGCGGGGGTCCTCGGGTTCGTGGCGGCCGTGCCGGAGCCGGTCGAGCACGGTGGCGGTGGCTTTGGGGTCGAGCAGTGAGCCGCCTGCGGCGACGGTGCGGACGGCGCCGATGAGGTCGGTGCCTGCGACCTGTTTGAGCAGATAGCCTGCGGCGCCGGCGAGGATGGCGCCGAAGAGGGCTTCGTCGTCGGAGAAGGAGGTGAGCATCAGGCAGGCGGGGGCGGGGTCCATGGTGGAGCGGACCTCGCGGCAGACCGAGACGCCTTCACCGTCGGGGAGCCGGACGTCGAGGATGGCGACGTCGGGTCGGGCGGCGGGGATGCGGGCAAGGGCTTGGGCGGCGGTGCCGGCCTCGCCGACGATCTGGATGTCGTCCTCGGTCTCGAGCAGCTGGGCGATGCCGCGGCGGACGATCTCGTGATCGTCGAGCAGGAACACCGAGATCGTCACGGGCTCTCCTTCGTGGGTGTCGGTTCCACGGTAGCCGCCGGTGACCAGGCCTGGGCCCGTGCGGAGGTCCCGGGTCGGTAGGGCCGTAGGACCCGGTTCCGCGTCGACACGGCACCGAGTCCAGCGGTCGACTGCTCGGTCATCGTCCACTCCGGACGGGCTCGCGGCCCACCTCGACCCGGGTGAGTCCGGGGGTGTGGTCCGGTCGGTGCGTGACGACGAGTGCGGTCCGGTCCGCCGTCGCGGCGAGGATCTCGGTGCTCAGGGCGGCGGCGGTGGCCTCGTCGAGGTGGGCGGTGGGCTCGTCGAGCACCAGGATGGGGCGGTCGGCGAGCAGTGCCCGGGCGATGCCGAGGCGTTGGCGCTCGCCGCCGGACACGGTGCCGCCGTGCGCGCCGACCGGGGTGTCGAGACCCGCGGGCAGCCTCGCGAACCAGCCGCCGAGCCGGGCCCGCCGCAGGACGGCGACGAGCTCGGCGTCGGTCGCGTCGGGGGCGGCGAGGGTGAGGTTGGCACGCAGCGAGCCGTCGAACAGGTGTGTCCACGACCCGCACCACGCGATGCCGTCCCGCACCTGCTCGCCGCGCAGCATCCGCACGTCCCTGCCGTCCGCACGCAGGGTGCCCGCCCGCGGCGCGAGGGTGCGCAGCAGCGCGGCGACCGCCGTGGACTTGCCGCTGCCCGAGGGCCCGACCAGCGCGATCCGGTGTCCGACGGCCAGGTCGAGATCCAACCCGGCGACGGCGTCGCTGTCCGAGCCGGGCCAGCGCACCGCGAGGTCCTCGGCGTCCAGGGTGGTGGGTGAGGCCGCGTCGGGGGCGTGCTCGGGATCGACGACCGCCGGCTCCAGGGACTCCAGTGACTGCAGCCGTTCGGCCGCGGGCACGATGGACAGCAACCGGACGGCCGCCTCCGGGAGCCCGGCGACGATCTCGGCGAGCGCGAGCGGGGTGAGCGCGAGAACGGCGATCACCGGCCCGGCGATCCGGCCGTCGGCGTAGGCCGCGAGGCCCAGCGCCGCGCAGACCACCGCCGTCGCGCCGATCGCGAGGACCGCCAGGGCGGTGCCCGCCCCGGTGGCCGTCGCGGCCCGCCGCCGGGCCGTCGCGAGCTGGTCGTCGACGTGCGCGAGTGCGTGGCGGTGGCGGTCGGCCGCGCCGAAGACCAGCAGGTCCGCGGCGGCGTCGAGCAGCTCGACGGTGCGCGAGGCGACCTCGCTGCGCAGGGCCGCGGTCCGGTGCTCGCTGCGGTGCGCGGCCCACGCCGCGACCGCGGGCGCACCGACCCCCGCGACGAGCAGCCCGACGGCGAGGGCGAGCCCCGCGGCGGGGAGCAGCAGCAGGAACCCCGCCACCGCCGCGCCGCCCACCAGCAGCGCCGCGCACCCGGGGAGCAGCACGCGGACCAGGAGGTCCTGCGGGGCGTCGGTGTCCGCGATCAGCCGGACGAGCAGGTCCCCGCGGCGGTGCCGGGCGGTGGCGGCGGGCCCCAGCCGGACGAGATCGCCCCACAGCCGCACCCGCAGGGCGCTGCCGACGCGCAGCGCGGCGTCGTGCGAGACGAGGCGCTCGGCGTAACGGAACACCCCCTTGCCCAGCCCGAACGCCCGGACCGCGACGATGGCCACCATCAGGGTCAGCACCGGCGGCTGCAGCGCCGCGGTGGAGATCAGCCAGGCCGACGTGGCGGTCAGCGCCACCCCCGAGCCCCAGGCCGACGCCGCGAGCAGCACGGCCAGGACGAGCCGCGCGCGCTGCTCCCGTGCGGCCTGCCGGACCCAGGCCGGCAGGCCGGGTGGGCCCGGCCGCGACGGCCGGGGCGTCGGTCGCGTCGCGGCCGGGGGTCGGGGGGTGGCCGCGTCGTCGGCGGACCCGGCCGGGGTGGGCCGGGCCGGGAGCGGGGTCTCCCCGCCCGCCCCCGGCTGCTCGGTGGGGGGTGCGAGGGAGACGACACGATGGCATCGCCCGAGCACGTCGGCCCGATGGCTGACCACCACGACGGTGCGCCCGGCCGCGATCTCGTCCAGCGACTCGCCGATCCGGGTCTCCGTGTCGGCGTCGACGCCCTCGGTGGGCTCGTCGAGCAGCAGCAGGGGCCGGTCGGCGAGGATCGCGCGGGCGAGCGCCACCCGGCGCCGCTGCCCGGTCGAGAGCCCGCCCCCGTCCTCGCCGAGCGGGGTGTCCAGCGGCAGGTCCAGGCAGGCCAGCCGGGCCGCGCGGGCCACGCTCGCCGGGCCGGCGTCGGGCGCGGCGAGGGTGATCGCCTCCCGCACCGTGTCCCCGGTCAGGACCGGACGCTGCGGCACCCAGGCGACCCGGCGGCGCCACCACGTCGGCTCGACGGCGGCGAGGTCCGTGTCGCCTGCGAGGGCCGTGCCGCCGTCGGGGGCCCGCAGCCCCGCGAGCACGTCCAGCAGCGTCGACTTGCCGCAGCCACTGGGTCCGGTGATCCCGACGACGGCGCGGGGCGGGAGATCCAGGTCGAGTGCGGTGAGCCGCCCGTCGACCCGCACGCCCCGCAGCCGGAGCCCCACCAGCGCGGGATCGGGAGCGCCCGCCCGGCCGGACTCCGGTGCGGCGGTGTCCAGCAGGTCGAGTGCCGCGCCCGCCGCGGCGGTCCCGGCGGCGGCGTCGTGGAAGCGCGCGCCGACCGCGCGCAGCGGCAGGTACACCTCCGGTGCCAGCAGCAGGACCAGCAGCCCGGTGCCCAGGTCCAGGGAGCCGTCGACCAGCCGCAGGCCGATCGATACGGCGACCAGCGCGACCGACAGCGTCGCCACCAGCTCCAGGACCAGCGAGGACAGGAACGCGACCCGCAGTGTGCGCAGCGTGGCGCGGCGGTAGGCCTCCGCGAGCGTGCGCAGACCGGAGGTCTGGTGCCGGTCCCGGCCGAAGGCGACGAGCACGTCCAGGCCCGAGACGAGGTCGAGGAAGTGGTGGCCGAGCACCGCCAACGCCCGCCACTGCCGGGCCGTCGCGCGTTCGGTGTGCAGGCCGACCAGGACCGCGAACACCGGGACCAGCGGCACCGTCAGCCCGACGATCACCGCCGACACCCAGTCCGCGGTGAGGATCCGGACCCCGAGCATCGCCGGGACCACGGCCGCGACCAGCAGCGCGGGCAGGTAGCGGCCGAAGTAGCCCTCCAGGTCGTCGAGCCCGCGCGCGGTGAGCGTGGCGAGCTCACCGCGCGGGGGCAGGTCGGCGCGCCGCGGCCCGAGCCGCAGCACGTGCCCGACGATGCGGCCGCGCAGCTCGCGCACGACGTCCGCGGACGCGCGGTGCGCGGCCACCTCGGCGATCCACGCCAGCCCCGCCCGCCCGGCGACGGCCGCGAGCAGCAGCCCCAGCAGCGGGGCGAGCAGATCGAGCCCGACGCCGCCCAGGAACCCGTCCGCGACCACCCGGGACAGCAGATCGGCCTGGACCATCACCAGGGCGGCGGTGGCGACGGCCACGCCCAGCCCGAGCAGCACGAAGCGGCGGGCCCCGGAGGCCTGGCGGAGCAGGCGGGGATCGAGCGGCCTCATCGGGCGTGGGCCCCCGTGCGCACCGGCAGCCCGGCCTCGCCCGCCACGTCGTCGCGGGTCAGCCGCCTGCGGAACACCCAGAACGTCCAGGCCTGGTAGGCCAGCACGATCGGCGTCAGGGCGACCGCGACCCAGGTCATGATCGTGAGCGTGTACGCGGTCGAGGAGGCGTTCGTGGTGGTCAGGCTGTGCGCCGGGTCGGTGGCGGGCAGGACGTCCGGGAACAGCGTGCCGAACAGCGTCACCACGATGGCGACGATCGCCCCCGCGGTGGCGAGGAACGCCCAGCCCTCACGTCCGCGGGCGGCGAGCAGGGTCCCGGCCACGAGCCCGACGGCGGCGACCCCGGCCGGGACCAGCGTCCACAGCGGACCGTAGGCGAGCACGGCCCAGACCAGGAACCCTCCGCCCGCCACGACCAGCAGGGGACCGGTGACCTTCGCGACGCCGATCGCGCGGGTCCGGACGTCCCCCGTGGTCTTGAGTGCGAGGAACACCGCGCCGTGCAGCGCGAACAGCAGCACCGTGGTGACGCCGCCGAGCAGCGCGAACGGGTTGAGCAGCGTGAAGAACGTGCCGGTGTACTCGTGGTCCGCGTCGAGCGGGACCCCGCGGACGATGTCGGCGAACGCGACGCCCCACAGCAGCGCGGGCACGAACGAGCCGCCGACGATCGCGGCGTCCCAGCGGCGGCGCCACCGGTCGTCGTCCAGCTTCCCGCGGTACTCCAGGGCCGTTCCGCGCAGGATCAACGCCACCAGCAGCAGGAGCAGGGCGAGGTAGAAGCCGGAGAACAGCGAGGCGTACCACTCGGGGAAGGCGGCGAACGTGGCGCCGCCCGCGACGAGCAGCCAGACCTCGTTGCCGTCCCAGACCGGGCCGATCGTGCCGAGCGCGACGCGGCGGTCGGTCTCGTCCCGGGAGACGACGGGCAGCAGCATCCCGACACCGAAGTCGAACCCCTCCAGGACGAAGTAACCCGTCCAGAGCAGGGCGATGAGCAGGAACCAGAGGGTGGTGAGCTCCATGACCGGGCTCCTAGTAGCTGACGGACGGGGTGGGCGTCGCGATCGGCACGACGCCGGCGGGCGGCGGCGGACCGGCCTTGACGTAGCGCAGCATCAACCCGACCTCGACGACGGCGAGCCCGCCGTAGAGCAGGGTGAACACGATCAGGGAGATCCACACCGAGGTCGTGGACACCGCGGGCGAGACGCCGTCGGCGGTGCGGAGCATGCCGAACACCAGCCACGGCTGGCGGCCCATCTCGGTGAAGATCCAGCCCGCCGTGTTGGCCGCGAACGGCAGGAACAGGGCGACGATCGAGCTGGTCAGGAACCACCGCGGGATCGGTCTCGTCGCCCGCTTGCGGGTCAGCCAGAGCCCGACGAGCGAGAGCAGCCCGGCCAGCATCCCGAACCCGATCATGAGCCGGAAGGTCCAGTAGGTGGTGGGGATGCTAGGGGTGTAGTCACCCGGGCCGAAGGTCTGCTCGCTGCGCGCCTGCAGGTCGTGGACGCCCTCGACGGTCCCGTCGAAGGAGCCGGTGGCCATGAACGACAGCACCCGCGGCACCCGCAGGCTCCAGACCTCCTGCGACCCGTCGAGCGAGCCGACGGTGACCAGCGAGAACGACGCGGGCGCCACGGTGTCGTACAGCGCCTCGGCGGCGGCCATCTTCATCGGCTGCTGCTCGGTCATCAACCGGGCCTGCAGGTCGCCGCTGACGACGACGCCCAGGCTGCCGACCAGCAGCGTCACCAGCGCGACCCGGATCGAGGGCCGGAAGACCTCGGTGTGGGTGCCGGGCCGATCAGCGCGGCGCAGGTGCCAGGCGCTGATCGCGAGCACGAACACCCCGGCGGTCACGAAGCAGGCGGTGAGGGTGTGCGCGAACGCGCCGACGGCCGTCGAGTTGGTCAGGACCGCGCCGAAGTCCTTCAGCTCGGCCCGGCCGGTGGCGTCGTTCACGACGGAGCCGACCGGGTGCTGCATCCAGGAGTTCGCGGCGAGGATGAAGTACGCCGAGAGCATCGTGCCGATCGAGGCCAGCCAGATGCAGGCCAGGTGCACCCTCTTGGGCAGCCGGTCCCAGCCGAAGATCCACAGGCCCAGGAAGGTCGACTCGAGGAAGAAGGCGAGCAGCCCCTCGATCGCGAGCGGGGCGCCGAAGACGTCGCCGACGAACCGGCTGTAGTCGCTCCAGTTCATCCCGAACTGGAACTCCTGGACGATGCCGGTCACCACGCCGATGGCGAAGTTGATCAGGAACAGCTTGCCCCAGAACCTCGTCATCCGCAGGTAGCGGTCGTCGCCCGTGCGGACCCAGGCCGTCTGCATGCCGGCGACGAGGAAGGACAGCCCGATCGTCAGCGGGACGAAGAGGAAGTGGTACACGGTGGTGATCGCGAACTGCCACCGTGCGAGATCGAGGTTCATCCGGCCCTCCTGGCCACCGGCGGTTCCGGTCGGTGATCAGGCTCGCCGCCCGCCGGGGTCCGTCGCGAGGGCCGAGGGGCGCGGGTCGGCGGGACCCTCGGTGGGGGTGGTCGGGACGAAGGTCCCGACCTGGCCCCCGGCGGTCATCCGGCGGCGAGGCGCTCCGCGCGGGTCCTGATGCCGCGCAGCATCCGCCGCTGCATGGCGAAGTCGCCCAGCTCCAGCAGGACCACGCCGAACAGCGCCGTGAGCGGACGGGACCAGTCGTAGCGGGCCCGGACCCTCGTCACCAGGCGGGTGCCGCCGTCGGGCAACGGGCTCAGGCGCCAGACCCAGGAGCTGTCGGGCTTGGCCCACAGCAACCAGCGGGGGGCGTCGAACGCCTCGACGCGGAAGGCGGTGCGCTCCGTCGGCGTCCCCCACGGGGACATCGGCACCCATCCGCCCACCTCGAGGTGCTGGAGGTCCTCCCGTACCTCGGTGGCGCTGGGGCGGGCCAGGTTGTCGAGCAGGTCGTCGCTGTACCAGCCGCCGCGCCCCGCACCGACCTGCACCAGCCACGGCCACACCTGCTCGGGCGGGGCGGCGATGGAGATCGCCCGGGTGGCCCGGAACGAGGCGCCCGGGCAGAGCTCGTCCCCCGGCAGGGCGGCCGCCACCTCGGACGGTTCGGCGCCCCAGCACAGGTGGCGACGCCGGTACAACGGTGCGGTCAGGAACAGCGGGAGGTCGGCGAGGACCGCACCGACCTGCCGGCCGAGCTCGGCGCCGGTGGGCGCGCGGAGCCAGGGGAGACGTGACGGCGTCGACGCTCGTTCCGACATGCCGCTCAGCCTGCCGCCGAGGAGGAGCCGGTGGCCAGGGGCGACGGACACGGGGCCCACCGGTCGTTCGGCCCCTCCGGGGCCGGGGTCGGGCCGGGGTGGTCGCCCGCGCCGCGTGGGCGGGCTCCTCACCGGGCCGCGAGGACCTGTTCGCGCAGGATGTCGGCGTGCCCGGCGTGTCGGGCGAGCTCGCGGAGCATGTGGACGTGGATCTCCCACAGCCGTCGCTCCCCCCGACCGGTCACGACGGCGTCGAGCTCGAGCGCGGCGACCGCCTTGCGGGAGGCCGCGCAGGCCTCCCGATGGCGGGCCCGCACGGAGTCGACGGTGTCCGACTTCCGCAGCCGGAACGACGAGTCCGGGGTGCCGCGCTGCGGCTTCCCCGTGATCGCCTCGCCGTACCAGACCCCCTCCACCCAGGTGACGTGGGTGAGCAGGCCGAGCAGGGTCGTCCGCGAGGGGACGAGCCGGCGTCGGGCCTCCTCCTCGGACAGCCCGTCCAGGCTGTCGTGCAGGGCGACCCGCTGCTCGTCGATCAGGTCCTCGAGTCGGCTGCGCATGGCGCCGATGGTGCCCGAGCCCTCCGCGGTGAGCATGTCGTCTTGCCGAACCGGCATGTGGCCGGGGCCCACGCGTCAACCCGGGGGGAGTGGGTACTCCTGCCCGGTGGGTGATGGCGTCGGGGACGGGCCGGCCGGCGAGGCCGGGGTGGTCCAGGCCGCGTTCGACGAGATGCCGATCATGCTCGTCTACGTGGAGGGGCCCGAGCACCGCTTCGCCGCGGCCAACCGGGCCTACCGGGAGTTCCTCCAGGCGCCCGATCTCGTCGGGCGGCCCATCCGGGACGTCATGCCCGAGGCGGAGGGGCAGAACCTGTTCGAGCTGTTGGACCGGGTCTACGCCACGGGTCGAGCCCAGTCGGGGCGGGAGTGGCGGGTCTACTGGAACGCGACGGGGGAGACCTTCCTGACCTTCGACGTGGTCCCGCGCTTCGGCACCGACGGGACGGTGGTCGGGCTGCTCACCCAGATCTCGGACGTCACCGAGCAGGTGCAGGCGCGGCGTGCGGCCCAGGCCGAGGCGAAGGAGGCGCGGGAACGCTACGAGCAGGCCCGGGACGTGATCACCACCCTGCAGCGCGAACTGCTGCCGCGCGGGGTGCCGGTGATCCCGGGACTGGACATCGCCGCCTCCTACCTGCTCGCCGACACAGACACCGCGGCCGGCGGGGACTGGTTCGACGCCTTCGCACTCGCCGACGGCCGGGTGGCCCTGGTGGTCGGTGACGTGGTCGGCCACGGAGTCGCGGCCTCGGCGGCGATGGGGCAGCTGCGGGTGCTGCTGCGGGACCGTCTGGCCCGGGGTGGCGGTGCCGGGGGCGGCCTGGTCGAGGCCGCGCTGGACGGGCTGGACGCGGCGGCGAAGGACATCCGCGGTGCCCGCGCGGCGACGCTCTGCGTGGCCGTGGTCGATCCGCGCCGGGGAACCGTCGAGTACTGCACCGCGGGGCACACCCGGCCCCGCTGCTGGTCTCGGCGGACGGTCCGGCCCGCTACCTCACTCCGACCGGGGCCGGGCCCCTCACCAGCGGTGTCGGGTTCCCGGTCGCCTGCGAGCAGCTCGGCGAGGGTGAGCTGCTGCTGCTCTACAGCGACGGCATCATCGAACGGCCCGGGCGGGACCTGGCGGGGAGCACCGTGGAACTGGCCCAGGTGGTCGCCGACATCGCGGCCGGGCGCGGACTGCCCTCGCCGTTCCGGTCGGTGCCGCGCCGGGTGAGCACCGAGGGCATCGAGCTGGTGGTGCGGGGGACCGGGCACGCCGACGACATCACCCTGCTCGCCGCCCAGCGGGTCGCTCCGGTGCCCGACCTGGTCCTGGAGACGCGTGCGTCTGCGGAGGTCGTGGACGAGCACCGCCGAGCGCTGGGGGCGTGGCTGCGCACGTGGCACGCCGACGAGGCCGATGTGGTCGCCGCGCAGCACGCCGTGGGCGAGCTGGTCACCAACGCCGTCGAGCACGCCTACGGCCCCTCGGGGACCGGCCCGGTCTCGGTGACCGCGACGGTGACCCCGCGCGGTCTGCTCCGTGTCGAGGTCCGTGACCGTGGGCGCTGGACACCGCCCGGAGGGGGCCCGGCGCGGGGGTGGGGGCTGTCCATGACCGGCGAACTCGCCGACGCCTTCACCCTCGACCGGGCCGACGACGGGACCACGGCGTCGATCGAGCTCGCCCTGTCCCGGGCGGCGACCCTGCTCACCGGCGACACGCAGGCATGGGGGGACGGCCGGAGCGAGCGCGACGCCGACCCGTTCCTGATCCTCGACCTGTCGGGCGGCGACGGTGACGCGATCCGCGTGGACGGGCCGCTGGACGTCGTCAACGCCCCCGTCCTCGACCGCGAGATGATCCGCCGGAGCCACGGCGGGGCCACGTCGCTGGTGGTCGACCTGACCGGCGTCACCCACCTGGCCAGCGCCGGGGTCTCCGTCCTGATCCTGGCCCGGCAGCGGTGCGTCGACGGGGCCTCCCTCACCCTGGTGGCACCCCCGGGCACCGTGGCCGACCAGATCCTCACCCTCGTGCGACTGCCCCACCAACCGAGCCGCCCGCCCGGCCCGCACGACACCTGACGGGATCCGACGGCGCCGGGTTCAGCCGAGCGAGGCGACGATGGGGGACTCCACCACGCCGAGTCTGTCGAACTCGGCCCGGAAGGTGTCGCCCGCGGCCATGGGGACCGCGGCGTGCAGGGCGCCCGTCATCACGAGGTGGCCCGGTTCGAGCGCGACGCCCCGGGCGCCGAGCACGGTGGCGAGCCAGGCGACGACCGCCATCGGGTCGCCGAGCGCGGCCGCGCCCGCTCCGGTGGCGATCACCTCCCCGTTGCGGGAGAGCACCATCCCGGTGAGGCGGGTGTCGATGTCGTCGAGGGGAACGACGTCGTCGGACACCACGTACGCGCCGTTGGAGGCGAGGTCGGCCACGGTGTCGGCCAGCCGGATCCGCCAGTCGGCGACCCGGGAGTCGACGATCTCGATGGAGGCCACCGCGCCCCGCACGGCGGCCCGGGCCTGCTCGACCGTGACGTCGGGGCCCGTCAGCCGCTCGCCCAGGACGAAGCTGATCTCCGCCTCCATCTTGGGCGCGATGAAGCGGTCCAGCGGCACCTCCGCCCCGTTGCCGTAGCGGGTGGACCGCAGCACCGGCCCGAAGTCGGGGGAGTCGACCCCGATGAGCTGCTGCATCGCGACGGACGTCAGGCCGACCTTGTAGCCGACGATCTCGTCACCGTCGTCGAGCAGCATCGGTACCAGGGCCTGCTGGATGGCGTATCCGTCGGCGAGGGTGAGGTGTGGCTCCGCGTCGGTGAAGGGGGCGATGGGCACCCGGTTCCGTCGGGCCTCGTAGAGCGCCTCGGCCTTGCGCGGTGCGTCCTGCACCGTCACGGCGTCCTGTGTGGGCTCACCCATGGCCGTGCTCCCGGGCCAGCTCGAGCGGGACGTCGATGATCATGTCCTCCTGGCCGCCCACGTAGCCGAGCTCGCCGCACCGGCGCAGGATCTCGTGAGCCGGGACCTTGTAGCGGTCGGCCGCCCGTTCCGCGTGCAGGAGGAAGAGGAGTAGACCCCGGCCCAGCCCTGCACGATGGCGTTGCGGTCCATCTTCGGCCACCGTGGCAGGTACGGACGCACGACGTCCTCGGCCGCGTCGATCAACCCGAGCACGTCGAGACCGGTGTCCACGCCGAGCCGGTCGAAGACGGCGGCGAGCACCTCGGTGGGGGAGTTGCCCGCCCCGGCGCCGAGCGCGTGGGCGCGCCGCAGGTCCTCGGCGGTCCCGATGCCGGGGACGAGGAGGACGGCGATCTTCGCGCTCGTGGCCTCCTCGCGGGCGGCGGCGATCAGCGTCGTCTCGTCGGTGCGGGAGAAGCCGTAGTTGAACGACGACCCGCCGATCCCGTCGCCGTGGGAGACCTCGATGACCTCGACGCCCGCCCGGTCCAGAGCGCGGACCGTGTCGCGGACCTGGGACTCGGTGAAGCGGTGGGCCATGGCGTGGCTGCCGTCGCGCAGCGTGGTGTCGATGATCCGGACGTCCCGGGTGAGGGTGGGCCTGATCGTGCCGCTCATGCCGCGGACTCCTGCCTGGCGATGGCCATCAGCTCGCCGACGCGGGCCGCGGCGGCCGTCATGATGTCGAGGTTGCCCGCGTAGGCGGGCAGGTAGTCGGCGTTCCCCGGCGCCGCGGGAGGCGACGGAGGCGACGATCTCGGCGTACGGGACCGGTGTGACCCGCGAGACCGCGTGCACGATCGGGATCGTCGCCTGGCCGCCGCAGGTGATCATCGAGACGTTCGGGGCGTCGAGGTGGGCGGCCCCGTTGACGGGGGGCGACACCATCGGCCCGAGGTGGGCGGGGGTCAGGTCGACGGCCTGGATGCCGGCCTCGGCGTAGCGGGGGGCGCGCTGCGCTGGAGCTTGACGAGCAGGTCGGTGCCGATGTTGCCCGGTCCGACGATGGCGGCGGTGACCGGCTCCGGTGGGTGCTGGGACATGACTGGACGATCGCAGGGCGGCGCGTGGACACTCCAGCGATGCGTTCGACTCAGCGGGACGGCGGTCCGACCTCGGTCATCGGTCGTGCCTTCGGTCTGCTCGCGGCCTTCCGCCCGACGGACGGTGCGCTGAGCCTGTCGGAGTTGGCCCGACGGACGGGACTGAGCAAGGCCACGGTGCACCGGCTGGTGCACCAGATGGCCGAGCAGGGCGCGGTGGAGATCTCTGCCGAGGGGGTCCGGGTCGGCACCCGGCTGTTCGAGCTGGGCCAGCTCGCCGCGCGGCCGCGCAGCCTCCGCGACGCGGCCGCGCCGCACCTGGCCGACCTGCGGGAGGCGACCGGGGAGACGGTCCACCTCGCGGTGTCGGACGGGGCGGAGGTGCTCTACGTGCAGAAGCTGGAGAGCAGGCGGGTCCCCGACGTGGACTCGCGGGTCGGCGGGCGGATGCCGCTGTACTGCACGGCCGTGGGCAAGGTGTTGCTCGCGCACGCCCCGGCCGACGTCGTCCGCGAGGTGCTCGCGGGGCCCCTCGAGCGCAGGACCCCGCGGACGGTGGTCGCCCCCGGGCTCCTGGAGCGCGAGCTGGCGCGGATCCGGGAGACCGGCGTGGGGGAGGAACGGGAGGAGTCGACCGTCGGCGTCGCCTGCGTCGCCTCACCGGTGTTCGCGACCTCGGGGAAGGTCGTGGCTGCGGTGTCGATCACGGGGCGGTCGACGCGCGTCGACCCGAGCCGGCTGGCCCCCGCGGTGCGCACCGCCGCGCTGGGCATCTCACGGTCCCTGCGGTCCGCCGGATGGCTGCCGGAGGACGTGCGTTCCCGGCCGGGGTAGTGGGCTTCCCCGACCTGCGACGACCAGGAGACTCCGCGTCAGGGAGGTCGGAGCCAGGCGGGCGGTGATCGCCGCCGAACCGCGCGGGGAGGTCACGATCGATCGCGGCCGCGTTCGCCCTCGGGGTGCCCGTCGTCGCCGTCCTCCCCGTCGTGGCCGCTGTGGCCCGACCGCGTTCCTCGCGGTGGTGCTGGCGGGAGCACCGCTCTGGCCGGTGCTGGTGCTGCTCTTCCTGGTCACCACCTGCATGGGTTTCGTGCTCGGGACCGGGGCCGCGCTGGCCACCGGGGAGGTGCGGGACGTGGCGGGCACCGGGTCCGCCCTGCTCGGGGCGCTGCAGTTCGGACTCGGCGCCGCGGTGTCGCCGATCGTGGGCTCGAGTCCGATCGCCATGGGCGTGACGATGCTCGTCACGGCGACGCTCGCCCTCCTGTCCGTGGCGGTGCTCGTCGGCGGGCCGCGACGAGGAGGACGAGGGATGGCGATCGATGGCGATCGATCTCGATCTCGGCGGGCGGGTGGCGCTCGTGACGGGGTCCACCCAGGGCATCGGGCACGCCGTCGCGGTGCGGCTCGCGGAGGCGGGCGCCGCGGTCGTGGTGAACGGGCGGGACGGTTCCCGGGTGGAGGCCGCGGCGAAGCAGGTCCGGGACGCCGTGCCGGACGCGACCGTCAGCGGCGTGGTGGCGGACCTGACGGCCGCCCAGGACGTGGACGACCTGCTGCTGCAGGTGCCGTCATCGCGAACACGGTGACCTACCTGTGCTTGGACCTGGCCACCTCCACGACGGGCGGCGCGGTGCGGTCCGACGGCGGCTACGTGGACTCCATCCTGCCCTGAGGAATGAGCTACCTTCGGGATAGCTCGTTGAAGGAGGGTGCATGCCGCTGCGGTCCGACTGGTCGGGGAAGCCGTGCTCGATCGCGCGGGGGGTCGAGGTGGTCGGCGACCCCTGGGTGCTCGTCCTGTTGCGCGAGGCCTTCGCGGGAGCGGTGCGGTTCGAGGAGTTCGCGGGCCGGACGGGCATCACCGACAAGGCGCTGAGCGCGCGGTTGAAGCGGCTGGTCGCCGCCGGGCTGCTCGAGCGGGTGGCGGCGGGGGCGGGTGCGCGTCCCCGTGCGGAGTACCGGCTGACCGAGGCGGGGGCGTCGACGCTGCCCATCCTGCACGCCTACGCGTTGTGGGCCGAGCAGCACGCGCCCCATCCCGAGGGCAGGCGGCTGGGGATCAACTGTCGTGGGTGCGGGGCGGCCGCGCAGAGCGCGGACGTATGTACGGCGTGCGGGCGGCGGCTCGACGCGGACAACGTGCGCTGGACCCGGCCGAGCGACGGTGCCCATGTGGACCTCGAGGGTGCACGCACCGACTGACGGTGGTGTCTCCTCGCCCACTTTGCTTGCTTCAAGCTAGCTAGCGCGTCAGTCTGACGCCCGGAAAGGGGAGGGCGATGCGGATTCTGGTGGTCGGTGCGGGCGCGGTGGGCGGGTGGTTCGGCGGGGCGCTGGCCCGTGCGGGTGCCGACGTGTCGTTCCTGGTGCGGGGCCCGCGGGCCGCGCGGCTGCGGGCGGAGGGGCTGGTCCTCGTCGGCCCGGCGGACGAGCGGACGGTCCTCCCGGTCCGGGTGGTGACGGCCGACGAGCTCGCGGAACCCGTGGACGTCGTCCTGCTCGCGGTGAAGGGGCCGGGCCTGGAGTCGGCGGTGGAGGACGTCGCGAAGGCGGTCGGTCCGCGGACCGCGGTGCTCCCGCTGCTCAACGGCGTCCGCCACCTCGACGTGCTGGCCGAGCGCTTCGGTCCCGCCGCGGTGCTCGGTGGGCTGTGCCTGGTGGTGAGCAGGCTCGACGCCGACGGCGCGGTCCGCACGCCGGCCCCCGGGGCGTCGGTGCGGCTCGGTGAGCTCGACGGACGCCCGTCGCCGCGGGTCGCGGACATCGTCGCCGCGCTCGACGGCGCCGGGTTCGACGTGACCGGCTCGACCACGATCGTGCAGGACATGTGGGAGAAGTGGCACTTCATGGCCGCGGGCGGAGCGACCGGAACACTGCTCGGCGGGACCGCGGGGGAGGTCACCGCGGTCGAGGGCGGCGCCGAGGTCGTCGCGGCGATCATCGCCGAGGCGACCGCGGTGCTGGCCGCCGCGGGGAGACCGCTGCGGGACGACGCCCGGGCCCGCGTCGAGGGGGCCCTGCTCACCCCGGGGTCGGGGTTCACCACCTCGCTCTACCGGGACCTGGCCCCCGGGCGGCCGACGGAGGTCGAGCCGATCCTCGGCGACCTCGTGCGCCGGGCGACCGCGCTGGGCGTCCCGGTGCCGACGCTGGCCGCCGCGGCGGTCCGGCTGCGTGTGTCCGCGAACGGGGCGGGCTGATGTCCGCCGTGTCCGCGGGCGTCGACCGCGGAGCGCGGCGCGCCACGACCGCGGTCGCCCTCATCTCCGGGTTCATGGTCAACCTCGACCTGTGGGTCGTGAACGTCGCGATCACCGCGATCGGCGGGTCCCTGTCCGGCAGCTCCCTCGCGGGCCTGTCCTGGGTCATCAACGGCTACGCGATCGCGCTCGCCGCGCTGCTGATCGTGTCCGGGCGCGCGGCGGACCGGTACGGGGCCCGGCGGGTCGTGCAGGCCGGGATGGTGGTGTTCACCCTCGCCTCGGTGCTGTGCGCCCTGTCGCCGAACCTCGCCGCGCTGGTCGCCTTCCGCGTGGTCCAGGGGGTCGGCGCGGCCATGCTGACCACCGCCTCGCTGAGCCTGCTGCTCGGCGTCACGCCGGTCGAGGGACGTGCGCACGCGGTGCGGAACTGGGCCGCCGTCGGCGCGCTCGCCGCCGCCACCGGGCCTACCCTGGGCGGCCTGCTCGTCGCGCTCGACTGGCGGTGGATCTTCCTGATCAACCTGCCGATCGGCGTCGCGGCCTTCCTGCTGGGTGCCCTCCGGGTGCCGCGCACCGCCGGCAGGCCGGACGCGCCGCACCCCGACCTGCTCGGCGCGCTGCTGCTCTCGGCGACGGTGGCCGCGCTCGTCGCCGTCGTGATCGAGGCCCCCGCCGACGGGTTCACCCCCACGGTGCTCGTGTCGGCGGCGGTGCTCGTCGTCGCCGGGGTGGGGTTCGTCGTCCGGAGCCGGGTCCACGCCAACCCGCTGATCGCGCCCGCGATGCTGCGACTGCGCGGGTTCCCGCTGGTCAACGTGGCCATGCTGGTGTTCGCGGCGGCGTTCGGGATCATGCTGTTGGCCAACTCGCTGTGGATGCAGGACGTGTGGCACTTCAGCGCCGTCCAGACCGGGCTCGCGATGGCGCCGGGTCCGCTGATGGTGCCGCTGACCACCGCCGTGTTGCGGCGCTACGGACGGGGGGTCCGGCCGATCGTCTTCGTGGTCTTCGGCGGGATCCTGTTCGCGCTCGGCATGGCGTGGGCGGTCGTGGCACGCACCCCGGAGCCCGCCTACCTCACCGCGGTACTGCCCCAGCTCGTCGCGACCGGTGTCGGGGTCGGGCTCACGATGGGCAACCTGCTCGCCGCGGGCTCGGCGCTCGTCCCGCACGAGCACACCGGCGCCAGCAGCGGGGTGCTCAACACCTCGCGCCAGGTCGGGTCGAGCGTGGGTGTCGCGGTGATCGTGACCGCGCTCGCCGCCACCGGGCAGTCCGTCCGCGGCTTCGACATCGGCTGGGTGGTGGCCGTCGCCTGCGCGCTGCTCGTCGCGGTGATCGCGGCCCTGCTCGCCCGGCGCGACGAGCCGGCGGGGGTCAGCGGATGATCCAGTGCGTCCGCCAGGCCTCGGGGTCCTCGGTGAGCTCGGCGACCTCCTTCGGCACGGAACCCGCGGCGAGGTGCGCGAGCTCGATCAGGCGTGGTGGACGGCTTCAACCTGCTGCCCTACCTTGTTCCCCAGGCGCTCACGGACGTCGTCGAGCGGCTGGTCCCCGAGCTGCAGGAACGCGGGGTCTACCGCACCGAGTACGAGGGGACCACCTTGCGCGAGCACCTCGAGCTGGGCCCGGCGTGAGCCATGAGAGCGTCCTCGACCTGGTGGGGAACACCCCGCTGGTCCGGCTGCGACGCCTGACCGCGGGCCTGGCGGCGCAGGTCCTGGTCAAGCTGGAGTACCTGAACCCCGGCGGTTCGGTGAAGGACCGGGCGGCCCTGGAGATGGTGCGCGCGGCCGAGGCCGCGGGCCTGCTGCGGCC
>NZ_FNBE01000031.1 GCF_900102195.1 Pseudonocardia oroxyli
CGGATCCTGCCCGGCGTGGTGGTGCTGCCGAGCTACAACCCGCTGCTGATCGCGTCGGAGATGGCGATGCTGGACCATCTGGCGCCGGGCCGGGTGGGCATCGGGGTGGCCCGCGGTGGCGGCCGGTACCAGCTGGACCGGATCGGGGTGGACCCGGCCGCGGCGCGGGAGGTCTACGAGGAGGCCCTGGAGATCATCCGTCGGGTGTGGGTCGAGGACGACGTGACCTACGACGGACGCTACTTCTCGTTCCCGCGCACCACGATCGTGCCGAAACCGGCCTCGCAGCCCGGCCCCGACCTGTGGGTCGGCTCGCAGAGCGTCGACGGCGTGCGGAAGGTCGCAGCGGACGGGATGAACCTGCTCACGGCGCCGAACTGGGGCAACTTCGAGCCGCACGGGGACCTCGAGGCGCTCCTCGAGGCCTACAACACCGCCGCCGCCGAGAGCGGTGCGCCGCGCGGTGAGGTCATGGTCTACCGGCACACCTGGCTGGGCCGCACCGAGGCCGACGCGCTGGAGTACTTCGACGACATGGTGAACGAGTACAACCACTACCTCGCCCTCACCCAGACCGGGGCCAAGGGCACCCGCGAGGAGCGCCTCAAGGCGCGCGGCACGGGCGAGAAGGTCGATTTCGTGAAGTCGGGCCGCGTCATCCCGGCGGAGGAGACGCCCTCCAGCGAGGCCCTGTGGGAGCAGTACTCCGACCCCGTTCTCGCCACACCGGAGAAGATGATCGGACGCTTCAAGGAGATGGAGGCCATGGGCGTCGACCATCTCGCCTGCCTGATCGCCTGGGGCCAGCCCATCGAGGCCGTCGTCGCGCAGATGGAGCTGATGGCCGAGCAGGTGCTGCCCGCCTTCGCCGACCAGGAGCGGGTGTGAGCCACGGGTCCGGGCGACGGGGCTGCGGCCTCGCGGCTCCTGCCTGAGTGGTGCGCCGTGGTCGACGAAGGTCTCGACCTTCGGGAGGCCTACGCCCGCGGGCGGGTGCCCGCGACCACCTGGGGCCCGGCCGTGACAGTCCCCCCGGGCCGCCACCCGAGACGCGGTCAGGGCGCGGACCGGGAGTCCCGGTCCGCGCCCTGGTGACCGCGGTGCGTCAGTGCTTGCGAACCTGGTTCTGCGGGTCGTCGACCTCGACGCGCTCCTTGCGGACGGTGTCGGAGACCGTCTCGTCCTCGGTGACCGTGTCGGTGCCCAGGCGCACGCGCTCCACCGCCTCGGTCGTCTTGTCCACCACCGGGCGCTCGGCGTGCAGGGTGACCTCCTGCTCCTGCTCGCCGATCGCCGCATCCGTCGCGCGCTCGCCGTCGCGGATCGGCTCGCGTTCGAGGCGGACCTCCTCGTGGGAGACCGGCACGGTCACCTTCTGCTCCTCGGTGACCACGTACTTGCGCAGGCGGACCCGACCGGTCTCCTCGGTCTCGGTCCCGACCCGCAACCGCTCCTCGGACCGGGTCACGGCCGCCTCGCGGTCGTCCGTGCGCCGGTCGCCACGATCGGCCGCGCCGTGGGAGGCGGCGCGGGTGTCCTCGTTCGCACCCACGTTGTAGTGCCGCAGCAGGGCCTGCTCCTCGCGTGCGTCGAGGTGCTCGTTCGTCTCACCGACGTGCGGGGCGTCCTTGACCTGCTCCTTCGCCACCGGCAGCGCCACGTCGCCGCCCTTCACGTCCGCGCCCTGCAGGGGCACGAAGCTCTCCTTCGTCCCGAACAGGCCGGTGTGCACCGTCGCCCAGGTCGGGGTGCCGTTGCGGTCGTCGACGTAGACCTGCCCGATCTTGCCGATCTTCTCACCGCGGGTGTCGTACGCCTGACGACCGATCAGCTCGGCGGTCATCTTCTCGGTGATCACGATGAAGCTCCCTCCGTGTTCTCGGGCCTCGGTCCCCGGGATCGGGGCGGCCCGTCGAAGGGATCGACCACAACGCCGTCGGACATGCACGTGACCCCGGGAAGCAGGCCCATCGAGTGATCCGCGTGGGCCGACCGGGTGGCCGGGGGGCGGTGCCGGAGATCACCCCCCGTGTACCGGGAACCCACCCGGAGGACCGTCACCCGAGGCCGAGAAGGCCGCCGCGGGGCGGTCCGGCCGTGCCGGACCGCCCCGCGGGGTCGGGTGTCAGGAGGGCGAGATGACGACCTTGAGCGCGGAGTTGGCCGCCGCGTTCTTGAACACGTCGTAGGCCTCGTCGATCTGGTCGAAGGTGAACGAGTGGGTGCCCATCTTCTCGGCGGGGATGCGCCCGCTGCCTACCATCTTGAGCAGCGTCGGGATGGACACGGTGTCCACGAGCCCCATCGTCAGGGTGACGTTCTGGATCCACATGTCCTGCATCGGCAGCTCGACGGCGGTGCCGTGCACCCCGACGTTGGCGATCGTGCCGCCCGGGCGGACCAGGGAGGCGGCCGTGAGCAGGGTCTCCGGGTAGCCGACGGCCTCGATGGAGACGTCGACGCCGAGACCGTCGGTCAGCGCGATGACGTCGGCGACGGTCCCCGGGCCCACCTCGACGGCGTCGGTGGCCCCGAACTCCAGCGCCTTCTCCAGCCGGAACTTGTTCGAGTCGACGGCGATGACCTTGGAGGCGCCCCACAGGCCCGTGGTGAGGATCGCGGACAGGCCGACCGCACCCGCGCCGACGACGGCGACCGTGTCGCCCGGGCGGACCCGGCCCGCGAGGACGCCGACCTCGTACCCGGTGGGCAGCGAGTCGGCGAGGAAGATCGCCTGCTCGTTGCTGACCGACTCCGGCACCGCGTACAGCGAGGTGTCGGCGTAGGGCACCCGGACGAGCTCGGCCTGCGTGCCGTCGATGAGGTGCCCGAAGATCCAGCCGATGCCCCCGACGGTCTGACAGTGCGACGGGATGCCGCGCTGGCAGTACTCGCAGCGGCCGCACTTGGTGATCGCCGGCACCAGGACGCGGTCGCCCACCGCGAAGCCCTTCACGGCGTCGCCCACGGCGGTCACCGTGCCGACGGCCTCGTGGCCGAGGATCCGGCCGTCGGTCACCGCGGGCACGTCGCCCTGCAGGATGTGCAGGTCGGTGCCGCAGATCGTCGTGGTGTCGACGCGGACGACCACGTCGGTCGGGTCCTGGATCGTGGCGTCCGGGACTTCCTCCCACGCCTTCTCGCCCGGACCGTGGTAGACAAGTGCCTTCATCGTGTGCCTCCGCGCTGAGGAACGCTCGCGTTCCGTGACTTACTGGGTCCTGCACCGTCAACCCTGGTGGTTCGGCGAGGCGCCGACTGTCTCAGAATCGGACCATCCTGGCGCCACCCTCGCGTCCCGCGGCCCGAAGTGTCCCGGTGCCGGGACACCCCGCTGCACCGCGCGGTCGGCCGGGGGTCGGTCCTACCCAGGACCGGCCCGGGGTCCATAAGCTGCCCGGATGGGATCGTCGGCGGTCGAGATCGAAGCGGCTCGGTGGGCGTTCGACACCGCAGGCCGGGACGTCGGGGCTAGGGAGGTCCTCGCCCGTGGGGCCCTGCGCCCGGAGGTGCTGGCGTCCTGGATCCGGTCGCGCGAGGCCGGCGTCGACGCCGCGCGGATCGGGGCCCGCTTCCTCGGCCACACCCAGGAGGTCCCGCCGGTCGTCTCGGCGGCGGACGAGGTGTTCGACGAGTTCGTGACGGCGAACCCGGGGAGCGGGTGTTCGCTGGTCCTGCTGGACGCCGGCAGCATCGTCCGCTGCCGCCGCGACGACGGCCCCGGGCTCGCCGCCGTGCTCGACGGCCTGCTCGTGGTGCCCGGTTACGGCTACGCCGAGCGGCAGGTGGGCACCACCGCGGCCACGGTCGCGCTGCACGAGCGGGCGGACGTCGCCGTCGGCGGTGCCGAGCACTACCACTGGCGCCTCGCGGGCCTCGCCGGTGCCGCCGCCGTGGTCACCGACCCGCACCGGGGGGAGGTCTGCGGCGCGGTGTGGCTGGTCGGTCCGGCGTCGGAGCGCTCCGCGCTGCAGCTCCCGCTGGCCAGGGTGCTCGCGGAC
This sequence comes from Pseudonocardia oroxyli, assembly GCF_900102195.1. Taxonomy (GTDB): domain Bacteria; phylum Actinomycetota; class Actinomycetes; order Mycobacteriales; family Pseudonocardiaceae; genus Pseudonocardia; species Pseudonocardia oroxyli. Next base: position 4,002 of record NZ_FNBE01000031.1, read on the forward strand.
CGGATCGCCGAGCGGATGGCGGCGCAGCCGCACCGCCGCACCCGCGCCGTGCTGGAGGCGCTGGAGCGGGTGCGTGCCGCGGACCAGTGGGTGCTGGCGACGGACGGCGACCTGCTGGTGTCCAGCCCCTCCTTCCGCCGGAACTCCCCGGCCGACCAGCGGGTGGTGAGCGACCTCGTCCTGTCGGCCCTGGTGCTCGGCCAGTTCGGGCAGCGACACGTCGAGCTGCCGTCCGGGGAGTGCGCCGAGGTCACGCTGCAGCCGATCCACCTGGACGGGGAGGTCGTCGGCTGCGTTCTGGGCGGCGGCCCGACCCGGCACGGGGAGGTCGCCGAGACGCCGGAGGCCGTGCGGCGGCAGGGTTCGCACGTCGCCCCGCTGGCCCGCCGCGACTACACCAAGGCCGCCGGTCCGGCCCGCACCCACGCCGACGCGAAGGTCCGGGCCAACCGCGAGCTGCTGTCCCCGTACCTGCGGGCCCGCCAGGAGGTGGTGGCGAGCATCCACCACGGCCGCAACCACCTCCTCATCGGGGAGCCCGGGGTGGGGAAGCGGACGCTGGTCACGGCACAGTTCCGGGCCGCGTACCCGACCGGTCGGGTCGTGTCGGTGGACTGTTCGTCGTTCACCGGCCGCTACGGCGCCGACCCCGTGCGCGGCCTCGCCCCCACCGGGGACGGCCGCCCGCAGCTGCTGGTGCTGTCCGGGATGACGACGCTCTCCCCGGTCGGCGCCCGGCAGCTCGACGAGGCGCTGCGGCCGCTGGTCGCGCTGGACGCGCCACCGCTGGTGGTCGGCTGCGTCGACAGCCCCGCGGTGGATGCGACCAGTCCCTACGGGCTGCTGCTGCGCCACTTCCACGAGGTGACCCGGATCCCCGCGCTGCGCTACCGCGCCGACGAGATCTCGGAGCTGGCGCTGACGGTGCTGCGCCGGGTCGCCGGTCGCTGTTCGCTGCGGCTGAGCCTGCAGGTCATCCGGGTGCTGGAGGGCTATGCGTGGCCGGGGAACATCAGCGAGCTCGAGGACGTGATGCGGTACGTGGTCGCGCGCAAGACCATGGGCGAGGTGCAGCCGATGGACCTGCCACCGCTGTGTTTCCAGGGCGGGGCGCGCCGGATGTCCATGTTGGAGTCGGCGCAGTGCGACGCGATCATCCAGGCGCTCTACGAGTCCAACGGGAACCGCTACAAGGCCGCGGCGATGCTGGGCATCGCCCGCTCCTCGCTCTACCGCAAGATCGACGCGTTCGGCATCAGCTACATCGCCTGACCGCCCGGCCACACCGACCGCGAGAGCGAGACGCCGACACGGCCGACTTCGCCGACTTCAACCTGGGGAGCTACTTCGCGGGCCTCGGAGGTGACCCGCCGCCGTTCCCGGTGACCTTCGCCTGCCTGGAGGCGCGGCGCGGCATCGTCCTCACCCTCGACACCTGGACCCTGGGCTACCGGCCCCGGGACCTGCAGCGTGCTCGTCCGCACCTCGGGCGCGCCCACGGGCTGAGCGAGGGCCGAGATGTCGGCGGTATGACACGCAGGTCACCGCCACGTGTGGCTGTCGGGGCTGTTCCGATGAGCGGTCCGCGCACCTCGTCCCACCGCGTCGCACGTCCTTATCGTCGGGCTCTCCGAGATGCGCACCGCGTTCCCCGGCGAAAGGTCCGCGTGGTTGTTGTGACAGTGATCGACCGTGACACCCAGTCCGAGGTGTTCGCCCCGACTGCGAGCGCGAAGTCGGCCCAGGAGCTGTGGACGGAGCTGAACGCGTTCTACATCGCCGAGGCGTGGCTGCTCGACGAGCGCAAGCTCCACGAGTGGCTGGACATGTTCACCGAGGACCTCCTCTACTTCATGCCGCGCCGCAAGAACGTGCCGAGCCGCGAGGCGGACCGCGAGATCCCGCCCTACGGCACCGACCTGCCGTTCTTCGACGAGGACCGCAAGATGATGCTGGTCCGCATCCAGCGCATGGACAGCGGCATGGCCTGGGCCGAGGAGCCGCCGTCCCGGACCCGCCACCTGGTCGGCAACCTCGTGGTCCAGCGCGTCGAGGAGGACGGCACGGTCCACGCCAAGACCGCGTTCCTCTGCCACCGCTCGCACGCCGAGTACGACACCGCGCTGTACTCCGGGTACCGCGAGGACGTCCTGCACCCCGTCGACGGCACGTGGAAGATCTCGCGCCGCACGATCGTGCTGGACGTCAACGTCGTCCTCGACAAGAACATGGCGATCTTCTTCTAGGAGCACGAAGCGATGAGCGACCAGGACGACGAGCGGTGGACGACGGCGGGGCGGGTCGGTGACCTGGCCGAGGGCGAGGCCGTGCTCGTCACGAGTCCCGGCTGCCCGGCTCGGGCGCTGTTCCTGGCCGGGGGCGACTACTTCGCCCTCGACGACGTCTGCTCCCACGGCAAGTCCTCCCTCTCGGAGGGCTTCGTCGAGGGCACCGCGGTCGAGTGCGTCCTGCACGGCGCGCTGTTCGACCTGCGGACCGGCAAGGCACTCACCATGCCGGCGACGGTCCCGATGACGACCTACCCGGTGCGGGTCAGCGACGGCGAGATCCTCGTCCGCGACCGCCCTCACGAGAACTGAGCACACCGGACTACCCGAACTTGCGAGAGGTGACTGCGGTGGCAGGAACGAAGTACGAGATCCTCGATCCCGAGACGGGGTGGCTCGACCCGTCGATCTACACCGACCAGGAGATCTACCGCCGGGAGATGACGCACATCTTCGGCCGGGCCTGGCTGCTGATCGGTCACGACAGTCTGATCCCGAACCCCGGCGACTTCTTCCACACCTACATGGGCGAGGACCCGGTCATCCTGTCCCGGGGCAGCGACGGATCGGTCAACGTCCTGCTGAACATGTGCCGCCACCGCGGGGCGCGGCTGGTCCGGGCGGACGACGGCAACTGCAACAGCTTCGTCTGCAGCTACCACGCCTGGACCTACGGCCTCGACGGCGAGCTGGAGTACGTGCCGGGCGAGCAGGAGGTCTACTACGGCGAGCTCGACCGCTCGAAGCTCGGCCTCAAGCGGGCGCGGGTCGCCACCTACGCCGGGCTGGTGTTCGCCACCTGGGCCGAGGACGCCCCCAGCCTCGAGGACTACCTGGGCGACGCCCGCTGGTACCTCGACATGGAGTTCAACCGCAGTGGCAAGGGCACCTACGCGGTGGGCCCGCACAAGTGGATCCAGCCGATCAACTGGAAGACCGCCGTCGACAACTGCTCCGACTGGTACCACGTGCCGGTGTCGCACGCCTCGGCCGCGAACGCCATGTTCCGGGTGCTGGGCGAGCCGCGGTTCACCCACGACCGGCTGTTCCAGATGAAGGGCCGGGCCGCGTTCGTGAACGGCCACCAGGTCCAGTACTTCAAGATGCCCGAGGACAGCCTGGCCGGCCAGTCGAAGTCGATCCCGACGGCCACCGCCGAGGACGACACCGCCGAGGCCGTCGAGCGGCTCGGCGAGTTCCGGGCCAAGTCCGTCGTGCTGGGCACGCACAGCCTGTTCCCCAACACGGTCCTGGGCTTCCGGCTGGCGATCCCGCGCGGCCCGCTCAAGACCGAGTTCTGGCACTTCGCGCTGGCCAGCAACGCCGACACCCCGGAGCAGCAGCGGGAGGTCCTGCGCGTGCACACCGCCCGCAACGGCGTCACCGGGCACTTCGAGGCGGACGACGTCGACAACTGGCGGCAGGTCTCGGAGTCCGGCCTCTCGGGGACCTACCGGGAGCTGGGGCAGCGGGTCAACCTGGGCATCGGGCACACCCACACCGACGACGTGTTCCCCGGGGCGTTGTCGGACAGGTTCGTGTCCGAGAACAACCACCGGCACTTCTACCGGCGCTGGGAGGAGTTCATGAACGCCGACTCCTGGGCCGACATCCCCCTCGACCCGCAGAAGGCGACGTACGAGGGCACCGCCGGGATGAACGAGTAGCCGCACCGAGCAGCACCACCGGGAACGCCGGCGGTCGGGGTCGTCCCCGACCGCCGGCGTTCCCGTGTCGGGCGGGTGTCAGGCGGCGCGCGGCCTGGCCAGCCTGCGCAGGTCCGTGGCCGGGTCCGCCAGGGCCGCCGGGTCGACGACGGTGCCGGCCGCGATGAGCCGCATCGCGGCCCGCACGTCCCGCCCCCGGTCGATCGCGAACACCCCGCGGACCACACCGTCCCGCACGTGGAACGCGCTGAAGTCCCAGCCCGCCCGGTCGCCGCGGAGGACGACGTCGGCGCTCGCGTCGAGCGTCCCGGCGATCTGGATGGTGTGCTCGAACTGGTCGGACCAGAACCAGGGCACGTCCCGGGCCGGGACCTCCTGGCCCAGGATCGCCGCCGCCGCGACGTCCGCCTGCTCCTGCGCGTTCTGGAACGACTCGAGCCGGACCATGCCCTGGCCCCGCCACCCCGGCTGCAGCGTCACGTCGCCCACCGCGAAGACGGCCGGGTTGCCCGTGGCGGCCCGCTCGTCCACGTGGACGCCCCCGGCCACGGCGAGCCCCGCCGCCGCGGCGAGCTCGGTGGCGGGCTCGATGCCGACGCCCACCACCACGACGTCCGCCGGGATCCGGTCGCCGCCGCCGATCTCCACCTCGCGCACCCGGTCGCGGCCCAGGAAGCGGTGCACGCCGGTGCCGAGGCGCACGCGTGCGCCGCGCCGGACGTGCTCCTCGAGCACGAACGGCCCCCAGACCGGGCCGAGGGAGCGGGCGAGGGGGACCGGGGCGTGTTCCAGCACCGTGACCTCGCAGCCCAGGCCGAGCGCGGTGGCGGCGACCTCGGCGCCGATGAACCCGGCGCCCACCACGACGACCCGGGCGCCCGCGACGAGCTCGCCGCGCAGCGCCAGCGCATCCTCGACGGTGCGCACCTCGTGGATGCCGGCGAGGTCCTCGCCCTCGACACCCAGCCGCCTGCCGCGCCCGCCGGTGCAGAGGACGACCGCGTCGGCCCCGGGGCGCGCGCCGGTCGACAGGGCGACGGCCGACTCGGCCGGCACGATCTCCTCGACCCGCTCACCGAGGCGCAGGTCCACGTCGATGCCCGCCCAGTCGATCGGGAGGACGAGCTCGGCGGGGTCCTGCGCGCCGCTGAGCACCTGCTTGGACAGCGCCGGGCGCTCGTACGGCGGGGTCTCCTCGGCGCCCACCAGGGTGATGCGGCCCGTGAACCCGCGCGAGCGCAGCGACCGGGCGACGGTCCCGCCCGCCAGGTTCGCCCCGGCGATGACCACCGACCGGGGCGTCACGACCGCGCCCCCGGACTCGTGCGGACGGCGGCCCGGAAGATCGTGCTCGTCATGCGTTCACGCTACGGACGGGCGCCGCCGCGCCCCACCGTCCCGGTCCGGTGGCCGGACCCGGTCCGGGGAGCGGATCACCGTCGTTGACCGCGGCTCCCGCGCCGGGGGATGGTCGCGCTCGCCGATCTCCCCGGAGGTGCCACGTGGGTCTGCTCGACGCCCCGCCGCAGTTCGCCCGGTCCACCACGGGGCCGGACGGGCCGGTGCACTACGTCGCCGTCGGCGAGGGCCCGCCGCTGGTCCTCGTCGCGGCGTGGGGTCCGCAGCCCGGCACCACCGCCTGGCTGACCTACGCCGGCGTCCTGGAGCGGCTGGGCGCGGGCCGCCGGTGCATCGCGGTGGACCTGCCCAACTTCGGGCGGACCGGTCCGCTGACCTTCCACGAGCCCGCGCACGATCCCGCCGCCCGCGCGGTGGCGGCGGCGATGGACGCGGAGGGGATCGCCGCGGCACCCGTCGTCGGGACGTCGATGGGGGCGACCACCGGGATCGTCCTCGCGCTCGCCGCGCCCGAACGCGTCACCGGCCTGGTCGTCGGGGCCTGCCACGCCTCGACGGGCGGCGACCCCTACCTGCTCGCGCCGTTCCCGTCGGAGTCGGGGGTGGCCGCCGCCGACCTCGCGGCGGCGCCCGACGACGAGGGCGCCCTGCGGCGGTTCCTGCGCACGCTGTTCCACGACCCCGCCCGGGTGACCGACGAGCTGGTGGCCGACACGACGGCCTTCCGCCAGCAGCACCCCGAGCACCTGCGGGCGGGCGCGGCGTCGGTCAGCGTGGCGCACAGCAACATGGCGCTGCTGTCGGAGATCACGGTCCCGATGCTGGTGATCCACGGGCGGTCCGACCGCATGGTGCCGTTCGAGCAGGGCCTGATGATCAGCAGCCACGTGCCGCAGGCCGACCTGGTGGGGCTGAACCGCTGCGGGCACTGGCCCCCGGTCGAGCGGCCCGTCGAGTTCGCCGACCAGGTCGAGCTCTTCCTGCGCCGCAACGGGATCTAGGAGCGCCGGCGCCGGCGGGCGGGCAGGCTCAGCGCCGCGAGCGCCATCGCCGCGGTGCACACCCCGGCCAGCGCGCCGACCCCGGACCCGAGCAGCCCGACGATCGGGGTGGCGAGCGCGGCGATCCCGAACTGGGCGCCGCCGTACAGGGCCGAGGCCGCACCGGCGGTGTCCGCGCCCTCGCGCTGCAGCGACGTGACGACCGCCGGGGTCACGGTCCCCATGCCGATCATGAAGACGGCGAAGGAGACCCACGCGACGGCGAGACCGTCCACCCCGGACAGCCTGCACGCGAGGAGCAGGAGGGTGCCGCCGAGCGCGACCAGCACGCCCACGCGGAGCAGGGTGTCGACCCGGAACCGGCGGGCGAGCACACCGAAGACCAACCCGGCGCCGACCATGCCGAGGCAGCTGGTGCCGAACATGACGCCGTACCCGGTGGGGGACAGGCCGTAGACCTCCTGGAACACGAAGGTCGCACCCGAGATGAAGGCGAACAGGGCGCACGCGGTGAAGGTGCCCGCGGCGAGGTAGCGCACGAACGAGGGCCGCACGGCCAGCCGCCCCATCGCCCCCAGGCTGCGCCGGATCCCTCCGGGCGTCCGGCGCTCGGGAGGCAGCGACTCCGGGACGAACACGAGGATGGCGACGAGGAGCACCGCGCCGACGCCCGCGAGCACCGCGAAGACGCTCCGCCACCCGGCCGACCCGACGATCGCGCCGCCCACGAGGGGAGCGAGCACCGGCGCCACCCCGGACACCATGGCCAGGTAGCTGAAGTAGCGCGGGACCTCCTGCTGCGAGAACCGGTCCGCGAGCACCGCCCGCGACAGCACCACGGCCGCGGCGCCGAGCAGACCCTGGAAGAAGCGGGCCGCGGTCAGCACGCCGACCGACGGCGCCAGCGCGCACAGCAGCGAGCACGCGATGTACCCGACGGTGCCGGCCAGGAGCGGTGCCCGCCTGCCGCGCGCGTCGCTGAGCGGACCGATCAGCAGCTGACCGATCCCGAGACCCGACAGGAACGCGGTGAGGGTGAGCTGGACGGGGACGTCGCCGACCCCGAACTCCCGCGTCATCGCGGGCAGGCCGGGGATGTACATGTCGATCGACAGCGGCGCCGTCCCGGCCATCAGGCCCAGGATCCCGACCAACAGGCGGCGCCTGCGGGGCGGGGGTGCGGCGGACGGCGGGCCGGGGACGGCCCGGATCGTGCCGTCGGTCACGGGATCTCCTGCTCTGCGACACCCGGACGCCCCCCGGTGCCTCGGCACCGGGGGGCGTCCGGATGGTGGTGAGGGCTCAGTTCGACGTGGTGTAGTCGAGCGTGTCGAAACTGATCTTCCGGTCGGCCGGGGGCACGTACTGGCCGACCGTGTCCTTGGTGACGAAGGTCGACTTCAGCACCGTGTTCTTCGGCGCCGCGTTGTTGAGGACCTCGTTGGCCAGCTTGACGAACAGCCAGCCCGCCTCGGGGTTGTTGGGGTCCCAGGTGCCGGTCAGGCGGCCTTCCCGGACCGCCTGCACGGCGTCCGCGTCACCGTTGGAGCCGGTCACGACCACGCCGTCGTTGCTCAGGTCGTAGACGGTCTTGCCCGCCGCGATCACGGCGGCCGAGGCGCCCAGTGCCGAGGCGTCGTTGTAGGCCCACACGCCGCTGACGTCCGGGTAGCGGGTGAGCAGGTCGGCCACGAGCTTCTGCGCGCCCGCCGCCTGGTCGGTGGTGTTCGAGACGTGGCTGACCACCGTGAGCCCGGCCGCGGAGGCCGCGTCGGTGAAGCACTTGACCACTGCGTCGATCGACGGGACGCCGTCGAGGCCCACCGTGATGACCTGGCCGCCGGGATGGGCCTTGGCGTACAGCGCGGCGGACTGCGCCATGGGTCCTCCGGGCGCGCACGTCGAGGACTCCTGCCAGAGGGTCGCCGAGATCCCGTCGCCCTCGGAGTTGACCCCGATGATCGGGATGCCCGCGTTCTGCGCCTGCTTGTAGATGCCGACCGTGGCACCCGGGTCGAGCGTCCAGGAGCCGATGACGTTCATCTGGCGCTGGATCATCGTGGTGATGTTCGAGATCTGGGTGCTGGGGTTGATGTTCGAGTCGTACATGGTGTAGTCCCAGCCGACCGACGCCGACGCCGCCTTGGCACCTGTGTCGAACTGCTGCTGACCCGGCTGGGCGGCGACCGGCGCCGCGTAGCCGAACTTCGTTCCTGCCTTGAAGCTGCCGTCTCCCGAGGCCGCGGACGAGCCGCCGGACGGGGCGGCGGGCGCGGTCGACGGGCTGCTACAGGCCGTCAGGGCCAGCACCAGGGCGGCGCCGGCGGCGGCCGCTGCGGCAAGGGTTCGCTTCACGGGACTCTCTCTCCAGATCTCGGGGTCGGTCGGGACGGGTCGGTGGGGGAGCGGGGTGTCGTGGTCGGGTCGTGCGGTCGGGGGACCGCGGGGTCGGCTCGGGTCAGCCGACCCTGGTCGTGATGGCTCTGCGACGCAGCCGGATCCCGCGGTCGCGCAGGACCCCGATCCCGACGGCGAGGATGAGGATGGCGCCGTTCACGGTGCCCTGCCAGAACGCCGGGATCTCGCTCAGCGTCATGCCGTTCTGGATCACGCCGAGGAACAGGACGCCGATCATCGTGCCGAGCACGCCGCCCTCGCCGCCGGTGAACGCGGTGCCGCCGATCAGGACGGCGGCGATCGCCGTCATCAGCAGGGTGGGGTCCGACGCCGCCGCGGCGCCGGTGAGCCTGCCCACGGACACCAGCCCGGCGAGCCCGGCGGCGAGACCGGCGATGAGGAACACGAACAGCACCATCATCGCGGTGTTGATGCCGTTGAGCCGCGCGGCCTCGGGGTTGGAGCCCATGGCGAACAGCGAGCGGCCGAAGGCGGTGTAGCGCAGCACGAACGCCGCGGCCAGGAGCACGACGGCGTCGAAGATCATGAGCACCGGGACCGGCCCGACGGTGCCGTTGACGAACTGGTAGACCGGGTCGAAGCCGGGGGCGCCGTAGACGCTGATGGTCGCGCCCTTGTTCACGATCAGCGCGAAGCTGGCCAGGATCGACATGAACCCGAGCGTCACGACGATCATGGAGATCTTCACGTAGCTGATCAGGACGCCCTGCACCAGGCCGATCACCAGCCCCGCGAGGATCGGCGAGGCGATGGCGACCCAGGCCGGCATCCCGGCCTGCAGGGCGAGGCCGAGCACCATGCCGGTGGCGCTCAGCGCCGACGCGGAGGACAGGTCGAAGCCGCCGCCGATGATCACGAAGGTGGCACCCAACGCCAGCAGCAGGATCACGCTGTTCGACGCGACGATGTTGGTGATGTTGCCCCAGCTCAGGAACACCGGCTGGGTCAGCGCGAGGTACACGCAGACCGCCAGCAGCGCGACGACGACCCCGGTGAAGCGGCCGAGCGACAGGCGCGGCCTGCGCCGAGCGGGGGCGGCGTCCGCCGGAGGGGTCTCCGCGGAGAGGGTGGGATCGGAGTCCAGGAGAGTCATGACGATCCTTCTCGAGAGCGGCTGGGGTCAGGCGGCGGCGGTCTGCGGGCGGCCGGACACGGCGACGGCGGCGACGGTCTCCTCGTCGAGACCCTCGGCGTCGAACTCGGCGTGGACGCCGCCCCGGTGGAAGACGAGGACGCGGTCGGCGAGGCCGAGGATCTCGGGGAGTTCCGAGGAGATCAGGACGACCGCGGCGCCCGCGGCGACCTGCTCCTGCAGCAGCGCGTACACCTGGCTCTTCGAGCCGACGTCGATGCCGCGGGTGGGCTCGCTGAGGACGAAGACCGTGCAGCCCCTGGCGAAGGTGCGGCCCAGGACCACCTTCTGCTGGTTGCCGCCGGACAGGGTGGAGATGCGGACGTTCTCGTTCGCGGCGACCACGCCGTAGCGCCGCATCCCGTCCCGCACGAGCGTGGCCTCCTCGCGGACCCGCAGCACGCCGAGGCGCGAGAGCGTGCCCCGCCACGCGAGCGCGAAGTTCTCGGCCACGCTGCGGTTGGGCAGGATCGCCTGGCCCTTGCGGTCGTCCGGGACGTAGCCGATACCGCTGTCCACGGCCTGCCGCGGGTTGGTGATGGCGGCCTCCCGGCCCCCGACCTCGATGGTGCCCGCGGAGGGGATCGCGCCACCCAGGGCCATCCCGAGCTCGGCCTTGCCCGAGCCCACGAGGCCCGCGACCCCCAGGATCTCCCCGCGGCGCACCTCGAACGAGGTGGGGAGCAGCGCACCGTCCAGTGTGTGCAGGTCGGTGACCTTGAGCGCGACGGCCTCCGGGGTGACGTCCCGGGAGCCGAAGTAGTCGTCGAGGTCGCGGCCGACCATCAGGCGCACCAGGGCGTCCTCCGGGGTCTGCGGCAGCGGGACGGTGCCCATCAGCCTGCCGTCCCGCAGTACGGACGCCACCGAGCAGGAGCGGTACAGCTCGGGCATGCGGTGCGAGATCATGAGCACCCCGACGCCGCGGTCCCGCTGCTCCTCGACGATCTCCAGGAGCCGGTCGGTCGCGGCCTCGGACAGCGAGCTCGTGGCCTCGTCGAGGATGAGCAGCCGGGCGTTGGTGGAGATCGCCCGCGCGATCTCGATCTCCTGCTGCAGCTCGAGACTCAGATCGCGGACCGCCGTGCGCGGGTTCACGTGCACCCGGAGATCGTCGAGGATCGCCTGGGCCTCCCGCACGCACCGGTCCCAGTCGACCGTGCCCCAGCGGGTCCGCGGCATCCGGCCGATGAAGATGTTCTCCGCCACCGACAACGTGGGCGCCAGGGTCAGCTCCTGGCTGATCGACACGATGCCCAGCGCGAGCGCCGTGGACGGCTTCGTGATCACGGTGGGCACGCCGTCGATCTCGACCGTGCCCGCGTCCGGCTGGTGGGTCCCGTTCACGATCTTGGCCAGCGTCGACTTCCCCGAGCCGTTCTCCCCGGTCAGCGAGTGCACCTCGCCCGCACGGATGTCGAGCGAGACGTCGTCGAGGGCGCGCACGCCGGGGAAGGACTTGGAGATCCCGGTGAGCCGGATGAACGGCGCCGTGCTGTCGGTCATCTCGTGTCCCCTCTCGTTCGGCGGCCGGGCGCGTCTCCCGAGTGGAAGACCCGTCCCAGGGGGACATCCTGAGTCGGTTCGCCCCGACCGTTCGCCGGTCGCGGTCCGGTGGCCGGACCTCCGAGGTGAGGGTTTGCGTGCTGGAAACAGCGTGTCGGTGATGTTTCCGCGCGGCGGTCGCTCAGGGTAGCTGCGCGGCCAGCCGGGCCGCCTGCTGCTTGATGGTGCGCTGGAGCTCGACGGCCTGCTCGGGGCGGGTGGGCAGGGGCATCGCGAACGCGCCGACGACCGCGCCGTGGCGGTCGATCACGGGCACCCCGATCGAGCTCGCCCCCACGTGGACCTCCCGCCGCACCACCGCGTAGCCGGTCCGGCGGACGTCACGCAGCTGCAGCGCGAGCTTGGTGGGCGCGACGGTGCTGAACGGCGTGACCCCTCGCAGGGGACGCGCCACGACGGCGCGGAACAGCTCAGGAGGGCTGAACGCGAGGATGGCCTTTCCTGCCGCCGTGCAGTGCAGCGGCGCGCGGGTGCCGACGCCCATCCACCCCGTCGCCTCGTCGACCGTGCCGGAGATCTTGGCGACGCACCGGACGTCCAGCCCCTGGCGGACGGAGACGGTGACCGGCAGCCGGAACTGCGCGAACAGCTCGACGGCGAAGGGGTGACCGACCTCGCGGAGCGACTCGCGGGGGGTCACCAGCTGGCCCAGCTCGGCCATCCGCCTGCCGATGACGAACTTGCCCTCGATCCGTTCGATCACACCCCAGGCGAGCAGCTCGCCCGACAGCCGGTGGACCGTCGTCTTCGACACCCCGGCCTCGCGGGCGAGGGCCGTGAGGCCGAGCGGACCGTGCACCGCGATCGTCTCGACGACCTTGCGGATCTTGTCGACCACGGTCTCCGCGCCGGGGCTCGCGCCCTCGTCGGGTGCGGCCGCGGGCTGTGGTCCGGTCAGATCACGCGCCTGGGCGATCGAGATCATGGCGTCGGGCCGTGCGGTGGGGGGAGTCACAGCCCGTGATCACCTCCGGGTCGAGTCTCACCCGTTCAGATGTCGTCGGTGTGTCCCGCTGGGGTCCGCACGTTTCGTCCTGCACCCCGGCGCCGCCCGGTTCGTCGGTTCCGGTGAGCGAACCGGGCACGTTGACCCTCCCCGTCGGGGTCCGAAACCTACGGGGGTGGCGATCACCAGGACGCTCGACGCCCTCCGCCGACGCCGGGTCTCCGCCCGGGCGGCGGTCGCCGTCGCCTACGTGGCCAGCCTGCTCATGGCGGCGCTGGACACCCACGTCGTCAACATCATGCTGCCGACGCTGACGACCGAGCTGGACAGCCCGCTCTCCGCCGTCCAGTGGACCGTGCTGGCCTACCTGCTGGCCCTGGCGGTCGCCATGCCGGCGTCGGGGTGGCTCGCCACCCGCTTCGGCGACCGGCGGGTGTTCCAGGCGTCGTTGGGGGCCTTCACCGTGGCGAGCGGGCTGTGCGGGATCGCCCAGGACCTGCCGCAGCTCATCGGTCTGCGCGCCGTCCAGGGCGCGGCGGGCGGGCTGGTCATGACCGTCGCCACCTCGATGCTGTATCGCCTCTACCCGCCCGAGCAGCGCGCTCGGCTCGTCCGCACCCTGCTGCTGCCCATCGCGGTGGGGCCCGCCCTCGCCCCGCCGCTGGGCGGGTTCCTGGTGGAGCATCTGTCGTGGCGGTGGGCGTTCCTGGTCAACCTCCCGGTCGGTCTGGCCACGATGGCGGTGATCGCCCTCGGTCTGCCGCGGGACCCGCCGGGCCGCCCGGGTCGCTTCGAGCTGGGCGGCTACCTGCTCGCCGGGATCGGGCTCGCGGCCGTCCTGCTGACCTTGACGCAGGGGCCGGTGTGGGGCTGGGCGTCGCCCGCCGTCCTGGTGCTCGCCGTCGTCGGTCCCGCGGCCCTGGCCGCGGCGGTGGCGGTGCAGCTGCGCAGCCGCGCACCGCTGCTGGACCTGCGGCTACTCGGCGCGCGGCTGTTCCGGCAGACCAACATCGCCACCGCGTTCCAGACGGCCACCTTCCTCGGCGGGATCCTGTTCATCACGCCGATCTTCCTGCAGGAACGGGCCGGGTCCTCCCCGCTGCAGGCCGGGCTGGTGATGGCGCTGGTCCCCGTGGGCGTGGTCCTGTCGTCCCAGACGGTGGGCAGGCGCTACCACGTCATCGGTCCGCGGCTGATGTCCGTCGTGGGTCTCGGGCTGCTGGGCGCGATCTGTCTGTGCCTGGCCGTCTTCGGGGGCGCGACCCCGCTGTGGGTGCTGTGCGCCCTGATGTTCCTGGCCGGGCTGACCAACGGGGGCGCGATGGTCGCCCTCCAGGCGTCGATGTTCGCCCAGGTCGGCCCGGAGCACATGGGATCGGCGTCCACCATCCTCAACGTCAACCGCCAGGTCGCCACCGCGATCGGCGTCGCCGCCGCGACGATCCTCATGACGACGCCCGCGGACAGCGGCTTCCGGCTCGCCTACCTGGCCACCGCGGTGTTCGCGTTCCTCGGGGCGCTGGCCTCGACCCGCATCCTGGACTCCGAGGCCGCCGACACCATGCGGGCGCCGACGGGGTGACCGCTCGACCACGAGGAGGCCCGTCGGCGGCAGCTGGGACTGTGAAACTGATGGGGATGGTTGACACCTGGGTCTCTTGATCATTAGGAGACTCGTCTGTGAGTGATCCCCTCCAGGACCGTCAGGTGCGTCGTCGCCTGGCGGTCCTGCGCCATGCCGAGGAAGTGACCGGCAACGTCGCGATGACCTGCCGCTATTACGGCATCAGTCGCCAGTGCTGCTACACCTGGCTGCGCCGGTTCGACGCCGAAGGCCCCGAGGGACTGCGCGACCGCTCGCACCGGCGACGTCACGATCGGCGTGTCCGGCGTGTCCGGCGTGTGGCGCATCCTCAAACGCCTCGGCCTCTACCGGCTCCCCGCCTCGCAGCGCTACCAACGCCACGACCGGCGCTGGAAACGCTACGAGAAGGCCCAACCCGGCCACCGCGTACAGATCGACGTCAAGTTCATCGAAGCCCTCCCCGCGACCAGCCCGAAGGTCGGCAAGGACCCGGCGGCGGCCGTGGCTGCGCCGGCGTCGGGCTCGGAGCACATCGTGGAGACCACCGGGCTGACCGCGCGCCGCCGGCGCCGCTTCTACCAGTTCACCGCGATCGACGACTGCTCCCGGCTGCGGGTGCTCGAGGTCTACCCGCGCGCGGACCAGAAGACCGCGGTCGCGTTCCTCGACCACGTCCTGGCCCGGCTGCCGTTCAAGGTCGATGTCATCCAGACCGACAACGGCGCGGAGTTCCAGTCCGCGTTCCACTGGCACGCCCTCGACCAGGGCCTGCAGCACGTCTACATCAAGCCTGGCACACCCAGGTTGAACGGGAAGGTGGAGCGCTCACACCGCATCGACGCCGAGGAGTTCTACCGGCTCCTCGAGGGCGTCGTCATCGACGAGGGCACGTCCTTCGAGGACAAGCTGCGCGAGTGGGAGGACTACGACAACTACCACCGCCCGCACGGCGGGCTCGGCGGCCAAACCCCCATGAGAGGCTCCCCCAGAAGACCACCAAACCCGCCGCCCAGGCGTAATCAGCCTCTGTCAGTCGCACACGCACCGACGGTGGGTGTCATGTCTCAGGACATGGGTGACAGTTCTGCATCAGGACTTTGGTGACGGTTGGCATGTCAGGACATCGGTGACACTCGGGGGGGGTGTTTCGGGCGGCGTCCGGGGGAACGACCGTTTCCGACACAGCGGATGCCGGGTTCGGGCCTGTTGCGCTCGAGGAGGATCTCGCCGTCGAGGTCGGCGACGATGATCGTGGCGCCGGGCTGGATGCCGGCGCTGATGATCAGGACCCCTGCCTGAACGCGTGCTCGGCGCCGATCTCGTAGAACACCTTGTCGAGGGTGATCGTGGCGGTGGAGCTGACCTTTCGGACGCGGGTGCCGGCCGGGAGACCTGCTGGTGGGGTCGGGCGGTTCCGGGGCGGGGTGGATCGGCCTTCGGTGTGGCCTGCCACGCGGCTGCCGGTGTGGTGCGGCCGGGCAGTCCTTGGTGGGGGCGTTCGGCGTTGTCGATGTGGTCGAACGCGTCGATCTGGGCCTGGAGCTGCGCGAGTGTGTGGGCCAGGGGTT
>NZ_FNBE01000023.1:0-37133 GCF_900102195.1 Pseudonocardia oroxyli
CCAGGTCGCCGTCGGCCGCGACGGGCCCGGGCGGCCCCGCCGACGCCCCGACCGGGTGTTGGCGGACAAGGCCTACTCCCACCCCTCGACCCGGGCGGCGCTGCGGCAGCGCAGGATCGCTTTCACCAGCCCGGAACGGGTCGATCAGATCAACCATCGTCTGCGCAAAGGCTCCCGCGGTGGGCGCCCACCAGGGTTCGACCCCGAGCTCTACGCCGACCGCAACGTGGTCGAGCGCTGTTTCAACCGGCTCAAGCAGTTCCGGGCGCTGGCCACCCGCTACGCGAAGCGGGTGGCCTACTACCGCTCGGAGATCACCATCGCCGCCATCATGTTGTGGCTGCGTGCCGACCTACAGGACACGCCCTAGCCCGGTCTTTTCGGGTCGGTGGTGGTGCCGCGCCTCGGTCGGCCACCGGTCTCAGCTCGCCTCGGAGTCGAAGTATGGGTAGATCAGCCGCAGGTGAAGGGAGAAGGTCCGAAGCGTCGCCTCGAGCTCGGTCTGTCGGCTGGCGTCGTGGTCGAGCACGGGTCCCAGCACGGACCGGACGAAACATTCCACGGTCCGCTCCGCGCGCCTCGCGGAGGTGCACGCTTGAACAATCTATTCGGGCCTCACCAAGAAGATGCGCCTCGTGCTGCTCACCCGAGACGTGTCCTGGGGCCTAAAGCCGCTTTGAGCCGAATCGCGCGGATCTGGTCGTTCGCTGCTCTGGTGAACGAGGGTGTCGGAAGAGCACGAGCAGACACTCGCTCGCATACCTGATCGCTTGGTGAGCTCAGCCGCCGCCCGGCGCGGCAACCTTCTGCGGCAGCCTCTCCAAGAGGCCAGCCTCGTCAGGCGCGGATCGCCCTAGGGTCCATCAGCAGGATGTCGAGGACAGGAGGCCGGTGTGGGCGCGTACGAGGACGTTTTCCGGGCCAGCGTGGAGGACCGGGAGGGGTTCTGGTTGCGGGCGGCGGAGGCCCTGGAGTGGCACCGGTCGCCGACGAAGGCCCTGGACGAGTCGAACCCGCCGTTCTACCGGTGGTTTCCCGACGGAGAGCTCAATGTGGCGCACAACGCGCTGGACCGACACGTCGAGGCGGGTCGGGGCGAGCAGGCGGCGTTGATCTACGACTCGCCCGTGACCGACACCAGGCGGACCTACACCTACGCGAAGCTGCGCGACGAAGTCGCCACCTTCGCCGGGGTCCTGCGTGAGCTGGGCGTGGGGCCCGGGGACCGCGTGGTGATCTACATGCCGATGGTGCCCGAGGCGGTGGTCGCGATGCTGGCCTGCGCCCGGCTGGGCGCGGTGCACTCCGTGGTGTTCGGCGGGTTCGCGGCCAAGGAGCTCGCGGTCCGGATCGACGACGCCACGCCGAAGGTTGTGGTGTCGGCCTCGTGTGGGATCGAGGGCAAGCGGGTCATCGAGTACAAGCCGCTGCTGGACAAGGCGATCGAGCTGTCGACGCACAAGCCGGAGAAGCAGGTGATCCTGCAGCGCCCGCAGGCCGGGGCGGCGATGGGCCCGAACGACGTGGACTGGACCGACGCCGCCGCGAAGGCCTCGCCCGCGGACCCGGTGCCGGTGCGCTCCACCGATCCGCTCTACATCCTCTACACGTCCGGGACGACCGGGAAGCCCAAGGGTGTGGTCCGCGACGGCGGCGGCTACGCCACCGCGTTGGCCTGGTCGATGCCGAACGTCTACGACGTCGGGCCCGGCCAGACGATCTTCACCGCCTCCGACGTCGGGTGGGTGGTCGGGCACTCCTACATCGTCTACGCGCCGCTGCTGGCCGGGGCGACCACGATCCTGTACGAGGGCAAGCCGGTCGGCACTCCCGACGCGGGGCAGTTCTGGCGGGTGATGTCCGAGTACGGCGTGCGGAGCATGTTCACCGCGCCGACCGCGTTCCGGGCACTGAAGAAGGAGGATCCGAACGGCGAGTACGCGCGCAAGTACGACCTGTCGGGGCTGAAGTACCTGTTCCTGGCGGGGGAGCGGCTGGACCCGGAGACCTTCCGGTGGGCGTCGGAGCTGCTGAAGATCCCGGTGATCGACAACTGGTGGCAGACCGAGACCGGCTGGCCGATCGTGTCCAACCCGGCCGGGATGGAGCTGCTGGAGATCAAGCCCGGCTCGCCGACACGGCCGCTGCCGGGCTGGGACGTCCAGGTCCTCGACGCCGACGGGCGCGAGCTCCCGGCCGGTGAGGACGGCGCGATCGTGGCCAAGCTGCCGCTGCCGCCCGGCGCGTTCCCGACACTGTGGAACGACGACGAGCGGTTCGTGAAGTCCTATATGTCGGCGTTCCCCGGCTACTACCTCACCGGCGACGGCGGCCGGGTCGACTCCGACGGCTATGTGTTCGTCATGGGCCGCACGGACGACGTCATCAACGTCGCCGGGCACCGGCTGTCCACCGGCGGCATGGAGGAGGTCTTGGCCTCGCACCCGGACGTGGCCGAGTGCGCGGTCATCGGCGTCGCGGACCAGATGAAGGGCCAGATCCCCCGCGGGTTCGTGGTGCTCAAGGCCGGCGTGGACGCCGCCTCGGAGGGGTACGAGGACAAGCTGCGCGCCGAGCTGGTCCAGATGGTGCGCGACCAGATCGGCGCCGTCGCCTCGTTGAAGGAGGTTGCCATCGTCCCGGGGCTGCCCAAGACCCGCTCCGGGAAGATCCTGCGCAAGACCATGCGCGGCATCGCCGACGGCGCCGACGAGCCGGTGCCCTCTACCATCGAGAGCGTCGACGTCCTCGACGCCCTGCGGCCGGTGCTGCGAAAGGACTAGCGCAGGGCGGTCCGTCGATCCGTTGCGGGCAGGTGCCGAGGCGGTCTCCGAGTTCGAGAGATCCGTCCTCGACCTGGGTGTCGCGACTGTGCGAGTCGTCGTGGTGTGGCTTTCGAGCAGACGCTCCAGGTCGGGTGATGTCCGCGTGATGGCGAGGGCTGGTCCAGGGCGAGACCGCCCCGGCGCCTCGAATGCGCCGCTTCGCCTGTCGGTGCCTGCCGGAGAGGGCGTCGTGCACCGACCGAGACGCTCAAGGACCGCTGGTGTAAGGCCTGGCCCACGGCGGCGAGTCCGGTATCGCCTCCACCTACATCGCCGAGCTCGGCCTGCCACGTGTTGGGGCCCGTGGTCGAGCTCGATCTGGGTCAGTGTGACCCTCGGTGATGGCGGCGACGCGGCCCAGCATCCTGCTTACCGACGGCTTCCCCGCCGACACGATGGCGGATTGCGACTGGTGGGTCGGGTCCGTGGTCGGTGGGCTCCTCGGGTTCGCACCCTTGTGGCTGCGCCGCCGCGCGGAGGAGCCCCCGGCGTTCGAGGCAGCGCCACCGACTCGGCGCTGCCCGCCCCGCGAGCCGGGCCGTGATTCTCCACACCGCAATGCGCATCATCGGGTTCTCCGCCACCACCAGCGCGACCCACCACACCTGGGTCACCGAGGTCGAGCGCCGGGGCGTCGCCCACGCCCGGAACCTCTTCCCTTCTCACCGGCTCCGGTCAGGTCGGGGAGGTCTCGCTCTGCATGGAGAGCCATGTGACACCGCTCGGTTCGAGAACCTCGGCCACGATGGCCTGGTGGCGAGGATGGTCGAGATACGCCGCGAACGCGTCGACATCGGGGAAGGTCGTGGACAGGGAGGAGTCGGCCACGCGAGGGTTGTCGGGATCGCGAAGTCCCAAGTCGGTCGTGATCGTGACCGGGCCTGCGGTCGGTGGGGCGTCAGCCGCGAACTCGCGCAGGGCGGCGACGAACTCGGCCTGCTGCGCGGGGTCGAGCGGCCGCGGGAGACGGAACAGGACGGTGTGTGACAGCATCGGTCATTCCTCGGATCGTGCCGGGTCGGATCGCGTTCGCGCTACTGCGCGCTCCAGCCGCCGTCCATGACCCAGGACGAACCCGTGGCCATTCCGGCCGCGTCCGAGGCCAGCCACGTCACGAGTTCCGCGACATCGTCCGGCTCGATCAGACGCTTGATGGCGCTGCGCTCCAGCAGGACGGTCTGCAGCACCTCGTCGGCCGAGATCTTGTGCACGGCGGCCTGATCGGCGATCTGGCCTTCGACGAGCGGTGTTCGGACGTAGCCGGGATTGACGCAGTTGCTGGTCACGTTGTGGGGTCCGCCCTCGGCGGCCACGACCTTCGACATGCCCTCGATGGCGTGTTTGGCGGCGACGTAGGCGACCTTGAACGGCGACGCCCGCAGGCCGTGGACCGATGAGATGTTGATGACTCGGCCGAAGTTCTGCGCGTACATGTGGGGGAGAGCGGCACGGACGAGCAGGAAGGGCGCCTCGAGCATCAGTCGGATCATCGCCCGAAACCGCTCCGGAGGGAACTCCTCGATGGGGCTGACTGTCTGAATGCCCGCATTGTTGACGAGGATGTCCACCGAGAGGTCGAGGGTCTCGAGGGGCGTCACGTCGAGGAGGTCGACCTCCCACGCCTCGCCGCCGATCGACGCCGCGACCTCGTGAGCGCGGTCCCCGTCCCGGTCGGCGACCGTGACCTTCGCCCCCTGGGCTGCGAGCGCCCGAGCGCACGCGGCTCCGATGCCTCCCCCGGCCCCGGTCACGAGCGCGGTGCGCCCGGTCAGGTCAGCCATGTCGGTTCTCCTCCGTTCATCCCGTCGACTCGCGTCTCGCGAGCAGCCGCCGCCGCGTCGCTGCGACACCGAGAACGTCGGGTTCGATGCTGGTGATCTCGCTCGTGCACGTGGCGCGAGCGATCAATTCTCTGGTGGTCGGCCGTGACATTCAGGCGGGGGAAACGCCGGAGAGGTCAATCCGGGAGCGGCGACCGGGGGCCGGTCCGCTCGTTGGAATATGCCCGATCACGCCAGACCGCATTTCGCCGCCACATACGCGAGCTCCGTGCGGTTGGACACCGAGAACTTCGCCATGAGCGCACCGAGGTGCCATTTCACCGTGGTGTGTGCGATGCCGAGACGATCGGCGATCTGCTGGTTGGTGAGCCCGCGGGCGACGGCCTGCAGTACCTGTCGCTGTCGGCGGGTGAGGAGCGGCAGGTACGCCACCTGGTCGGCCACGTTCGCGTGCACAGGCTTCGTCCGAGGAGGGCGCTGCGCCTGGTACAAGATTGCTCCCTTGGTCCGCTGGTCACCCCGACAGCGGGTCATGTGCGGTCTGCGCCCGCTGTTGGGGGTCGTCTCATTTCGGTGTGGCGGTGCGCGCGGCACATGCCGGATGAAGGCCTACCTCGGTCATCGACCGAGCCGATTCGAGACGGTATTTCGATCGTCGCTTTTCGTGATTCATCGCTGCAGTCGGGTGGGGTGCGGCACTCATCTCTGAGTGTTGTTGAGTCGTACCTGCCGTCTCGCACTACGACTACAGCTGACCGGGTCCGGTAAGTGTGACACGTGCTCGATCGCGCTCCTTGTAGCATTCTGCGACAGCATTTTCCTGGAGTCGTGGGCCCCTCGTTCTCCACGACCCCAGGCGCCTCCCGTCGCTGCCGTCGGGCGAACCGGGATGTTGTGGCCGCCGCAGGCACCCGATATCCCGGTCCCGGTCAGGCGAGATGCCCGGCGTCGACGACGAGTGTGGTGCCGGTGATGTACCGAGCCTCGTCCGAGGCCAGGAACAACACCGCGTTGCTGATGTCCTGCGGCTGGTAGCCGACGGCGAGGCGGTTCCAGCGGTCGTAGACGGAGTCGGAGATCCGGGCGGTGCCGACGTTGTCGAACGGGTTCATCGAGGCGAGCACCCGGAACGTCGACTCCGCCCGCAGGGTCCCGACCGGGGGCACGGTCACCGCGCGCTCGGCCATCGCGCCCAGCAGGACGTTGAGCGTGTCCTCCGGCGCCCGGTTGAGCTCCTCGATGTAGAGGAACCCGCCGGTACGCATCGCCTCGACCAGCGGGCCGGGCACGAAGTTCTCCGCGGAGTAGTCCTCGGCCAGGACCCGGGCGGGGTTGTGGTGGCCGACCAGGCGGGCCGGGGTGAGCTCGGCGTTGCCCTCCACCAACACGAACGGCACACCCCAGTGCTCGGTGATCGCGCGCAGCATCGTGGACTTCGACGTCCCCGGCGGGCCCTCCAACAGCACGTCCCGACCCGCGGCCACCGCCGCCAACACCAGCGTCAGCTCGCGCTCGCGCCCGACCACCGCCTCGGCGATCGCCGCTCTCGTGTCCTGAAGTGTCGTGGTCACCGGGGAACCCCCAGCTCGGTGTGCCGCCTGCACTCGAGGCGGACGTCGGATCAGTCGCCGGCGACTGCGACCGAACGCGTCGCCGATGCTGCGATCGTCCGCGCGACGTTCATCGCTGAAGAAAGCCGGGCCTCGGCGGGCGGCGACTGGGCGGCGAGGGCGGCCGTCGCGCTCGTTCCACGGCGAGGGTCCGCCGCCACGTCGTGTCGGCAGAGATCGTCGAAGATGCCGGAAGCGATGATCTCCGCCCCCCGCGGTGGCACCGCGTTCGGACGTAGGAGCCCGCATGACGAGGTCCCGCCCAGGCCTCGCAGATAGATGATGACGCCGAGTCCGGAGTCACCGAAGGTGCGCAAAGCCTCGCTCAGCTCGCTGTGGCAGGTGCACGAGGCTGCGCCGAAGACATCGCCGAGTAGGCATTCGTGGTGAATGTGGACCGGTACCTCGGGATCGACCCGGCCCGCGGTGAGCACCAAGTGCTCGGTTCCGGTGAGTTGCTCCCGGTAGCCCAGGGCGCGGAATGTGCCGTATGACGTCGGCATGGCGGTCTCCGCGACCCGGACCAAGCGGGCTTCGTGCTCGGTCCGGTACTCGACGATGTCGGCGACGGAGAGAAGGACAAGGCCATGCTCGTCGGCGAAGCGCACGAGCTCGTCGCCGCGGGCCATCTCACCCGGACGCTCTGCGGAGACGATCTCGCACAACGCCCCGGCGGGAGCCAGCCCAGCCAGGCGGGCCAGGTCTACCGCCGACTCCGTGTGGCCGGGTCGTTCGAGCACCCCGTTCGGACGTGCCCGCAGCGGTACGACGTGACCTGGGCGGACGAAGTCCTGCGGCAGCGCGTCGGCGGAACCCAGTGCGGCGATCGTCGCGGCGCGCGACGCGGCCGAGATGCCCGTGCCGGTCCCCTTCAGGTCGACCGTCACCTGATAGGCGGTCTGGTAATGGTCCCGGTTGTCGTGCGTCATCGGGGTGAGGCCGAGTCTGTCGCACGTCTCGCCTGGGAGGGCGACACACAGGAAGCCGGATGTGTGTCTGACCGTGAACGCGACCAGCTCCGGGGTCGCGAGTTCGGCGGCGAAGATGAGGTCACCCTCGTTCTCACGCTGTTCGTCGTCGGTCACGACGACGGCTTCGCCCGCCCGCAGGGCCGCCAGGGCGGCGCGCATGCGTTGTGTCGATGTGGTGGTCGGAAAGCGTCTTGTCACCGGAGGTCTCTGTTCTTCTAGCGGAGCGGCCGTGTTCTCAGGTCGTGGCGAGTCGGCGGAATCGACTTCCGTGGAAGACGAGCGGCTCGGTCTCCGGGTGCATGCGGATTCCGTGTATCCGGAGGAGGACCACGTCGTGGTCACCGGCGGGGATCTCGGCGTGCAGACTGCAGTCGAGCCACATCGTCGCCCCCTCGATGAAGACGCCGCCGTCGGCGTGCCCCGTCCAGTCGGTCCCGTCGAAACGACGAGCCGCGTCGCCTGCGAGCCGTCGGCAGACGTCCTCCTGGCCGAGGGCCAGGACGCTGAGGCCGAGGCGCCTACCCGTTCGCAGCAGGGGCCAGGTCGTCGACTCGTGGCGCATGTTGACCGAGACGAGCGGGGGCTCGACGGACACGGTCGTGAATGAACTGGCCGCCACACCCACGGGGAGGTCGTCGACCCGGGTGCAGACCGCGGCGACTCCGGAGGGGAAGGCACTGAAGGCGCGCCTCAGCTGTGTCTCGTCGACTACCGGATCGAACAAAGGGAAGTCCATTCGTGAGTGGCTCGCGTGGAAGGAGACGGCTGAGAGCGAGGGGGGCAGGCAGCTCGCGCGGGAACGGTGCCCCGCAGTGAGGCTCAGGAGCCGCCCGGCCGAACGCCGTTCACGGCGGGGGTTCGGTCGGGCGGCTCCTGAACCTCGGTCGCGCGCTCTCAGGGGATGCAGCCACACTCGACCGAGACGGTGATCTCGTGCCGAGCGCTGCGGACAGGTTACGGACGGCCGCCGTGCGGCACGTCCACCCGCACGGTCAGCACCCGGGACTCGTGCGTCGCCGCACGGGCAGCGGGATCGAAGTCCGGGGCAGCGCAGAGGAAGAGGGTTCGACCGTCGTCGCCGCCGAGCATGCAGGCGAAGACGCCGCTGTCGACCTGGATCTCGTCGACGACGGTTCCGCCCTCCTTGACTCGGATCACCTTGCCGCTGAGGGCATCGGCGATCCACAGCGCTCCTTCGGCGTCGAGGCAGCAGCCGTCCGGTGCCACCTTGACCTGGCTCAGCACGGTGCCGAAGTCCGGCCCGGTCGGCACGTCTCCGAACTGGGCCCAGACTCGCCGGTTCTGCAGCTGTCCGCTGTCGTCGATATCGAATGCCGTCACCCGGTTGGCGAAGGTCTCGCCGACCACAAGCACGTTGTCGTCGGTCACCACGCTGCCGTTCGGGAAGTGCAGCCCCTCCGCGGCCTCACTGACCGTTCCGTCGGGGTCGACCCTGATGAGCGCCGTCGGCGCCGGATCCGCCCCTGCACCCAGGTCGAAGCCGAAGTTCCCCACGTAGGCCCGACCGGCGGAGTCGACGACCATGTCGTTGAGGTTTCCGCCGACGTGGTCCTTCAGGTTCGCGTGCACGACGACCCGACCGTCGAGCTCGCGTCGGAGCAGGGTGTGGTCGCGGGCCGACACGACGAGGAGCCGTCCGTCGGGCAGCCAGCCCAGACCGCCCGGCTGGTTCGGAACGTCGAGCTCGGTCCGCAGGTCCGACCCGTCGGCGGCCGCGGAGAGAACCCTGTTCGTGTAGAAGTCAGAAAACCAGATTCGGCCTTCGTGCCACCGAGGGCATTCCGTGAAGGACATGCCGCTGACGATGGTGGTCAGTTCTCTCATGTGCGAGGTCCTCTCTCAATGTGACAAGTGCGGAGTTGCGAGTGCAGGGGCACCCTGTCCCGCGGCGCCGCCCGACGGGTCGCACGATCGGGGAGTCGGAGTGTTCTCTCTGTTCTGTTCGCGAGCCGCCTTGTCACCGGGATGGGTGCAAGCAGCCACGCGGGAAGCATCGCTCGGAGGGTGGTCGGCGACGTGAGGAACGGCTGGCCGGTACCGACACGGGAGTGCGCGCGAATGTGGCAACCGCGGTTTCGACGTGCTGCATCGGGCGTCTCCCTCTCGCGCCTGCACGCAGGGGCGGGGTCACCGACCTGCTGCGTACCACCGCTAACGGCGCTCAGGGGTGCGGCGTCGCTGCGGCATTCCTCCGTATCAGGTGACCGACGATCGAGCGCTGGGCCCGATGGACCGGTTCACGACTCTCGCACTGTCCCACTCGTCGGCCGGAACGGGATGTAGCATCCTGCGACGGTCCCGGAGAATATTTGTGAAGGTGTAGCGCATCGCTACATCGCTGCTGCGGTACCTGTCCGTAGCCTCTTCGGTCGAGGCAGTCGGACAGATGGTGGTCGCCTTTCTCGGAGGCGATAGGACAAAGGAGTTGACACCGTGAGGTTTCGCGTGCGCAGGACTCGTTCCTCCGCTACCCGATCACGCAGCCATCTAGACTCCTGAGTAGCCGTTTCGAGGCTGGTGATCGGCTCGTCGCGTCCGAATCGACCGTGACGACGACACCACGACGTACCTCGTCGACCTGATCGTGAGGTGCGATCGCGTTCGGCGACGGCGATCGCCTGCGGTGTTCCGGGACCGATCTTCATTGCATGATCCAGCGAGGGTGGGGGATCGTGCGGCGTTCGCCGACCACGGCTCATCCCATGCCCCTCGCTACTGGAATCACCGCGAACTTGATGAGCGCATGACGCTCTCCCGGTGAGGCCGTCGTCCCGTCGACCCCGACGATCTCGCAACACAAGTTTCGACCGACCGAACAATCACACGAACGGAGATCTGCTGTGAAGGCGAGCCTTCAGCTTCTCTTCCAGAACCACGACACCGGCATGACGGACGCGGAGCTCTACGCCGCGGAGCTGCGCCTCGCCGAGCTGGCCGAGTCGCTCGGCTACTCCGCGATCTGGTGCATCGAGCACCACTTCGACGGTGACTACTCGATGTGCCCGGACAACACCCAGCTGCTCTCGTACCTGGCCGCCCGGACCGAGAGCATCGAGCTGGTGCCCGGCGCGATCATCCTGCCGTGGTGGACCCAGCCGCTGCGCGTGGCCGAGAAGGTCGCCCTCCTCGACATCCTCGCGAACGGCCGGGTCCGTCTGGGTCTGGGCCGCGGTCTGGCCCGCAGCGAGTACGCGAGCATGGGCATCGACATGAGCGAGTCACGCGAGCGGTTCGACGAGGCTGCAGAGCTGGTGCTGAACGCGCTCGACACGGGTGTCGCGGTCGGCGACGGCCGCTTCTTCAAGCAGCCCGAGGCCACCCTCGCCCCCGCTCCGCCCAGGGGCTTCCGGGACCGGATGGTGTGCATCGCGATGTCCCCCGACTCGCTGAGCGTCGCGGCCAAGCTGGGCGCGGCCATGGCGACGTTCGTCCAGTTCCCCATCGAGCAGCACGCGCCGCTGATCTCCACCTACCAGGAGGAGTACCGCAAGGCGCAGGGCGTCGACGCGCCGCCGCCCACGCTGACCGAGTTCGTGGTGTGCACCGAGGACGAGGAGGAGGCCAAGCAGCTGGCCACCGAGTACATCTCGCGGTACTTCACCACGGTCATGCGCCACTACGAGTTCGCCGGTGTGCACTTCGGCGACACGAAGGGGTACAAGTCCTACGACGCTGTCGCGGCGATGATTCGCGAGGCCGGCCAGGAGGCGGCCGCGGAGGGCTACGTCAACGCTCAGACCTGGGGCACGCCGGACCAGATCATCGAGAAGATCAAGGCGCGCCGCGCCGTCATCGGTGACTACGACCTGAACTGCGCCTTCTACTACGCGGGGATGCCCATCGAGAAGGCCGAGGCCAGCATGCGCCTCTTCAGCGAGAAGGTGCTGCCGGAGCTCAAGGCGCTGTAGGGCGCGGCGGTCAGGAGGGAGCGGTCGACTCTGTCGCCCGCGTCGCTCCCGAAGGTGGGCCGGATGGTCGGCCGGCCCACCTTCGCTGATCGATGGACACCGTCCCATTTCGCTACAATTGACCGCGGAGTGGGATGGGTAGCCTCCACTGGCGCGAAGGCAACGCGATTCGTGTGCTGCCAATGGAGGCGGACGGAGGCTCTAGCTCATGCTGTTGCGGCCGTGGAAGGCACCATCGTGGGGAGCGACGGCCCTCCCCGCTGGATCCCGGCGTCCTGATGACGGATCCTGCTCATGAGTTGGCTTCGCGAGTTCTCGCAGGCCCGGGACGATGTTCTCTCGTCCGCCGTGGCGCAGTTGCCGTCGCCCCCGAGAGTCATCCGTCCCACGGTCTACGACTCCTGGCGGCGGTCGCGGCTGCAGGGTTTGCATCCTGAAAGGGTCGAGCCTCGGCATCTGCTGGAGTCGGAAGCCGACAACTACCTGGCCCGCGCCGTCTCGCCGATCGTCGCCAAGTACGAGGCGGCGCTGGAGCACGGCGCCTACGCCCTCGTGCTCACCGACCGAGACGGCCGGCTGCTCCGTCGCTGGGTCAAGGACCCGGCGCTGGCCGCCGTGATGGACAATCTCGGCGTCGCTCCCGGCACCAACATGGACGAGTCGACGGTCGGGACCACGAGCCTCATCGCCATGCTGACCGGTCGCCCCGAGATGATCAAAGGCCCCGAGCACTTCTCCGAGAAGTTCCGTGAGTTCAGCTGCTCGAGCGCGCCGATCATCCACCCCGTGAACCACCGGCTCCTCGGAAGCGTCTCCCTGATCTGTCGGCTGTGGGACACGGCTCCGATCATGCTGCCGTGGGTCATCGACTTCGTCGCCGCGGTCACGGAGGCGTTGCGGATCAGGGCCTCACACCGCGAGCAGCAGCTCCTCGACGCCTACACCGCACACAACCGGGACGCTCGTCATCCCGTGATCGCGCTCGACTCGAAGACGATCATCACCAACGCCGCGGCGGCCCGGCTCCTCGGTGGGGTCGACCAGAGCCTGCTCTGGGAACATGCCCGTCGCAGCCTCGTCGACCGGCTGCAGGGCCCGACCACGCTCACCCTCCCGGACGGGCAGGTCCTGACGGTGGACTGTCGGGCGGTCTCCCACGAGACCGACGATGCGGGCGCGGTGCTGGTGATCAAGAAACAGGCCCAGTCCCGTCGAGCCGTCGAGGGCACCTCGAAAGCGAACGGATTCACCCAGCTCCCGGGCCTGGTCGGGCGGAGCGCGGCGTGGCGGGCGTTCTGTCGTGACGCGGCGGCGCACATGGGCAGCCGGACACCGGTCCTCGTGACGGGCGAAGCCGGCTCGGGACGGCTGGCCGTGACACAGGCCCTTCAGGGCCGGCGGGACGTCCGGGTCATCGATGCCGCCGGCGCATCCTCGCGGGGAGCCGAGAGATGGTGTCGTGATCTCGAGGCTCTCCTCGACATCCCCGACGTGTCCTTGGTGATCAGACATGTCGAGCTGCTCACTCCCACATCGGCATTGGCCGCCCTCGCGACCCTCCGCCGAGCGTCCCCGCACAGGCTTCTGGCCACCGCGGAGAAGCCGGCGTTCGACTCGACGAGGCACAACGCGCTGCTCGACTCATTCACCGCCGTGCTCGAGGTACCCCCTCTGCGAGATCGACTCGAGGACTTCTCCGACCTGGTCGCTCACCTGACGGAGCGGGAGACCGAGGGTGCTGTGCAGGTGCAGTGGACACCGGAGGCCATCCAGGCCCTCAGCCGTCTGGACTGGCCGGGGAACCTGAACTCGCTCAACGCGCTCGTCCGTCGGCTCGTCGTGGGGCGATCGAGCGGACGCCGAATCGGTGTGGAGCACCTGCCTCCCGAGTATCTCGCTCGGGGAGCGCGGCGCCCGCTCGCGAGTCTGGAGCAGACCGAGGCCCAGGCGATCATGAATGCCCTGCAGGCCGCGGGTGGCAACAAGAACCAGGCCGCGTTGTCGCTTGGCATAGCCAGGTCGACGCTCTACCGGAAGGTCCGAGCCCTCGGCCTCGACCTCTCGTCCACGGTCTACTGAGGGCGTCGACCCTCGGCGCACGGCGCGCACGAGGAGCCGCTGCCGGACGGTGGAGCGCACGATCCGACCACTGGTCGCGTGGTGCTCCGGACACGAAGCGGTGGCCCGGAAGGCTCCACCGCACCGCCGACGACGGTGCGGTGGAGCCCCGGGATCTGTCGTCGGGGCGAGCCCCGGAGTACGTCCGGCGGTCGGTCAGAGCAGGTAGCTGCCTGCGTCGACGTTCAGCGCCGCACCGGTGATGTATCGAGCCTCGTCGCTGGCGAGGAACAGCAGGGCGTTGGAGATGTCGACCGGCTCGACCCACGGGATCGGCAGCAGCTGCAGCCGGCTCGACGCCTCGGCGAACTCGTCCCTGCTGGCGCCGGACTTGCCGGCGAACAGGTCGTAGATCGGCTGATTGTGGATCATGTCTGTGTTCACCTGGGTGGGGTGGACACTGTTCACCCGGATGCTGGCGGGTGCGAGCTCCATCGCGAGGGTGCGGGTCAGCCCGACGACCCCGTGCTTGGCCGACACGTAGTGCGCCATGTTGGCGTAGCCGCGAATACCCGCCACCGAGCTGGTGAGGACGATCGAGCCGCCGTTGCCACCGGCCTTGAGGTGGGGGATCGTCGCCTTGACGGTGTGCCACACGCCGCTCAGGTTGATGTCGATCATCGTGCGCCACTCGTCCTCGGGCAGCGACTCCGCGGGGGTGGGGGTGCCGACGACGCCGGCGTTCGCGCTGACGATGTCGAGCCGACCCAGCTGGCTGACGCCTTCCTCGACCGCGGCCTTGACCGCGTCGAAGTCGCGGACATCCGCCTTCTTGGCGACGATCCGCCGGTCGAGTGCCTCGACCTGGCGCACGGTCTCCGCGAGGTCGTCCTCGGTCGCGGGCGGGCTCACCTCATAGGGCACGCCCTCGCAGATGTCGACGGCGATGATGTCGGCACCCTCCTGCGCCAGCCGGAGCGCGTGCGAGCGCCCCTGACCGCGTGCAGCGCCGGTGATGAAGGCGACTTTGCCCTCGACTCTCCCAGCCATTGTCTTTCTCCTTCCGGCCTACCTAATCGCCCGATACGCCGATGAGGGCGCGTCGTCAGCCGAGGTGGCTCGTGCGGTATGGGGTTTCCTGGCGATGATCCGGTCGACCTACTGCGGTGACCCGGGGGTCCGTGCGGTGGAACAGAGTCGACATTCGCTGGTGTCGTGATGAACTCCCGCGCGACCGGTGGGACACAGGCGCATCTCCCGCTGACCGATCATCACGAGGGAGCATGGCATTCGGCAGGCCGTCCGCGTTGTAGCGTTCTGCGACGACAACGGCCGTAGCCTGACGCGCTGCGTGAATCGCGAGGACTGCGCATCGGCGACCGAAGACGGTCCGATCAGGCGAGGCGTCCCGGACCGCTCAGCCGAGCGGATTCGGGTGGCTTCTCGACAGCAGTCCGGTGACCGCCGCGCTGCCCCCACGACGCAGCGTCTCTGCGGGGCTGACTCCGTAACGGCTGCTGTAGCTCGCCGCGAATCGCCCGTAGTGGTGCACGCCCCAGCGCCGCGCGATCGCCGAGGCTGTCGTCGAGTCGGGGTCGGCCGCCGTCAGCTCGGCGTGTATCCGGGCGAGTCGGAACTCACGGAGGTACGTCATGGGGGGTGTGCCGACGTGGCGGCGGAACCCCTCTTCGAGCGCTCGGACGCTCACCCCGGCCGCCGCGGCGAGATCGGTGACCGACGCGATCTCCGCCGCTTTCGCCTCGATGAGGTCGAGGGCGTTACCGATGCTGGCGGGCGCGGTCCTGCGCCCCGGATCGGAGAGTTCGACGGAGTAGTTGTGGGGCTGGCCGCGCAGGAGGGCGGTCATCGTGAGGCCGGCCAGACTCCCCGCCATGAGCGGGTCCGCCATCATTCCGTCCGGCCGACTGGACTCGGATCGCAGGAGCTGCAGCGTGCGCAGGAATGCACCGGCGTGGGGCTCGTCGAGGTCCAGCCGGATGTTGAAGCGCAGTGGGGTCGCCGGGGTCCGTCCGAGCAGCGAGGCGAGCGCATTCTCCAGCGCCGTGGGTTCGAACCGGGCGGTGATCAGGCGGCAGTCCTGGCTCCAGTCTTCGAAATGCACCGGTTCGTCGGGGGCGACGACGACGGCGCGACCGCCTGTCGCGAGGACCGAACTCCGTCGTTGGCCGACACGAACATGCCCGACGCCGGCGAGCACGACGACGTAGTACCGCGGTGGGGGCGCGTAGAGCCGGACGTCGGTACCGAGCTCGACGTAGCCGAACTCCACACCGGGCATGGCGGCGGTCCACAGGCGCATCTCGAACCGGCTCGGACGGCTGGCGATCTGGAGCTTGTTGGGCGCATAGGCGCGCGAGATCGCCGCACTGGCCTCGTCGACGTCACTCGTGCGGACTAGCGTGCCCGCCGGGGGATCCATCTCGACGAGCCCGCCCTGTCCGGTTCGGGTCTGCTCTGCCACCCCACAGTCCTCCTGCGCTCATCACGACACCGTGACGAACTCAGCGCCAGTCGCCGCAGTTCGGGGACATCGTAAGCCGCTGGCCGCAGCGAGACAGCCGATTCGCGACGTCTGGCATCCGGTTCGCGCGGTCTCGGGCCACTGCCGGTGGCGGGGCGCATCAGTCGGCGCGAGAACTGGACCGAGTCGAGCGGAGAGCGGACTGCCGACCATTCGGCTGGCACCTAGCGTCGCTCCTGCCTCACAGAGGCCGTCCTTGCCCTCACACCGTGGGACGGACCGACTGTCAAAGTGGACGGAGCACCAAGTGGTCAAGTCGTGGCTCTTCGAGATCTTCAGCTACCCGTACGATTCGGACCCGGCGAAGTTCGACCCGCAGCTGTGTAAGGAGCTGTACGACTGGAAGCTCGAGTCGTGGGTCGCCGCCGAGGACCAGGGGTTCGACGGGGTCTTCTTCTCCGAGCATCACTTCACCCCCTACAGCATCAGCCCGTCGCCGAACCTGCTGGTCGCGACGCTGGCCCAGCGGACCAGCCGGATGCACATCGGTGTGATGGCCAACATCACCGCCTTCCACAACCCGCGCCGCCTCGCCGAGGAGGGCGCGATGCTCGACCACCTCACCGGTGGCCGGCTCGAGGTCGGGCTGGGGCGGGGTGTCGACGAGCCGGAGTTCATCCGCGAGGGCGTGAGGATGGAGGAGACCCGCGCCCGGTTCGAGGAGTCGGTGGCGCTCATCCAGTCCGCCTGGAAGGAGCCGACCTGGTCGTTCCACGGCGAGTTCTACAACTACGACAACGTGGGCATCTGGCCTCGTCCGCTGCGTCCGGAGCTGCCGATCTGGGTCACTGCGCTGAGCCCGAACACGGTGGCGTGGGCGGCGCAGAACAACTTCAAGTTCACCTCGGTGTTCTCGCCCACCGAGCAGATGCGAACGATCTTCGACGGCTACAAGAAGGCCGCCGCGGACGCGGGGCGCGAGGCGCAGCCCAGTGACATGGGGGTGTGCCGCAACGTGTTCATCGCCGACTCCGAGCAGGAGGCGCGCGATCTCGCCGAGCCCGCCTTCAACGCGCTGTTCGCGGCGTTCAAGGAGGCCGCGGTGTTCCACGACCTGGACAACGTGCCGGCGGGCTACGAGCACTACCAGTCCTTCTTCCGCCCGTTCGCCGGGGACGACGTCTCCTTCGACGCCCTGGTCGGGATGGGCGCGATCTGCGTCGGGACGCCGGAGATCGTCCGCGACCAGATCGTGGACCAGATGGAGACCATCGGCTGCGGGAACTTCCTGAACTGGGGTTCGTTCGGGAACCTGACCAAGGAGCAGACGATGCGGTCCTACCAGCTGTTCGGTGAGCACGTCGTGCCCGCGCTGCGTGGACTGAGCATCTGACGATGGCCTCCGAGCTCGCCCTCTGTTGCATGTCGCACTCGCCCCTGCTGCACACCGCCGACCCGGGTGAGTCGGTGGCGCACGCCGTGGCGGACGCGCTGCGGGAGGCCCGGGCGTTCGCCGAGGCGTTCGACCCCGAGCTGGTCGTGATCTTCGGGCCCGACCACTATCAGGGCTTCCGGTACGAGCTGATGCCGCCGTTCTGCGTCGGCACCGCGGCGACGGCGATCGGCGACTACGGCACGAGCGCAGGCGACCTCGACGTCCCGCAGGCCCTCGCGGACGATCTGATCGCCCACCTGCTCAACGCAGATCTCGACGTGGCGATGTCGGAGAAGATGGTCGTGGACCACGGCCTCTCCCAGCCGCTCGAGCTGCTGTTCGGCTCGAGTGCGGCGCGGCCGGTGATCCCGGTCTTCCTCAACTCGGTCGCCGAGCCGCTGGGCCCGCTGCGGCGGGTCCGTCGACTCGGGCAGGCGGCGGGGGAGTGGGCTGCTCGGCTCGACCGAAGGGTGCTGTTCGTCGGTTCGGGCGGCCTGTCGCACGACGTGCCGATCCCACGGCTGCGCGAAGCCACCCCGGAGGCGGCCGCATACCTGGTGGACAAGCGCCGCACCCCGGCCGAGCAGCAGGCTCGTGAGGAGCAGATCTACCAGGCGGGTCAGTCGTTCGCACGCGGCGAGTCACCGCTCATGGACCTGAATCCAGACCTCGACCGCGAGCTCCTCGCGCTGTTCGCGAAAGGCGATCTCGGGGCGTTCGACACGCTCAGCGTCGAGTGGCTCGGCGAGCAGGGCGGCAGCTCCATCCACGAGATCCGATCCTGGATCGCGGCCCACGCGGCAGTGCAGACCGCCGGGCCGTACCAGACCGAGTCGTCGTTCTACCAGCCGATCCGGGAATGGATCATCGGCTTCGGGGTCACCACCGCGCGCACGCGGGGAGAGGGATCGACATGATCGACAAGGAACTTCTGGTGCAGACCGCGGACGGGCCGATGGCCGTCGCGGTACGCCATCCGGACGAGGAGGGCCCCCATCCGGTGGTCGTCGTCTTCCACGACGGCCCCGGGCTACGGAAGGACATCTACGACGTCGCCGCGAAGGTGGCCGAGGCGGGCTACTACGCGGTCCTGCCCGACCTCTACCACCGAATCGAACCGAAGATGTCCTTCGACCTGTCCGGGATCGGCCAGGGCCCGGGCTCCCCGGAGTTCGAGCGCCTCATGAAGGCCGTCGGCTCGCTCGACGACGCGAAGGTGCTGGCCGACGTGGCCGCCACGCTCGGGGCGGTCACCGAGGATCCGGCAGCGCGCGGCTCGGGGGCCAAGGGCGCCGTCGGCTTCTGCGTGGGCGCGCGGCTCACCTTCCGGCTGCTCGCCGCCCGGCCCGACGAGTTCGTCGCCGGCGCGACGATGCACCCGTCATTCTGCGTGACCGACGAGCCGGACTCGCCGCACCTGAGCGTCGGGTCGCTGGGCGCCGAGCTGTTCGTGGCGTTCGGCGCGGCTGACACCCTCGCCTCGCTCGAGGTGAACAAGCCGCTGCGCGACGAGCTGGCCCGGGCGAACGCGACCGTCGAGATCTACGACGGCGCCGACCACGGCTTCATGTTCCCGGGCCTCCCCGCCTACCACGAGGAGGGCGCGACGACCTCGTGGGAGCGCATCCGTGAGCTCTTCGGGCGGACGCTCGCGTGAACATCGACGAGGTGGCCACCGGCCCGGACACCACCCATCTGGCGACAGCGGGCGCGGAGCACGGACCGCCCGTGCTGTTCCTGCACGGCACCGGGCCGGGGGCGACCGGGGCGTTGAGCTTCGCGCCGATCCTGCCCGCGCTCGACCGGTTCCGCTGCCTCGTGCCCGACCTCGTCGGGTTCGGACGCAGCGGACACCCGCAGGACGTGCCCGCCGGGCCGGGCCCCTGGTTCGCCCGCCGGGTCGACGCCGTGCTCGCGTTGCTCGACACACTCGGCCTGGACCGGGTGCACGTGGTCGGGCACTCCTACGGCGCCCGGGTGGCACTGGAGCTGATCCTCCGTGTCCCCGACCGCGTCGACCGGGTCGTCTTGCTAGCCGCCGGGGGAACCCCGGTCAAGGCCAACCTCACGACGTTGACCGACTTCTACGGCAACCCCGACGAGGCGGCCATGGGCACGCTGGTCGACGCGCAGCTGTCCCGGCCCGTCCCCGGTATCGAGCCCTACGTCACCGAGCGGCTCGCCACCGCCGTGCGTCCGGAGGTCCAGCGGTCCTTCCAGGCGGCGATGGGTGCCGGTGCCCCCATGCCGACCTACGACGAGACGATGCTCCCGGCCGTCTCGCACCCGGTCCTCGCGGTGCACGGCAAGGACGACGCGACGATCTCCGCAGACGCGTCGCTCTACCTCGCCGAGCACCTCCGGCACTGCGACCTGCACCTCTACGCCGACTGCGGCCACCTCCTGCAGTACGAGGTCCCGACGCAGCTCGGCGCCCTGATCCACGACTTCCTGGCGCCGGGTCTGGCCGAGGAGCGCTCGGTATGACCACGCCCGTCGAGAAGGCCCGCGCCTTGTACGCGGCCCGCGCCACCCGTACGCCGATCCCTCCGTTCACCGACGCCGAGCCCAGGCTCGGCATGGCGGACGGCTACGCGATCCAGCAGGAACTCACCGCACTGCTGGTCGCCGACGGTGACCGGATCGTCGGGCACAAGGTCGGCCTCACCGCCGCCCCCATGCAACAGGCGCTCGGGATCGACACCCCGGACTACGGTCCCGTCCTCGCCTCCACCGTCTACCGCGACGGCGACGTGGTGCCGCTCGAGCGGTTCATCGCCCCGAAGGTCGAGGCGGAGATCGTGTTCGTCCTCGGCGAGCGGCTCGAGGGCCCGGGCGTCACGGTGACCCGAGCCCGGGCCGCGATGGCCGGTGTCGTCGCGGGAATGGAGATCATCGACTCCCGCATCGCCGACTGGCGGATCAAGCTCGCCGACACCGTCGCAGACCTGGCCTCCAACGGCGCTATGGCGACCTCCAGTCGCATCATCCCGGTCGGAGAGCTCGACACCCGGTTGATCGGTATGACGCTGACGCGCAACGGCGAGCTCGTCGACACCGGGGCGGGCGCCGCCGCCCTGGGCGACCCGGTCGCCGTCGTCGCCTGGCTGGCCAACACCCTCGGCGAGCAGGGCGTGGCGCTCGAACCCGGCCACCTGATCCTGACCGGCGCGCTGCACGCGGCCGTCCCGCTGTCCCCGGGGGATGTGTTCCGGGCCGAGTTCGACCGGCTCGGGCCGGTCACGGTGAGGGTCGCATGAGCGTGAGCATCTCCGAGTTGGCCGCCCGGCTGGCCAAGGCGGCCGCGGATCGCACCCCCATCACACGGCTGACCGACGAGTTCCCCGAGCTCGACATCCCCATGGGCTACCGGGTCCAGCGTGCGCTACGTGCCGAGACCGAGGCCATCGCGGGCTGGAAGCTCGGGCTCACCGCTCGGGCCAAACAGGCCCAGGTCGGCGTCGACAGCCCGATCCACGGGTTCCTGCCCGCCGCGGGCGCCCTCGACATCGGCGAGCCGCTCGAGACCTCTGCCCACATTCAGCCGCGCTGCGAACCCGAGATCGTCTTCGTCCTTGGTCGAGACCTGGAGGGACCCCACGTCACCGCCACCGATGTGCTCGCCGCGTCCTCCGGGGTCGCCGTAGGCATCGAGGTTCTCGACTCCCGCTTCGTCGACTACGGGTTCACGATGGCCGATGTAGTCGCTGACAACACCTCGGCCAGCCGGTTCGTCGTCGGCACCCCGATTCCTGCCGAGGGCATCGACCTGCGCCTGGTCGGTGTCGTGTTCGAGAAGAACGGGCGGGTCGTGGCCACCGCGTCCGGCGCGGCGTCGCTCGGGCATCCCGCAGCGGCCGTCGCCTGGCTCGTCCGGCGGCTCGCCGCCGAGGGCGGAGGTCTCAACGCTGGGCAGGTCGTGCTCTCCGGCGGTCTCACCGCCGCCGTTCCGGTGGGCCCCGGCGACGTCGTCACGGCCACCATTGACCGGCTCGGCACCCTCGAGCTGGGCTGCTGCTGAACATCACACCCGGCAGGCCGGGCCACTAGACAGCTCGGGGCGCTCTATCGGGCTCCCGGCACTGGTCAGAACACCGGGCAGCTGCCGGCCGACATTCACCTGGGGCGGACTCGCCCCAACAGCCACTCTGAGTCGGAGCGCAGCCACGATCAGACCGTGGAGCGCCTCGTGGCGCGAAACCCTGCGCGTGGCCCGGGGTTGTGGAGGTTGGCAGGGGTGGCTCCTGACGACACTGTCGCTGGTTGGAGGCCGGTGCTGGGCTCATGGAATGCTGGCCGGCAAAGAGTTATGGGTTTAGTCCCCTCTCACCTGGGTGACCGCGTACTCGACCACGACACTGATCGCGGAGGAACCGCCCCGGAGCTGGACAGCCTGGGCCGCCGGGCGGCCTCGGTCGGGCCTCCGGCCGGGCTGCTTCTGCTGGGTGGGGCCGCTTACTCCGCCCGGTCTCACGTTCCAGGGTGCTTCGCATCAGCTCACGCTGACGGCCCTTCGGGCCGCCCTGGAGCGCGAGCCTCGCCGGGCGGAGTCGGGCGCGGGGGAAAGGGCGGGCGCTTCGCACCGCGCCCCGCAGCCAGCCCCACCAACTGCACGTGCAACCGCCCATCCGTAGCGGGCTGGCTGTCGACCCTGCCGGGAGGCCGCCATGACCATCACCCGCGACAGCGAGGAGACCACACAGGACATTCTTCGCACCGCACTCGGGCTCAAGCCCCGCTACCGCTACATCTGGGACGGCCAGGAGCTGCTCGGCCCGTGCGAGAGGTGCGGGCACCACCCCGTCGTCGAGGAGCCGACACCGCTGCCGGCGGGCGACCCGGTCGTCGACATCGTGCAAGACCAGGAGGCACTGCGGGAGGCGGCCGCGGTCGTGGCGATGCTGGTGGACGTGCTCGACCAGCGCCGGTCGCCCCGGCAGGTACGGGACCTGGTCAACCCCCGAGTGCTCCGCTACCTGGCCGCACTGCCCACCGACCGGGCCGGCTCCCATGGCGGGGCGAGGTTGCTCAGCGTCCGTGCTGTGCAGCCGCACGAGGGAGCGGTGGAGGTCGCGGCGTCGGTCCGGCTCCGCGGCCGCCGTCGGGCCCTGGCCGCATCGTTCGAGCTCGGCGAGCAGTGGGTCTGCGAGACGATCCGAGTGCTGTAGCCCGAGGGTCGGGCGGAGGGGACTCCGCCCGGCCGTCGGGCGGTGTCGACCTCGCGGGCCGTGCACGACGACGCGGTGCGACCCCGGCGGAGGAGCGTGCCTGGGCCGCACCGCGTCGAGCCGGTGGACGTCGCCCGGGGTCGGGTCAGCTCGCCGCCTGCTGCTGCTCGGTGATGGGCGGGGGGCAGATCACGATCGGCGCGTCGGTTTCGAGGTCCGGGTCGGTGACGATCTCGCCGCCGACCCGGACGAAGCTGGACTTGAGGTGGGTGAGCGCGCGGTCCTCGCTCAAGGTCATGGCGACCAGGCGGGTCAGGACGGTGCGGGGTGTGGACTCGGGCTCGTCGCTCACGATCCTGGACGCTAGAAGCAGGCCCCGACAGTTCGGGGCAGGCCGGCACGGCGCGGCCGTGTGATCTGGGCGCGCGGCGCCGACCGCGAAGCTTTAGAGCGACCCGGCGTCGTTCTCAGGCAGCAGGCCAGGACGCCTTTCGCCGATCCAGGCTTCGGCTCGCTCGAACGCTGCGGCTCGGGCAGGCAGGCCGTGCTCCATCGCGCGGCTGACGTAGTGATCGGGCCCGTAGCGGGCTCGGACTTCGGCCATGCGGTCGGTGAAGGTCATCGGTCGGCCGTCGGGTCCGGTGGTCATGTCGCACCACCAGAGCAGGTCTCGGACGATGCTGTGCTCGTCGGGGTACGCGGCGAGCTCGGTGTCGAGGCCGAGTTCGACGGCCTCGCTCGCGGCGGCCGAGTGGTGGGCGACGAGCGCGACCACCCGGGGGTCCGTGTCGGTGGTGGCGAGGAACCGGGCGCCGTCGAGCGGATGGAAGCCGCTCGACGCGATGCCGGGGGAGTAGCCGATGTCGTGCAGCCATGCCGCCGCCCGGAGCACGGCCGCGTCGTGGGGAGTGAGGTGGGTGGCGAGTTCGGCGGCTCGTTCGGCGACGGCGTGGACGTGGGCCCAGCGGCGCGGGTTCGCCTCGGCGAGGTGGTCGCGGGCGAGCTGCGCGGCGTCAAGAACGGCAGCCTCAGCGCGGAGGTGTTGCTGGGCGAGCTCGAGCGACTCCGCGGTACTGGTGAGCGTCGCGGAGCTGGTGACCTGCTGGAGACCACGCAGCAGCGCTGCGACCCGCTCTCGCTGGCCGCCGCTCAAGGTCCGCTGGTGGGGTATGGACGCGTGCGCGGCCTCGACCGCGGTGACCGCCGCGCCCAATGCGAGCTCGGCCGCGTCGACGTCGACGCGCCTCGGCGTGCGTCGGACGTCGCGGTCGAGACCCTCCGCTTCCAGAACGTCCAGAGCACGGCGGGCGATCTGATCGGAGACGCCATGGTTCTGCGCGACTACGGTTGCCTTGGGCAGCCGGTCCTGTCTCGATCCTGCGAGCTCGTCGCGGACCGCGTCGACGACGTCGAAGAATCCCGGCCCCCTGCGAGGGGCGACGTACACCCCTGAGCCTTGTCTGGTGACGACCAGGCCATCGCGCGCGAGCTCGGCCACCGCAGCCCGGATCGTCATGCGGGCGACCCTAAAGTGGCCGGCCAGCTCAAGGTTCGACGGCAGCCGCGTCCCCGGCGCCGCGTCGCGGATCACCGCGTACAGGCAGGTGGCGATCTGGCGGTAGGGGGCGACGCTTGAAGAGGGATCCAGCTTGCCCAGCTCGTCCAGCATGGGCGGGACCGTAGCCAGTCGACGCCCTCCTTCGTGGCGAAACGTCGGAAGTCGTCCAGCAGCGGATTAGGTCGACTGGACCACGTCGACGTACCGCGCTCGCATGGAGTCCGCCCAGTCCGCCAGTTCCGGTTCCTGCGCGGTCGCATCGAGGAACGACGCCAACGTCCACCAAGCCACTGGGACCACCCCCTGGGCACGGCCCAGGTCGTGGACGACGTCGCGGGCGATGGGATCGTCCTCACGGCTCAGCACGACTGCGAGCGCGGAATCCGCGACCGCGACCCCTGTATTGCCGCCTCGGCGCACGGAGTCGGTGAGGAGGACCGACCGGAGGAACTGACTGCCGTGGGAGCCGATCACGGTCGCAGTGGTCGCTGCGGTTATGCCCAACGCCGCAAGCGCAGCTGCGTAGCGCTGCGGAACCAGAAGGGGCCGCGAGAACGGGTCGACGTGCTTGACCCCGACGGTGATTATGGGCCGTTGCCCGTCGTCGGTTCGAGTAAGGGCGGCGATGTCGAAGCCGCTTCCGTCAGTGGCCTCGCGGTGCGCGGTCCCCGACGTGCAGCGGGCCGTCTTGCTGTCTTAGCTGGAAGGGCAGTGAGCGCGACGGCGGAGGTGGGCTGCATGGCGGCGCCGTTTGGTCGGGAGACGGACGGCCTCCGGCAGGCGGCGGTCGAAGACCAGGCCGAAGCGGCGGGGGAGCCGCGAAGGAGTTCTACCTCTCGGGCTATCCGAGCGCGCAGGCCCTCGTCCTGGATCTGGCCGATGGCCTGGTCGAGGATGCTGCCTTCGTCGCCACGTCGCTCCCGATGGTCAGTTGTCCTCCCCGAACATCTTGTCGCACAGCCCATCCGCAGCTGGGACGCGGTCCGGCTTTGGTCTCACATGTAGATGCGCTGGTTCTCCTCGAGGGCGTTCTTGCCGGTGAGCCACACGACGACGTCGAACGCGCGGATCGTGCCGACCTCCCCGGTGAGCCCGACTCGCTTGAGGGCGTCGTCGAGCAGAGTGGCGAGCGCCTTGTCGTCAGCCCGGAGATGGTGACGCAGGTCGAGCCAGTATCCGCGACCCGAGTGACCGAGCGCTTGAGCACGACGCTGTCCATGACCGGGACCAAGCGCGGGCGCTTGCGGGCGAGGAGCTTGCCTGCGACGACGGGGCCAATGCCGGCCTGACTCCGCAACGCCTGCCAGAGGTGGTTGGCGGCCGACCCGTCATCGATCATGTGCGGCTCGGCGTCGACGAGGTCGACGTCGGTGGGGATGGCGGCAAGCAACTCGGCGAGCTCGCCCGCGTCTGGCCCGAGGATGTTGAGTGCCGCCCGCCCCGGGACCGTGACACTCAGCATGGACACGGCGACGAGGTCGTCCACGGTGAACGTGTCGGCGACGTCGGGGCGGTCGCCGCCGGCGAAGCGCTCGAACTGCCCGCCGGTGTAGAAGGGGCTGCCGTCACGCTCATCTCTGCGAATGAAGTACTGGTGCAACAGGTGCGCGGCCTCGTTCGGATCCCGGAGGGCGTCGGGGAACGTCATCGCGCCGATTGGTCATCCCGGCGGAGTCTTCTGTGGGAGCCTTTTCAGTGGGAGCCCGAGGTGTTCGCGATGTTCGCGCGCGAGCCCGACGATCGCGTCCCGCGTCAAGGTCACCGGGCCCAGCCGTGCGCGTGCTTCTCGCACGCCGTCCAGCAGACCTCGCCTGCGGGGCCGGACATCGTCCGGACCCGGAGCCCGTCGGTCGATCGGCACACCATGCACATCGCTCAGACGGGGCACCCGGTCTCCGACATCACTCGACGCTATCCATGAGGCCACGCTAGGGTGATGCCACCATGCGAGTCTCACCCGTGTGGGTGTCGCTCCGAGCGGCTCATTCGGCACCTGTGCGACATCAGGTAGTCCAGGACGCCACTCCGTGCCGTTATTGCGGGCGAGATCCCTGCGCGTCTGGCGATCGTCGAGGCCCGCTCGTCGTCCCCGATCCTGTCGGCGGCTAACGACGCGTCGACCACTCCGAACTGATCTCCACGAGACGACGTCCGCGTCGTGTCCGTCAGGGGATGTGTGAGGACGAGCGTGGGGCGAATCGGGGTGTTGCGGGGATGACCGAGCGCGTGACTGTGGTCCGAGTCGACGAAAACACCGTGGAGTTCGCCCCACACCGGGCCGCTGCACGGTGGATCCGGCTCGAGCTGAAGAAGAACATGTTCCAACAGGAGCTTCAGCAGGGCCAGATCGGCGACCTGGAGACCGAGGACGGCGAGTGGTTGCTGGACCTGGTCGAAGGGCGTGCGGAACTTGTAGGCAGCGGGGCGTCCGGGCCGGCGTCCAAGCTGGGGTTCACCGTCGAGCGGCACGGTGTGCTCTTCCTACCGGGCTACGGGGTACCTGCCGACCTCAGGGACCAGGCAGCTGGGAGCCTGGGGATCTGGGTCCTGCCTGCGGGCTCGGCGGTCCAGGCGCACTTCGACGATCCCGACATCGAGGGGTGGGCCGCCGCCAAAGCCGCAAAGAAGGCTGAGGATCGGGCCGCCGCTGTCGAACGCCGACGTGCCGGTGAGAAGGAGGCCGAGAAGAAGCGACAAAGGGCGAGTCCGCGCGAGCATTTCGTCAACCCCTACACCTTCGTTCCGTTCCCGGGGTCACCCCCGCCGCGGAGCAAACCGGCCGGGCACCACACCCTGAGGTCGCCGGCCGGAGGCGCGACTCGCTACCAGGGCACGATCGCCGCCCGACTGCGGGCGGCCTCGCCGCTGCTGGTCCGTGGTGTCGGGCCACGGGTGCCTGGCGACGTCGTGGCGCGGGCCCCGCGCACCGCCGACGGCACCCACTTCGTGCCCGGCTCGTCGTTGCACGGCGCGCTCCGCTCGATGCACGAGACCCTCGCCGGCAGCTGCCTTCGCGTGTTCGACGACGAGTTCGTTCCCGTCTACCGGGACGTCGCGAGCACTGCCCTGCGCACCGGATGGCAGCTCGGTGTCGTCGCCGAGGCCGTCGACGGGCGGCCCACCCGTCTCATCCGCTGCACGGAGACGAAGTGGGTCGGGCTCCTGCAGCTGGCCGACGCGGCGGGCGGGACCGGGACCGTGTCGACCGGGCAGCGGTTCACCCTGGCCAACAAGTTCATCAGGGAGAACGGCCGCGAGATCTACGACCGTGAGGCCCCG
This sequence comes from Pseudonocardia oroxyli, assembly GCF_900102195.1. Lineage (GTDB taxonomy): Bacteria > Actinomycetota > Actinomycetes > Mycobacteriales > Pseudonocardiaceae > Pseudonocardia > Pseudonocardia oroxyli. Next base: position 27,097 of record NZ_FNBE01000023.1, read on the forward strand.
GTCGAGCTGGACCCCGAGGGCGAGTGGATCGTGCTCGTCACCGACGACGGCGCCCGCGTGCCCGCCCGGGGAACGCATCTCTGCGCGGTAGGGAGGCTCCCGTCGAAGCCTCAATCGTTCGGCCTCGGCGACGAGGCGTGGGAGACGTTCCTGAAGGCGGCCGAGGGCGCCAAGCAGTTCACCGCCGGGCAGCCGAGACCGGTGCTGGAGGACGAACAGCGGAGGCTGGTGGGCGGCGAGAGCCTGGACGATGTTCTGGGTGCGGATACCCACCGCGTCTTTCCGGGGCGTGGCCGCTGGCACCGTCCGCGAGCCTGGCTCCACAAGGACCAGGTCGTGTGGCTCGGCCCGACGGCGGGCCCCTTCGTCACCGCCATCGCGCTCTCGTACCTCTGGCGCTCCGCCGGGTTGAGGGCGGCGGGCGACCGCGTGCTGGACGGGATGAAGGCCTGTCACGATCCCAACGACCTGTGCCCCAGCTGCCGCGTCTTCGGTAGCGCGGACACCCGCCTCGCCGGGCTGGGTGGAGCGGACCGCCGCCGAGCCGAGCAGCTCAGCTACCGGGGGCACGTCCGCATCCTCGACGCCCCGAGGACGGTGGGCGGGCCTCTCGTCGAGGTCGACCTTCCGGCGATGGGCGCGCCGAAGCCGGGGTCGGGCCAATTCTACCTGGACGATCCGGACGGAGAGCCGGGAGAGAAGGACAAGCCTCGAAATCGGTGGGGTGTCCCTGACCGCACGACCCCCAGATCCCTGCGCGGCCGCAAGTTCTACTGGAACACCGACCCGGACACGGACGAGGCGCGGGGAAGGTGGAAGAAACATCCCGCGGCGGGTGGAACCAGCGAACGGGCCGAGCTCGCACCGAAGGACAGCGAGTGGAAGGTCACTCTCGTTGTCGACGGCCTGACCGCGGCGGAGATCGGCGGGATCGTGGCGAGCCTGCAGCCCGAGCGGCTCTTCTTGACCCGGCCGCAGCCGCTGCCGTATAAGGCCACCGATCCGCAGTTCCGCATCCACGTGGGCGGTGGCAAGGGGGTCGGGCTCGGATCCTGCAGCGTCGAGCAGCTCACCGTCACCCTGCAGGACGCCGAGGGGCGGTACCTGACGGACACCGTCTCGCAGGCGGACCCGGACGAGCTGGTCGCCGCGTTCGCCGCCGAGCACGGCGAGCGGATGGACGAGAACTGGCGGTTCACCGCCGCCGCGTTGCACACCGACCACGTCGATAGCCGGGTGGTGAGCTACCCGACGGTCAAACCGTGGCGCGACGACCGGGGGACGCCGAACGGTGCTGAGTCCTTCCGGTCCTTCGCCTGGTTCGTCGCGACTACCGGAGAGCGCCTGGGCAGGGAGGCCAAGCCGTTCGTCCCGCTGCCGCACGTCAGTCATCCTGCGCAGGGCCTGCCCGTCTCGGTGCCGAGGGAGCAGATATGACCCTTTACCTGGACGTCAGCGCGAAGCGCATCCAGTCCTACCTCGCCCGCACGCCGACTCTGCGTGGCCGGCGCGGGGCGTCCGCGCTGCTCGACCACGACCGGATCCTGGACTGGACGAAGCCGGCGTGGGAGGCGCACGGCGTCGAGAACGCCACCGGCAAGCGCACCGACGGTCAGCTGTCGGTGCAGCTCGCGCCCACGACCACCGCGGTCGTCGCCGACGACATCGCTCGGGACGTCGCCGTGCTGCTCCACCGTCTCGCGCCGGCCGCGGAGTGGGAGGTGCAGTTGCGCAGCGGATCGGACTACCGCGACGCGTTGGAGGCCGGCGCGGCGGCGAGACGCGCCGGCCGGGACCGTATCGGCGCGGGCTCGTCCGGGGTGATCGCGCTGCCCACCCCGCCCGCCGACGTCCCCATGGTGCGCTTCTGCCAGGCCTGTGGGCTCGCCCCCGCTGTAGTGGCGGCGGCGCGCATCGACCCGGGCGACGCGACCGGGGTCGCCATCTGCGCGGACTGCGCGCAGCGGTACCTGGAAGGCGGTCACCGCACCGACCGGAGGCAGTGGAGCCGGACCGTCGACCCGAAGTGGGCGGAGGTACTGCGGCCGGGTGGGCTCGCGGCCGAGCGGGCTCTGCGCCTCGGGGTCGAGGAGGCGATCGGCAGGCCGATCGGGGTGGTCGACGGGTTCGGTGAGCTGGCGGCAGTCGGTGGGCCGGACGCGAACCACCTCGCCACGGTGTTCGTGGACGGCAACCGGTTCGGCGATCTCTTCGCCTCGTTGAAGCAGACGAGGGTCAACCTCGGCGAGCTCTCGGAGGATCTCGCCGCCGCGGTGAACGCCGCGTTGGTCGACGCGACAGTCGCTGTCACGCGGGACGGCGACAAGTACCTCCCGGTGGTTCCCCACCTGGTCGGCGGCGACGACCTGCTCGCGTCGGTGACCGCAGACCGTGCCTGGGAGTTCGTGACCCGGCTCCTGGTGGGCTATGGCGAACGCACAGCAGCGTTGGCCCGCACATACGGCGAGAAGGCGAAAGTGGCGATCGCGGCGCCGACGGCGTCGGCGGGGATCGTGTTTGCGCACGCTAAGCGCCCCTTCGCCGACAGTGTCGAACTGGCCGAGTCGGCCCTGCGCCGGGCCAAGTCCGCGCACAAGGCCGAACGGGCGGCGGTCTGTTGGATCGACGTCACCGCGGACGGGCCCGACCTGTCGGACGGCCGGTGTGCGCCGAGCCTGGAGGACCTTCTGGGAAGGCGGGCGATGATCGACGCGGTGTGTCGGCTCCCCGCGGCCGGTCGCGCCCGACTGGCTGCCGTCGCCCAGGACGACGTGGCGGTGGCGGCCCTTGCCCGACGGCTGGGCCGTGCGGACCTGACCGCGCCGTTCCTCCTGCCGAATCCCGTCATGACCTTGGCGGATGCGTTGACGATCGAGAGGCACTGGCCGTGGCGGTGACCGTGTTGCGCTTCCAGATCACCTTCCACGGGCCCGTCCGGGTGGGCCGCGGCCGCGCGGCGCCCGGGGTGGACGACACGGTGGACCCCGGCGTGATCATTCCCGGCTCGTCGCTGAAGGGCCTGATGCGAGCCGAGGCGACCGCACTCGGTCTGGCCCCCACCCTGGTCGACAGCGTGTTCGGGCGCGGCCGCGCGCAGAGCCCGTGGCACTGGGGCGATGTCGTCGCCGGTTCGGCCGAGGTGCGGGTCGGCACCCGCATCCGCAAGGACGACGAGTCCGGAACGGCGGTAGAGGGTGGCATGTTCGCCGCCGAGTTCCGCTGGCCCGAGACTGCCACGTTCGAGATCCGCCGGTTCGACGCCCTGTCCGACGAGGACCTGCGCAGGCACGAGACCGTCCTGTGGGCGTCCGCGCTCGCGGTCCACAGCGTTGGCGCGGACCGCAACCGTGGCTTCGGGTGGGTCGACCTCCAGCGTGTGGACCCACCGAGCGAGGACCTCGCGTCGTCGGTCCTGGCGTTGGCGGGAGCCATGCGATGATCCGGCTCGACGCGGTGGCCCGCCAGCCCCTTCACCTCGGCACCCAGCCGGATGCCGGCTGGCTCACCGACACCCACCGGTTCATCCCCGGCAGCGTCGTCCGCGGAGCGCTGGCCGCGTCCTGGCTCGGCCGGTTCCGCGGACCGAGACCGGACACGAGTTCCGACGACGAGTTCCTGCGGCTCTTCGAGGGCGGGCTGCGGTACGGCCCGCTCTACCCCTCCGACGACGCCTTGCGGCCGCTGTCGGTGTTCGGGTGCAAGTACGCCTGCGACGGGGACGCCCCCGTAGACGCCGCCTTCACCGAGGACCTCCCGGCGCGGTGCCCAGCCTGTGGCTCGCCGCTCGAGGCGAGCCGCGGGTCCGTGACCGGTGGGCAGGCAGTCGAGAACACCCGCTTGGAGCTCGACCGTGACGGACGGGCCGTCGAGGGGAAGCTCTTCACCCGCCGGGCCCTCGCCGCGGGGACTCGGCTCACCGGCCTGGTCGACGGTGACCTCGACGCGGAATGTGGCTGGCTCGGCGAGCCGGATCTGCTCGTGCGGTTCGGCGGCAGGCGCTCGACCTCCGGGCTCACCGAGCTGCGAGCGACCCCGGTCGACGAGCGGCCCCGCTTCGACGGGTACGACCCGGCGTCGCGGAGGCTGGTGCTGCGCATGCTGTCGCCGGGTATCTTCCTCGACGGGCTCGGCAGGCCGTCGTGGTTCCCCGACCTCGTCGAGATCGGCACCCTGCTCGGTGTCGGGACCACCGTCGCATCCGCCTATCTGAGGCCGGCCACGGTCGGGGGGTGGCACGCGGCCAGCAACCTTCCGAAGCCGCGAGACTTCGCGGTGGCCGCGGGGTCGGTCTTCGTCCTCCAGCTCGACGGGGATCCCGGCGTTGTGGGGCTGGACCGGTTGTGGCGCACGGGGACCGGCCTTCGACGGGCCGAGGGGAACGGCTGGGTGTCGCTGGACCGGTGGCGTGCGCCTGCGCCGATCCAGCAGCCGTCTCGCAGCGCTCGGAGAAGGTCGGACGCGCTCGTGATCGAGGTGCTCGGGACCGGGGTCGGCGCGGAGTTCGTGTCCGACCTCCGCGCTTGGGCGCAGACGGGCGGGGGCTCCGATGCGCAGGCCGGCCAGCGGGTCCTGTTGGGCGCGCGGCGGTACGGGTCGCTGGGGGAGAGCCGGCTGAACGTGCTCCGCAAGGCGCTGGACCTGCCGCCCGACGAGGCCGCCGGCCTGGCCCAGCGGCTGTCGGAGTATCTCGTCGTCCAGACCTCGAGGCGGGGAGCGCGTCGATGACGGTCGCATTCATCCAGGTCGATCTCCTCTTCGAGACCCCGGGCGGGGTATCGGCGCCCGAGCTCGGCGGCGCGATCGACCTCCCGCTGAACCTGGCCCGCGACGGCGGAGCGTGGACCCCGCCGTCGTCCCTCGCCGGTGCGTTGAGGTCGCATCTTGGAGACTCGGCGGACGCCTGGTTGGGCACGCCCGGCGGCGATCCGGAGACCGTGCCGTCTCGGCTGCGTCTGCTGGGCAGCGAGACCCGGCACAGCGAGCCGGAGCTCCTGCGCTCGACGGCGATCAACCCGGTGCGCGGTGCCGCCGCCTCCTCGACCTTCCGCTCCGCTCAGGTCCTGCCCGCGGGCTCGGCCGTGTCCCTCTACCTGCGGGTTGACCGCGCGCAGCGCGCTGAGCTGGACGATCTCGGTGCCGTGCTGGCGCGCTGGCGCCCCATCGTGGGTCGAGGCCGCTCGACCGGGCGTGGCAGGACGCGGGTCACCCGGGTCCGCCTGCGTGTCCTGGACCCGGCGACTCCGGAGGGTCTACGCGCCCTGCTCGGCGGACGGGAAGAGCAGTTTGCCGACACCCGCTGGGTTCGGGAGTGGAAGGGCTCCACCGCTGCGGGCCCTTCCGCCGAGCTTTCGGTGGGGCTCGTCCTCGCGGGCCCCCTGCACATCGGAGGTGGGGTACCGCAGCAGGATGCTCCCGCCAACCGGGCGCCGATCCTCCGCCGTGGCGATTCGGCCCTGGTCCCGGGGACCACCTGGAAGGGAGTCCTGCGGGCCCGGTGCGGCTACATCCTGCGCTCGTGCGGGCAGCCGGCCTGCATGCCGCACACCGACGAGGGCGCGGCCTGCGGTACCTGCCGGGTCTGCGACCTGTTCGGGTGGACGACCAGCGCGCCGGGACGGGGACGCCCGACCGGGCATGTCGGTCGGCTGAGCTTCTCCGACAGCGTCGTGTCGGGCGAGATCGTGCACCGGTCCCACGTGGGCATCGACCGCTTCACCGGTGGCGCCCGCACCGGACTGCTGTTCAGCGACGAGGTCGTCGAGAGCGGGTCGCTCACCCTCACCGTCGAGCCGACCCGGCCCGGCGACCAGCTCACACCGGCGGACCGCGGCCTCCTACTGTTGGCCCTGCGCGACATCGACGACCAGCTCGTCGGCATCGGTGGGGGCACGACCCGCGGGTACGGGTCGCTCCGGCTGTCCGGCGCGGGGCGTGAGCTGTTGTCCGAGCTCGCTGCGGAGCACCCGACGGGTGCCGCTGTGCGGGCACTGCTCCAAGGAGCCGCCGCGTGAGCGACCTCGTCGCGGGCACATTGTCCAGCGCCGGCTGGACGACCTGGGCCTCCACACTGGACCTGCTCGGCGCCGACTCCTGCCTATGGACCGATCTCCGCGGGGCTCACCACGGGCCCGCCCCGGCCGAGCGCCCCATCGGCACCCACCTCTGGGCGTGGCGACCCGGCCGGTGGGTCCGTGTGCGGATCGACGGGGACCGGGTGCTCAGCACGGTGCTCACCGAGGGCCTGGCCGAGGCGGGCGAGCCGGTCACCGGCGAGATCGCCGACGGTGTGCCCTGGGGTGCGGACGAGCGCGCCGCCGCGTGGCACCTGCCCGTCGTGCTGCTGGTCACCGAGGGCCAGGCGCCGCTGACCTTCGCCCGAGTCTCGACGACCACCCAGGAGTGACGATGCCCGCGATCATCGAGCTGCTCGTCGACGCGACCGACTCGCTCGACGTCTACCCGGCCCGTCTCCACGGCGCGGCCTGCGCTGTCCTCGGGCACCCCGCCCCAGGGCGTCCGCCTGCGTTCGCCGTCCGGCCTCCGGCCGCGACGGGAGACGGTTACGCCGTCTGGCGGCTCGGCTGGCTCGCCGCTGACACCTCGCCGCCGCTCCCGGATGCGGTGCGTTTCGGGGATCGCGCGCATCGCGTCGTCGCCTCCGACGTCGCTTCGACAGAGTTCGGCGAGCTTGCCGGCCGTGCTCCGGTGCGTCGGGCCCGGATCGAGGTCGTCAGCCCGTTGTACTTCTCCCGCGGCGACCGCGACCTGGCGCTCCCCGAACCCGAGCTGATGGTGCAGTCACTGCTCAACCGATGGGAGCGGTTCGCCCCCGCCGCCTTCTCGGTCCCACCCGCCCTCCGCGCCGACCTGCTGTCGTCGGTCTACCTCGTCGAGATGGACGGCCACACGGTCAGTGCGCCCGTCGGCAAGGTGACGATGCAGACCGGCTACCTCGGGAGCGTCGTGCTGGGGCTGAACCGGAAGGCGGACACCGAGGTCGCCCGGCTCTTCGCCGCGCTCCTCGGGTTCGCCGAGATCGCCGGCATCGGCGCGCAGACCGGCCACGGGTTCGGTGCCGTGGACGTTGAACCCGTCGAACTCCCGCCCGTTCGGCACACCGGACGAGGGCGCCGGGTCGCCGCCCGCTGATGAGCAGCCTGCGGAGGTTGCTGACCGGGGCGAGTGCCTACCTGGGCAGCGTCTTCGTGGGCGTGCTGTTCGCGCCGGTGCTGCCCGACGTCGCGGTGGACCTGTTCGGCAACGACGACTGGCGCGACCCGCTGCTGCGTCTGGCCGCGGTGGTGCTCGTGCTCATCGCGTGCGTGGCGCTCTACCGGTTCCAGATCGTCCGAGCCGCTCGACGGGCGGCCCGGATCGGGCTGGCGCTCGAAGGCCTGGAGCAGCGCGAGGTCCTCGTGATCCCGGTGGGTCACCGCTCCGGCTACACCGCGCGGGCGGTGCGCACGGGGCAGCGGACCAGTACGGAGTGGCTCGTCGACTCGTGTCGACCGGCGGTGCTGGTAGCAGTCGGGACGCCCCAGGTCACCGTGATGAGAGCGGCGCTGCGGGAGGGGCTCGAAGCCGACGGCGTGGCCGTCGAGTGGGTCGAGCTGAGTGACGGCGGGGATCCGGAGGTGGCGGTGGCGGAGGCGCAGAGCCTCGTCGTCGGCCTCCTGGAGCGGCGCGGATGGCGCGATCGCCCGAGCTATGTCGACACCACCGGAGGAACCGTGGCGATGTCCTTCGCAATGCTCCGGGTCGGCGCCCTGCTGGCCACGACCTGTGTGTACGTGGCCTCGGAGATCCGCAACCGCGAGGTCGTCCCGGGCAGCCAGCGGGCCCGTGCGTTCGACCCGATCCTGCTGACCCCGGGGCAGTGACGGCGTGGGGCAGATCTTCGCGCGAGCCTTCACCGAGCAGTCCCTCCTGCGAGCCTGGGGTGCGGTTCGTGCGTCGGCGCTCGACGACGGCGAGCCGGATCGCGAGGTCGACCTCTTCGAGCGCCGCGCCGCCGGCCGGATCGTCGAGCTCGCCGAGCAGCTCGCGGCGGGAACCTGGCGCGCGGATCCCGTTCGTCGCGTCGACATCCCCAAGCCGTCAGGGGGTGTGCGGCGTCTGGGTATCCCACCGCTCGCCGACCGTGTCGTCGAGCGCGCCCTGCTCGACGAGCTGGACCCGGTCGTCGACCCCGGCCTGCTGCCGTGGTCGTTCGGCTACCGGCGGGGCCTCGGCCCGAAGGACGCCATCGCCGCGTTGACCGATGCGCGCGACGAGGGCGCGACCTGGGTCGCGCGGTCCGACGTCCGAGACTTCTTCACCCGGGTTCCGCAGTGGGAGGTGCTGCGGCGCCTGCGCGAGGTGATCGACGACGAACGGGTGATCCACCTGGTCGGGCAGCTGCTGGACCGGCCGGTGCAGGGCGGGCGAACCGCGACGCCGGACCGCGGCCTCGGCCTGCACCAGGGGAGTGTGCTCTCGCCGTTGCTGAGCAACCTCTACCTGCACGAGTTCGACCGCAGGATGCTGGAGGCCGGGTGGCGGGTCATCCGCTTCGGCGACGACTTCGCGATCCCGGTGGAGTCCGCCGAGAGGGCGAGCGTGCGCTGGTCAGCGCCGGGACCGAGCTCAGCGACCTGCGGTTGGAGATCAACAGCGGGAAGTCCCACGTGGTGTCGTACGACGAGGGCGTGCGCTTCCTCGGTGCGACCGTGACCGCGTCGACGCTCAACGCCGCCGAGGCGGTCTCGCACCCGCTGGAGACCACCGTCTACGTCGACCGGCAGGGGTCGCTCATCCGGGTCCGCGGCGACCGCCTCGTCGTCGTGGACGGAGAGGACGCGCTGCTGCGGCTCAACCTGCGGCGCGTGCGGCAGGTCGTCTGCTACGGCCGTGTCGGGCTGACGACGGCATTCCTCCAGCGCGCGGCCGAGCGCGGGATCGAGGTCGTGCTGCTGACCTCGACCGGGCAGATGGGGTCGCGGCTGGTCGGACCGCTCGCGACGGACCCCACGACCCGTCGGGCGCAGTACCGGATCGCCGACGACGACAAGGCGTGCCGTGAGCTGGCCGCGCAGTTCGTCGTCGGCAAGATCGACAACATGCGGGTCACCCTCCTCCGCGCCGGGCGACGGGCGGAGGACGATCTCGCAGCTCAAGGCGCGGACCGACTGCGCGCGTCGGCCGACGCCGCGCTCTCCGCGCAGAGCCACGACGAGCTGCTCGGCGCCGAGGGAAGCGCGACTCGGGAGTACTTCCAGCACGCCCGGCGCTGGATCGACCCGGCGTACGGCTTCGAGGGGCGGCAGCGCCGCCCGCCGCCTGATCCTGTCAACGCGATGCTCTCCTACGGCTACACGCTGCTCGTGCAGGAATGCGTGGCGGCGCTGGAGACCGCCGGGCTCGACCCGCTCGTCGGATTGCTGCACCGACACCGCTGGGGGCGCCAGTCGCTTGCCCTCGACCTGGTCGAGGAGTTCCGGCCCATGACCGTCGACGTCGTGGTCTGGCGCTGCATCGCCACCCGCCAGATCCGCCCGGAACAGTTCACCGTCGAGCCCGAGATCGGCGCCCGAATGAGCGCGGACGCCCGCCACGCCTTCCTCGCCGCCTATGAGCGCAGAATGCTGACCCTCGTCACGCACCCGTCCGCAGGCCGCCGAGTCTCCCTCCGCGTGGGCATGTCCCTGCAGGCCAAGGCGCTCGCCGCGGCGATCCTCGACCCCGCCAAGGGCTACCGCGCGATGAGGTGGAAGTGACACAGGTCACTCCGCTCGCCGTGCAGACCTTATCCGCGCAGGTCAGGCCACTGATGATCATGCGTGAACAGATCCACTTCTCGGGGCCCAAAACCAGTGAGGTCCTCGCAACTGCTGTCGGTGCAGCTCAGGGGCCTGTCGGGCTCGGCTATCGACGCGTCGAAGATCGATCTGAGGAGTGCGGCGGGGAGGTGCTCGCAACGATCTTCATCGCCGCTGGTCAGGCTGCCCTCTCGACGGGTAGGGTCGCAAGCGATAGCCCGCTCAATAGGGCATAGCAAC
>NZ_FNBE01000023.1:38993-60818 GCF_900102195.1 Pseudonocardia oroxyli
GGTCGCAAGCGATAGCCCGCTCAATAGGGCATAGCAACCTTCATCAGCTTCGCCACCATCGCGTTTCGGGGCACTGTCGCAAGCGATAGGCTGCTCAAATGGGGCATAGCAACGGTCACTTTGCATCGCTTGAGCATCAGTCGAGTTTCTACCAAGCGATAGTCCGCTCAAATGGTGTTCAAAGTGGAGTGCCAACGTTGTCGAGCGAGAATGGAGTGAAGGCGGTCGAGTTGATATGATCGTGGTGGTGGCATACGACATCACGGACGACAGGCGGCGCGAGGACGTCGCGATGCTGTTGTCGGGGTATGGGCCGCGGGTGCAGCTGTCGGTGTTCGAGTGCGAGTTGCGCTCGGTGGAGGAATTGCGACAGTTGAAGGCGGAGATCCGCGCCCGGATCGACACGCTCGAGGACCAGGTGCGGCTCTATCCGACCTCGGAGCAGAGCTTCGCGGAGCGGGCGATCATCGGCGCGCGGGTGGTGGAGGAGCGGGCGGACTACTGGATCGTCCGGTGAGCGGCGCGGAACTCCGCGCGTACCTGCTCGAAGGCACCCCGGACCAGCTCCGCGTGCTCGGGTAGGTGCGCGTCGAGCCAGGTCCGGGCGCTGCGGGTATCGCTGAGCGCGCGGAGCTCGTCGGCCTCGATGTCGGTGAGGAGCCCGAGGCACCGGCGGCCGATCTCGACGTCCCAGGCCCGCCGGAAGGCGATGCGGAGCTGGCGGACCCGGGCGGGGTCGACATCATCGAGGCCGAGAGCATCGAGGATGTCGATTTCGGTCACCGGATCTCCAAAAGAACCGTGCGGTTTCGGGCCGCCTCGGCCGGGAGCAGGGTGCCGGTCGCGTCGTGGTCGGGGGTGTAGCCGGCGAACTCGCTGCCCACCCCGGCCGTCGTGATCCGTTCGCCCGCGATTCCGGCGTCGACCAGCACGGCCTTGACCGCGTCGGCACGCTGCAGGGCGAGTCGGCGCTGGCCGGGGAGGTCGCCGACGCGGGCGGTGGTCCCGGTGAGCGATACGGCGGTGTCGGGGTGCGCGGTCAGCCACTCGGCGACGGGGCGCAGCGCGGCGCGGGCGGCGTCCGGGGACCGGAAGTCAGCGGTGTCCCGCCGGAACCCGACCTGCTCGTCGTCCGGGAGGACGAGCGTGCTCGACTTCAGGTCGGGGTTCGCCGGGGGCGGGACCTCGACGATCCCGACCTCGGGAGTCCCCGTAACGGCCGCCGGGACCCGGGGTGTCCGGTCGACGTCGACGCAGGCGGCGCCACCCGCCGTCGCGATGGCACTCCAGATCGCGACGAGGCGGCCCTGGCGGCCGGAGTCGAGCGCCAGCTGCGGAGCCGCGACGTCCCCGATCCCGGACAGCACGACGGTCACGCCTGTCAGATCGGGAAGCCGACGTTGCGCCCGAAGGTGCTCGACGACGTCGGCCGGGTCGGCATCGAGGAGACCGGTCTGTCGGAAGTCGAGCGGTGCGACGGTCTGCAGGCCCGAGTCGGCGAGCACGACGGTGCCCTGCCTCGCGGCTCGCGCGCCGAGCGCGAGGGCGCCGAGCGGGTCCGCCTCGGCCGTACCGGCCCGCAGCCCTGCCACCGCCTCCTCGACACCGCGGAGGAAGGCCGCGCGGTCGTCGGCGAGTGCGGCGTCGTTGCCGGCGTCGGAGCTGAAGGCGTGCGCCGCGACCACCCGCGGCTCGCCCTCGACCGAGACCAGAGTCAGCTGCGGGCCGCCCCGCCCGCTCAGGACGTGTCCCATGACCAGGTCGCGGGCGCGCCCGTCGAGCACGGGCTCCGGGCTGCCCTGCCGACCGGACTCGACGAGCGCGACCGGACCCGGCGCCCTCGGGCAGGAGCCGACGCTCGACCCGACCGGAGTGCTGGCCGAGCCGGCGCCGTCGCAGGCGGCGAGCAGCGCGACCGCGGCGACGAGCGGGAATGCGATTCCGAAGCGGGACATGAGGTCTCCAGTCAGTCGAGGGGGAGGCGGCGAGTGAGGCCGTCGGTCGTCGGGGCGTCCTGCAGCCCGATCGAGAGGAGGACGCGGGATGTGTGACGGAGTTCGGCGAGATCGGCGAGCACCCCGGCTCGAGCGATCTCGCAGCGCCGCACCTCGCGCTGGTGCTCGGCACGATGCTGAGCGAGGACTGCTCGGGCGCGGACGGCGGTCGCTCCGGCCCGTGACTCGGCCGCGGCAGCAGCCCGTCGCTCCTGGCGGGCCCGACGCAGCGCGGCGACCAGCGGGTTGTGATGTGTCCGGGCGTGGTGCATCACGGCGAGCCCGCAGGCCATGTGCACGGCGAGGAACAGGAGCGCGACAAGGACGTCCCGGGCGTGCGGCCCGGCGTCGGCGCTCGTCCCGAAGCCGGACGCCGACCCGGGAGCCACGACCCGGACCGCGGCCGCGGCGAGCCCGATGGCGAGCCAGCCCGCGACCGTCCAGTTGCGTAGCATCCGGCTGGCCCGGGGGTCTCGGGCACGCAGCTGCGCGGCCGCGACGCCGACGTGGTGGGCGGCCAGTACGGAGGCCGCGAGCAGGCCGACCGCCCCGACGGCCACGACGACGTCGTTGCTGCGGAACAGGATCTGCAGCACCGAGTAGAGGGCGGCGAGGTCGGCCCCCATCGCGGCGACGACCAGGACCCAGGTGCCCACGGTGGACAGACGGGACTCGTGGACCCGGTGCGGTTGCCGGTCGGGATGCGGCGGAGTGAGGGGTGTGAGGGTCATGGCAGGTCTCCTGTCAGGCGCCGAGTCGGGTGCGGGCGGCGGTGAGGTCGGTGTCGGCGAGGCGGAGGCGGTGGGCGGCCGACTGGTGTTCGGCCTCGGCGGCAGCCACTGCCTCCTCGGCCATCCCGACGAGGCGGTCCAGGGCGCCGAGGTGGTCGAGGTGCTCGGTGTCGACGCGCTGGAGCCAGTCCGCGGCCCAGGCCGTGAGGACGGCGTCGAGCACGGCGGCGCTGCCCTCGTCGACCGCGGCAGGCAGGAGCCGCTCGACCAGGCCGGCCAACTCGGCGTGCGCCTCCGCCTTGGTGCGCGGCGTCGGCGTGGTGAACGGTCGAGGGCGGGCACGGTCGAGGGACAGCGCCGCCAGGGGGCGTCGGAACATGGGATTCTCCTCTGGGTTCAGACGGACGGGAGCGTCCACGCGGGGACGACGGGCCGCTCGTGCGACCACCTGCGTGTGAGCAGCTCGGCCGCGGGGTGCTTGCGGAGCAGCCGCCGCTCGTAGGTGCTGATCCGGCGCAGGGTGTGGGCGTGGAGGCGGTGCACGCGGGCGGCCGCGAGCTCGTGGCGGGCACAGAGCTGCTGCTCGGCTGTGGCCAGGGCGAGCCTCTCCTCGCCGAGAGCGCGCTCGACGTCGGACACGGCACACCGCATTCGGGCACGGTCGGCTCGGTGCTCGCGCCGCCGGCGAGCGTGGACGAGTGCGTCCGCGGCGTCGACCTCGCCGATCCGGCGAGCTGCGAGGTCGTCGGCGCTGGGCTCGGCACCCAGCTCCGCGAGCCCGGCACGCAGCTCGTCCAGCTGAGCCGTGAGCACCTCTATGCGCGCCAGGCACGCCACGCGGCGGCGAGCCGGCCGGGCCGTGGCGCGGGTGAGCCGGATGCGCTCCCGCTCAGCACGGTCGGTGAACGCCCGCCCGAGCACGTCGACGTGCGGGGTGGCGCCCACGCCGTCGGGCAGGGGGAGGCCGCGGCGCGCGTCGACGGTCCCGTTGACGATGTCGGTGCACCACGGACCGAGCCAGTAGGGCAGCGGGCGGGCGATGGGGGAGTCGGGAAGCATCACGATCCCTTCGCGGGGGTGGGCTGGGTGGCGATGACCACCGCGGTGACGAGCGGGTCAGTCAGCCGGCGTGCGGCCTGCGGACCGGCGAGGCTCCGAACCGCCGCACGAACGGCGCTGGGGGTCACCGCGTGCCGGCCTCGGTGCTCGACCTGGATCCGGGCCAGATCGGCCAGATACTCGACGGTGAGCGCGCGCACAGCCCGGGTAGCGGCGGGTCCGTCCGCCGCCGGGCCGAGTGCCGACCGCATCGCTTCGACCGGATCCGGCGCGGTGCGCAGCGCGCGCCAGAACCGCGGCGCGAGCGGGTCGGTCTTCCGGGCCAGGCCGCTGTCGGGGATGTCGACGGCCTGGTCCGGGTCGTCGAGGTTCAGAGCGCCAAACTCCGCGTTGCGGCGCTGGATCGGTGCTTGCACGTTGTCCGCCAGCCATCGATGGCCGACGGTGTCGACGACGACGCTGAGGACCGACTCGACGTCGCGGCGCAGCCCCTCGACGGTTACCGAACGCCCGCAGAATCGGCTCTTGGCCTGAACGAGGTCGCTGTAGGGCCAGCCCTCCGCGCTCACGCGCCCGCGTCGGCTCGCCTCTGTGAGCAACAGGGTCAGTAGGCGGTCGCGCCAACGGGACTCTGGACCGGTCGCGATCGCCACCCGGATCCGACCGACCGCCCCGTCACGCCGCTCAGGCTTGGCAACACCGTCGGCGCGGGCGTTCCGCTTCGCGACCCAGTCCTTCGACCAGTTGGCGACGACGGTGTAGACGTAAGCCGGGGTGTCCTGCGGTGCCCTCACCTTCACTGCGACGTGGAGGAGCGCGTCGACGTAAAGGTCACCGCAGGGCTCGCACCCAGACCGGAGCTCTTGCCCGGCGGTGACCGCGGGCCGTCCCGCGCAGGAGGAGCCGGTGTGGTTGAAGTGCCGCAGCCGGCTCAGCGCCTGCCACGTCGCGTCCTGAACCTCGGCACGCTCCAGAATGACGAACGCGGACACCCAGACCTCCCAGAGGGCACGACGATGCCGACCGAACGGTCGAGCTGTCGGGCCACGTCCGAGGACGACGGTCCAGATGCCCGCGAGGGCTGTGGGGATCCCACGTGCGCCGTAGCGCGAGGTGGAAAGCTACGGGCTCGCCTCCTCGGAGTAAAGCTCTCCGGCGCGGCGGATCAGGGAGCCGACGGCGAGTAACCGCGCCTGCAGCCGTCTGACAAGGTCCTCGTGGAGTCGAACCAACGAGTCGTCCGGCGTGCCGCCCAGGGTTCCGCCGACGAGCTCGTCGATCTTCATCGCGTGTCCACCGATCGACGCGAACTTCTTAAGCGCCTGGCTCAGGCTCTGCGTGCCGTGGGTCACGGTGAGGGCGTTGCGAACGTTCTTGAGCTGGACCATCCGGCGCTTTGCCTTCGGAGTTGTCTCGTCGTGCTTCCACAGCTTCTGCGCCGCCTCGTTGGCGATTACCGTGAGCCGCAACGCCGCGATCCCCGGTCCGGACTGTCCGACCGCTCGCAGCCGGGACCGACACAGGGTCACCGCGGCCCGCTCTCCGCCGCGCCGGTAGAACGCGGTGCCGAGTTCACGGACCGGACGGACCAGCTCTCGGGTGGAGGTGGAGCCGAGAGCGAGCAGCCGGGCCGCCGTGTCGAACTCCAGGCGGTTGAGCGCGATCTCGGCGAGCGCCACCAGTTGGTCGTCTGCCCCGAGCATGGGTAGCACGCGGTGATAGCGAGGATGCTCGGATCGCCGGTCCGTGCACTCGAGGAAGAGCGGAAGGGCGGTGCGGGTGGTGTAGCTGAAGGCCCCGGCCAGCATCGAGGTGGTCAGCGACTTGGGGCCGGTAGGCACGACGATCACCGCGTCGGGGGCGATCCGCTCCAGCTCAGCGCTGACGCGCACGGCGACATCTGAGTCGGTCGGCAGCTCCACCCCGAGCGGAGTTCCGACGCGCTCGGCGAAGGCCGAGCCCGTCCAGCGCTCCTTGTCCGCGAGCAGATCGATCTGAGCCTTGGCGTTGCTCGCAGACTCCGGGGTGTGCACCAGGACCCCATGCAGGGCGGCGACACCGTCTCCGAGCTGGACGACGAGCTCGCCGTCCAGCGGTCGCCTGCTCAGGGTCTCGGCGTAGGTCTCCCAGGCGCCACCGCGAGCGATGCCGACTGCCCAGACCACAGCCAGCCGCCGACCGGGCACGCGGAACCGCGGCATCTCCGGCGGTACCGGAATGCCCGGACTCTCCTCGAACAGTGCAGGCGCCAGCTTCTCCCAGGAGGGCGCGGTGAGGTGGACGCTCTGCGCAGCGAACGTGTTCGCGTTCTTGACCTCCTTGCTTGCGAGCCAGCGGGCCGACTCCACGATGAAGAGACTCGGGTCGGCCGCCTCGAGGTCCTCGAACAGCTCTCCCAGGGAACGCCGACCGAGGTCGGCCAGCAGGTTCGGGGTCTCGGAGTCGATCTGGACGTCGAGGGCGCGCTGCCGCTCGTACTCGGCGATGATCCATGACCGGATGCTCAGGCCAGCGCTGCGGTCGCGCCGTCGAAGGTCGCTGCGTACCAGCTCGCTCAGGTCACCCGCGTCGGGTTGGCTGGACTCGACTGCACGCTTGTGCGCGTGAAAGAGGTCCTTGGCGTAGTCGACGAGAGCCGGGTCGACCGTGTGGTTCTGCGCCCACTGTCGGACCCGCTCCGGAAAGCCCAGCCGGATGAGCCAGGGTACGAGCGGATGCGAGTCCTGCTCGGGGAGCAGCGCGACCCGCGGGTGCGGGGGCTCGACCGCACGGACCTCCCAGCGGCGTCCCGACTCGACGACGGCGGCCATCGCGGCGAGCTGCAGCCCGGTCGAGCCCGACCCCATCGACAGCACGACCGGCAGGTCCCGACGCTCGGCGAGAGCCGATCCGAGAGGCCCGACGACGGCCTCGTCGTTGAAGCCCTCGACCTCGACCAGCCTCACCGTCGCGATCTCCGAGCCGTAGACCTTGGGCCACCTCGTCAGCGCTGCCGCGAGCGCCCTGCCGAGCGGTCCGGTAGCGAGCTTTCCCGACGCCGCGGACGTCGTGACCAGCAGAAGCTCCTGTCCCGCTGGGATCGCGCTCAGCAGACCGGCGAGCGGGGTCTGGGAGAAGGTTGCACTGGAGGTGGTCGAGACCAGCCGGCGGGCCTCCTCGACGTCGGCCTCGCCGAGCCGGGAGAGCCAGCTGGCTCGGTGCTCCAGGCGCGTGGCTCCTGGCGGTGGGCTGTTCTGGTCGAACCCCGTGTCCGCGTCCCCCACGACATGCACCACGGTCCCGGCGACCACGCCTCGCCCCCTGTCCGTCTGCTGATCACGTAACCCGATCGAGGAGGAATCGTGCCAGGCCGCACGTCACACACCGCAACAACCTCGCTGACACGGCCACCCGATACCGTGCGCGCTCATCCGGCGCAGGTTCGGTCAGGTGCGTCGGGGGAGGGAACGAGGGTGCCGCCCTTCGAGCTTCGGAACCACACGCCGCACTCCGTCACGGTCGTCCTGGTCGACGGGCGCCGCGTGGACATCCCGGCCACCGACCCACCCGCGCGGTGCGAAGTGGACCGAGCCACGTCGGGAACACTCGAGACGACCGTGGGAGTCGTCCCGCTGAACGTCACGCGCCGCAGGCAGCGCGTCGTGGACCTCCCGCCCCGCACCCCCGGTGTGCTCCTCATTGTGGCCTCCGCCGTCGCTGCGGCGTGCCCTGAGCGGGACGACCTCGTGTTCCCCGATGAGCAGGCCCGGGACGAGGCCGGGCTTGTGATCGAGTGCCATGCCCTGGGGAGACCCGGGTAGCTGTCCGTCAGGGCGGGGTGCCCCCACTCCTCGGCGAGAGGAACGCCATGGACCACACCGCCCACCGCCCCGGGACGCAGCTCCTGCGACGTCTCCTGGTCACGATCGTCGCCCTCGCAGCTCTCGTGGTCGCCGTCCCCGTCACGAGCGCGGCCGCCGCTCCCGGACCCTCGCTACAGGGTGCCGCGAACCTGCGGGACTGCGTCAACACGGGCCTGCTCGGCTGCCAGCCGACCGGTCAGCTCCCGGCCCGGGCCCCGGTGACCATGATCTGCTGGATCGACGGCTCCACAGCCACCGGCAAGTACACCTCGCAGAGATGGTTCTTCGTCGCCGGTGGCGGGCGCACCGGCTTCGTCCACTCCTCGTGGGTGATCGACCAGTGGCGCCAGAGCCCGCCGTGTGGTGCCGACCGCGGGGTGTCCGCGGTCCGATGGGCTGCTGAGCACGTCGGGCAGACCCGGCCCTCGGGCGCCGAGGCTGCTGGCCTTGGGGTTAACGACGGTATGTGGTCCGGCTGGTGCGCCGCCTTCACCTACGGCTCCTACCTCTTCGGGTCGGGGTCGACGCCGCGGATCGCGGGCAACGCCGCCCCGCGCTTCTACGCCTACCAGCGTGCCGGGCTGGTCACCGGCTGGACCGACGCCGCGAACGTGCCGGTGGGAGCGATGCTCTTCTGGCCCACCGTCGCCGCCCCCTACGGTCACACCGCGATCTACGCGGGCAACGGGTACGCCCTGAGCACCCAGGGCCTCAACGACCCGTCGCGCCCGATCGCCCGAGTTCCCGTCGGGACGTGGGGGACCCCGGCGGGGTGGGTGGCGCCGGACAAGGTCTGACCCACCCAGCGCTGCCCCGGCCCGCGATTCGCGGGTCGGGGCAGCGTGCTGTGTCGTGCACAGGTCCACGACCCGCGCGATGACAGGACCAGCTCTCCGACGCGTTTACTGAGCGGTGCTGTTGCTTGCGACCGTTGGCGACACGATGGCCGAGGCACTGTGCAAGTTCCGTTGCTATGTCCTATTGAGCGGGCTATCCGTTGCGACCTCAACAAGGAGATTCAGCACGTGGTGGAGAACCGTTGCTATGCGCTACTGAGCGGGCTATCCGTTGCGACGGTCCACCCCGAGACCAAGCGCGGTCGTCTGGCGTTGCTATGCCCTACTGAGCGGGTTATCCGTTGCGACGCGAGCCCGAGCCCACTCAGTACCTGGAGGTCACCTACGGTTGCTATGCCCTATTGAGCGGGCTATCCCTTGTGACTGGACTACTACGGCACCGACCGGGCAGTTGCGTTGCTATGCCCTATTGAGCGGGCTATCCCTTGTGACGGCCGGACTCATCCAGTTCGAGAGCTGGCAGCTCGGGTTGCTATGCCCTATTGAGCGGGCTATCCCTTGTGACGGCAGGAAGTCCCGCCGAATGCTGTTCGCGTCATTCGTCGGTTGCTATGCCCTATTGAGCGGGCTATCCCTTGTGACGAGATCGTCCGCCACGAGGGCTACCACGTCGGTACGTTGCTATGCCCTATTGAGCGGGCTATCCCTTGTGACCAAGCCGTTCAGCATCGACACTGTGGAGCGACTCCGTTGCTATGCCCTATTGAGCGGGCTATCCCTTGTGACCCTACCTCGAATTCGGGGCCTCTGACCAGGGCCGATGAAGATCGTTGCGAGCACCGTGGTCTCGGGAAGCTCGAGCCGAGCTTTGGCGCTGTGAGCGTGGCGGGCCGCAGGCTCGCGACCTGCGGAAACGGAGGTTGCGAGCACCTCGCCGTTTCTGCTCTCTAGAAGTTGATCTGTTCAGGCTTGATCATCAGGGTTCTGACCAGCGGCGGACTGTGGATCGCTGTCAACAATGTGTGTTGCGTCATGTCAGGCCATCGGCGGTTGCGGAGGTGGCGTCGTCCCGATTTTGCGAGAGCGCAGGTGCTCTCGAGCGGAGCTTATGACTATCCGGCGCACGTCCAGCGACGCTGGAGCGGCGCATCCGGTGGACGTCGGCGAGCAACTCGTCGAGCTCGGCGTCGTCCTCGAAGATCCCGTCCTGGGCGAGTTCGTCGATGCTGTCGACCGCCTTCGCATTGGCGAAGATCTCGTCGAGGGTCGGAGCCGGCTTGCGGGACGGCGTGGGCCCGGGCTGGGTCGTCATCGCTGCTTCCTCGTTCGGCTCGTCTGGACTCGATGATGACAGCCGCGGACGCCGTTGAGTAGTCCGAACGACACCTTCGACGCGGCGGCTCAGCAGTCGCTGAAACTACTTGTCACCAGTTGAACCAAGGCCCCGCCGCGTGGAAACACATATGGCACGAACATGGGTCTACAGGTGTACTCAGGGGGCCATCAGAGGGTGCTCCGCGGAGACTGTAGGTGCAGGTAGAAGTGGTGGATCACCTCGACCCGTGGCCTTCCAAACTAGCTACGCGGGTTCGATTCCCGTCGCCCGCTCCACACTCTGACCAGCACGAACGTCGGACTCCATGATCGCCGGGACCGACATCGTGGCACCACATGTGGCACCAGTCGCCCTAACTTGCGTGCCATGACAGGTCGACCAGGCACCGGTACGAGACGCGCCCGAGGGAACATCGAGACCCTCGCGAGCGGCCCCCTGCGAGTGCGGGTGTACGGCGGGCTGGACCCGCTCACGAAGCAGCGGCACGTGCTGACCGAGGTGATCCCGAAGGGCCCGAACGCGGTGCGCGACGCCCAGCGGGCGCGGGACCGCCTCCTCGTCGAGGTCGCCGAGCGCAGGTACCCGAAGACCAACGCGACGCTCGACCAGCTGCTGGAGCGCTATGTCGCCCAGCTCCAGGGGTCCCCGAACACGCTGCAGCTCTCGACCCTGTGCCCGACCCGAATGCTCAGTGGTCGTGCTGCTCGTGCCCCGCTCACCAATTGTGATGAGCCGAGCACGTTGGGTGTAGCGACGCTGATCGACTCTCCGATGTGCCCTGTGAGGGCCCCGGGCGGGGCCGAGAGCCTGGGGGCATGTCTGTGAGCATCAACGAACGCGTCTACGACCTGGCGACGAAGGTCCGCCGGCACAAGGCCGCCATCGAGACCGAGGAGGCGACCAAGAACGCGTTCGTGATGCCGTTCATCGGCTCGGTGCTGGGCTACGACGTGTTCAACCCGTCCGAGGTCATCCCGGAGTTCACGGCCGACGTCGGGGTGAAGAAGGGCGAGAAGATCGACTACGCCCTGGTGCACGGTGGCCAGGTGCAGATCCTGGTCGAGTGCAAGAAGGTCATCGAGCCCTTGAAGATCCAGCACTCGTCCCAGCTGTTCCGGTACTTCGCGGTCACCAACGCTCGGGTGGCGGTGCTGACCAATGGTGAGGTGTACGAGTTCTACACGGATCTCGACGCACCGAACAAGATGGACGAGAAGCCGTTCCTGGTACTCGACCTGGCCGCGATCGATGCCACTCTGCTGCCGGAGTTGGCGAAGCTCACGAAGGAGTCGTTCGACCTCGATTCGGTCATCAATGCGGCGGGCGAGCTGAAGTACATCGGTCAGATCAAGCGTGCTCTCGCCGCGGAGTTCCGGGCGCCGAGTTCGGAGTGGGTGAAGTTCTTCGCCTCGCGGGTGTACGAGAAGAGTGTGACGGCGAAGGTTCGCGAGCAGTTCGAGACGCTGGTGCCGAAGGCGGCCACACAGTTCCTCACCGAGCAGGTCAACGAGCGTCTCAAGACCGCCCTCGGTGACGACGCCGCAGCGACGGTGACTCCGTCGGCACCCGCTCCGGTGCGCACCACCGCCGTCGCGGTCGCCGGGGAGGTCGAGGAGCCCGACGCCACGAGGCTGGTCGTCACCACCGACGAGGAGATCGAGGGTTTCCAGATCGTGCGCGCGATCGTGTGCAGTGAGGTCGCCGTCGAGCGCATTGCGGCCCGGGACACCCAGACGTACTTCGGTGTGCTGCTCGACGACAACAACCGCAAGCCCGTCGCCCGGCTGTGGTTCAACCGCTCGCAGAGGTATCTGGGCGTCTTCGACGAGAACAAGACCGAGACCCGCTTGCCCATCGACTCGCCGCAGGACATCTACCTCCACGCCGATGCGCTGCGGAAGACGGTGGCGAACTACCTGAGCCGCGAGGGGGGCTCGACCACGGAGTGACCGACCGGCAGGAGGGGGCTCGTCCTCGGAGGAGCACGAGTCCCTCACGTTCGGCGACATCGCTAGCCGGCGAGCGGCCGGCCACTGGCGGATGATCGACCAGCGGCTGAAGCCGGCGCCGCGCCCACGGGTCCCGGCTCAGGGGACGACGGCGTGCTCGCTCTCGTCGAAGTGTGCGAGGGCGAACGCCTTAGAGGACTCGACGTGCTCCCGCATCAGGCGCTCGGCCAGCGGACCGTCCTGGGCGCGCAACGCGTCCAGGATCCCGTGGTGCTGCTCGACGGCCAGCGCCGACTGATCGGCCGGATAGGCGTACCGGGAGCGGTAGCTCACCGTGAAGGCGAGCACCTGACCCATGACGGACTGCAGCATCCGGCTCCCGGTCGCGTCGCTGATCAGGTTGTGGAAGGCCAGGTCGGCGAGGGCCTGCTCGACGGCGGTGCCGGTGCTCCCGACCCGTTCCAGCCTGGCCTGGGCGTCGACCAGCGCGTCGAGGTCCGCGCGGGTGCGGGTGCGGGCCGCCTCGCCCGCCGCGTAGGCCTCGAGGACGGTGCGCAGCGAGTAGATCTGCAGGATGTCCCGCGCGGTGATCGTGCGCACGGTGGCACCCCGGTTCGGGGTGAGCTCGACCAGGCCCTCGCTCTGCAGCGTGAACAGTGCCTCGCGGACGGGTGTCCGGCTGACCCCCAGGCTCTCCGCCAGGGCGCGCTCCGGCAGTGGTTCCCCCGGCTTGAGACCCCCGGCCAGGATCTCGTCCCGCAGCACCCGGGCGACGCCCTCGCTCGTGCGCTGCGCCAGCGGGACACCGTTTCGCCCGACGAGCTGCATGTACCGGTCTCCATCCTGAGCGATCCCCGCGGACGCCCGCCGGCTCCCGCCCACGGCCGCGGATCACCACGGTAGGCCTGCCCGCCGAATATACGGGTCGGCTCACCGGCCGTGGCCCTCCGTGGTCCTCCGTGGCGCCGGCCGCGCCGCCGAACGCCGCGGAGGGGGCGCTCACGCCGAGGTGACCGTGGCGGACTCCTCCTGCTCCACCGGCGAGGCGCCCTCCGCCGGGAGGGCGGGTGCATCGAGGTCGTCCGAGGAGTTCTCGACGCCCCAGCGGGTGCGGTCCAGGCCCGCGACCTCCGCGGCGGCGTCCGCGCGCAGCCCGCCGAACCGCTCGAAGAGCAGGCACATCAGCAGGGCCGGGACGCCCGCGACCAGCATCGTCGCCGCGACGCCCGCGAGCTGCCACCACGGAGTGATCTGGGCGACCCCCACCGCGTACGGCCCCTCGAGCCCGATGTAGCCGCCGGTCCGGGTGCCCCACTCGAGGAAGCCGGTGAGCACCGCGCCCACCACACCGGGGCCGAGGGCGAGCGGCACGACCTTGGGGTCGTCGATGCGGAGCCTGCGCAGCAGGGCTGCGGTGCCCAGCCCGACGACCGGGCCGAGGGCGCCGATCAGGAGGCACTGCCAGGCGGTGCCGATGTCGAGCAGGGTCCCGGTGATCACCACGCCGGAGATCGGCCCGAGGAAGGCCCAGGTGGGCTCGTGCCGGCGGTGGGCCAGGAACAGGCCCACGACGGCGCCACCGAGGATGGCCGCGACCAGGTTGACGATCACCAGGCCCATCCCGCTCTCGGTGAACGAGATCCCGAAGAAGCCGACGTCGGGGACGATGTAGCCGCTGCCGAGGGTGATGAACGGCAGCGCGAGCAGGATCAGCAGCATCCCGATGCCCACGAAGGACAGGTTCTGGGCGGCGGGCCGGGCACCGGTGCGGTGGGCGGCGCCGAAGGCCCCGAGCCGGGGGCCGACGCGCCAGGCCAGCACGAGCACGAACGTCCCGGCGGTGATGTAGAGCGGGAACACACCGTCGAAGTCGTGCGTGCCCCGCAGCGTGAGCGGCGACAGCGAACCCCAGCACAGGTAGCCCACCAGGGGCGAGAGCACCGCGCCGACGACGAAGGACATCACGTAGAGCGGCACCGCCTTGATGCGTTCGACGACCCCGGTGTGGATGAGCGCGACGGTCGCCATCGTGAAGGTCACGAAGAAGACCAGGAAGATCTGCAGGACGTCCGCCTCCGGCAGCGCCGACGGATCGATGTGCCGGGAGGCCGTCGTGGTGAACGCACCGCCCAGCCACCAGTCCCGCATCGCCTGCAGGAACGGGTCGGGGACGCCGAAGGCCTGGTTGAACTGCCACTGCCAGATCGGGTAGCCGACGAGCAGGGTGCCGAGCCCGCCGACCATCGCGGCGCCGATCTTCTGCAGTGCGGTGTCGAGGACGTTGCGGCGCCGGACCAGTCCGACGTCGATGAACACGAGGCCCACGACGACGAGGAGGACCGCGATGGCCCCCACGGTGTAGACGAAGGTGGAGAGGATCCACTCGGTGGAGGCCTGCTCGGGGAATTGCGGCATGAGGATCTCCGGTCGAGGAGTGCCGAGTGCTGCGGACCCGCAGCGGGGGAGGAGCGACGAGCGTCGGCGGCGCGCCCCTGAACACCCGCGGAGAGGGCCGGAGCGTGGACCGCGGCAGGAACGTATACCGGTATGCAATCTGTGACAAGAGGTCGTCGTGCCGGCTTTGAGCTGCGAGGATGCGGACTGTAACGAACGCGTTTCCGCCGTTTTCAATCATGTTTCCTGCGGCGAGAGGGTTCCGTTCGAGTCTTCGGTGAGGCAGAGTTCGTGTCGCTCGGCCTCCAGCCGGAGCCTCGGTGTTGTGGCTGGTATACATGTATGCCAGTCAGATCGAGAGACGACAGTCGCGAGAGGAGTACCCGTGGACCAGGAGCCCGAGACGGCCCGTGTGTACGACCGTGCGGGGTTCGGCCACTCCGTCCCGCGCGGCGCCCGTCCCGCGGTGGTGGTGGTGGACTTCAGCCACGGCTTCACCGACCCCTCCTACCCGACGGGTGCGGACATGACCGGCCCGGTCGTCGCCACCGCGCGGCTGCTCGACGCCGCACGCGCCACAGGCGCACCGGTCGTGTTCACCACGATCGCCTACGACCCGGGACAGATCGAGACGCTCACCTGGCTGCGCAAGGCGCGCGGCATGGCAGCCCTGACGGCGGGCAGCAGGCTCGTCGAGATCGACGACCGGCTCGACCCCCGGCCCGAGGAGCACCTCGTCGTGAAGACCGGTGCGTCGGCGTTCTTCGGGACCGACCTGGCCACCTACCTCGTCTCGCGGGGCATCGACACGCTCGTCGTCACGGGGGCGACGACGAGCGGCTGCGTCCGGGCGACCGTGGTGGACGCCGTCCAGTACGGCTTCCCGACCCTGGTGCCGCGGGAGTGCGTCGCCGACCGGGCGGCCGGGCCCCACGCCGCCAACCTGTTCGACATCGACGAGAAGTACGGAGACGTCGTCGACCTCCCCGACGTCCTCGACTACCTCACCCGCGCGAGCGGCCCCGACACCGCACCGCCGTCCACCACCGAGCCGAAGTCAGAGGTCCCCGCATGACCCCCACGAGCCCCGGTCCGCTGCCCTTCGAGCCCGCCCGGGCGGTGCCCGGCAAGCGCTTCGCGAGCCCCTTCGCGGTCACCACGCCGCCCGGCGCCGAGGGCTGGGAGAGCATGTACCCGTACTACGCGCTGCTCAGCAGCGAGCGGGCGGAGCTCGAGGACGGCAAGTTCTGGTTCTTCGACGGCATGCACAACCCCGAGCCGCTCTACCCGTTCGACACGATCATGACCGAGAACTGGTGGGTCGCGGTCAGCCAGATGTCCACCCGGGTCTGGCCGATCCCGCTCGCGGGCGGCATCGACCACCGGATCATCAACGGCTACCTCTACATCAGCCCCAACGCGGTGACCGACGCCGACGAGATCGCCGCGCGGGCCGAGGACTTCGCGGTGCGGGCCGGGCACTACTACGAGAACTGGGACGAGATCTACGCCCAGTGGGTGGCCAAGGCGACCGACTGCATCGAGCGGCTGAAGGGCATCCACTTCGCGCCGCTGCCGGACAAGGAGCCGGAGTCCGCCGTGTTCGCCCACCGCGGCCTGTACTCCAGCTACGACCTGCTCACCCGGTACAGCGAGCTCATCCACAACCTGTTCGAGATGGGCTCCTACCACTTCGAGATGCTCAACCTCGGCTACGGCGCCTACCTCACCTTCCGCGAGTTCTGCCAGGCCGCCTTCCCGGGGATCACCGACCAGACCATCGCCAGCATGGTCTCCGGCATCGACATCATGCTGTTCCGGCCGGACGACGAGGTCCGCGCCCTCGCGCGCCTCGCCGTCGAGCTCGGGGTGACCGGGCCGCTGCTCGGGACCGAGGACCCGGCGGCCGCCCTGGCCGCGGTCGCCGGAGCGCCCTCGGGGGACCGCTGGGTCGAGGCGTTCGAGAAGGCCAAGGACCCGTGGTTCTGGTTCTCCACGGGCGCCGGTTACCAGCACAGCGACCGGGCGTGGATCGACGACCTGCGGCTGCCCTTCACCGCCCTGCGCGGCTACATCAAGAACCTGCTCGACGGCCAGGACATCGACCGCCCGCTCGAGGCCATCCTCGCCGAGCGGGTCCGGGTCACCGACGAGTACCGCACCTACCTGCCGACCGAGGCCGACCGGGAGTCCTTCGACGGGCTCGTCGAGCTGGCTCGCCAGGTCTTCCCGTTCGTGGAGAACCACAACTTCTACGTCGAGCACTGGCACCACTCGATGTTCTGGTCCAAGGTGCGCGAGCTCGGTGACGTGTTCGTCGCGCACGGCTTCCTCGACGACCGCGAGGACATCTTCTACCTGCACCGCAACGAGATCTACTCGGCGCTCTACGACCTCAACATCGGGTGGGCGACCGGGACGGAGGCCCGCGGTGTCACCTACTGGCGGCCCGAGGTCGAGCGCAGGCGCCGCATCCGCGAGGTGCTCAAGGCGAACCCGCCGCAGCCCGCGCTCGGCGTGCCGCCGGAGTACATCACCGAGCCCCTGACGGTGATGCTGTGGGGCATCAACCAGGAGTCGGTGCAGGAGTGGCTCGGCTCCGAGGACCAGGACCCGAACCGGCTCAACGGCGTGGCCGCCTCCGCGGGCAAGGCGACCGGCCGGGCCCGGGTGATCCTCGACCCGGAGCAGCTCCACGAGGTCGAGGACGGGGACATCCTCGTCTGCCGGATCACCGCTCCCAGCTGGGCGCCGGTGTTCTCCCGGCTCTCGGCCGCGGTGTCCGACGTCGGCGGCATCATGGCGCACACGGCGATCGTGTGCCGCGAGTACGGCCTCCCCGCCGTCGTCGGCACCGGTTTCGCCACGACCACCATCAAGACCGGACAGCTCATCGAGGTCGACGGCGGCAACGGCGTCGTCCGTGTGCTCGAGGACGTGACCGCATGACCACGACGGAGACCCCCTTCGTCCTCCGGATCGACGATCCCGCCGCCGTCGCCAGCCCACTGCTGGGCGGGAAGTTCGGCAGCCTGGCCGAGATGACCGCGGCCGGGTTCGCCGTGCCGCCCGGCTTCGGCGTCACCACCTCCGCCTACCGCTACTTCCTGGCGGAGTCCGGGCTCGCGGACGCGGCCAGGGCGGTGCGGACCGAGGCGCGCGGGGCGGATCTCGCCCGCGTCCAGGAGCTGAGCGCGGAGTTCTCCGCGCGGATCGAGGACGCGACCGTGCCCGCGGCCCTCGAGGACGCGATCCGCACCTCCTACGCCCGGCTCGAGGAGGAGGCCGGGAGCGCCCGGCTGCCCGTCGCCGTGCGGTCCAGCGGCGAGTCCGAGGACCTCGCCGGGGCCAGCTTCGCAGGCCAGTACGACACCTTCCTGTGGATCCGCGGCGCCGACGACGTCCTCACGCACGTCCGGCGGTGCTGGGCGGGCATGTTCGGCCCGGCCGTGCTGACCTACAAGCCGGAGGCCACCGCCGACGCGGTGCTCGACGACCACGGCATCTGCGTCGGCGTGCAGCAGATGGTCGAGGCGCGCTCCGCCGGCGTCATGTTCACCCTGGACCCGGTGACCGGGGACCGCTCGAAGGTCGTCGTCGAGGGCTGCTGGGGCCTGGGGGAGGGGGTGGTGGGCGGCGGCGTCACGCCCAGCCGCTTCGTGGTCGACAAGGTGACCTTCGAGGTGGTCCGGCGCGAGCTCGCCCCGCAGGAGTCGGCGTACGGCGTCGACCCCGCGACCGGGGTGGTCGGTCTGGTGCCCGTCGCCGAGGACCGGCGCGAGCTGCCCTGCCTGACCGACGAGGAGATCGACGAGCTGGCCACGCTGGCCAAGCGGATCGAGCGCCACCGCGGCGCCCCGCAGGACATCGAGTGGGCGGTCTCCGAGGCGGGCGACGTGCACGTCCTGCAGGTGCGACCGGAGACGGTGTGGGCGCAGCGCCGCGCCGAGCAGCTCGTGGCCGCCCCGAAGTCGGCGGTCGGGCACGTGCTGGCCCGGTTCTCCGGCACGGGTGTCGCCACGGGGAAGCGGCCCTCGTGAAGCCCGCCCGCTTCGCCTACCACCGGCCGACCACGGTCGCCGAGGCCGTCGCGCACCTGCGTGACCACGCGGGCGGTGCCCGGGTGCTCGCCGGCGGGCAGAGCCTGGTCCCCATGCTGAACATGCGGCTCTGGCGGCCCGACGCGCTCGTCGACATCAACGAGATCGACGAGCTCGACGACCTGCGCGTCGACGGGGAACGCACCGAGATCGGTGCGCTGGTCCGGTACTCGACCCTCGAGCGCTCGCCGCTCGTGGCCCAGCGGCTGCCGCTGCTCGCCCGGATCGTGACCCGCGTCGGCGACCGGCAGGTCCGCAACCGGGGCACGATCGGCGGCTCGCTCGTCCAGGGCGACCCGACGGGCGAGCTGCCCCTGGCCTGCCTCGTGCTCGGCGCGACGGTGGTCGCGGTGGGACCCGGCGGCGTGCGGCGGATCCCCGTCGCGGAGCTGTACACGGGCTCGTACGCGACGGTGCTCGAACCGGACGAGCTGCTCGTCGCGGTCGAGTTCCCCAGCCACCCGCAGCACGCCGCGTTCCGGCAGTACTGCCGCAAGCACAACGACTTCGCCGTCGTCAGCGTGGTGGCGACGGGCGACCGGGGCGCCGACGGCCGCTGGCACGGCGTCCGGATCGCCCTCGGCGGCGTGGCGGACAGCCCCGTCCTCGCCACCGCGGCGGCGGCCGCGCTCGAGGGCACGCAGCTGACCGACGCCGATCTCGACGCGGCCGCCGCGGCCGCCGCGCAGGTCATCGACCCGCCCTCCGACGTGCGCGCGTCCGCTGCCTACCGGCGCCACCTGGTCCCGGTCCACCTCCGCCGCGCGCTGACCGACCTGCGGGCCGCGCGCCCGTGACCCGACGTACCCGCGGACCGCTGCGCGGGTGGAGGAGAGATCATGCAACTCCGTGAGGAATTCGAGGTCGGCAGGCCGCCCGCCTCGGTGTGGGCCTTCTTCGAGCAGTTCGAGAGGGTCGCCGCGTGCGTCCCCGGCGTCGAGGGCCTGACGCAGACCGGTCCGGACGACATCGAGGTCCGGATCACCCAGAGCGTCGGGCCGATGTCCGCCACCTTCGCCGCGGCGGTGACGATCGTCGAGCGGGTCCCGGAGAAGCTCATCGCCTTCACCGCGACCGGCAAGACCGTGCGCGGGGCCATGGGCAACGTGCGGGCCGCGGTCACCGTGCAGGTGGAGGCCGCGGGGCCCGACCGCACCACCGTGTCCGTCGACGGCGACGTGGTCCTCGCGGGCGCCCTGGGCAGCGTCGGGCAGAAGGTCGTCGCGAAGCAGGCCGGGAAGGTGACCGCCGCCTTCTCCCGCAACCTCGAGGCCGCGCTGGGCGGCGCCGAGATGCCCGCCGGTCGCCCGGCGATCGGGACCGCGCACCTGGGCGACCGTGCGTCCGCCCCGTCCGCCCTGTCCGCCCCGTCCGCGGTGGCCCCGGCGCCCGCCGCCCGCCCGGGACCCGACCGCTGGACCCTCGCCTCCGTGGTGCTTAGCGCGGTCTCGGCCGTCCTCAGCGGGATCGCGGTCTGGCAGAACCGGCGGTCCCGGTGACCGCGACGCAGCCGTGGACGGCGCCGCGGGTCGAGGCGGGCGGCGAGGTCGAGGCGCTCGCCGCCGAGTGGATCGTGCCGTACGGGCAGGCCGAGCACCTGGTGCGCGCCCGCGACTGGCTGGTGCACCTGGCGCCCACGGCGACCGCCGAGATGCGGGTCGCGGCCCTGACCCACGACGTCGAGCGCATGTTCCCCGGTGGACCGGTGCTGCGCCACGCCGACCAGCGCTGGGACGACCCGGTCTACCTCTACGCCCACTCGCTGCGCTCGGCCGAGGCCGTCACCGTCTGGCTCGGGGGCCTGGGGGCGGTCGCCGCCACCGTCGACCCGGCGGAGATCCGGCGCCTGGTCGGGCTGCACGAGGTCGGTGGGATCGACGGCGCCGACGAGGTCCAGGCCGCGGACTCGCTGTCCTTCCTCGAGACGCTCGCCGGTCTGACCCGCGACTGGGTCCGGTCCGGCGTGTGCTCGCGGCTGCAGGCCGAGCGGAAGCTGCGCTACATGGCCGACCGTGTGCGTGTGCCGACCGCCGCCCAGTACGCGCCGCCCCTGCTGGAGTGGGCGATCGACCAGCTCCCCGCGGAGGTGGCGCACCGATGACGACGTCACTCGACATCGCGGGCACGAGCGTCACCGTGCGGGCGAACGGGCTGCGGCACCGGGTCCTGCGCTACGGCCGGGAAGGCGACCGGGACCTGCTCCTCGTCCCGGGCATCACGAGCCCCGCGGTGTGCGCGGACTTCCTCGCCGTCCGGCTCGCGGCGCTCGGCTACCGCGTGACCGTGCCGGACGTGCGCGGCCGCGGCGAGAGCGACCGGGCTCCGTCGGGCGCCTACCGCCTCGCGGACTACGCCGCGGACGTCGCCGGCCTCGTCGAGGGGCTCGACCTGCGGGTGCCGGTCCTGGTGGGCCACTCGATGGGCGCGCGGATCGCGGCGGCCTACGCGGTGCTCCACGCACCCGAGGACCACGGGCCGCTGGTGCTGGTCGACCCACCCACCTCCGGCCCCGGCCGGGCCCCCTACCCCACCGGCAGGCAGGCGTTCCTCGACCAGCTCCACCAGGCCCGACGGGGCACGGACGCCGACGGCGTGCGCGCGTTCTACCCGCGCTGGCCCGAGCGCGAGCTGGAGATGCGTGCCCGGTTCCTCGCCACCTGCGACGAGACCGCGGTCGTCGAGACCCACGAGGGCTTCGAGACGGAGGACTTCTTCGACTACTGGACCGCGCTGCGGGGGACGGTCGTCCTCGTGCGCGGGGCGGACAGCCCGGTCGTCCCGGACGACACGGCCGAGGAGCTGCGCCGGACCCGTCCCGATCTGCCCGTCCTCGCCGTGCCGGGCACCGGCCACATGGTGCCCTGGGACGACCTGACCGGCTTCCTCACCGTCGTCCGCCCGCACCTGCTCTCGTTCCTCGATCCCCAGGAGTAGCCAGCCATGGACCAGAACCTGTTCAACGAGATCTGCCTGCAGCAGCTGACCCTGTCGGCGGTGCACGAGGGTGAGACCGTGGCCGTGCTGACCCGCGGGGACGAGCGCGCGGAGTACGCGGACGCCTTCCTGTGGGCGATCGGGAAGTTGGGGGCGCAGGGCTTCCACCTGCGGCTGCCCGCGCCGACGAGCGCGTCCGGGGCGTGGGCGGTGGGTGAGTCGGGGTTGGCGGCGAACCGGCTCGCGGTGGAGGCGCTCAAGAGTGTGGACATGGTGGTGGACTGCACGTTCTTGTTGTTCAGTCCGGAGCAGTTCGAGATCCAGGGGGCGGGGACGCGGATCCTGACCGCGGTGGAGCCGGCGTCGTTGTTGGCTCGGTTGATGCCCACTCGTGAGTTGCGGGAGCGGGTGGAGATCGGGGCGGAGTTGTTGGCGAAGGCGCAGACGATGCGGATCACCAGTCCGCACGGTACGGATGTGACCTACCGGTTGGGGGTGTATCCGACGTTGTCGGAGTACGGCTACACCGACCAGCCGGGTCGGTGGGATCACTGGCCTGCGGCGTTCGTGTTCACCGGTGGGGCGGACGACGGGGTGGACGGGAGGATCGTGTTGGCGCCGGGGGATGTGTTGTTGCCGTTCAACACCTATGTGCAGGCGCCGGTGGAGCTGACGATCGAGCAGGGGTT
>NZ_FNBE01000024.1 GCF_900102195.1 Pseudonocardia oroxyli
CACCGCAGATCGAACGTGAGTGCCTCGACCGCCTCACGGTCCGAAAGACCGTGCAGGGTCTGCAACACCAGCACCGAGGCCACCACCTCGACCGGCACCGACGGCCGACCCCGACCCGCGGCGAACAGGTCGGCGAACAACTCGTCCGGAAACAACTCCCGGCGGTGCGCGGCCAGGAACGCGAACATCCCACCCGAAGGGAGCAGATGCCCAGCCACGGACTCGACATCGAGCAACTCACGCTGCGGATCAGACCGTCCCTGCACCCCGACAGCCTCCCAGCCGGGCGAGATCAACACCCGATCCCACGCCAGCGGATTTTCAGCAGTCTCCTAGGCGTCGTGGTCGCGCAGCCACGCGACGTAGTCCCGAACAGCCCGCTCGACGTCGTACTCCGGTACGAAACCCGTGTCCTGCTGGAGCCGGGTGATGTCGAGGTGGCCACCGGGCGCCCCGCCCGGGGGCAGGCTCAGGTCCGCGCCGGGGACGGCCCGGTTGATCGCGTCGACCACCTCGGCGTAGCGCACGAGACTGCCGCTGGAGATGTTGTAGACCGAGTGGCTCAGCCGCTCGGCCGCCATGAGCAGCGCGATCGCGCGGCCGCAGTCCTTCACGTAGCAGAGGTCGGTGGCGTCGTCGGCGCGCGCGGGCGGCCGCGGCGGGGTGAGATCGGGATCCTCACCGCGAACGGCCGCCGTGAGCAGCCGGGGCAGCGCGAAGAACGGGTTGTCGCCCACCCCCAACGGTCCCCAGATCGTGCCGATCCGCAGATTCACCGCACCCGGTCCGGCCAGCGTGGTCCACAGCTCCGCGGTCCGCTTGAACACCGGGATCTGATGGGCCGCGACGGTCGGCAGCGGGGAGTCCTCCTGCCACGGGGTGTCGGGGACGCCCGCGTACGCGGCGATGGTGCTCGCCACCGCGAACCGCCCCACCCCCCAGGCTCGGGCGGCGGCGAGGGCGTTGAGGAGTGCGCTCGACTCGGCTCGCAGGTACTCGACGGGATCGGGGGTGTCCCAGGGCGCGGCGGCGAGATGCACGACGCCACTGATCGCATGCCGCTTCCCTAGATCGAGGAACGCCTCGGCGTCGGTGGTGTCCAGCGACTCGACGACGACGTCCTCCTCCGGGAGGAAGTCGGGCAGCCGGGTGGTGCGGTGCGCGGTGACCACGACCGACTCGCCGAGATCGAGCAGCGCCCGTGCGGTGTGCGAGCCGATCGAACCGAGCCCGCCGGTCACGAGGATCATGGCCGCGACGCTAGGCGGGGCGGGCGGGCGGCTCTTGTACGGAACGGCCATGACCCGGTCGATGTCCCCGCCGCCGCAGCATCGGCAGGTAGGCGGCCGTGTGATCGTGGTCGTCCGCTCCGCCGCAGGCCTCCCGGTACTGAGCGAGGAAGACCCCCGGCGTCACGCAGGCGAGCCTGCGGCACTCCCGGGTCAGGTGCGCCTGGTCGTGGTAGCCCACCTCGACCGCCCAGCCCGCCAGGTCGCCGGGCTCGCCCCGGTCGACGGCCGCCTGGACGCGCGCGGTGAAACCGCGGAAGCGCAGCAGCCGCTGCAGTTCCTTCGGTCCCACCCCGGCCGCGGCGTGACACCGCCGCCGGAGCTGGCGGTCCGAGATCCCCCAGCCTGCCGGGAGGACACCCGCCCGCCAGGGCATCAACCGCCTGACGACCTCGTCCACCAGAGGATCGGTCTCCTCGCCCCTCCTCGCGAGGAAGCCCTGCAGCCGGTCGAGCGCCACCTGCGGCGAGGGCGCGCCGCCGAGCAGATCGGTGAGCCGAGCCTCGTCACCCCAGAGCAGGCCGGTCGTCAGGTCTTCGTCGACCAACTCCCCGGCGGGCAGCCCCGCGAGCCCGCCGAGCGCCCCGGGCCGCACCCGCACCCCGACGACGACGCCGCCCGCGGGGATGACCCGGTGCGTCGCCGAGGTCAGCGGCCCGAGCAGCCGGGGCGCCTCCCCGAGGACACACCGCAGCTCGGCCCCGCCGTGCGGCACGTACCGCTGTCGGATCGGCGCGTCGCCCACCTGCTGGACCCACACCGACGAGACCAACGGGGCGAGGGCGGGCGAGGGCGCCCGCTCCAGGAAGGACGATCCGCCGGCCACACCCCTCATGATGGCTCACGAGGAGGCCTGCCGCGCGTGAGTACGACACGTGGCGACGAGCTGCCGACTCACCGGATGCTCAGCGGCAGCCGAGCTCCAGGGAGCCGAGGCGGTCGATGGTGGCGGTGACGACGTCGCCGGGGCCGACCGGGACGGCGGCGGTGAGCCCGCCGGAGAGGACGACCTGTCCGGCGGTGAGGCCTTCGCCGTCGGTGGCGAGTCGCCGGACGAGCCAGGCGACGGCTGCGGCGGGGTGTCCGAGGGAGGCGGCGCCTGCGGCGGTGGCCACGACCTGTCCGTTCTTCTCGAACACGACACCGACCAGGCGCAGGTCGATGCCCTCGACGGGAACGGGGGCGCCGACGACGAACCGGGCGGCGGAGGTGTTGTCGGCGACGACGTCGGCGGTGGTGAACCGGTAGTCGAGGAAGCGGGAGTCGAGGACCTCGATGCCCACGGACTCCCTGAGACGGGAGCGACGCTAGGAGGCGGCGGGGCGATCGGCAGTCCGCTCTCCGCTCGACTCGGTCCAGTTCTCGCACGGACCGACGAGTGAGCGGAGCGCGCCGCCGACGTCCGCGGCGAGACCGCGCGAAGCGGATGACGGACGGCGCGAATCGGCTGTCCCGCCCCCGCCACCGGCTTAGGATGTCCCGGAACTCCGGCGACCGGCCCGGTGACCGGGGCCGAGTTCGTCACGGTGTCGTGATCAGCGCGGGAGGACCGTGAGGTGACAGACCGGACCCGAACCGGACGGGCCTGCTCGCCGAGCCGGAGCCCCCGACGGGCACGCTGGTGCGCACGAGCGACGTCGACGAGGCCAGCGCGGCCATCTCGCGCGCCTATGCACCCAACACGCTGCAGATCGCCGGCCGCCCGAGCCGGTTCGAGATGCGGCGGTGGACCGCCGGCATGCCCGGGGTGGAGTTCGGTTACGTCGAGCTCGGCACCGACGTCCGGCTCTACGCTCCCCCGCCGCGCTACCACGTCGTCGTCCTCGCCGGCGTCGGGCACGTTCGCGTCGGCCAACGAGGTCCACGGCCCGGTACTTGCGCGGCCCCTTGTGCCGGCCGATCTCGCGGCCGGCCCGCGCGATCTGGGAGATCGACTCCCCACGCGACCAGCGGGCCTACAGCTGCTGCCTGTCCTCGTCCGACATCCCCGGACGACCCGGCTTCGCCACCGCCCGCACCTCCACCATGATCATCTATCACGGTGTTGCGCTGACCGGTTGAGTCCAAGGCGGCCCGTTTGAGGATCGTTCTCCAGCTCCGACTCAAGGTCGGAGTCCGCCCGAGCGGGGGAAGGTCACCCTGTGTCCATGCCGAATCTCTGTGGACCCGCGTGAATGAGCATCGACGTGAGGTCGTGAACCTTCACCCGGCCTCGGCCGGAGTCGTGGCCCAGCGTGCCTTCGTAGGCTTCGAGCCGGAGCCAGCCATCCCAGTCGGTCACCTGTATCTCGCGCTCGGCCAGCAATGACAGGAGACCGCCCCCACGGGATCGCGCATCCGCCGGAAGGTCATCCAAGACCGCCGCAGCCGTCTCCGCGCCGTCCGGACGGTTGCTTCCGATGACGCCGACCGGTCCGCGCTTGAGCCAACCCGCGACGTAGACCCCCGGCACCGACGCACCGTCCGCGAGGACCCGGCCCGCGTCGTTCGGCACGGTCCCGGTGGCCTCGTCGAAGGGCAGGCCCGGCACGGCGGCACCGCGGAAACCGACGGCGGTGACCACCAGGTCGACTGGCAGAACGGCCTGCTCCCCCGTCGCGACGAGGCGCTCCTCGTGCGGGGCGGTGTGCTCGACCACGATCCGCTCGACGCGCCCGTCCCCCGCGATCTCCCGCGGCGCGACGCCGAAGTGGAGGTGCAGTCGCCGTGACCGGTTCCTGGGCGGAGTCTCGACGAAGGACTGGAAGATCTCCAGGTTCTGCCGGACCCTCTTGTCGGTGGCGCTGTCCGGCTCCGGGACCGGGACACCGCCGGTGTGCAGGACGACATCGACGTCCGCGAGCTCGGTGAGCTGGAACAGCTCGGCGGGGGTGAACTTCGCCTCCGCGGGTCCACGCCGCACGAGAACATGGACGTCGCAAACCCGGCTGCCCGCCAGCGCGTCGAACACCCTGGCGGGCACGTCCGTGTCGCGCAGCTCGCCGGCCGTCCGGCTCAGCACCCTGGCGACGTCGAGCGCGACGTTCCCCGCGCCGACGACCGCGACACTGCGCGCCTTCAGGTCGTAGTGGGTCACCGCCACGTCCGGATGACCGTTGTACCAGCGCACGAACTCGCCCGCGCCGAGGACACCGGGCAGATCCTCGCCGGGCACACCCAGCCGCCGGTCGTGCTCGGTTCCGGAGGCGTATACCACGGCATCGTAGAGCTCGACGAGCTCGGCGTGGGACACGTCGCGCCCGACCTCGACGTTGCCGAGGTAGCGGATCTCGTCGCGGGCGAAGGGCTTGGCCAGCACCTTGGAGACGATCTTCATCTTCGCATGGTCCGGCGCCACCCCGTAGCGGACCAGCCCGAACGGCGTCGGCAACCGGTCGATCACGTCGATCGCCATGGGAACCTTCGAGGCGACGAGCCCGGCGACCGTGTAGAGCCCGGACGGACCGGACCCGACGACGGCGACCCGGGGGCTCACCGTCCGCCTCCGCGAACTGCGGCGAGCGCGGCGGGAGAACCCTGCACCGCGATCCGCTGTAGGTGGTGGTGGACGGACTCCAGCCCGCCCAGCTCCGCGCCACCGCCCGCCCGCCCGGGACCGCCGTGCAGCAGCCCCGGCAACGGTGGGCCGTGGCCGGTCGACTCGGGCGCGGAGTCCGTGTCCAACACGAGCACCCGGCCGTGCCACGGAGCGAGCCCACGCACCATCCGGGCGGCGAGCTCGGCGTCCGCCGTCACGAGCGACGCCGCCAGGCTGCCCCGGCCACGGGCCGCCAGCGCCACAGCGTGGTCGGTGTCCCGGTAGCCGAGGACGGTGCTGACCGGGCCGAACGCCTCGATCGAGTGCGCCTCCGGGGCCTCGGAATCGGCGGCGTGCAGCAACACCGGGGCCATGAAGGCACCCCGCTCAGGGTCCGCATCCACCGGATCGACCTTGTTCGGGTCCCCGAATGCGATCGAGGCGGACCGGGTCAGCCCTTCCACTGCCGCCCGTACATCCGTCCGCTGAGCCAGCCCGGCCAGCGCACCCATGGTGACGCTCTCACTGGTCGGCGCGCCGACGACCACCTTCGCAAGTGCGGCCGACACAGCCTCCAGCACGGGGTCCACCAGGTGCTCCGGGACCAACGCACGGCGGATGGCCGTACATTTCTGGCCGGCCTTGACTGTCATCTCCGTGACGAGCTGGTCGGTGAACAGCCCGAACTCGGCGCTGCCCGGCGACACGTCCTCACCCAGCACCGAACAGTTGAGCGAGTCCGCCTCGGCCGTGAATCGCACGGCCTCGCGCAGCACCGCCGGGGTGGCCCGCAGCCGCTCCGCGGTCGCGGCCGATCCGGTGAACGCCACCGAGTCCTGCGGACCGAGGTGGTCCAGCAGGTCACCGGCCGACCCGCACACCAGCTGGAGCGCGCCCTCCGGAAGCAGGCCCGACTCGATGATCTTGCGGACGACCAGCTCGGCGAGATATGCCGTGGGGGTCGCAGGCTTGACGATGGACGGCACTCCCGCCAGCAACGCCGGCGCCAGCTTCTCCAACATCCCCCAGACCGGGAAGTTGTAGGCGTTGATCTGCACCGCCGCACCCAGCCGTGGAACGGCGAGGTGCTGCCCGACGAAGCCGCCCGCCCGCGACAGTGACTGGGGGTCGTCCACAACCAGCACCGAGTCGTCCCCGAGCTCCCGCGCGCCCAACGCCGCGTACGCCGACAGGACACCGATGCCCCCGTCGACGTCGAACTTCGAGTCGAACAGGGTGGCTCCGGTGCGGTGCGAGAGCGCGTAGAACTCCGGGCGGTGCTCGCGCAGCGCCCCTGCCAGCGCCTTCAGCAACGCAGCCCGCTGCGCGAAGGTGGTGGCCCGCAGCGCGGGGCCACCCACTTCCCTCGCGTGCTCGGCGACGGCAGCCATGTCCAGCCCCGCGCTGGACACACTCACGATCTCCTCACCGGTGACGGCGTCGACCACCGGGACGCCGTCCGCGCCGGCGGTCCACCGTCCACGCGCGTACGACTCGAGTGCAGTACCCATCGGTGCCTCTCAGCCTTCCTTCCGGTAGGAGGCGATGAAGTCCGTGTCGATCCCCACCGGCCCGAGGTCGTTCGCGCCACCGGGCAGGCCCAGCGGCGCGTCACGCCCCGGGAGGACGTCCTCGAAGAAGCGGAGACCGTCCGCGACGAACTCCTCCTGACCCGCGGGCACCGCACGGTCCTGAGAGATGGCCTCTACCGGGCACGCCGGCTCACAGGCCCCGCAGTCGATGCACTCGAGCGGGTTGATGTACAGCTTGCGGCTGCCCTCGTAGATGCAGTCGACAGGACACTCGTCCATGCACGACCGGTCCATGATGTCGACGCACGCCGCGGCGATCACGTAAGGCATGACGGCTCTGTCCTTCCTCGGATGACCTCAGGAGAGGTGGACGTACTCGTACTCGAACGGCTTGCCGTTGATGCCGGTGGTCGGCGGTGCGATCCAGCCGGCGATCTTCCCGGGCTCGTACACCGGCCGCATCAGGCTCTGCACGTGCGCCTTGTCCGCGGCGGACGGCAGCCAGCAGTCCTCCTCGGCCTTCCACGCGTCCGGCCCGACGACCCCACCGGACGGGGTCACGTGGTGTTCGGAGAACAGCCCCACCTGCCGGTTGAACCCGACATGCGGCAGCGAGAGCCTGGTGTCCAGCCCCGCCCTCTCGATCACTCGGTTCCAGCGCGTCAGACCGTTCTCGCAGTCCTTGACGTACTCGTTGCGCAGGTCGAGGTTCAGGGCGAGCAACGCGGACACCTCATCCGAGGCGATCCGCCCGTCCCGCACGGAGGCGATGGAGAGAGCGCCCTCGGTCAGCTGGTGGTCGTCCTTGCGGCGCTCCTCCTGCCAGCGGCCCTTGAGCCCGGCGGTGAAGTAGTTGGCCGCGTTCGTGGACCGCTCGGAGCCGAACAGGTCCAGCGACACCGAGTAGTGGAAGTTCACGTACTTCTGGATCACGTCCAGCGGCACCCCGCCGTGCGGGGCGATGTCCGCCGTGTCGTGCTCGCGCATCAGCTCACAGGTCCGCGTGACCACCCGGTCGATACCGGTGGTGCCCACGAACATGTGGTGCGCCTCCTCCTTCAACATGAACTCACACGTCCGGCTCAACGGATCGAACGCCGACTCCTTCAGCGTCCCGAGCTGGTACTTGCCATCCCGGTCGGTGAAATAGGTGAACATGAAGAACGACAACCAGTCCGGCGTCTCCTCGTTGAACGCCCCCAGGATCCGCGGGCTGTCCAGGTCACCGGAGTTACGCTGCAGCAGCGCCTCCGCCTCCTCGCGGCCGTTGCGCCCGAAGTAGGCGTGCAGCAGGTACACCATCGCCCACAGGTGCCGACCCTCCTCCACATTGACCTGAAACAGGTTGCGCAGGTCATAGAGCGACGGCGCGGTCTCCCCCAACCGCCGCTGCTGCTCCACCGACGCCGGCTCGGTGTCACCCTGGATCACGATCAGCCGCTGCAGATCCGCCCGGTACTCCCCGGGCACCTGCTGCCAGACCGGCTCGCCCTTCTGCTCCCCGAACGCGATCCGCCGGTCGTCTCCCCGCTCGGCCAGGAACACACCCCAGCGGTACTCCTCCATCGCGACGTGCCCGAACTGCGCCCAGCCCTCCTTACCCACGTCCACGGCCGTGCGCAGGTACACGTCCTGCGTCGGGACGGCCGGGCCCATGGTCTTCCACCAGCTCAGGAAGTTCGGCTGCCAGGACTCCAGCGCCCGCTGCAGCCTGCGGTCGCTCGCCAGGTCGACGTTGTTGGGGATCTTCTCGCTGTAGTCGATCGACATGTCAGACCCTCTTCCGGTCGAACTCGGCCTTGCGTCCCGTGCCGTACCTGCGCAGCGCACCCGCCTCACCGGAGGCGTTGGGCCGCACGAAGATCCAGTTCTGCCAGGCGGTGAGCCGGGAGAAGATCCGCGACTCCATCGTCTCCGGCCCGACGAACCGGTGGTTGGCCTCCATCCCGGTCAACGCGTCCGGGGAGAGCGAGGCCCGCTCCTCCAGCATGATCCGGATCTCGTCCTCCCAGTCGATGTCGTCCGGGGCGTCGGTGACCAGACCCAGCTCCAACGCCTCGGCGGCGGGGATTGCGCGACCGCTCTCGCGGACCAGCCAGGCGAGGTGGTCCGCGTCGCCGTAGAAGCGGCTCTCCACCCGGCCGATGCCGTTCGACATGGGGTAGCCGGCCAGGTTGCTCTCGGTCAGCACGATCGTCGCAGGGGTCTGTCCCTCCTCAACGGTGCCGTCGAGCATGTACTGGCGGTCACTCGCGAACGCCAGCTCCAACAGCACACCGGCGAAACACGAGCCAGGCTCGATCAACGTGATCAGGCTGCGCGAGGTCACGTCGAGCCGCTTGAGGACCCGCTTGAGGTACAGGTCGATCTCGTTGACGAGCCAGTCGTCGCGGTGAGCCGCCAGCAATGCCTCGTAGCCCAGGACGCGCGCGCTGTCGCCCTCGGTGCGGATGAGCCAGGTGCCGAGTTCGAGCTCGTTGGCACGCAGCCGCAGGACCAGGTCGTCGAGCTCACGGGTCATCGCGAGGGTCCAGAACGTGTCCCCCGCCTCGTGGATCGCGTCCAGCGACTCGGGGGCGTCGGTCTCCGGACCCCGGACGGTGACGTTCACCAGACCGGCCGGACGGTCGAACGTCGCCGTCACGTAGCGGTAGGCGATGCTGTCCGCGGACATGGTCGGGGACAGCGGTGTGAGCGCGATCCCCTGTGTGGTGCCCTGCGCGGTGCGCGCCCGAGTCGACGCTGCCGCGACCTCCGCGGCGCGCTCGGCGATGGTCTCCGCCCACACGCGCTTGGGGATCGCCTCGTCGACGAGCTTCCACTCCACCGCCTGCTTGCCGCGGATCCCCTCCGGCTTCGTCGCGAAGACGTCTGCCCGGTCCTTGCGCACCCGACGCTTGTCGATCACCCGGGTCAACCCACCCGTCCCGGGCAGCACGCCCAGCAGCGGCACCTCGGGCAGCGACACGGCCGAGGAGTTGTCGTCGATCAGCAGGATCTGCTCGCAGGCCAGCGCCAGCTCGTACCCGCCGCCCGCCGCCGTGCCGTTGACCGCCGCGATCCACGTCTGGCCCGAGTTCTCGGTCGCGTCCTCGATCCCGTTGCGGGTCTCATTCGTGAACTTGCAGAAGTTGACCTTCCACGGATGCGTACTCTGAGCCAACATCCGGATGTTCGCGCCCGCGCAGAACATCCGGTCCTTCCCGCTGGTCACCACGATCGCGCGCACCTCGGGGTACTCGAATCGCAGCCGCTGGGACGCGTCGTAGAGCTCGATGTCCACGCCGAGGTCGTAGCTGTTCATCTTCAGCGCGTAGCCGGGCACAAGCCCACCCGCCTCGTCGATGTCCAGGGTCAGCGTCGCGACCTCGCCGTCGACCGCCAGCCGCCAGTGTCGGTAGCGCTCTGGCGCCGTGTCGAAGGTGACCGCCGGCGAGGTCGCCGATGGCAGGCGCTCCTCCTCGACCTGACGGACAGCATCGGCCGTGACAGACATGTTCCAGACCTCCCGTGGTGGTGTGCCTCTCCGATGTTCTACGAAATTGTGTCGTTGCGTCAAGTTGCTGTCGCATATTTGTTTCGTGACCCGAGACATGCCGGAAACGGCGAAGCCGGGTGCGGTCGGTTCGACCACACCCGGCTCCCTCTCCCGGGGCCATCAGACGTAACGGCGAGACACCATCGTCGCCACGCACGCGGGCTTCCGTTGTCCCTCGACCTCGACGGTCAGCACGGTCTCGATGTGGACTCCACCGCTGATCTCGCGCACACTCGCGATCCGAGCCCCGCCCCGCACGCGCCCGCCCACCGGAACCGGTGCCGGGAAGCGGACCCTCTCGACCCCGTAGTTCACGCCCATCCGAAAGCCCTCGAACGCCACGAGGTCCGCCATGAACAGAGGCGACAGCGACAGAGTCAGGAAGCCGTGCGCGACGGTCACCCCGTACGGCCCGTCGGCGGCGCGGGCGGGGTCGACGTGGATCCATTGCCGGTCGCCCGTCGCCTCGGCGAAGGCGTCGACGCGCTGCTGGTCGACCAGGACCCAGTTCGACCAGCCGAGATCGCGACCCGCCATCTCCAGCGCAGCGGCGGGTCCCGCCACCACGACCGGCGTGGTCGTCAGCGCTTCCGCCACGGCACCAGCACCCCCTCCAGTCCCTTGACGAGGAGCGCGAACAGGAATCCCAGCAGCGAGATGACGACGAGCCCGACATACATGTTCTCGACCTGGAAGGTCTGCCACGAGTTCCAGATCAGGAAGCCGAGGCCGCTCTTGGCGCCCAGCATCTCGGCCACCACGAGCAACATCAATGCCATCCCGAACGCCAGGTTGAACCCGGTGAGGATGAGCGGCAGCGCACCGGGGAAGGCGATGGTCCGAAACACCTGCCACCGGCGCGCGCCGAAGTTGGTCCCGACGTCGTGGTAGATGGGTGCGATCTCCCGGACGCCCGCCACCGTGTTCACGGCGATCGGGTAGAACACCCCGACTGCCACCACAGCGATCTTCGATGCTTCGCCCAGCCCGAAGACCAGGAGGAAGAGCGGGAAGATCGCGCTCTTGGGCACCGGGTAGGTGGCGGCGATGATCGGGTCGAGCGCCGCGCGCAGCTTGCGGGACAGGCCCATGGCCAATCCCAGCAGAAGAGCGGGAACGCCACCGATCAGGATGGCGATGAGCAGGCGGCGCACGCTGACCCACGTGTGCTCGACCAGCTCCCCGGAGGCGAGCATCTCCACCCCGCGAACAACGATCGCGCTGGGCGCCGGGAAGAACCGGGTGTCGATGATCCCGACCTGGGCCAGCGCCTCCCACAGCACGAGCACAAGAACCGGCGTCGCCACGGCCAGGAAGCGGTCGCTGCCCAACCACGCCGTCCGCGACCGGCGCGGCCGGACCGGAGGCGGCGCACCCGCGTCCTCGGTCCTGGGGCCGGCGTCCAGCGCGGTCACGACCTGCCCCGCAGACTGGCGAGCTGCTCGCGTTCCTGGGCCTCGAGCACCTCGGAACGCAGCGAGCCCCAGATCTCGTGGA
This sequence comes from Pseudonocardia oroxyli, assembly GCF_900102195.1. Classification (GTDB taxonomy): domain Bacteria; phylum Actinomycetota; class Actinomycetes; order Mycobacteriales; family Pseudonocardiaceae; genus Pseudonocardia; species Pseudonocardia oroxyli. The sequence goes on from NZ_FNBE01000024.1 coordinate 11,374, forward strand.
TGAGCTCGCCGTACTCGGGCTGTGCGCGCAGCTCGAGTACCTCGCGCGGTCGCTCGAACGGCACGTCGACGATCTTCTTGACCCGACCGGGCCGGGAGGTCATCACCATGACCCGGTCTCCCATCGTCACCGCCTCGTCGACACTGTGGGTGATGAACACGACCGTCTTCTTCGTCTCGTCCCAGATGCGCAGGAGCTCGTCCTGCAACAGCGTCTTGTTCTGCTCGTCGAGGGCGGAGAACGGCTCGTCCATCAGGAGGATGTCCGGGTCGTTGGAGAACGCCCTGGCGATCGAGACCCGCTGGCGCATGCCTCCGGACAGCTCGTGCGGGTAGGAGCGTGCGAACCGGGTGAGCCCGGTCTTGTCGAGGTAGTGGCCCACGATCTCGCGGATCTCCGCCTTGGGCCTGCGGCGCATGGTGAGGCCGTAGGCGGCGTTGTCCCACACCGTCATCCACGGGAAGATCGAGTCACCTTGGAAGATCATCGAGTGGGCCGGCAGGTCTCCTCCAGGCTCCGCGATGTCGATCACGCCACCGGACGGCGTCTCCAGGCCCGCCAACATCCGCAGCAGCGTGGTCTTGCCACATCCGCTGGGGCCGACGATGACGAAGAACTCCCCGGTGCGGATCTGGAGGTCCAGCCGATCCACGGCAGTGACCTCAGATCCGCGCCGGGTGAACGTCTTGACGAGCTCCCGGACGTGGATCCGTTCCGACGGAGAGGTGGGCGCGGGCGGTGGCAGGTCAGCGGTGACCGTCTTGTTGGCCATGGTGGTTCATCTCCTACTCGACGGGCACAGCCGTCTCGTATGTGGACCCGATTGGCTCGGGGACAGGTGTCGATCAGCGCCGCAGACTGACCACGGCGTCGAGTGCGCGGACCTCCCCCGAGTCGGTGACCACGAGGGGGTTCACGTCGAGCTCACGCACGTGCTCGCGAGCAGCCCATGCGAAGTCGCCGATGCCCGACACGACCCGGGCGACTTCCGTGAGCACGTCGGGCCGGTCCGCCCCGACGTGTGACCTGCAGAGGTTCTCCACCTCGGCGGTGGTCGTCGGCAGCAGGCGGAACTCGACGTCCGCGAGCTCCTCGACGCGCGACCCGCCCCGCCCGACGGCCAGCACCGGACCGAACGTGTCGTCGTCGTAGACCCCGACGAGCAGCTCGCGTTCCGGCCGCACCATCTCGGAGACCAGGACACCGTCGAGCACCGCGGTCGGAGCCGCGGCTCGGACCGCGGCCAGGATCTCGCCGTACGCGGCAGTCAGCTCCGCCGCGTCCGCGACATCCAGGCGCACGCCACCGACCGCGGCCTTGTGGGCGAGATCGGGAGAGACGATCTTGACGGCCACCGGGTAGCCGACCTCGTCCGCCGCCGCGAGCGCCTCGTCCAGGGTGTGGGCGTGGCGCTCCCGCGGCAGCGGCAGCCCGTGCTCGGCGAGCAAGGCCTTCGACGCGGCCTCGTCGAGTAGGCCGTCCACGGTTCCGAGGTCGACCACGACACCCGCATCCGGCACCGCCGCGACCGGCCGGGACACCAGGTCGGCGCCGCGCAGGGCGCGGACGCAGGCCTCGATGTCGTCGAAGCAGGGGACGCCACCCGCGGACCGCAGCCGGGCCACGAACTCGGCGTTGTCCGAGCCGCTGAACCACGCGACGTACAGCGGGATGCCTGCCACCTCGGCCGCGGCGAGCAGATCGTCGGCCGTGCTCTCCGCCGACGCTCGGAAGCGGGACGCCAGGGGAACGACAAGAGCGTCGACCCCCGGGTCGGCACCCACCACCTCGGCCACGAGCGCGAACACGTCGAGCCTGCGCTGGGTCGCGCCCGCGGTGTCCACCGGGTTGGAGATCGCCCCGAACGGCAGTTCCAGGGCCGCCAGGCCGTCCTGGGTGGCCCCGGCGAGCACCGGGACCTCCAGGCCTGCTCGGACCAGAGCGTCCGCGGTGACGGCGCCGAGCCCGCCCGAGATGCTGACCACGCAGACCCGGCGCACCGGCCTCCCGATCTCGGTGCCCAGGAACACCATCGGGGTCTCGACGAGCTCGTTCAGGCTGTCCACCTGAACCGCCCCGGCCTGGAGCAGGGCCCCTCGGTACAGCGCCGGGGTACCCGCGAGCTTCGCGGTGTGGCTCAGCGCGGCCCGCGCACCCACCTCGGTCTCGCCGACCTTGAACACGACCACGGGCTTCCCCGCCAGCCGCGCGGTCCGGCATGCCTCGGCGAGCGCCCGTCCGTCATGCGCACCTTCCAGGTAGAGGGCGATCACCTCGACGCGCGGCTCCGCGGCCAGCGCGGTGATGACGTCGGCCGCCGTGGTGACGCTCTCGTTGCCGGTGGACACGATGTGCGAGATCCCGACACCGCGGTCCGAGGCCCGCACGGCCAGGCTGCCCGCGATCGCCCCGCTCTGGCTGACGATCGCGAGTCCCCCGGGCCGGAGGTCGGTGCTCTCGAGGATGGCGAAGTTGCCTGCCCACGCCCCGTTCAGGATGTTGACGACACCCAGGCTGTTCGGACCGCCGACAGCCAGGCCGTACTCGTCGGCGACCTCGCGCAGCGCGGCCTCGTTCGCGTCGCCCTCGGGTGTCCCGGCCTCCCCGAAACCCGAGCTGAGCACCACGAACGCCTTGATCCCGCGCTCGGCACACCCGCGGACCGCAGTCACGGCCGCGGCAGCGGGCAGGGCGATCACGGCGACGTCGTGCGGCTCGAGCTCGGCGATCGACCGGGTGGCCCGGATGCCGTCGATCTCGTCGCCGCTCGGGTGCACGACGGAGATGCGGCCCGCGAAACCGCCGCGCCGCAGGTTCTGCAGCACGGCGTACCCGCCGACCTTGCTCTTGCCGGGCGCCGGGCGGCTGACCCCGACCAGGACGATCGACGACGGGTCGAGCAGGGCCTCGAGCGCCCCGTCGGTCCCCGTCACGACGGCCTCCAGAACGGGACCGAGAGACCCTCCGCGACCCGGACCCCGTAGACCTCGACCTCGAGGCCGATGTGCACCTCGTCGACCGGGACGTCGGTGATGGAGCCCATCAGCCGGACACCCTCCTCGGTCTCGACGATGGCGACGACGTAGGGCAGCCGCTCCTTGAAGTAGGGCACCCCCATCTGGCGGATCACGGTGAACGTGTGGACCGTCCCGCGGCCGGATGCGGGGGCGAAGTCGGGCCGGTTGTCCGGCGGGTACATCTCCGGCGGGCGAGGGTAGTGCTGCCACGTCCCGTCGGGGAAGCGCTGCAGGACGAACTCGCCGCGGTCGAGCGCGGCGAAGAAGGGCCGGGAGACCCCGTCCACCTCCGGTACCGGAAGGCCGGTGTCGATCGCGTCGACGACGTCCACGGCGGTACTCATCGAACGGGCTCCTTTCCGAGCAGTGTGACCCCGATGCAGGACAGCCAGCCCCCGGAGCCGGCCGCGATGGCGACCGAGCAGTCCGGCACCTGGAGCCTCGCCTTGCCGCGCAGCTGGCGCACGGACTCGGTGAGCAGGAAGATCCCGCGCAGGCCAGGGTGGCACGACGACAGGCCGCCACCGTCGGTGTTGACCGGCAGGCTCCCTCCGTACCGGATGTTGCCGTCCTGTACGAAACCTCCGGACTCCCCGGGCTTGCAGAAGCCGAGCCCCTCCAACAGCATCAGCACCGTGATGGTGAAGCTGTCGTAGATCATCGCCATGTCCACGTCGGCCGGGGTCAGTCCGGCCTCGCGGAAGGCGTCCCTACCCGCCTGCACTGCACCCGAGCTGGTGAAGTCCGGCATCTGGACCGGGTTCCAGTGGGTCTGCGCCGTGCCGGTGCCGAGGATGTGCACCGGCTGGGAGGGCAGGTCCTTCGCCCGCTCGCGGGTCGTCATCACGACGGCGCCGCCGCCGTCGCTGATCACGCAGCAGTCGAGCTTGTGCAGCGGGTCCGCGATCATCCGCGAACCGAGCACGTCGTCGACCGTGATGGGGTCTCGGTACATCGCCTCGGGGTTCGAGGCAGCGTGGTGGCGCATGTCGACCGCGACCTGGGCCATCGCCTCCGGTGTGGTCCCGTAGACGTGCTGGTGGCGCTGGGCGATGAGGGCGTAGGAGCCGACGGTCGTGTTGCCGTAGGGGGCCTCGTACTGGCCCCAGGTGGCGGGCTCGCCCGCGGTGGCAGGGCCGGTGCCCAGGCTGCGCCCGGCCCGGCTCAGCAGGTCCGAGCCGTAGGTGATCAGGACGGTGTCGGTGTAGCCCGCGCGGATCGCCGCCGCCGCGTGCTGGACGTGGTACTCGAAGGACGAGCCGCCGGTCCATGCGCCCGAGAGATAGCGGTAGTTGAGTCCGAGGAACTCGGCCATGTCGGGCAAGCGCTCGTTCGCGCAGAAGTAACCGTCCACGTCCGCCATGGTCAGTCCGGCGTCCTCGAGGGCGCGCCCGGCAGCGAGCGCGTGGTGCTGGCGCTGGCTCAGATGTGGGGCCTTGCCGAGCTCGGATTCGCCGATTCCGACGATCACAGGCTCGCGGTCGTGTTCAGGCATTCGTGCGCTCCACCTTCAGCTCCGCCTTCTCCGTGCCGCGCACGGGAACCGGCTCGGGCGCCTTCGCCAGCAGGGACCTGACGATCGGGCCGATCTCGTCCTCGGTCAGGTCTCGCTCGACCTGCTCCTCGACGTCGAAGCGCCAGCCGCCGACCACCGACACGCGCCCCCCGGTCAGGGAGAAGACGCGGCCGGTCACGTCCGAGGAGTCCTCGTCCGCCAGCCATGCCACCACGCGTGACACGTGCACCGGGTCGAACCGGTCGAATCCGCTGTCCTCGCCCATCTGGGAGGCGAACAGCTTCTCGGTCATGCGGGACCGCGCGATGGGGGCGACCGCGTTGACCGTCACTCCGTAGCGTCCCAGCTCCGCGGCGAGCGCCAGGGTGAGCCCGGCGATGCCCGCCTTGGCGGCCACGTAGTTGGCCTGGCCGATGTTGCCGAACAGACCGGCGCCGCTGGTGGTGTTGATCAGCCGCCCGCTGCTGTCCTGTCCGCTCTTGGACAGGGCACGCCAGTGGTCCGCTGCTCGCCGGGACAAGCAGAAGGTGCCCCGCAGGTGCACGGCGATCACCGAGTCCCAGTCCTCCGGGGTCATGTTCACGAACATCTTGTCGCGCAGGTTGCCGGCGTTGTTCACGACGGCGTCCAGACGCCCGAAGGTGTCGACCGCGCTCGCGACCATTCGGCCCGCGGCCTCCCAGTCCGAGACGTCGCTGGTGTCGCCCAACGCCTGCCCGCCCGCTGCGCGCACCTCGGCGGCGACTCCATCGGCCACCGACTCGCCCTCGTCGGTCGTGCCGAAGTCGTTCACGACGACCGCGAACCCGCGGCGGCCCAGCTCGAGAGCGTGGCTGCGGCCGATGCCGCGCCCGGCACCGGTCACGATCGCGACCCGGCGGCTCATGTTCTCTGCCATGCCCTGCTTCTCCCTCACAGCGCCAGCGACTTGGCGATGATCAGCTTCATGATCTCGCTGGAGCCGCCGTAGATTCTGGTCACCCGCGCGTCGGCGTAGAGCCGGGTGATCTCGTACTCGAGCATGTAGCCGTAGCCGCCGTGTAGTTGCACGCAGCGGTCGACGATGCGGCCCTGCGCCTCGGAACAGAACAGTTTGACCTTCGCCGCGTCGGCGGCCTCGAGACGTCCCGCCAGCAGCTCCTCGACGGCCCGGTCCAGCAGGACCTGGGCGGCCTCGAACTCGGTCTCGGACTCCGCCAGCATGAACTTGGTGTTCTGGAACCGGGAAAGGCTGCCTCCGAACACCTCGCGCTGGCGCACATAGTCGATGGTCCGGTCGATCGCGGCCCGTGCCTGCACCACCGCGTTGACGGCGATCTGCAGCCGCTCGACGCCGAGGTTGGATGTGAGGTACTCGAAGGCCCGCCCCTCGTCGCCCAGCCGATTGGCCACGGGCACCCGTACATCGTCGAAGAACAGCTCCGCGGTGTCGGTGGCACGGACGCCGAGCTTCTCGAGCTTGCGGCCCCGGCTGAAGCCCGGGGTGCCGTCCTCCACCACGATCAGCGAGAGCCCCGCCCGGCGGTTGTCCGCCTCCGTCGAGGTCCGGGCGGCGACGATCACCAGACCTGCGTTGATACCGCCGGTGATGAAGGTCTTGGCGCCGTTGAGGACGTAGTGATCGCCGTCGCGCACGGCGGTCGTCCGGATGCCCGCCAGGTCGGAGCCCGTCCCCGGCTCCGACATGGCGATCGAGGTCATCGTCTCACCGGAGGCGATGCCCGGCAGCCAGCGAGCCGCCTGCTCGGCGGTGCACAGCCGCAGGTAGTACGGCGTGGTCACGAAGAGATGGACCGGAATGCCCCCGAGCGGGGCTCCCAGCTTCGCCGCCTCCTCCATGAGCACGTAGGGGAAGCGGAAGTCGTCCACCCCGCCACCGCCGTACTCGGTCGGGACCGCAGTGCCGAGCAGCCCTTGCTCGCCGGCCCGGCGGTACGCCTCCTTCGGCACCAGACCCGCGGCGGTCCACTCGTCCGCATGGGGGGCGAACTCCTTCTCGAGGAAGGAACGGGCGAGGGACCGGAAGTCCTCGTGGTCCTGCTCGAAGAGAGGTCTGTGCATCGTGCGTCTCCTCCGCCCGGTGGCACCGGGCCTTTCCGTGGTGGTTCGGGGCGTTCAGCCTTTGGTGTACGGCCCGAGACCCTGTGCCGCCCGCTGGACGAACGACAGGTCGAGGGAGTCCTGCAGGTTCATGGCGGGGTTCGTCAGCCAACCGCCCTGGCGGAAGAAGTCGAGATCCTTCTGCAGACTGGCGCTGTTCGGCTCACCCGACGGATCGACCCCGTTGACGACGATCGCGCGCAGGGTGTCCGCGGGGACCTGGGTCCGCTCGGCGAGTACCTCGATCACCTTCGGCGCGTTCGGCCCGCTCAGCTTGCCGTCGGGCCCGATCGCGTCGTTGTAGGCCCGCACCCCGCGCAGATACGCGCGCATGAACCGGTCGGCCACCTCCGGCTGCTCGGCGGCGAACCGCTCTCCGTAGAGGACGACGCTGGTCTGCTGCTCGGGATACATCGAGTCGGACTCGGGGAGTCGCACGGCGGCACCGCTGTTGAGCGCGGCGGTGACGAAGGGCTCGGTGGTGACGCTCGCGGCGACGCTCCCGTTCTCCAGGGCTGCCATATGCTGGGAGCCCGTGAGGTAGGTCCTGTTGACGTCCTGGAGCGTCAGCCCGGCCTGAGCCAGCCCAGCGTTCAGGAAGGCCGAGGTCGACGAGCTCTCCGCGTAGTCGGCGACCGGGCGCCCCGCGAGGTCGGCGGGCTTCGTGACCTGCCCGCTGTCGTAGAGTGACTTCGCGACCAGGATCGCCATGTAGCTGGCCTGGTCCTGGATCCGGCCCTTGTCCGCGACGATCCGGACCTGGACCCCGCGGTCGATCGCGTTGTACAGCGCGGCCGTGGCTCCCGACGCCCCCACCTGCAGGTCGCCGGTACCCAGCGGGGCGATCATGTCGCTCGCCGAGGCGAAGTTGGTCAGATCGACCTTGATCTGCTCCTCGGAGAAGTAGCCGAGCGCATCCGCCAGGTAGAAGGGGGCGTCACTCACCGCTCCACTGATCCCGACCCCCACGGTGGCCTGCTCGCCCCCGGTGTCGCCAGACGAGCAGGCCGCGACCAGGGACACCGCCAGGATCCCCGCGGCGACCGCACCGATCCTGCCGAACAGTCCCGACGGTCGGGGACCGCTCCGGTGGATCATTCTCATGACATCACTCCCCAGCACTCCGTCGTGTCGGAAGACGTGCCCTGCCTGCACACGGGTAGGGCCGCAAGCCGCTGCCCAGGCACCCACTCCATGTGCTTCGTGGCACGAAACATCCCCACCTTCGCGCGTCGGATATGGCGTGTCAAGAGTGGTATCGGCTGCGACTCGGCGTCACCGAGCCCTCACCGCGAGGCGGGAGGGCTATAGGGTCCCAGCTCCGCGCTCGCCTTCTGGGCGAAGCCGAGGTCGATGCAGTCGTCGAGGGAGACCCCCGGGTTCGTCAGCCAGCCACCCGCCGCGTAGAAGCGGATGTCGCGCTCGATCCCCTCCCGGTTCATCGCTCCGTCCGGGTCGACGCCGTTGACGGTGATCCTGCGCAGGACATCCTCCGTGGCACCGGTCCGCTGCGCGAGGATCGGCACGACCTGGCTCGCAGCGGGACCGGTGAGTCGCCCGTCGGGGCCGACGGCGTCGCTGTAGGTGCGCGCAGCACGCAGGTAGGCCACCATGAAGCGCTGTGCGGCGTCCGCGTCCTCGCTGATGAACCGCTCGCCGTAGAGGAGGACGCTCGTCTGCTGGTTCGGGTACATGTCGTCCGACTCGGGCAGCCGGACGGCGATGCCCTGGTCGATCGCTGCGGTGCCGTAGGGCTCCGGCGTCACGCTGGCCACCACACTGCCGTTCTGCAACGCCGCCGGGTGCTGGGCACCGGTGATGTAAGTGCGGTTGACGTCCGCGATCGTGAGCCCCACCTTCTCCAGCCCCGCGTTGAGGAAGGCCGAGGTCGTCGAGCTCTCCTGGTAGTCGGCCACGGGCCGACCGCGCAGGTCTGCCATGGAACGGATCTCACCGGAGTCCCAGAGGCGCTTGTCCACCAGGATCGACTCGTAGCTTCGGCCGGGGATCACCCGACCCTTGTCGGCGACCATCCGAACCCCGACCCCGCGATCGATCGCGTTGTAAAAGGCGGCGGTCGCCCCGGAGGCGCCGACCTGGAGGTCGCCGGTGCCGAGCGGCGCGATCATGTCGCTGGAGGCCTTACCGTCCAGCGCCATTGCCGGCACGACATCGCCAGTCCCTCTCATGTCGCCTGGTCGCGACGTGTCCCGCCGCGATGGTGGGTGGCGATCGCCCTGGCGATCCCCATCCTCTGCATCTCCGAGCTTCCTTCGTAGATCTCCAACACCCGCTGGTCCCGGTACAGACGTTCGACCGGATGGGGCTTCGCGTAGCCTTCGGCGCCCAGCACCCGGACGGCGGCATCGACCGCGCGGTGCGCGACCTCGGTTACATAGACTTTCCCCATCGAGGACGCGGTCCGGTCGGGGCCGGAGCCCCGGTCGGACCGGGCGGCCTCCCACGTCATCATCCGAGAACCCGAGCCGGCAGGCGCAGCGAGCCGGCCAGCCCCGTCCACGCAGTGAGCACCGACCCCGCCCTGTCCACCCCGTCCGAGCACTGGATCACTCGGTACCGGATACGGCCCCCTCCGTCGTGGAGGAAGGCGAGCGTGGCACAGCCGGGAGAACAGCACGTCGACGTCGGTGAACCACTCCAGGCCGCACTCTGGCGGGCCCGCTCCCGCTGCGAGTTGACGAGATCACGAACGGGCATGGGCTCCGCGCCAGGATGGCTCTGCACCGTCTGGGCCCGCAGCGTGGTGGTGATTCCGCGAAGACATCGTCGAGCGGGACCGCCGGAGCCGTACGGGAGACGATCGCGCCCGCGTCGGCGAGCCGGTCCGCCGCCCGCCGGACTGCGACGACGACCACGGGAGCCGTCGTCGTGACCGGGTGTTCGTCGAGGACGGCGACCCGCAGTCCCCGCGGAACGTCCGAACGGGCGCGAGGCAGCGCGACCGACCACGCCGCCCCGTCCCCACCCGACGGGCCCGCGAGCACGTCCATCAACAGGCCCAGGTCAGCCGCGATGTGCCCGATCGGCCCGAACGCGTTCATGTCGGGCCCGGGTCGAACGCCGTCAGCCCGGTCGCGACCGCCACGGCCGAGGCGCCCGAGGAGCCGCCCGAGGTGCGGGTGTGATCCCAGGGGTTGCGGGTCACACCGAAGACGGGGTTGTGGGTCTCGAGATCAGCCGACCACATCGAGCAGTTGATCTTCCCGACCAGCACCGCGCCCGCCTCGCGCAGCCGCCGCACCGCGGGCGCGTCCTCGACCGGGACGTGGGTACGCAGCTCCGGAGCTCCGGCGGTGCTCGGGATCCCCGCCGTCTCGATCGCGTCCTTCACGGTGAACGGCACACCGTGCAGCGAGCCGACCGGCCTACTGCTCGCGAGCTCCCCGTCTCGACGGGCGGCCTCGTCCAGTGCTCGGTCGGCAGCCACGGTGACCACGGCGTTCTCGGACGCCCGCGCGATCCGGTCGAGGGTGATCCGCACGAGCTCGCGGCTCGAGACCTCGCACGGACGCGACCGGTTCCGCCACCGTCGCCCGACGGCCTGCGCTGCGGAGTGCGACCAGCCCGACCACCGCGCACAGGCTGATGACCGAGAGGACGATGACGAAGGCGTCCTTGCTTCCCAGGACACCCAGGAGCGCCACCGATCACGGGACCGAGCGGTGGTGGTGGTGTTCAGTCCGAGGTGTAGTGACGCTGTCGGCTGGCGAACGCCTCGCGCGTCCCCGTCCGTGCCCGCTCCTTGAGGAAGTTGAACTCGTCGTCCTCGAAGCGCAGATTGGTACCGAGCGTGTGCCCGACGTACCCGCGCGCGAACTGGTCGCTGCCGCCGAGGGAGTCCATCGCCATCTGCCACATCGCCCGTCCCGTGACCAGCGCGTCCCGCGGATGCTGGGCGATCCGGTGTACCCAGTCCTCGACGGTGCCTTCCAGCTCGGGGAATGGGACGGACCTGTTCACCAGGCCCATGTCCCGCGCCGTCGGGCCGTCGAAGTCGTCCCCGAGGAGCAGCAGCTCGCGGGCCCTCTTGGGTCCGTACTGCAGGATCTGCGAGTTGAGGTGCCAGGTGTTGCCCGCGAGGCCGAGCCGCTGCTCGGCGTGGCTGAACCGTGTGTCGTCCGCGGCGACCGCGAGGTCGACCAGCTCGACGAGGTACAGCCCTGCCCCCGTGCACACGCCGTGGACCTGGGCGATCACCGGCTTGAGCGCGTACTGGAAGGCCTTGTAGTTCTCGCCCAGCCTGCGGTCTCTGGCGAGTCGCTTGCGCTGGCTGGGGCGGCGCGGGCGACTCCCGTCCTTCCCCGGTTCGAGACCGTAGGACGAGGCGGCGTCGTTGTAGTCGTGGCCAGAGCAGAAGGACTTCCCGCTGCCCTTGAGGACGATCACCTTGATCTCGTCGTCGTCCTCCAGGCTGTGCAGGGCCTCCACCAGGATGTCCAGGTCGCCGAACCGCAGTGCGTTGTGCTTCTCCGGCCGGTTCATGACCAGCCGCCCCACGGCGCCGTCCCGTTCAACCAGGATCGGGTCGAGGTCACCCATCAGACGTCTCCCTCGGTGTCGGTGGGCCACTGCTCGCGCACCGCGCGGCGCAGGACCTTCCCAGATGCGTTGGTGGGCAGCGGGCCCACGGTGAACCACCAGCGGCTCGGCACCTCGTGGCGGGCCAAGGTGCGGGCGGCGTGCTCGGCGAGATCCCGCTCGGTCGCCGACGCACCGGGCTGCAGCACCACGGCCGCCGCCACGACCTCGCCCAGGTCCGGGTCCGGCAGGGGCACCACGGCGACCTCGGCGACGTCCGGGTGGGACGCGACGCCCTCCTCGACGTGGACGGCGGCGATGTTCTCCCCGCCGCGGATGATGATGTCCTTGCTCCGACCGGTCACGTAGAGCCAGCCCTCGTCGTCCAGGCGGCCCAGATCGCCGGTGGAGATCCAGCCGTCCGCATCGGTCAATGGGGTCGGATCCCCCAGATAACCGTCGGTCATGGCGGGCGTCCGCGCGCGGATCTCACCGGACCCGTCCGGTCCGGCGCCGTCGATACGCAGCTCGACGACCGGCAGCGCTCTCCCTACTGCGCCCGGCCGGGCGGAAAGCTCACGACCCGAGCCTGCGGCGAGGATGCCGCCCGCCTCGGTGAGCCCGTAGAGGCTGCCGACTCGCGACCGCACGCCGGAGAACCGAGACCCGACACGCTCGCGGAGCTGCGGTGAGATCGCGGCACCACCCATGGGCACCGACGACACGCTGCTGGTGTCGTAGCCGTCGAAGCCGGGATGGTCGAGGACCCGCGAGACCATCGTGGGGATCGCCCCCCAGACACGGACGCGCTCGGTCTGGATCATCTCCAGCACCTCGGCGGGGTCGAACTTCCCCCGGAGCAGCGCGATGCGTCCGCCCGAGATCATCGTGGTGATGCTGACCTGGATCCCGGCCAGATGGAACAGCGGGGCGGTGAGCAGCCCAACAGTGCCCGGGTGGTCCTCGGACAGCTCATCAGGCAGCCGTCCGGTCAGCGTGAGGACGTTCTGGATGTTCGCCACGACCGAGCGGTGCGACATGAGCACGCCCTTGGGGATGCCTGTGGTTCCGGAGCTGAACATGACCAGCGCAGGTGCGTCCTCGACGGGCCGGGCGAGGACGAGCTCAGCCGGCTCCGGGCGGTCGACCACGGCGCGCACCTCGCCGAACCCGACGGTGGGAACCGACGGGAGCTCCCGGTCGGTCACCGCCAGCGTCGGCTCGAGCGCCGCCACGATCGCCGCCACCTCGGCGTCGCTCCACCACGCGTTACCCAGGGCCGCGACCGCGCCGATCGACTGCACAGCCCAGAAGGTGACCAGCCAGTCGATGCTGTTGAAACCCGACAGGAACACGGTGTCCCCGGACTTCAGCCCGCGGTCCCGCAGCAAGCCGGCCACTCGGGCCACCGCGTGCTCGTTGTCGGGACCGGTGAACCGGCGCTCACCCTGCACGAACAGTTCGCGGTCCCCCCACCGGCGCCGTTCCAGGAGCAGCTCGCCCACCGAGCGCGGGCGCTGTCGGTAGACGAGGCAGGAGTGCCCGTGCACCGTGGCCCGCTCGACCTCGCGCCCCCAGCGCCGCTCCGCGACCCCCGTCGCCTCCGTCGCCGTCACGCCTGCTCCCGACCGGGGCGGAAGCTCGGCTCGCGCCGCCCGAGGAACGCCGCCACGCCCTCCTTGTAGTCCGGTTCACGCATCATCGTCCCGATCAGCCGCTTGCTCTCCTCGACCGCGGCCCGCGCGTCGGGGCTCAGCGCGTCGGCCCAGATCTGCCGCTTGGCCGAGGTGACCGAGGCGGGCGAGACCGCGGCGAGACGGTGGGCATAGGTGCGCACCGCGGCGTCGAACTCCTCCGCCGGGAACACGCCGTTCAGGAAGCCCATCCGGTCGAACTCCTCGGCGCGCACCACGCGGCCGGTGAACAGGACGTCAGTGGTGTGCGTCATGCCGATCAGCCTCGGCAGGATCCACGACAGCCCGTACTCGGCGGGGAGGCCGAGCTTCGGCGCCGCCGTGGTGAACTTCGCCCCGGCGACCGCGAAGCGCAGGTCGCAGAACGCAGCGAGGGCCACGGCGATGCCCGCACACGCACCGTTGACCGCGGCGATCATGGGCTTACGCAGGCCCAGCTGCCACGCGAGGTCCGAGTCGAACTCCGGGCGGACCCCGTAGCCGGGGTTCGCGGGCTCGGCGGACAGCCCCGGGTCGTAGTGTTCCCTGCCGACGTAGCCACTCAGGGCCTTGGGGTCGGCCCCGATGCAGAACGTGGTTCCGGTGCCGGTGAGCACGATCACGCGGACCATCGGGTCGTTCTCCAGCTGCGCGCAGATCCAGCGGAACTCGTCGTGCATCCGGCCGGTCCATGAGTTGCGTCGCTCGGGCCGGTGCAACCACACCGTCGCCACCCCGGCGTCGTCGACCTCGTAGCGGGTCACCTTCAGTTCCATGTCACCACTCCCCCGACGACGGCCGAGGCGCACCGAGCGCAGCGGCAGCGTCGTTCACCATCTGCTCGACCAGCTCCGCGGCCGAGACGGTCTCGGTGATCCCGCTCGCGACCTGCCCCATCAGGACGAGCCCACGCTCGACGTCGCCCTCGATCTGCGCCAGCCGCATGGCCGAGATCTTCTCGGCGGCGTGCGCCGTTCCGGCGGCCTGCGCGGCGGCGATGTCGTCCGCGCCCTTGTTGTGCAGCACCCGGCACGGACCGAACACCCCGTCGATCACCATGTCCTGGCTCTCCCCCGCGGCGAGCACAGCCTCCCGGTAGCCGGCGCTCCACTGGGTGTTCTCCGTGGTCACGGCGAACCGGGTACCCAGAGCCACAGCGTCCGCACCCAGGCACAAGGCGGCCGCGAGACCACGGCCGTCACGGACCCCGCCGGTCAGGACCACCGGAACGTCCACCGCGTCGGCGATGTTGGGCACGAGAACGAAGGTGTGCATCCGACTCGTCGGCGCGTGACCGCCCATCTCGAATCCCGCGGCGATCACCGCGTCCACTCCGGCGGCAGCGGCCTTGCGCGCGTGGCGCGTGGAGCCGACCTTGTGCTGGTGCAGCAGACCCTCGTCGTGCAGGCGGGCGGTCAGTCCCTCGGGGAACCCGGCCGAGGTCGTCACCACCCGGAGCTGCCGCTCGATCGCGTTGTCCGCCCGACGAGCCTGGAGCACGGTGTCCAGATACCGCAGGGCGGAGGCCGCCACACCGCCACGACGCTGCCCGATCGGGATGTTCACCGCGAAGGGTTGCGAGGTCTGGGCGGCACACTCCTCGACGCTGCGTCGCAGCTCGACAGCGGCCTCGTCGAGGTTTCCGACGGCGCCGGGCACACTCACCGTGCCCAGGCCACCGGCCTCGGACACCGCCGCCGCGAGTCGCGTGGTCCGGAACGGACCCATGCCCTCCTGGACGACGGGATGTCGGACGCCGATCAGCCGCGTGTAGCGGTTCTCGAGCGGGCAGGTCACGACCCGTACCGCCATGTCGACGCATGATGCTTCGTTGCACGAACCACATGTGGACTGTCACCGATCAGTCGACCTCTGTCAAGGTGCCCGGAGCCCGTCTGACTGCTTCGTCCCCCTATACGCTCTCACCATGAGCGCGGACCCCGACCCCGACCTCGATCGCGAGCTGATCAGCCTCGTCGTCGAGCGGAACCCCGCGACGCTCACCACCGAGCAGGTCGCCGCCGCAAGCCGCATTCCGCTGACCATGATCGGAAGCCGACTGCGGGAGACGACGGGGCCTGCAGCCCTGACCGCACCTCAAAGCCTCGTCCTCAGCCAGCTGACGGCGGTCGAGTCGCTGCCAATCACGGACCTGGCCAACGCCGATGGACGAGCGGTGTCGACGATGACGGAGATCGTCGGCCGCCTCAGCAGAGCGGGCTTGGTGCGCAAGCACAACGGCACCGAGGATCGTCGACAAGTACTGGTGAGCATCACGGAGGAGGGCAGGCGAGCCCTCGCGGAGAGTCGCATCCTTCGCAATGAGTGGCTGACCCGCAGGATCACCGAACTCGGCGAGCACGAGCGGGTGGCGCTCGCAGCTGCGCTGCCTGCGTTGTGGCGAATCGCCGGCGCAGACCCCGAGATCTGGCCCCGCGTGCCACCCCGCTCGGACCGCGTGAGGCGCACCCGCCGCTCAACGCAGGCGGACTAACCCATCCCGCCCTTGACAGGGTAGACACCGGCCTCGCACTATCGAAAAATGTTTGGGGCACCGAAACACTTTCCTGGGGGCGGCGCCGTAGCCGACCTCGACTGGCTTGCGGGCCTTCGTGTGATCGAGGTGACGACCGGAGTGGCGGCTCCCCTGACCGGTCGGATACTCGCCGAGCTGGGCGCTGACGTGATCAAGGTCGAGTCTCGCGCGAAGCTCGACGTCAACCGGGTCCGCGTGCCAAATGCCGCGACCGCCGGCATCGCCGACGAGGAGACCCTGCGGCTGGAGGGATTCGGCCTGCTGCACGAGGCCAGCGCGAGCAAGCGCAGCATCCGGCTGGACCTCAAGAACCCCCGGGGCAAGGACCTCTTCCTGCGGCTCCTCGACACCGCGGACGCCTTCGTCCAGAACTTCGCGCCCGGCTGGCTCGAGCGGCTCGGGCTGTCGGTCGGCGGCCTGCTCGACCGCAACCCGCGCCTGATCGTGGTGTCCGCGACCGGCTACGGCCAGGAGGGGCCGCTGAGCAGCCAGCGCGCCTACGCACCGATCATGAGCTCGCTCGCCGGGATCGAAGGGCTGATCGGCTACGAGGACGGGGATGTCGTCGGCGCCTCGGCGACCGCCTTGGCCGATCTGAACTGCTCCTTCTACGGCGCGTACCTGGCCCTCGCCGCCCTCCACGGGAGGACCGAGACCGGGGGCGGACGTCACCTCGACCTTTCCCAGACCGAGGCCTGCGCCGCACTCGTCGGGGAAGCCATGATCGAGTATGCCCGCGCGGGCAAGTCCCCGGGACCGGTCGGCAACGCCACTCCGCGGGGTGACCGTGAGGTGGTCCCCAGCGCGGACGGCGGCTGGGTCGTGATCGAGGGCCTCGCCAAGGACTCCGACGAGTACCGCGATCTGCTCGCTGCGGGTCGGCCGCGCGAGGACCTCGTCTCCTCTCTCCGGGCGCGCGGGATCCGCGCCACGCCGGTCCTGAGCCCCGACGAGGTCGTCGCCGACGAAGGCTTCCGGGAGCGCGGCATGTTCCAGCAGGTCGAGCATCCGGTACTGGGCCCGCTCACCACCTCCAGCATCCCCTGGCATCTGGACGGGGCGGTCCCCCGCGTCCGCAGCTCCTCCCCGTTGTTCGGCCACGACACCGCAGCGGTGATGGCCGAGCTCGGCCTCAGTCCGGCGGAGATCGCGACGCTCGAGACCGACAAGGTGCTCTACTGATGTACGACTCGATGGCAGGCGTGACCGTGGTCGAGGTCGCGGGCACGCGGACGGCTCGATTCGCGGGCAAGCTCCTGGCCGACGTCGGGGCGACGGTGGTGCGGGTGTCGGGCTCGGAGCCCGACCCCTACTTCGATCTGCGTAAGGCCTCCACGCGGTCCACCGTGACCGAGCTGCTCGCCGGGGCCGACGTGCTCGTCACCGACCTGCCCGACTCCGAGCTCGCCGAGCTCGACCTCGACCCGGCCGAGCTGCGTGTCCGCTACCCGCGGCTAGTCGTGACGCTGCTGTCCGCGCTCGGCCGCACCGGGTCTCGGGCCGGGCTGGACGCCGGCGAGGCCGCCATGCAGGCCGCCTCCGGTTTCCTCCACCTCACCGGCTACCCGGACCGCGAGCCGCTGCTCGTCCCGTACGGACTCGGCGAGCTGCAGCTGGGGATCAGCGGCGCGGGTGCGAGCGCCGCCGCGGTGTGGCGGGCTCGCGCCGCAGGAACCGGGGCTCTCGTCGAGATCAGCGGTGCGGAGGTCCTCGCCTCCTACGTCCGGATCTACGGCGCCGTCGGGAACTACTACGACATCGCGCTCGTCCGGGACGGCCGACGCGCACCCGGCTCGGGTGGGCGCTGGCCGTTCGGCCTGTTCCCCTGCAAGGACGGGTACGTCGCCTTGATCGCACGGACGGCGCCCGAGTGGGACCGGTTCCTCGAGATGCTGGGGAGCCCGGGCTGGGCGAAGGAACCCCGGTACACGGATGTGCGGGCCATGGCCATCGACTATCCGGACGAGGTCGACGCCTTGGTGCAGCCGTGGCTGAACGCGCGCACCCGAGACGAGCTGCTCGCCCTCGCCCAGGAGTACAAGGTCCCGATGGCGCCGGTCCGCCGTATCGACGAGCTGACCGCGGACATTCAGATGGGGTACCGCGGGTTCTTCGAGAGCGTCCCGCTCGACGGCGGCGAGGCCGACATCCCCGGACGGCCGTGGGTGGAGACACTCGCTCCGCACTGACCGACGGCCGGCGAGAGGAGAGGCGGGCGCGGACGCAGATCCGCGCCCGCCTGTGCGTGCCAAGGCGCTCGCTTCACCCCGAACACAACCCATCATGCGAGACCTCGGCATCGGACCAGCAGAGTCCGGGCTGATCAGCAGCTCGTTCTTCCTTCTGTTCAGCCTGAGCACGATCCTCGTCGGGTTCCTGGCCGCGCGAGTCTCGTCGCGCTGGGTGCTCGCGGCGATGGCCTTCATGTGGGCCCTGACCCGGGCCCCGTCTTCCTCTCGGGTGTCACGGTGCTGACGAGCACGCGGATCCTCCTGGGCGTGGCGAAGGGCCCGAGTCTCCGATCGCCACGGCCGCCGCGCACTCATGTTTCCCCGGGAACGGCGCGGGCTCGCCACCCGCCTGGATCAGCTCGGGTACAGCGATCGCCAAGATCGCGGCCGCACCACTGCTCATCTTGGTCATGATCGCCCACGGATGGCGGTGGGGGTTCCTGCCCCTCGCCATCGTGAGCGTGGCCTGGGGCGTCGCGTGGCTGCTGGTCGGAAGGCGGCCTCGGGTACTCACGGGTCAGCGCCGGATTCCTCTCCGCACTCCCCAGCGTCTCTTCGCTGGTGTTCATGGTCGTCACGGGTGGGCGGTGGTCGACGAGATCCGCGATCAGGGCGACCGAGCGGTCTCGAACGCCGACGACGTCTCGGATCGGGATGCTGCGGGGCGGCTGATCGGGCCGACGATGTCCGCGTCGGGCATTCACGGCAACGCGTGCTCGGCCCGGTGATCACGGGCCTGATCGAGAAGGCCGCCCCGACGCAGACATCCAGGGCTCCCCCGAGAGCCGATCGGGCAACGTGTTTGCCTCCCCGAGAGAGCACCGCCCGGACCGCGACGACCGAAGGCACCCACTCTGTCCGACGCCCTGGCGCCCCGCTCACTCCTACCCTCGCCATGCTCGCCGCCGCCTACCTCGCCGTCACCCGCGCCCGCGAGAACAACGTCGAAGCCGAAAGAGGGGGACCCAGCGCCGGTCGGCGCACGCTGATCCGGTTGTCGGCCAACGAGATCCCCGCCTCCTCGCCGCACTCGCCTTCGACCCACACGCCTGCCTCGACCACGTCACGCACTGGTCGCACTGGCGCCGCGAACGCCAACAACAGGCCCGCGACAGTCACTACCGCAGACGCGGCGAGCGACCACCCGACTGATCAACTGCTGTTGCAGTACCAGCACCGACTGATGTGCAAGCTGCCCGGCTTCCACTACCAGTACCTGAGCGCGTTCAACCGGGACAACGTCACCCTGGTCGACACCGCGGGAACCGGCGTCGAGCGCATCACCCCGGCCGGGGTGGTCGCCGCGGGCCGGGAGTACGAGATCGACTGTCTCGTCTTCGCCACGGGGTTCGACGTCGGGCGCGGGTGCATCCGGTCCTCCGGCATCGACGTCACCGGAGCCGACGGCGCGGACCTCGCCCAGACCTGGGCGGGCGGCATGCGCACCCTGCACGACTTCCTCGCCCACCGGTTCCCCAACCTGCTTCTGCATGGGCGCCACCCACTCCCTGCTGGCAAAGGCCGAGCACATCGGCTACGTCGTCAGCACCCTGCTCAAGGACGGCCACACCCGGGTCGAGGCCACCCTGGAGGCCCAGCAGCGGTGGGGTCGAGCTCATCGACTCCTTCGTGACCCCGGAGTCCTAGAGTTCCAGCGCCAGTGCATCCCGAGCCACTTCAACAACGAGGGCAAGGCGGGCGACCCCAACGCCCTCCACGCCGGGCGCTACCCGGACGTCGAGGGCTACCAGCGAATCCTCGAGGAATGGCGGTGCTGGCTGGGATGGGTGCGGTGCCGGCGAGCATGGCGAACGCGCCGTCGTCTCGGCAGCACCCCCGATGTGACCAGGCGGCGAGGATGGTGGCGGCGGTCATCGGCCCAACCCCGGGTGGCGGGAGCAGTTCCGGAGGTCAGGACCGTGCGGTGGCCCGGATCGCCCACTCACGCGATCACGACATCCGGCGCAATTCGGGACGTCTTGTTGGTCGCCGGACCGCCCACGTCCGTGCGCCGGTCGTCCGGAGTCGGTGTGACGCTTGACTCACAGCGCACACATGAAATACGGTTTCATACCACGACGGATCTGGCTGTGTGGTCCCAGCGGTTCCGAGGTCTTGAGGAGACAACGTGGTGATCCAAAGGGCTGTTGGCGCAGCACTGCTGTGCGCGGTGCTAGCGATGTCAGGATGTGCGTCGTCTGGTACGTCCGATTCCAGCGGGGATGCCGATGACTTCGTGCTCTACGCGAGCATGGCGTTGACCGGACCGATCGCCGGGCCCGTCGGGGCTCAAGCCGCTGGCTTGAAGGCTGGGGTCAGCGCCGTCAACAAGGATGGCGGAATTGACGGACGTCAGATCAGGCTGGTGCTCAACGATGATGGAGGCGACCCGGGACGGGCCACCACCCTACTGCAGGAGCAGCTGGACAAAGGTCCGATCGACCTCGCGATCCCGGGTTCTATCAGCAACGTCGCTCTAGCTGCAGTTCCCATCCTCACTCGGGAGAAGATTCTTTCCACTGGGTTCCACGCCGCCCTCCAAGACGCTGCAAAATACCCCTACGAATTCAATTTCTCTCCCCCGATGCCGACTCAGACTCAGGGTCTGGTCGATGAGATCGTTGCGCGAGGCTTCAAGAAGGTCGCGCTGTTGCACGCCAACGACGCGACGGGCAACCTCGTGGCGGACTCTTACGAGCGGCAGCTTGCCGGCGCCGGCCTGTCGCTGACGACCGAAGGATACGCACTTGCCGACGTAGATATGACAGCACAGCTGCAGGCTTTGCAGGCTAAGAATCCGGACGTCTTCATCTTCCAAGGCTTTGGCCCGCTGGCTGGGTACATCCTGAAGGACCGCACCAAGCTAGGCTGGGATATTCCTACTTACGGCAACACCGAGGTTGGCTCGATCGACCTCACTGCAGTGAGCTCGCCCGCGGATTGGAAGAACTTCCAAGTGCTCGCGATGTACTCGGGCTCCGCGGCCGTCCCGCGCACCGCTGGTTACACCCAGATGACGGATGCTCTCAAGGAGGCGGGGGTAACGATTAACCAGGCCCTTCCGCAATACGCTGCCTTCTGGGACATTCCGCACTTCGTCAAGAGGGTGTGGGAATCAGCCGACAGTAAGAACCCAGACGCGTTGGTCAAGGCTTGGCTTCAGCTCGACGAAAAGGCAACTCCTGACTCGCCCTTCGTCTTTATGTCTCGCCTTAGGTTCAGCCCCGAAAGCCATAGTATCGACATTTCACCCGAGGAAGCGGTGCGCATTCTCACGCCGGGTCCGCTTGTGGACGGCCAGATGCAGGGAAGACCCTGATCGGAATCAGTGCGCGCGCCTTGCGCCATGTCTTCGACCCGCTTGGAATTCGACGCGCCCGCCCATATTTGAAAGTGAAGGACTACATGTTCCGCGAAATTCGTCAAATGGCTTACATGTGCACCTCAGAGACTTTCGACGCGACCCTCCGCTACTGGCAGGAGGCCGCCGGGGCGGGCCCCTTTTGGACCATCGAGGCCAGGCCGGAAAATCAGATATATCGCGGAAAACCAACCGCCGGAGCCATCGAAGCGGCAATTGGCTATGTAGGCAATCAGCAGGTGGAGATCATTCGCCCGTTGAACGACGCACCGTCCCCATGGACGGACGCACTGCAGTCGGCATCGGATGTGCCTCCGGCAGGGCTGTTCCACCACTTCTTGCTCGAAACCGATGATTTTGACCGGGCTGTCGCTGACTTGCTCGCGGCCGGCGCGCGTGACGGGCTCACCGCCGAGGTAGTCGGCGGACGCCGAGTGGCGTATGTCGACGCGCAGGCAACCTTCGGCTGCTGGGTCGAGGTCATGCAGTGGCAGCCCTTCAGCCCGGTGGTCGCAAGCCTCATGCGCGACCGGAGCCGCGACTGGGACGGAACCAACCCCCGACGCTCATACCTGGAGGTCATTGAAGAGGCACAGGCTCGAACCTCGTAGAGACTACCACCGGCGTCGTCGGACGAAGACACCTCTATCACATCCTAAGCGTCAGCGAGGAACTGTGCCGAAGACTCTATTGACTTATCGGTTGCGAGCGCCGGGCCGCGACCGATGACGACGCTCTGGGCCGGCCTAGTCGTCGGCGCCATCTATGCTCTCGTGGCGGTCGGGTACAACATCGTGTATATCGCGTCCGGCGTCTTCAACTTTGCGCAGGCGCAGTTCGTCATGGTCGGCGCTTTTACCGCGTCGGTCGCCGCCACCACAATTGGACTACCGCTATGGGCGGCAATCATCGGGGCAGCGATCGTTGGTGGAATAATCGGTGCGCTCGAGGAGATCCTCGCGATCCGCTGGTTACGTGGACGCGGCGCGCACAACGAGTTGGTCACAACATTGGGCGTCGCGACGTTGCTGTCGGGGCTGGCGCTGGCAATCTGGGGTTCGTTACCACGCCCACTCGGATACTTCGAAAATGCACGTGTCTTGGATCTGCTTGGTGGCCGTGTTGTCGTCACCGACCTCCTTACTATTGTTGCAGTCATCACTGTCACAATCATCGTCGGCCAGGTCTCCAATCGTACGATGTTGGGTCTTGCAAGTCTGGCGACGTCCGAAGACCGAGAGGCCGGCGCTCTGCGAGGCATCAATGCAGGTGCGATGACAGTCGGTGCATTCGTCATCGCAGGCGGCCTCGTCGCAGCGCTCGGTCCTCTGATCGCTTCGAAGACTTACGTGATCTACAACGTCGGCGACCTCCTCGCCGTCAAGGCATTCGTCGCCCTCGCCGTCGGAGGCATCGGCAGCTACCGCGGTGCGCTTCTGGGAGGTCTTGGCGTTGGCGTGGTCGAGATCTTCGCAGCTCGGTACCTTGGAACGGCCTGGCAAAATATCGCAATCTTCGTGCTGCTGCTACTCATCCTGATGTTCATCCCTAAAGGGCTCTTTGCCCGGCGCGTGGCAAGGGCAATCTGATCATGTGGATTCAGCTTCACACCTACCGGCGTTTTCCCTTCTGGACCCTACCGCTTGCCGTCGGCATCGTGGTGATGTTTCTCCCGTACTTGGGCGCATCCCGAGGAATGCTTCGGTTAATCATCTCCATTGCGCTACTCTCCATGCTCGTTGTCGGACTGAACATCGCTTTTGGATTCGCTGGCGAACTGGCTCTCGGTCAAGTCGCCATCTATTCCGCTGGAGCCTATTGTACGGGCTATTTCGCAGTCGAAGGACTTGGACTGCCGGTGACGTTCATGGTCGCCGTCCTCGCTGCTATCGCGCTCGGCATCATCACAGGCGTCCCCGGACTCCGGCTAGCATCATGGTCCCTGGGAATGGTGACCTTCTTCATGGTGCTGTTGGTACCGGATATCGTGCAGTTGCTTAGCCCATTTACGGGAGGCTCGGCTGGACTCGCTGGAATCCCACCTCCCTCTCTCTTCGGTCATGATTTTGACACTGAAAGCCTATATATCCTGGTCATCGCTGTGACGATCGTTGTCATCGCCCTATTGCGCAACTACATTGTTTCGCGGCATGGCACCGCGCTGAAGGTCATAAAGCAGAGCCCTGACCTGGCCCGCTCGCTCGGATACTCCGTCCCGCGGATGAAACTGACTGCCTACGTGATCAGCGCGTTTCCCGCCGGGGCCGCGGGCTGTTTGTTCGCTTACGATCATTCCGTGGTCACGCCGGAGTCGTTCAGCTTCTCGTTGACCGTTGCGATCCTGGCTGCGTCGATCATTGGTGGATCATCCAGCATCTACGGGGCCGTGTTCGGTGCTACAGTGATGGTTATCGGGCCGCTGCGCGCCGGCGTATTTCAGGAGTTCGCGCTCGTCTTCTTCGGTCTCTTGTTGGTTGTCGGAGGTCTGTTCTTGACGAACGGCGCAGCTAATCTCCTAGATAAGGCTTTCCGACGTATATTTGTCAAGAATGACCTCATGCCGGATGTCCGAGAAGCCCTGCAGAACCCCAAGACGCTACCGCAGCTGACAGGGTGCAGACTGCGCGTCAGTGGTCTAAATAAGAATTTCAACGGCAATCAAGCACTGAAGAACGTGCACTTCGTCGCGGAGCCGGGGCAAATCATCGCCCTCATTGGGCCAAACGGCTCAGGAAAGACGACCCTGCTGAACGCGATCAGCGGTTTCGTTAGGCCCGACAGCGGCGAGATTCGAGTTGGAGACAGCCCCTTGACGCGGCTGTCTGCCCATCACATCGCTAGAAGAGGCGTTGCACGCACTTTTCAAACGCCTCTTATCCCTAGGGGACTGACGGTGGCGGAGGTTGTCGCCAGCGCGCGCTACCGATCTGAGGCTACCTCCGTAATCAGTGGGATGCTGACGCTCCCTGATACCCGAGGTGCCATCCGCCGCGACCGGGACACAGCCATTTCGCTCCTCTCTGTCATGGGCGTTGTAGAGCTGGCAGACGTCCTCGCAGACGACCTGCCGCTGGGAACCCGTCGAATTGTCGAGGTGGCTCGGGCACTCGCGTCCAGCCCATCATTGTTACTGCTAGACGAGCCCGCGTCGGGTTTGGACGAGGTGGAGGTGCACGTCCTTGCCGACGTAGTCCGTCGGCTCCGTGATGCAGGCGCCACAATCGTGATTGTGGAGCACAACTTCGAGATGATCACGAGCGTCGCCGATCGAATAGATGTGCTGCACCTGGGACACGTCATCGCCAGTGGCAGTGCGAACCAGGTGCGCAACAACCCGGCGGTGATCGAAAGCTATCTCGGGAGAGCTGCCCGCCAGCGAGCCGAGAACGATCGAGGATCGGACCGGTCATGGAACCCGCGTTGAGAATAGAGAATCTGACAACCGGATACGGGCAGCTCCGTATCGTTCGCGGGCTCTCACTCACCTGTGCCTCTGGCGAGCTCACCGTCCTCCTCGGCCGAAATGGGGCTGGGAAGACCACCACTCTCGCCGCGGTCGCAGGCCTTCTCCCCATCATGGGTGGAGTGGTGTCGCTCGATGGGACGCCCCAAACCGGGAGCGTAGTAGAACGGATCCGTTCCGGCCTCGGACTCGTACAGGACGGGAAACGGATTTTTCGCTCGCGGACAGTCGAAGAGAACCTTCGACTGGGCGGATTCATTGTCCGACGTCAACGCGGTGCGATCTCCGACGGATTGGAGCGCGCCTACAGCAGATTCCCAGTCCTGAAGGAGAAGCGGAAGCAGTCGGCGGGTGCCCTGAGCGGTGGCCAACAGCAGATGCTGGCTATTGCACAGGCTTTGATGCCCCAACCCCGGGTTCTGATGTTGGATGAGCCGTCGGCCGGACTCGCGCCATCAATTGTCGAACAGGTCTTCGACGAGATGAAGGAGTTGACCAAGCAAGGACTATGCGTGCTTCTTGTGGAGCAGCTCGTAGATTATTCCCTAGCGGTAGCCGACAACGTCGCAGTTCTTGATCGAGGTCACATTACCATCAATAGAGAGGTGGCAAGTCTGGGAAGCTGGGATCAATTGCGGGAGAGCTACCTTGGAGCGGACCTAGAGGAGTAGGTGCCAGTCAACTGCGCAGCGTGGACCGCCACTTAGAAGAGCGACACATCCGGAGTGGCGGAGCGCCCCTCCGCGCCTTTTCCCTACATGTCTTGAGGCGACCTCCATTTCGACGTGGCCTTGCATCATCCTCAGTCCAGGGAGTAGTACTTGACTAATGATCGATCGGTCTTCGAAGTTGCAAGATGGTCTCGCCGTGCATATCGGCCGAAATGAGGCCGACGAGCGCTTCACGCTTGGCCGTCATCGGTTGCCTGACGAATTCGGTGATCTGGAGAATAGGCGACCAGGGGTTCGCTAGCTGACGCTTGTCGTCCGACGGGGACACAGCTAGATGGGGCTTGCGAGTCGGGAAGAGGTTGAGGACGACTCTCATCAATCGGGCCGGTGAACTGCTATCTAGGAGTTAGTTTGTATTCGAGCTATCGGGGCAAGGTCTGTTGGATCGCAGGAGGCGCCTCAGGTATTGGTGGCGCAACAGTCGCTACCCTCGCGCGTAGCGGAGCCAAAATCGCTATCGCGGACGTGGCGCGAGATGCTGGGAAGCAGCTAGCTGAAGAGCTGCAAGCGGCTGGCAGTGAAGCGATGTTCGTCGCCACCGACGTGCTTGACGATGTATCGGTACGTCAAAGCCTCTTGGCGACGGAGGCGGCCTTTGGTGGCCTGGACGTTGTGGTGAATTCGGCCGGCGTGATCAGTGACGGCCGAGATGATGACTTCGAGCGCAATGTCGACATGTTCCTGCTTGGCGTGTGGCGGGCAATCAGAGAAGCCCTTCCGATCCTGGAGCGCACACACGGTGGTTCGATAGTCAACGTTGCCTCGATAGCTGGTGTGACGGGATCAATCGGTCAGGATGGGTACGGATCAGCGAAGCACGGCGTGGTTGGCCTGACCAAAACAGTCGCGCTTGCCCACGCTCGAAGCGGTATCCGTTGCAATGCTGTATGTCCTGGGTATGTGAGAACTGGAATGACAGAGCACATTGCTTTAGACGAAGACGAGACCACGGCCCTGATCGTAGAGAAGCTTCGAGTTCCCTTGGGTCGATGGGGGCAACCGAACGAGATTGCAGCCGCCGTGGCGTTCCTCGGATCTGAAGAGGCGTCATTTGTGACTGGGGCCGTGTTGGTCGTTGATGGCGGTCTGACCGCACGATAACAGGTACTCGGGCGTTGGGCAGGTGAAGACCAATGGCGAAGAGAGAAGTAGCATGACGAACATCGAATTCTGCGACGTTCTGATCATCGGCTCGGGTGCCGGAGGGCTCTCAGCGGCGATTACAGCGGGGCATGCTGGCGCGCAGGTCATCGTGGTCGAGGCGGCCGACAAGGTCGGTGGAACGTTCGCATATTCTGGCGGGCAGGTCTGGGTCGGAATGACAGATCTCGAAGTTGAGGCTGGCGTAGATGACTCGGTTGCGGATGTTCGCGCATATCTTCAATGGCTCTCGCAGGGCCAGGCGGACGACGAGATGAGGGAGACTTTCGTTACTCGTGGGCCTGAGGTGTTTCGCTTCCTGCGCAACCAGGGTATCAATCTTCGACTGATTCGCGGACTTCCGGACTATTACTACCCGGAAGCGGAGGGGTCGAAGGCCGAAGGGCGCTGGTACGAGATCGAACCCTGGGACCAGTCACAACTTGGCCCGCTCATTGATCTCGTGGCGACCTCGCCCTACGGTGGCGGCGTTGTGTCTAGTCAGGATCGCATCGACACTGGCGGAACGGCAATGACGCCTGAACTGGCGGAACGGCGGCAACGTCATATTGAGAAGGGTGAGCGTTGCGCGGGACCGGGCCTTGCTGCCTCGATGACGAAGGTTGCAGTGGACAACGGCGTGACGTTCTACCCATCTACTCGCGCAGTTCGGTTGACCATCCAGGACGGAAAGGTGACAGGAGCAATCGTGCGCGATACCAGCGGAGAGCGTACGGTGCACGCACGTAACGGTGTCATCATCGCGACCGGCGCCTATGACTGGTCCGAAGAATGGATGCATCGACTCGACCAGCTCGTGGATGTCAAGACGATGTCCCCGCCAACGATTCGAGGAGACCACTTCGAGCTGACCGCGCCGCTCGATGCTGCCATCGAGGTTGTTCGCCGACCAGTTACGTCGGCGGTCTACTTCGGCACACGCACACCGGGAGACGAGGTCCACGGCTCTCAAGCGTATCGCTACTACACGCCTGGTCTCCCTCGGAATATTGTAGTCAACGACGCCGGACGGCGCTTCGCTGACGATGCATTCCACCCCGGTATTGCAGAGGGTTGGCTTGAGGGGTCTGCGAACTGGCCAGCTTGGGTGATCGTAGACCAGAAATATATTGATACGTACGGAATTGGCGCCGTCCCCGCCGGGGGGGAGATCCCGGAAGGAATGTGCTCGCGTGGGGCGACAATTGAGGAAACTGCGCTAGCGGCTGGAATAGATCCCGCAGGATTGTCTGGCGAGGTCGCGCGCTGGAATGGGTTCTGTGCTGACGGCAAGGACAGTGACTTCGGGCGTGGAGCTCGACCTTACGCGTTGGCCTTGAACGGTGATCCGCGTTCGGAAAATCGGAACATGGGGCCGATTACCGAAGCCCCGTTCTATGCGTTCCCGCTGGTACGAGTTGCCGTCAACTCTCCTGCCGGCGGGCTCGTCACCGGGCCGACTGGCCAGGTCCGCTCGACTTCGGGTAGCGGAATTCCCGGTCTTTACGCGGCGGGCACTGCCGTGGCGCAGCGCGATATTGGAGCGAGCTATAACAGCGGGATGGGCAACCAGCGCGGACTGCTCTATGGGTACTTGGCCGCGCTGGAGCTGACGGCAGATGGCGCGTAGGGCGCTGGCAGTCCGGGAATGCGAACAATCAGTGGAGGTGTCGATGGATCGTGCATCAGTGTGTAGATGTTCTCTGTGTTGGCGTTTCCAGCGTTCGTCACCGCTCAGTGCTCTGCGGTGAGTTCAATCCTGCACGCATCGGGCCGCGAAGATCGACGGCACCGATATCTCGGGCTTGTGTGGTCCGCGCGAGGCCGGCAACGGCACCTCCTAGCGAACAGTTTCACTCTTTCTGGGAGCACTCGGTATAGGCGTGCGGTCTTGGCCGCGCTCGCCGCGGAGTGGCTCGCGGTCTAGACGTCAGGGAGAGCACCCAGTCCTCCGCGTGAAGGAGTCGCTGCGGTTGATTCGCTGCGGGGTAGTCGACTAGACGGTTGACGACGCGCCCACCTTCTCCGCAGCCTGACGTGCGGTGGCAACCCGGAAGGCGATGACCGACACCGCATTGGCTGATTTCGCGCGAGAGCTCTGATGGCTAGAGAGCCGGGGTGCCAGGGGCGCGACCAGGAGAATCGCGTGAAGAATGCCTTAAAGGGTATGTTTGTGGCACGTGATATGACCGCCAATTGGGGGAGCACACATGGAAGATCTGACGGATCAGAGTCGGGTGCTGTGCACAGACTTGGTCTACGGTGAGGGGCCGCGATGGTATGACGGCAAGCTGTGGTTTGCAGATACGTTCGCCGATCGCATCTGCACGATGGACGAGTCCGGAACCCTGCTCGAAGTGATCGAGTTTCCCCAGCCTTCTGGTCTGGGTTTTCTACCCGACGGTTCTCTGATTGCCACCGCTTCTCAGCAACTTATGGTCTATCGGTTTGATGGCGGCAATCTTGAACCGTACTGCGACCTCAGTCGTGAGGGCGCCATCATGATCAACGACATGGTCGTCGCCGGGAACGGTGATGCTTACGTAGGCAGGTACTTCCCGGGCGATCCGTATCCTAAGGGAGAGTTGGTTCGGATCCCGAATGGTGGTGGAACTGTAGAGACTGTGACCGAGACCCTGGCTACTCCTAACGGGATCGGGATCCTCCCCGGCGATCGCGTCCTCGTTGTCAATCTCAGTGGCGGAGAGGCAATCCTGGCATTCGACATTGAGGCGAATGGAAAGCTGTCGGGTCAGCGCGAGTGGGCCCGTATCCCCGGCGCGAGCCCGGATGGGCTCGCAGTGGATAGCGAGGGTGCGATCTGGATCGGGAGCTTCACCTCCGCGGAGTTTCTCCGAGTGCGGGAAGGTGGAGAAGTCACCCACCGTGTCGCGACACCCAGGAGATGGGCCGTTGCTCCGATGCTTGGCGGGCAGGACCGCAGGACGCTCTTCATGATCAGCGCGGACACTGATCTCGATAGGTATCTTGCCGGCAAGTCGGCCGGAGTAATTGAGGCAGTCTCGGTTGCGGTGGGCGGTGCTGGGCGCCCTTGAATGGTGTGGAGCCGTTGATGTACTACGGGTTCGCGTCCTGTGGGTCCAGTGGCGGCCTGGCGTGACGACTCCTATGTCTTACAGAACACTGGCAGAGAGTGCGGCTCGCGCAATGTGCGACGTCTGAACCAGGTCCTGTGGCCGCTACTGCCGTTCGCTCATTGCGACGAGCGGAGAACGTCGCCTCCTGAGAGCAGCTGGGTTCAGATCGGTGCGGTCGTGTTGTGCATGTCAAGAGTTGCAGAACCCGCTGGGCCCATACGTCTCCGAACCTTCGAACTGACGTGGATAGCAACCGTAGACGTTCCACGTTCGGGTGAGCCGCGTCGAAGGTAGCGCGCCGGAATGTTCCAAGACCTAACTAACGAAAGGACTGCACGTTGATGATCTCTACGTCTCTTGACTCGAAGGTGGCGGCTTGGTTTTCGGCCTTCGAGCGCGCTCTGGATTCACGCGATGAGAAGCAGTTGGGCGATCTCTTCGCCGATCCATCCTATCTTCGCGATAACGGCGCCCTTACGTGGGACTACCGCCAGTTTCACGGTCGCGATTCTGTGATCGCCGCACTGCTGTCGGTTGTAGATGACATTCAACCGTCCAACTTCGCCCTCTCAGCGCAGTGGCCGGCCGCAAGCATATTGGGCGAAGGCCAGGGGGCAGTTGTTGAGGGTTACCATGGATTCCAGACCGCTGCTGGCGCTGCCATCGCTGTGGTCAATGGTGTTCTAGACGATTCGGCGCCGTCCGGCCTCAGGGTCATTACGCTCTATACTCGCTTGCAGTCGCTCCGCGATGCTCCCGAGCCTGAGCTGCGGCACCCCCGAGGCGACGGATTCTCTCCCCGCCATTCTGGTGAGACGTATTCCGAGAACCGTGCCGCCCGCCGCGAGTTTGTGAACGCGCAGCCTGAAGTCCTCGTGGTGGGCGCTGGTCACAACGGCTTGGTTGCCGCTGCGGAACTTGGTCGGTTGGGACTGAGCACCCTGGTCATCGACAGGAACCACGCAGTGGGGGACAACTGGCGCAACCGCTACGAATCTCTGACGCTGCACAACCCCGTCGAGATGAACGGCTTTCCGTATCTTCCGTTTCCGAAGCACTACCCCGAGTACCTGCCTAAGGATCTCGTCGCAGACTGGCTAGAGATCTATGCTCGCTATCTGGACCTGGATGTCTGGACTGGGACCGAATTTTTCGGTGCCGACTATGACGACCAGACTGGGCAATGGTCGGCTAGAGTGCGGCGTGCCGACGGACACGAGCGGGTGCTTCACCCTAAGCACATCGTTCTTGCGACCGGTGGCATTGGCGGCAAGCCCTCCGTCCCAGATCTTCCGGGTCTGGGCTCGTTCGCGGGAAAAGTTCTTCACTCTTCGGAGTACACCAAGGCAGCCCAGTACGGCATTGAGAGAGCAATCATCGTCGGAGCGGCCACTAGTGCTCATGACATTGCTCTTGACATGTCTGACAACGGGGTGGAGGCTACGATGATTCAGCGTGGGCCGATCGTGGTGAATCACGTGGCGACGGCTAACCTAGCGGTGGCTGGGTTCCTCAACCCAGAGATTCCGACCAAGGTGAACGATATCCGTTTTGCGGTTGGCATGATAAATCCACTGCGTGAGGCGGCATCCAGAGAGTATCACGCCTATGCGAAGGCTCTTGACGGAGATCTTCTCAAGGGCCTTGCCGCCGCGGGTATGCGTTTGGGCGACGGATTCAATGGGCTGGGTTGGCTAGATCTATTTCTCCGAACGGGAGGTGGCTACTACCTGAACAAGGGAGCCTCCGAGAGGATCATTGACGGCGGGATCAAGGTTCTCCAGTTGGACCGAATGGTCGAATTCGTAGCGAACGGCGCCAAGCTCGACGATGGCACCATCCTTGAGGCCGACATGGTTGTGCTGGCCACCGGTTACCACAACCGCAAGGTCGAGGTTTCGGAATGGTTCGGCTCGGACGTCGCTGAGCGGGTGGGCGACATCGCTCGCCTCGACAGCCAGGGTGAGTGGGCAAACCTGTGGGGACAGACCGCGCAGCGTGGCCTGTGGTTCAACGGTGGAGGATTTAACATGACCCGTTCGAACTCGTTTGTCCTGGCTATGCTCATCAAGGCAGACATCGAAGGGCTTATCACCGACAGGTTCCGTCGCGCACCTGCGAACAGCCAGTCAATCACCGTAGGAGCCTAAGGTCCACCGAAACGTGAGTGTCGAGATTCGACTAAGCGCGCCCGGAGAGTAGGACGTTTCAGAAGGGTTCAGTCAAGCGAGCATCGATTTGACGGCTTGCCGCGTCGTTGGCCATCACGCGCAACAACTCGGTGAGTCGTGGGCGGAGAGTAGCGGCCTCTTTGTGATGCTCGGGTTCGGAGAGTGTCTGATATTCCGGGAGCGGAAATACACTGGATACTTGGACACTGCGCCTGTGCCAACCTGCTGGACTGGCGCGTCAGCGGGTGTGCGGCGTGGCGTGACCTCGAATGAGACCCTGTCAACCTGATCACGCGTTCGTGATCATGAGGGTCTGAACCGCGGTGATGAGCTTGTCCGCGGTGTTCGGGCTGGACCGGATCTTGCGCAGCTCTCGCCAGTTCCTGAGTTCTGCGTTGGCGCGCTCGCCTGGCCCGCGGCGGCGGGCGTGGGCCTCGTTGGCACGCTTCTGGAAGCCGGAGAGCGTTCGGAACCTCCCGGTGTCGGGGTCCTTGCGCCGTCGTCGCTGCGGGACCGCCACGGTGGGTCCCGCGTCTTGCTAGTGGTCTCGGGCGTAGTTCGTCGGGGGTCATGCCGCGAAGGTGAGCGTGTCGGATTGCTGGTGTGGGTTGATCCGGTTGCGCAGGACGCGGAGGTCGTGGCGGGTGAAGGTCCAGTCGAACGGAGCCGCGGTCGGCCGCGATCGCGGCGTTGCAGGCACCACCGGCGGCGGCGAGCACGATCCGGGCCCGAAGACGATCACGGTGCTCGGTGCGGGCGTTGCGGGTCCGCGCGCTCAACACCGTCTTCTCGGCGGTGGTGAGTGTGATGACGAACGGGCTGGTAACCGACATCGGGCAGTTCTCAACCCCCGATGCCGCCCCAGCGCCTGCGACACACCGTGATCACCCGCCCGTGCGGTAGACGGACCATCGAGCAGGCCGGCCGACGAGGGGTGAGCTGTCACGATGGGTCGTGTGGCGCCCCGCTTCCCCGAGTCGACGAGAGCTCCCTGCGGCAACAGCTCGCCGCTCGAGCCCGGCAACGATGGCCGGAGATCACCGAGCTGCGGATGCGTCACCACGGGGTCTTCACCTACGTCGAGGCCACCACCGCCGAGACGACCCCGCCCGCGACGATGCCGCTGTGCCGGTTGCGGGACTGTAAGAACATCGGTGTAACTCCGATCAAAGAGTGTGGACCCGATGACCGAGTTCGCTGCTGAACTGCCTGTGGCCCTCGACGCGTTGACTGGCGACCAGGCGTCGCGGCCCTTGCCCGTCAAGGCACCTGGACTCGACGGGCTCGATGAGCAGTTGATCGGCCAGCTGGCAGGGCGAGCCCGCCCCAGCGCCGCTCGCTCTGACCGGCGAGGGTGGGCTACTGAAGCGCACCGGGTTCAGTGGAGGCCGGGTTCTCCCGAGCGTTGCTCGTCTCGGGTCTGTGGGTGAGCGTAGTAGTTGTTCTCGAACTCGACCGGCGGGATGTTGCCGATCATGGAATGCAGCCGGTTGGTGTTGAACCAGTGCACCCAGGAGGCGGTGACCAGCTCGAGGTCCTCCACGGTGCCCAGCGGCCCGTCTCGGCGGACGCACTCGGACTTGTAAAGCCCGATCAGCGACTCGGCCATGGCGTTGTCGTAGGAGTCCCCGACCGACCCGATCGACGCGACCGCGCCCGCTTCGGCGAGCCGGTCACCGTAGCGGATGGCCGTGTACTGAGACCCGGCATCCGAGTGATGAATCAACCCGTCCAGCCGTCCATCACGGGTCTGGCCAGCGCGTTCCCGGGTCCACAACGCCATCTCCAGAGCGTCGAGCGGGAGCTCGGTGGGCATCCGGGACGCACACCGCCACCCCACCACCCGCCGCGAGTACACATCGGACACGAACGCCGTGAACACCGTCCCCGACCACGTCGGGACGTAGGTCATGTCCACCACCCACAGCTGGTTCGGCCGTGTCGCGGTGAAGTCCCGATCCACCAGATCCGGAGCCCGGACCGCCTGCTCGTCGGGGCGGGTGGTGATCACCGGCTGCCCACGGCACACCCCGCACAGCCCCAGCGAGCGCATCAGCCGCTCCACCGTGCACCGCTCCACCGTGCACCGCTCCACCGTGCACCGCGCCACCGGCCCGCCCCACCCGGCCTGTGACGCCATCGCAGCGCAGCTGGTGCCACATCTTGCGGGCCCCGTAGAGCCCGCGGCCCTTGTCCCGGTCGAAGAACGTGGCCTCGATCGTCTCCACCAGCGCCGCATCCTGCAGCGCTCGCCGCGACGGCGGGCGGTCCTTGAGGGCGTAGTAGCCCGACGAGGCGACCGCGACACCCCGCACGCGCAG
>NZ_FNBE01000028.1 GCF_900102195.1 Pseudonocardia oroxyli
GGCCACCCCCACCGTGACGACCGGCCGCGTCCTGCCCCTGGAGACCATCGCCGCGGCCAAGCCCGACCTGATCATCAACGTCGCCTCCGGCGGCGACAAAGACGAATACGACACCCTCTCCCGCATCGCCCCCACCATCGCCCTCCCCGTCGGAGCACAGCCCTACGCACCCAAATGGCAGGACGCGACGCGGCTGATCGCCCAAGCACTCGGCAAACCCGCAGAAGGCGACAAACTCGTCACCGACACCGAGACCTACCTCAACGGCGTCGCCGCAGCCAACCCCACCTTCCACGGCAAGACCGCCACCTACCTCGACGTCATGGCCGGCGAGGTCTACGTCGGCGGCAACCAGGCCACCGTCGTCACCACACTCAAAGAACTCGGCTTCACCGACACCCCCTACGTCGCAGCCCTACCCCCCACCGACACCCAGACACCCCTCTCCGCCGAACTCCTCCCCCAGATCGACTCCGACATCCTCGTCATCTACGGCTTCGGCGCCAACCAAACCGACACCCTCGCCTCCAACGCAGGCCTCGCCAACCTCGGCGCCGTCAAAGCCGACCACGCCTACTTCATGCCCGACCTCGCACTCTCCTCACCCTCAGTCCTGTCCATCCCCTACGGGGTCGACGCCATGTTGCCCTTCCTCAAGACCGCGACGGGCTGATCGCGCGGGCCGGGATGATTCCGGGCCGGAATCATCCCGGCCCGGAATCGGCGCCGCGGGAAATGGTGACCGACCGCTTTCCGAGACAGACTACTCCCCTTCATCGCCCCGATTTCCGCGGTCAGCGCCAGGCCGCCGCCGCTTCCGGGAAGAAATCCTCGAACATTCCGAGATCAGTGGCGCGGGCATAGTTCGGATGGGCCCGGTGCCGGACGAACTCGGTCAGCGCCCGCCTGCCGTAGTAGCCACCCGGGCCCGGTCGCCGTTCCCCTCGGGGCAGCCGATCCGCCGCCACCGCGTCGGCCGCCCGGACGAAGAGGCGATGGCAGGCCTCCACCAGGTTGAGCATCACGTCCTCGAAGACGTCGTCCGGCTCCACCGGGAACCGCTCCTCGTCGACGACGGGACCGGTGTCGATCCCCGCGTCCACCTCGTGCAGTGTCGCGGCGAACTCGGTCTCCCCGTTCAGGATCGCGTGGGCCACGAGGGCCAGGGGCAGCCCCCGGTACTGCGGGAGCGGGCCGCCGTGCACGTTGAAGATCCGCAGCCCCGTCCCGAGCAGCGGCGCCCGGAACAGGAAGCGGTTGTCGATCGACCAGACGATCCCGTCGGTCGAGGCCGCCGCCAACTCGTCCGCGAGCAGGTTCACGTCCGTGGTCTCGTGGACCGCCACCGACTCGGCCCAGGGCGGCCGGTCCCCGCCGACCGACGTGCACACCCCGTCCACCGCGTACCCGCTCCGACGGGCGTGGTCGACGGCCCGCCACAGCAGGGCACCGTCACCGACGAAGATCATGACACCTCCACTCGACCGTGGCCGCCGACCCGGCGCAGCCCGGGCAGGGCCACCAACAGGACGACACCGACACCCGCCATGACGGCGTTGTAGACCCAGAAGGCGTCGGCGGGCCCGAACACCGACCCGAACACCCCGGCCACCAGGGCGCCGACGGCGGCGCCGGACATGTTCTGTGCCCCGAACACGCTGTTGACCCGCCCGAGCATGGCGGCGGGCGTGCGGATCTGCAGCAGGGCGTACCGGAGCACCTCCTCGACCGACACGCTCGCGCCCGCGGCGACGACGAGGAGCAGCACCACCGGCACGACCGAGGCCAGGCCTGCGGCGACGTAGCAGAGGAAGCTCACGATCATCATCGCGAGCAGCAGCCGACCCGGACGGGACACGCCGCCGAGCCGGCCGCTGCCCAGCGCCCCGAGGATCAGCCCCGCCGACAGGGCGGAGTACATCAGGCCCACCACGGTCGGGTCCCCGCCCAGCCGGGCGTCGACGAACGCGGGGATGAGGACCAGCGACCCGCCGCCGCACATCCCCACCACTCCCGCCACCATCACGCCGCGGACCACGGGCTCGCGGACGACGAACCGGTAGCCGCTGCGCATCGCGCGCAGCGGACCCTCCGCAGTGGACGGCGCTGCCTGCGTGCCGGAGCGGGGGACGGCCGCCCGGCGTCGGGCGACGAGCAGGAGCACCACCCAGGCCGACAGGGCCGTCACCGCGCCGACGCCGTAGTTCCACCCCGGGCCTGCGACGGCGAAGACCGCGCCGCCGGTCACCGGGGCGAGGACGGTGCCCAGCCGCATCGACACGGTGTTGAGCGCCCCGACGGCGTGCAGCTGCGAGGCGTCGACCAGCTCGGGCAGGACGGCGAGCAGCGCGGTGATGCCCATCGAGCCCGACAGTCCGTTCAGCACGACGAAGGCGAACACGGGCCACACGGCCTGCAGGAACGCCGCGTTGAGGGTGAGCCCGACGAAGGTCAGCCCGCAGACGAGGGTGCTCCACACGATCAGCGCCCACCGGTCCCGCCGGTCGGCGAGCACGCCGCCCGCGAGGAACCCGGCGAAGAACGCGAACCCCTCCGCCGCGGCCACCAGGCTGACCGTGGCGGTGGACCCGGTGAGCCGGTACACCTCCAGCGGCACGGTGACCGCGACGAGACCGACGCCGAACAGCAGCACGAAACGGGCGAGGAACAGGGAGCGGAAGGACGCACTCCGCCGCAGCGGGGTGATGTCGACCAGGAGGGATCGGAGCATGATCAGAACATCGTCCCGCACCACGGCGCGGCGCCGGTCGCGAACAGCCGGTCCGCGAGCGGCACGGCTGCGCGATCGTGGACGGCCACGAGGCCGACCGCGGCGAGCTGGGAGGGCGCGGTGCCGCCGAGGTAGGCGGCCGCCAGTGCCGAGACCGGCACGGTGAGCTGCGGGTCCGTGGCCACGCGGTCGACCCCGGCGCCGCTGATCCGGTACCGCCCCCCGTTCGCGGGCAGGTGCTCGTCGACGATCTCGACCACGACGCCGTCGGACCCGGTTCCCGAGCCCCAGCGTCTCGCGGCGAGGGCCGCGGGGACGTCGACGATCCGCAGCCACATCTCGTCGAGGGTGTCCTCGACGCGGCACGCCCGGCGGTCGTGCAGCAGCAGCGGCACCGCCTCGTCGAGCGGGCGGCCCGGGGCGCGGATCTCCTCGACGAGGTCGAGGTGCAGCAGGTACCGCCACAGCACGGCGGCGACCTCGGGCGACCCGGCCACGAGCTCGACGACCGTCAGCACCCGGCGCATCGACGCCACGTCGACACCCTCGAAGTCGACGGCCCAGGTCACGTAGCCCGTCTCCCCGCCGGGCCCCTCGTAGGTCGCCGCGGCCAGCGTCGGGGCGGCCCCGCGGTAGGGGTCCCACGCGTCCCACCAGGCCGGGGAGCGGTGCACCATCCCCGGCCGGGCCCCGGAGGCCACGGCGCGGGCGTGCACGGCGGCCAGGACCTCGCGCAGCCCGCCGTCGACCGGCTGCCGGACGACGCCCGTCGGCGCGGGGAGATCCGCACGCGGGGTCGAGCGGTCGCGATGGACGCGCAGGGTGCGGGTCGCCGTCGCCTCGCCGCTCCCCCACCGCTGGTACAGCGTCGCCACGCTCGGCCGCTCGACGAGGAAGGTCTCCCCGGCCTCGGCGAGGTCCTGGAGCCGGGTGCTCATCAGCGCGGCGTAGAGCCCGCGT
The DNA here is from genome assembly GCF_900102195.1 of Pseudonocardia oroxyli. Taxonomy (GTDB): domain Bacteria; phylum Actinomycetota; class Actinomycetes; order Mycobacteriales; family Pseudonocardiaceae; genus Pseudonocardia; species Pseudonocardia oroxyli. The sequence continues at coordinate 3,692 of NZ_FNBE01000028.1, forward strand.
CGCGTGTGGTCGCTGCGCACGCCGCCCGCGGTGGAACCCGCGACGGGGAGCACCCCGCCGCCCGGGACGACCATGCCCAGCGGGGTGGTCATGAGGGTGGCCACCACCGTGTCGTCGACGAGGCTGCCGTACACGAGCCCGGGTCGGTAGAGGCCCTCGACCTGGGCCCAGCGCTCGTCCGACGTGGCCGGGAGGTGCAGTCCCGCCATGAACAGGTCGTAGGAGGAGCGCCAGTGCTCCGGTGCCAGCCGTTCCACCCGCGCCGGGCGGGCGGTCCGGACCTCGGACGTCGTGCTCACAGCTGGTCCTTCCTGTGGGCGGCCGCACGGACCGCCCAGGACTCGAGGGTCCCGATCCAGTGCGCCGCCAGTCTCTCGACGGTCTCGTTGGGCAGTGCTCCGGTGCGGATGTCGGCCGCCACCCGCAGCGACGTGCCGTCGTCGACCGCGGTCACGCCGATGACCAGGCCGTGTCCGGAGAGGACGCCCCGGGCCGCGCCGACGTCGGTCGCGGCGAACTCGGGCGCCACGGACCACGCCGACTCGGCGGGGACCACGGTGCGGCCCAGATAGCTGAACGACACGTCGGCGGCCGGTCCGAGGTCCACCCCCGGCACGTGGTGGCGCAGCAGCCCGTACCCCAGCCCGCCGTTCGGGTGGCCGGTGAGCTGGGCGTCGAGCAGCCGGGCGGCGTCGTCGAGGCCGCCGGGGTCCGTCGCCCCCGCCAGCCGGACGGGGTGCAGGGCGGTGAACCGGCCGACGGTGCGCGTGAGATCGAGACCGGGCCGGAGTCCCTCGACCCGACCGTGCCCCTCGACGTCGACGAGCACACCCTTCCCCGCCCCGCCGAGCACCGCGGTGACCGCGAGGTCCAGTGCCGCGAGGAGGACCGCGTTCACCGAGACGCCGAGCGCACGGGGCAGCCCGACGAGCACCGTCTCGGCCACCGCCGGGTCGAGCTCCCGTCGGTGCCTGCGGGCGTCCGCCGCCGGCTGCCGCGGCGCGGGATCACCGGTCAGCGGCGCCGCGCCGGCCGCGAGCGCCCGCCAGTGCGGCGCCTCGTCCGCCGTCCGCGGGTCCTCGGCGACCGCCGCCAGCACGTCCGACCAGGTCCGCAGGGAGGTCCCCGCCGGACCGGGCGGAGCGGCGCCCGCGCCCAGGGCCGCGATGTCCTCGACCAGGGTGCGCCAGGACGCTCCGTCGACGACCAGCTGGTGCGCGACGACGATCAGCCGTCCCGTGCGCCGGGGCCCGCGGTCCAGCCAGACGAACCGCACCACGGCACCGGAGAACGGGTCGAGCGCGTCCCGGGCGGCGGCGGTCTCGCGGGCCACGACCGCGGCGAGATCCTCGTCCGACACGGGGACCCGACGCAGCGTCCCCGCCGGGTCGAGCCCGGTCGGGTCCGGGACGTGCAGGTGGTCCCAGCGGCCGCGGTCGTCCGTCACGAGCCGGGCGCCCAGCACCGGGTGCCGCACCTGGAGCGCGCCGAGGAGGGCGACCAGCGTGGCCCGGTCCACGCCGGGCGGGGTCCGCAGGAGGCCCGCCTGGTGCGGCCCGGCCGGTGACCCGCCCAGGCTCTCGAGCCATCGCAGGGCGGGCGTGAGCCCGACGCGGCCCAGGCCGGGATCCGCCGCGGGCTCCTCGACGTCCGCGGCCGTCCCCTGCTCGACGAGCTGCGCGACCGTCGGGTACCGGAGGACGTCTCGCACCCGCACCGGCAGGCCGACGGCGCGGGCCCGGCCGGCCAGCGCGATCGCGGAGAGGCTGTCGCCGCCGAGATCGAAGAAGTCGTCGTCGATCCCGACGCTCGGGACCCCCAGCGTCTCGGCGACCGCCTCGCAGAGCAGCGCTTCGACGGGCGTCCGCGGCGTCCGCCCCGTCCGCGCGCGCAGCGGCGCGGGTTCGGGCAGTGCCGCGGCGTCGAGCTTGCCGTTGACCGTGAGCGGCAACGCCGGGACCACCGCCCAGAGGGTCGGGACGAGGTAACCGGGGAGCCGCGCGGACACGGCGTCGCGGGCCTGCGCGGGCAGCTGCTCGGCTCCGTCGTCGGGAACAGGGCCGTCGGGCACCAGGTAGGCGACGAGGCTGCGCTGCCCCGGCACGACCGGGTCCGGCCGGGTGAGCACGGCGGCCTGCGCCACCCCCGGCACGCCGGCCAACGCCGCCTCCACCTCGCCGAGCTCCACCCGGTGGCCGCGGATCTTCACCTGGTCGTCGCTGCGCCCCAGGAACTCCAGGTGCCCGTCCTGTCGGCGCCGCACCAGGTCACCCGTGCGGTACAGGCGCCCGCCCGGGGTGAACGGGTCGGCGACGAACCGCTCCGCCGTCAGCGCGCCGCGGCCCAGGTACCCCCGCGCCAGACCGGCCCCCGCGACGTACAGCTCGCCGACCACGCCCGCGGGAACCGGCAGCAGGCCCGCGTCGAGCACGTGGTCGCGGGTGTTGGCGATCGGCCGCCCGACGACGGGCGTGGCGCTCTCGTCGGTGCCCGCCCCCAGGGTGTTGATCGTGTACTCGGTGGGTCCGTAGAGGTTGTAGCCCCACACCCCGTCGGTGTCCCGCAGCCGACCCCAGATCGACTCGGGCACGGCCTCCCCACCCAGCAGGACCAAGGGCGGTCGGTGCCGGTCCGCGTCGAGGAGCCCGGCGGCGAACAGGTGGTGGGCGTAGGTCGGCGTGACGTTCACGACGTCGATGCGCTCCCGGTCGCAGTAGCGGACCAGCTCGGGGGCGTCCCGGCGCAGCGACTCGTCGCAGATGTGCACCTCGTGCCCGTCCACCAGCCACAACAGCTCCTCCCACGACATGTCGAAGGAGAAGGACACGGTGTGGGCCACCCGGAACACGCGCCCGCCCGCCGCCGCCACCGCGGGCCGGAAGATCTTCTCCCGGTGGTTGACCATCATGTTCGTCAGCCCCCGGTACGGCGTGACGACGCCCTTCGGCCGCCCCGTCGAGCCCGAGGTGTAGATCACGTAGGCCGGGAGGTCCGCCCGGTGCGGGTTCCCCGGCGCGAAGGCCCCCAGCTCGCCGGGGGTCACCGCGGCGCCCGACCGCTCCGCCAGCTCGGCCCGCACCCGGGGGTCGTCGAGGACCAGCGGGGGGACGCCGGTCGCCGCCAGCCGGGGCGCCGACTCCGCATCGGTGATCAGCAGGGCCGCCGACGCGTCCGTCAGCACCGCGCGCAGCCGTTCGTCCGGGTACTCCAGCTCGAGCGGCACGTAGGCCGCGCCCGCCCGGAGCACGGCGAACAGGGCGACGACGGTCTCGACCCCGCGCGGCAGGCCGATGCCCACCACGGACTCGGGGCCCACACCCCGGTCCAGCAGGGCTCGCGCCAGCCGGGACACGCGGGCGTCGAGCTGCGCGAACGTCACACGCTCGGACCCCGCCACGAGGGCCACGGCGTCCGGGCACACGCGGGCGCGCTCGCCGAGCAGCTCCGCCACGGTGGCGTCGGCGACCCGACGCTCCCCGGCCGCCCGGTCGCGCTCGAGCGCGGCCCGGTCGGCGGCGGCCAGCACGCCGATCGAGCCCAGCCGCACGGCCGGGTCCCGGGTCAGCCGGTCCAGCACGTGTTCGAGCCGCTCGGCCACCCGGCGGACGGTGTCGGTGTCGAACAGGTCGGTGGAGTACTCGACCACCCCGCCGATCCGGCCCGCGCGCTCCTGCAGGTTGAAGGCGAGGTCGAACTTCGAGGTGCCGGTCGTCAGGTGCTCCGCCGTCGCCGCCACGCCCGGCAGGCGCAGCGAGGCGTGGTTGGCCTCCTGCGCGAGGAAGACCAGCATGACCTGGAACAGCGGGTTGCGGCCCATCGAGCGGGTGGGCCGCACGAGGTCGACGACCTCGTCGAACGGGGTGTCCTGGTGGTCGTAGGCCTGCAGGTCCACCTCTCGCACGTGGCGCAGGAACTCCCCCACCGTCGACTCGGGCGCCACCCGGGTGCGGAGCACGAGGGTGTTGAGGAAGTAGCCCACGGAGTCCTGGAGCGCGGCGTCGACCCGGCCGGAGATCGGGGACCCGACGGCGACGTCCTCCCCGGCGCCGTGCTTGCCGAGCAGGAGCGCCACCGCGGCGTGCAGGACCATGAACACGCTCATCCCGTGCTCCTCGGCCACGGCGTGCACCCGGGCGGTGAGCTCCGCGGGCAGCCGGACCTCGACGGTCGCACCCCGTCCACTCAGGACGGCGGGGCGCGGCCGGTCGGCGGGGAGGCTCGTCTCGTCGGGCACGCCGTCGAGGGTGGCGCGCCAGAACTCGAGCTGGGCCGTCTTCGCGGGTGTCGGCGCGGACCTCGTCCCCAGGTGGGCCCGCTGCCAGCGCGCGTAGTCGGCGTACTGCACCGCGGCCGGTCCGAGCGCCGGGTCGCGGCCCGCCAGCCGGGCCGCGTAGGCGCGCTCCAGGTCGGCGACCAGGGGCCGCCACGACATCTCGTCGACCGCGATGTGGTGGACGGCGAGCACGACGACGGACTCCGCCGGGCCGCACGTCAGCACCTCCGCCCGGATCGGTAGCTCGGCAGCGAGGTCGAAGCCGTACCGGGACAGCTCGGCGACGAGGGCGTCGACCTCACCGGGGTCGACGCGCCGGTGGCCGAACCAGTCGGGTGCGTCGTCGAGCGGGAGGACCCGGGCGACCACGTCACCCTCCTCCGCCACGTACACCGTCCGCAGGATCTCGTGGCGGAGGAGCAGGTCGCCGAGCGCGGCGCGGAACGCCGGCACGTCCAGCGTCCCGGTCAGCCGCCAGACCAACGGGATGGTGTAGGTCGGGACCGGTCCTTCGATGCTGAAGATCGTCCAGAGCTGGCGCTGGCCGTCGGACAGGGGCGCGGTCCCGCCCCGGGGCCCGGGCACCAAGGCGGGACGCTCGGTGCCGGTTGCCGGGGTGCCGGTCGCGGTGCCGGTCGCGGCGCCGTTCTCGCCGCCCCTGTCGCCGCCCGTGCCGCTGCCGTCGTGCGCCGCGGCGATCCGGGCCGGGGTGCGGCCGTCGAACACGTGCCGCGGCCGGATCCGGACACCCGCCTTGCGCGCCTGGTTCGTCACCTGCAGCGAGGAGATGCTGTCGCCGCCGAAGCCGAAGAAGTCGTCGTCGACGCCGAACTCGTCCAGGCCCAGCACGGCGGCGAACACCGTGCAGAGCACCCGCTCGGTCTCGGTGGCAGGCGGGCGCGCGGCCCGGCTCCGCAGCCGGCGCGGCTCGGGCAGGACGGCGGTGTCGAGCTTGCCGTTCACGGTGAGGGGCAGGGCGTCGACCTGTCCCCACAGCGTGGGGACCATGTAGTCCGGCAGCAGCTCCGCCGCCCGCGCGCGGACCGCCTCGGGCAGACCGGTGCGGTCGGGGACCGGGCCGTCAGGGACCAGGTACGCCACGAGGCTGCGCTGCCCCGGCACGACGGGGTCCGGCCGGGTGAGCACGGCGGCCTGCGCCACCCCCGGCACGCCGGCCAGCACCGACTCGACCTCCCCGAGCTCCACCCGGTACCCGCGGATCTTCACCTGGTCGTCGCTGCGGCCCAGGAACTCCAGGTGCCCGTCGGGACGGCGGCGCACCAGGTCACCGGTGCGGTACATGCGCGCGCCGGGGGTGAAGGGGTCCGCCACGAACCGCTCGGCGGTCAGCCCCCTCCGGTCCAGGTAGCCGCGTGCGAGACCCGCCCCGGAGATGTAGAGCTCACCGACCACACCGGCGGGCACCGGGCGCAGCCACGCGTCGAGCACGCGGTCGCGGGTGTTGGCGACCGGCCTGCCGACGACCGGGGTCGGGCTCTCGTCGGTGCCCGCCCCCAACGTGTTGATCGTGTACTCGGTGGGGCCGTAGAGGTTGTACCCCCACACCCCCTCGGTGTCCCGCAGCCGACCCCAGATCGACTCCGGCACCGCCTCGCCCCCCAGCAGCACGAGCACCGGACGGTGGCGGCCCTCGTCGAGCAGGCCCGCCGCGAACAGGTGGTGGGCGTAGGTGGGTGTCACGTTGACGACGTCGATGCGCTCGCGGTCGCAGTACTCGACCAGCTCCACGGCGTCCCGGCGCAGCCGCTCGTCGCACACGTGCACCTCGTGGCCCTCCACCAGCCACAACAGCTCCTCCCAGGACATGTCGAAGGAGAACGACACCGTGTGGGCGATCCGGAGGGTCCGGCCCCCGGCCGAGGCCACCGCGGGCCGGAAGATCGTGTCCCGGTGGTTGACCATCATGTTGGTGAGGCCGCCGAAGGGGGTCACCACGCCCTTGGGGCGGCCGGTCGAGCCGGACGTGTAGATCACGTAGGCCGGGAACTCGGCCCGGCGCGGGTTCCCCGCGCCGAAGGCCCCGAGCTCCGCGTCGGTCAGCGGCGCCGCCGACGCGGCCGCGAGCTCGGCCCGGACGTCCTCGTCGTCCAGGCACAGCAGCGGCACACCCGCCGGGCCGAGGCGGACGGCCCCGGAGGCGTCGGTCACCAGGAGCGCCGCGCCCGAGTCGGCCAGGACCTCCTTGAGCCGCTCGTCCGGGTAGTCCAGCTCGAGCGGGACGTAGGCCGCACCCGCCCGCAGCACCGCGAACAGCGCCACGACCGTCTCGATGCTGCGCGGCAGCCCGAGCCCCACGACGGACTCCGGGCCCAGCCCTCGCGCGCGCAGCACCCTGGCCAGCCGGGACACGCGTGCGTCGAGCTCCGCGAACGACACCCGCCGGGTGCCGAAGACGAGCGCGGTGGCGTCCGGGTGCAGCCGGGCCCGCTCGCCGAGCAGCTCCGCGACCGTCGCCTCGCCGACGGGGCGCTCCCCCGCCGTCCACGCCCGCTCCAGCTCCGCGAGCTCCGCGTCCACCGACACGGCCAGCGACCCGACGGGCGCCGTCGGATCGGCCGCCACCCGGCCGAGCACCCCCTCGAACCGCGCGAGGAGAGTGCGCGCGGTCTCCTCGGGGACGCCGTCGGGCCGGTAGTCGAGGGTGACCTCGATGTCGTCGAACGGGTTGACGGCGAAGGACAGCGGGAAGTGCGAGTCGTCCACGATCGCGACGTCCGCGATGTCGGCGCGCGACGGCGACTCGGCGAACGAGTACCAGGCGTTGCGCAGGGTGAAGAGGGTGTCGAACAGCCGGTCGTGCCCCGTCGCCTGCTGGATCCGGCCGAGGCCGAGGTGGGAGTGCGCGAGCAGCCGCACCCGGTCGTCCTGGAGGCGGACCAGGAGGTCGCCCACGCTCTCGCGCGGGTCGAGGGCCACCCGCACCGGGACGGTGTTGAGGAACAGGCCGATCGCGTCGTTGATGCCGGGCAGGGCGTCGGGGTGGACGACGACCGGGGTGCCGAAGACCACGTCGTCGCCCCCGGTGGCGTGGGCCAGCACGAGGCCCAGGGCCGCGTTGAGCACCACGTTCAGCGTGACGCCCTGGTCCGCGGCGAGGCGCCGCAGCGCGGCCGACAGGTCCGGGCCCAGGCGGGTCCCGACCCGCCGGGACGGCTCCGCCCAGGTGCGGGCGCCGCCGACGACCTCGGTCCCCGTCTCCAGCCCGGCGAAGGCCTCCCGCCACGCCTGCTGCGCCGCCGCCTCGTCCTGGCCGAGGTTCCAGCGCAGGAAGTCGGCGTAGTCCGGGCCGCGCGTCGCCGGGGCGGTGTCGTGATCCCTGCCGTGGTAGAGCGCGACCAGCCGGTCGACGAGGGTGATGCCGGCCGCGCCGTCGAACAGCTGGAAGTGGTTGGTGAGCAGCAGCCGGTCGGGACCGGCGCCGGTGTGCACGAGCACCAGCCGGAACAGCGGCTCCCGGGCGAGGTCGAAGCTGCGGTCGCGTTCGCGGCGGCCGAGCTCGGCGAGCTGCGCCCCGACCTCGTCGTCGGTGCCGGTGAGGTGCACCTCCACCAGCTCCGGGTCGACGGCCGCGCGCACGAACTGGACCGGCCGCCCGGCGGCGGTGGCCGTGAACCCGGCGCGCAGCAGCGGCGTCTGCGCCACCAGGGTCCGCAGCGCGGCGGCCAGCCGGTCCGCCTCGAACACGCGCGCGGCGGTGAACAGGCTCTGCAGGACGTAGATGCGGGCCGAGTCGGCGTCGTAGACCGACTGGAAGTACAGACCCTCCTGCAGGGGGGACAGCGGCCACACGTCGGCGACCGGACCGCCCGCGACCGCGGCGAGGGCCGCCTCGCCCTCGGCGGTGAGGTCCAGGGTCGCGCGCAGGTCCAGGTCCGCGGGACCCGCGTCGGCGGGCGCCGCGGTCTCGGCGGCCTCGGCGATCAGGGCCGGGGTGCGCCCGGTGAACACGTCCCGCGCCCGGATCCGGTAGCCGCCCGCCCGGACCAGGGCGGTCACGCGGGTGGCCAGGATGCTGTCCCCGCCGAGCGCGAAGAAGTCGTCGTCGAGCCCCACCTCGTCGAGGCCCAGGAGCGCGGCGAAGGCGGTGCAGACGAGCGTCTCCACCTCGGTCCGCGGGGCCCGCACGGCGCGCTCCCCGACCTCGGGCACGGGCAGCGCGCGGCGGTCGAGCTTGCCGTTGAGGGTCAGTGGCAGCCGGTCGAGCGGCACGACGGCGGCGGGGACCATGTACTCGGGCAGCGTCCGGGCGAGCGCCGCCCGCAGGTCGGCGGGATCGTGGGAGCCGGGCGCGACGTACCCGACGAGCCGCCGGTGCCCGGGGACGTCCTCGCGCACCTGCACGGTGGCCTGCGTGACGCCGGGGTGGGCCAGCAGGGCCGCCTCGATCTCGCCGAGCTCGATCCGGAAGCCGCGCAGCTTGACCTGGTCGTCGGCGCGGCCGACGAACTCCAGCTCGCCCGCGGCGGTCCACCGGGCCAGGTCGCCCGAGCGGTAGAGCCGCTCGCCGTCGGCACCGAACGGGTGGGCGACGAACCGGGCCGCGGTCAGGTCGGGGCGCTCGGCGTAGCCCTGCGCGAGCTGACCGCCCGCGACGTACACCTCGCCCACCACGCCGGCGGGCACCAGCCGCAGGTGCGGGTCCAGCACGAGGACGGCGAGGCCGCCCAGCGGACCGCCCACGGGGCTGCGGGTCCCCTCGGCGGCGGCGACGTCCAGCTCCCGGTACGTGGTGTGCACCGTGGTCTCGGTGATCCCGTACATGTTCACCATCACCGGGGCGTCCACCGGGTGCCGGTCGTACCAGCGGCGCAACCGCCGCGGCTCCAGGGCCTCACCCGCGAAGATCACGTAGCGCAGGGAGTCCGCAGCCCCCGCCTGCTCCGCCTCGGCCAGCTGGTAGAAGGCCGACGGTGTCTGGCTCAGCACCGTCACCCGCTCGGCGGCGACCAGCTCCCAGAGCTGCTCGGGTGCCCGCGCGGTCATCGCGTCCACGACGACCAGGCGTCCACCGTGGACGAAGGCCCCCCAGAGCTCGAACACGGAGACGTCGAACGCCACCGAGTGGAACAACGTCCACACGTCGGACTCGTCGACCCGCAGCCGGGCCGTCCCCGCCGCCGTCGCCGCGACGAGCAGGTCCAGCACGCTCCGGTGGCTCACCTCCACGCCCTTCGGCCGTCCCGTCGAGCCCGACGTGTAGATCACGTACGCGGGCAGCGCGGCGGGCACCGGCCCCACCTCGGGCGCGGCGTCACCCATGGCGGCCTGCTCGGCGACGACCGCGGCGGAGTCCAGCACCACCAGTGGCGTCCGCGCGGCGGCGAGGATGGACCGGGTCGCCTCGGTCGTCAGGACGCAGACGGGCGCGGCGTCCCCGAGGATCAGGGCCAGCCGCTCGGCCGGGGCCGAGACGTCCAGCGGCACGTACGTCGCGCCGGCCTTGAGCACGCCCAGCAGCGCGACGACCATCTCGGCGGAACGCGGCACCGCGATCCCCACCCGGTCCCCCGGCAGGCAGCCGCGCTCGCGCAGCAGCCGTGCGAGCCGGTTCGCGCGGGCGTCGAGCTCGCCGTAGGTCAGCCGGTCCTGCCCCGCGACCAGCGCCACCGCATCCCGCCGGGCCGCGGCCGACCGGGCGAACGCCTCCGCGAGCGTGCTCGGCCGCTCGGCGACCGCGGGCAGGGCGGTCCGCCGGTCGAGCAGCCGGAGCACGTCACCCGTCGACAGGACGTCCACCTCGGACAGCCGGGCGCCGGTGTCGCGCGCGAGCGCGGCGAGGACCCGGCGCAGCCGCTCGACCACGGCCCGGGCGGTCGCGGCGTCGAACAGCTCGACGGCGTACTCCAGGACGCCGTGCACCGCGGCACCCGGCCCGCCGTCGCCGGCCTCGAAGAACTGGAAGGCGGCGTCGAACCGGGCCGTGCCCGCACCGGGCGGCTGCGGGACGACGGTCGCGCCGGCGAGCCCGAGCTCGCTGCGCTCGACGTCGGTGCGCAGGTACACGACCTCGACCTGGAACAACGGGTGCCGCGCGGGCGCCCGTTCGGGGTTGACCCGGCCGACGACCCGTTGGAACGGCACGTCCTGGCGGCGCAGCGCGGCCAGGTCGGCCTCGCGGACCCGGCCCAGCAGCTCGGCGAGCGTCGGGTCGCCCCCCAGGTCCACCCGCAGGGCCAGGGTGTTGAGGAAGAACCCGACGACGTCGTCGAGCTGCTGGTCGCGCCGCGCGGACACAGGCGTCCCGAGCACGATGTCGTCCCCGGCACCGTGCTTGCCCAGCAGCACCGCGACAGCGGCGTGCAGGAGCATGAACATGCTGATCCGGTGCTCGTGGGCGACCTCGCGCAGCCGGGCGGTGAGCTCGGGGTCGAGCGCGAAGCCGACCGTCGCGCCTGCGCCGGAGGAGACCTCCGGGCGCGGCCGGTCCAGGGGCAGGGTCACCTCGGCCGGCGCACCGGCGAGGGTGTCGGCCCAGTGGTCCAGCTGCCCGCGTGCCGTGGGCGTCGGAGCGTCGTCCGGCCCGAGCAACGCGGTCTGCCAGGCCGCGAAGTCCGCGTACTGCAGCGCCGGGGCGCTGAGCGGCGGGGCGCTGAGCGGCGGGGCGCTGAGCGGCGGGGCACCGTCCCCGAGCCCGCCCCCGAGCCGCGCCGCGTACGCGGCGGACAGGTCGGCGAGCAGCACCCGGTAGGACCACTCGTCCACCGCGATGTGGTGCACCGTGAGGACGAGCACCCACTCGTCCGCGCCGACCTCGAGCACGGTCGGCCGGAGCGGGGCCTCCCGGGTGAGGTCGAACCGGTGGCCGACCGCCGCCGCCACGGCGGTGTCGACGTCGGCGGGCGCGACGGCCAGGGCGTCGACCGCGACCGGCACCGCACCGGGCTCGTGGATGCGCTGCACGACGGAGTCCCCGACCGTCGGGTAGGTCGTGCGCAGGATCTCGTGCCGGGCCACGACGTCCTCGAAGGCGGCCCGCAGCGCGGCGAGGTCCACCGGCCCGTGCACGTGCCACACCCGGGGGACGTTGTAGACCGCCGGGTCGACCGCGGAGGCCCCGTCCGTCTGGGTCACCGTCCACAGCCGCTGCTGCCCGGCCGAGAGCGGCAGGTCCCCGGTGCGCGGCACCCGGACCAGCGGGGGCGCGGGCGGTGCGTCGAGCGCGTCGAGCCGGTCGAGGAGCTCGCCGAGCCGGGCGACGGTCGGGGCGCCGAAGAGGTCGGCGACCGCGATCTCCGCGCCGACGGCCTCCTTGATCCGGTTGGCCAGCCGCAGGGCCAGCAGCGAGTGTCCGCCGAGGGCGAAGAAGTCGTCCTCCACGCCGACCTCGGGCAGGCCGAGGGACGCCGCGAACAGCGCGCACAGCACGCGTTCGCGGTCGGTCCGGGGCGGGCGGGAGGCGACCGCGGGGCGGGTCTCGGGGTGGGTCAGCGGGTCCGGCAGCGCGGCCCGGTCGAGCTTCCCGCCCGGGGTGCGCGGCAGTGCCTCGATCGGGGCGAGGAACGCGGGCACGAGCTGCGCGGGCAGCCGGGTCCGCAGCCACCGCCGGATCTCGTCGGTGTCGAGCGCACGGCCCTCGACGCCGACGAGGTGGGCGACCAGCGCCGTCCCGCCGCCGACGGCGTCCGCCCGGGGGACGACCGCGGCCTCGGCGACGGACTCGTGCTCGGCGAGCACGGCCTCCACCTCGCCGGGCTCCACCCGGACGCCGCGGATCTTGACCTGGTGGTCCACCCGGCCGAGCAGCTCGACGCGGCCGTCCTCCGTCCAGCGGCCCAGGTCACCGGTCCGGTAGAGCCGACCGCCCGCCCCGCGCGGGTCCGCGACGAAGCGCGCGGCCGTCAGGGCCGACCGGCCGAGGTAGCCCCGGGCGACCTGGACGCCCGCGACGTAGACCTCCCCGACGACACCGGCGGGGACGGGGACGAGGAAGCGGTCGAGCAGCAGGACCTCGGCGCCCGGCACCGGCCGGCCGACGGTCACCGGTCCGTCCCCGGCGACCTCGCCGGCGAGGACGTCGCCCGCGACCTCGGAGGAGCCGTAGGAGTTGACCACGACCGAACCCGGCGCGGCCGCGAGCGCGTCCCGGGTGACGGCCGCGGTGAGCGGTTCACCCGAGCACACCCAGCGACCGAGCGTCGAGACGTCCGCGCCGGGGAGCGCGGTCAGCGCGGCGACCACCGACGGGACGGCCGTGAGCTGGCCGACCTCGTGGTCGGCGACCAGCCGGGCGAGCGCGGCCACGTCGGTCGCGGCGCGGTCGTCGGCCAGGACGACCCGGGCGCCGCCCGCCAGCGCGGCGAGCAGCTCGGTGACCCCGTCGATGAAGCCGATGGAGCTCTTCGCCAGCCGGACGTCCCCCGGTGCGACCGGCCACTGCTCCTGCGCCCAGGCGAGTCGGTTCGCCAGGCCCGCGCGGGTGCCAAGGACGCCCTTGGGACGGCCGGTCGACCCCGAGGTGTGGATCAGGTAGGCGGCTGCGGCGGCGCGCACCGGGGCGGGCGCGGGGCCCGCCCGGAACCGGGCGCCGTCCTCCATCAGCACCGTCTCCAGCGGCACCCCGTCGGCGGCGTCGGGCAGGCTCGCCCGGAGTTCCCCGGTGGTGATCACGCAGCGCGGCGCCGCGTCGGCCAGCAGGTAGGCGATGCGCTCCGCGGGGGCGGTGCGGTCGATCGGCACCAGGACCGCGCCGGCCTCCAGCACCCCGAGCACGGCGACGACGAGGTCGTCGGTGCGCGGCAGCACCACGGCCACCCGGTCCTCCGGCGCCACCCCGCGGGCGCGCAGCTCCCCCGCCAGCGCGCCCGCCCGCGCGCCGAGCTCGGCGTAGGACACGACGCGGTCCCCGGACACGACCGCGGCGGCCCGGCCCTCCCGCTCGATCCGCGACCGCAGCAGGTCCGGGACCGACGGCGCCGGGGTGGCCGCGGGAGCCGCGAGCGGGGACGGTGTGCCCGGCGACTGAGCGCCCGACGACCGAGCGCCCGCGGACAGCAGGGCGCCGAGCCGCTCCTGCGGCCGGTCGGCCGCGGCGGCGAGGAACCCGTCGAGCTCGGCCAGGAGGCGCGCCACGAGCGGGCCCGTCAGGGTCGCCGTCGCGTAGGTCGCCTCGACGTCCATGCCGTCGGCGGTGAGGAACACCTCCAGCGCCAGCGGGTGCTGGGCCGTCCCGTTGTCGGTGCGGAACCAGGTGGTCTTCGCGCCGGGCAGCTGCGGACCGTCGATCTGCTGGGTGAGGAAGAGCAGCATGGCGTCGAAGAGGCCGCCGCCGCGCGCGGTGCGTTCCGGGTTGAGCTTCTCGACGAGCTTGTCGTACGGGTAGCCCTGGTGGGCGAAGCCCTCCGCCGCGACGTGGCGCACCCGCTCGACCAGCGACCGGAACGAGTCGGTGACCCGGACGGGCGAGCGCAGCACCACGATGTTGCCGAAGTTGCCGACCAGATCGGTGACGCCGGCGTCCTCACGGTTCAGCACGGCCGTCCCGACCGCGACGTCGTCCGCGGACCCGTACCGGCTCAGCAACGCCGTGTAGGCGGCCAGGAAGATCGTGTACGGGGTGGTGTCGAGGTCGCGGGCCAGCCGCCGGAGCCCGTTCGTGGCGGCCTCGGACATCCGCCGGTCCACCCGCGCGCCGCCCTCGGCGGGGCCGTCCGGGTGCTCGGGCACCATGCCGTCGAACAGCGCGGGGGCGGGTTCGGCCAACCGGGCCCGCCAGAACTCCAGCTCCGCCGACCGGCCCGCGTCGTCCCAGGCCGCCTGCTCCGCCGCGGCGTGGTCGGCGACCTGGACCGCGGGCGGGGCCGGGCGCGGGTCGCCGCCCGCGGCCGCCTCCCGGTAGAACCGCTCGAGGTCGCGGGACAACGCCGCGAAGGTCAGCCCGTCCCAGGCGATGTGGTGCACGAGCAGCAGCACCGTGAGCCTGGTCGCCGACTCCCGGGCGAACACGACCCGCAGCGAGCTCTCCCGCTCCAGGTCGTAGGGCCGCGCGGCGTGCACGCGGGCGAGGTCCCCCACGGAGGTCCCGTCGAGGTCCGCCACCTCCAGGTGCAGCGGGAGCTCCTCGTGCACCCGCTGGCAGGGGACCCCGTCGACGGCGTGGTAGGTCGTCCGGAGGATCTCGTGCCTGCGCACCAGCGCGCGGAAGGCCGCCGCGAGCGCCCGCTCGTCGACCTTCCCGGTGAAGGAGACCTCGATGCACAGGTTGTAGGCCGTGCTGTCCGGGACGATCTGCTGGTGCAGCCACATCCGGCGCTGCGCGAACGAGAGGGGGAAGTCCGTGCGGCCGGTCTCGCGCACCACCGGCGAGCTCGGCCCCGGGGTCGCGCGGTGCAGGCCCGCGGCGGCGATCCGCCGGGCCAGGAGTTCCTGCTTGGTCGTGCTGGGAGCCATGGGTTCCTCGACTGGTCGGAGCGGGGCGGGGCGGCGCGTCAGACGCGCGCGGCCGACTGGGCGAGCGCCTTCTTGTCGACCTTCCCCACCCCGGTGAGCGGGAGCGTGTCGACGAGCAGCAGGCGGTCGGGGTGTTTGAAGCGGGCGAGCCCGCGCTCGCGGAGGTAGGCCTTGAGCTCCTTGAGCTTCGGCGGTCGCGGGGTGGCCGGTCGGAGCACGACGGCGGCACAGACGGTCTCGCCGAGGTCGTCGTCGAGCAGCGGGAAGACCGCGGCCGCCGCGACGGCCGGGTGCCCGAGCAGCTCCTCCTCGAGCTCGGTCGCCGACACGTTCTCGCCGCCGCGGTTGATGACCTCCTTGACCCGGCCCGCCACGACGACGTGGCCTCCCGGCAGGACCCGGACCAGGTCACCGGTGCGGTAGAAGCCCTCGTCGTCGAACGCCAGCCGGTTGTACTCGGCCGCGCGGTAGTAGCCGCGCAGCGTGTAGGGCCCGCGCGTCCACAGCTCGCCGACCTCGCCCGCCGGGACCGGGTGACCCGCCTCGTCGAGGACCCGGATCTCGTCGGCCGGGGACATCGGGCGACCCTGGGTGGACCGGACGATCTCGGGCGGGTCCTCGGGCCGGGTCTGGGTCAGCAGGCCCTCGGCCATGCCCAGCGACTGGATCAGCCGTACGCCCAACACCTCCTGGACGCGGTCGGCCGTCCCGACGTCCAGCCGGGCGCCGCCGACCATGAGTCGGTCGAGGCTCGACAGGTCGCGGCCGTCCTGCGGGGCCGCCTCGACCCACAGCCGCGCGAGCGGCGGGACCACGGACGACACGGTGACCCGCTCGCGTTCGACCAGTCCGAAGGCGACGTCCGGGCTGGGCGCCGGGGCGAGCACCGCCGTGCCGCCCGCCGACAGCGTGCCCAGCACACCGGGGCAGGCCAACGGCAGGTTGTGCCCGATCGGCAGCACCGCGAGGTAGACGTCCCGCTCGGTCAGCCCGCACACCTGCGCCGCCGCCCGCAGGTTGTAGGCGTAGTCGCGGTGGGTGCGCGGGATCAGCTTCGGCCTGCCCGTGGTCCCCCCGGACATCAGGAGCAGCGCGACGTCCTCGGCGGAGGCGGCGTCGTCGACCCGGGCGCCCGGCACCGGGACGTCCGCCAGGTCCTCGAAACCCCCGAACGACACGGACGACACGGACGACACGGACGCCCCCGGTTCGCCGCGCACGAACACCGACCGCACGGACGGCACCTCGCGGCGCACCTGCTCGGCCAGCGCCACGTGGTCGAACCCCTCGTGCCGGTTCGGCACGAGACAGGCCACCGCCTCGCTGACCTGCGCGACGTGCACGATCTCCGCGCGGCGGTGGGCGGGCATGGTCAGGACGGGGATCGCGCCGAGCCGCAGCAGTGCGAACAGGGCCACCACGAACTCGGCCACGTTCGGCAGCTGCACGACGACGTGGTCGCCCGGTCCGAACCCGCGGGCCCCGAACCCGGCGGCCATCGCGTCCGCGGCGGCGTCGAGCTCGGCGTAGGTGAGGCGGCGCGGTCCGCAGACGAGCGCGACGTCCCCCGGCGAACGGGCCGCCCACCCGCGCAGCAGCCCGCCCAGCGTCTCCGACCCCCAGTACCCCGCCTCGACGTAGCGCTCGACGAACTCGGCGGGCCAGGGGGTGAACCCCGGATCGGTCACCGGTCCCCCTCGGCGTGGGCCAGCGCGCGGACCGCGTCCGCCGCCTCGTCCTCGGACATCGCCTCGACCTCGAGCACGATCTCGGCCACCTCCCGCAGCCGGTCCGGTTCGCGCGAGGCCGCGAGCATCGCGGCGGCGAGACCCGCGATCGTCGGCGCGCCGAACAGCATCCGCACCGAGACCTCCCGGGTGTCGAGGGTCTCCCGCAGCCTCGACACGATCAAGGTCGCCAGCACGGAGTCGCCGCCCACCGCGAACAGCGAGTGGGTGACGCCGATGGCGTCCTGTTCCAGCACCGACTGCCAGACGAGCGCGATCACCGTCTCCAGGGCCGTGCGCGGCGCCACCGGCGCCTGGTCCCCGCTTGCGGCCGCGACCCTCGACCGGACCGCGGTACGGTCGAGCTTCCCGTTGGGGGTCAACGGCATCGCGTCGAGCGCGAGGACCGTGCGCGGCATCATGTGCGGGGGCAGCCGGGTGCCGAGCTCGGCCAGCAGCGCGGACCCGTCGCCGACGGGCCCGTCCGCCACCACGGCGACGGCGAGCGACGGGGCGTCCCCGCCGACCACCACGGCGAGCGCGGACCGCACACCCGGGACCTGCAAGGTCGCGGCCTCGACCTCGCCGAGCTCGATGCGGAAGCCGTTGACCTTGACCTGGTTGTCCCGGCGGCCGAGGAACTCGACCGTGCCACCGGGCCGGTACCGCGCCGTGTCCCCGGTCCGGTACCAGCGGGTGCCCGCCCGCGTCACGAAGCGGTCCCGGGTGCGCTCGGGGTCGCCGCGGTACCCGGCGGCGACCCCGCCGCCCCCGATCCACAGCTCGCCCGGCACCCAGTCCGGCGTGTCCCGCCCGCGCGGATCGACGACGCGCAGCACGACGTCGTCCAGCGGCGTGCCGTAGGGCACCGACTGCCACGACGGGTCGATCTCGTCCACCACGCAGACGGTGGAGTGGATGGCCGTCTCGGTCGTGCCGCCCAGCCCCGCGAACCCGCAGCCGGGCACACGCGCCCACAGCCGACCGGGCAGGTCGACGCCCACCCGGTCACCGCCCAGCAGGACCTGCCGCAGCGAGTCGCCCAGGTCCGCACCCGTCGCGAGCAGTGCGTCGAGCAGGGCCGGGACGCAGTTCAGCACGGTCACCCGGTGGGTCCGGACCAGCTCGGCCCAGTGCTCGGCCTCCCGCTGCCTGCCCTCGGTCAGCGTCACGACGGCGCCGCCCACGTCCAGCATCGCGAAGACGTCGAAGACCGAGAGGTCGAAGTCGAGCGCCGACACGGCGAGCGTGCGGTCGCCCGGTCCCAGCCCGAACCGCCCGGTGAGATCGTCCAGAGTGGTCACCGCGGCCCGGTGCGGGACCTCGACGCCCTTGGGCTCGCCGGTCGATCCCGAGGTGAACAACAGGTAGGCGGGCTGTTCGGCGTCGACGGGCACCGGTGCGGGCAGTGGGTCCGCCCGTTCCAGCTCGCTCAGCGGCACGCCGGCCCCGACGACCACCGCATGGCCGGAGACCGAGGCGATGCGCTCGGCGCGCGCCGCGGGCTGCTCGATCCCGACCGGCACGTAGGCGCCGCCCGCGGCGAGGACGCCCAGCACGGCGACGACCTGCTCGGGGCCGCGCGGCAGGGTCACGGCGACCGGGTCGCCCGGACGGACCCCGCGGGCCCGGAGCCCCGCGGCGACGCGCAGCGCCCGGTCCGCGAGCTCCCCGTGCCCCATCGTGTGGCCGTCCGCCCAGCACACGGCCGGTCGGTCCGCGCGCTCGGCGGCGTGGGCGAAGAACCGCTCGTGGAGCAGGGCACCGCTGCCGGGGGTCGCGGTGTCGTTCGCGGCCTCCCGCGCCGCGCGCTGGTCGGCGGGCCGGAGGTCACCGACGGGCTCCGTCCAGCTCTGGGCCCGGGCGAGTCCGCGGACCAGCCCCTCGAACGCGGCGAACATCGCCGCGGGCACCCCCGCCGCGAACTCGTTCTCCCGGATGTCCCAGTTCACCAACAGGCCGCCGTCGAGCTCGCTGACCTGGGCGTCCAGCACGACCTGCGGGCCCTGCGAGATGATCCACACCGGGTCGCCGAAGTGGGCGCGCACCCCCGGGTCGAAGAGCTCACCCAGGTCGATCCCGCTGGTGAAGACCACCGGCGCGATCAGCTGCTCGCCGTTGCGGCGGCCGAGATCGCGGAGCACCTCCAGCCCGGAGTGGTCCTTGTGCGAGGCGTCCGCGTGCAACCGCCGCTGCACCGCCTGCGCCCGCTCGTGCAGCGTCCGCGGCTCGGTCAGGTCGACCTCCAGCAGCACGGAGCTGGTGAAGTCCCCGACGACCCGGTCGATGTCCGGGTGGACCTGCTCGCGGTCGAACATCGGCACGTTGAGGACGAACCGGGGATCGGCGCTCCACGCGCCCACCACCTCGGCGAACACGGTGGCGACGGCGACCGCGGGGGTGACCCCGCGCCGGCGCGCGGCGGCGGCGACCGCGGCCCATTCGGCGGTGTCCAGGTGGAAGGCGAGCCGCCGCGCCCGCGCCCGGTCGCCGGGATCGACGGCACGCGGGAGCTCCGGGGGCCCGGGCAGCGTGGCCAGCCGGTCGGCCCAGTACCGCGCCGCCTCCGCCTGCACCGCCGCCCGTGCCTCCGGCCGGGCGTGCAGGTACTCCCGGTAGGTGTAGCGCAGCGCGGGCAGCGCGGCGTCGGGGTCGGCGTAGAGCGCGGCCAGGTCCGCCAGCATCGCGCGGTAGCTCACCGCGTCCGCGGCCACCATGTCCACGTCGAGGTGCAGCCGCGCGCGGGGCCCGCCGGACAGGCCGGGGGGCAGCAGGCTGACGGCGGCCCGGAACACCTCGCCCCCTTCGATGTCCAGCAGCTCGTGGGACATCTCGTCCCGGATCCGGTCGAGCTCGCGGGCCGCGTCCTCGGGTTCCGCCGCGCGGAGGTCGTGCACGCGCAGGGCCTGCCAGGACGACGGCCGGGCGATGCGTTGCCTGCCGTCGTCCCCGATCCGGACGCGCAGCATGGGGTGCCTGCGGACGAGCCCGTCGAAGGCCGCGCGCAGCCGGTCGGGGTCGATCCCGGGGCCGTCGAACTCGAGGTAGAGGTGCGGCGCCACCCCGCCGAGCTGCTGTCCCGCGTCCCGCCCGACCCAGTAGGCGTGCTGGAGCAGCGCCAGGTCGAACTCCTCGCCCGCGTCCGCCGCGGATCCCGGCGCAGGTCCCGGCGCAGATCCCGGCGCAGCCCCTGCCGCGGGCTCGTCGGCCCCGGTCACCGGGTCCCCGGCGAGCAGGCGCGTCCACGCCTCGACCGTCGGGTTCTCGGCCAGGGCCGCGAACCCGACGTGGCGGCCCTCCCCGCGCCAGCGGCTCACCAGCCGCATCAGCGTGATGGACTCCAGACCCAGCTCGAAGAGGTTCGCGTCGTCGGCGATGTCCGCGGGCTCCTCCTCCAACAGCTCGGCCAGCAGGACGCGCAGCGCGGCGCCGTCGAGCTCCACCGTCTCGCTCACCGGGCCGTCCGCCCGGAGACCAGCACCTCGGGGGCGCCGGGGACGGGCTGGGCCGGGTCCGCACCGAGCGCGACGATCCGGTTGTCGGCGTCGACGTGCACCACCCGCGGGACCAGCGAGGTCGGGTCGGCGGCGGGCACCTGGCGGAACGACATGATGATCACGAGGTCGCCCGGGTGCACCAGGTGGGCGGCCGCGCCGTTGATCCCGATCACCCCGCTGTCCCGTTCGCCGGTGATGGCGTAGGTCACCAGTCGGGCGCCGTTCTCGATGTCGACGACCTGCACCTGCTCGCCCTCGACGAGGTCGGCCGCCTCCATGAGGGCGGCGTCGATGGTGATCGAGCCGACGTAGTGCAGGTCCGCCTGCGTCACGGTCGCGCGGTGGATCTTGCCGCTGAGCAACGTGCGATACATCAGGCGCCCTGCTCCATCGCCGCGACCAGGCTCTTCGGTCGCAGGTCGGTCCAGTTCTGCTCCACGTGGTCCAGGCACGCCTGCCGGGAGTCCGGGCCGCAGACGATCTCCCACCCCGCGGGCACCGCGGCGAACGTCGGCCACAACGAGTACTGGCCCTCCTCGTTCACCAGGGCGTAGAACTCCCCGTTCTCGTCGTCGAAGGGGTTCGTCGACATGCGTACAGCTTCCTTTCGGTAGGGACCTCGAGGTGGTGGGAGTGGTCGGTGCGGCGTCAGCTCGCCGCGGCGGTCGGCTTCCGCGCGGACCTCCGGGCCGAGTCGGCCACGGCGTCGACGATCTCGCCCGCGCGGATCGCGACGTTCGACAGCAGGGTCGACGAGATCCCGTGGGTGTGCTCGGTCGCCCCCAGCACGAACAGACCGGCCTCGACCTGCGCGGTGGTCTCGACGCTGTAGTCGCGCCGGATGGCCAGCCGTCCGCTCCCGTCCCGGACGCAGTCGCCCGCGAGGTCGCCGAGCAGCGCGGCGGGATCGGTGGAGCGATAGCCGGTGGCGTAGACCAGCGCGTCGGCGGAGAGGGTCTCCCGAGCGCCGTCCACCAACGACTCGACGGCGACCTCGACGCCGTCGGGCCCGTCTCGCACGTCCCGGACCCGCGAGAGGTTGAGGAACCGGAGCCGTTCGGTCCCGGCGATCTTCTCGTGGTAGTGGGACCGATACAGCCGCTCGATCAGATCCGGGTCGACGACGGAGTAGTTCGTGTTCGCGTGGTAATCCAGGATCAGCCGCTTGGCGTCCTCCTCGGCGGCGAAGAAGTCGTCGACGCCCTTGGGGTCGAACACCCGGTTGGCGAAGGGACTGTCGTCGGCCGGGCTGTACCCGTAGCGCGCGAACACGGCGCAGACCTGGGCGGACGGGAAGCTGCGGTGCAGGTACTCCGCCGTCTCGGCGGCGCTCTGCCCCGCCCCCACCACGACGAACCGCGCCGGATCGGCCGAGCGGAGGCCGTCGACCCGCTGGACGAGCTCGCGGTTGTGCCACACCCGTTCACCGAGTCGGGCACCCTCGGGAAGGTGCGGTCGGAGACCGGTCGCGAGGACGACGTTCCGGGCCCGCAGTCGCTCCACCCGCCCGTCCGCGTGCGCGGCGACCACGTCGAGATACTCCGCCGGGCCGTGCGACCAGGCCGACGGGCCCCGGCTGACCTCGACGACCTCGACTCCGTAGTCGACGTCGTCCGCGACCCGGTCGGCGGCCCACTCGAGATAGTCGTGGAACTCGATCCGGGTGGGGAACGCGGTGCCGTAGTTGATGAAGTCGACCAGCCGTCCGCGACTGGCGAGGTAGGCCAGGAAACTGAAGTCGCTGGTCGGGTTCCGCAGGGTGGCGAGGTCCTTGAGGAAGGAGACCTGCATGGTCGCGTCCTCGAGGAGCATCCCGCGGTGCCAGCCGAACCGCGGCTGCCGCTCGAGGAATCGCGCCGTCAGCCCGGGCGCACCCTGTCGCTGGTTCCACTCTCGCAGCGCGATCGCGATGGCCAGGTTGGAGGGACCGAACCCCACTCCCACCACGTCGAACACCGATCCTGCGGCTTGGCCGGAGACCATGCACACTCCTGACAGCGGTTAGTCCGTCACGCTTTTGACGAGCGAAGGCTAACCTAACCCTTTGGCAGAGTATGAGGGCCAAGCGGGCCCTCCACGGGCGACATCGGACACGCTCCGACGCGGAGCGGGGGTCCGAACGAGTGAGGCGTGCGACACGTGATCGTGACTTCGGTTCCAGATCCCGCACATGGAAGGGATGGACGCGATCGACGCCGTGAGCCCGGCGGTGTCGACCGAACGGGTCGCTCGGGTTCCGCCGTCTCCTAGTCGTCGTCGACGGCGCGGCGCCGTTCGAGGAGCACGGTGTCCCGCCAGACGCCGTGGTGGCGGGCGATGCGTTCGCGGACGCCGAGGGTGCGGTAGCCGGCGGAGCGGTGCAGGGCCAGCGAGGCACGGTCCTCGGGGAAGGTCGAGGTCTGCAGCGTCCAGATCCCGGTGTCGTCCGCGGCGGTGACCTGCCTGTGCAGCAACGCCTTCCCGACGCCGCGGCCGCGGAACCCGGCGCCGACGCAGACCGCGGACTCGGCGACCCCGGCGTAGACGGGGTCGGTGGAGGCGGCGGTCAGGGCGGTCCACCCGGCGACCCGGCCGTCGACGTCCGCGACCCAGCGGTGGCCGGGAAGCCACCTGCGGTCGAGCTCGCGGCGGTCGGGGACGTCCGTCTCGAAGGTGGCGTGTCCGGTGGCGATGCCCTCGGCGTAGATGCGTCGCACGTCCGGCCAGTCGCGTGTCTCCAGGGTGCGGACGGTGACGTCTCCCGGCAGGTCGGCCGGGCAGCAGGGACGGGGGCCGAGCAGTCCCATGACGGCGTCGGCGGCGTGCGGCAGGCCGGTGCAGCAGGCGGGGTCGACCGACACCAGGGTGGCCGTGCCCTCCTTCCGCACGGTCACGAACCCGACGTCGGCGAGCTTGCGCAGGTGGTGGGAGGTGGTGGACTGACTGATCCCGAGCCGGGTGTGCAGCTCACCGACCGTCGTCTCGTGGCCTGCGACCGCCACGGCGTGCAGGAGCCGGACGCGGGTGGGGTCGGCGAGGCAGGCGAACCACTCGGCATAGGTCGCGGCATCGTCGGCGGCGAGCTGCGCCGGCGCCGGGTCGGAGACGTCCGACAGCGGCAGGACGGTCGACGACAGCGGACGAGGCGGAGCGCTCATGGCGACCAGAGTATCGACGAAGGTCGATGGTTGCATCCATCGACCCCCGTCGATACAGTCCGACCCCGAAGGATCGACGCTCATCGATGGAGGAGTCATGGCCGAGCTGCCGGTGGTGGTCGTGGGGGCGGGCCCGGTGGGGCTCGCCGCCGCGGCACACCTCGTCGAACGCGGGTCGACCCCGCTGGTCCTCGAAGCCGGGGAGCAGGCGGGAGCAGCGGTGCGACAGTGGCACCACGTACGCCTGTTCTCCCGGTGGGCCGAGCTGGTCGACCCGGCCGCGGAGAGGCTGCTCGCGTCGACGGGGTGGCAGGCCCCGGACCCGGACGGCCACCCGACCGGGCAGGAGTGGGCGACCCGCTACCTGCAGCCCCTCGCCGAGGTTCTCGGGGACCGGGTCCGCTTCGGCGCGCGCGTCGTCGGTGTGGCGCGGCGTGGTCGGGACCGGGTCGTCGACGCGGGTCGCGACCGCGTGCCGCTGACCGTGCACCTCGCGGACGAGCGGATCACCGCCCGCGCGGTCGTCGACGCCTCCGGGACCTGGAGCGGCCCGAACCCGCTGGGCGGGGACGGGCTGCCCGCGATCGGGGAGCGCGCCGCGGCCGCACGCATCGGCTACCGGGTTCCCGACCTCGACGACCCCGCCGTGCGGAGCCGGTTCGCGGGCGAGCGGATCGCGGTGGCCGGGAGCGGGCACTCGGCCCTGACCGCGCTGGTGGCGTTCGCCGAGCTCGCCGCCGCCGAGCCGGGCACGCACGTGACCTGGCTGCTGCGCCGCGGCCGGCTCGGGGACACCTTCGGCGGCGGGGACGCCGACCAGCTCCCAGCACGCGGAGCGCTGGGCCGGCGCGCCGCCGCCGCCGTCGAGGCCGGGCACGTCCGTATCGTGACCGGGTTCCGCACCCGCGCCGTCGAGGCCGCCGCGGACGGACTCGTCCTGGTCGCCGACGACGGCCGCCGCCTCGACCCGGTGGCGGAGGTCGTGGCCCTGACCGGGTTCCGTCCGGACCTGTCGTGGCTCTCGGAGGTGCGCCTGGACCTCGACCCGGTGCTGCAGGCACCCCGCGCGCTGGCGCCGCTCATCGACCCGAACGTGCATTCGTGCGGCACGGTGTCTCCGCACGGGGCGCGGGAGTTGACGCAGCCCGAGCCGGGGGTGTTCCTGGTCGGCATGAAGTCCTACGGCCGCGCGCCGACGTTCCTCGCGATGACCGGTTACGAGCAGGTCCGCTCCGTCGTCGCCGCGATCGACGGGGACCAGGCCGCGGCCGGGCGGGTCGAGCTGGTCCTCCCCGAGACCGGGGTCTGCGGGGGCGCCGGGGTGTTCGACGACCCGGCGGGCGCCGCGGACGGGGGCTGCTGTGGCGCCCCCGTCGAGCCGGTCGCGGTGGGCGTCGGGCGCCCGCAGGACTGAGCAGGTGCCGCCGGCGAGCGCCGCGTCGCTGACCGTCGGGGGTCTGCGGCGGGTACTCGTCGTGCTCTGCGCGACCAAGATCGTCAGTTGGGGTGTCCGCTACCACGCCTTCCCCGTCCTCGCGCCGTCGATCTCCGCCGACACGGGCCGGCCGGTCTCGACGGTCACGGCCGCCTTCTCGACGGGCCTCGTCGTGTCGGCGCTGGTGGGGATCTGGTCCGGGCGACTGCTGGACCGGATCGGGCCGCGGCCGGTGATGACGGTCGGCTCGGCGCTGGCCGCGCCCGCCGTCGTCGTCGGGATCGGATGGGCACCCACGCTGCCGCTGTTCTTCGCCGCGTGGGCCCTCGCCGGGGTCGCCATGGCCGGGACCCTCTATCCGCCCGCCTTCGCTGCGCTGACCCGCCGGTGGGGGCCTCGACGGGTGCGGGCGCTGACCGTGGTGACGCTGCCGGCCGGGCCCGGGCTGCTCTCGAGGTCACCGGATCCCCGCGTCGACCCGCTGCTTCGACATCCATGAAGATAGACGTGTGTCGAACTCCGTCCCGGTGCCCCTGCCGTTGCTGGTCACCTCCGCGGCCACCCACGCCGCACTCAGTGCCGACGAGGCGACCGAACTGGCCGCCGTGTTCAAGGCGCTCGGCGACCCGGTCCGGCTACGCCTGCTGTCCCTGATCGCCGCCCACGACGGCGGCGAGGCCTGCGTGTGCGACCTGACCGGCGCGTTCGAGCTGACCGGCCCCACCATCAGCCACCACCTCAAGGTCCTGCGCACCGCGGGGCTGATCACCGGGGAACGGCGGGGGACCTGGATCTACTACCGCGTCCGCCCCGCCGTCATCGGCAGGCTCGCCCACGTCCTGGTCCCCACCGACACCCCACTCGCCGGCACCTGCGCCCCCGAGGACGCCCCCGCATGACCACCGCGAACGACCCCGACGCACCCGTCGCGCAGCGACTGTCCACACTCGACCGCTTCCTGCCGGTCTGGATCCTCGCCGCCATGGCGATCGGGCTCGGCGCCGGACGACTCGTCCCCGGCCTGGGCGAAGCGCTCGACGCCATCGCCGTCGACGGCGTCTCGCTGCCCATCGCCCTCGGGCTGCTGATCATGATGTACCCGGTGCTGGCCAAGGTCCGCTACGACCGGCTGGACACCGTCACCGGGGACCGCCGCCTGCTGGCCTCCTCGCTGGTCCTCAACTGGGTGCTCGGGCCCGCGCTGATGTTCGCCCTGGCCTGGCTGATGCTCCCCGATCTGCCCGAGTACCGCACCGGCCTGATCATCGTCGGCCTGGCCCGCTGCATCGCCATGGTCGTCATCTGGAACGACCTCGCGTGTGGTGACCGCGAAGCCGCCGCCGTCCTGGTGGCGATCAACTCGGTGTTCCAGGTCGTCGCGTTGGCCGGACTCGGCTGGTTCTACCTCTCCGTGCTCCCCGGGTGGCTGGGCCTCCCCCGGGCCGACCTCGACGTCTCCGCCTGGCAGATCGCCCGGTCCGTCGTGATCTTCCTCGGGATCCCCCTGGTCGCCGGCTACCTGACCCGCCGGTTCGGGGAGAAGGCCAAGGGCCGCACGTGGTACGAGGAGAGGTTCATCCCCCGGATCGGGCCGTTCGCGCTCTACGGGCTGCTGTTCACCATCGTCGTCCTCTTCGCCCTCCAGGGCGAGGCGATCACCTCGCAACCCCTCGACGTCGCGCGGATCGCGCTGCCGCTGCTGGCCTACTTCGCGCTCATGTGGTTCGGATCCCTCGCCCTCGCGAAGGCCGTCGGTCTGGGCTACGAGCGCTCCGCCACGCTGGCGTTCACCGCCGCGGGCAACAACTTCGAGCTCGCCATCGCCGTCGCCATCGCGACCTTCGGCGTGACGTCGGGCCAGGCCCTCGCCGGCGTCGTCGGCCCACTGATCGAGGTGCCCGTGCTCGTCGGCCTGGTCTACGTCTCACTCGCCCTGCGTCGCCGCTGGTGGCCCACCCGTCACGGAGCCCGCTGATGCCCGCCGTTCCCGAGGTCCTGTTCGTCTGCGTGCACAACGCCGGCCGTTCCCAGATGGCCGCAGCGCTGCTCCGGCACCACGCCCACGGCGCGGTCGCCGTCCGCTCCGCAGGCTCCGAACCTGCCGAGACCATCAACCCCGCCGTGCGCGAGGTCATGGCCGAGATCGGCATCGACCTCACCCACGAGGTCCCCACGACGCTCACCACCGACGCCGTCGAGGCCTCGGACGTCGTCATCACCATGGGCTGCGGGGACGCCTGCCCGGTCTTCCCCGGCAAGCGCTACCTCGACTGGGCCCTCACCGACCCCGCCGGAAAGCCCGCCGACGAGGTCCGCCCGATCCGCGACGACATCGACCGCCGCGTCCGCGCGCTCCTCGCCGAGCTCGTGCCGCAGGCCGAGACCTCTCCACGCCCTGGGGCGAGCCGTTCGCCGGGACACGAGAGCGCATCGCCCGGGTCCGGGCCGCATCGGAGGGCTACGCGCGGCCCATGGAGTTCTCGCTGAGCCTGCGGCTGTTCCTGGGCGACACGGAGGACGACGCGGGGGCCGAGGCACGCTTCGTCGAGCAGCAGATCGCGGCGGCACAACGACGGCCACGCCTTCCTGCGCTCCTGGGCCGCCGATCCTGCGGGGCGGGAGGTGGGGAGATCCGGGCTCTGAACTCCGGGCCGAGGCGTCATGCGCCCAGCGCATCGTCGGCCCGCGCCGCCCGGACTTCACACCCTCGCGTCGGTGACCGAGACTGGGGGTCCCGGCGCCCGGCCCGTCTCGTGTGGACCCGGCTGCGCCGACCCCACCGGACAAGGAGTGATGTGGCCGACGAGCCCGCTGCACCGAGCCTCGCCGAGGCCGTCGAGGACTCCCCACCACCGGTCGTGCGCGGCCCGGCGTGGCTGTTCTGCCCGGGGGACCGACCGGAGCGCTACGCCAAGGCGGCCGCCGTGGCGGACATGGTGGTCCTCGACCTCGAGGACGCGGTCGGCCCGGGCGCCAAGGACGGGGCGCGGTCGGCGGTCGTCGCCGGGCTGGACGCGCTGGACCCGGCCGGTGTGCTGGTGCGGATCAACGCACCGGGGACCCCCTGGCACGACGACGACCTCGCCGCCCTGGCCGCCCGTCCGGACGTCCCGGTGATGCTGCCGATGACGGCCCGGGCCGCGGACGTCGTCGCGCTCGCGCCCCGACCCGTCGTCGCGCTCTGCGAGACCGCGGCCGGGGTGCTCGCCGCACCGGAGATCGCGGCCGCTCCGAACTGTGTCGGGATCATGTGGGGCAGCGAGGACCTGCGGGCCGACCTCGGCGGCCGCAGCGCTCGCACCGAGGCAGGCGGGTACCGGCCCGCCCTGGCCGAGGCCCGCACCCGCATCCTGTACGCGGCCCGGGCCGCCGGGGTGATGCCGGTCGACACCGTCCTGGTCGACATCGCCGACCTCGAGCGGCTGCGCACCGACACCGCGGACGCCGTCGCGGACGGCTACGCGGCCAAGGCCTGCATCCATCCCAGCCAGGTCGCGGTGGTGCGGGAGGCCTTCCGCCCGACGCCGACGGAGGTCGCCGACGCCCGGGCGGTGCTCGCCGCCGCCGACCGGCACACCGCCGGCGTCTTCGCCCTCGACGGTCGGATGGTCGACGCTCCGGTGCTCGCCCACGCCCGCGAGGTCCTCCGCCAGGCGAGCCACGCCCCCGGCTCCTGACCACGACCCGGGCGCCTCAGCTCGGGGGCTCGGTGTGCCGGGCCCGCACGAACTCCCGGAACCGGCGGGCCGCGGGCGTCGGGGTGCCGTGGGCGGCCACGATCATCCCGACCGCCCGCGAGGCCCCGCGGTCGGCGATCGCCACGTCCCGCACCCCGGGCAGCACCGCGTCCCCCGGGCGCGGCGCCGGCACGATCGCGACACCCAGCCCGGCCGCGACCAGCGAGCGCACCGTGACGAGCTCGGTGGCCTCCATGACCACCCGGGGCAACACACCCGCGGCCGCGCAGAGCCGGTCCGCGACCTGCCGCAGCCCGTACAGCCGCTCGAGCGCGACGAACTGCTCCTGAGCCAGCTCCTCCACCGCGACCGACTCCCGCTCGGCCAGCGGGTGGGCCTCGGGCACCAGCAGCCCCAGCCGCTCGTCTCCCAGCTCGGTCCACAGCAGGTCGTCACCGGCCGGGCGCGGGCTGGTGAAGGCCACGTCGAGACTGCCGGCGCGCACGCCGTCGACCACGGTGTCGGCCGCGCCGCCGCTGAGCCGGAACGCCACCCCCGGGGACTCGGCGCGATAGCCGGCGAGCAGGCCGGGCAGCAGCCAGCCGCCGAAGGAGTGCAGGAAGCCGACCGAGAGCGTGCCGCGCCCCGGATCGGCCAGCGCGGCGATCCGCTGCTCGGCCGCGGAGATCTCCGCCAGGGCCCGCAGCGCGTGCGCGCGCAGGATCTCGCCGTACTCGTTGAGCCGCAGCCGGTTGTGGGCGCGGTCGAACAGCGGCACCCCGAGCCTGCGCTCGAGCCGGGCGACCGCGCGGGACAGCGTCGACTGCGCCACGTTGAGGTGCTCGGCCGCCTCGGTGACGTGCTCCCGCTCGGCGAGCAGCGTGAACCAGCCCAGCTCCCGGATCTCCATGCTGCGATTATGCGCGACGCGCATCGTCGGTCCGCGAAGCGTTCATTTCACACGGGCGCCGGCCGCCGCGATCCTGGCTGCCGGGCGATCGCCCACCGCCTCGTCGCCGAACCCTCGTCGCCGAACCACGTCGCCGAACCCACGATGGAGTGGCCCATGAGAACGTCCGCACCACCGCCCACCACGGGGGGCCCGCTGGCCGGGCTCGTCGTCGTCAGCCTCGAGCAGGCCGTCGCGGCCCCGTTCGCGACCCGCCAGCTCGCCGACCTCGGCGCCCGCGTCATCAAGATCGAGCGCCCCGGTCGCGGCGACCTCGCCCGGCACTACGACACCACCGTGCGCGGGATGTCCAGCCACTTCGTCTGGCTCAACCGCGGCAAGGAGAGCGTCGAGCTCGACGTCCGCTCGGCCGCGGGGAACCGGACGCTGCACGAGCTGGTCGGCCGGGCCGACGTGCTGGTGCAGAACCTCGCACCCGGCGCCGCCGACCGGCTCGGCCTCGAGCCCGCCACCCTCACCGCCCGGCACCCGCGCCTGGTCGTCTGCGGTGTCTCGGGTTACGGCACGGGCGGCGAGTACGGCACCCGCAAGGCCTACGACCTGCTGATCCAGTGCGAGGCCGGGCTCGTCTCGCTCACCGGCGGGCCGGAGGAGCCTGCGAAGGTCGGGATCTCGATCGCCGACATCGCGTCGGGCATGTACGCCTACTCCGGGATCCTCACGGCGCTGCTCGACCGCGGCCGGACCGGGCGGGGGACCGCCTTCGAGGTGTCCATGCTCGAGGCGCTCGGCGAGTGGATGGGCTACGCCGAGTACTTCACCCGCTACGGCGGCACGGCGCCGCTGCGCGCGGGCGCCAGCCACGCCACCATCGCCCCGTACGGCCCGTTCACCGCGGGCGACGGCACGGTCGTGAACCTCGGGCTGCAGAACGAGCACGAGTGGGAGGCGTTCTGCCGGGTCGTGCTGCAGCAGCCCGCGCTGGCCGCGGACCCGCGCTTCGCGGGCAACGCGCAGCGGGTGGCCCGCCGCGCCGAGCTGGACGCGCTGATCGCGGAGGTCGCCGCGACCCTGACCGGGGAGGAGCTCGTCGCCCGGCTGGAGGCGGCGCCCATCGCCTACGCCCGCCAACGCACCCTGGCCGAGTTCGCCGACCACCCCCAGCTGCGCGCCCGGGAACGGTGGGCCGAGTTCGACAGCCCGGTCGGCCCGTTGGCCGGGCTCGTGCCGCCGGTGCGGCTGCCGGGCACCGACCCGGCGCTCCGCCCGGTGCCCGCGCTGGGCGAGCACACCGAGAGCGTGCTCGCCTGGCTCGACGAGATACGGGAACAGGCCGAGCAGCCGGTCCCGGCCCGGGCGCGGTGACGGCATGACGACGATCGAGATCATCGGCGTTCTCGGGCTCGCCGCCGTCTTCCTGCTGTCGGCCCTGCGGGGTCTGAACATGGGCGTGCTCGCCCTCGTCGCGGCGTTCCTCGTGGGCAGCGTCCTGGTCGGGAGCCGACCCAAGGAGGTGCTCGCCGCGTTCCCCGGCGACCTGTTCGTGGTGCTGCTCGCCGTGACGTTCCTGTTCGGGATGGCCCGGACGAACGGCACCGTCGACTGGCTGGTGCGGTCCACGGTCCGCTTGAGCGGCAACCGGATCGGGCTGGTGCCGTGGGTGCTGTTCCTGCTGACGACCGTGCTCTGCGCGGCGGGCGCCGCCTCGCCCGCGGCCGTGGCGATCGTCGCCCCGATCGGCATCACCTTCGCCGTGCGGCACGGCATCACCCCCATCTACGCGGGCCTGATGGCCGTCAACGGCGCCGCGGCGGGGAGCTTCTCCCCCACCGGGATCCTCGGCGGCATCGTGCACGGCACCTTGGCGGCCAACGGCCTGCAGGTCGACGCCGCCGCCCTGTTCGCCGGCACGTTCGCGCTCAACCTCGTGGCCGCCCTCGCCACCTGGGCGATCTTCGGACGCCGGCGCATCGCCCCGGCCCCCGACGAGGACGCCGCGCCCGGGGCGGGCCCGGCGGGCGGCGGCACGGGCCGCACGGCGACGCTCACCGCGGCCCCGGCCGCCAGCCGCCTCCAGGTGGAGCAGCTGGTCACCCTGGTCGGCCTCGCGACGCTGGTGGTGGGCACCATCGGCTTCCGCCTGGACACCGGCTTCACCGCGCTGACCATCGCCGCCGTGCTGGCGCTGATCTTCCGCGGCACCGCCAAGGAGGCGACGAGTCAGATCGCGTGGCCGGTGATCCTGCTGGTCTGCGGCATCGTCACCTACATCGGCGTGCTGGAGGACGTCGGCGTCGTCGACTCGCTGGGCGCCATGATCGTCGGGATCGGCACGCCGCTGGTCGCGGCGCTGGTGATCTGCTACATCGGCGGTGTCGTCTCGGCGTTCGCGTCCACGACGGGCATCCTCGGCGCGCTGGTCCCGCTGTCGGTGCCGTTCCTCGGCTCCGGGGCGCTCCCGGTGACCGGGGTGGTCATCGCGTTGGCCGCCGCGTCGACCATCGTGGACGCGAGCCCGTTCTCCACCAACGGCGCCCTCGTCATCGCCAACGCGCCCGACGCCCTGCGCCCGCAGACCTACCGCGCGATGCTCCTGTGGGGCCTCGGGGTCTGCCTCCTCGCGCCGGTCGCCGCCTGGCTCGCGTTCGTCGTCCTCTGACGCCGTCTCGACCCCGAAGGAGACTCATGACCGACCTCGCCACCCAGGGATCGCTCGCCGCGGCCGTCGCGGACTGGCACCCGCCGACCGTCGAGCTCACCCGCCGGGTCGATCCCTGGCCCGCCGCGGCCTTCGCCGACCTGGTCGAGACCGACCCGCCCGCCCTCGACGACGGGGCGCCGCTGCCTCCGCTGTGGCACTGGTTCCTGGTGCTGGCCCACCCGCGCACCTCGGAGATCGGCGAGGACGGCCACCCGGCCGACGGACCGTTCCTGCCGCCCATCCCGGGCAGGCGGCGCATGATCGCCGGCGGCCGGTTCACCCGGCACCGGCCCATCCCGTTCGGGTCCGTCCTGACCAGCCGGTCCGCGGTGAGCGCCGTGGTCCCGCGGTCGGGGCGGACCGGGGAGATGCTGTTCGTGACGGTGCGCAGCGAGCTCACCGTCGACGGCGATCCCGCGGTGGCGGCCGTCGAGGAGCAGGACGTGGTCTACCGCTCCGAGCCCGAGGGCACCGAGCGGCGGACCATGGCACGTCCGGAGGGCGGCCGACCGGAGCCCGCCGCCGCCTGGCGTCTGCGGCTGCCCACCGACTCGGTCCTGCTCTCCCGCTTCAGCGCGCTGACCTACAACGGCCACCGCATCCACCACGACGTCCCGTACGTCACCGCGGTGGAGGGGTACCCGGACCTGGTGATCCACGGCCCGCTGATGGCGCTGCTCGCCCTGGAGCTGCCCCGGCGCCACGCCCCGCAGGAGCAGGTCGAGAGCGTCTCCTACCGGTTGTCCCGTCCGGCCTTCGTCCCGTCCCCACTGGTCGCGACCGGCGACCGGGAGGGCGACACCGCGACGGTCGCGGTCGCCGCCGAGGGCGTCGAGCCGTCGCTGACCGCGCAGGTGCGGCTCCGCTGAGCCACGACGCACCGGGAGCCGCCCTGAGTCCGCACCGGGGCCTTCGGCCTCTCGTAGGCTCGGATCCGTGGACGCGAGCCTGACCCCCGACGACAGGGGGCGGCACGGAGGATGATCCTGCCCCCGGTGCGCGACCCCAGGATGGTCACCGTCCGCCGAGGCGGCACGCTGACCGACGCCGACCACCACCTGCTCGCGCTGTGGGCCGCGGACTGCGCCGAGCACGTCCTCCCCCTGTTCGGCTCGGACGATCCGCGGCCGCGGGCGGCGCTCGCCGCGGTGCGGGCGTGGACGCGCGGGGAACTGTCCATGTGGGACACCCGCTCGGCGGGCGGACACGCCATGGGGGCGGCCCGGGACCTGCGCGGGGCACCCCGCTTCGCCGCCTACGCGGCGGGGCAGGCGGCGTGCGTGGCGCACGTCGCCGAGCACGACCTCGGGGCCGCCGCCTACGCGATCAAGGCCGTGCGGGCGGCGTCGGGGGTGGAGGCGGGCAGGCGCGAGTGCGGGTGGCAGCGCGACAGGCTCCCCGCGCCGGTCCGGGAGCTCGTCCTCGAGGACCAGCAGCGGCGCAACGCCCTCTGCTGGTCCGTCTTCGAGTGACGGCCGGGGCCGGGAGGTGTGCCGCGGCGCTGCTCGGGAGGCCGCGCTGGACGTGGCGGTCGCCCGGCTCGACCGGGGTGCCTTCTGGGGCTCGGCGAAGGTCTCGCGTTCTGGGTTCGCGGGTGGACCGGCACCGACCAGGCCGCGATCGCTGAGGCGCGTGGTTGTTTGCACCCCAAACCTCAGATTAGTCTGCCCTCATGAAGCGAATCCTCGGAGCGGTGGCGCTCCTGCTGGTGCTGGCCGGGTGTGCCGGCACACCCGCTCCGGCCGAGCAGGCGCAGGCCCCCGCCGCCGCGTTCCCCGTCACCGTGCAACACGCACTCGGATCCACCACGATCCCCCAACAACCCACCCGGGTGTTCACCCTCGGCCCGTCCGACGCCGACGTCGTCCTCGCCCTCGGCGTGACCCCCGTCGGCATCCACAGCCGCTACGGCTTCGAACGCGGCGTCGGCCCCTGGGCCGAAGACAAACTCGGCACGGCCACCCCCACCGTGACGACCGGCCGCGTCCTGCCCCTGGAGACCATCGCCGCGGCCAAGCCCGACCTGATCATCAACGTCGCCTCCGGCGGCGACAAAGACGAATACGACACCCTCTCCCGCATCGCCCCGACCGTCGCCCTCCCCGTCGGGGCGCAGCCCTACGCACCCAAGTGGCAGGACGCGACGCGGCTGATCGCCCAAGCACTCGGCAAACCCGCAGAAGGCGACAAACTCGTCACCGACACCGAGACCTACCTCAACGGCGTCGCCGCAGCCAACCCCACCTTCCACGGCAAGACCGCCACCTACCTCGACGTCATGGCCGGCGAGGTCTACGTCGGCGGCAACCAGGCCACCGTCGTCACCACACTCAAAGAACTCGGCTTCACCGACACCCCCTACGTCGCAGCCCTACCCCCCACCGACACCCAGACACCCCTCTCCGCCGAACTCCTCCCCCAGATCGACTCCGACATCCTCGTCATCTACGGCTTCGGCGCCAACCAAACCGACACCCTCGCCTCCAACGCAGGCCTCGCCAACCTCGGCGCCGTCAAAGCCGACCACGCCTACTTCATGCCCGACCTCGCACTC
>NZ_FNBE01000015.1 GCF_900102195.1 Pseudonocardia oroxyli
CCGACCTCGGCACGGCAGGTGCTGCGGAGCAGGCGGGGTCCACACCCGCCGTTGTCGGTCATCTGGGTCGTCGTCGATGCGGAGGCTCCGGTGCGTTGCTGGACCCAGGAGCCGTTGAAGATCTCCGCCGCAGCTTCGATGGCAGGGCTGCCGCCGACCGCGCAATCCATCGCCGCAGCACCTGCACCACCGAGAGCGCAGGCCAGTCCGGCCGCGGCGTCAGGCGTCATCACCTTCGGGAACTCTGTCCAACCGGGCTGGATCCGGGTGGAGATGTCGCCGTCGGAAGCGGCTCTCAACGCTTCCAGCGCGAGTCGAGCGGCCTCCGCGACCGGGTCGAGTGCTACCTGATTGGCCTGCTCCACGGCTGCGACTGCCGCGGCAGTCCCAGTGCCCCCGTTCGCGAAGCCCCCACCGGGAGCCCCGACAGGTGCCACTGCGACTCCTCGGGCCGGACCAGCTGCCCGCGCGGGAGTAGCGGCTCGTGCGGGTGCCGCTGCCCTCGCCGGGGCCGGCGTCTGCGCCGTGGGCGGGCTGAGCGGCCTGATCACCGGCAGTAGCCGAACGGGCATTGGTACCGGACCTGCAGATCCGGCCCCCGCCTGCCGAGCTGACAGCGCTGACTACCCGCGTCACCTGAACCGCGCGCACGATGGCGGTCACGATTGCGGGGATGAATTGCAGGAAGTGCCCGGTGGGGTGCGCGTCTGCTCGACCAGCGTGGCAGTGAGGAGGGTGGGGGGCGCTCGCCGCGCGTCGTCGGGCGCCGTGCGCTCCTCGTGGGGCGGTGGTGGCGCTGCCGTGCCTGTGAGGCCCGCCGCTACGGGACGGCGGGTGAGTCGCCGACTCCGGTGCCCGGGTCCGTGGTCCCGCCCGTGCCTCCGCCCGTGGTCCCGCCACCGGTCCCGTCGCCCTGTGCCGACTCCGGTCCCGCTCCCGACGGGCGCGGGCGAAGTGGTGGCGGCCGGTGGCGTGACCGGCGGCGGCGGGACGGGGGTCGGCGCCACGACCGGCGGGGGCGCGGGCGTGGGTTGCACGGTGGGGGCGGGGCCGGGGACGTCAGTGCCGTCGGTGGGTGTGCAGTAGTAGCCGGGCGTGCGCTGGATGGGCGTGCCGAGATCGTCGTCGATCACGACCCTCAGACTGAGAGAGAACCCGGAGCTCGCGGCACGGTCAGCGGTTTTGTGTTCGCTCGCGTTGGTGGCAGCAGTTGTGCTGACCTCGCAGGCGCGACACCGTGGGCTCTGAGTGCCGATCATCGCGTTGTGAACGTCGGCGCTGGCCGAACCAGATCCCGCCCCGTCGGGACTGTCGCGCGGGTCCTCGTCACGTTGAGCGCTGCTCGCGCCAGCCAAAAGGGTGGCAACCCCGTCCCAGTTGGGTCATGGGGCTTACATCCGGTTTGGGTGCCAACCCCAAGATGATCAGCGAACCCCTTCAGTCGAGAGGGGGAGAACAGGGGTGGGACGTGAGTCGACATCGACGGGGTCGAGGTCCGAGCAGACCAGCTGCCAGACCGAGACAATGGCGGACGAGCGGGATCGTCGTGTTGCTGGCAGCATTGCTGATTCCGCCTCCAGCGCTAGCCGCGGCGGACGTGCAGCCCGTCGCAGCCATCCGCCCCGTACTCTCAACGCAGCCGAACGCGCCAACGGCAGCGGTCGACCACGAAGGTGACACGGGGCAAGGAGCAATGGCGAGTCCGCCGTCGGCAGGGCACTCGCGGCCGGAACCGTCAGCTGCTGCATCGCAGCCCGACGTGTCGCCAGCACCAGAACCGGCTGTGGCGGCTACGTCCGCCGATCACGGTGAGGCGGCAGTCGCTACGACCTCCCCGATGGAGCCGGTGGCGACCTCGTCGGCGCTACCGTCGGTGCAGTCGACCGTGCCTGACGGAGCTGGCGCCGCCGTGATGACCACCGACGTGGCCAGTGATCGCGGAGGTGCACTGACCGACACCAACCCGGTCTTGACCGAGGCGTGCACCCGGTACGCGCAGACGGGATACAGCGTCTGCGGCGCGATCCGGGACAAGTACTTGGCGCTTGGTGGACCGGGCAGGCTCGGCTATCCGACGAGTAACGAGCTCACCAACCCCGACGGGGTGGGTAAGCGCAACACCTTCCAGAACGGCGGCTCGTCGATCTACTGGCACCCGTCGACCGGTGCCTGGCAGATCGGCGGGGAGATCTTCCGCCGGTGGGGTGCACTGGGCTACGAGAACGGGGTACTCGGTTACCCGACAAGCGATGAGCTGACCAATCCGGACGGGGTGGGCAAGCGCAACACCTTCCAGCGCGCGTCGGGCCACATCTACTGGAGCCCTGCCACCGGGGCCTGGTCGATCCAGGGCGAGATCCTGCGGCGGTGGGCGGCCCTGGGCTACGAGCGGGGACGCCTGGGCTACCCCACGAGCGACGAGCTCACCAACCCCGACGGCCTGGGTCGGCGCAACACCTTTCAGAACGCCGGTGCGCACATTTACTGGAGCCCGGGTACGGGCGCCTGGTCGATCCAGGGCGGCATCATCGAACACTGGGCGGCCCTCGGATGGGAACGCGGCGTTCTCGGCTACCCGACGACCGACGAGACACCGACGCCGGACGGGATCGGGGCGTTCAACCACTTCGCGAACAACGGCTCGATCTACTGGACCGGCGCGACCGGCTCGCGCGCCGTCTACGGACCCATTCGGGACAAGTGGTCGCAGCTGGGATGGGAGCGCAGCTGCCACGGCTACCCGACCAGCGACGTGAGTACGACCGCGACAGGGCAACGCAGCACCTTCCAGCGCGGCACCATCGATCACACGTCGTCGTCGAACGCGACCGTGTCCAGCTGCGAGCAGGCTGCGGCCGCCACCACGCTCTACCAGTCCGCTCGCGAGGCCGCAGGCCTGCCCGACGAGCCGGAGCTGAGCCTGCAGCAGAGCCTGGACGAGGAGCAGGTCCACGCCTACGCCGCGGCGACCAATCGCAGCTACCCGAGTTCCGTAGTCGTCGGCCGTGACGTCGCCGTCGAACACGAACCGGGCGGCGACGGTGTCGACCCGAACTTCCTCCTTGAGCGTGACTTCGTCGAGGAATGTCGAGCCAACGCCAATGACCTGAGCCATCCCGTCGCTTCGAAGCATGGCTGGGTCAAGAACCACTTCGAGTGGTGTGCTGTCGGCAAGGTGTCGATCTTGAACGGCTTCGGGCAGACGGTTGCCTCTGCTCGCCTGACCCGCGTCGGTTACAGCACCAACACGACTGCGTTCGTCTGGATGTACTACCTCGTCGACCAGGTCACCGACGAGAGCGTCTTCTCCGACCCCGGCGACTACTCGATCACCTTCGCCACCGAGTGCGGCGAGGACACCGGTACGGGTGACTGCCGGGAGGACACCCAGCCTCTCCCCTACGAGTCCCTGACCGCCTGGGCGGCCCGTAGCGACGTCGACGCCACGCTGCCACCGGTCTACCAGCAGCTGAACTCGTCAAACGCGACCAGTAATCCCAGCGCCGATGCACGTCGCCAGCACTTCATCCGCACCACCATCTCCACCGGCGACACCGGGCGTCCCGTCAAGGACACCAAGTCCACGGGTGTGACCCCGCTTCGGTGCGACTCGAGTAACGAATTCCCCACCTACACCGAAGGCTGCGTGTTCAACAACGTCGTCCCGTTCCTCACCTACAGCATCGACGGCAACGTCCGCTCCGTCGCTGAGCACATCCGCGACGCTCAGACGCGGCCTGAGATCACCGACCCGAGAGTGGCTGGAAAAACGATTCCGGGTGCCTTCGGTAGCGAAACGTACCTGCGCCGGACACGGGACGGATCGCTCGCCGACGCGAACGGACGCGCGGCCGCAGCTGTATGTCGGCAAGTTGACCCCGACTACGTCAACCAGGGATTCGACTGCGACGAGTACCCCTTCCGCTCCACTCGGGAAGGTGCCAGCACCACCCAGAACTTCTCGGCCAGAGCATTGGACCGCAGCGAGAATAGACGGGCGGGAAACGGGGTGAGAATCTTCTATCGGGACGACCGGATCCTTGATGGAGATCGATTCCAAGTCCGGATCATCGACCGACCGTGACCGGCCAGAACCGGATGAACCACGATTCGAGGCTGTGAATATCGTCATTGGCGAGAGTGGTGGTGAAGTCCACGTACGCCCTGAACGCGGCTCGCCGTCCCTGTACCCGGACCTCGGCCCGGTAGTGACCGGCGGTCGGGAGCGGGATCTCGTCGTCGAAGGTCTCCATGGCCCACAGGAACAAGCGGTCAGCGGAGAAGAGCACGTCGACGGTGACGACTTCGGAATCGTCGGTTTGCGCGGGTGGTCGGCTCAGCTCGGGCGGCTGAGCCGACCACACCTCGTAGCTGCACTCGACGCGTTGGTAGCTGGCGCCAGACGACAGGAACAGCGCGTCGGGGGCCGCTGCTGCGCACGGCGGGTCGGTAGGACCGCCGAGGTCGTCGGGCACATCGGCGAGGACGCCGCCGACAGCAGTAAAGCTGAACAACCCGTGGTCGACGTCCACCTGGCGCGCCCGACGTTCCAGCAACAAGGGTTCGGCATCGGCGGGGGGAGTGTTCATTTCGCAGCTCGCATAGTCGGTCCGGGTGATGACGGGTCCACCAGATCATCTTGTCGTGCACACCCCGCTTGGCCGAGGAGGATCCGACGAGGGTGGGCCGATGCCACCGGATCAGGGCATCGAGCGACAGCGGACGCTGGGACCCCGACGCACATCTGGTGGCCAGGCCCTGCTGGATGCGTTTCTGCGCCACGATTCGTCACTGCGCGAAGGTTGCTCACGAGGCCCCGCCCGAGGCCGATGCGACGCTCCACCTCGCGCAGGTCAGACC
Organism: Pseudonocardia oroxyli; assembly: GCF_900102195.1. GTDB lineage: Bacteria > Actinomycetota > Actinomycetes > Mycobacteriales > Pseudonocardiaceae > Pseudonocardia > Pseudonocardia oroxyli. The sequence continues at coordinate 4,861 of NZ_FNBE01000015.1, forward strand.
TAGTGTCAACGGATCTTGAAATTTGAGCAGGCCCGGTTCTCGGAATCTTGACCCCTTTGGCGGTCAGTCTTGGTCTGCGCGGTTCTGTTTGGCGAGGAGCTCGCGGCGTTGGCGGGTGCGGTAGGAGTCGCCGGTGAGGGTGAGGACCTCAGCGTGGTGGACGAGGCGGTCGATCATGGCTGCGGCGACGACGTCGTCGGAGAAGGTCTCGCCCCAGCGCCCGAAGGGCAGGTTGCTGGTGACCATGACCGAGCCGATCTCGTAGCGTGAGGCGATGAGCTGGAAGAACAGGTTCGCCGCGTCCTGGTCGAAGGGGATGTAGCCGACCTCGTCGATGATGATCAGTTTGTAGCGGCGGATCTTCTTCAGCTCGGCCTCGAGGCGTCCGGCCTGGTGGGCCTCGGTGAGTCGGGTGATCCAGTTGTTCGCGGTGTCGAACAGGACCGAGTAGCCGGCGTGGGCGGCTTTGACCCCGAGCCCGATCGCCAGATGCGTCTTGCCCAGGCCGGGTGGGCCGAGCAGGATCACGTTCTCGGCCTTGCGACGAACAGGCCGGTGGCCAAGTGCGCCAACACATCCCGCGGTAGTGAGGGCAGGTGGTCGAGGTTGAAGTCCTCGATGGTCTTCACTGCGGGGAAGTGTGCGGTGCGGATCCGCATGGTGGTGCCGGCGGACTCGCGTTCGGCGACCTGGCGCTGCAGGACCGCGGCCAGATACTCCTCGTGCGACCAGTTCTCGTCGCGGGCCTGGTCGGCGAGCTCGGCCCAGCAGCGTCCGATCGTCGGGGTCTTCAGCACCCGGGCCAGATAGGCGAGCATCAAGGGAAGGCCGTCGGCCGGTGCAGTTCTGGTCAACGCTGCCGTGGTTGTCGGGGCGGTCATGGGTTGCTCGCTTCTGCCGCGGGCGCGGCCGTCGGAGTGGTCGGGTCGAAATCGACGCCGAACAGTGCGTCGTAGTCCGGTAGCGCGCGCAGCGCGACCGCGTGTCCATCGCTGTGTCGACGCGCCCCGCCCTGTTGGGCTCGGCGCTGCTCTGCCAGCGCAAGGCGCATCTGGTGGGCGGTCGCGACGTGGGAGGGGTCGGTGACCACGCCGCGGCGGGCCCAGCTGCGGACGTGGTGAGCGACGAGCCCGCCCTCGCAGAACGCCTCGACCCGGGTCAGGGACGCGACGACGTCGACGAAACGGCCGATCACCCGCGGGTCGACCGAGTAGTCGTTGGCGTCGACGCGGACGTAGTAGTCGCGCGCCAGCCGGATCCGCTGGGACAGCCCGACCTGCGGGCCCGCCGCCGGTAGCGGGGTCATCGCTTGGCGGTCGGTGTCGAGCAGGTCGACCGGACGCCCTCCGATGGCCCGGACGGTGCGGGTGTTCGCCCTGGCCAGCCATGCGGCGAGCTGGTCGTTGAAGTCCGCCGGTGAGGTGAAAGCCCGGCCGGGCAGAAACGAGGTCTCCAGGAACCCGTTGCTGCGCTCGACCATCCCCTTGAACTCCGGGTCCCGCGGTGGGGCCAGCCGGATCCTGGTGGCCAGCGTCCCGGCGAACGCCGCGGCCGGAACACTGACCCGCGCGGTGCCGCCGATCGCGGACTCCCGGTCCCAGACCAGTGTCTTGGGCACTCGCCCCAGCGCGGCGATCAACTGCCACATCCTCCCGGCCAGGATGTCCCCGGCCTGCCGCGACGGGATCATCGTCGCGGACAGGAACCGGGAGAACCCAACACGATCACCAGCACCGGTAGGACCCGCGCCTGTCCCGGCGAGACCGGGATCGGCGGAGCCGGGAACCACAAGTCGCACTGGGCCAGCTGCCCGGGCTCGTAGGAGACCCGGTCGACCGGGTCGACACCGACGTACTCCGGGCGGATGCGGGCCAGCAGCTTCTTCAACGGCCCCTCCGAGTAGGGCCAGTCGATCCGCTGTGCGATCACCGGGCCGGGCATCCGCGGCCACTGCGCCAGCAACGCCCGGACCTGCGGCTCGTAGGGGTCCGCGACCGAACCCCGCCTCGCCCGCTCGTACCTCGGTGGCCGGTCCGACGCCAACGCCGCCCGCACCGTGTTGCGGGCAACCCCGAGCCGCCGAGCGATCTCCTTGATGGTGTTTATAAATGCGGTCAGCATCTGGCGCAGCAGGTCCGGGCTCGCCTGGGACAGCTGTTCGTGGAGGAACTCGCTGTCGATACTGGAGGGCGCGGTCATCGGTGATCCATCTTGTGTGGGCTGTGAGAGGCATTCAGAAGATCACACGATGGCGGCCCTACAGCCCGACCCGCCCGTCACTAGTGCCCCGTCAGGCAACGTTGGGTAGGTAATCGGGTCTGCGGATCTTGGACTCGGGTGCGAAGTGTTTCTTGGGTCGGGCGTGGCGGTTGATCCAGCGGACGTAGCCGGCGATCGCTGCCTCCTGGGCGGTGTGGGAGGGGTAGTCGCTGCCGTCGAGGGTGAAGTAGCGCAGCGCGGTGAACTCCGACTCGATCCAGTTCAGCCAGGACGCGTTGGTCGGGGTGAACACGAGCTCGACGCCGTGCCCGGTGCACCAGTCGGCGACATCAGCTCGCAGGTGCGGGGAGAAGTTGTCGCAGACGACGTGCAGCCTCCCGGCGGGGAAGCGGCGGCGGAGCCGGCGGAGCCGGCGGAGGAAGTCGAGGAACTCGCGGCCGCGTTTGCGGTCCCGGAGCCGGTAGAACAGCTGCCCGGAGGCCAGATCCAGCCCGGCGAACATGTGCCGGACCCCGCCGTGGCGACTGTAGGTGGCCCGCAGCCGGGCCGGGCGACCGGTCGGGAACCAGCCCCGACCGGGGCGGGGCTGCAGGTTCAGCGGCCCGAACTCGTCGACACAGATCACCCGTGCTCCGGGGTCCAGACGCCCGTCGGCGGCGCGGTCGTAGAGATCGAGGATCCGGTTCATCTTCTCGACGAAGCGCGGGTCTCGGCTGGCCTTCCACGTCTTCGTGGCCTGCCAACGGACCCCGGCGTCGCGCAGGACCTGGCGCACGGTCTCGACGCTGATCACGACCCGGTGTGCGGCGGCGAGGTGTTCGACCAGCTTGGACAGGCTCCAGGTGGTGAACGGCAACCCGACCTGCTGCGGCGGTGTGCGGGCGAGGCGGCAGACGAGCTCACGAACGTGGGGACCGAACCTACGGGGTCGGCCCCCGCTCCATTTTGGGTCCAGCGCCGCGAACCCCTGCTGGTTGAACGCGTGGATCACCTCCCGCGCGTACTGAGGCTTCGCCGCGAACATCATCGCGGCCTCGGAAGCGCTGCGGCCCTGCACCGAGGCCAGCACGATCCCGGCCCGCCGCAACCGAACCCGGTCCCGCGCCGTCCTGGTGATCTTGACCAGGCGTTGCGCCTCGTCCGGGCTCAGCTCCCGGACGAACACCTCAGGCTGTCGCGCCACAACCATCACCTCCGGCGCACAGCCTCCTGCGCCGGACCCGGACCGATCAAGCCGACCCGATTACGCCCCCAACGTTCCTGGACGCGGCACTAGGCCGGTCGCACACCACCTTGGTGGACGCCACTTGACCTCGGCCGAACCCTTACACCCACAGGCAGAATCAGCCCCACCCCACCCGCCAACACCGGTATCGATCGAGCGAGCACCGCCCGATGAAAGATCCTGGCTAGCCTCGTTCTCGCCGTCACGGTGATCCCAAAGGATTTTGACACCTGGCACTCTTTAGTGCACGGCAGTTCTTGCTCCGCCTCTCCGAGCTCAACCCGATTCCGTGAACCATAACCAAGTATGAGTCGGAGCTACGCCATTAAGCTTTGGGGGCGGGATTTCAACGCGGCCCCAAGAGCAAACAGAGTGAGCAGGGCGAACACGAGGGCTGCACCCAGATAGCCAGCCACCACGAGACCTGCCCCGCCGGCCGCTGTGCCCAGGAACAGCCCCAGGCTCATGCCGGATGCATTCAGGCTCAGGGCTGTGCCCCGAGCTGCGCCGCAACGACGCACGAGCAGGGTCACCACCGCCGCGGCGACCACCGCGTGGCTCGCCGACAGCACCGCAGTGGCCACAAGCGCCACCCACAGCTCCGGCGCTAGATAGACCCCGACCAAGGCGAGCAGCGCCGTCAATAGGCTAGTACGCATCGCGAGGTGCGCCCGTCGGTCAGACGCTGCTGGGACGTTCACAAGTCGCCCGGCCACGAGATGACCGAGGAAGAACGCCCCTCCGCTAAGCGTCCATACGAACGCGAACATCTCGGGGGTCAACCCGAAACTGTCCGCATAGAACGGGGCCAAGTATGCCAGATAACCCATAAAGGCGCCGGCTCGCCCGAAAGCTACGAGGATCAGCGGCCGTGCGCCTGGCACCGCAGCCAGCACGCGGAACGCCTCAAGGTAACTGAAGCGTTGCTGTTCACCGATGTGGTTCTCGCTGCGGTAGCGGTAAAGGACCGGAGTAAGCAATGATGCTACGACCGCAATCGCAATTAGGTCTCCCTGCCATCCCCACCATAACGCGGGAAACGCTATTAGCGGTGCAGCCAAGGTTGCCGCCAGAGTCTGGGTCGACATCACCAGCGTCGCCGCACGCCCGGCGGCGGGCGCGTCTCCGAACCGATCCGCAGCGGCGGTGGACAGAGCCGGGTACAGCGCCGCATTCGACACACCGATGACAAGACAGAACGCCGCCAGAGCCGGCAGTAAGGGCACCGTGCCCAGGACGGACGCCACGGCAAGCAAGACGAGCGCTGCAGCAGCGATTCGGCCTGGAGCGATACGTCCGATCAGCGGCGCCACCGCCACGCCAACCAGCACGGCGCCGACACCGCCCAGGCCGCGCAGCGCACCCACGGCGGCATCGCTCTCACCTGTGGCGTCAGCGATCTGCACCAAGAAAGTGCTGAACACGGTGAAAGGCAGGAGACCGACCACAGAAGCGAGCAACGCTGGCCAGACTGCGCCAGCGATCCGTATGTCGCTCGGCAGCCGCTCGGCACTCGCCTTGGAAGGGTCGGGTGCCGTCCTTGAACTCGCCCTCTCGGCCGTCTGGTCCTGCTTCATGCTCTTGTCTGGTTGTGGATGGCCCTCGCTCATGCTGCTCCTGAACCCGCTCGGATCGTCGTTCGAGATCGAGATGCAAGTGAAGAGCCGGACCCCAGCACGCGGGCAGGCCTCGTGCTGCCAGAACGATCACGCTCGACTCTTGTCCCAGACCGCCCCGGGGCCTTGTTGCAACCTTATCGCAGTAGGTGAGATGGTTGCTGCGCTAGCTAGCGCCACTGCGGAGACACCGCGGTGGCCAGACTCACGTTGTCGCCGGAGTTGCGGGGCGACTCGCACGAACACGTCGGCGAGCGCCGGAATGTCCTCGTCGCGACTGGGTCGGATGCTCACCTGAGCGGTGGTCACGAGTTCTCCGCTGGCATGTCGTAGTCGAGTGCGGCGCAGTCCGCCCGCATGACGAAGCGGGTGGTTTCGAACAGCTGTCGCGCACCCTCGGTGCCTGTGTGCCACAGGTCGATGACGAGCACGCCGTCGGGCTCCTGCGTCGATACCGAGCCGCTCCGTGACCTCAGGCGGCGCGTCGGTCTGCGTGACGCTGGTATCGACCTGCGGGGTGCGCCCCTGCGCCACGGCCCCGGCGCCAAACGGCCCCAGTTCGTTGGATGTGCGCATGGCGGCGATGTAGTGGCGTGACCGAACCGCATCCACCCGCAGCTGCCGTCGGCCTGCTCACTGTCCTGTGATCGCGCATCGTGCCTCGCTCGCGAACGCGGCCGAACGGGGCCTGAGCGCCTCGCCGCAACCGTCCCTGACGCAACCTCGCCGTCAGGAGATCGCTCATGTCCTCTGCTCAGCCCCCACATATCGCGGGCGTGGCCGGTGGTGTCGGAGTCACCACCATCGCCCACGCGCTGCGTGGGCACGACGCCGGTGTCCACCGCGGCCAACCCGTCCAGGTCCTCGTCTGCCGTGCCACCAGCGAGTCCCTGATCCGCGCCGCGCACATCATCGGACGCCTCGATCACCAGCCCATTCTCGCGGTCAGCTGCACGGACTCCGGGCGCCCTGGACGGACCGTGATGACGCGAATGCAGCTGATCGCCCCGCACACCGCGCGGACGGTGCTCCTCCCCCACGTCGACCACTGGCGAGCGCTGTCCCGGCCACTCGACGCGGTCCGTGACGTCGTCGACGCCCCACGCCGCGAGCTCGGACGACAGGCGCGGCGGTGGGCCGAGGCGGTCGAACAGATCGCCGGGTCCACACCACGGGTCGCCGCGACCATCGTGCCGCTCCCCGCAGGCGGGCTCCTTCGCCCGGAGCACACCCGATGAGCCTCGTCGCGCAACCCCCGAACCCCAGCCCCGTTCGTCCTCCCGGCCTCGAAGCCATGGCGGACATGATCATCGGGTGGCTCAAGTGGGGAGTCATCGTCGCCGGAGTCGTCGGGATCCTGGTCTGCGCCGCGATGATCATCATCGGCAGGCGGAACCGCTCCGCCACCGCCTACGAGGGTCTGATCGGGTCGGCGTGGATCCTCGGCGGGCTCGCACTCGCCAGCGTCGCCGCCGTCCTCGTCGGCGCCTTCCAGGTGTGACCATGAGCCTCCTCGCCCAAGCACCTGCCGACTGCGGCGTCTTCGACCTCGAGTGCAAATCCGCCGGGCTCATCCAGTCCGCGCTCGACGAGATCATCGTGCGGATCACCCAGGCCGCCGCCGAGCTCATCGTCGCCGCCACCTCCTGGTGGGCACAGACCGACAGCGTCGACCCGATGGACCCCGCTGTCCTCGCCGCACAGGGCCAGACCCGCCTGCTGACGCTGCTCATCCTCGTCGCGTCGGTCCTGGTCCAGGCCATCCGGATCATCCTGTCCCGCCGGGCTGAACCCTTGATCCAGGTCGCCTCAGGGCTGCTCCGCTTCGCGCTCGTCTCGGCGCTCGGCCTGGTCGTACTGCAGGCCGGGTTACGGGCCGGGGACGAACTGAGCCGGGTGGTGCTCGACGACGCAGCCAACAACTTCGCCGTGCTGATGGTGGACAACCTGACCCACCAGGAGGGGGTCAAGAACAACTTCAACTACCTGCTGCTCGGGATCGTCGCCGCGATCCTCGCGTCGTTGCAGTGGTGCATGATGCTGGGCCGCCAGGCAGCGCTGCTCGTCCTCGCGGCGATGCTGCCCCTCGCCGCGTCCGGGTCGATCAACCGTGCAACCCGCGGGTGGCTCAACCGGCTGCTGCCCTGGCTCATCGCGATCGCCGTGTACAAGCCCGCGGCGGCGTTCATCTACTTCATCGGCTTCACCTACTTGTCCACGACCGGGTCCAACCAGCCCGGCGAGGTCACCACCGTCCTGGCCGGGCTCGTCGTGCTCATGCTCGCCCTGTTCGCGATGCCCGCGCTCATGAAGTTCTTCTCCTGGTCAGGCAGCCAGATCGGCGGGCAGGGCTTGGTCGGCCCGCAGATGCTCGGGGCCCTCGGCGCCGCTGCAGCGCTCCCGATGCGTACCCGCGCCGTGCAGCGTGCCGCGGCACAGGCCGCCACCGGCCCGGGTTCGCGCGGCTCCCGCCCGCAGGGGGCCGGACGCACCGGGAGCCGGGTATCGCCCGCGGTCATCACGGTCCAGCCAAGCGTGCGCACCGCCGACGGTGCCGACAACTCCTCGCGCAAGCGGAAGGACGACACGTGAACGAGAAGGCACCCCGGCTGTACGGAAACTGGCGCGCCGAACGCGGCTGGGGCATCGGCAATCTCAGCACCGCCACCACCGTCACCCTGTTCCTCGCTGTACTCGGGCCCCTGCTCGCCTTCTCCACCGTCCCGCGGGCCGCGCTGCCGATGACAGCGGCATCGGTCCTGCTGATCGCCGCGCTGATGATCCGAGTGAACGGGGTCACCCTCGCCGAGTTCGTCAGCCGCGTGGCGCGGTTCCGCCGCGCTCGGGCCGCAGGCTGGACCGAGTGGACCGGCGGCATCCTGACCGCCCACCCCCGCGGAACCGACCTGCCCGGCGTCCTCGCCCCGACCGTCCCCCTCGACACCGACGACGGGCGCGGCGGCCGACACTGCTGGCTGTGGGACCGCCGCAGCGGGCGCCTGTCCGCGGTCTTGCGGGTCTCCCCCGTCGGACTCGACCTCGCCGACGACGACCAGACCGATCGCTGGGTCGCCGGGTGGGCCGCGCTGCTGGCTGACCTGGGCTACCAGCGACTCGTCGTGCTCCTCGCCATCACCATCGACACCGCACCCACCGGCGGCACCACCATCCGCGACCACGTCAGCGCCTCACTGGACCCCAACGCCCCCACCCTCGCCCGACGGGTCCTCGACGAGCTCGTCTCCACACAGCCGCAGACCACCGCGGAGATCGACGCCCGCGTGACCGTCACGATGGATCCCCAACGAGGCTCGCCCAAGCCTGCAGACCTCGTCGAAGCGACCATCGACGCCGGACGCGGGCTGCCCGCCATCGAGCAGGGCCTGGCCGGCGCCGGGGTCGCCGTGCTGGGACGCGGAAGCACCGGCTGGCTGACCCACCGGGTCCGGGCTGCCTTCGATCCCGCCGTCCGCCGCGATCTCGCCGGCGACGAGGCACTCATCGCGCGCTGGGCCGATGCCGGCCCCATCGCCGCCTCCGAGAGCTGGGACGACTACCGACACGACTCCGGGCTGTCGGTCACCTGGGGCATGCGCGAGGCACCCCGCCAAGCCGTCAGCGCCCACATCCTCACACCGCTGCTCTCCCCCGGTCCGTTCCCGCGCCGGGTGACCGTCCTCTACGAGCCCTACGACGCACAGGACGCCGCGGCCAAGGTCGAAGCCGAGATCACCAGCGGGCAGGTCCGGCGAGCCTGGGCCGAGCGGACTCGACGCGACGAGACCCAGCGCGACCGCGACGACCGCCACCGCGCCCTACAGTCCGCCCGAGAGGAGGCCGAAGGCGCCGGTCTCGGCCGCTTCAGCATCTACATCACCACCACCGTCCTGGATCCCGACGACCTCGCCGCCGCTGTCAGCGACGTCGAGACCCGCGCGGGACAGGCCAAGATCCGCCTCCGCCGCCTACGGGGCAGCCAGGGTGCCGGCTTCGCCGTCGCCCTCGGGATCGGCCTCGACCCCGTCCACCTCGCCCGACGAGGCACCCGATGAGCGGGCACAGCGCCGTGGTCCCGCGGCGATGGGGCTGGCCGGTCCGCGACGGCGGTCGCGTCGCCAACGTCGAGAGCGCCACCCGCTACACCGCCACCACCAGCCAGGTGTGCGGTCTCTATCCCTTCGCGGTCTCGTCCGGCGCGGTCGTCCAAGGCGTGCCGGTCGGACGGCACCTCCACACCTCCGAACCCGTCGGCCTCGACCCCGCCGAGTGGCTACGCACCGGCCTGGTCTCCAACACCGGCGTGTGGGTGCAGGGCCAACCGGGGATCGGGAAGTCCTCGATCACGAAGCGACTCGTCGTCGGACTCGTCGGGTTCGGCATGACCGCCGTGATCCCCGGTGACGTCAAAGGTGAATACTCCGCGCTGGTCGAGGCACTCGGTGGATCCGTGTGGCGCATCGGACGCGGCGCACACACCCTCAACCCGCTCGACGCAGGGCCGCTCGCCGCAGCTCAGCACAGTGCGAGCGAGAGCGAACGGGATCGGATCGAGGAGACCATCCGTGCTCGGCGACTCTCGCTGCTCGAGGCCCTCACCACCATCGTCCGCCGCGGCGAGATCTCCGTGACCGAGCGACGGCTGCTCGGCGCGGCCCTCGACGTCGTCGTCGGGGTTCGAGGGAAGAGCCAACCCCTCATCCCGGACGTCCTCCACATCCTCACCGCTCCGACCACCGACCTCGTGCGGATCACCGCCGCGGACGACCCGCGGGGGTTCCTCCTCGCCGCCCGAGACCTCATCAACACCCTCGGCCTGCTCTGCGAGGGCAGCCTCCGCGGCATCTTCGACCGGGCCTCGACCGTGCGGCCCGAACCCGACTGCCCCGGGCTGTCGCTCGACCTCTCCGCACTCGACGAGGAAGACGACGACGCCATCGCCGCCGCGATGCTGTGCGCCTGGGCGTGGTCGGCCGGAGTCACCGACGCCGCCGCCGCACACGGCAAGCGCCGCAACGTCGTCCAGGTGCAGGACGAGCTCTGGCGAGCCCTGCGGGTCGCCCCCGGACTCGTCGAGCGCTCCGACCGCATCACGCGGCTCAACCGACACCGCGGTGTCGTCTCCATCCAGGTCACCCACTCCCTCGACGACCTCGAAGCACTCCCCACCGAGGCCGACCGCGCCAAGGCACGCGGGATGGCGTCCCGTACCGGAATCCTCGTGCTCGGGGGCATGGCGGAGAAGGAGCTCGACGGGATCCGCCGGATCACGCCCCTCACCGACGCCGAGGCCGCCCTCGTCACCTCCTGGGCAGCACCACCGACATGGCACTCAGGACACACCCACCCGGGGCGCGGAAAGTACCTGATCAAGTCCGGCGAGCGGATGGGGCTACCGATCGGGCTCACCCTCACCCCGACCGAACAGGACCTCTACGACACGGACACCGCGTTCAGGCGCGCCCCATGACCCGCCTCGCGCTCCGTGACGCAGCGGCCCCGCTCGCCCTCCTCGCCACCGTCGCTCTCGGCGCCGCGGCCGTGACAACCGTGTGGCTCGCGACCGCAGCCGCCACGCTCATCGACTCCGGTGTGTGGTCACCGCCCGCCTGGTCAGCTCGGCTGCTCACCGAGCCATGGCCGACGAGCGGGTCGTTCGCACTCATTCTCGCCTGCTCGGTCGCTCTGCTGGTGGCCCTGGCCATCGGAGCCGCGGTGCTGGGCAGACGCCTGACCCGGGCATTACGGCCGTCCCCCATGCTCGACCGGAGGGGCCTTGGCGATCTCGCCGGCGAAAAGCAACAGAAGCGTGCCCGCTCGCTTCGCAACCTGCCCACGCGGGCCGCGCTCGCCGCCGCAGACCGCGGGATCCGCCTCGGCCTCCTCGACGGCCACGAGATCTGGATGTCCTGGGAGGACGTCGCGCTGGTCATCATGGGGCCGCGCTCGAACAAGACGAGCGCAATCGCCGTCCCCGCCGTTCTCAGCGCGCCCGGACTCGCCATCGCAACCTCGAACAAGTCCGACCTCTGGGCGTTCACTGCTGGCCCCCGCAGCGAGGTCGGACCGGTCTGGACCTTCGACCCGCAGCAGATCGCTTACGCCCCGCAGGCCTGGTGGTGGGATCCACTCCGCGCGATCCGCGACGCCCCTCCCGATCACCGGTACGAAGCAGCTGCGCGCCTCGCCGGCCACTTCATGGCCACCATCGGAGGTCAACGGCGCGACCCCTTCTTCCACGCAGCCGGCGAGCAGGTCCTCGTCGGCACGCTCCTCGCCGCCGCCCTCTCCGACGCCACGATGCGCGAGGTGTCGCTGTGGCTCCAGCAGGGACGTCGCAACGCCATCGTCGCCCTCGACCGTATCGGCGCCTCCGGAGAGGCGGCCGAGCTCGAAGCGGCGCTCAACGGCGCCGACGTCACCGCCAAGGGCATCTTTCAGACCGCTCGGACCGCGACGAAGGCGCTCGCCTCCGAACGCACGCTCCGCTGGATCACCCCGCCGCGATCCTGGCGCGCGGGCGACGGCGGGAGGCAGGAGGAGCTCGACCCCTGGCGACTCGTCCTCGAGTCCGCCGAACGGCCCGTCACGGCGCATCTGATGTCGAAGGAAGGGGCTGGGACCGCCGCCCCGGTCGTCGCGGCTCTCGTCGACCGCATCCTCGACGTCGCCGAGTCACACGCCCAGGCGAGCGGAGGACGCCTCGACCCACCCGTCGTCGCGGTCCTCGACGAGGCCGCGAACATCTGCCCGATTCAAGACCTGCCCAAGCTCTACAGCCACTACGGATCGCGCGGCATCCAGGTCCTCACCATGCTGCAGAGCTACCAGCAGGGCGTTGGGGTGTGGGGAACTCAGGGCATGGACGCGCTGTGGTCCGCGGCCACCGTCAAGCTCGTCGGTGCCGGGGTGGACGACCATGCCTTCCTCCAGCGCCTGTCCGGCCTGATCGGCGACCACGACGTCGACAAGCAGTCCATCTCCCACAGCCGCGGCGGCGGAACCTGGCAGACCAGCACCACTCGCCAACCGATCATGCCGCCGGACGCGCTGCGCGCACTTGATCGCACGCAAGCCGTCCTGCTCACCTCCGGGCGCCGCATCGGCATTGCCCGTCTTCTCCCCTGGTACCGCGAGAACCACGCCACCGACATCCGCGACTACGCCGACTCCGCCCTTGCTGAGCTCCGCGCCGCCGCCCGCGACGCGCTCGGCTCCCGATACTCGTCCTACGGAGATCCACGTTGACCGACGACGACCTGGCCGCCCGAGTCGCCGCACTCGAGTCCTGGCAGGACCACCAGACCCGGCTGACGGACTCGCTGATGGACCGCGGCGGCCCCGACGAGGACGACGTCCCCACTGCCGTCTTGGACCCCGGCCGCCTCGTGCGTTGGGTGCACCGCCACGTCACTGCGATCATCGCTCGCCCCTTGCGCGGACAGCTCTACTGGTGCCCTCTGTGGTGGGAACACCCCGAGGCGGTCTTCCGCCTCGAGGCGCTACGCCGCGCCTGGCAGGACCACGTCGCCCTGCCCGGCGCCTCCATGTCCATCTGGATCCGTGACCACCTCGACCCATGTCTCCGGGTCCTGCTCGCCGCCGACGGGCCCTTCGTCGACTGCGCACACGACGCCCGCACTGAGGCGCGTGGCACCCACCTTCCGCTGCCACCGCTACCCACCGCGCACTACCCGCGGGACTGAACGATGCGCGTCGTCACGGTCGGCGCCAGCGCCGTCGCCGCGGTGGTACTCAGCGCCGTCCTGGGGTTCGCCCTGCTCCTGGCCGTGCTCGCCGGGAGCGCGTTCGACCAGGCTGGCGCGTCAGGAGCCGCGGACATCGACGGCCTCCCCGCCCCAGCGCCCTCCGCCGACAGCGAAACGGGATGCGTTCGCGACGACCCGACCACCCGCGGCTGCCTCACGCCGACAACCCTGCACGTCCTCGAGTCGATCTACGCCACCTTCGGCGAGCCGGGCGGCATCATCCGCAGCGCAACGTGCTGGGATCCCCACCTCCAAAACCCAACCAGCGATCACCCGAAGGGCCGCGCCTGCGACCTCTTCCCCACCCGCGCAGGCGTCTTCCCCACCGGTGACGAGCTCGCCCACGGCTGGCAACTCGCCAACTGGTTACGCGCCAACGCCGGGCCACTACAGATCAAGTACCTCATCTGGCAGGGCCGCTACTGGGACCCGGGCACGACCGACCGCGACGGCGCATGGGGCGTCCCGTACACCGGTGGCGGCATCTACGACCCCACCGACGCGACCGGAGGGCACTTCGATCACGTCCACGTCAGCGTCGCACGCTGACCGAAGTCCCCGCGTGAAGGAGCTCACGGGCCACGCGGCGGACTCTCAGCGCCGCGCACCCTGCCGCCGCGAGCGCGAGCACGGGGACAACCCGAGCTGCGACCTCACTTAGGGCGGTACCCGGACCGATGCGCCCGGCCGGCCGCGGATGTCCAGCCAGCTCCACTCCCGTCACGGCCTTCAGCTCGGCGGCCCCCATCACAGTGTCTGCAGGCTGCCAGCCTCGCCATATCGTTGCGCTGACGAAGTCCACGTCATAGGTCGACGCGGTCCAGGCCGCCTTGGCCAGTGCCTCCGGCGCGAGCGATGCCGGGCACCCCGTGGACGACACAGCCAGGATGACCCCGCCGCCGCGATCGGCGACTTCGTAGCTGACGTCGCCAGCACAGCCCAGCGACCTCGCGGCGTGGGTGAACGGCTCGGAGGGGAACGCTGCCATCACAGCGAGGAGGCCTCCGACGACGGCAGCAGCCGCGAGGAGGAGGCGGAAGAGGACAGTCATCCGCGGAGCGTCCTCGGGGTCCGAACAGGATGTCGACAGCCGACTTCGCACTGTGGATAGCTCGGCGCGCTCGACTGTCAGTGTGGATAGCGATCCACCACCCTCGGGGGCGGGCTCTCAGTCAGATGGACGCAGAATGCGAAGCTGCGACCTGCCCTGCTTTCCGGATCACCGCCGAGACCAGCGGTTCGCGTGCGCGCCATCATCGAGCGCCGGGACCACACACGGTGAGGCTCTGCGACCGAGTTTCGAGCGTAGATCGCCACCTGCTAGCCCCGGCCATTCATGGGGCCCAGCGACTGACCTCTGATCCATGATCGTCGCCGGTTTCCCGGGGCAGGCGTGCGGGATCGTCCGGCCTGCTGTGCTGCCGGGTGCTCCGCTCTGCTCGTGCCGACGGTGAGGCTGGTTCAGCCGGCAGGGACGGGCAGCGCGTGAAGCCGGGCGAAGGCCGCCGCGAGCTGCTCGGCCCAGGGCCAGGACTGCTGGATTCGGATCCAGGTGCGGCGTTGGCCCCGGGTGATGCGGGCGGCGACGTGGAGCAGCCGGTAGCGCAGCGTCTTCGGCTCGGCCTTGGCGAGATGGCCGTCGAGGACGAGGTGCTGGGTCGCGGCGAGCAGGTCGACGGCGAGCATGACGACGGTCAGCCACGCAGAGTTGATCGCGAAGGTCCGGGACGGGAAGTGGTTCAGGCCGGTGTCCTTGGCGGTGCGGATGCGGTCCTCGACGCGGGCGTGGGCGCGGTGGCGGGCGTCGAGGAACGCCAGCTGACCAGCGGGGGTGTCGGTGGCGAAGCAGGTGTAGCGCCAGCCGTCGCGGGTCTCCATGAGGTCGAGCTGCGCGCCCGGGTGCGGGCGTTCGCGGCGGACGATCACCCGGGTTCCGGTCGGGTAGCCCTCCAACGCTGCGGTGGGCAGCAGCCCGGTGAGCTCGGCCAGTCCGGCGCCGTCGCGGTGGCCGCCGTCGGTATCCACGGCGTCGGCCCACACCTTCTTCGGGACCGCGGTGATGGCGGCGCGTTCGCGGTCGGTGATGGCCCATCCGACGGAGAACTCGCTGTTTACGGCGTTGTCGCGTTGGGCGCGGATGTGGGTCAGGAACGCCTTCGTGCAGCCCGCGGTGTCCGCGCGGACCAGGATCTTGCGGCCGTGGCGGTGCCGATCGGGGATCTGGGCCAGGGCCTGGTCGAGCACGCTGATGTGGTCGGCGGCGGTGTTCGCGCCCGCGTTGCCGCGCCGCAGCACTCCGGTGAGGAACTCGGATGTGTTGTCGCAGAACGCCATCAGCGGGTGGTAGCCGAAAGTCCGCTTGAACGTCGGCGCCGCCTGCTCCTTCTCCGAGTGGCAGATCACGATCGAGGCGTCCAGGTCGATGACCAGAACGTCGAGGTCCTGCCCGGCGACCCTCGCGGGCGGAAACAGGCGACCGTGGCGTTCGGCGTGCTGGTCCCAGACCACCTCCCGGGCCCTCGCCCGAGCCGCCGCCACTCGGGCCAGGATCGTGTCGTCGAGGCGGTCGAGCAGCCTCCAGCACGTCGAGTCCGACGCCACGGCCCCGAACAACTCGCCCTGGTCGCGCAGGACGTCGATCTCGGAGATCGTGGTCGCCCCGTCGGCGACGGCGACCGCGAGGTCCACCAACACCCGGCCCGGATCATGCCGAGTGCCCGGCCGCCGCAACACGTCCAGGACCTGGGACAACTCGGCGGTCAGCGTGGTCCGATCGGCGACGTCGGCCAGCAGCCGCGACCCGGCATGCGACACCACCCCGGCCCCGTCGGCGGTCACCATGATCTTCGGGCGGGTGGTTGTAGCCTGCACTCGGAAAGTGCCTCCTCGACCCCGGCGGACATGGCCCTCAGCAAGCCCTGTCTTACCTGGTCGAGAGGCACTTTCTTCTTTCGGGGGTCATCTACCGCCCGGCCCGCCATGAAGAGTCCGGGCTAGCCTCCCGCGACCGAAGCGGACCTCTTGCTTACTTGTGTCGGAATCCGGCCTGGGCGCCTCCCGGTCAAGACAGAAGGTTGTAACCGAACACAAGGAGACTGGTCTGAATCGGCTAGCTTAATACCCCGTTTGCTCAGCTATAACAGCACCATATGGGCTAACAGCTCGTATGATCGAGTTAAAGAACTCGCCAACCGCTGTCACGCATCATCAGTCTTAAGTATGTTCGTTTTACGTCCGGATCGCCGGATCGAAATTCGCTCGGGGGGACAGCATGCGTAGGTTGGCAATGGCGTTGGTGGGAATTCTTGGAGTCGTGGCACTTCTTGGCCTAGGAGCAGCAGGGGCTGCGAGCGCTGGCGAAGTTCAGATACAGAACACTGTGGTTCCTTGCGACTCGGGTCCGCCTGAGCCGATTAGCTTGGAGTACATTAGCGAAGGCACGGCCGTATGCTTCGGCGGAACGGTCGGCTTCGAGAACGTTGGCGCGAACATCGGCGCATTCGGCGCTGGCGGATACTATGGACATTTGTTTCTCCGTAGTGCCGATGGGAGCGAAGTTTTCGTTTTGCCCTTTTATCCGAACGAGGGAACATTTATTGGTGCATATGTCACGGTCGTTGAGATCACTCCGCCCTTTGATCGAGCAGAGCTTCCGGACACCTTGGACGGACACAAGGTCATCAGTCCAAGTGAAGTCGCGGCCGCCGTGTCCGGAGGGCGTGACAAGATCTAGTTAGACTGGCCTGACCCCTACCTCCTGGTAGGGGTCAGGTCGTACGTGGGACGGTCGCGTACTACGTCAACCGTGATCGACGTGCACCTGAGGGCCATGCGCAGGATTTGGCAGTGCGGGGCTAGAGTGTCAAGATCGACCTACACGTCACTTCTCGGGGGTGGCAAGATGCCGTTCTTTAGCCCACCGGACGACCTGGACAGGCCCCACCGTCCCGCTCCAGGTCCAAAGCCAGCTGTATGGGCTCAGCCGCCCGAGTTAGTGATACCGGGCATTCTGCCAGAGCGTATGCGTTTGGCGGAGACTGAGGCGGGGACGATTACGCTCGTCGAGCTTAGAGCGTTTCCGCAGGGGTGCTGGTGGGAAATCGTCGCTACAGTGCGCGCCTCGGATGATTGGGCAACAGCGAGGCGCGCTTGGAATGTTCTGTTCGGGACCGATTCGAGGCGCACCGCCGACGGCGGTCTACCTCCGGAACTACTCAGGTTTGGCCTCCAATACTCTGACGGCTCGTCGGCCTCAACCTTAACTCGCGTTCCAGTCGTGGTGGACGAGACATTGCCACCGCCCACGCCTCCGGTGCTATACGTCCGGCCTACTTCTGCCGGACCAAGTCATGATCCTGACTGGCTGCGAATCAGTATTGGTCTGTGGCAGTGGCCACTGCCACCCGATGGGCCATTCGAGCTGGTGTTTGAGTACCCACTTATCAGTGTGGCGGAGACTAGATTCGAATTTAGCGGCACCCGTATTCGAGAGGCTGCAGAAGAGGCATTTTCGACGACGCCGCGATCTTCTATCGTCTAGTAGTTCCGGGTCCTCTCCTTTCGGTCACCTCAGTTATACGGACCACAGACCTGGTGCAACATGCGCAAACGTGCATCAAATGTCGCCCGATTGAGGTATTTGCCAATGAGCGTCGCCGCCGTAGCGTGACTTGAGTTCACACTTCCGACCTTGTTCGAGCTTCCAACTCTAGGAGGACTTTGTGTCCCTCACTGTTTCGCCCGACCTACTGGAAAAGGCGAAGAGTGGCCCGATCGATCTGGGCGACTTCGTGGATTGCATCAAGACCTCGCTGCCCTACGCGTAGTCGATGGTTGAGCGGCTGGCGAAGGAACTGGACGCGTCTGGCGAGGCTTCCGTACAGAACTTGGAGGTCCCACCGGACGACAGGGCGTGGGGCGAGGTGTTCCGGCTGGTGGGGAGTAACGCCATGCGCGGTGCGGTGCAGGAGCACTTCAGCGTGAAGATGGCGTTCCAGAACTGCTGCAAGGTCGGACTGTTCCGGCCGGACGCGACCGAGGAGTACGAGCGGTTCGTGTCGCCGCAGGCGCAACTGCTCAACCAGCGGCCGGACCTGCTGAACTGCCGATCTGACAGAACGAGAGCGGCGCCACCCGGGAGTCCGGGTGGCGCCGTTCTGCTATTCCGGGTCGACCGCGAGCGCGTATTCGAGCTTGAACTGGTTGGCCGCGAGTAGCAGGTCCGCGGTCTCGATCGGCGTCGTGACGTGGTAGCTGGTCCGCACGATGACGATGACCGGGACGCCGGGTCGCAGGCCCATCTGCTCGGCCTCGGACGGGCGTGGCATGCGTGAGTGCAGCTGTTCCACGATGGACGTGGGCCGCATCCCGATGGAGGTGAAGCGGTCCACGATCCCGGCCCCGAGCAGCGGGCCTTCCTCGGGCAGCTCGATCGGGGTGCCACGCGTGAGACTCAGGGGCTCGTACGACGTCACGAGCATGATCGGCTTCATGTTGGCGTAGGAGACGTAGTCGGTGCGCATGACCTCGTCGCCGATGCTGATCTTGAGTCGGTGGGCGACTTCGAGTCCGGCCCGATCCGGCGCGCTCTTGTGGGTGTACTCCGGTGACTGGGCTGTTGCGAGGGCTTCCTCTTCGAACGGCGCTCGAGCGTTGGACCGGTAGTGCAGGGCGCTGCGACGGATGAGCGGGTCGTGCAGCAGGATCGTGGCCCGGCCGCCTTTGGACGTGGCCGATGAGCCCTTCGGATTCGAGCTGGCTACGAGCCGAGACCCGCCTGCGCAGGCCCTCTGACTCCAGAATGTCTACACACCGGACGGATGAACTCGGCAGCGTCTGACGGTCGCTTGTTGAGGGGAGCCCAGCTCACGTCCGCACCAACCCGCAACTCACTCAGGAGCCCGCGATGACAAGGTGCAGGTTCGGCGCAGCCTCGGAGTCGAGGTCTTCGACCACCTCACCGGCCAGCATGATGACCTTGTTCTCGAAATGCGTGGCGATGCGTTCATCGGAGAGGAAACGCTGCAGCCTGACTCGGACCGTCTCCACCTGCGGTGTCTCGTCGTCGCTCACAACCGGCTCAACCGGCGAGCCTGGTCCGGGGATGCCGTCGACAGCATCACATCCGTCCTTCGTGACCGACCTGAGCGCCGGGCACGTGGCCATGCCCGGCAGCTCCCAAGACGTTCCGCTGCGGGGTCGCGTAGTGCCTGAGCCCGGCGTCGATCGCGCGTCGAATCTCTCGGGAGGTGAGGACGCCTGGTGGCTGGTGTCGATCCGCTGCCTGAGTGAGAGCCGCACGAACCTGGGCCTCGCCGAGGCCGCCCGCATTCACGAGGCGGCCGAGCCGGACGGCGGCGACGAAGAGCGTGTGGTTGCGGTTTCCCGCCAGCGCCTCCTCCACTCGCCGGAGCTCGCGGGCGATGGTGGCCTCGAGGCTGCGATTCACCGACGTCGGCTGCGGCTGCACTGCGACCGGCACGCCGACCAGGCTCGCGAGCCAAGGGGGCAACGTCATCACCTCAGCGCCGGCGACCACGCGATACCTCTTGCCGTCGATGACCGACCCGGCTCCTACGACGTAGGAACCGCCGAGGGATGCCGTGACCCTGGGCGAAATCCGCACCGTTGACCTCGGGACCGTCTCCCGCCCCGCCGCGAAGTACAGCTGCTCGCCTCCCGACGGTGTCAGGACGGTGTGCGTCTCGGCCGGAACGTGACTCCCGGCCTGGGCAGCAAGCTGCGCCAAGTGCTGGCGTCCGTGGTCGCCGGGCGGGCCGCGGTGCAGATTCAGCACCACCAAGCCGGCGGGCCCGCAGGCGACCCCGACGTTCCACGGCGCGATCTCCCAGGTGCGTCGGATGATCGCGGGATCAGTCGTGGCACGTGCCTCCCAGTCACGGATGGCCGGCTCGTGTCGGCGCGGACGAAGCGGGAAGACCGGCCACCCACGTCCTGCCAGCTCCAGCGCAGCGGCTTCGAGCACTCCGGCCCGGCGGGCAGGACTGTCTTCCACGGTTCCTCCTGGTCAGGCGAGCGCCGACCGACTCTGTCCCTCCCTCGTTCGGTCCTCGCGTGGGCTTGTTCGCTGTCCGCTTCACAGTCGTTCGCACCCGCTCGCTCTGCTCCATCCGAGTGATCTGATCTCATTCGGCCTCGTAACGGGTGCGTGCCTGCGACGGTCGTCGGCAGGCGAGCGCCGAGAACGACACCTCGCCGACGGGAGCCATGACATGCGAACGAGCGCGAACGACTCGCGAACGGCCGCCGAGAGGCTGAGAGCCGTGCTCGTGTCCTCCCGTGCCCGCGCGATCCCGCCCGCTACCGCCGCAGCGCTCTGTGTGGCGATGGCCGCGGGATGTTCGGAGCCGTCCGCTCCGGCCCCCTCGCCGTCCCCGACCGCGGCACCGTCTACCGCGGACGCCCTCGCCGTCTACTCCGAGTTCTGGAGATTGAGCGGGCTCGCGGCTCAGACGCCGGGAAGCCAGGACTGGTCGGTACCTCTCGCGACGGTCGCACGTGGCCAGGCGCTCAACGATCTCGTTCTCGAGATCCGCAACTACCAGTCGCTGCCGGCCCATCTGGAAGGGCAGGTTCAGATCCGGCCCGTGGTGGACCCGTCGGTGCCCCCCACCGCGGACAGCGTCGCCGTGCTCGACTGCGTCGACATCAGCGGCTCCAAGCTCGTGGCTGACGACGACGGCCGGCTGCTCGATGACCAGGCGAACCAGGCCACCCGCTACCGCTACCGCGCGGTCGTCGCACGGGAGGGATCGCGATGGCTCGTCGAACGGACGTCACCCGCCTTGGACGAACCATGCTGACGGTTGCACTGGCCGGTGCGGCCGCGCTGGCTCCGCACGGGCCCGCCTCGGCAGGGCCGTCACCGAGGCAGCAGCCCGGACAGTGCGCGGTCGTCGTGAGTTCAGGCCGGTGTCTGGTTCAAGCCGCGGATCCTGGACGTCCCGGGGGCCCGGCAGCGGCGGCGAGGCCCGGCCGGCCGCCACGACAGCCGGCGTCGGCTGCGCAGAACCAGGCGGCGCTCGCACTTCCGGCAACCCGTGATCAGGCAGACGATCTGGCAGACGAGATCCAACGCGCCCTCGGGGTCGTCGACCCGCCCGAGGAGATCCCGCCCGTGGCCCCCGGGCCCGCCCAGGCGGCCGCCCAAGCCGCGACAGATCCCGCCGTGCCTGCCCAGGTCGCCATCAACGAACTCGACCTCGACGCACCGGTCATCCGGTTCTCGGGCGGGGACCCGGCATTCGTCGGGGTCCCCATCTGGTTGTGGCTCGACGGCGTCGACGAGCTTCCGCCCCAAGCGACCGCCGCGGTGGGTGCGGCCCGCGTCACCGCCACCGCCGAGTTGACCGCGGTCGAGTGGACACTCGGACCGCCCGGAGCGGAGGTCGTGTGTCGCGGTGCGGGTACTCCCTGGACGGGACAGGATGGCCCGTCGCCCGACTGCGGCTACAGCTACACCGCGAGGTCCCTCCCCGAACGGACCGGCGACTCCGGCAGGTTCCCGGTGACAGCGACGGCCGTGTGGCAGGTCGACTGGCAGGGAGTCTCGGCAGGCGCCCCGGTCGCCGGCGGGGAGGAACTCCGCCTGACCACCGAGACGTCGATCGCCGTCGATGAGGTCCAGACGCTCGTCGTGGGCGAGGGCGAATGACGACCGCGACCCCGACCCGGCGGACGTCCCGTACCCCTCACGGTGTCCACCGCCGACGCAGCCAGATCATCGCTCTCGGTCTCGCGGCGTTCGGAATACTCGCATCGTCATACGTGACCAACGCGCTCGCGGACCGCGACCAGGTCATCGCCGTCGCCAGGACGGTGACGGTCGGCTCGATTATCCGCGTCGAAGACGTCACACCGGCTCAGTTGCCGGGCGATTCCGGCCTTGCAGGGCTCATGTGGAGCGAGATCGACCGCGTCGTCGGGCAGACTGCTACGACGACTCTCCTCCCAGGCCAGATCGTCGTCGCACAGGCCGTGGGTGCGCCATCTCTGCCGGGCCCGGGGCAGGCTGTGGTCGGCGTCGCCGTGGCCGCCGGTCTCGCCCCGGCGGCAGCCCTAGGGCGCGGCGATCGGGTCGCCGTCATCGACGCCGTGACGGGAGGGCAGGGCATCCTCGGCGAGGTCGTCTCCGAGTCGACGACCTCCGCCGAGACTCGCACGATCGACGTCGTCGTCGATGCGACCGATGCCGCAGGCGTCGCCGTGCTGTCCCGAGCCGGACAGGCAGCAGTGGTCCTGCTCGAGGACCGGTGACCCGATGATGATCAGCGTCGTCACGGTGAAGGGCAGCCCCGGCGCCACCACCCTGTGCCTCGCACTCGCGGCGAGCTGGCCGGACCCGGTGATCCTCTTCGACCTCGACCCCCAGTGCGGAAGCGTTCTGTCCGGGCTCACCGACGGCGCGGTGCAAACCGAGCACATGCTCGTCGACGTCCTCCTCGAGTCACGACACGGCTCGTTGGAGGAGGCTCTGCAACGCCATGTCTCCCGACCGGTCCCCCACGGCCCGCTACTGCTCGGCGGGTTCGGTGCCCCGGAGCAGGCGGTCGGTGTCGACTTCGCCCCGCTCGCCACCACACTGACCGAGATCGTCGACGCGGATCTGATCGTCGACATCGGCCGGTTCGCCATGGCGCACCCAGTCAACGTCCTTCTCCACGAGAGCGATCTCGTCCTCGTCGTCACGGACTCGTCCTTCAACAGCGTCCGCACACTTGTACGGACGCTGCCGGCGTTGACACGGGAGGCGGATGACGTCCCGATCGGGCTCGTGGTCGTTGATCCCGGCAAGCCCTACCCCGGCCGCGACATCGGCGACGCCTGCGGCAGAAAAGTCCTAGCCGAGATCCCCCTCGACGCCAGGACGGCAGCCGTATGGTCGGACGGCGCCCCACCGCCGCCCCGTCATCGACGGCGTCCGCTGACGCGGGCGGCCGCGCACCTGGCAGCCCGCGTCCGTGCCGAGCTGGCGTCTCCGCCCGAGGGGGTGACGGCATGAACGAGGCGGTGATCGCCGGAATCCACGCCGTCGTGCTCGATCGTTTGAGCCGCCTCCACAGCGAAGACGGGCTCACAGCGGCGGACGAGCGCCAGCGGGTCCGCTCGTGGATCGGCCAGGAGTTGGTGTCGGAGGCCACCCGCCGAAGCGACGCCGGTGTCCCCCAGCTCACAGCAGCCGAGGAGGCCATCGTCCTCCGCCGGGTCGAGAATGCGATCTGGGGCCTGGGCATGCTCCAGGAGATCCTCGACAACCCGGACATCGAAGACGTCTACATCACCGGCTGCGACCCGCCGCTCGTCCGCTTCCGAGACGGTGTCATCCGTCGCGCCAAGGACGGCCTCGCCGAGTCCGACGCCGCGCTGATCGAGCAGATCCAGTTCATCGCCGGTCATCACGCGACGTCCGAGCGGGCCTTCTCCCCCTCGCAGCCCTTCCTCAACATGCGCCTACCGGACGGTTCCCGCCTGGCCGCGATCCGGGACGTAGCTCGCCGTCCCACGGTGACGATCCGGCGCCACCGCGTCGCCCACCTGACTCTCAGCGACCTCGCCGGGATGGGCACCCTGTCCGCGCAGATCGGCGAGTTCATCTGTGCGGTGGTCCGAGCGAGGGGCAACATCGCCTTCACCGGCGCTCCGGGGGTCGGCAAGACGACGCTGATGCGCTGCGCCGCCAGGGAGATCCCGGCGACCGAGCGCATCGCGACGCTGGAGACCGAGTTCGAGCTCGGACTGGCCGATCTCGCCAACGCCTCGCCACTCCTGATCGCGTTGGAGGCGCGCCCCGGCTCCACGGAGGCCGACCCGAAGACTGGCCATCGAGCCGGAGAGATCACCCTGTCCGACCTCGTCCACCAGGTGCTCCGGATGTCGGTCACCCGCGTCGTCGTCGGAGAGGTGCGCGGCGCCGAGGCCCTCCCCATGCTGGAGGCGATGACCGCCGGAATGCCCGGCTCGATGTGCACCCTCCACGCGGGCTCGGCAGGTGAGGCGTTCGAGCGGCTGGTCACCGCCGCTATGAAGGGCGCAGGCCACGGTTGGTCGGATGCCTTCGTCACCCGGCTCGCCGCCCAGGGCATCGACTACGTGGTCCACATGCGGCAGGTGGACCACCCGGCGCTGGGAGGACAGCGCCGAATCGTCAGCGAGGTCGCCGAGGTGGCCGGCGTGACGGAGACCGGTGTCGTCGCACTCAACCGGATCTTCGCGCCCGACCCGTCCGGCACGGACCCGCGGGCCGTCTTCCGGATGCTGCCCCAGAACCGAGCACCCTTCGAGGAGGCGGGCATCGACCTCGCGGCTCTGCTTCTGCCGGCGAACGGCCAGGTGCGAGTCCGATGACCGGCACTACCGTCCTCGGGGCTGCAGGAGGGGCAGCGCTCGGCCTCGCCGTCGCTCTCGCGCTCTCCCCCGGCGCCCTCCCCCGGCGGATCATCGGGGTCGACGCGGCACGCAAGCTGCTCCGAACAGCGCGGAGGTCGCAGCTCCCCGCTCGTCATGAACGGGTCCGTGTGATCGCCTGGATCGTGGGTGGCGTCGCCGCAGCGGGCATCACCGGCTGGCCCGTCGCCGGCGTGGCGATCTCCGCGACGGGGATCTGGCTTCCCTGGCTCCTCGGCTCGGCCGACGTCGCGGAGCACCGCATCTCCGTTCTCGCCGCACTCGGCACCTGGTGCCGTCGGATGTCGGACCTCCTCGTCGGGGGTGGGGCCCCCGGGCTGACCGCCGCAGTGATGGCAGCTGCCGAGGCCGCACCCTCCGAGATCGAGCGGCCGGTACGCCGTCTCGCCGCCGACCTGCAGCTGCCCCAGGCCGATCGGGTCGCAGCGTTCGGCGCCTTCGCCGACGGGGTCGGGGACCGGAGCGGAGACGCCGTGGCGGCCGCTCTGGCCCTCGCGCTGGCCCATCAGACGCCCGGCGTCGCCCTGGTACTGCGCCAGCTCGCCACGTCGCTGGAGCGGGAGGTCCGAGCTCGGCGGGAGGTCGAGGCGGACCGCGCCGAAGCCCGACAGTCGATCGCCATGCTCCTGCTCATCCAGGCAGGGGTGTTCGTCCTGGTCGCCCTGGCACCTGGGTTCGCGGAGACATACCGCTCGTTCGGAGGTCAGCTGATCATGGCCGCGCTGCTCGCGGGTTCGGTCGCCGTGCTCATCTGGATGCGGCGCATCGCACTCGGTACCCCTGCACCCCGCTTCTTCGGCGCTGAACGATGATCCTGTCGCTGGCGGGCGCCACGGCGGGTGGCGCGCTGGGCCTCGCCGTCGCCCTGATGCTCACCAGCATCCAGCGGTGGCGCCCCAACCTGGACGACGCACTGTGGCTCAGCCACGAGCGGAACCGCACCGTCGCTGCGACTCCATTGGGGACGAGCCTGCTCCGCGGTCTGTTGGGCCGACTTCCGCTGGCGGTCGACGCGGAGGATCTTCGTGTCCTCGGTATCGACCGGTCCGAGCTCGCTCTCCGCCGACTGATCGAGGCGGTTCTCGGGCTGCTCTGCGGACCGTTGTTTCTCGTACTGACGGTCGTGCTGGAGGTCGAGCTTCCCTCCATCCTCGCGGTCGGGTTCTCCGCCGTGGGAGCGTGGGCGGGGTGGAGCGGCGCGGCTCGCCGGGTGCGGCGACGTGCCGATGCCCGCCGCGACGAGCTCCGCCACGCATTGGTCACCTACCTCCAGCAGGTGAGCTTGCTGCGTCGAGCAGGGGCGGGCGTCGTGACCGCCTTCCGCGGCCCGGCCGAGCTTCTGACCTCCACATGGGCCTTCGCCACGATCGGCCACCACCTGGAGCTGGCCGAGCGGGCCGGGAAGATGCCGTGGGACGGACTCCGCAGGCTCAGCGAAGACGTCGATCTGCCGGAGCTCGACGACATCAGCGCGATCGCCCGCTCGGCCGGGAGTGACGGCGGCACGGTCATCGAAACCCTGCTCGCGCGAGCCGACAGCCTCGAGGACGAATTGCGGTCCGAGGCCCACGCTGCGGCCAACCGCGCCAGCGTCCGCATGAACATCCCCGGGGCCGTCCAGGTCCTCCTGATCACCGCGTGGGTCCTTGTGCCTGCCACCTCATTCCTGATGTCCCTCTAGCCCTGGAGGCTCCCGTGCGCACCGTCCTGTCCTCGATCCAGCTGGTGGTCACCGAAGCCCATCTCGCCCTCCTGCGCCGAACAGGCCCGATGGACGAACGGGGCGGCGGCAGGAACAGCGACGAGGGCTTCCACATCGGGGCGGGGGCGGTGCTCGGCGGACTCATCCTCACGGCCGTCGGCGGC
Source organism: Pseudonocardia oroxyli (assembly GCF_900102195.1). Taxonomy (GTDB): domain Bacteria; phylum Actinomycetota; class Actinomycetes; order Mycobacteriales; family Pseudonocardiaceae; genus Pseudonocardia; species Pseudonocardia oroxyli. The sequence goes on from NZ_FNBE01000015.1 coordinate 30,978, forward strand.
TATGTCGCCAAGAAGCTGGGTGCGCTGGAGTGACGCTCACATCGGAACGAGGTGGGGCCGTCAGTGTCCAACTCGCGCTCCTGTGGAGCGCACTCGTGGCGATCCTCCTCGCCGGAGTACAGGTCTCACTCGTCGCCATCTCGTCGCAGCTCGCCATGTCCGCCGCGGAGGACGGACTGCGCGCCGGGCGTTACGCGGACGTACGCACTCCACCGGCAGCGGCACGTGCAGAGGCCCTCCGATTCCTCGAGACGTACGCCGGGAGCTTGATCAGCGAGCCTGCGGTCGAGGCAGCCGAGGGTGGTGACGGGCTCCTGACCGTTCGCGTCTCCGGGAACGTGGCCGGCCTCCTTCCCGGCCTCGGGCTGACTGTCGATCGTGCTGCCGCAGCGGCGATCGAGAGGCCGGCCCGATGAAGCCGCTGATCGAGGGTGAACGGGGCGGGGGGCCGTCCGTCGAAGGGGCGGTCCTCGTCGGTGCACTCGGACTGGTCGTTGCGTTCGGCATCGCCGGTGTGCGAGTGACGATGGCTGAGGCGGCCACATCGCAGGCCGCGGCGTCCGCGGCCCGGATCGCGTCCATCCAACGAGACCCGGCTGCGGCGGCGACGATCGCCGAGGACGCTGCGCGTGGGGCGCTCAGCCAGCGCGGGATCGCCTGTGCCGCAGTGGCTGTCAGGGTGGTTGTCGACGACGACGACGGTCTGGCCGTCGTCCGGGCGGAGGTGAGCTGCGACGCGCGCTGGTCCGACCTCGCGATTCCAGGAGCACCCGGGTCGTACCGCACCGCCGCCAGTGCCGTCAGCCCCATCGACCCGCTTCGGGAGCACGAATGAACGAGCGCGGCGGAGGTGCGATGTCCGTCCCGGGGACGCTCCTCGTCCTCGCATTGCTGCTCGCTGCCGGTCTCGGGATCGACGGGGTACGAAAGGCCCAACAGCTCGCGGATGCCGACGCGATCGCTGAAGAGTCGGCTCGTGCCGGAGCCCAGCAGATCGACATCAACGAGCTCCGCCGCGGACACCTGACTCTCGACACCTCGCGCGCTGTGCGAGCAGCGACCCGGTTCGCCGAGTTGGCCGAGGCGACCGCAACCGCCGAGGTGACACCCAACGGTCGGGTTCGAGTACGGGTGATTCTCGTTCGCCCGTCGTTCATCCTGGGCGTGCTGGGTGTCGAGGCCTTGACCAGCACGGGCTCAGCCGAGTCGGCGCCGTTGATGATCCCCTCCGGAGGCCCTCGATGATGACGACCGCGTACCGCTCGGCCCGCGCCGCACTCGCGGCGGCCACCCTCCTGGCCCTTGTCGTAGGCATCCCGATGGCGCTCGTTCGCTTCGGGGCCGCTCACCTCCCGGAACGCCTACCCGGCCTCGACGCGCTGACCGTCGCTCTGCTGCACCCCGAAGACGGACGCATGCTGGTCGGCCTGCTCATCCTCGCCGTGTGGGCCTTCTGGATCTACCTCGTGGTCACTGTTGCGATGGACGTCGTCGACGTCCTCCGCAACGGCATCGACGTGCTCCATCAACGGCGAGTGGGGCCGCGCGCTCTCACCGGCACCCTCATCCTGTGGGCGTTGACGACCCTGACGTCCCAGCCCGGAACCGCCACACAGCCAGTCACCTCACCGGTTCTGATCGCTGTGCAGGCACCCTCGACACCCGATCCGGCTGTCGCCACCTACGTCGTCGAACCCCGGGACACGTTGTGGGACATCGCCTTCCGCGAGCTTGGTGATCCACTTCGGTGGAGGGAGATCCTCGATCTGAACCGAGATCGCGTCCAGGCGGACGACGCCCGCCTGACCGACGCCGGTCACCTCCGGCCGGGCTGGGTTCTCGCGTTGCCACCCGCTCAGCCGTCGGGCGAGATCGCCGTCCGCCCGGGCGATTCACTCGCATCCATCGCCCAAGACCAGCTCGGAGACCCCCATCGATATCCGGAGATCTTCGATGCGTCTCGGGACATCGTACAGCCGGACGGTGCTCGGCTCACCGATCCTCGGGTGATCCGCCCGGGCTGGCTGCTTCGGCTGCCAGACAGCGCCGACGCACCGTCTACACCGGAACGAGAAGCCAGCCCGACGCCCAGCGCCGCGCCAGAGCCGCCCGTGGCGACGCCGCCGATAGAAGCTTCCCGTCCGAGCGCAGAGCACTCGGCAGCACCCCCGTCGACGGAGCAGCCCGCCCCACCGACGAGGATCCCTGCCCCTCCGCAGCCGGCGGCGGAGCCCGCCCAGGACGAGTCGACGCCCCTTCCCCTGCTCGTCGGGCTGGGAGGGGCTGCCGCGACGGGGTTCCTCGGCCTCCTTCTGCACCTCCGCCGTCGCCAGCGGCGGTTTCGCGAGTACCGCAGGCAGATCGCGCTTCCCACCGCCACCGACGCCGTCGTAGAAGCTCCTGTCCGTCGCGCTGCGATCGCCGGACCCGACACCGAACTCCTGCACTCGGCACTCCGCCTCGCCGCCGCCGAGGCCCCACCGCCGAACGTCAACGGAGCCGTGTCCACCCCGGACGGCGTCGTCCTGCTGGGCCTGCGCGGGCAACCCGCACCGTCAGCGTTCGAGACGACAGCGGAGGGCGACTGGCTGCTGCCCACCGCGACCACCGCGCCGACCACAGCGCGCAACGGATATCCGGCGCTCGCGTCCCTCGGACGGCTCGACGACGGCAGCACCGTCTTCACTGACCTTGAGGCGGACGGCGTCCTCCACCTCGTCGGCAGCCGTCACCAGGCTGGCGACCTCCTCCGACACATCACACTAGAGCTCGGAACGAGCGAGTGGGCCGACGATCTCGAGCTGATCGTCGTCGGGCTCGAACCGGACCTCACCCCGCTCGGACACCACAAGGTCGAGACCTTCCGCGATCTCGACGAGGCGCTACAGCGGTTCACCACGATCCTCGACGCGTCGGCCCCCGAACTTGACGGATCCGACATCCCTGCACCGGCGCGCCGTGCCGCCGGGGACCCCTCCGAAGCCCTGGTGGTCAGGGTCCTCGTCGTCCACGCCGTCGACATGTACGACGAACAGCTGCTGCACGACACCTGCGACCGGCTCCTCGGCCGGGGACGCACCAGCGCCGTCGTCCTCACCTCCAGCACGGCCACACCGCTCCCCGGACCACGCCTCTCCATCGATCAGGATGGCGTGCTCGCCGACATCGAATGGGCGGGCGAGAGGGTCAAAGCCGAACAGCTCTCTCGGGAGCTCGGGCAGGGCCTGCTCGACATCCTCGCCACCGCTGACGAACCCGACCAGCCGGTGCCGCCCGCTCGGGGAGACCAGCCGTGGGCCCAACAGATGACCCTCGACGGGTCGTGGGAACCGGAGCCCGCCGAAATCGTCCCTGATGACCCTCCCGAGCCGTTCCCGCAGCGAACAACGAAGCAGGAACGTCGCCTCACCCGGGTGGAGAACGACGACCCGGATCTAGACGACGATCTCGCCGAGTGGGGTGACACCGAGACACCCGCCCGGCCACTGGTCGCGGTGCTCGGCAAGCCGGCCGTGCGCGCTCCTGGCGGGCCTCCACCGGGCCGGGCCGCCTGGCAGATCGAGGTGGTCGTCTACCTCGCGTTCCACGAGCGTGGGGTCAGCCGCGAGAAGATGGCCACCGACCTGTGGGTCGACGGCAAGGCCGCGTCGCCGTCAGGGGTGCGCCGCACGATCGCCGAGCTGCGTCCGTGGATCGGCAAGCACCCGACCCGGCCCGACGTCGAGTTCGTCCCCTCCCTCAGCACGAGCGGTGACGGCCGCTACCGGCTGACCGGGCACCTTCTCGACTGGGACCTCTTCCGCCGACTTCGTAAGCGCGCCCAGGCGCGGGCGGCGGCGGGTCGTGTCGACGACGCCCGTGCCGACTACCGCAGTGCCCTCCGGCTGGTTCGCGGCCCCGTCCTCAGCCCGCGCCGGGACCGCGGCTATGCCTGGCTGAGCAACCCTGACCAGCATCACGACGCCCTGATCCCGGGCTTCGTGATCGACACCGCCCACGAGCTCGTCGACCTCGCGTTGGCGAACGACGACCTCGAGGAGGCGAGGTGGGCCGCCGAGATCGCGCGGATGGTCGACCCCGACTCGACCCACGACAACCCGTTCCTCGACCTCATGCGCATTGCACACGCCGAGGGAGACACCGGGGCGATGCGCCAGTACGCCGAGCTGCTACTGGCCGAACGCGATTTCGAGGTCGGCGAAGACCTCCCGCCCGCGAGCTTCGAGGTCTTCCACCGCCTGTTCCCGAACGGGCTCGGCCGGCCCGTCGACGACGAATGATCGTCGGGGGCGTCGTCGGCCTCGCTCTGGCGCCGCTGATGCTCGTGCTAGCCCGACGCAGCACGCGGACAGCTCGTCCGACGTCGGCCGTGGAGTCCGTCGCCGGAGCTCTGGTCGCTGGGGTAGGGATCGTCGCCGCCGAAGTAGGCGGCTCCGCAACCAGCCTCGCCCTGCTCGCCTCGGTCGCCGTCTTCGGTGGCGCCGCGATGATCGTCGACGTGACCGAGCTGCGGCTCCCCAACCGGCTGGTCGCCGCTCAGTCCGTCGCCGTGGTTCTCGCCGTCTCGGTGACAGGAGGCGCGGACCCGAACGCGCTGATCCGCGCCGCTGTCGCAGCGGCCGCGATGGGGATGGTGGCGACCGGGCTTCTCTTCGTCGTGCCGACCGCGTTCGGGTGGGGCGATGTGAAGATCCTGCCCAGCCTGGCTGCCGCCACCGCGTTCCTCGGGTGGCGATGCACCGCCCTCACAGTCGGGCTGTCCGGTCTGCTACTGCTGGTTTCCGCGGTGACCGCGGCCCTCAACCGTCCGGGCGGCGACGTGCCCTACGGGCCGGCGTTGGTGCTGGGAACGCTCGCGGGTGTCGCCCTCACGCTGTAGTCGGTCACCGAACGGGCGCGCCGGGCACACGGCTGGCGCCGTTGGTCTCGATGCGCTGAGTCGGCGGCGGCATTCGAACCCCGCCCGGGCGGTGGAACTGCTCGACGTCGCTGTCCGGGAAGAAGGCATCCCCCGCGACCTCGAACGCGCCATGGACGATCAACTGACGCCCAGGCTCGACGAACGCCTTCGCCGCCTGTTTCCGGGCGTAGGCGAAGGAATGCGCGCAGGTGTTGAAGGCGAACTGGTCCCGGACCTCGAACGCGACACGACCCAGCTGGACCCGCAGGAACGGCCGCGGCGGGTCGCCCTTGGTCTTCCCGGCCGTGACCGCGCAGGCCGGCAGCCCGATCGCGTTGGCTGCGATCGCCGGTTCCGGCATCCCCCTGAGCGCTCTGACCATCCGGAAGTCGCCGGAGCCGGGGAGCATGTCGGCGGCGTCCTGCGCTTGTTCCCACACCTTGTGGAAGTGCTCTGCCGTCCGCTCCTCGTGGATGTAGAGGAGTACCTTGCCGATCCGCACGCTCACCGCAGCGTCGTCCGTGCCAGGGTGGATGATCTGCACGTCGGTGCTCTGCGGGCCGACCAGCCTCGCGGTCGCCATGACCGCCTGCTCCTGGCTGCGGCCGCTGCTCATCGGGCCCTCGGGGTCTCGACCATGCGGCCGAGGGTCACGGTTGGACGTGCGGTGTCCGTTCAGGCTCGCTCTGTCCTACTCCGCCGACTACCGCGGAGCTCCCCGGGCCGGCACCCGCAACGAGTTGGGCCGCGGCGGTGTAGGCGGCCCGCGCCCACGGGCGCGAGCGGGTGCGCTCGGCGATCGCGAGCGCCAACCGAGCGAGGGCGAGCGTCAGCTCCTCACCGCCGTTGTCCGCCGCGATGGCGAGTCGACGGGCGAGCAGGAGCCGCCTCGCGACCACCTTCAGATCCGCTCCTCCGTGGACTGCCTTCCCTTGTGGACGCGTGCCTCGCACTCGATCCGCCGCCGCGGCGTACCGGAACCGCTCTGACGGGTCGGTGACGGCGGACAGCGAGGTCAACATGTCTGCCAGCCCATCGGCGGCCCCCTCGGGCGCGACGTGTCCGCTCTCGACCTCCTCCGCTGCCCGGTTCACCTGGCTCGCGGCTGTCGAGAATCGGATGCGCCGTTGGTCCTGGCCACCGGTTTCCGCCCAGCGCTGCTGGAGTCGTGGAAGCGACAGATCGGGGGCGAGCTTGCTGCCGGAGTAGAACACCGGCTCACCCGAGGCGAGGAGGTCCGGCGGGACCGCGACCTTGTAGCCGATGGCGTCGCCCGACGGTGCCCGCCGAATCTCGACCAGCAGCCCCTCCTTCTGCAGCGCCTTCTCGAACTCCTCGACCGACGAGGCCCGCAACGCAGCGCGCCGCGCTGCTCCCCGAAGAACGTCACGTGCGGGGCGCCGCGACTCCCGGTCCGACTTCGCCAGCTCACCACGAGTAGGGCGCTTGCTCGCGGCACCCTCTGCGGACGGCGTGACGGTCAGACCGAGACGGGCCTCGATCCGTTGGGCACTCGCCCGAAGCTTCGGGTAGTCGTTCCGCGGCCAGAACCGCTTGCTCGAGTCCTGGCGCACGAGCACCGCGGCGATGTGGATGTGGTCGTCGGCGTGCCGGACGGCCACCCACCGCGGCCCACCCGGATCGTCGCGCTCAGCGATGCCCGCGTCGTGGAGCAGCTCCCGGGCGATGTCCGCCCATTGCTCGTCCGGCAGCACCCGGTCCGTGTCCGCGAGCCGTACCGAGCAGTGCCAGACATACCCCCGCCCGCCGTCGCTCGGTGCCCGCAGCGGCAACCCGGCGGCCACGGCTGGCGCCTGCATCGCCCGGATCAGCGGGCCGAGCTCCAGGTCGTGCTCCCCCGGCCCACGCTGCTCGGGCTGCCAGGCGCTGTCCCGGCCGTCCCATGACGCGACCACTCGTGGCCGGACGTGCTCGTCGGAGACACCCGGCCCGAACAGGTACGCCAGCAGACCGCCCGCCCTCCACCCATGGACGACCTTCGCGATCACCGACGACGGCTGGTCGACGCCATGATCCGGTCGAGCACCTCATCGAGCCGCTCCAACCGCTCGTCCACAACATCGGCGCTCACCTCGCCAGCCTGCGCGAGCAGCCCCAGCTCCATCCGCACCCGAACCAGCTCCGCGACCATGCTCCGCCGCCGATCCCGACGCGCAGCCGGGACAGCGGCCTCGACCGCCCGCTCCCCCACCCACGCCGCCACCGCGGTTCCCGCCCGACGGGCAGCCGCGAGCACCAACGCGTACTCCGCCGTCGAGAACGCCACCCGCACAGACCGACCACGCCGACCAGACACCCGCGGACGACGAACAGCATGAGAACCCATGCGTGGCAGCGTCGACCCTGGACGAGACCAGGCCGCTCGCACCCGCTCACCAGGTCGCGAACCAAAACCCCAACCCGAACCCCGCACCGACGAAGCAGACGATCGCGAGCGCGACGAGCAGCCACACCTTCCACGCACCCCCGCCACCGCTCACGCGCGGCGGCCACGACGCACCAGCTCGATGTCGATGGGGCCGACGAGTCCGCCGGTTCGACCCGTCGTCGGGCACGGGCATGGAAGGCTTCTGCACAGCCGTCTCCTGTCTCCGCAGGGGCCGGTCAGGCTCCGGGACGGCGCTGCAACGCCGCCCGGAGCCGCCCAGGCGATCACCGCGCACCTGTTGGCGCACGCGACAGCCAGCGGACCACGGTGCCCGGCAAGCACGCGAGCCTCGAATTCGCGGTGTGGATGAAATGGCGACGCCCTGCCCGACTGGGGACAATTCGCCAGCCCGGACCGCGTAGGTCGCCTCCCAATGGGTCGGCGCCGCACCGCTATCCAGATTGTCTCAGGGTCCAGACGGCCCACAAGCTCTCGCTGATCTCCCAGGGCATGGTGGGGCCCGAGGGTCGTGCACACTGCGGGCATGACCTCCGCTCGCCCGGCGCTCGACGCCGTCGTCGACGAGCTTCTGGCAACCCCGGTCCGTATCTCGGACGTAAGCACACAGGCTCCCGCTGTGCCAGGTCTCTACGCCTGGTGGGCGTCACCGCTCGTCCTACCCGAGCTCATCGGCCCCGCGCACCCCACGCAGCCAGACCTCCGACTGCTCTACGTCGGGCTGGCGACGAAGCTCCGCTCCCGACTCGCTTCGAACCACCTCCGCAGCAGCGGTAGCTCCACCCTCCGCCGAACCCTGGCAGGGCTCCTGCTCGACGAGCAGGGATACCAGACGTGCTGGACCGACCGCGTCGTCCTCGTCGACAATGACGAGATCCGACTCACCGAGTGGATGGGCACGAACCTTCGTGTGTCCTGGTGCGAGCACCCAACACCTCGCGACGTGGAGGCCGACATCATCCGGCTCCTACGCCCGCCCCTCAACGTGGATCATGCCGAGGGACCGACGGTTCAGGTCATCAAAGCTGCCCGCCAGCGCTACCGCGACAGCGCCGGACCACGCCCATGAGCTGCGCCGCATGGTCTCCGCCCCCGAACCCGCGGGGACAATGTCGGGGCTGCCCAGGGGTCTGGTTGACCGTATCGGGTAGGTGGTCAGGCCGCATGAAAGGCCAGCTGTAGGAGCGTCTCGAACTCGACAGGATTGAGCCTGCTGAGGGTGTCTGGCCGTGCTCGACGGTGGTGGGCAGACCCTTGTGTTTCACACCGCACCTATGGCGTCGACGAACCTGTGCCAGGGATCGACGTTGGCGCAGGAGCAGGCGGGGGGCCCACGACGGGGGACGTCGGAGCCACAGAGACCGCCGGTGGTGGGGTTAAAACCGAGCCTGCCGGCCCGACTTTCGCCGGTTCTACTGTTGTACGCCCCGGAGCAGAACCTGGCGCGAGTCTTGCGGGCAAAGCAACAACGACACCGGTAACGACCAACGCGCAAAAGAAGAGAACCAGGCCACGGGACAGCCAGGCACGAGCCTGCATCACCGCACTGGCCTTATGCCGCTGAGTCCAGTTGGCCAGCTCTCGGGCAGCAAGCAGAGACTTCAGATATGCCCGCTTCATCGCCTCTCCGTCTGGCAGGACAACGGGCACACCATCGACAGTGATCCGACCCTCGCTCGCGATCCCTAGAACGCTCAACGAATCTGCGCTGCCGTACATTCCCACTCGAAGATCAGCGTCGGCAGACCGGACCGCCGAAATCAGGAAGACTATCGCCGCCAACGATGCCGGGACACTGAGGATCACATACCACATTGACTCCTGAGTAGCCGCCTTCTGCAGGACTAGCCCTGCAAGCGCGACGCTCGACACCACGAGTGCTATTGTCGGTGTCAACAAGCGCGATGCTTTCGCCTCCGTTGCGCCTGCGGTCGCAAGCGCCCGGTCGTGTGCAGTCTTCGCCGCGACAAGCAACTCTTCAATTGCGTCGCCGCTCAAGTTGTCGACCCAGCGAACATCCGGGCCGGCGGGCGGGATTAACCCATCCCGACCGGGCGCGGCACTCTTTGGCCCAAGGTCCCATAGAAATGCCTGGCGCGACGAGGGCCAGAAACCGCCGCTGCCCCCCTCCTCTTCACGCTCGACCGGAGCACGAAGGATCTTGAAGAGCCAGACAATTGCTCGATTGGCGAAGCTACGCATCGATCTGAGTAGGGTCGCACGCCAGATGATCGCAGAGAGTAGGAGTGACCATTTCTTCGCTGCCCTCCAGGAATAGCCATTGCCCCTGTGGATTGACTTCAAGGAACGTTGGGCCGGTTTCCGTGATGAGCCAGTCTTGCACGCTCATGGTCAGACCCAACTCTGTGGCGACCTGCACTGCGAGCATCTCTAGCATCGACACCGCGGAGCCCTGCGAAGCCAGTCTGAAGCCAGCACCTCCTGGGTCAGCTGCCCGCCAATCAATCAGAGCATCGCTACGGCGTCGCGTCCACGTACGCGCATGGCGACCGACCGTCACGACGCGCGCGTCCTCGCTGGCGTCAACCACTCGTTGAAGGAGTACAGGCGCGGCTGTCACCAAGTGAGAGAGTCCCTCGTCGACGAAATCGGCGAAAGGAGCTAATCCAATGCCAGAGCTCATCGCTTTCGCGAGAGTTCGGCCACCGGCAATGAATTCCCGAGCGGAGACAGGGTCGTTTGTAATCAGAGTCAGAGGCGTGGGCGCGCCCACCCGCCGAGCAGCCATTAGCCCGACCGGCTTACTCTCGGCCCTTGAGACAACGTGTGGGGGATCGATGACCCGCGGGGCGGCGAGAACGACCCCGCTAATGGCTGCCGTGATCTCATCAGCAATCAGCGAATCCTCCAAGGTCGAGGATACGGAGATTCTTGGCCTCTCAAGGCGTCGCCACCAAACCGACCGTGGCAGCTTCTCCCCCTCCTGGAACGACGAAATCGAACTAGCCTGTCCCGCTTCGCCCGACCATCGGATGTTTTTTGTCGAGGCGTTGAGATACCTGACATCTATACCGCGGGCAACGAATTCTCGCCGGACCGAATCCGCATGAGCATCATCAGCCGGTGCTACGATTAGAACTTCGCAGCGGTTATCACACATTCTCACCGCGAACTTCTGTTACCGGGTCTTTAGGCGGGGGAGGAAAGGGGGCCGAGCCAGCCGCCTGACGGTACGCAAGAGCGCCTAGGACTGAACGAGGAATCTGTCCGGGCAGCGAAGCAGACAGCCGACAGTACGTGCCGACGCTTTCAGATCGCACTTTGGTTTCTGTTCCATCGCCTGGGCTTGGCCACGGCGACTTAGGTGGATCGGGAGGAGCGGGCGGCGCTGTGGATGCCGCCGACTGAGGAAGAGACACGGCGGCTTCGCCCCGAACGAAGGTGAGTTCGCCAGACCCTTCACCCTCTGGTTGCGGACGCGGAGGCCAACCACCTGCTGGCTCACCTGCGTCTTCGGCTCGAACGAGCGTGACTACGTCGTCCGAGTCGTCGTCGGGCACAGTGCCGTCTTCGGGGCTACCACGCATAATCGGATTCTAGCCCGCCTGTCCGTGACGAAGTTCAAGAGGATTACTCACCGATCAAGCGCTCTTGGGCGCAGTCCGGCCGGTGGCTGTTCAGCAGCACCGCGCCTTGGCCTGGCGCCACGGGCGATGAGCGGGATGCGCAATGCCGTCACTACTGGCAAGGTTGGACAGCCTTGCACGGGACGAGGCCAACCTCCGGGCCCAGCCGGAGTGACATAGGCGGCCACCCTGTTGATCTGCCCGCCAGGCGAGGGTGACAGGACCGAGCCGACCCTCCTAGACCCACGCGAATCCGAGGCCGCACAGACTTCTTGCAGGCGAGCCACTGACACACCCGGCCGAATGATCCGCTACGCTGCGTGTCTGCACGGGCGTGGGGGTCATTGGTGTCAACGGCCGACGACACGGGGGCGTTCCTCACGGAAGGTGGAGGCGATGCGGTCAATCGGAGTCAACGTCGCCGCTGACACGGCTTATCTGTCTGTGGCAGAGCAAGGCAAGTTGCTTGAAGCTGAGCCGTACATGCTGCGCCTCCCTCAAGGACTCACAGGAGCCCGCGCGTTGGTCGGCCTCCGAGACGACATTATGAAAATCCTAGCAACGCACGACATAAAGAGGCTTCGAGTACTCGATGCCGAAGCGAACAGCTCAGGTTCATATTCCAGCTTGAAGGAACGCATAGCCATCGAAACGACATTCATACTCGCGGCCGCGGAACATCAGATCGATGCAGGACGACTGACCCGTGCTCAAGTACGGAGCATCCTCTCGATTCCACGGCAGGGGGCGCTCAAGTCGCACGCCCCCACCCTTTGCTCACCAAGTGGGCCATATTGGTCCGGCAAGCGAGACGTTGCGGCGTTGGCCGCGATCGCCGCTGAACGCGAGTAGAAATGGCCCTTCGCGGCGAGCTGATTCCTAAGCCAACCTACACGGCAATTCGCACGATAACGGATGAGGGCAGTACCGCAATCTGCCACAAGTGCTACCACGAAGTCTTTCAGGCGCAGTGCGTCCAGAAGACGGTCAGCATGCTCGGCGCAACGGACTCATTCGCGAGCACCGAGCCTCGCCTACTCCGGTCGCTATCGCACCCATATTTGATTGATGTCTGGGAAGCACAATGGGACCCTGAATGGGGCGACCAGGCAGTGACCTTCACTATGCCATTCTACGAGGGCGGCAGCTTACATGCGGCCCTCATGAGCGGCCATACGTTCAGCATGGGCGAAGCGATCTCCCTAACTTGCAACATCCTCGACGCGCTTCACTACCTGCACGTTGAGCGGAATCTTGTGCATCGAGACATAAAGCCGGGAAACATCTTCCTCGCGAACGACCTGAAGACTGCCCTCCTAGGCGACTTCGGCTCGGCAGCATCGATCCAGAACGGCTCAGCCAGCTGCGCAGGAGGGACCCCCCTGTACAAGGCGCCCGAGTGGCGTTCGGGCTCGTACACGACGCAGTCCGACCTGTATAGCCTGGGCCTCGTCCTGCGCGAGATGCTCGGTGGACGTTTCCGTTATGAGGACGTCGACATGGACGACGTTGACCGACGTCTTTTGAGTGGGAACCGAACTCTTCGCGGGCGGGATCTTGCCGTTCCCTCATTCGTTCCGGATGATCTGAGGCGCGTCGTCAACAAGCTCCTACAGAAGGAAAGCTCTTCAAGGCCGGCGAGCGCCCTTGAGGTTCAGCGGGCTTTACAAAACATCCAGCATCTCAATTGGCGGACTGTCGATTCTGAGTTTCCAATGAAGTGGGCCGGAGAAGTGACGTCAGGTAAGCTCCGCGTCCCGAGAGACGTTGAGGCCACGGCGGTCAAGATCACCAGAGGGCCGAACTCAGGGATGATCCGTCTCTCCGCTCGCTGGCGCCACCGCAACGCCAATCGGTGGCGAAACCTTGAGCAGCACAACCTCGTTGTAACCGAGGACAATCACACAGAGTGGCGCGCCTTCTTCAAGTCAGTCTCGACCGCGATGCTCCAGTCGACCGCGCGTCGATGAACAGCCTCTTTGGTCGTGGATGGAAGAGACTCGTGCCCCGCCGCCGCGCACTCGGCAGCATCGTGATCGACCTTAAAATGAGCACCACCGGGAGCTGATTCCGTCAGCAGGACCCGATCAGCGTTCAGTTTCCATAGTGCCGCGGTAACACCTCTGAACCGCCAACGAACCTCAGGATCCGGCACTGGTTCCTGCAGCGGCAGGAGATCGCGGGCGGCCGGATCATCTGCAAGGTCAGACCAGAGCGCCACCAATGACTCGTGCAGTCGGCGATGGTCGCGAACATCGAAGTGTGATGGGCCGCCGCAGGTCAGCATGGCTGCCAGCAGCTCAGGCATGACGAGGCGGGTCACCCGGACAGGGTAGCGGGCATACAAGGATACTGGAACATCCGTTCGAAGTTTCTCTCCGAAGGCATCACAGCAGCAGGACCTCGACCCGAGGCCGAGTGGAGCTGGCGTAGCCGGCCCGCGCCGTTGGAGGCGTCGCCTTGATCCATAGGAGGTCGCTCCGGCATCAGCAGGTCACCGATCACCGACACCGTTCGGAGCGGCGCCGTTCGTCGGGCAGCTCGCCACCAGCAGTTCGGCGACCACGAGTCCGGTCGACGTCGCAGAGCGCGATCCGGTAGATCCGGACTCACGCACGCATCCAGCTACGTTCGCCAGTCAGACGGACTCGTCTACCGGTTCCGGCGAGAGGCTGCCGATGTTTACGGCCGACCGACCTACCGCCGGACGGAGAGCGTGGTTACTTGCCGCCAGCTTGAAGGGAAGGGTGGTATGTCGTCGACAGCGAGGCCCAGCCCAATGGGGTGGCCGACTGACAGCCGGCCATGCTCCCAGACCCCTCCGGTGACGCCTCGGCGTCGCGGGAAGGCTGGCCTGCTGAGGCAATCTCTGCAACCTGCATCCTCTGCAGGATGGGCATTGAGAATCGTAGTACTTCGCAGTGGAGTCGTAGGCCTGACCTTCCAGCCGTTAGCGATCTAGTAGCAAGACCGCCGGCTCTGAAATCGGTGCGAACGCCCTCGTTCGCGCGGTCGTGCGTCGCGCCCTCGCGACCTTCCGAAGGGAACCTTCTGCATATCTTGCTCCGCCCAGGAAGGGCCGCGAACGAGCCGCAGCGAGGCGTCGGGATGGGGACCCGCTGAGCGTCGACCTGAGGCGTCAGACTGACGACCAGCCCGGTCCACGCGGGAACCGCGCTATCGTCCCTGCACGATCGCGTCCTCACCCCACCGCCGCGGGCCGGAGCACCCGTTGGCCGCGGGCGCCACGCCCGCCACGGTCCGGCAGTGGTTGGCACCCGAGGACGCGCAGCCCCATGTCATGGAACGCGACCGGCTCGTCCCGATCGTGCAAATCGCCTTCGTCTAGCACTCCCCCAGACCGTCGTGTGTGGACTCCTTGGCCACGAGTCTGTCCACGAACTCGCGCCAATTGCTGCCTCCACAGACAGCTCGGTTGCTTGTTCTGCCTGGTCGAGCCCTCCCCTGCCTGCTCCGATGGGGTGAAGTCAGCGACTCAAAATCCGTCCAGTGTCAGTTCGAATCTGACCGGGGGCACCACACCCACGTGCGTCGGCGCCAGCGCAGCACCCTTGACCGGGAGATCGACCGGGTGCACGCGCGCCGGCGCCGAACCACCGACGGCATCGACCCGGATGGGCGACCCCACCGCGGCGGAGACCGCCCTACGTTGAGTGCCGAGTCGGACGCGCACCCCTCGAGACGGGACAGCTCATGGACGCTCAGCCGAGGTCGACCCGGCCCGCCACCCGCCGCTTCGGACGTCTCATCGAGCGCCGCGACAACGCCGATTTCCCCTACTACGACGGCGCACCCGTCAGGGTCTCCGTCGGACGGTGGATCATCGTCTGGGCGGCCTGCCTCGCCGCGTTCCTCGTCCTGTCCTTCATCCCACAACCGAACGACATCGTCGCGCTCATCCCACGCGCGCTGTTCACCGCGATCATGCTCGGCGCACTGATCTGGGCCACCGGCCCCCACTGGAAGGCGATCTTCCGCCGGGTCGCAGTCCGCGACATCGGCCTCATGATCCTCTTCGCCGCCCTCAACTACGTGGTCACCCTGCTCGTCGCCCTCCTGGTCTCCACCCTGTTCAGCACCGCGACCAACACCACCGTCACCAGCCCCGCGTCCGACCCCCTCGATCTCATCGCCCTCTACCTCGGCGTCGCGATCCAGCTACTCGGGGAAGAGCTCCTGACGGTCCTCCCCTTCCTCGCGCTGCTCCACATCCTCACCAGCCGCGCCCACCTGACCCGCACCAGAGCCGCGCTCCTGGCCTGGCTGATCACCGCCGCCTGGTTCGGGCTCATCCACCTCCCCACCTACGACTGGCACCTCGCCCAGGCCCTGCTGATCATCGGCGCCGCCCGACTCGTCCTCACCCTCGCCTACATCCGCACCAAGAACCTCTGGGTCAGCACCGGCGCCCACATCCTCAACGACTGGGCCCTGATCACCCTGGGAACCACCACCGCAGCCCTACTCTGACCTGCACGGATTCTCACCGGGATCACGATCCCCAGCAGGGCGTCCAACCCGAGCCACACGCCACACCCACCCTCCGTGTGCTGGACGACCTCGCCGCGGTGGCCGCCGCCCATCATTGATCATCCGGTGGCCGGGAGGCTCAGGATCGCGTCGTGGTAGGTCGTGCCGCGGCTCATGCCGAGCATCCTGGCCACGGGTCGCTTGGTGAGGGCGGTGGCGACCAGGTCCCCGAGGCGGGGCGAGAAGGCCTCGGCCAACAGCAGTATGGAGGCGGTCCGGGGCAGCACGACACGTCGCCTCCCGCGTCGGACCGCCCTCACCACGGCACGGGCGACGTCGTCGGCCGACAAGGGCGTCATGTGGCGGAAGGGTGGGGGCATCTCGGCTTCGTCGGTGTCTCGGAGCAGGTCGGTGGCGGTGAGGGCCGGATGGATGACCGACACCCGGACTCCGCTGCCCGCCAGCTCCTGGCGGAGGCTGTCGGAGAACGCGGAGACCGCGTGCATCACGATGGCGTACGAGCCGAACCGCGCGAACGCCTTGCGCCCCATCACCGACGACATGCCGACGACCGTGCCCGAACCCTGCCGCCGCATGATCGGCAGCACCGCCCGGGTCACGTCGATCATGCCGAAGAGGCTGGCGCGCAACGTCTGGTGGACGTCGTCGTCGAAGGTGGCCGACTCCGCCGCGCCGACCTTGCCGATCCCGGCGTTGTTGACCAGGACGTCGATCCGCCCGAACCGCCCGACGGTCCCCGCGACCAGCGCGCGCACCGAGTCGGGGGCGGTGACGTCGGTCGGCACCGCCAGGACCTCCGCGCCGAGGGCGCGGACCTCGTCCGCCACGTGGGCGAGCCGGTCGGCCGTCCGCGCGGCGAGCACGACGCGCGCGCCTCGACGGGCGAACTCCAGGGCGGTCGATCGGCCGATACCGCGTGACGCGCCGGTGACCACGACCACCGTGGACCGGAAGTAGCCGTCCATGTCGTCCTCCTCATGATGTAGGTACAACAAATGGGCGCGGCTGCCGGCAGGCGGCCACGCGGGACTACGCCTCGGGCGGATATCCCATGGCGCTCGCGACCTCGTGAACGGTCGCCACGCCCGTGTCCCCCAGGAGCTGGGCGGCGCGCTGTTGGGCCTGCCGCCACTCCGGCATGACAGAGCGGATCGTGCTCCTGCCCGCGCGGGTCAACGCCACCTCTCGCACGCCCTTCGCGTCCGACGCGACGGCCTCGACCCAGCCGCGGTCCTGCAGCAGCCTCAGGTTCCGGCTCACGGTGGACCGCTCCAGCTGCAGCACCTCGCCGAGCCTCGACGGCGGACACGGGCCGACCCTGCCCAGCGCGGCGAGCAGGTTGACCTGAGCGACGGTCAGGCCGTGACGATCGAGCGCACCGTCGTACAGGGCGGTGACCGCACGAGCGATCAGTCGGACGCGTACGGCCAGGCAATCGCGCACGATCTCGTCCGCGGGCGCTTCGGTCACGAGCCCAGTGTTGTATATACATCAATGGGCGTCAAGCTCGGAGACCGAGGCGGGCATGCGCGAGGTGGCCCGGGAGGCGGACGTCGCCGTCACCCTCGCCCTGGTCCGGGCCGCGGCGTCGGACCAGCCGACAGACGTCGACCCAGGTTCGGAGGTACCGAGATGCTGCCCAGCAAGGTCGAGGTCCTGGTCGCGGGCGGCGGTCCCACGGGACTCGTCGTCTCGTCCGTGCTCCGTCGCGCCGGTCGGGAGGTGCTGACCCTCGACCGGCAGGCGGAGGGCGCCAACGCCTCCCGGGCCGCCCGACGGCCTGGTGCTGCGGCTCTACACCGACCCCCCTGGCGGGTTCGACGGCGTGCCGATGGACTCCGAGAACGCGGACATCCACCACCCGGCCCTGTCCACCTCGCTGATGTCCACCTCGCTGATGCGAGGCACCGGGACCTGACCATCGGACGGTCACCGGTCGGCCGTCGCGGAGGTCGGGGCTGCGATGGCGTCGGCGACGACGCTCGCCGACACGGGGCGGTGTGGCGCCAGGAGTCCTAGAGGGAGAGCTTCCTGCGCAGACGCTGGGGTCTGGTGAGCTGCGAAGCCCGCTCCAGCTCCTGCAGCGCGCCCGCGTAGCCCCGTTGGGCCCGCTCGACGTGGGCCGTGAGGACCGTCGTGAGCCCCGGGACGTCCCC
Organism: Pseudonocardia oroxyli; assembly: GCF_900102195.1. GTDB lineage: Bacteria > Actinomycetota > Actinomycetes > Mycobacteriales > Pseudonocardiaceae > Pseudonocardia > Pseudonocardia oroxyli. The sequence goes on from NZ_FNBE01000015.1 coordinate 48,540, forward strand.
CGCGGCCGCCAGCTCTGCGATCTGCCGATGCTCCCGCATCGAGGCCTCGAAGGCTCCGGCGGTACGCGCGGACAGGTGCACCCGCACCGCGGAGATCTGCGCGAACATCTGGTCGTACGCGCCCGCCAGGTAGCGGTTGCCGCACCAGTCCAGGAAGGAGAGGTGGAAGGCGGCGTCGAGCCGGTTGTAGCGGAGGAGGTCGCCCGCAGCGAGCGCCGTCTCCATCGGGGCGAGGCGGTCGTGCAGCGCGGCGGACAACGCCGCGCCGTCTCGCACCAAGGCGAGTTCCGCCCCCGCGACCTCCAACCGCAGCCTGCATTCGCACAGCTCGCGAATCTGGTCCTCGCCGGGGCGGAAGATGTACGTGCCGGACTTGGGGCGGATCTCGACCAGGCCCTGCCCGCGCAACTCCTTGAGCGCCTCCCGAACCGGGGTGCGGGACACGCCGAAGGCCGTGGACAGCGCGTCCTCGGACAGGGACTCACCCAGCTCGAAGGCTCCGTCCATGATGGCCTCGCGCAGTCGGTCGGCGACGGCCGTGGCGAGCGATGCCCTGGCGGCGGGTGCGGCCATCGGCGGGACCCCTTCCTGACGGTGTACCGACATTCTTGCATCCCTATCTTGTATCCCAGTTACTGCGCATCTAGAGTTCCAGCGACCGGACAGAGCGCAGCGACTCTCCGGTCACCCCTGCCCCACCACCGACGGTGGGGCGCCGACGATGGGATGGGGCAATGGACGCCACGACCTTCACCGCGGAGGACAACCGCAAGGCCCGCCGGGCCGCCCTCGGCAGCTTCGCGGGCGCCGTGATCGACTGGTACGACTTCATCCTCTACGGGCTGGTCGCCGCGCTGGTCTTCAACTCCGAGTTCTTCCCGAACGTGAGCCCGGCGATCGGCACGCTCGCCGCGTTCGCCACCTTCGGCGTGGGCTTCCTGTTCCGCCCGCTGGGCGGGATCGTGTTCGGGCACTTCGGTGACCGCATCGGGCGCAAGCAGATGCTCGTGCTCACGATGATCCTGATGGGCGGGGCCACCACCCTCATCGGGTTGCTGCCGGACTACGCGACCATCGGCTGGTGGGCGCCCTTCCTCCTGGTGGTCCTGCGCGCGATCCAGGGATTCGCCGTCGGCGGCGAATGGGGCGGGGCGACCCTGATGGCGGTGGAGAGCGCTCCGCCCGGCCGTCGCGCCCTCTACAGCTCGGGCGTCCAGGTCGGGTACTCCGTCGGTCTGATCATCGCCACCTCGTTCATCCTGATCATGCGGGCGGTCACCACCGAGGAGCAGTTCGCGACGTGGGGCTGGCGGGTGCCGTTCGTCGCGAGCGTCCTGTTGGTGCTGGTCGGACTCGTCGTGCGGGCCCGGGTGGTGGACTCCGAGGAGGTCACCAAGCGGGTCGAGGCCGCCGAGCAGCAGGCGACCGGACGTCGGCGGATGCCTCTCCTCGAGGCCCTGCGCAACCACCCGGGCGCCTTCGCGAAGATCTTCGGCCTGCGCCTCGTCGAGTTGTTCTCGGCCTACATCGTGATCACCTTCGCGGTCAGCTACGCCACCGTGGACGGGCTGTTCACCCGTGACTTCATGCTCAACGTCGGGCTCGTCGTCGGCGCCCTCGGCATCGTCACCATCCCGCTGTTCGCCTACCTCTCCGACCGCTTCGGGCGCCGGAACATCTACCTGATCGGCTCCGTCGCGGGCATCCTCGGTGCCGCGCCGTTCTTCCTCGCCATCGAGAGCGGGTCCAAGGTCGCCGTGATGGTCGGCGCGATCGTGCTCTTCAACATCGCCCACGACATGGCCGTCAGCGTGCAACAGCCCCTGTTCAGCGAGATGTTCGGGGCCGAGTTCCGCTACAGCGGGGCGGGTGTGGGCTACCAGTTCGCCAGTGCGATCGCAGGCGGCTTCACCCCGTTCATCGCCGCCGCGCTCGCCGCCGCCACCGGCGGCTCCTGGTACCTCGTGGCCACCTACATGGCCGTGGGCTGCCTGATCTCCGCCGTGCTGGCGTGGCGGCTCGAGCAGCCCGCGAAGGCCGCCGCCGACAGCCCCGCCACGACCACCGTCTGATCCCCGACCTCGAGGAGACCACCATGGCCACCCTGCGGGAACTGCTCGCGGGCCCGGACATCGTGTCCGCGCCCGGCGCCCCCGACTCCATCACCGCTCGGCTCGTGCAGGCGGCGGGGTTCCCGGCGATCTACATGACGGGCTTCGGCGCCACCGCGAGCAGGCTCGGCACCCCGGACATCGGGCTGCTCACCCAGACCGAGATGACCGAGCACGCCCGCAACATGGTGCGGGCCGTGGACATCCCGATCGTCGCCGACGCGGACACCGGCTACGGCGGCCCGTCGAACATCGCCCGCACGATCGCCGAGTACCGGCAGGCGGGGGTCGCGGCGGTGCACCTGGAGGACCAGGTCGCGCCCAAGCGGTGCGGGCAGCTCGCCGGGATCCGGCTGACGGATGCCGAGGAGAGTGCCGACCGCCTGCGCTGCGCCGTCGAGGCCCGTGGCGACGCCGACCTCCTGATCATCGCGCGGACCGATGCGCTGCCCGCCGTCGGTCCGGACGAGGCCCTGCGCCGCGCCGCGCTCTACGCCGACGCGGGCGTGGACCTGGTGTTCGTCGACGGGATCAAGACGATCGCGGAGGTCGAGACGGTGGCGGCGGGGGTGTCCGGGCCCAAGGTCGTCTCGCTGGTCGACGGAACCGAGGCCGCCCGACTCACCGCCAAGGACCTGCAGGGTCTCGGCTTCGACCTGGTCCTCTACGCGGTGACCACCCTGTTCGCCGCCACCCGTGCCGCCGCGGACGCCCTGGCGAGCCTCGCCGCCACGGGGTCCCCGGAGCAGGGCCCGGCCAAGCACACCTACGCCGAGTACTCCGATCTCGTCGACCTCGCCCACCACCAGGACCTCGACCATCGCTTCGGCGGCCGCTCGTGAGCGCCCCCACGGTCGTCGTGACCGACAGCGAGTTCGGGGACCTCGACGTCGAGCGCGCGCTCGTCGAGGGCGCGGGGTTCCGGTTCGTCTCGGCGCAGGCCCGCACCGCGGACGAGGTCGTGGCCGCGTGCGCCGATGCGGACGGGATCCTGAACCAGTACGCGCCGATGGGCGCGGACGTCCTCGCCCGCCTGCCGCGCGCACAGATCATCTCCCGCTACGGCATCGGGCTGAACACGATCGACGTCGAGGCCGCCACCGCGGCCGGCATCCTCGTCGCCAACGTGCCCGACGGCTCGCTCGACGACGTGTCCGACCACGCGGCCGGAATGATTCTCGCGCTGGCTCGTGGCCTGGGCCGCTACGACCGGGCGATGCGATCGGGCGGCTGGGACTACGCGGCCGCCGGCCCGCTGTTCCGGCTGCGCGGCCGGACCCTGGGGCTGGTCGGCTTCGGGCAGATCCCGCGCAGGCTCGCAGCGAAGATGCAGGCCTTCGGCATGCGGGTGATCGCCCACGACCCCTACGCCACCGCGGCGGAGGGGATCCCGCTGGTCTCGGCCGAGCAGCTGTACCGGGAGTCCGACGTCGTCTCCGTCCACGCCCCACTGACCGCCGCGACCACCGGGATGGTCGACGCCGCCGCCTTCGCCGCGATGAAGCCGACCGCCTACCTGGTGAACACCGCCCGAGGGCCCGTCGTCGACCAGGACGCGCTGGTGGCGGCGTTGTCCGAGAACAGGATCGCCGGCGCCGGGCTGGACGTCTTCACCGTCGAGCCGCTGCCCGACGACCACCCGCTGCGCCGCCTGGACTCGGTGCTGCTCAGCCCGCACTGCGCCTGGTACTCCGAGGACTCGGAGGCCGAGATCCGACGCAAGACGGCGGCCAACGTCGTCGAGGTGCTCAGCGGGCGTGCTCCCGCCTATCCGGTGAACCGGCCCGCAGCGCCGCGAGCGGGGTGTGCCGGTGCCTGAGCAGCAGCGGGCGGCGATCGCGACGGTCTGTCTCTCCGGTGCGTTGGAGGACAAGCTGGATGCGGCGGCGAAGGCCGGCTTCGACGGGGTGGAGATCTTCCAGCCCGACCTCGTCGCCACTCCCCTGTCACCCGGCGAGGTGCGCCTGCGCTGCGCCGACCTGGGCCTGTCCATCGACCTCTATCAGCCCTTCCGCGACCTCGACTCGACCGATCCGGCCCGTTTCGCCGCCACCCTGCGGCGGGCCGACCACACCTTCGGCGTCATGGAGGAGCTGGGCGTCGACACCGTGCTGGTCTGTTCGTCGGTCGCGGCCGATGCCGTGGCCGAGCCGGACCGGATCGCCGAGCAGCTCTCCGCGGTGGCCGAGCGCGCCCGGGCACGCGGGCTCCGACTGGCCTATGAGGCCCTGGCCTGGGGCACCCACGTCTCGACCTGGGACGCGTCCTGGGACGTGGTCCGGCGCGCCGACCATCCCGCGCTGGGCCTGTGCCTGGACTCCTTCCACATCCTGTCCCGGCGGTCGGATCCGGCCCCGATCGCCGACCTGCCGGGCGACAAGATCTTCTTCCTCCAGCTCGCCGACGCGCCGTCGCTCGACATGGACGTGCTGGAGTGGAGCCGCCACCACCGGCTTTTCCCCGGTCAGGGTGCCTTCGACCTGTCAGGGCTGCTGGCCGCGGTGCACGCCGCCGGGTACGCGGGGCCGCTCTCGCTCGAGGTGTTCAACGACGTGTTCCGCCAGTCGGACCCGCTGCGTGCGGCGGTCGACGCCCGCCGTTCGCTGACGGCGCTGACGGACCACTCGCTCCCGGTGCCGCTCACCGGGCACGCGTTCGTCGAGGTGGCCGGGGACTCGTCCACCGCGGATGTCCTGGCCGCGCTGGGGTTCTCCCGCACGGGGGTGCACCGCACCAAGCCCGTCGAGCGGTGGGAACAGGCGGGCGCGCGGATCCTCGTGAACCGCGCCGGCTCCGAGGCCGCGGTGCTGGCGGTCGGGGTCGAGGCGGCCGACCCGCCCGCCGCCGCGCGACGCGCCGCCCGACTCGGTGTGCCCGCGCTGCCGCGGGAGCGTGGTCCGCGCGAAGCAGACCTCGCCGCCGTGCGGGCTCCGGACGGCACCGCGGTCTTCTTCTGCCGCACCGGCGCGCGGGACGACTGGTCGGGCGACTTCGTCCCCACCGACGAGCCCGCGGTCGACGGCATCGGGGTGACCGGGATCGACCACGTCGGACTCGCCCAGCCCTTCGACCACTTCGACGAGGCCGCCCTGTTCTACCGCTCGGTGCTGGGGCTCACCGCGGAGGGGGCCGGCGAGTACGCGGCACCGTTCGGCCTGGTCCGGACGCGGGCCCTCGCCGACGAGCGGGGAACGGTCCGGCTCGCCCTGACCGTGTCTCGGCTCCGCCGCGGCACCTGGGCGCCGGGCGTCTCCGAGCCGCAGTACGTGGCATTCGCCTGCGACGACGTCCTCGCCGCCGCCCGGGCGGCCCGGGCCTGCGGCGCCCCGCTGCTGGACATTCCGGACAACTACTACGCCGATGTCGACGCCCGCCTGGCTCCGGCTCACCTCGCCGAGTACCGCGAGCTCGGCGTCCTCTACGAGGAGACCCCGGACGGTGCCTATCTGCAGGTGTGCACCGAGGTCGTGGGCGGACGCCTGTTCCTCGCCCTGACCCAGCGCATCGGCACGGACGCGGGCTACGGCTGGACCGACGCACCCGTGCGGATGGCGGCGCACCGGCGCAGGCGCCTCATCCGGGAGGTGGCAGGCGCGCGGTGAGCCCGTCGCCGACCGGCTCGACCCCGGGCGTATACACCGTCATCGGCTTGCCGACCAGCTCAGCGAGTCCGCCTGCGGAGAAGCCAGGTCGACGATCTCCTCCCGGTCGTCATGGTCGGGAGGCTGCCGGTCCTGCTCGGGGCCGTGTGCGGCGGTCTCCACGACGACCGTGACCGGCACGTCGTCGCTTCCGGCGTGCACGAGGAGACCGCCGTCCACCGCCGTGGCCACTCCCCCGGCCGGGACGTCGGGGACTGCGGCCGAGCCGACCCCGATCACCCCGGCGTCCCCGCCGAGCGTCGCGTCGAGCACGGCAGCGACCGGCACACACGCTGCGAGAGCGCGGACCAGCGCGGCCGCCGCCTCGGCCGCGGTTGGGATCGAGCTGCCTGCGGCCCGCACCGCGAACATCAGGCACGCGCGAGCCGGTTCGCCGTCCACCAGGACGGTGCGGGCGCCGCCGCCGCCCGACTCCTCAGCGCCCCGGTCGAGCGCACGGTGACCTTCACCGGTCTGTTCGCCGACATCGAGTAGGGCGAGCGCCCGCCGGCGACACGGGGCAGAGGCCGCGGCGATGAGGTCAGGCCACGGGGGCGCGCCGCGGCTCCCGGTCCTTCGCCAGCGCCGCCATCATCGCGTCTCGCGCCCCGGCCAGGTGGGCGCGCATCCGCACCTGCGCCTGCTCGACGTCACCGAGGCGCAGGGCGTCGAGGACCGCCTCGTGTTCGGCGGCGATGCGCTCGCGACCCAGCACCGAGCGCGACTGGACCATGGACAGGTGGATCTCGCCGGTGAGCCGCTCGTAGTGGGCGGACAGGCGCGGACTGCCGATGCCGTCGACCAGGGCGCGGTGGAAGCGCAGGTCGGCCTCGACGAAGTCGCTGTGCGGCCGGCTCTCGTCGATCGCCCGCAGGTCGTCGACCGCGCGTCCGGCCGTCTCGTGGGCCTCGGCCCGTCCCGCGACCAGCTCCACCGCCTCCAGCTCGAGCGGGATCCGGACGAGGAACAGGTCGGCGACGTCCGCGGCGGCCAGCTGCGGCACCCGGGCCGGCTGCTGACGGCCCTCCCGCCGGAGCAGACCCTCGAGGACGAGCTGGGTGATCGCCACCCGCGCGGTGGGCCTCGACACCTCGTACTCGGCGGCCACCTCGTTCTCCGAGAGCCCCCGTCCCGGCGTGAGCTTCCCGTCGAGGATCTCGGCCCGCATGGTCGCGATCAGCGACGTGGTCACCGAGACCGTCTCGAGCCGACCCATGCCACCCCCTTCCGGCGCCGGACGAACGCTAGCGGACCGCGGTCGTTGACCGGACACGTGTGTAGTCATACAACTAGACAATGCCGATGCAGCGGGCTCGTCGCCACGACCACACGTCGGAAGGCCCGTGGGCCGCGGTCCGCGAGGCGCTCGGTGCGGGGGGCACGCTCCACGAACGCCTGACCGACCGGCTGGCCCACGCCCACGACGCCTCGCACTTCCACCTGGTCCCCGGCGCGGTCGCACGCCCCCACGACGCCGCGGCGGTCGGCAGGCTGTTCGCCGCCGCCAGGTCGACGGGGCTCCCGTTGACCTTCCGCTCCGGTGGCACGAGCCTCTCCGGGCAGGCGGGCACGACCGGCCTCCTCGTGGACACCCGCTCCCGCTTCCGGTCCATCGAGGTCCTCGACGCGGGACACCGGGTCCGGGTCGGGCCCGGGGCGACGATCCGCCAGGTCAACGCCCGCCTCCTTCGCCACGGCCGCAAGCTGGGCCCGGACCCGGCCAGCGAGGTCGCCTGCACCGTCGGCGGGGTGGTCGCCAACAACTCCAGCGGCATGGCCTGCGGCACCGCCGCCAACAGCTACGCCACGCTGGAGTCGATGGTGCTGGTCCTGCCCTCCGGCACCGTCGTCGACACGGGAGCGGCGGACGCGGACGCCGCGCTGCGCGCCCGGGAACCCGAGCTGTACGCCGGGCTGTGCCGACTGCGGGACCGGGTTCGCGAGTCCGCCGACCTCCGGGCCCGCGTCGAGCGACAGTTCTCCATGAAGAACACGATGGGCTACGGGATCAACTCGCTGCTGGACTTCCGCGCGCCCGCCGACATCCTGGCCCACCTCGTCGTCGGCAGCGAAGGCACGCTCGCGTTCATCGCGTCGATCGTCCTGCGGACCGTGCCCGTCCTGCCGCACACCCGCACCGGGCTCCTGGTCTTCGAGGACCTCGCCGCGGCCACCGGCGCGCTGCCCGGGTTGGTCGACTCGTCCCCCGTGTCGATCGAGCTGCTCGACGCCACGTCCCTGCGCGTCGGGCAGCGGGACCCGGCGGCCGACGAGCGGCTGCGCACGCTCCCGGTCGACGAGCACGCCGCCCTGCTCGTCGAGTACCAGGCCGCCACCGCCGACGGCGTCGACGAGCTCGCCCTCGCCGCGCGCGCCACCATCGGCAGTCTCCCGATCATCGGCTCGGACGAGCTCACCGCGGACCCGGCCGCCCGGGCCGGGATGTGGCACATCCGCAAGGGTCTCTACGCGATGGTCGCCGAAGCGCGACCGGCCGGCACGACCGCGCTGCTGGAGGACGTCGTCGTGCCGGTCCCGCAGCTGCTGCCCACCTGCGAGCGGCTCACGTCCCTGTTCCGCACGCACGGGTACAGCGACGCCGTGATCTTCGGCCACGCCAAGGACGGCAACATCCACTTCATGCTCACCGAGCAGCTCGCGGGCGAGGGCGCCTCCCTGGACCGGTTCGCCCGGTTCACCGACGACATGGTCGACCTCGTCCTCGGCCAGGGCGGCTCCCTCAAGGCCGAGCACGGCACCGGCCGCATGATGGCGCCGTTCGTCCGCCGCCAGTACGGGGACGAGCTCTACGCCGTCATGCGCGAGATCAAGCGGCTCTGCGACCCCGAGGGAGTCCTCAACCCCGGCGTCCTGCTGAGCGAGGACGCCGACATCCACCTGCGCGATCTCAAGACCACCCCGCCGATCGAGCCCGAGGCCGACCGCTGCGTGGAGTGCGGTTTCTGCGAGCCGGTCTGCCCCAGCCGCGACCTGACCACGACACCCCGCCAACGCATCGTCCTGCGCCGGGAGATCGAACGGGCCCGCCGCGCCGGGGACGTCGAGCTCGCCGCTCTCCTGGAGGCGGACTACGACTACGACGGCGTGGAGACCTGCGCCGCGGACGGCATGTGCCAGACCACGTGCCCCGTCCTCATCAACACCGGCGACCTCGTCAAACGCCTCCGCGCCGACCGCGCGGGCCGCGCCACCGAGGCCGCCTGGACGGCCGCGGGCCGACGGTGGGACCTGACCACCCGCGCCGCGTCGGCCGCGCTCACCGCCGCCGCGGCCCTGCCCACCCCGGTCGTCGAGGCGGCCAACCGGGCCGGACGCAGGGTCGCCGGACCCGACGCCCTTCCGCTGTGGTCTCCCGACCTCCCCCGCGGCGGGCACCCGTCCGACGTCCCGGTGTCCGGGGTGGCGCAGGCCGTCTTCTTCCCCTCCTGCACCGGCACCATGTTCGGCCCGGCCACGCCGTCGACCGCCGGGTCCGCCGCCGCGTTCGCCCTGCTGTGCGAGCGGGCGGGCGTCGGTCTCGTCCCGCCGCCCGCGGCCGCCCGCCTCTGCTGCGGCACCCCCTGGCGGTCCAAGGGGCTGACCCGCGGCTACCAGGAGATGGCCGACCGGGTCCTGCCCGCCCTCTGGCAGGCCACCCGCCAGGGCGAGCTCCCCATCGTCCTCGACGCGTCCTCGTGCACCGAGGGAGTGCGGCAGATGGTCGAGCACGGCCCCGAGCGGTTCCGGGGGATCACCGTCGTCGACGCCGTCGAGTTCTGTGCCACCCACCTGCTCCCCCGGCTGACGGTGACCGCACCCGTCGACGACCTGGCGCTCCACCCGACCTGCTCGGCGACCCGGATGGGACTCACCGACGCCCTCCAGACCGTCGCCGGTGCCGTCGCGACGTCGGTGACCGTTCCCCAGACCTGGGGCTGCTGCGGTTTCGCCGGGGACCGGGGGCTGCTGCACCCCGAGCTCACCGCCTCCGCCACCCGGGCCCAGGCCGCGGAGATCACCGCCGGTGGGCACAGCGCGTTCGCCTCGTGCAACCGCACCTGCGAGCTCGGGATGACCCGGGCGACCGGACAGCCCTACGTCCACGTCCTCGAGCTGGTGGAGCAGGCGACCCGGCCGTGAGCCGGGGACGCGGGGCTCCGGATCACCGCGCCAATGGGATTATGCTCCTCATACCATCGCCTCGCAGCGACGGGGGACGAGCGGGAGGTGCGGACGTGGCCCGGTACCCGGCAGCCCACAAGGCGCGGACCAGGGACCGCATCCTCCGTGCGGCCGGGCGGCGGTTCCGCCGGGACGGGCTGGACGGCGCGGGGCTGACGGCGCTGATGCGCGACGCGGGTCTGACGAACGGGGCGTTCTACGCGCACTTCCGCTCCAAGGAGGACCTCGTGGGCGAGGTCGTCTCCGACGAGGTGCGGCGGCAGGCCGGGGTGTTCGAGGCCGCGGCCACCCTCCCCGACGGACTGGACCGGGTGCTCGACGGGTACCTCTCCGGCGCGCACTGCGACGACCGCGCCGGGGGATGCGTGTCCGCGGCCCTGCTCACCGACATCGCCCGGTCCGCGCCCGAGGTGCGGAGCCGCTACGCCGAGGCCGCGGGCCGGATGACGGACGCCTTCCGTCGGCTCGCCGGGCTGCCCGCCACGACTCCGGACGCGGTCGTCCGCAGCCGCCTCGCGCTGCTGATCGGCACCGTGCAGCTCGCGCGGACCGTCGACGATCCGCAGGCGCGCGAGGCGCTGCTCGCCGAGAGCCGACGCAGCGTCCGGGCCCTGATCGCGGCGGACCACGCGACGGCCTGCGGCGGCGAGTGACCGCGGCGGTGACCGGGTTTGGCGCGTTCGTAGCGGGACATGACGTTCCCGTCACTCGTGCCGGCGCCGGCGGGTTCGTAGCGTCGACCACCCACCCACCGCCCGAAGGAACCGGATGTCCGACTCGATCGTCACCCTCACCCGGGTCTCGCCGCAGATCGCGCGGATCACCTACGCGAACCCGCCGGTGAACCTCATCGTCGGCGACACGGTGCGCAGGCTCACCGACGTCGTCACGGCACTCGTCGCCGACCCCGACCTGCAGGTGGTCGTGTTCGACAGCGGCACCCCCGACTTCTTCCTCAACCACTTCGATCTCGCGCACCTCGCGGACTTCCCGGGCGCGTCCGAGACCACCGGGCGCTCGGCGTGGACCGATCTCGTGCTGCAGCTGACGGCGGCCAGCGCCGACTACGACGCCACCACCGCCGAGAGGTGGGGATGGGTCACCCGTGCCCTCCCCGACGCCGAACTCGACGCCCACGTCGACGGTGTCGTGCACCGGCTCGCCGCCTTCGACCGCACCACCCTCGCCGCGGCCAAGCAGATGGTGAACCGCGCGTCGCTCCCGCCCGAGGACGACCTCGTGCAGGCCTATCGGGAGTTCGAACACTCGGTCACCCTCCCGGGGTTCCGGGAGCGCGCCGCAGCCACCCCGACGTCGCCGCCCGACCAGGCCCTGCGTCTCGAGCTCGACCTCGGCGCGGTCCTCGGGGCCGCAGCCCTGCGCCGCGCCCGGCAGGGATGAACTCGACCATGAGCCGGCCCGCGCTCCCGGGATCGGCGGCCGGCACGCACACCGTGGTCACGCTCGCCCAGGAGCACGGCTACCCGTTCGAGCTCGGCATCCCCGCCCGCATCCTCGGCGCGGCCGACGCGGGGTACGAGGTGCTCGTGTGCAGCCCCACCGGGCGGCCGGTGGGCACCAACGCCGGGTTCTCCGTGGTCCCCGACCACGGACCCGAGGTCCTCAGCCGCGCCGACACGGTCGTCGTCCCACCCGTCGATCCGCGACACCTGCGGCCCGACGTCGACGACGACGTGCGGGCCGCACTGGCCCTCGTCCGGCCGGGGACCCGGATCGTGTCGATCTGCACGGGCGGGTTCACCCTCGCCGCGGCGGGCCTGCTCGACGATCGCACGGCGACCACCCACTGGGAGTGCGCCCCGCTGTTCCGCGCCTGGTATCCGCACGTGGACCTGGCGGAGAACGTGCTGTTCGTGCACGACGGGGACGTCCACACCTCGGCGGGGGCCGCGGCGGGCATCGACCTGTGTCTCGACCTCATCCGCAGCGACCACGGATCCCCGGTCGCCGGCCGCGCCGCGCGCCGCTGCATCGTCCCCCCGTTCCGGGAGGGCGGGCAGGCCCAGTTCATCGACCGGCCGGTGCCCGACGCCGCCGACACCTCGACCGCCGCGGCCCGGGAGTGGGCACTGGCGCACCTCGACAGGTCTCCACCGCCGTGGGCTACGCCACCGCGACCTCCCTCCGCAACCATCTGAGCAGCAGCCTCGGCCTCCTGCCGACGGCCTACCGCCGCAGCTTCCACCCCCCGAGATCCGACCCGCCCCCGACCGCCGAGGAGCACCATGTCCACGCCTGACACCGCGACCGACACCGCGACCGAGAACACCGCCCTCGTCACCGAGTTCTACACCCGCGCCTTCAACGAGGGAGAGCCCGAAGCCGCGGCGCGCGTCGCGCTCGGCGACACCTACATCCAGCACAACCCCGGTGCCCCAGACGGCGCGGAGGCGTTCATCGGGTACGTCCACCACATGCGCGGACGGTTCCCCGAGCTGCAGCTGCAGGTCAAGCGCACCGTCGCGTCCGGAGACCTCGTCGTCACCCACAGCCGGTTCCATCTCACCCCCGGCGACCGCGGGCTCGCCGCCGCCGACATCTGGCGCGTCCGCGACGGCAGGATCGTCGAACACTGGGACGTCATCCAGGAGGTCCCGGAGCAGGCCGCCAACTCGAACACGATGTTCTGACCGCCCCCCCCCCCGCGGCGACCGGATCGGTGCGGGCCACGCCCGCGGTGAGGGTTCCCGCGCACCGATGCTGCTGTCCGGGGCGTGACCCTCCGCCGGTGCTACGCCGCCCGGTGTCGGGCGTGGAAGACCGTGTAGACCGCGAACACCACCAGCCCCGCCGCGAGGACGAGGAGCACCGCGGGTCCCACGGTGTGCTCGGCCAGGCCCTTGAGGGCCGCGTCGAGCCCGACGGGCTGGGCGGGGTCGTGCTGCACCGCCGCGACCACCAACAGACCACCGGAGAGCAGGTAGACGGTCCCGAGCGCGGTCCAGCCGATCCGGCCCAGCCGCAGGACCAGCAGCGAGCGCCGCAGCCCGGCCCCGCGCAGGTCGAGATCGCGGTGGAAGGCGCCGCTGAGCCCCCGGTAGGCCGCGTACCCCGCGACCGTCATCACGCCGAGCCCGGCGGCCCCGAGCAGCCAGGGGCCGCCGGGGAGCGCCAGCAGCAGGGACGGCAGCGGGGGCGTCGACGGGTCGGCACCGCCGTCCGCCGCCACGTCCGCGGCCGTCTTCGCCAGCAGCGCGTAGACCACGGCCTCGGCCAGGTCGACGGCGGTGCGCCGCACCCGCGCCGCCCGCGGCAGGCCCCGGTGTCCGACCGCCGCGTGCAGGAGCCGGTCGACCACCAACGCGGCCAGCCCGCCGACCACCAGCCACAGCAGGACACGGCCCGCACCCGTGGCCGCGACGGCCTGCAGCGCGCCCGTCTTGTCGGCCTTGTCCGCCTGCCCGCCCGTCCCGACGGCGATGCGCACCGCGAGCACCGCGATCAGCAGGTGCACGAGCCCGTAGGCGGCGAGCCCGACCCGGGCGAGCACGTCGAGCGCGGGGTGGTCGGCCACCCGCTCGGCACGTCCACGGGCCCGAGCGGTGACGGCGTCGTCGGTCACCGCGTCAGGATGTCAGCCCCGCGGGCCTCCGGCACTCGCCGGACCGGCCGCTGTGGGCGGGATCCCGCGCTCGGGTCCGGCACACGGCGCCGGCCTTTCAGATCCGGTCGAAGAACGCGGCCAGGTCGCCGTGGACCGCGGGGGGCTCGACGACCAGGGTCTCGGACCCGAACCCGCCGCGGTGCCCCCGCCGCGCCCGACCCAGCGCCCGCGTCGAGCGCAGCAGGGCCAGCGGCGCGCCGGCGGGCGAGTGCAGCGCCACGCACCCCAGATCCTCGTCGACCAGCCGGGCCATCGCCGCCGCCAGCGCGGTCGGCGGCAGCACGCCGGTCACGTGGAGCCGGGCCCGCGCGCGGCGGAGCTGGTCGAGCGACCACTCCCCCTCCTGCACCGCGGGGCCGTAGAGCTCGGCCGGGCCCCCGCGGATCCGCAGGTCCCGGTGGGTCTGCCGGAGCAGCGCGTGCCGGGTGCGGATCGGGTCGGCGGCCGGGTCGACGTCGACGAGCACGTCCGCCACCGCGACCGGCAGCGGCGCCCCGCGGGTGTGCGGCTCGGGGATCAGCGCGGCCAGGCGCGCGGACTCGCGGTCCTTCACCGCGGGATCGGCGGCCCGCCCGCCCCAGTCCACACCGTCGTGCCAGGCCACCGCGCCGCGCTCGCGGACCAGGACGGCGCCCGCGTTCCAGGCGCGGTAGGCCAGGTCCCAGTCCTCCCCGCCGTAGCCGACGAAGCGCTCGTCGAACCCGCCGACGTCGTCGAACAGGGTCCGGCGGCAGGCCAGGACCGCGCTGATCACGTGGCGGAAGCTGCGCCCGTCGGCGTCGAGGAGGTCGCGGGTCCGGGCGTAGGCCTCATCGAGCCAGGCGGGGTCGGGCAGCCGCGGGGCCGAGCGCGGGTCGGCCCCGGGCGGCAGCGCCGACAGGTCGGCGTGACACCGCCGCCCGACGGCGAGGACGTCGCCGCACAGCGCCGCCCGCGCGGTCAGCACGGCGAGACAGTCCGGCTCGGGCACGGTGTCGGCGTCGAGGAAGACGAGGATCTCGCCGCGGACGTGGCGGGCGCCGAGGTTGCGCGCGGCGGCGGCCCGGAACCCCCGGTCCTCCTGGGTGACCACCCGCACGCCCGCCGGAACCTGCGGGAGGTGCCGCGACCCGTCGTCCGCGACGACGACGTCCACCGGCGGCAGGGTCTGGTCGGCCAGCGCGGCGAGCGTGCGGGCGAGCAGGCGGGCCTGTTCGTAGTGGCAGACCACCACGCCGACCTCGGGCCGCGGGGCGGTGCGCGGGTCGAGCAGGTCCCACCGGTTCCCCGGGACGGACCGGTCGCTCAGCATCGGCCCGCCGCCGCCCGGCTCCGGAGGACGTCGCGGTAGAGCGCGCGGTGCGCCGCACCCACGTCCGGCCAGGCGGGCGGTGTGTCGAGCCACGTCGTGGCCGGGTGCGCCACGGCCCGGTCGAGTGCCGCGGCGAGGTCCGCGGTCGGGGCGAGCGCCCCGGTGTCCGCCGCGACCTCGTCCGCGTACGCCCCCGCGGCGGTGACCGGGCGACGGCCGTGGGCCAGCCAGGCCAGCAGCGACCCGCTGGCACTCACCCCGGGGTTGGCGACGAACGGCACCGTCGCGGCGCGCGCCGCGGCGGCCAGTTCCGCGTCGGTCAACGCTCCGGTGACCAGCACGCCCGCGGGCGCGGTGTGCCCCGGCGCGACCGCGCCCGCCGCGACCACCCGCACCCCGCGGCCCGCGGCCAGGTCCAGGGCCAGGTCGTGGCCCTTGCCCGGGTACACGAAGCCGAGCACGACCAGCGAGGGCCGCTGCGCCCACGCCGGCGCCGGGGCGGGCCGCGCCGGGAGTGGGAGCGGCAGCGGGATCACGCGGGCCAGGGCGCCCGCGACCCGGCGGACCCGCTCGGCCTCGTGCCGCGAGGAGACCACGACCGCGTCGGCGCACGCGATCACCCGCCGGTAGCCGGCGGCGCGGCGGGCGTCCCGAGCGGGGTCGGGATCGGCGCCGGGGACGTCGTGCAGCGTGACGACCAGCGGTCGCCGCAGGTCCGCGGCCCACGTCGCGAAGGCGCTCGCGGCCGTGGCGACGTCGGGGCCGAAGAGCGCGTCGGTGAAGTGGGCGTGCACCAGGTCCGGCGGCCCGTCGTGTTCGAAGGGCTCGGAGATCTCGGAGAACCCCGCGAGCCCGGCGACCGCGCGGGCGTGTCGGACCACCCCGTGCCCCGGGTCGCCGGGTGCGTGGACGGCGACCCTCACGCCGGCACCGGTGCCGTGACGGCCCGATACAGATCCAGGTGGGCCTGCGCGATCCGCTCCCGCTGCGCGGCCCGACCTCGCGCGGGCGCGCGCGGGAGGTGCCGCGCCCGGTGCAGCGCCGCCGCCACCGAGGCCGCCGTCCACCGGTGGACCAGGCAGGGCCCCTGCTCGCGGTAGTACCCGCAGTCCGGCACCAGCACCGGCGTCCCGAGGTCGTGGCAGGCCTCGGACCAGCCAGAATGGGTGCCCCACCGGTGCGGGAGGACGGACAGGTCGAGGCTCTCCAGGTAGGCCCACAGCTCGTCGTCGGTGAAGGGCGGGTGGACGTGCACCTCCACCCCCGGCAGCCCCGCGACGGCCCGGGCGGCGGCGCGGCCGCGGTCGTCGTCGTGGGCGTCGAACCGGATCCGCAGGTCCGGCGCGTCCGCCGCGGCCAGCAGGCGGGTGATCCCCACGGGGTCGGCGTTGGTGCGGACGGACTTCGCGTGCACGCCCACCACGAACCCCTCGTGCGGGCGCGGGACCGGCACCCGGTCCAGCGGCACGACGTGCGGGTGCGGGATCACCTGCGCAGTCCTCCCCCACCGCCGCGCGATCTCCGCGGCCGCGCCGGGGGTCAGCGTGACGAGCGCGTCCGCGGCGGGGACGAGGACGTCCAGGGCGGCGTCGTGCGCCGCGGGGTCCACGTGGTGGGGGTTGCGCAGGTCGTGGACGGTGAACACCAGCGGCGTCCCGGCCGCCCGCAGCGCCCCGACCAGCGCCGAGAGCTGCGCGGGGCGACAGGCGTCGAACCCGAAGTGCAGGTGGTAGACGTCGACGGTCCCGGCCTCGCGCCGGACCCGCTCGGGGTCCAGCCACGGCGAGGGCCACCACTGTCCCGCGGGCGCGCCGGGCACGGGCGGGTCCGGCAGCCGGACGACCCCGGGGCCACCGGTGTTCCGCACGTACGCATGCCCCTCGGGCACCGAGACCACCCGCATGTGGACCTCCCTCTCGCGGGACGGGGAATGCCCGGCCGTCGGCGCGCGAAACCCCCGGACCCACCCGACGATGACCACATGGATCCCGGACGGCGGCGCCACTACGGCGCGTTCTACGACGGACCACCGCGCGGCCCCCTCGCCGTGGTGTGGGGCAACTGCCAGGCTGAGGCGCTGCGCGTCGCGCTCGCGCCGGGCCTGCCGTTGACGACGGTCCGGGTGCCGCCGGTGCACGAGCTCACCGCCGCGGACCTGCCGCACGTCGCCCGGTTGTTGGCCCGGACCCGGCTGGTGGTGAGCCAGCCCGTGCGGGCGGACTACCGGGACCTGCCGATCGGCACCGCCCAGCTGCGCGCGCACCTGCCCGCGGACGCCCGCACCGTCGTGTGGCCGGTGATCCGCTACCGCGGGCTGCACCCGTGGACGGCGATCGTGCGCCACCCCTCGGACCCCGCCGCCGTGCCGCCGGTGGTGCCCTACCACGACCTGCGCACGCTCGGCGCCGCCGCGGGCCGGAGCCTCGGCAGGCCCGCGGCCGGGGCGTTCCGGGCCGTGGCCGAGCGTTCGGTCGCCGAGCTGGCCCGCCGCGAACGGGCCTGCGACGTCGGGGTGTCCGACGTGCTGCGCCCCCTCGGGCTCGACGCCGTGCACGTGCTCAACCACCCCGCCAACCCCGTCCTGCTGGCCCTGGCCGGACGCGTCCGCGCGCGCCTCGGGCTGCGCGGGGAGGTCGCCGACCCCGGCCGCGAGCTCCTGGGCGGGATCCGCGCCCCGCTCGACCCGCAGGTGCTCGACGCCCTCGGCCTCGACCCCGACCGCGCCCGGCCGCACTGGCTCGTCCACGGCACCCCCGTCACGGAGGACGACGTCCGCGCGCCGCAGCTGCGGTGGTACGCGGACCACCCCGCCTGGGTGCCGGCCGGGCTGGAGCGCTACGCCGCCGACCTGGAGGTCCTGGGCTCGAGTTGTGCGTCCCCGCTCGGGGGCCGATGATCGGGGCGCCGGGTTCAGCAGCAGCTCGTGGCCGACCGACGACCTGCCTGCCCGCCATCCCCACGGCGCAGGACGACCGACCGTGGAGCGACCGACCCGTGCACACCTCGCCCATCCAGTCCACATGAGACACCGGATCGCGCTCATCGCCTCCGCCCGCTACCCCCTCCGCGAACCGTTCCCGGGCGGTCTGGAGGCCCACACCTGGCAGCTGGCGACGGGGCTGCGCGAGCGGGGCCACGACGTCACCGTGTTCGGGGCGCCGGACTCCGACCGCAGGCTCGGCGTCCGGGCGATGGCCCGGCTCCCGGAGATCTCGACCGACGCCCGCAGCGACGTCGGGATGCCCCCGGAGTGGTTCCTCGCCGAGCACCACGCCTACCTGCAGCTCATGCTCGACCTGGGCGCGGGCGGCCACACGGTCGTGCACAACAACTCGCTGCACTACCTGCCCGTCGCGATGGCCGCGAGCGTCCCGGCGCCGGTGCTGACCACCCTGCACACGCCGCCGACCCCGTGGCTGGAGTCCGCGGTCCGGATCCCGCGGGCGGGGACGGTGTTCGCGGCGGTGAGCCGGCACACCGCGGACCGGTGGCGCCCGCTGGGCGCCGACCCGGAGGTGATCCCGAACGGCGTCGACACCGACCGGTGGTCCCCCGGCCCCGGCGGCGGGTCGCCGGTGTGGTCGGGTCGGCTGGTCCGGGAGAAGGGCGTGGTCGAGGCCGTCCGGGCCGCCGACCGGGCGGGGACGGGGCTGCGCATCGCCGGTCCGACCCCCGACGCGGCGTACTTCCGGGACGAGGTCGCGCCGCTGCTGACCGACCGGATCCGGTACGTCGGACACCTCGACCACCGGCGGCTGGCCCGCCTCGTGGGGAGCGCGTCGGTCGCGGTGGTCTCCCCCTGCTGGGACGAGCCCTACGGCCTCGTCGTCGCGGAGGCGCTGGCCTGCGGCACCCCGGTGGCCGGGTTCGCCCGCGGTGCGCTGCCGGAGATCCTCGACGACGAGTGCGGGGTCCTCGCCGCGCCCGGCGACGTCGACGGGCTGGCCGCCGCGATCCGGGCCGCCGCCCGGCTCGACCGCGAGGCGGCGCGCCGCCGCGCCGAGACCGTCTGCTCGGTCGAGGCGATGATCACCGGGTACGAGCGGCTGTACGACGCGATCGCCGCATGACCGTCCTCTACTACGTCCACCACCAGGGCAGCGGCCACGTGCACCGGGCGGTCGCGATCGCGTCCGCGCTCGCCGAGGACGCCGTGCCCGTGATCGGGCTGTCCAGCCTCCCGCGGCCCGTCGGGTGGCCCGGGGAGTGGATCGACCTCCCCCTGGACACGGGTGGGCCCCTGGACGGCGAGGACGTGACCGCGGGCGGCACGCTGCACTGGGTCCCGCGTGGTCATCGAGGCCTCCGTGCGCGCACGGCGCTGGCGTCTCGTGCGCTCGCCGACCCCGCGGTCCGGCTGTGCGTGGCCGACGTGTCGGTGGAGATGGGGCTGCTCGCGCGGCTGCACGGCGTGCCGGTGGTGGTCGTGGGGCAACCCGGGGTGCGCGACGACCGGGCCCACCGGACCGTCTACGACCTCGCGACGCGCGTCCTGCTGCCCTGGCCCGCGCTGCCCGACCTGCTCCGCCCGCACCCCGACACCGCGGAACACGTCGGGGCGGTGTCGCGGTACGAGGGGCGCACCGCCGCACCCCCACCCGACGGGAACCGGGTGCTCGTGCTCTGGGGCCGGGGCGGCGCCGGGCCGGCGGCCGCGGACCTCGCCGCCGCGGCGGCGGCCACGCCGACCTGGTCGTGGGCGGTCACCGGCACCGCAGGACCCGACGTGCCCGCGGGCGTCCGGCCGCTGGGGCACGTGCAGGACGTCTGGGCCGCGCTGGCCGAGGCGGACGTCGTGGTCACCCACGCCGGCCAGAACGCCGTCGCCGAGGTCGCCGCGGCCCGCCGCCCCGCGATCGTGCTGCCCCAGGCCCGACCGCACGGCGAGCAGGCGGCGACCGGGGCCGCCCTGGCCCGCCACGGCCTCGCCCAGGTGGCGGACGGCTGGCCCGCCGCCGAATGCTGGCCCGGTCTGCTGGGCGAGGCCCGCCGCCGCGGGGGCGCGGCGTGGGCGCAGTGGTCCGACGGGTCGGGTGTGGCGCGCGCCGCCCGGCTCCTCGCCGACGTCCGGGCGACCGCGTGAACACCGCCGTGGTCACGACCGTCGCGGGGCGGGCCGGGCACCTGCGCAGGCAGCGGGCCGCGCTGGGCGAGTGCCTGCACGACGGCCTGCACGTGGTCGTCGGGATGGGTGGGCCTGCGCCGGAGTCGCCGGGGCCCGAGACCGTCCGGCTCGAGGTCGACGCGTCGCCGGAGGGCCTGCCGCTCGCCGCCGCCCGGAACGCGGGGGCCGCCGCCGCCCTGGATCGCGGCGCCGACCTGCTCGTCTTCCTCGACGTGGACTGCATCCCCGGCCCGGACCTCCCGGCGTCCTACGCCGCGGCCGCCCGGGACGGCGCGCTGCTGTGCGGGCCCGTCCACTACCTTCCGCCCGCGGGACCCGGCGGGTACCCGACGAACGGGCTCGCCGACCTCGCTCCCCCGCACCCGGGGCGCCCGGCCCCGGCGCCCGGGCAGGTCGTCGCCGAGGACCGGGTGGAGCTGTTCTGGTCGCTGTCGTTCGCCGTGACGCCGCGGACCTGGCGGGCCCTCGGCGGGTTCGACGAGGGCTTCCGCGGCTACGGCGCCGAGGACACCGACTTCGCCCGGCGCGCCCGGGACCGCGGCGCCGAGATGTTCTGGGTGGGCGGCGCGCGGGCCTTCCACCAGCACCACCCGCCCGCCCGGCAGGACGCCGACCGGGTCGCCGAGATCGTCCGCAACGCCGGCCGTTTCCACCGCCGCTGGGGCGACTGGCCGATGCGGGGCTGGTTGGAGGACCTGCACCGCGCGGGCAGGGTGGTCTTCGCACCCGAGGCGGGTGAGCTCAGCGTGGTGGCGCGGCCAGCTCCCTGAGACGGGCGACCGGCCAGCGGCGGTCGAACAGCGTCGGGTCGCCGGGATCCTCCGCGCGCAGCCCCTCGACGAGCCGGACGTAGCCGTCGAGATCCAGCCCGCGCAGCAGGTCGAGCAGGTCCGCGGCCTCCCCGGTGGCCGGTGCGACCGGGGCGACCAGCCGGTCGTAGAGCTGCACGACCTGCTCCACCATCGCGAGGTGGCGCGCGCCCGGGTCGACGGAGGGGAAGTTCGTGGCGGCCAGGTCCTCGGTGAACACGATCGGCTCGACGACCAGCGACGCCGGGCCGAAGGCCTGCGCCAGCAGGATCAGCAGCTCGACGTCGAACGTCTCGTGGAAGGCCGTGACCCGGCTCAGCACCGGCCGCAGCGCGGCGGCGTCGAAGGCCTTGAACCCCGCCTGGGTGTCCAGGACGTGCGCGAGGTCCGGCACCAGCATCGCCCGCACGACGTGCCGGAACAGCACGATCAGCTTGTCCGGCTTGTCGCCGGTGCTGTGCGGTTCGACCGACGGGCCGTCCGCCTTGGCCAGCACCGCTCCCGCCATGCCGTAGCGCTGCCCGAGCGCCGCGACCACGCCCTCCCCCGCCACGACCGGGGCGACCAGGGAGCCCAACATGGCGAGGTTCGCCGAGAGGTCGGCGTCGGTGTAGCAGACGACGTCCGCGCCCGCGGCGACGGCGACGGCCAGCCCGGCGAGGATCGAGCCGCCCTTGCGGGACTGGTCGGTCGAGGTCAGCGTGTCGAAGGCCGGGGAGATCGACGGGCCGGCCTCGAGCACGTCGGCGAGCCGCAGCACGGACACCGCGCGGTGGCCCTCGGTCGGGTAGCCCTCGGCGGCGGCGATCGCGGCCATCGCCTCCGCGCTCGACGGCCGGTCGGGGCAGCCGTCGTCGACCGCGAGGATGCTCCAGGTCACCTCCGGCAGCCCGGCGGTCAGCCAGTCGAGCTGGCGGACCTTGACCCGCACGAAGTCCTCGCCGTGCGGGTGCTGCGCGCGGGTCGCCATCCGCCCGGTCTCGCCGTACATCGCCCACACCACGGTCAGGTGCACGGGGCCGGTCAGCGCGGCCAGCCGCCGCCGGGAGTCCGCCACGGCCCGGGCCTCCGCGTCGACGGCGACCGGGACGGCCGCACCCGCGTCGGCGAGCAGGGCGGAGGCGGACCGGAGCACCGCCTCGTTCTGCTCGGGATCGGTGAGGTCGCGGGTGGGCTGCATGGTGGATCAACCTAGCGAGTGTGACGATCCGGCCGTCACGGACGAGTACCCGGCATGACTCACCAGCGGGGCCTCTCCGCGATCCTCCTGCTCGGCGCCCTGACCCTCGCCGGCTGCGCGTCCACCACCGCGGGCACGCCCACCGTCCAGGAGGCTCAGGAGCAGGCGGCCTCCCGGCTCCCCGGGGCGGACGCGGGCCCCCCGATCGACGGGTGTGCCCTGCTCAGCGCCGCCGAGGTGAGCGACCTGATCGGCGCGAACGACGGCGGGCGGCCCTCCGGGATCTCCACCGCGGGCGGCGGCTGCATGTGGGAGAACCAGACCACCTACCACAGCGTGACCGTCGAGGTCGGGAACCCCGGCTCGGCACCCGGCGGGGTGCTCCCGAAGTGGGACCCGATGCTGGGCGAGGAGCGCAAGGTCGGCACCGACATGCGCGACATCAACGGCGGCATCGAGTTCGCGGCGGGCGACCGGGACTGCATGGTCCAGGTCTCCACCACGGACGCGGCGGCGGACCGGGCGAGCGGGCTCGCGCTCGTCGAGAAGGTGCGCCAACGGGTCGGCTGAGCCGGTGTCCCCGGTACCGGGGACACGCCGCTCCTGCGGTCCGGACCCCCCATCCCGTACGATGGACACGGCCGCGCGCCTTCCGGGCTGGTTCCAGCCCTCGGCGCCCGCTCCGTCGAACCCCCGGGTGATCCTCCCGGCGCGGCAGCCGCGTCGGACCCCGCCCTCGACGGCGGTCGTACGCGCACAGCCTCGTGCGCGGCCCGACCGGACTGTCCCTCAGGAGGAGTTCTTGGCTCGACGAGGCAGGCCCCAGACGCGGGCTCGCCGCCCCGCTCCGCGCCGTGAGCGCACCGGGGACGGACCCACCGATGTGCTGTCCGTGCTCGCGCGCTCGGTCCGGGAGGTCGAGGGCGCGCTGCGCCACGGCCGCGTCACGCCGACCACGCGCACGAAGTTCCAGGCCGTGGCGTTGCTGCTGCGCGAGGAGCGGGCCCGGGTCAAGGCCGGTGAGCTGACCGAGCGGCAGAAGACCGAGCAGCTGAAGCGGATCGACGGCGTCGCGAAGGCACTGGCGATGGGCGCCGTGCGCGAGCCCACCCTGCTCGCCCTGCTCGACGAGCACGCCGCCGTCTCCGACGAGGCCCGCGCGCTCGCCCGGGAGGTGCTGCTCAAGGCGGGTGTCGAGGTCGAGCCGGAGCCCGAGCCGGTCACCCCGGTCGAGGAGGCCCCGGCGAAGCCCCGGGTGGTCCCGCAGGCCGTGATCACCCGGCAGATGGCGAACCCCTTCCTCGCCCCGGACTTCTCCGCCGCGCGCCCGGCCACGATCCGCCCCACCCCGCTGGCAGGGTGGGAGCTGCTGGGGCCGCTGCTGCGCTCGTTCGAGCGGGCGAGCAGCGGGGCCCCCGCGTGCATGGAGCTCCCCGAGGCCCTCCCACGCATCGCGGGCGGGCGCGAGCTCATGCCCCACCAGGCGCGGCTGGTCCAGGCGGCCGCCGAGGGCCACCGCACGTTCCTGCTCGCGGACGAGCCCGGCCTCGGCAAGACCGCGCAGTCGCTGCTGGCCGCGGAGGCGGCGGACGCCTATCCCCTGCTCGTCGTGGTGCCGAACGTCGTCAAGACGAACTGGGCGCGCGAGGCCGGCCTCTGGACCCCGCGCCGCCCGGCGACGGTGATCCAGGGCAACGGCGACTCCATCGACGGGTTCGCGGACATCGTCGTGGTCAACTACGAGGTGCTGGACCGGCACGTCGGCTGGCTCGGGGACTTCGGGTTCCGCGGCATGGTCGTCGATGAGGCGCACTTCATCAAGAACAAGTCCTCGCAGCGCAGCAAGCACGTGCTCGAGCTGGCGGACCGGATCCGGAACTTCACCCCGCGCCCGCTGATGATGGCGCTCACCGGCACCCCGCTGATCAACGACATCGAGGACTTCCTGGCCATCTGGCAGTTCCTCGGCTGGATCGACGGCGAGAAGCCGCGCGCCGACCTGATGAACGCGCTGACCGCGACCGGCTACAACCCGGCCGACCCGGGCTTCTACCCGGCGGCCCGGCAGGCCGTGGTGGACCAGGGCATCGTGCGGCGCCGCAAGGTGGACGTGGCCGCGGACATCCCGGCCCGGCGGATCGCCGACCTGCCCGTGGAGCTCGACGGCGCCGCGGGCCGCTCGATCCGGGCCGCCGAGCAGGAGCTCGCCCGCCGCCTGGTCAAGCGGTACACCACCGCGCTGGACGCCCGGCGCGGCGTCGAGGTGGTCGAGGGGATCGACCACGACCTCGTCGCGCAGGTCGCCCGCTGGGAGCAGAAGGACGCGGCCGAGGCCGGGTCCGGCGACAACGTCTTCGGCATGATGCGCACCATCGGCCAGGCGAAGGCGGCGCTCGCGGCGGACTACGCCGCCCAGCTGGCCCGCAGCGCGGGCAAGGTGGTGTTCTTCGCCAAGCACGTGGACGTGATGGACGCGGCCGAGGAGCTGTTCGAGCGGCAGGGGGTGCGGTTCTCCTCGATCCGCGGCGACCAGACCCCGCGCGTGCGCCAGCGCAACATCGACGCGTTCGTCCAGGATCCCGAGGTCGCGATCGCCGTCTGCTCGCTGACGGCGGCCGGCGTGGGCCTGAACCTTCAGGTCGCGTCGAACGTCGTGCTGGCGGAGCTGTCCTGGACGGCGGCCGAGCAGACCCAGGCCATCGACCGCAGCCACCGCATCGGCCAGACGATGCCGGTCACGGCCTGGCGCATCATCGCCGCCCAGACGATCGACGCCCGCATCGCCGAGCTGATCGACAGCAAGGCGGGCCTGGCCGCCGTCGCCCTCGACGGCAGCGACGAGGAGATCGGCAACTCCACCGACGTCCAGCACGCGGCCCTGGTCGCCCTGCTCACCGACGCCCTCACCAGCGACTCCGTCGCCCGTGCGCGGTAAGTGGTGCTCTAGCACCACTTACCACTCACGAGCGGCGGAGCCGCAGGTCAGAGGCGCGGGAGTTCCTGTTCGTGGCCGATCAGGGCGCGGAGGGGATCGCCTGCGGACTCGAGGCGCTCCAGGACCGTGTGCAGGGTCCAGCGGTCGGGGCGCAGGGCGGGATCGTCGAGCTCGTCCCATTCGATCGGCACGCACACCGGCGCCCCGGGCCGCGGCCGCGGGCTGAAGGGCGCGACGAGGGTGCGGTTGCGGGCGTTCTGGGTGTAGTCGAGCCGGATGCGGCCGTCCCGACGGTCGGTGTGCCACTCCCACGACACCAGCTCGGGCACCGTGCGCCCCACCGCCTTCGACAGCCGCTCCACCCAGCCGCGGGTCTCGGCGAAACGGTAGCCGGGGCGCACCGGGATCCGGATCTGGACACCGCGCTGCCCGGTCACCGTCGGCCTGCCCTCGACGCCGAGGTGGGCGAGCGCCGTGCGGTGCAGCCGGGCCAGGACCAGGACGTCGTCGAAGTCGGTGTCGGGGCCGGGGTCGATGTCGACCAACGCCCAGTCGGGCTCGTCCGGCCGGGCCGCGGACGACGTCCACGGATGCAGCTCGACGGCGGCGTGGTTGGCCATCCAGACGAGCGTGGCCGTCGAGTCGACGACCGCGTACCGGCGGGACTCCCCCGGCTCCGCGTCGGGGTTCTCCCAGGTCCGCACCCAGTCCGGGGCGTGCGCCGGGAGCTCCTTCTGCCAGAACCCGGGGGCGTCGATCCCGTCCGGGAAGCGGTGCAGGTTCACCGGGCGCCCGGCCAGGTACGGCAGCAGGTGCCGGGAGACGCGGGCGTAGTAGTCCACGAGCTCCCGTTTGGTGATCCCCGGGAACAGCTCCTTGTCCAGGTTGGTCAGGGCCACCTCGCGGCCGCCGACCGCCCAGCTCCCCTTCCGCCCCGCCGGCGGTTCCGGCGGGTGCGCGGCACCGGGGACGGTGATCTCGCCGGGGTCGCGATCGGGCCGCAGCCCCCGCCACACGGTGTGCCGCAGCCGCCCGTCGTGGGTCAGCGTGCGGTACTCCACCTCCCCCACCAGCCGCGGCTCCACCCAGGTCACGCCGCGGGTGTACTCCCGCGGCACCTCCTCGTCGAAGGGGCTGTCCGCGCGCACGAGCGGTCGCAGCTGCGCCAGCAACCGGGTCAGGGCGGCCTCGGAGAAGCCGGACCCGACGTTGCCGAGGTAGCGCAGTGTGCCGCCGTCGTAGGCCCCCATGAGCAGGGCGCCGAGGGTCTTCCCGCGGTTGCCGCGCCCGGCCGTCCACCCGGCCAGCACGACCTCCTGCGCGTGGAACAGCGCGGTCTTGACCCAGGACTCGCTGCGCCGCCCGGGCAGGTAGCGGCTGGTCCGACGCTTGGCGACGATGCCCTCCAGCCGGTGGTCCCGGGCCACGTCGAGCCCCTGCGCGGGGGTGACGTCGGTGAACGACGGGGTGACCGACACCCGCCCACCCGCGATCCCCAGGCCGGTCAGGCGTTCCCGGCGGGCGTCGTAGGCCTCCTCGACGACGGGGGTGCCGTCCACGGACAGCACGTCGAACAGGTAGAGCTGGACGGGGACCTGCGCCAGCAGCGGCGCGCCGGGTGCCCGGACGTGCATCCGGTGCTGCAGCAGGCCGAAGTCCGGCCTGCCGTCCGCGGCCAGGGCGACGATCTCGCCGTCGAGTACGAGGTCGCGGTCCACGGGGAGGGCCGCGACGAGCTCGGGGTAGCCCGCGGTGACGTCGTTGCCGTTGCGCGACACCAGCCGCACCGCGCCGTCCCGGATCTCGACGAGCGCGCGCACCCCGTCCCACTTGAACTCCACGGCCCAGCCCGGCCCGACCGGCGGCGGGCCTGTGGTGGCGAGCATTGGCTGCACGGGGCCCAGACTGTCACGCCGGCGCGCTCAGGACGGCGCGGAACCCGAACCCGGCACGGAACCGAGGGCGGCGTCCAGGGCGCGGATCTGGCCGGTGAACTCCGCCCGCAGCCGCTCCTTGCGGTCGGCGGGCAGCCAGCTCGCGTCCACCCCGGCCAGGGCGATCCGGGCGCCGTCCGCGGCCCCGAACCCCATGGCGGGCAACGCCTGCGCGTACTCGCGCCCGAGGTCGGTGCGGAAGAACGTGGGGTCGTCGGTGCTGAGCGTGACGTTCAGCCCGGCCCGGATCATCCGCGCGACCGGGTGCTCCGGGGTCATCTCCCAGCCCGAGAGCACCCGGGTGGAGTACGGCGTGCAGGTGAACGGGATCTGCAGCGCGCGGGCCGCC
Organism: Pseudonocardia oroxyli; assembly: GCF_900102195.1. GTDB lineage: Bacteria > Actinomycetota > Actinomycetes > Mycobacteriales > Pseudonocardiaceae > Pseudonocardia > Pseudonocardia oroxyli. The sequence continues at coordinate 75,722 of NZ_FNBE01000015.1, forward strand.
TCGACGACCGCCGGGTCGTCCAGGACGTGGTAGCCGTGGTCGATGCGCGCGCAGCCCAGCTGCTCGATCGCGACCGTCACGGCCGCCGCCGTGGAGCCGGGGATCTCCGCGACGTGCGCGGTCCGCCGCAGCCCGTGCCGCTCGGCCAGCGCGTACGCCTCGACCCAGAGCTCGGGTGACTCGGTGTTCTGCGGGGTCAGGTAGTCCTGGCCGATGCCGAGGACCTCGGGGCGGCCGTCGTCGAGGATCGTGCGGACCAGGTCGAGGGCCGACGCGGGCGGACGCTGCCGCGCGATCGCCGGGATGATCCCGAACCCGACGCCGAAGTCCCGCTCGGCGGCCGCGAGCCCGGCGACCATGGCGTCGAGCACCTCGGCGTAGGGGATGGGGAACAGGTCGGCGTTCACGAAGTACTCGCGGTAGCGCAGGTTCCCGGCCGCCACCGCGTCCTCGACGGACTCGTAGGCCACCCGTTCGAACACGCCCTTGTCCGCGAAGACCGGCTGGGCCGCCTCGAACACGGTCAGGAAGTCGACGATGTTGTCGTAGTCGAACAGGACGTCCGGGTCGTAGGAGGGCAGCGGCACGTCCCGGGCCCGGGCCAGCTCGACGAGCGTGCTCGGGCGGATCGTGGCGACGAAGTGGCAGTGCAGCTCGACCTTCGGCAGCAGCCGCAGGTAGTCGGCGAGATCCATGGTCTCCTCCTCGATAGGGGTGCAGACGGCCGTCACCCGGCCGCCCTGAGCAGGTCCGCGGCGCGCTCGGCCACCGCGATCACGGGCGCGTTGGTGTTGCACGAGGGCAGGCTCGGGAAGACGCTCGCGTCGACCACCCGCAGCCCGTCGACGCCGTGCACCCGCAGGGCGCGGTCCACCACCGGCCCGATCGCGGCGGTGCCCGCGACGTGGAAGAACGTCGAGGTGGCGAGCCGGACGAACGCCTCCCGTTCGCGCGCGGTCAGCAGGTGGTCGGGCGCGGCCGGGCCCGCGGCGACCGCGCCCAGTGCCCCGGTCCGCCCCAGCTGCTGCACGAACTCGACGCCCGCGCACAGCGCCTCGACGTCCTGCGGGTCGCCGAGCAGGTTCGGCCGGATCCGCAGCGGGGCGGTGGGGTCGGTACCGGTCAACCGCACCTCCCCCAGGCTCCGCGCGCGCATCAGGCCCGGGGAGAGCGCGAAGACCGGTGGGGTGAGGTCGTGGCGCGCCGCGACCTCCGGGGTGGCGTGCGGCCCCTGGACCACGAAGGCGTGCAGGTCCGGGCGCTCGGAGCCGGGCGAGCACCAGTTCAGCATCGCCCCGCCGCCGGTGCCGCGCACCGGGCCGAGCGGCTCCCGGGCGCGGAACGTGATGCCGGTGACCAACGGGTGGTCGGCCAGCCGGTCGCCGACGGGGAGGTCCGCCCGGACCGCGATCCCGTGCGCGCGCAGGTGCGCCGCGGGCCCGATGCCCGAGAGCATGAGCAGCCGCGGGGTCTCCAGGGCGCCGAGCGCGAGGACCACGCCGCGCTCCGCGCGCAGGACCCCGCCGCCGGGCTCCCCGCGGGCGGGCCGCCACCGCACCCCCACGCACCGGTCGCCCGCGAACTCGAGCCCGACCACGTGGGTGTCGCACCGCACGTCGAGGTTCGCGCGCCCCGCGACCGGCGCGAGGTACCCGTCGGCGGCGCTGTGCCTGCGCTCCCCGCGCACGGTGAACTCGGGGACGGTGGCGCCGAGGTTGGTGGCACCGTTGGCGTCCGCGATCCGGGGCAGACCCGCCTCGACGGCGGCGTCGAGGACCGCGAGCGCGACCGGGTGCGGGTCCGCCGGTGCCTCCACCCGCATCGGCCCGCCGGTCCCCCGCCACGGGTCGGACCGTCCCGCGTCCTCCGACCTGCGGAAGTACGGCAGCAGGGTGGCGAAGTCCCAGCCCTCGCCCCAGGCGTCGTAGTCGGCGGGGTGGCCGCGGTACCAGAGCATCGCGTTCGTGGCGCTGCTCCCGCCGAGGACCCGCCCGCGCGGGATCGCGATGGGCCGGTGCAGGGTCGGCGCGGCGGGCTCGTAGGCGTGGCCCCAGTCCAGCGGGCCGCCGATCAGCTCCGTCCAGCGGGCCGGGTCCGCGACGGCGGGGCCGCCCCGGGCGGGCCCCGCCTCCAGCAGCACGACCCGCACCGACGGGTCGTCGGAGAGCCGCCGGGCCAGCACGCACCCGGCGCTCCCGCCGCCCACCACGATCCAGTCGGGCCCGGTCGCCGCCGGGTCAGTTGTGCTCACTGGGCCCCATGATCACGATGCCCTCGCTCTCCTCGACGTGCCGCACGAAGACGTACTTGTCCTCGCGGCCGTCGGAGTGCTTCCGGCGGATCCCGGGCACCGTCTCGCCGGACACCTTGGCCACCACCAGGTACGGGACCTCGGCGGCGAGCCCGGCGGCGCAGTGCGCGGCGAACTCCTCGACCGTGCGGGCGGTGTGCGCCTCGGTCACGCCCGAGGCCCGCGCGATGCCCGCGAGGTCCACCCGGCCCGAGGCGGTGTGCGTCGGCGGACCGCCGATCGACTGGTAGCGCTCGTTGTCCCAGACCACCACGAACAGGTTCGGCGGCTGCTCGTTGCCGAGCGTGGCGAGGATCCCGAGGTTGAACAGCAGCCCACCGTCGGTGTCCAGCGAGACGACCCGGCGGTGCGGCAGCCCGACGGCCAGCCCGAACGCCTCGGGCGTCACGCACCCCAGCTGCTGTTGGAACAGGCTGGCCGCGCGCATGTGCGGGGCCGCGGTGTACCACTCGTCCACGCTGCCGCCGAGGGAGAGCACCACGAGCTCGTCGGTCAGCAGACCCGCGAGGGAGACCATGCAGTCGTAGCGCCTCATCGCACGATCTCCCCGCCCAGCGCGACGGCCGTGTGGTAGTAGCTCGAGTAGGCCAGCTCGTAGGCGTCCACGATGGACTGCCGGATCTCCTGCTCCCGGCGCACCACCCGGTACGGGATCCGCAGCGCGCCGAGCACCGGTTCCATGGTGATCCCGTGCGGCACGGCCCACCAGTTGTTCTCGCCCATCTCGCCGCGGTAGCTCATCAGCATCACGACGGGGATCCCGGCGCCGAGCCCCATGCGCGCCAGCGGTTCCACCGACGCGCGCAGCCCCGAGTTCTCCATGACCAGCACCGCGCGTCTGCCCGAGAGGAAGACGCCACCACAGATCGCGGCGCCCTCGCCCTCGTTCGTCACCCGGATGGTGCGCAGCCCGGGGGCGGCGTCCATGGCCGGGTAGAGCGGCTTGAACAGGGAGTCCGGCAGGTAGCAGGCGATGCTCACCCCGGCCTGGGCCAGCCCGGCGAGCACCTCGCCCACCGCGGAGTCGTGCATGGATCGTCCTTTCTAGACGGTGAAGAAGGCGCCGAGGCCGAGGTCGCGCAGCGCCCGCCGGTAGGCGACGGAGCTGCGGTCGGCGGGGATGTTGACCTCGATGCGCGGGTCGGTGGGGAGGTTCTCCGGCCGCTGGCGCTCCACGATCACCCGGTCCTCCTCGAACACCCGCAGGTTGAACTCGACGACCTCGGCCTCGGTCTGGTCGGTGAAGACGTCCTTGGCGACCACCCCGAACAGCCGGGTCTCCCGCGGCCCGACGGGTGTGGCGGCGTTGAGGATGCCCAGCCGCCCGCCGTCCGGGAAGTGGATCACCAGGGTCGGGGTGAACGGCAGGTGCATCGCGTAGGCCCGCAGCCACCGGGCGCCCGGGAAGGGGTTCACCGTGCCCGCGCCGACGTTCGCGACGGTCGACCAGTAGTCCACGGTGAACCCGAACGGCGCGGGCTCCGTGCGGTACGGCGGGACCTCGGTGTTCTCCGGGTCGGCGAAGGACGCGATGTGCACGAACGCGAAGTGCCCGACGTCGAGGAACCCCTCCACCTGCCGCCCCGCGAACGCCCGGACGTCGAACGGCGGCAACACCACGGTCTGGAACCCGGGCTCGTCGAACTCGGCGAACCCGGGGAGCGCGCCGACCGGGTCCCCGACGCACGTCCAGACCAGCCCGTACCGCTCGCGGACCGGGTACGGGCGCAGGTGCAGCCGCTCCGGGATGCGGGCGCCCGGGTGCGCGGGCACGGCCACGCAGCGTCCGCCCGCGCCGAACCGGAGTCCGTGGTAGGCGCACTGCAGCGCCTCACCCCCGGTCCCCATGCTCAACGGGACGCCGCGGTGGGGGCACAGGTCGTCCGCGACCACGACCTCGCCGCCCGCGCGGTAGACGACCAGGTCCTGGTCCAGGAGGCGGGCGGACAGGGGCGCGTCCACCACGTCGGCCGAGCGCGCCACGGCGTACCAGTGGCCCGCCAGGATCGCCCGGTCCGCCGGGTCGAAGAGGGTGTCGCTCACCGCACCTCCGCGTCGTGTCGCACGCGGTGGCGGCCCTCGCACCCGACACCAGAAGGGGGTCCTCCTCCGCAGGGGAGCTGCGGATCGTTCACCGGGTCGTGCCGGACGGACGTGCCCACCGTCGTGCCGCGATGTTGCCGCCAGGTCCTCTGTGGGGTAACCGCTGCGTTAACCGGGGGTTCGGTCGACCCGGCGGGGCGGCTCAGGCACCCAGGCCGTCGAGCAGGCCGTCGAGCAGGTCGGCGAGACCGCCCGCGGCCCGTCCGGTGGTCCGCGCGCTGGTCCGCACCCGGACCTCCGGCGGGCGGACCACGCGGAACCCGGCGTCTCGCAGGCGGGCGAGCAGGGCGTGCTCCTCCCCGTGCGGGACGGCCGGGAAGCCGCCGACGGCGTGGTAGGCGGTCGCCCGGACCCCGAGGTTCGCGGCGTAGGCGTGCCCGTCGGTGCCGGTCAGCAGGCGCCGGTAGCGCTCGGCCGCCACGCCCGGCAGCTCCGCGTCCAGGTCGACCGGACCCGCCACGGCATCCGCGCCCGCCGCCGCGTGGCGCAGCTGGTCGGCGACCCAGGTCGGCGGGACGACCGAGTCGGCGTCCGTGTTGCACAGCCAGTCGACCGGCGGCAGGTGCCGCACGCCCAGGTCCCGGACCTCGCCGACCGTGCGGGCCCGACCGGTGCGCACCACCCGCGCGTACGGCGCCGCGACGTCCGCGGTCCGGTCGGTGCAGCGGTCGGCGACGACGCAGACCCAGCCCGGCACCCCGGCGTGGCGGATCGCGGCGTGCACCGCGCGCAGACACTCCTCGACCCGGTCCTCCTCGTCCCGGGCCGGCACCACCACCCCGACCCTCATCGGCGCCGGAGCACGTCGAGCAGGAACTCCTCGTCGCGGTGCTCGACGAGCGGAGCGAACCGCGGGTCCGCCCGCAGCAGCCGGTGCACCTCGGCGGCCCCCTGCGGCGCCTCGGCGGGCAGCCCCCGCCAGTGGACGACGACCAGGTCGCCGCCCGGCACCAGGGACTCCGCGATGCGGTCGGTCGCCGCCGCGAGATCGGTGGGCGAGAGGTAGTAGAGCACCTCGCTCGCCACCACGAGGTCGACGCCGCGGGGCACCGCCGCCGGGTCCGGCAGGGCCGCGTCGAGCACCCGGACGTGCTCCCCCGTCGGTTCGCCGCGCGCGAGCTCGGCGGACACGGGATCGGACGCGGTGACCGCGTCGCACCGCGCAGCGAGCGCCGCGGTCAGCGCGCCGGTCCCGCACCCCGGCTCCGCCGCGTGGGTGTAGCGCTGCCGGGGCAGACAGGCCAGCAGGATCGCCCGCTTGCGCTCCTCGTACCAGCGCGACCGCGTGCCCCAGGGGTCCGGGTCGGCGGCGTACAGCTCGGCGAACCGGCTCAGCGGCGCGCCGTCGGCGGGTGGCAGCCGGAAGAACAGCTCCCGGTCGCCCGCGAAGTGCGCCAGCACGTCCGGGGGCAGGATCGGCTCGTCGGGCGCGGTCTGGGAGACGAACCGCCCGATCGCCGCGGCCTTCGCCGCCCGGGCCCGGTCGTCGAGCCGGTGGACGAGCGCCGAGGCCCACGGCACCGGGACGGCGTCGGGCCGGTTCCACGGCATGAGCCAGATCGGGTAGCCGAAGCAGTGGGTCCGGGCCGCGGCGGCGCGGCGGGCCGCCCGCCCGGCCGCGGCATGGTCGGGATGGGGGTCCTCCGGCCACGGCGCGAGGCAGGCGTCCGCCTCGGCCAGCAGCGGGCGCAGGGCCGCGACCAGCGCGTCCTCGTGCGCGGCGAGGTCGGAGTCGGGCAGCCCCAGCCAGGTCACGGACTCCGCGCGGCCGCCCAGGTCGGCCCAGGCCGCGTGGAGCTCGGCTCGCCGGGTGGCGGCGAGCTCGGCGGGCGGCGTGCCCGGGTAGGCCGCCTCCCCGTCGGTCGCGACGACCAGGTGCACCGGCCCGCCGGCACGGTCGAGCGCCTGCAGCAGCCCGGCCGCGGCGAGGGTCTCGTCGTCCGGGTGGGCGGCGACGACCACGACGCGGCCGAGGTCGGTGGGCATCGGGGCGAGGTCGCGGGCGTCGAGGGCCGCCGACCACTCGGCGACGTCCACGGCGGGGGCGGTCACAGCAGCGTCTCCCCGAGTGCGGCCAGGTCCCGCTCGCCGTGGTGTTGACGCACGTAGACCCCCAGGTCGGCGAGATGGTCGGCGAGCCCGGCGGCGAGGGCTCCGACCCCGGCGGCCCGCGGCACCCGGTCGAGCACGTCCCGACAGAGCGCCTCGGCCGCCGCCCGCGCGACGGCGACCTCGCCCGCGTGGGCGGCCTTGGGCGCGGCGTCGATCAGCTCCGCGGTGCGCTCCAGCAGCGCGTCCACGGCACACACGCCCGTGTGCAGCGCCCCGAGGTGGGCCAGCGCATGGGCGTCCGTCCCGGACGCCAGGCGCTCCCGGAGCCGGTCGACGGCGCCCACGGCACCGCCGAACCAGACCGCGGCCACCCCGCCGCCGCCCCAGGCGAACCCGGGCCGCGCGGTGTAGAAGCCCGGCTCCCCCACCAGGTCGGTCACCGCGATCCCGCGCAGCTCGACGTCGATGCTGTCGCTCGCGCGCATCGCCGCCGCCCGCCACGTGCCCTCCACGCGGTGCACGCCCGGATGCCGCAGGTCGAGGTCCACGATCCGGCTCCCGCCGGACGCCTCGGCGACGACAAGCGCTCGGTCCAGCTCGTGCGCGCCGGAGCAGTACCGGACCCGCCCCTGCAGCGACCAGGCCCCGACGGCCCCGGCGAGCACCGCACCCGTGCCCTCCGACCGGGCCGCCCACACCCCGTAGCGCGCGCCCGGGGTCGGCTCGGCGCCCGCCTCGGCCAGGATCGCGAGCGCGTCCGCGTGCCCCTCGGCCAGCCGCGCGGCGGGCAGGTCGGCGCGCCCCCAGGCCGCGAACCGGGCCCACCGTTCGACGGTCGAGCCCTGGCCCGGCGGGGGCGGGAGGTCGTCGCCGTCCGACGACGGCGACCCGGACGGCTCCGACAACAACGACACCGGTGGCTCCTCCCCGCTCGTGACGGAGCGCGGGATACCCACCGAGCGCGCGGCCACTCACCCGGACTGATCACGTTTTCGGCCGGCCCCGACGGGTAGCTCTGGGTCGAGCACACATCGATTACGGGAGGATTTCCTCGTGGCCAGCGTCTCCTACACCGTCCCCGGTCTCGACACCGGCGCCGCCGACCGCGTGGTCGGCCTGCTGCAGATCCGCCTGCACGCCCTGAACGACCTCGCACTCACCCTCAAGCACGTCCACTGGAACGTGATCGGCCCGCAGTTCATCGCGGTGCACACCATGCTGGACCCGCAGGTCGAGGCGGTGCGCGCGATGGTCGACGACGTGGCGGAGCGGATCGCGACCCTCGGCGGCTCGCCGAAGGGCACCCCCGGCGCCCTCGTCGCGGAACGCACCTGGGACGACTACTCCATCGGCCGGAACGACGCGATCGCCCACCTCGCGGCGCTCGACCTCGTGTACTCGGGCGTCATCGCGGACCACCGCGGGGCGATCGAGGAGACCGAGAAGCTCGACCCGGTGACCCAGGACCTGCTCATCGCCGAGGCGGGCGAGCTGGAGCAGTTCCAGTGGTTCGTCCGCGCCCACCTGGAGAACGCCGACGGCACCCTCCGCCAGGCGAGCGCCTCCTCCGAGACCGAGGCCGCACAGACCGTCTCCTGATCGGGTTCCGACCCTCCCCGTCCCACCACGGCCGCCCGCCGCCCCGGGCGGCCATCCGGACCGCCCCGGGACGCTCGGCCATCCCCGAGCCGTCCCGGGGCGGTCGCGCTAGCGTTCCCGGGTGAGGGCATGGGCGGGGACGCTGCTGGCCTGCGCGGCGGGCGCGGTCAACCTGGTGGCGCTGACGGCGCTCGGCGGGGCGTTCGCCGGGATCGTGACGGGCAACCTGGTCACCGCGGGCGACGCGCTGACCGGCCACGACCCCGCCCGGCTGGTGCCGATCGGGATCGCCGTAGGCGGCTTCACCCTCGGTGCGCTGCTGTGGGCCGCGAGCCCACGCGCGGCGCTCGCCCTCCCCCTGGTCGCCGAGCTGGTCCTGCTGGTCGCCGCCGTCCCGTTCCAGCTGGCGGGCGTCGAGCCCGTCGTCTTGGCGCTGCTCGCCGCCGCGCTCGGCGGGCAGAGCGTCGTGGGGCTGCGGCTGCACGCCTCGACCACCTACATGACCGGCGCCCTGACCACGGCCGCGCACGCCGCCGTGGCCGAGCGGGACGGCCGGGCCGCCGTGGCAGCGCTGCGGCAGCTGCTCGCGCTCGTCGTCGGCGCCGTCGCGGCCGCGCTGCTCCCGACCGCCGTCGCGCTGGGGGTGCCGATCGTGCTGGTCGCGGCCGCCGCGGTGCTGCTGCGAGGATCACCGGCATGACACTGCGCTACCGGGATCTCGGGGAGATCGCCGTCGAGCGCGACGGGGTGCCGGTACCGGTCGCGGGCGGCAAGCTGCGCACCGTCCTCGGGATGCTGTTGGTCCACCCGAACCGCCCGGTCAGCCCGGACGCCCTGGTGGAGGCCCTCTGGTCGGACGCCGCGCCCGCCGGCGCGCAGTCCACCCTGGAGTCCCACGTCTTCCGGCTGCGCAAGGCCCTGGAGCCGGACCGCGTCCGCGGCGCCGCCTCGCAGGTCCTCGCCCACGATCCCGCGGGATATCGGCTGCTCACCGCCTCGGCGGAGGTCGACTCGCTGCGGTTCGCGCGCCTCGCCCGCGAGGCGGACGACCTGCTCACCGCGGGCCGCTCCGCGCTGCTGGTCACGGCGGAGGCACTGGGTCTGTGGCGGGGCCGCCCCTTCGGCGAGCTGGCCGACGAGCCCTGGGCGGAGGCGGCGGTCGCCCGGCTGACCGAGCTGCACGGCCAGGTCCGCGAACGTCACGTCGACGCCCTGCTCGCCGAGGGCGACCCGGAGGCCGCCCTGCTCGAGCTGGAGTCCGCCCTGCGCGACCACCCGCTCAGCGAGCGCCTCTGGGCCCAACGGATGCTCGCCGACCACCGCGCGGGCCGCCCGGACCGCGCGCTGGCCGACTTCACCCGGGCCCGGGCCCTCCTGCTCGACGAGCTGGGCGTCGAGCCCGGCCGCGAGCTGCGGGACCTGCACGCCCGCCTGCTGGCCGAGGACCCCACGCTGGCCGGGCCGCGCCGGGTCGCCGCCCCGACGGTCGACGTGCGCCTGCCACCCCGGCGCACCCTGCTCGGCCGGGACGCCGAGCTCGACCGGCTCACCGCACTCGTCGCCGAGTCCGCGCTGGTCACGGTCGTGGGCCCGGCGGGGTGCGGAAAGACCGGGCTGGCGGTGGAGGTCGCGCGGGCCGCCGCGCCCGCGTTCCCCGACGGCGTCCGGTTCGTGGACCTGACCGCCGCCCGCGCCCCCGAACAGGTCCTCGACGCGGTCCGCGCCGCCGTCGGGCTGGCCGTGCCCGCCACCGACGCCGTCCGCGCGCACCTGCTGGGCCTGCGGATGCTCCTGGTCCTCGACAACTGCGAGCAGGTCCTCGACGCCGCGGCCGACCTCGCGGAGACCCTGCTCGCCGACGGCGCCGCCACGACCCTGCTCGCCACCAGCCGCGAAGCGCTCGACATGCCGGGCGAGGCCGTGGTCGCCCTCGCGCCGCTGCCCCTGCCGGACCCCGACGACCCGGAGGTCGCCGCCGCGCCCGCGGTCCGCCTGTTCGCCGAGCGGGCCCGGGTCGCCGACTCCGGCCGCACCCCCGACTCCGCCGAGGTGATCGCCCGGATCTGCCGGGCCGTCGACGGCCTGCCGCTGGCCATCGAGCTCGCCGCCGCCCGCACGCGCGCGTTCGCGCTGCCGGAGATCCTGGACCAGGTCACGACCGACCCGAGCGGCCTCGCGGCCGTCGGGCGGGCCCACCGCGGCGACCACCACCGCACGCTGCGGGAGGCGGTCGCGCAGAGCGTCGCGCTGCTCGGACCGGACGAGGCGGCCCTGCACGCCGCCGTGTCGGTCGTGCCGGGCCCGTTCACGGTCGGCGTCGCGGGCGCGCTCGCCGGGCTGCCCGCCGACCGGGCCGAGGACGCCGTCGCGGGGCTCGTGCACCGCTCGCTGCTGAGCCCGCTGGGGCCGCTGCGGGTCGGCGGGCCCTCCCGGTTCGCGCAGCTCGCGACGGTGCGCGGGCACGCCACGCACGTCAGCGCCGACCCGGACGCCCTGCACCTGCGCCGCGACCGGTGGGTCGCCCGGCTCGCCGCGGAGCTCCCCCGGCTCGGCTCCCCCGCCGAGACCGCCTGGTTCGCCCGGCTCGACGACGACCTCGCGGCCCTGCGGGCCACCCTCGTCCACACCCTGGTGGACCGGCCCTCGGCGGTCGGGGTCGCCGTCGTCGGGCGGGTGGCGCAGTACCTCTACCACCGCGGACTGTCCCTGGAGGCGCGGCACCGGCTGGAGCGGGCGGTCGCGCTGGAGCTCGGCGAGCCGCTCGACCGGGCGCTCGCGCTGCTCGGCCTGGCCGGGTTCCGCGGGCTCGCAGGTGACGGCTCCCCCGACCTGGTCGCGGCGGCCGTGCGCGCCGTGGAGCCCGGGTCCGGGGCGCCCGAGCTGGTCGACCGGCTCGCCGTGGTCGCCGGGACGCTCGCCGCGGGGATCGGCGCCGCCGCCGTCGCACCGGCGCTGGCCGCGCTGCGCACCGTCGCCGCACCGGACGCGCTGCCGCTCGCCGTCGCGGCGCTGCTCGCCGGCGAGACCCCGGGCTCCGCCGCCGAGGTCTTCGCCCGCGGCGCGGCCGTCGACGACCACTTCACCTGCTGGGTCGCCGCCGTCGTCGCCGCGGCCGACGCCCTGCGTGCCGGGCGGACCGACGAGGGCCTGCGCTGGACCGAGCGGCTGCTCGAGGCCCACCGGGCCCACGGCGTGGTCGAGGCGCCGTTCCTGCTGGAGCTGCGGGCGGGCCTGACCGCGCAGGCGGGCCGGGCACGGGAGGCCGTCACCCTCTTCGGCGCCGCGCACGCCCACCTCACCCGGGCCGGGATCGGCTGGCCGCACACCGACTGGGCGCCCCCGCTGCTCGCGGCGGCGCGCGCCGCCCTGCCCGAGGGCGCGGCCGACGCGGCCTGGGCCACCGGCACCCGCATGCGCCTCACCGACCTCTGACCAGCGCGTTTCAGCGGGATTCCGCGGCCCGGCCCCCACGTTGGACCGGCGTTGGATCGGCCGGGCGCAGAGTCGGTCTCAGCCCGGAGGGACCGGGCGGACAGACCGGGGAGGCTCCCGATGAGCACCGACACCACCACCACCCGCACCACCACCGGCGGCGAGGACGAGCAGCCCCGCGGCCCCCGGTACGGCTCGCCCTACCGCTCCGCCACCGCCCGGACCCCCTACGCGCCGCGGTACGACGCCCAGTACGACGACGACCGCTACGACGACGCCCGCTACGACACCCACGAGGGTGGTCCCGCCTACGCGGGGCCCGAGTACGCCGGACGGCAGCCCGCGGGGTCGGGGCACCGGCCGGGGCCCGGAGCCACCGCCGGGCAGAAGGGCGGCCGCGGCAAGACGGTCGCGATCACGGTCGGTTCGGTGCTGGCCGCGGCGGGCCTGACGGCGGGCCTCGTGGCGGGGCTGGGCGGTCTCTGGAGCAGCACCGCCGCCCCCACCGCCGACCCCGGCACCTCCATCGTCAACGTCGTGCCCGGCGCCCACAGCGGGGGCCACGCGATCGTCCCCGCGGGCGGCGGATCGAACGGCAACGGGGGCGGCGGGCACGTCACACCGCCGACGCCGCCCACCCCGCCGGTCAAGCCCTCGCAGGCCGTCGAGACCCTGCAGCAGGAGCTCGGGCAGCTCAACTACTACGAGGGCCCCGACACCGGGATCATGAACGCCCAGACCACCCAGGCCATCACCTACCTGCAGCGAGACGCCCACCTGCCCCAGACCGGCACGATGAACGCCGCCACCCAGGCCGCCCTGACCCAGATGCTGGCCACCGGCAACAACCACATGGGCGGCTGAGCAGGTCCCCCCGCCACCGCCACACGAGCCCGCGCCACCCGGACCACCGGGGACGCGGGCTCGGCGCGTTCCCGGCCCCGGAGACGGACCGTCACGCGATCGTCACACGTCCACAGAGCGCCGCGGCGTGATCCGGCTTATCTTCCGTTGCACGGCGAGACGACTGCACGGCGAGACGACCACGAGGCTCACCACGCACGGAGGGGGACCGCATGACCGACACGCTGGACCAGAGCAGCGGACTGCACGCGGAGAACGAGGGCTATCAGCAGTCCCTGGGCCGCCGCCAGGTGCAGATGATCGCGATCGGCGGCGCCATCGGGACCGGCCTGTTCCTCGGCACGGGATCCCGGCTGCAGAGCACCGGACCCGCGCTCGTGCTGAGCTACGCGTTCGTCGGCCTGGTCGCCTACTTCCTGATGCGGGCGTTGGGCGAGCTGGTCCTGCACCGGCCGACGTCGGGTGCGTTCGTCTCCTACATGCGCGAGTTCTTCGGTGAGAAGGCCGCGTACGTGACCGGCTGGATGTACTGGCTGAACTGGGCGCTGACCGGGATCGCCGAGCTGTCCGCGGTCGGGGTGTACGTCAAGCACTGGCTGCCGGACATGCCGAGCTGGCTCACCGTGCTCATCGCGCTGGCCGTGGTGCTGGCGGTGAACCTGCTGTCCGCGAAGGCGTTCGGCGAGTTCGAGTTCTGGGCCTCGATCCTCAAGGTCGGGGCCATCGTGGTGTTCCTGGTGGTCGGCCTGGTCCTCGTGGTGGGGCGCTTCGACATCGGCGGGCACCGCGCCGGGTTCGACAACCTGTGGTCCAACCCGGGCGGGTTCTGGCCCGCCTCCGGCGACTACCACTGGTGGGGACCGATCCTCGTCATGTCCGGCGTCGTCTTCGCCTACGCGGCCATCGAGATGGTCGGGGTCGCCGCGGGCGAGATGTCCGACCCGAAGCGCGAGGTGCCCAAAGCGGTCAACTCGGTCATCTTCCGGATCGGCGTGTTCTACTGCGGCTCGCTGCTGCTGCTGGTCTCCATGCTGCCCACCGACCAGTACAACGGCGACACCAGCCCGTTCGTGCGGGTGTTCGGCGCGTTGGGCTGGAACTGGATGGGCGACGTCATCCAGGCGGTGCTCATCGTGGCGGCCATGTCGTCGCTGAACTCGGGCCTCTACTCGACCGGCCGCGTGCTGCGCAGCCTCGGCATGAGCAAGCAGGCGCCGCCCTTCACCACCCGGATGAGCGGGTCGGGCGTGCCGTGGGCGGGCATCATCATGACGTCCGTGGTCTACGTCTTCGGCGCCGTCCTCAACGCCGTGGACCCGGACGCCTTCGAGACCGCGCTCGAGGCCGCCGCGCTCGGCGTGATCTTCACCTGGGCGACGATCTTCCTGTGCCAGCTCCGGCTGCGCAGGCTCAGCGACAGCGGCGTCATCCCCGCCAGCCCGTTCCGGATGCCCGGCAGCCCGTGGACCAGCTACTTCGGGCTCGCGTTCCTGGCGTTCGTGATCGTCGGCATGGCGATCTCGGGCTGGCAGAGCTCGCCGGAGTTCTGGCACAAGACGAACTTCATCGTGGTGGTGTTCGGCATCCCGATCATCGCGGCGCTGCTGGTCGGCGGGTGGTTCATCGCGAAGCCGAAGGTGCTCGCGCACACCGGGGGCAGGATCGGGCCGGTCTGGGACACGAAGGGGTAGGTTCGTCCCGTGGACCCCGAGCCGCGGTTCCGGACGGTCGACGAGCTCGTCGTCAGCGATCCCGTGCTCGGCACCCCCGGCATGACGGTCGCCGAGGCCGCGGCGCTGATGACCGAGCGGCGCAAGGGCTACGTCGCCGTGCCCGCGGGCGCGGGCCGCTTCGGGGTGGTCACCGACCAGATCCTCCGCGAGCGCGTGCTCGCGGCGGGCAGGTCCGCGCAGACCCCGCTGTCCGAGATCATGGTGCCGGTGGCGCGCACGGTGCTCACCGGCACGCCCACGGCCGAGGTCCTGGAGGAGCTGCTCGAGCATCGGCTGCACTACCTGCTCGTCGTCGACCCGGAGGGCACCCTGCGCGGGGCGGTCGACCCGCAGGACTTCCTCGCCTCGCCCTCGGCCGCCGGGCTGCTGCTGCGTGCCCGGTTGGACCGGGCGGACGACCTCGACCAGGTCGCCGCGCTCGGCCACCGGCTGCCCGCCCTGCTCGCCGACCTCGCCCGGGAGCGCCGCGACCCGGCCGAGGTCACGGCGGTGTACGCCACGCTGATCGACGCGGTGCAGCGCCGGGTGCTCGCGCTGGTGCTGGGGGCCGACCCGGGCCTCGACCTCGCGGACCTGACCTGGCTCGTGCTCGGCTCCAACGCCCGCCGGGAGGCCGCGCCCAGCTCGGACATCGACTCCGCCGTGGTGTTCGCCGACTCGGTCACCCCGGAACGCGCCGTCTGCTACCGGCGGGCCTTCGTCCAGGTCAACGAGGCGCTCGCCGCGGCGGGTCTGACCGTGGACCGGCACGGCGCCACCCCGGTCAACCCGCGGTTCGCCCGCACCCGGTCCGAGTGGCGGGAGGCCGCCGAACAGTGGCTGGTCAGCCCGCTGGACGACCAGGGCATGCTCATGGCGTCCCTGCTGCTGGACGGCCGGGCGGTCGACGGGCACGCCGAACCCGTCGTGCAGGAGGTCTTCGCCGGGGTCCGGGAGCACCCGCACACCCTGCGGCTGCTGATCCGCGAGTCACTCACCAACCGGGCGCAGCTGCGCCGCATCGGGACGGTGGACATCAAGGCCCACGCCCTGCGCCCGATCGTCGAGATCGCCCGCTGGGCGGCGCTGTCGGTGCACTCGCCCGCCCTGTCGACCCGCGCGCGGCTCACCGCCGCGAGCGGGTCGATGCTGATGCCGACGGAGCAGGCCGACACCCTCACCGAGGTGTTCGAGGTGCTCCAGCGGCTGCGGCTGCGCATCCAGCTGCAGCAGCGGGACCGGGGCGAGCCCGCGTCGGACGTGGTCCGCGTGCGGTCACTCGCCCCGCTCGACCGCAGCCTGCTGGCGCAGGCCGTACGGGAGATCGCCGGGGTGCAGAAGCGCCTCGGCAACCTCCTCGCCTACACCTCCGCGGAGGAGTGGACGACTCAGGCCTGAGCGCCCGCCCGCCTCGGCAGCACCCAGTTCGGGCGCGGGAAGTGGCAGGTGTAGCCCCACGGCATGCGCTCCAGGTAGTCCTGGTGCTCGGGCTCGGCCTCCCAGAAGTCCCCGGCGGGCTCCACCTCGGTGACGACCTTGCCGGGCCACAGCCCGGACGCCTCGACGTCCGCGATCGTGTCCTCGGCGACGCGCTTCTGCTCGTCGTCGACGTAGTAGATCGCCGACCGGTAGGACAGGCCGATGTCGTTGCCCTGCCGGTTCTTCGTGGTCGGGTCGTGGATCTGGAAGAAGAACTCCAGCAGCTCCCGGTAGCTCGTCACGGCGGGGTCGAACACGATCTCGATGCCCTCGGCGTGCGTGCCGTGGTTGCGGTAGGTGGCGTTCGGGACGTCTCCGCCCGTGTAGCCGACGCGGGTGGAGACCACGCCCGGCCGCTTGCGGATCAGGTCCTGCATGCCCCAGAAGCAGCCGCCCGCCAGGATCGCCTTCTCAGTGCTCATCTCTCTCCCTCGGCTCGACGGTACGTCCCCCTCAACACCGGGAGTCCGCCGTTGGTTCCCGGAGCGTCGCTAGCTCTGCGAGCGCGCCTGCGGCACCGCACCCGTGAGGAGCTCCGCGGTGCCGGTGATCGCGAGGAGCCGGTCGAGCCGGGCCGGGCGGTTGTCCAGCGCGAGATCCACGCCCGCGGCGGCCGTGCGGCGCCGGATCATCAGCAGCACGGCGAGCCCGTGGGAGTCGCAGAACACCAGCTCCGCGCAGTCCAGCACGATCCGTTCGGTGCCCGGGACCGCGGCCTCGGCGATCACCTCGGCGAGCAGCCGGTCGGCGGTGGCGTAGTCGAGGTCACCCGTCATCCCCACGGTGGCGTCCCCGTCCTCGGGATGCGACCAGGACAGGGTGAGTACGCCGGGCCCGGTCACGACGCCGCCGTCGCGGGCTCGAGCACCGCCGCCCGGCCGTGGTCCAGGATCCGCCGCGCGCGGGGGAAGTCCCGCAGCTCGCCGGCCAGCAGGTCCAGGGCGGGGACGAGGGTCCGGGCGGGCACGCCCCGCACGGACAGCACCCCGGCCGTCCAGCCGAGGAAGTCCGCGAACAGCGCGTCCGTGTCGACGTAGAGCGCGGTGGCCAGGAACTCGACGATGTGCGCGAGGTCCTCCGCGGTGCGTTCGCGCTGGTCCTCGGTGTAGGACCGCATCGCGGGCAGCCGGTCCTCCAGGCCCGCGTACACCGCCTTCACCAGCTCGCGCTGGGTGCGGGCGACCATCGTGTACTCCTGGTCGGCCAGGTGGGGCAGCCGGTCGGCGGGCTGGCCGGGCACCCCCGGCAGCCCGGGTGGGCCTGCGGCCAGCAGCCCGGCCGCGGTGCGGGCGTCGGGCGCCCAGGCCTGGGCCCCGAGCAGCCGCGCGTAGCGGCCGTCCACCCCGAACGCCGCCCCGCCCGCGATGACCGGCGTGCCGGTCGAGGCGCAGGCGTCGATGGTGGCGTGCGCCGCGGGCAGCCGGGTCGCCAGCGACCCCGAGAGCGCGACGGCGTCGGGGCCGGTCCGGTGCAGGTGCTCCACCAGGTGCGGGCTCGGCACCTGCGCGCCCAGGTACTCCACGGTGAACCCGCGCAGGACCAGGACCTCGGAGAGCAGCCGGGCGGGCAGCGCGTGCCACTCGCCGTCCACGCAGGCCACGGTGATCCGCCCGTGCTCGGGCTCGGTCCGGGGCGCGGCCAGCGCGACGGCCGTGACGGCGCGGTCGTTGACGGCGGTGGCGGTGTGCTCCTGGGCGACGTCGATCCGCGCGGCCGCCCACTCCTCGCCGACCCGGCGCTGCACGCCGCCGATCACGTCGAGCAGCACGGACTCGGCCGGGACCCCGTCGGCGAGGGCGCCCAGCACGACGTCGGCCGCGGTCCGGGTGTCCCCGGCCACCGCCGCCCGCCAGAGCTGCTCGACCCGGTCCTGCGACCCGGTCTCCTCGACGGAATCCGCTGCGGTCACGCGGTGTACCTCCCTGGTCCGTGCCCCCCGACGGCCGTGAGGTGCTGCCCGCGGGGCGCGGTGATGGCCAGCACGGCCATGTCGTCGGGCCGGGTGCGGCCCGCCCAGTCGCTCGCCAGCATCTGGATCCGCTCGACGAGTGCCTCCGCGGGCATCCCGGCACAGCCGGCGAGTGCCCGGCGCAGCCGCTCCTCGCCGAAGAACTCGGAGCCGAACGGGCCGCCGCGGGCCTCGGTGATCCCGTCGGTGTAGAGCAGGCAGGTGTCTCCGGGGCCGAGCACGATCTCGACCGAGGCCGCCTCCACCTCCGGCATCGCGCCGACGAGCGTGCCCTGCGTGTCGACCTCCTCGACCCGGCCGTTCGCCCGCACGACCAGCGGCGGGAGGTGCCCCGCGCTGGTCAGCCGCAGCCGGACGTCCGCGTGACGGCGGCTCACCGAGCCCAGCACCATGGTGGCGAAGCGGGTGTGCTCGGTGCTCAGCAGCGCGGTGTTCAGCAGGCGGAGCATCTGCAGGTGGTCGGCGGCCATCGGCAGCAACGCCTGCACGGTGCTGCGGATCCGGCCGGTCAGCACGGCGGCCTCCAGGCCCTTGCCGCACACGTCCCCGAGCACGACGAGCGACTCGCCGTCCTCGGTGTCCGCCGGGTGGACGTCGTAGAAGTCCCCGCCGACCCGGTCGGTGTCCGAGGCGGGCCGGTACCGCGCCGCGAGCTCCACGCCCGGCAGCTGGTGGAGCACCGGCGGCAGCAGCTCACGGGTCAGCGTGTCGGTCACGCTCGCCTGCTGGGCGAACATCCGTGCCGCCGAGAGCGCCACGCCCACGCGGGCCGCGAACAGCCGGGCGATCTCCTCCTCGGCCGCGGAGAACCGCGGGCTCGACGGCTTGCGCAGCAGGATGAGCGCGCCGGCCGCCACGGCGTGACCGGGCAGCGGGGTGATGACGACGGAGCCGATCGGGCCGAAGCCCTCCGGCGCGAGCCACCCGGGCACCCCGCTCGGGTCGAGCCAGCGGCTGGGCACGGGCGGGAAGCCGAGCAGCGCCTCCTCCAGGCCCAGGACCTCCTCCGGGGGGTGGTCGAGGGTGGAGTGCCGCAAACCCTCCGGCGTCGCGACGACGACGGGGCGGGGACCGCCGGGACCCACCACCCAGGCCGCGTCCGCGAGATGGCGCAGGGCGAGCCGGGCGGCGATGTCCATGCAGCGCTGCAGGTTCAGCGAGCCGAGCAGCTCGTCGGAGGCCTCGGTCAGGAACGCGGTGCGCTCCCGGGCCAGTCCCAGCTCGGAGCGGGCGTCCTCGGCGTCGGTGTCGTCGAGGAGCCACCAGCAGGTGGCGTCCGAGAGCCGGACGGGCCGGGCCTGGTAGCGCCGGTCGTCGAGCTCGCCGGACGCGGGGCCGGTCGCGCACAGCCAGGCGGGCGCGGCGTCGGCCAGGAGCGCGCCCGGGAGGACGCTCGGCAGCAGCTCGCGGGACAACGCGTTGGCCGCGGAGACGACTCCGGCGTCGTCGACCACGAACGACGCGACGGCCGCAGCGTGCCACGGCGTCTCGTCCCCGACGAGAAGCTGCTGGTCACGGTGGAGAGATGTCACGGGTTCGGGCTCGTGGGGTGAGCCCTCGCCACCTTCCTGCGTCATGCGGCGCGCGGCCGCTCTCGGCTCTCGGGGCGAGCACGTGGTCTGAACTCGTGCGACCACCGTACTCGGTCGGCGTCCCGGCCGACACCGGGAAGCAGCGCGCGGGCCGCGGTGTTGCAGCCGACGTGCTGCAGAAGCTCGGTTTCCTCACCATCGGCCTGTTCGACCGCGACGACCCCGCGGGCGGTCACGAGTCCACACTGCGCATGATCGAACTGGGCGAGCAGCTCGGGTTCGACAGCGCGTTCCTGCGCCACCGGCACCTCCAGTACGGGGTCTCGTCGCCGGTGGCGCTGCTGGGGGCGGCCTCGCAGCGCACGTCGCGGATCGAGCTGGGCACCGCCGTCACCCCCCTGGGCTGGGAGAACCCGCTGCGGCTGGCCGAGGACTTCGCGACGGTGGACCTGCTCTCCGGCGGCAGGCTCAACCCCGGCGTGAGCGTGGGCCCGCCCATGCGGTGGGAGGACGTGCGCGAGGCCCTCTACCCGGACACCGCCGACCAGGAGGACTTCAGCACCGAGCGGCTCACCCGCTTCCTGCGTGCGGTGGCGGGCGAGCAGGTCAGCGGCTTCTCCGGGACGGCCGGGTTCGAGACGTTCTCCGAGCGCGTCGAGCCGCACTCCCCCGGGCTGCGTGCCCGGCTCTGGTACGGCGCGGGCGGCCTGTCGTCCGCCCGCCGGGCGGGCGAGCTGGAGATGAACCTGCTGACCAGCAGCGTGGTCCGCGCCGAGCAGGCTCCGCCGAACGGCGTGTGGGACTTCGCCGCCATCCAGGCCGCCCAGATCGACGCGTACCGGGAGGTCCGGCCGGAGGGTCGCGTCTCCCAGGGCCTGGTCGTGATCCCCACCGACTCCGCCACCGCGGACCAGCGGGAGCGCTACCACGCCTACGTCGAGGCGCGCACGCCGCGCACGCGGGAGCCGCAGGGCCCCGGCATGCTCTTCGCCCCGGACCTGGTGGGGACGTCCGAGGAGATCGCCGAGCGGCTGGCGGCCCACGCCGGCTACCAGCGGGTGGAGGAGGTGGTCTTCGCGCTGCCCTTCACCTTCCGCCCGGACGACTACACCCAGATCCTGGGCGACATCGCGGGCGCCCTCGGCCCGCGCCTGGGCTGGACCCCGGCGCACGCCCGAGCCGCGGCGCAGGCCTGAGCCACGCGGCGCAGGCCCGAACTACGCGGCGCAGGCCCGAACTACGCGGCGCAGGCCCGAACTACGCGGCGCAGGCCCGAACTACGCGATACGCAGCACGACCTTGCCCTCGGCGTGCCCGTTCTCGACCTCGGCCAGGGCCCGTTCGGCCTGCTCCAGGGGCAGCACCTCGGTGACGTGCGGGTCCAGCCTGCCCGCCGCCACCTCGGTGGCCAGGGCGTCGAGGACGCGGGTGCTCCGGTCCCGCATCACGTCCCGGCCGCCCAGCTCCGCCGCGAGGCCCTTGTCCGCGATCGAACGCAGCCGGGAGCGGTCGGTGAGCAGCGTCGCCACGGCGCGCAGCGGGTCGCCGCCGACCAGGTCGAACACGGCGTCCACGCCGTCCGGCGCGACGGCCCGCACCCGGTCGAGCACGCCGTCGCCGTAGGCCACCGGGATCCCGCCGAAGCGTTCGACGAGCGCGTGCTTGCGCGGGCTCGCGACCCCCACCACCCGCAGCCCCGCCGCCCGGGCGAGCTGCAGGGTGGGCACGCCGACCCCGCCACCCGCCCCGTTGACCAGCAGCGTCGACCCGGCGGGGAGCGCGAGACCCTCCAGCGCGTCGAACGCCGTGCCCGCCGCCACCGGCAGCGCGGCCGCGTCCTCGGGGCGCACGGACGCGGGCCGGTGCGCGGCGAACCCCGCGGTCACGATCGCCTCCTCGGCCCAGCCCCCGACCATGCCCGGGCAGCCGCCGAACACCTCGTCGGCCGTCCCGAAGCCCGTGACGCCCGGCCCCACCGCGGTGACGGTCCCGGCCACCTCCCGACCCAGCACGGCCGGCGGGACCGTGCCGTAGGCGCCCTCGCGCAACCGCCAGTCCCCCGGGTTCACCCCGGCCGCGCGCACCCGGACCCGCAGCTCCCCGGGCCCCGGCTCCGGTACCGCCACGTCCAGGAAGGTCTGGGTCTCCGGGCCGCCGGTCCGGGTGAAGCCGTACGCACGCATGCCCCGATCATCCCGCACGACCGGGTGCCCCCCGCCCACCGGCCGAACCGGATCGGCCGGACGCGCGAACACCTCTCGTGTCCACCAACCGCGCCGTCGCCGCCGCAACCGGGATCGTGTCGGTCCTCGCCGCGATCTCCTCAGGGCAGCTCGTCGCCGCTCTGATCGCGCCCGGATCGTCGCCTTTCCTGGCGGTCGGGGACACCGTGATCCGGTTTTCGCCGCAGTTCCTCACCGAATTCGCGAAAACGACCTTCGGCACGGCCGACAAGCCGGTCCTGCTCACCGGGATGGCCGTGGTGATCCTCCTCCTCGCCGCCGTGGCGGGGCTGCTGCGGCGCGGGGTCGTGCTGATCGTCGCGCTCGGCCTCGCCGGGATCGCGGCCGTGGTCGGGGCCCCCACGTTCGGACCGGTCGATCTCGTGGCGCCCGTGGTGGCGCTGCTCGTCGGGGTGGCGGTGTTCGTGGGGTTCCGCAGACCCGCCCGCCAGGACCACACCCGGCGCGCGGTGCTGCTGGGTGGGCTCGCGGCGGTGGCGGTGCTGTCGGTCGCGGCCGGGGCGGGCAGCCTGCTGGTCGGCGGCGGGTACGCCGAGTCCCGCGACCGGGTCACCCGGCGGCTGGCCGCGGCGCTGCGCACCGAGCGGGCGCCGGCGATCCCGGCGGGCGCGGACTTCGCCGCGGCGGGCACGCCCACGTTCGTGACCCCCAACGCGGACTTCTACCGGATCGACGTCGCGCTGCGGGTCCCCGAGGTGCGCGCCGAGGACTGGAGCCTGCGCCTGCACGGCCTGGTCGAGCGTGAGCTCACGCTGACCTTCGACGACC
This sequence comes from Pseudonocardia oroxyli, assembly GCF_900102195.1. Taxonomy (GTDB): domain Bacteria; phylum Actinomycetota; class Actinomycetes; order Mycobacteriales; family Pseudonocardiaceae; genus Pseudonocardia; species Pseudonocardia oroxyli. The sequence goes on from NZ_FNBE01000015.1 coordinate 97,786, forward strand.
TGCTCGCCCGGCCCCTCGTCGACCGCACCATCACGATGACCTGCGTGTCCAACCCGGTCGGCGGGGATCTCATCTCCACGGCCACCTTCACCGGGGTCGACCTGCGCAGCCTCCTGCTCGACGCCGGGGTGCGCCCGGGCGCGGACCAGATCTTCGCGACGAGCGTCGACGGCTGGACCGCGGGGACCCCCACGGACGTCGTGCTCGAACCCGACCGGGGGGCCCTGCTCGCCGTCGGGATGAACGGCGAGGCGCTCCCGCCGGAACACGGGTTCCCGGTGCGGATGGTCGTCCCCGGGCTCTACGGCTACGTGTCCGCGACCAAGTGGCTGGTCGACCTCGAACTGACCACGTTCGACGCCCGCCGGGCGTACTGGCTCGAACGCGGGTGGGCGCAGCGGGCCCCGATCAAGACCCAGTCCCGGATCGACGCCCCCCGCGGCTTCGCCACGGTGCCTGCGGGCCCGGTGCGCTGCGCGGGCATCGCCTGGTCCCAGCCCGTCGGGATCGGCCGCGTGGAGGTCCGGATGGACGGCGGTCCCTGGCGCGAGGCGACCCTCTCGACCGCGGTGAACGGGCGGACCTGGCGCATGTGGACCGCCGACTTCGACCTCCCAGCGGGCAGCCACACCGTCCAGGTGCGGGCGACCGACGCCGCCGGGAACGTCCAGACCGAACAGCGTGCCGACCCCATTCCCGACGGGGCCTCCGGCTGGCCCGCGACCATTTTCACGGTCGCCTGAGAAATCGATCGAACCGATCCGCACAACGCACCGAACAACTGTCGAGGGTCCGGTCCACCGGGCCGGAGGATTCAAGGAGAAATCGCTATGCGCAAGACCTTCCGCATCGCCGCCGCGGGCGCGATCGCCGCTCTGACCGTCTCGCTGGCCGCCTGCGGCTCGTCCGAGTCGGCCGCACCGGCCACCCCGTCGCAGGCCCCGATGTCCCAGGCGCCGACGTCCGCACCGGCGGCGGCGGGCAACGGCGTCACCACCAACGCCGACGTCTTCGGTCCGGCCTGCGGCCAGCTCCCGCAGGGCGACGCGCCCGGGTCGCTCAACGCGATGGGCCCGCAGCCGGTCGCCACCGCCGCGAGCACGAACCCGCTGCTGAGCACGCTCGTCACCGCCGTCGGCAAGGTCCCCGGCCTGGCCGACACCCTCAACCAGCAGCAGGCCATCACCGTGTTCGCCCCGTACAACGGCGCGTTCGAGGCGGTCCAGAAGCAGGTCGGCGACCAGGCCTTCACCAGCCTGCTGGCGAACCAGCAGCAGCTGGGCGGGCTGCTGAGCTACCACGTCGTCCCGAAGCGCTACGACGCCACCGGGCTGGTCGACGCGGGCACGGTCACCGAGCTCGCAGGCGGCACCGTCACGATCGGCGGCACGCCGGAGGCCCCGACCGTCACCGACGGGATGGGCAACACCGCGAACATCCTCTGCGGCAACATCCCGACCTCGAACGCCACCGTGTTCGTGATCGACAAGGTCCTCATGCCGAAGAGCTGAACCGATCGGCGCCCGGCGCCGAACGCAGGCTGGGAGCATCCGGCGGGTACGACGGCCCGCCGGATGTGTCCGGTCGTCGGCTTTCGAGGGGGACCGCCGACGACGCCCGGTCCCGACCCACCCGGTCGGGGCCGGGCCTCCTCATTGCTCGGGGACGCCCACGGCAACCCGGCCGCAGGTCGGCGAGGCGGGCCTGCGCCGGACGACGTCACGCAGCGGCCGCGGGGCGATCCCGCGCGCGGCGTCCACCCGACGGGCCTTGCGGCGGGTGACCAGGATCCCGACGACGGCGACCGCCCACACCGGGTACTGCACCAGCCATGCCACCCGGAAGCCCTCCGGGGTGAAGCCGCCCAGTGCGGTCAGCACCCACCCCATCACCATCAGGACCACCACGGACGCGCTGTACCCCGCGATGTTGACCATGCCCTGGGCGACGGCGAGGGTGGAGCCCGGGTTCGTCGTCCGCGCGATGTCGAAACCGACCACCGACGCCGGCCCGCCGATCGCGAGCACCACGATCAGGACGACGAGCAGCCACATCGGGGCCCGGCCGGGCTGGACGAGGACGGCCGTCCAGGTGCCCGCCGTGAGCGCGATGACCGACAGCAGGATCCACGAGCGGCGCATCGGGTGCCGCGCGGTGAGCACCCCGACCAGTGGCCCGACCACCACCGCGGCGAACACCAGCAGCGTCATCAGGGAGCCCGCGACCAGCGGGTCCAGCCCCTGCGCCGACACGAGGTAGGGCAGGCCCCAGAGCAGCGCGAACGTCATCATCGAGAACTGCGTGCCGAGGTGGCCGAAGAACCCGAGCCGCGTCCCCGGCCGCCGCCAGACGTCCGCGACCTGGCGCAGCATCGTCCGCGCCGACACCGGCGGCGGGGCCCGCCAGCCGCGGGGGCCGTCCCGCACCACCGTCCCGGCGACGGCCGCGGAGAGCACGCTGGCCGCGGCGGCCGCGGCGAAGGCCGCGGTCCAGCCCGCGGCGTGGAGCAGCAGGAGCAGCGGCAGCGCGGAGAGCACCTGGCCCAGCTGTCCGACGATCGTCGTGACCTGGGTGACGACGGGGACCCGGCGGGGCGGGAACCAGCGCGCCACGACCACCATCGCCGCGGAGAACACCACCGCGTCTCCCGCGCCGACCAGGGCCCGGGCGCCGAGCGCGAGCGGCAGCGCCCCGGTGAAGGCCAGCACGCCCTGGCCCACGCCGAGGATCAGCCCGCCGACCAGCAGCATTCGGCGGGGGCCGTACCGGTCCACCAGCATCCCGGCGGGGATCTGCCCGGCCGCGTACACGGTGATCTGGAGGAAGACGAACAGCGAGAGCGTGCCGGGGTCGATCCCGAAGCGGTCCGCGGCGTCGAGTCCGGCCGCCCCGAGCGAGGTCCGCTGGGTGACCGCGAGCAGGTACACCGCGATCGCGGCGGCCCACACCGCCCAGACGGCGCGTCCACCCCTGTCGTCCCGTGTCCCGCTCCTGACCCCCGACCGGACGGTCCCCATGCTGCGCAGTGCTCCCTCTCTTCGACTCGAACCAGTATGGCAACCGGTTGCCGCTCAGGTGCAGGCCCGTGGTGGAATGCCGCCATGAATCACACCGGGGACGCCCGTCCGCGGGCCGTGACGATCTACGACGTCGCCCGCGCGGCCGGCGTCGCGACGTCCACCGCGTCCCGGGCGCTGTCCAACCCCGGCCGCGTGTCCGAGCGCACCCGCGCGCACGTGGCGGAGGTCGCCGAGCGGCTCGGCTACGTGCCCAACCGCATGGCGCAGGCGCTCCCCTCGGGCCGGACGGGGCTGTTCGCCCTGCTCGTCCCGGACGTCACCAACCCCCACCACGTCGGGTTGATCCGCGGAGCCGAGGCGCAGGCCGCGGCGGCCGGGCACAGCATCGTGCTCGCCGACGGCCAGGAGGACGCCGCGATCGAGGCCGCCCACCTGCGTCGGCTCGGCTCGTTCGTCGACGGGTTCCTGCTGGTGTCCCCCCGCGGTTCCGCCGACGACCTCGCGCCGCTGCTGCGCCGCCACCCGGCCGCGGTGTTCAACCGGCCGCTGGCCGGGCTGCCGGGCGTGGTCGCGGACATCGACGCCGCGAGCGCCCAGACCGTCGAGCACCTCGCCGGGCTCGGTCACCGCACCCTGGTCTACCTGCGCGGGCCCGAGACCTCCTGGGCGGACGGTGAACGCCGACGCACCCTGACCGCCCACGCCGAGCGCCACGGCGTCTCCTTCCACGCGGTGGGCCCGCACGCCCCCGTCCTCGGGTCCGGGTCCGCGGCCGCGGAGGCGGGCCTGGCCACCGGGGCGACGGCCCTGGTGGCGTTCAACGACCTGATCGCGATCGGCGTCCTGCAACACCTCGAACGGGCCGGGGTGCCCGTGCCCGGCGACGTGAGCGTCGTCGGGGCGGACGACGTCTTCGGCGCCTCCTTCTGCCACCCGCCGCTCACCACGGTGACCAGCCCCGCCGAGCCAGCGGGCCGGGCGCTGGTCGATCTCGTCACCGGCACCGCGCCGGACGACCCGGTCCTCCCGTCCGTCCTGGTGGTGCGCGAGTCCACGGGGCCCGCCCGGAGTTCGAGATCGCCACGAGGGGTGCCGTTCGGAGCCGCGAATCGCTAGGCTCACCGGCGACGAAGGGTGTGACGATGACGTCATGTTCGCCGAGTGTGGAAAGCCCGCTCGCGGGGGTCAGGGTGCTCGAGGCCGGTGACACGATCGCCCTCGCGTACGCGGGGCGGCTGCTCGCCGACCTGGGCGCCGACGTGGTGCTCGTCGAGTCCGGGCCCGGCAGCCCCTTGCGTGCGCTCGGCCCGTTCGCGGGCGGGGTGCCGGACGCGGAGCGCAGCGCGGCGTTCGCCTACTTCCACGCGGGCAAGAGCTCGGTGTCGCGGTCCGCGGACCTCGGCGCCCTCGCCGCGCGGTCGGACGTCGTCCTGCGCGGCTCCCGGGACGGGGACCCGTTCCTGACCGACGCCGAGGTCGAGCGCCTGGTCGCGGACGACCCGGGGCTGGTCGTGGTCGACGTCTCCGCCCTGGGCCGGATCGGCACCGGGGCGGGCCCCCACGGATCGGACGACCTGCTCGCCCTCGCCGCCTCGGGGCTGCTGCGCGTCAACTCGACGTCGCTGACCGACGACGACCCGCAGCCGCTGCGCTACCGCGGCGAGCTGTCGAGCGTGCACGCGGCCTGCGGCGCGGTCGTCGCGGTGCTCGGCGCACTGTTCGAGCGCCGGCGCAGCGGACGCGGCCAGCGGGTCGACGTCTCCCAGCAGGCCGCCGTCGCCTCCGTGCTGGCCACCGCCGTCTCCCGCTGGGCCTACACCGGCACGGCGCCGGTCTGGCAGGGCAACCGCAGCGTCGGGCCGTGGGGCTTCTACGAGCTCGTCGACGGCCGGGTCCTCATGCAGATCACCCGCGACGAGGAGTTCCGCAGGCTGGTGCACCTGCTCGGGGACCCGGACTGGGGCGCCATCGAGCTCTTCGACACCAGCGCGGGTCGCGACGAGAACCACGACGTCCTCGACGTGTTCGTCCGGGAGGCGCTCGCCCCCTACACGATGCGGGAGTTCCTCGACCTCGCCTACGAGCACCGGATCGCCGCCTGCCCGATCCACGGCGCCCGGGACATCCTGGAGTGGGACCACCTGGCGGCCCGCTCGTCGCTGCCGACGGCGCGGTTCGCCACCGGGGACGGCGTGCCGGTGCCCGTGCGGCCCCGGCGCTTCGACGGCGCGGTCCCGCCCGAGCGCGGCCCCGTGCCGCGCCTGGGCTCGGGGGACGCCGAGGCGCTGTGGACCACCCCCGCCGAGCGGCCCTCCCCCGCCGCGGGCGCGGGCGCCCCCGTCCCGGGCCCGCTCGCCGGGATCCGCGTCGTCGACCTCACCGTGGTGTGGGCGGGCCCCTTCTCGGCGATGCAGCTGGCCCACTTGGGCGCGGACGTGCTCAAGATCGAGTCGTCGACCCGGCTCGAGACCACGCGGGGACTGGGTCCCTACGCGGACGAGATCGTCGGGGTGAACCGCTCCGGGTACTTCAACCAGAACAACCAGGGCAAGCGGTCCGTCGCACTCGACCTCAAGACCGAACGCGGCCGGGAGCTGCTGCGCGACCTGATCGCCACGGCGGACGTGGTGATCGACAACATGAGCGCGGGCGCCCTGGGGCGCATGGGCTTCCCCTTCGAGCGGCTGACCGAGATCAACCCGCGGATCGTCGCGGTCTCGATGACCGGCTTCGGCGAGTCCGGCCCGTACTCCGGACACACGGCCTACGGCTCGCTGATCGACGCCCTCTGCGGGATCGCCACGTCCAACGGCCGCGTCCGCGGCGGGCCGACCGACCTGGTGATGTCCCTGCCGGACCCGATGGCGGGCATCACCACGGCCGTCGCCACGCTGGGTGCCCTGTACCGGGCCCGCACGACGGGCGAACCCGTCCGCGTCGAGACGGCGATGTTCGAGTCCTGCCTCGCGGCGTTCCCCTGGCCCGTGCTGTTCGCGGGGGCGACCGGCGGCGAGGTCCCGGTGATCCACAACCGGGACGAGGCACGCAGCCCGCACGGCACGTTCCGCTGCCGCGGCGGGGCGGACTGGGTGGCGGTCAGCGTGGCCGACGACGCCGCGTTCGCCGCGCTGGCGGACGTGATGGGCGATCCCGGCCTCGCCGACGACCCGCGGTTTCGCACGCTGGGGTCACGCAGGCTGCACGAGGACGAGCTGGAGGCCCCGGTCTCGGCCTGGACCGCGGAGCGCAGCCCCGCCGAGGTGGTGGAGACGTTGCAGGCCAAGGGGATCGGCGCCGAGATCGTCGCCACGATCGGCGAGGTGCACCGCCATCCCGTGCTCGCCGCGCGCGGCTTCTTCCCGGAGCTGACGCACTCCGAGATCGGCCCCCACAGGCTGCCCTCGGTCCCGTGGGTGGCCTCGCGCTCCCCCATGTCCCCGCGCGCCGCGGCCCCGGCGCTGGGCGAGCACACCAGGGAGGTCCTCACCGAGGTGCTCGGCCTCACCGCCGCCCAGCTCGACGAGCTGGAGCGCCACGGCGTCACGGTGTAGCGGAGCCGGGGCCCGCGCGCCCGGATCCGGGCGCGCGGGCCGGTTGAGCGGTGGAGTCAGTCCGCCGTCCCCTGTGCCGCCCGCTGCCGCAGGGCGATGGGCACGCCGGCGAGGTCCTCGTCGTTGCAGAGCAGCTTGACCTCGTAGTAGATGCCGCCGGGCGAGTCGTCGTAGTCCAGGTGCACGCCGATCACGTCGACGGGCTCGCCCAGCCACTCCTGCACCTCGCGCAGCCAGCGGGCCGAGCGTTCCAGCGCGGTGGGCAGGTCGTCGTCCCGGAAGCCGACCGGGCGGAACGGCACACCCTGGATCTCGTCGTGTCCGTGCGACGGGCGCGGCAGTGCCCGCGCCAGCCCGGATTCGTCAGTGTCGAGTCGGACGGAGTCCTCAGTCACCCCAGCAGGATGGTAGGACGGGGGTGCCCCGGGCAAGTCGCCCCACGGGCGGAGGACCCCGCACCCGGTGTCACCGGTGACAGCGGCTGCGGGATCCTGCCCGGTCGCGGGGTCAGAACGGGACGCCGACCAGCTCCTTGGCCTGGGCGACCGCCTTGTCCATCGGGTACCACTTGCGTGTGACGATCTTCTGCGCGTAGAGCCCGCCGCCCGCCTGGATGTTCGTGACGAGCCTCCAGCCGCCGTAGGTGTCCGCCGAGATGTCCCGGATCAGGTGGAACAGGCGGAGCCGGATCTCGCCGTCGATCTCCGGGTTGGCCTGCATGTACTTGCGCACCGCCGGGCCGATCTCGGGGTTGCGCAGGTCCGCCAGCGACGGCGCGGTGACGATCGAGCCGCCCGCGATGTCGTGCAGGCTCTGCACGAGCCGGTCGTAGTGCGAGGCCGCGTAGTACTTGCCCGCGTTGGTGTACAGCTCGTCGGGGAAGGCGGCGCCGTTGTCGCCCACGTGGCAGTGCGTGATCGCGGCCTCGAGCGAGGCGCGGATCAGCGTGGCCTGGATCAGCATGTCGTCGATCTTGTCCCGGACGTGCGCCACGGACTCGGTGCCGTTCGCCTGCGCGATCAGCTGGGCGAGCCCGACCAGCAGGTCCGCACCGTCCGCCATCGAGGAGAGCCCGCCGAGGCGCTCCCACAGCCCCAGCGAGTGCGCGAACACGGTGGCGTACCGGGTCTGCCCGTCGAGGAAGACGCGCTCGGTCGGGACGAAGACGTCCTCGAGGATGACGAACGACTCCGGGTAGGCGTCCGTCGGGACGTCGGAGAACGGGCTGTGGTCACCGGTCGGGTCGTACACCTTGTCGTAGCCCTCGGCGATCAGCGTCGCGCCGGCGCCCAGGATCGGGTGGTCCTCGATGCGGTCGACGAGCTCGCCCTCGAACCACACCCTGCGCCCGTCGTCGATCGACGCCAGGTACTCCGCACCGGTCTTCATCAGTTCGGTCTCCTCAGGTCGGGATGCGTCTCGACGCCGACGCTGCGGAGCAGGAGGTCGGTGAACCCGTCGATGATCTCGGTCATGCTCATGGGGCCGTCCGGCCGGTACCACGCCTGCACGGAGTTCAGGGTGGCCAGGACCGCGGCGGCGGTCAGTCGGGGATCGAGGTGGGCCGCGAAGACACCCTCGGCCTGACCCTGGCGGACCAGCTCCCGGACCGCGCGTTCGTAGGTGTCGCGGCGCTCGACGACCGCCGCGAACCGCTCGGGGGGCAGGGTCGAGAACTCGCGGAACAGCACCTGGACCTGGACGAGGTTCTTCTCCGTGCCCCGCAGGTGCCGCTCGATCACCGTCCGCAGCTTCTCGACCGCGGACGCCTGCGACGCCCGCAGCTCCTCCCCCAGCTGCCCGGTGCCCGCGTGCGCCTCCTCGACGATCGCGGCGAGCAGGTCCTCCTTGGTGCGGATGTAGTGGTAGACGCTGCCCTTGAGCAGGCCCGCCGCCGCCGCGACCTCGGCCACGCTCGTCGCCGCGTAGCCCTGGCTGCGGAACAGCTCCGCCGCCGCCTCCAGGATCCGGTCGTACCGGCTGGGTTCGAGCGGCCGCGCGCGCGGCGCGATCCGTTGCGGCCCAGGACCTCCGGTGTCCGTCACCCGTCCATTGGACCCGCCGCGGGCTCCTGGTCAACCGTTCGGTCCGGAGAATTCGACCGATCGTTTGGTCAGCTGTGTCAGACCTGCCAGGCCTGGGAGTCCTCGACGCCGATCGTGCGCGCCCACACGCGGGTGAGGGAGTCCAACACCTCGGTCTCGTCGAACGGCTTGCCCAGCGAGAGCCACACGTAGCAGGCGTGGTCCGCCATGGCGCCCAGCACCTGGATCGTCATGTAGGGGTCCAGCGTCGGGTCGGCGATGCCCTCGGCCTGCTGCCGCTTGAGCACCCGCTCCAACCGGGCGAGCCACCCCTCCCGCATCTGCAGCCGCATCTCGCGCATTTCGGGCGTGAACGTGCCGACCTGCTCGGTCAGGGCGATCATGCGGGCGTTCTCCCGGTAGACCTCGATGTAGCCCTTGAGGCCCGCGCGGATGCGGTCGATCATCGGCGCCTCCGGCGACGTGACCGTGGCCGCGGCCACGTCCTCCAGCATCCGGTCGGTGGTGATCCGGGCGACCTCGCGGAAGATCGTGTCCTTCGAGTCGAAGTAGCTGTAGAACGTGCCCTGGGCGACGTTCGCCTCCGCCACGATGTCCGCGACGCGCGCGTCGAGGAAGCCCTTCCGCATGAACACCGTGTGCGCGGCCTCGAGGAGCTGCTCCCGGCGGGCCTGCCCCTTGTCGGTCTGCGGACCGCTGTCCCGGCGCTGCTGCTGGGGATCGCTCGCGGCCGTGACCCGCCTGCCGCGGGAGCTGCCGCCACGCGATGCCATCGTCTGTCCCCTACTCACCGGCGACCCGGACCGAGCGGACCGGATGACGCAGTCTACCGGCCCTGACCTGCGGTCCGGGGGCGCGGGTGCTCACGTGTCGAGCCGTCTGAGCTCACGCTTGAGGATCTTCCCGCTGGCGTTCATGGGCAGCTCCTCCCGCACCACGACCTCGGCGGGCACCTTGTACCGGGCCAGCCGCCCCCGACACAGCTCCACGAGCTCCGCCGCCAGATCCTCCGCCGCCCCGGACCACGGCGGGGCGGTGACGTAGGCGCGCACGGTCTCGCCCCAGTGCTCGTCCGGCACCCCGATCACGACGCACTGGACCACGGACGGGTGCTCGGCGAGCACCGTCTCGATCTCCACGGGATAGATGTTCTCGCCGCCCCGGATGATCATGTCCTTCTTGCGCCCGTGCAGGTAGGCCCTGCAGCGCCGAGACGAGCTTGTTGACCCGGGAGTTGGTGCGGGCGAAGGAGCGGGCGGATCCCCTGTCCCGGAGTGACGCGCGATCTCGCGGCCGGGTACAACCTCGCGGTCGCCGAGAACCTGCTGGTCGCGGCCCGGACCGCCCGCCGCGCGTCCGCGGGCTGACGGTCTCGGTCGCCCCGGGTGAGGTCGTCGCCCTGCTCGGGCCCAACGGCGCGGGCAAGACCACGTCCCTGCTGGCGATGGTCGGGCTCGTCCCGCTGCTGGCGGGCGTGGTCGACGTGCTCGGCGCTCCGCTGGGCAGGCGCAGGCCACACCAGGTCGCGCGCGCCGGTGTGCTCCTGGTGCCGGACGACCGCGGCATCTTCTACGGCCTCACCGTGCGCGAGCACCTGCGGCTGGCCGCCCGCAGGCCGGACGCCCGGCGGGAGGGCGCGGTGCTGGACCGCTTCCCGGTCCTGCGGAACCTGGAGGGGCGCAAGGCGGGCCTGATGTCGGGCGGTGAGCAGCAGATGCTCGCGATCGCGAAGGCCCTGCTGGCCGAGCCCAAGGTGTTGATCATCGACGAGATGAGCCTCGGGCTGGCACCGAAGATCGTCCAGGAGATGCTGCCCGCCATCCGCGACCTCGCGCAGGAGGACGGCATCGGGCTCATCCTGGTCGAGCAGCACATCGAGCTGGCGCTGTCCATCGCGGACCGCGGCGTGATCCTCAACCACGGCCGGGTCGTGCTGACCGGCGCCGCGGCGGACCTGCTCCGCGACCGGTACCTGGTGGAGGCGGCGTACTTCGGCGCGGACGAGTTCGGGCACGACGAGACCGACCCCGACCGGGTGCCGGCGCTCGGATGACCACCTTCCGGACCGTCGCCGACCTGCTCGCCTGCCCGCCCGGGACGTCCCTGGGGCACACCGCCTGGCGGGTCGTCGAGCAGCCCCGCATCGACACCGTCGCCGACGCCACGGACGATCACCAGTGGATCCACGTCGACACGGCCCGCGCGGCCGCGGGCCCGTACGGCGCGACCATCGCCCACGGGATGCTGACGCTGTCGCTCGTCCCGGTGCTGATCGGCGAGCTCGCCGCGGTGCCGGAGGCGTCGCGGGGGGTGAACTACGGCTTCGACAAGGTCCGCTTCACCCATCCCGTCCCGGTCGACAGCCGGATCCGCGCCGAGGTCACCCTCCTCGACGTCGCGCCCGTCCCCGGCGGCGCCAAGGCCGGCTTCCGCGCCGTCGTGGAGATCGAGGGCGCGGACAAGCCCGCCTGCATCGCCGACCAGATCATCGTCTGGATGGAGTGACGCCGGCGGCCCACCCACCGATTCCGGCCCGGACGTTCCTGGACGGGGCACTAGTGTCGCGGGGTGCGGCGCCTGGGGCTCTCGGATGCGGTGGTCGTCGGGTTGGCGTCGATGCTCGGGGCCGGGGTGTTCGCGGCCTTCGGGCCCGCGGCGGCGGTGGCCGGGGCGTGGCTGCCGGTCGCGCTCCTGGTGGCCGGGGCGGTCGCCTACTGCAACGCGCTCTCCTCCGCGCGGCTCGCGGCGCGGTACCCGGAGTCCGGCGGCACCTATGTCTACGGGCGGGAGCGGCTCGGGGCGGGCTGGGGGTTCCTGGCCGGGTGGTGTTTCGTCGTCGGGAAGACGGCGAGCTGCGCGGCGGTGGCGCTGACCTTCGGCGCCTACGTCTGGCCCGCCGTCCCGGCCGTCCCGGCGGTCGTCGCCGTGGTGGCGCTGACCGGCGTCAACCTGCTCGGGATCACCCGCACCGCCGCGGCGGCGCGCGTCCTCGTGGCGGTCACGCTCGCGGCGTTGGCGGTGGTCGTGGTCGCCGGGCTCGTCGGGGGCGACCCGAGCGCCGACCGGCTCACCGAGGGGCCGTCGGCCGGCGCGTTCGGCGTGCTGCAGGCCGCGGGCCTGCTGTTCTTCGCCTTTGCCGGGTACGCACGGATCGCCACGCTGGGCGGAGACGTCCGCGATCCCGCGCGCACCCTCCCGCTGGCCATCCGGATCGCGCTGGGTTCCGTGCTCGCGATCTACGCCGTCGTGGGCGGGACGGCGCTGCTCACCCTCGGCCCCGCCGGGCTGGCCCGGTCGGTCGCCCCGCTCGCGGACGTGGCGGGTGGGCTGCCCGGCGCCTCGGTCGTCGTGCGGGTCGGGGCCGCCGTGGCGTGTGCGGGGGTGCTGCTGACCCTGCTGGCAGGCGTGGGCCGCACGGCGAACGCCATGGCGGACGACCGCGAGCTTCCCCGCCTCTACCGCGGCCGCTCGGCGCTGGTCGTGACCGGCGTGGTGGTCGCGGTCCTGGTGTCGGCCGTGGACCTGCGCGGGGTCATCGCGGCCTCGGGTGTCGGGGTGCTGCTGTACTACGCGGTCGCCAACGCCTCGGCCGTCACCCTCGACCGCCGCTCCCGCCCCGTCGCCGTCGCGGGTCTGGTCGGCTGCCTCGTCCTGGCCGCCACCCTCCCGACGGGCGCCATGCTCGCCGGCCTGGGGGTGGTCGCCCTGGGCGTCGCGGGTCGGGCCGTCCGGCGGCGCCTCGACGCGCCTAGGCCAGCTCGGCGACGGCGCGGACCGGGGAGCCGTCCCCCTGCAGGGCCAGGGGATGGAAGGTGAGGATCGCGTCGCGGCCCCGCAGCCGCTCCACGCCGCGCAGGTTCTCCACGATCACCCCGCCCGCGCCGAGGACGATCTCGTGCACGGCGAGCGAGTCCCTCGGGTCCGGGCTCAGCGTGTCGACGGCCAGCGCGCGCACACCCGCCGCGACTATCGCCCGGGCCACCGCGGGGTCGACCACCGGGTGGTCGAGGTAGCGGGGCGTGCCGAAGTACCGTGACCAGCCGGTGTGGACCACCAGGACGTCCCCCGGGCGGAGGGCGGGCGGCTCCGGACCGTCCATCAGCACCGCCCGGCCCCGGAACAGCTCCAGGTCCAGGTCCGCGACGCCGGCGCCGCCCGGGATCACGTGCGCGGGCGCGTCGACGTGGGTGCCGGTGTGCGTGCCGAGGTGCAGCTCGGTGACCGTGACCCCGTCCGCGGTGACGGGTGTGCAGCGGAACTGCGGGTCACCCGGGTAGACCTGCATCCCCGGGACCAACGGCTGGGTCAGGTCGAGCAGCATTCAGCGATCATCCACCACCCGGCGGGCCTTGAACGTGGTCTCCGGCAACGTGCCCGGCGCGAGCAGCACCGCGGGGACCCGGATGCCGAGGACCCGCTTCAACGCGTCCTCGGTCGGCCCCTGCAGCGCAACGGGCCCCTCGGCCTCCACGGTCAGCTCGTCCAGCGCGCCCTTGCGGGTGACCCGCATCCGGAACTCCGGGCCGAGCCCCGGCACGGAGCGCAGCGCGGTCTCGACCGCGCTGGGGTAGATGTTCGCGCCGCGGATGACGAGCATGTCGTCCAGCCGACCGAGCACGCCCTCCGGCAGCCGCGGGTAGGTGCGCCCGCACGGACACGGGTCCGTGGCGAGGTAGGACTCGTCCCCCGGCGCGAAGCGGATCATCGGCTGGGAGTCCCGCCACAGGTGGGTGTAGACGAGGGCGCCGCGCTCCCCCACCGGGATCGGCACGTTCGGGTCCGCCGCGGACACCACCTCGGTGAACACCTCGTCGATGTAGAGGTGGGTGCCGGTCTGGGCCTCGCACCCCACGCTCGTCTGGAAGGGGTACATCTCGGAGGTGGAACCCGCGTCGGACACCGTGGCGCCCCAGCCCTCCCGGATGATGGCGGCGGTCCCGGGCAGGGAACCCCCGGGCTCACCGCCGACGAGCAGGTGCTCCACGCTCGACGCCCGCAGGTCGATGCCGAGCTGCTCGGCGACCGACAGCAGGTGGATGCAGTAGCTCGGCGTGGCGCTGAAGACCGTGGAGCCCAGCCTGCCGATCAGCTCGAGGTGCTTCTGCGACTCGGTGACGCCCAGCGGGAACAGGGTCGCCCCGATCCGCTCGGCGCCCTGCACCACGCCCCAGCCGCCGAAGAAGAGGCCGAACGGGAACCCGACCTGCACGATGTCGTCCGGCCGCACGCCCGCGCACCACTGCGCCATGGCGTGGACCTCGCCCGCCCGTTCCCAGTCGTTCTTCGAGACCGCGTACATCGTGGGCACGCCGGAGGTGCCGGAGGAGCCGTGGATCCGCGCGATCCCGCCCGGCGGCAGCTCACGGGCGTAGCTGCCGAACGGCGGGTGCGCGGCCTGGTCCGCGACCAGCTGCCGCTTCGTGATCACCGGGACCCTCGTGGTGAAGTCCTCGAGCGTCTGCACCTGGTCGGGGTGGAAGCCGTGGGCGTCGTAGTGGTTCCGGTAGAACGGCAGCTCGGCGTAGACGTGGCGCAGCTGGTACTGGATGCGGTCGAGGACGAGTGCCTCGCGCTTGGCGGGCTCGAGGGTCTCCCGCTCCTCGTCCCAGTACCGGGGGAAGGTCATCGATCCTCCTCTGGGCGGCGCGACCCCGGGCCGTCAGTCGATGCCGAGGGCGCGGTCGGCCAGCTTCTGCCGCCGGTCCAGGCGCTCCCGCCGGGTGAAGTGCGGCATGACGTACCGGGCGAACATCTCGTTCGACCGGTTCCACTTGTCGGTGGTCACCCAGTCCCGCACGTTGATCAGCAGGGTGCCGAAGCCGCCGGTCTCCTCCTCCAGCTCCTTGAGCGTGCGGGTGCACTCCTCGGGGCTGCCGATGATCCAGGGGATGTTCTCGACCATCCAGTCCAGCGTGAGGTCGGCGTCCGTCATCCCGTCGCCGATCTTCATCAGCGCGCCGAGGCCCAGCCCGAACAGGTAGTCGTAGGAGAGCTTGACGCCCTCGCGGATGTCCTTCAGCGCCTGGTCTCTGCTGTCGGCGACGTAGACCTCGCGGACGATGCGCCAGTTGTCCCTGGTCACGGCCGGGTCGATGCCCGCCGAGGCACCGGCGGAGAGCATCGCGTCCCCCATGGCCCGGAGGTCGGGGGCGTCGGTGTAGGTGCCGTTGTCCGTGGGCGCGAAGTGCACCGACAGCGGCTTCCAGCCCCGCTCGCCGCACTTGGCGTAGTTGTGCACGCCGGTGAGGCCCGCGATCGCGAACGGCGGGACGTCCTGGTACGGCCCGACCTGCAGCTGCCGGTTCTCGTACTTCCAGTACACGCCCTCGTAGCTCACCGGGTCGTCCTCGGTGAGGAGCCGCCAGATGATGTCCAGGGCCTCGTTCGTCCGCGGCGCGGCCTCGGTCGGCTCGAGCCCGAACAGCGCCTTGTCCGTGGGGAGCCCGCCGCCGCCGAAGCCGTACTCCAGACGGCCGTGGGTGAGGTGGTCGAGGAACGCCATGCGCTCGGCCACCATGAAGGGGTCCTGGTAGGGCAGGTTGATCACTCCGGTGCCGAGCCGGATCCGGTGCGTCACCGCGGACGCCTTGGCGATCATGTACTCCGGCACCGGCACGTTCTCGTAACCGCCGGTGTGGTGCTCGCCGATCCAGTACTCGTGGAAGCCCAGCCGCTCGGCCTCCACGATCGCCGCGATGTCGCGGTCGTACGAGAGCGTCCAGTTCTCGCGCGGCGGGTGCTCGGGCATGGTGAAGAAGCCGAACTTCATCGGTCGGGATCCTTTCGCCGGTTCCACAAACCATGGTTTGCCGTCCATGCCCTTTCACTGTGTCCTGCGCCACGCAGACCTGTCAAGACGCGTTGATAACCGACCTACAGTTTGGTTTCATGGGCGCCGTGAGCAGCGTCGATCCCCGCCCCGTCGTCGTGGCGGGCCCTGCGGGCGACGGCCTGGTCGAGGGCCGCCGCTGCACCGCCTGCGCGGAGCCGTCGGCGTTCACCTGGCCCGCCTGCCCGACCTGCGGGGGCCCCGTCGAGCCCGCGCGGTTCGGGCCCGGCGGAACGGTCTGGAGCGCGACCGTCGTGCGCATCCCGGTGGCCGACCGGACCCCGCCCTACGCGCTGGCCTACGTCGACCTCGACGACGGGCCGCGGGTGCTGGCGCACAGCGCGGCGCCGCTCCCGATCGGGGCCCGCGTGCGCCTCCTGGCGGCCGCCGAGCTGAAGGTGGAGCGGACATGACCGTGGCGATCGAGGGCGTCGGGACGTCCGGGTTCGGCAGGCAGCCGGACGTCGACCTCGTCGACCTCGCGTTCGCCGCGGTGGACGAGGCGTTCCGGGACGCGGGCGGCCCCCGCACGGTCGACGCCGTGTGGGTCGGGACCGTGTTCGGCCCCGCCGGGGTGGCCCAGCGGGTCCTGCGCGCGATGGGGCTCACCGGCATGCCGGTGCTGACCGTCGAGAACGCGTGCGCGAGCGGCACCACCGCCTTCGCCGAGGCCTGCGAGGCCGTGCGCACGGGCCGGTACGGGCGGGTGCTGGCGCTGGGGATCGAGCGGATGGGCGACGGCGCGATCGTCCCCGAACCGACCGACCCCGAGGGCCGCACCGGCCTGGCGCTGCCCGCCCTCTACGCGATGGCCGCCGCCCGGTGGCTGCACGAGGGCCGGACCACCCTCGAGCAGCTGGCCGCGGTGGCGGTGAAGAACAAGGCGAACGCGCTGGCGAACCCGCGGGCCCCCTTCGGCGGGCGGTTCACCGTGGCGGAGGTCCTGGCCTCGCGCCCGATCGCCGATCCGCTGACCCTGCTGCAGTGCTGCCCGACCTCCGACGGTGCCGCGGCCGCGATCGTCGGCCGGGGCGGCTCGGGAGGCGGCGGGGTCCGCGTCCGGTCGGTCGCGCTGCGCTCGGGCGCCCCCTGGAACCATCGCTCGCGCGAGGTGTGGGGCCACGACCTGGTGCGGGACACCGGTGCCGCGGCCTTCGCCGCCGCCGGACTCGGGCCGGAGGACGTCGACGTCGCGGAGGTGCACGACGCCTTCACCATCGGCGAGCTGGTCACCACCGCGGCACTCGGCCTGAAGGCGCCGCACATCGTGAACCCCTCCGGCGGGCTGCTCTCCCGCGGGCACCCGCTCGGCGCGACCGGCCTCGCGCAGCTCGCCGAGATCGTCTGGCAGCTGCGCGGGCGGGCCGGGGGGCGCCAGGTCGGGCGCGCGCGGATCGGGCTGGTCGAGACCATGGGCGGCGGGGTGTCCGTGCTCGACGGGAACGCCTGCGTCGTCGCCGTGTTGGAGGCGCCATGACCGTGCTGGGACCGGGCAGCACCCGGGCCGACCTCCTCTCCCCCGAGGCCGTCGCCGACCCGTACCCCCTGCTCGCCGAGCTGCGCCAGCACGACCCCGTGCACTGGAGCGAGCGCTACCGGTCCTGGTTCGTCACCCGGTACGCGGACGTCGACGCCGCGCTGCGGGACCCGCGCTTCTCGTCGGACCGCATCGCGCCCTACCGCCGCGCCCGGCTCGACGGACCGGACACCGACCCGTCCGTCCGCGCGGCGTTCGGGGTCCTCGAGGACTGGATGGTCTTCAAGGACCCCCCGGACCACACGCGCCTGCGCAGGCTGCTGTCCCGGGCCTTCACCCCCCGGGCCGTCGAGCGGATACGCCCGCGGGTCGCGCAGACCGCGGCCGAGCTGCTCGACGAGCTCGGGCCGGAGGCCGACCTGATCGGCGAGTACGCGTATCCCCTCACCTCCTCCGTGGTCGCCGAGCTGCTCGGGGTGCCACGCGCGGACCGGCACCGGTTCAAGGACTGGTCCGACCGCATCACCGGGCTGGTGTTCGGCGGCATGGGCGACCCGGACCGGCACGCCGACGGCGCGGACGGGATGGCCGAGCTGACCGCCTACCTGGCCGACCTGGTCGACGGCCACGAGGGAGACGACCTGCTCACCGCCCTGATCCGCGCCCGGGACGAGGGCGACTCGCTGACCCACGACGAGGTCGTCGCCACCGGCGTCCTGTTGCTCTTCGCCGGCCACGAGACCACCACGAACCTGATCGGCAACGGGATCCTGGCGCTGCTTCGGCACCCGTCGGAGGCCCCGGACGCGGCGGGCACGGTGGACGAGCTGCTGCGCTGGGACGGTCCGGCGAAGACGATCGCGCGGCTGATGGCCACGGACGTCGAGCTGGGCGGGCGGACCCTGCGGACGGGCGAGCGGGTGTTCCTCTGCCCCGCGGCCGCGAACCGGGACCCGGCGGTCTTCGCGGACCCGGACCGCTTCGACGTCTCGCGCAGACCGGGCCGCCAGCTCGGGTTCGGGATCGGGCTGCACTACTGCCTCGGCGCCCCGCTGGCCCGGCTCGAGACGAGCATCGCGATCCCCGCGGCCCTGCGCCGCTTCCCCGCGATGCGCCTGCGTGACGAGCCCCTGAGCTGGCACTCCGTCCTGCTGTCCCGCGGGCTGCACCACCTCCCCGTGCACACCCGCTGAGACGTCCCCTACCGCATCGACCAGCCGCCGTCGACGGTGAGCGTGGTCCCCGTGATGTAGGAGCCGGCGTCCGAGGCGAGCAACAGCAGCGGGCCGTCGAGCTCCTCGGGCCTGCCGATCCGGCCGAGCGCGGCACAGCCCGCCAGCTGCGCGGCGCGGCGTTCGTGCTCCAGCAGTGGCCCGGTCAGCTCCGAGGCGAACCAGCCCGGGGCGAGGGTGTTGACCCGGATGCCGTGGCGCGCCCACTGCGCGGCGAGGTCGCGGGTCAGCCCGGCCACCCCCGCCTTCGACGCCGAGTAGGCGGCCTCCGGCAGCGGGCCCGTCGTGCTGCCCAGCGCCGACCCGATGGTGACGATCGACCCGCCCTCGCCCTGCGCGATCAGCGCGCGCCCGACGTGGATCGCCATCTGGTACGCCCCGAGCAGGTTGACGGCGAAGAGCGCGGCCGCCGCGGCCGGATCGTCCTGCTCCGCGCGGGCCGCGTACCCGATGCCGGCGTTGTTGACCAGCACGTCCACCCGGCCCAGCTGCTCGACGGCGGCCGCGACGAGGGCCGCGCAGTCGGCGTCCCGGGCGACGTCCGTGCGCACCGCCGCACACCGCCGTCCGGCGCCCTCCACCACGGCGCGGGCGCCCGCGAGGTCCCGCCGCGCCCCGACGGCGACGTCCGCGCCCGCCTCCGCCAGCACCTGCGCGAACCGCAGCCCCAGCCCGGCGGACGCCCCGGTCACCACGGCGACCTTCCCGTCCAGCCTCACGCGGGGAACGCCCGGGTGATCCCCCGCATGCCGCCGCCCGCGACCAGCCCGCCCAGCGCGAACGCGAACAGCTCGTCGGCGAGCTCCTGGTCCGCCTCGGGGCCGCGGGGGACGAACCAGTGCTGCATCCAGTCCAGGATCCCGACGACAGCGCGGGCGACCGTGCGTGGGCTCGAGGCCAGGGAGAACTCCCCGGTCCGCGCGCCCTCGGCGACGAGCGCCTCGATCGCGGCCATGTAGCGGGCGTCCATCTCCCGGAACTCGGCGAAGCGCGGCGCGGTCATCCGGCCGATGTTCTGCAGGTACACGAACGCGGCCGGATGATGGTCGCCGAAGATCCGCACCTGCATGCGGATCAGCTCGCGCAGCCGCACCGCGACGGTGTGGCCGCTGTCCGCCTGCAGCCGCTCCAGCTCGGCGAGGAGCTGCTTCGCGGGCTGCTCGACGACCGCGAGCAGCAGCTCCTCCTTGCTGCCCACGTAGTTGTAGATCGAGCCCTTGAGGATGCCGACGCGCGCGCCGATGCCCTCGAGCGTGGCCGCCTCGTACCCGCGGTCGCGGAACTCCTCGCTCGCGGCGACCAGGATCTCCGACCAACGGCTCGGGCGGGGCACGGGATCACCGTATAGCGTCCCGGCCGCCGCTCACAGCACCCGGATCCGGCCCGTCCCGGCGCCGATCTCGCCGATCACGGCGGCGGGCACGCCCCGGTCCCCCAGCTCGGCGACCGCGCGGGCGGCCCGGTCCGGCGCCGCGCCGAAGAGCAGCCCGCCGGAGGTCTGGGCGTCGGAGAGCAGCAGCAGGTCGGTCTCGCCGGGGCTCCCGTCGACGACCTCGCGCACCCAGTCGCGGTTGCGCTGCGAGCCGCCCGGCACCACGCCGGCGTCGGCCAGGTCCCGGACGCCGTCGAGGAACGGCACGTCGGCCATCCGCACCGTGGCGTCCACGCCGGACGCCGCGGCCATCTTGCGCAGGTGCCCGAGCAGCCCGAAGCCCGTCACGTCCGTGCACCCGGTCGCCCCGGCGGCCACGGCCGCGGCCGCCGCGGCGCCGTTGGGCGCGATCATCGAGGCCACCGCGGCGTCCACCAGCGCGGTGCTCGCCACCCCGCGCTTCACCGCCGTGGTGGCGATCCCGATCCCGAGCCGCTTGGTCAGCACCAGCGCGTCGCCGGGGCGCAGACCCGCGTTGGTGAGCAGGCGGTCCGGGTGCACCTCCCCGATGACGGCCATGCCGTACTTGGGCTCCGGGTCGTCGATCGAGTGCCCGCCGACGACCACGAACCCGCAGGCCCGCCCCGCGTCGGCGCCGCCCGCCAGCACCTCGGCGAGCACCTCGGGCGGCAGGGCGTCCGTGGGCCAGGCGACGAGGTTCAGGGCGAACAGCGGGCGCCCTCCCATGGCGTAGACGTCCGACGCCGCGTTGGTCGCCGCGATCCGCCCCCACAGCCGGGGGTCGTCGACGACCGGGGTGAAGAAGTCCGTGGTGGCCACGAGCGCCCGGTCGGCGTCGAGCCGCCAGACCGCCGCGTCGTCCCCCGTCTCGGTGCCCACGAGCAGCTCGTCGGGCCGCTGGGAGGGCGCGAGCAGCGCCATGACCTCCGCCAACGCGCCCGGGCCGATCTTGCAGCCGCAGCCCGCGCCGTGGCTGAACTCCGTGAGCCTCTTGCCGTCCGCCGCCACCGTCACGCCTCCACCGTAGGTTGGGCGGGTGGATCTGCGCAGGAGCATCCCGCGGACGGACGTCGTGCTGGCCGACCCGGCGCTGGCCGCGGCGATCGAACGGCTGGGGAGACCGGCGGTGAAGGCGGCGGTCGGGCAGGCCCAGGCCGCCGCCCGGCGGGGCGAGATCGCGCCGGGCGAGGTCGTCGCCGCGGCCGTGCGGGAGCTGCCGCGGGGCCTGCGCCCGGTCCTGAACGCCACCGGGGTCCTGCTGCACACCAACCTCGGTCGGGCCCCGCTGTCCGCCGCGGCCCGGGCGGCGCTGCACACCGCCGCCGGGACGTGTGACGTCGAGCTCGACCTCGCCACCGGCGGGCGCGGCAGGCGGGGGGCGGACGCGGTGGCCGCGCTGCGCGAGGCCGTCCCCGCGGCGGGTGGGGCGCTCGCGGTCAACAACGGGGCCGCCGCGCTCGCGCTCACCGCCGCCACGCTCGCCGCGGGCCGCGAGATCGTCGTGTCCCGCGGTGAGCTGGTGGAGATCGGCGACGGGTTCCGGATCCCCGAGCTGCTCGAGGCCGCGGGCGCGCGGCTGCGCGAGGTGGGGACGACCAACCGCACGCACCTGCGGGACTACGCCGCGGCCGTCGGCGAGGACACCGGGTTCGTGCTCAAGGTGCATCCGTCGAACTTCACGGTCAGCGGCTTCACCCACAGCGTGTCGGTCGCCGAGCTGGCGGGCCTCGGGGCGCCCCTGGTCGTGGACATCGGGTCCGGGCTGCTCGCGCCGCACCCGCTCCTGCCGGACGAGCCGGACGCCGCGACCACCCTCACCGCGGGCGCGACCCTGGTCACCGCGTCCGGGGACAAGCTGCTCGGCGGGCCGCAGGCCGGGCTCGTGCTCGGCGCGGCCGAGACCGTGGAGCGCATCCGCCGCCACCCGCTCGCCCGCGCGATGCGGGTGGACAAGCTGACCCTCGCCGCGCTGGAGGCGACCCTGCGCGGGCCGGTCACCCCGACCCGCGCCGCCCTCGACGCGGACGTCGCCGAGCTGCGGCGCCGCGCCGAGGCCCTGGCCGCCGCGGTCGCGGGAGAGGCCGTGCCGTCCCGGGCCCGGGTCGGCGGCGGCGGCGCCCCGGACGTCGTGCTGGAGAGCTGGGCGGTGGCGCTGCCCGAACGCCTCGCCGCGGCCCTGCGCCGCGGGGAGCCCGCCGTACTGGGGCGCGTCGAGCGCGGGCGGTGCCTGCTCGACCTGCGGGCGGTCGACCCGGCGGACGATCCCGCGCTGGCCGCGGCCGTCCGGGCGGCGGTGGCATGAGGACCCACGTCGTCGCGACGGCGGGGCACGTCGACCACGGCAAGTCCACCCTGGTCCGCGCCCTGACCGGCATGGAACCGGACCGCTACGCCGAGGAGCGGCGCCGCGGGATGACCCTCGACCTGGGCTTCGCGTGGGCCCGGATCGGCGAGGACAGCGTCGCCTTCGTGGACGTCCCGGGCCACGAACGCTTCGTGACGACGATGCTCGCGGGGGTCGGCCCGGTGCCCGCGGTCCTGCTGGTCGTCGCCGCGGACGGGGGCTGGATGCCCCAGACCGCCGAGCACGCCGAGGCCCTCGCCGCGCTGGGGGTGCGCCACGGGCTGCTCGTCGTGACCCGCTCCGACCTGCTGGAACCGGAGCTCGCCCTCGCCGAGGCGCGGGAACAGCTGCCCGACTGGCCCGCCGTCGCCGTCTCCGGCGCCACCGGCGCCGGGCTGGACGAGCTGCGCACGGCCCTGCACGCGCTGGTCCGCGGCCTGCCCGAGCCCGATCCCGCCGCGCCCGTGCGGTTCTGGGTGGACCGCGCGTTCACCGTCCGCGGCGCCGGGACGGTGGTCACCGGGACCCTCGCCGAGGGCACCCTGAGCCGGGAGGACGAGCTGGTGCTGGGCGACCGGCGGATCGGTGTGCGCGGGCTGGAGAGTCTCGGCGAGACCGTGCGGACGGCGCGCGGGGTCACCCGGGTCGCCGCGAACCTGCGCGGGATCGGCGTCGACGAGATCGGGCGCGGGGCGGCGCTGTGCACCCCCGGCGCCTGGCTCACGGTGTCCGAACTGGATGGTCGGGTGCACGGGTCGGCCGCCGACCTGCCACGCGCCCCGATCCTGCACATCGGGTCCGCGGCCGTGTCGGTGCGGGTCCGGCCGCTGGGCGAGGACGTCGTCCGGCTGCGGCTCGACCGCCCGCTCCCGCTGCGGATCGGGGACCGCGTGGTGCTGCGCGATCCCGGGCGCCGCGCCGTGACCGGCCTGACGGTGCTCGACGTCCGGCCCCCGCAGCTGCGCCGCCGCGGCGCCGCCCGGGCCCGCGCCGCCGAGCTGGCGGCGGTGACCGGGGCGCCGGACGCCGCGGACGAGCTCCGCCGCCGCGGCACGGTGCGGGCCGCGGACCTCGTCGCGATGGGGGTGCCCGCCGCCGCGGTCGAGGCGGTGTCCGCGCTCCGCGGCGGCGGCTGGCTGCTGGCCCCGGCCCGCGTCCCCGCGCTGGTCGAGGCGCTGCGCGCGGCGGTGACCGCCCACGACCGCGCCGACCCGCTCGACCCCGGCCTGCCGATCGAGGCGGCTCGCCACGCCCTGGGTCTCCCGCACCCGGCGCTGGTGGCGGAGCTGCTGACGGGCCAGGACACGCTGGTGGCCCGGGACGGACGGATCCGCCGGGCCATCGACGCGGGCCTGCCGGACGCGCTGCGCACGGCGCTCGACGCCGTGCGGTCCGACCTCGCCGTGGCCCCCTTCGCCGCGCCGGACGCCGAGCGGCTCGCCGACCTCGGGCTGGGCCCGAAACAGGTCGCGACGCTGGTCAGGGCGGGTGAGCTGAGCACGGTGGGGGACGGTGTCCTCCTGCTCCCGGACGCGGAGGACCGCGCGGTCGAGATCCTGCGCGGCCTGCCGGAGACGTTCACGCTCAGCGAGGCGCGCGAGGCGCTCGGCACCACCCGCCGCGTCGCCGTCCCGCTCCTGGAACACCTCGCCCGCCGCCGCCGCACCGTCCGCACCGACGACGGCCGCCACCGCCTCCGCTGACCTGCGGCGTCGCCGCTCGTGCGTGGTAAGTGGTGCTCTGGCACCACTTACCACGCACGGGCGCCGGAGGCGCTAGTCGAGGCAGAACTCGTTGCCCTCGGGGTCGGCGAGGACGATGTGGCCGCCGTCCAGGGGCGGGGCGGGCTCGACGCGGCGCAGGCGGGTGGCGCCGAGGGCCACCAGCCGCGCGCACTCGCCCTCCAGGGCCGCCATCCGCTCCTCGCCCTGCATCCCCGGCGCGGCACGGACGTCCAGGTGGAGGCGGTTCTTCACGGTCTTGTCCTCGGGCACCTGCTGGAAGAACAGCCGGGGGCCGCGGCCCTCCGGGTCCTCGGCCGCCGCGCGGGTGTTCCGCTGCTCCTCCGGCACGCCGATGCGGGCGAGGAACTCCTGCCAGACGGCGAGCGGGTCCGCGCCCGCCGGCAGCTCGACCCCCGGCGGTCCGGGGATGACGTAGCCCAACGCCTCGGCCCAGAAGCGGGCCACGGCCGCCGGGTCGTACGCGTCGACCGTCACCTGGATCTCACGACTCATGGCCGCATCATCCAAGACGGCACCGACAGTTCAGGTGCGCACGGCCGCCCGCGCCAGCCGACGACGGCGGTGGGCCGCCATCCGGACCGGGGCGTCGGTCCAGCCGAAGAGATCGTGGTCGCCGATCCGCTGCACCAGCGCCACGAACAGCCGCCCGCCCAGGACCTCGGTGCACACCTGCAGGTAGGCGCCCTCCGGCGTCTCCTCGCGCAGCACCCCGAACTCCCGGTACGCCGCGATCTCGGCGGCGGGCAGCTCCAGGCGGGCCGCCAGGTCGGCGTAGTAGTTGTCCGGGATGCCGAGCAGCGGGGCATCCGCCGCCCGCGCCGCGCGGGCCGCGGCGACGACGTCCTCCACGGCGAGGGCGACGTACTGGGGCTCCGACACGCCGGGCGCCCACTGCCCGCGGCGCAGCAGCGAGACGCTCAGCGCGAGCCGCACGTCCCGACCCGGGTCCGCCAGGGCGCGGCTGCGGACCAGCCCGAACGGCGCGGCGAACTCGGCCGAGGTCACGGGCTCCAGGCCGAGGACCGAGCGGTAGAACAGGGCGGCCTCGTCGAAGTGGTCGAACGGCTGGGCCAGTCCGACGTGGTCGATGCCGGTCACGCCGATCCCCGCGGCCCGCTCGCCGGTCGCCACGAAGTCCCCCGACCAGTCGTCCGGCGCGCCGGTGCGGCAGAAGAACAACGCCGTCCCGTCCGGGGCGGTCACGGCGGCCAGGTCGGCTTCGGCGGGCCCCCGCTCGCGGGGCAGCGCGGGAGCGGCCAGCCGCACCGCGCGCCGCGCCGACGCGGGCGGGTCCGCGGACTCGACGGCCACCGCGGCGATGGCGGTCTCCGCGCCGGACCGGTTGACCAGCACTCGGGCGCCGCCCTGCTCCCAGCGTTCCACCGGTTTGGTGCGGTGCACGCCGGTGCGCGCGAAGCCCAGGGCGGCCAGCACCCCGCCGGTCGACTCGTCGCCGGTCACCTCGACGAACGCGTGGCCGGCGAGCCGCGGCGGGGGCTCGGTCCCCCCGGTCGTCGCCTCGGCGAGGGTGAGCAGGGAGCGGTGGGCGTCCACGGCGGCCCGCTCGGGATCCGCCTGCCGGAAGACGTCGTTGAACACCTCCAGCGACCAGGGCCCGGCGTACCCGGCGGCGAGCACCGCCCGCATGAACGCGGGCAGGTCGAAGGCGCCCTGGCCGGGGAACAGCCGGTGGTGGCGGCTCCACTGCAGCACGTCCATCGACAGGTGCGGGGCGTCGGCGAGCTGGAGGAAGAACAGCTTCTCCCCCGGCACGTCCGCGATCGGTGCCGGGTCCGAGCCGCGGGACAGGATGTGGAAGCTGTCGAGGCACAGGCCCAGGGCCGGGTGGTCGGCGCGCCGGACGACCTCCCAGCTCGCGTCCCAGGTCGCGACGTGCGCGCCCCACGCCAGCGCCTCGTAGGCGATCCGCAGCCCGCGGTCGTGGGCCCGCTCGGCCACGGTGTGCAGCTGCTCGGCGAGGCGGTCCGGGTCCTCGACGGCGTCCGCGGCGACCGACGAGCACATCAGCACCGTGTCCGCCCCCAGCGCCTCCATGACGGCGAACTTGGCGTCCGCGCGGCGCAGGTTCGCCGCGAACCGCGCGGGATCGGTGGAGTCCAGGTCGCGGAACGGCTGGTAGAGGTCGACGGACAGGCCCAGGTCGGCGCAGCGCAGGCGCACCTGGCCGGGCGGCATCGGGGAGGCGACGAGGTCCGGTTCGAAGATCTCGACGCCGTCGAACCCGGCCGCCGCGGCGGCGACCAGCTTGTCGTCGAGCGCCCCGGAGAGACACACCGTGGCGAGGGACGTCCTAGGCGACACGGGACTCCTCCTGTCCGATGAGCTCGGCGAGGTGGCGCAGCATCCGGGCGGGGTCCGGCTCCCGGCCGGTGAACAGCCGGAACGCCGCGGCCGCCTGGTGCACGGCCATCCGCCCCCCGTCGAGGGTGCGACAGCCCGCGGCCCGGGCGGCGCGCAGCAGCGCGGTGTCCAGCGGCCGGTAGACGATCTCCGCGACCCACAGCTCGGGCCGCAGCAGCGCGGCGGGCAGCGGCAGCCCCGGGTGGTCGGCCATCCCGACGGGCGTGGCGTGCACCAGCCCGTCCGCCCCGTCGAGCGCCCGACCGAGCTCCCCCACCCCCGCGCCCACCACCCGCGAGTCCCCCGGTTCGTCCACGCGAGTCCCGCGGTCCGGACGCGCGAGTTCGGCGGATCGGGCGTTCAGCGCCGCCGCGAGCTCGGCCGCCCGCTCGGCGTCGACGTCGAGCACGGTCAGCGCGCCCACGCCGAGGGCGACCAACGCGTGCGCCGCCGCCGCGCCCGCACCGCCCGCGCCGAGCAGCACGACCCGGTCCAGCGGGGCCCCGGGCAGGCCGTCGACCAGCCCGTCCCGGAAGCCGGACCAGTCGGTGTTGTACCCGACCGCGCGCCCGTCCTCGAAGACCACGGTGTTCACGGCGCCGATGGCCGCGGCGTCCGGGGACAGCGCGTCCAGGTGCGGGATCACCCGCTGCTTGCAGGGGTGGGTGACGTTCACGCCGCGGTGCCCCGCCGCCCGGGCGCGCGCCAGCAGCTCCCCCGCGGCGTCCGCCTCGACGCCGAGGACGTCGAGGTCGAAGCGGGGGTAGTCGAGGGCGAACCCGAGCTCGCGCGCCTCGCGTTCGTGCAGGGCGGGCGAGAGGGACGGGCCGATGCCCGAGCCGATCAGGCCGGTGCGGACGACGTTCACGGCGCTCCTCGTCGAGACTGCGGACAAACCAACGATGTACTAGATGGTTACTTGTACCGGGTCGAGGGATCCTCGGCAAGAGCGGCGGGCGGATATCGTCGGGCCCGTGAGTGCCGAACCCGCAGACGTGCCGCCCGAGCGACAGCGCGACGCCGAACGGACCCGGGCGGAGATCCTCGCGATCGCCACCGAGGAGTTCGCCGACCGCGGGTACGCGGGCGCGCGGGTGGACGAGATCGCGGCGCGCACCCGCACCACGAAGCGGATGCTCTACTACTACTTCGGCAGCAAGCAGGGCCTCTACGTGGCCGTGCTCGAGGCGGCCTACGCCGGCATCCGCTCCCTGGAGTCCCAGCTCGACGTCGACCACCTCGACCCCGCCCGCGCCATGCGCGCCCTGGCGGAGCTGACCTTCGACCACCACGAGTCGCACCCGGCGTTCATCCGGCTGGTCGGCATCGAGAACATCCACCACGCCGAGCACCTGCGCACCTCGCCGATCCGCGAGGGGCTCGCCGCGCCCGCCGTCGACGTGCTGGGCGGGATCCTGGCGCGCGGCCAGGCCTGCGGCCTGTTCCGCACGGACGTCGACGCCCTGGACGTCCACATGCTGATCAGCGCGTTCTGCGTGTTCCGCACGGCCAACCGGCACACCTTCCAGGCCATCTTCGACCGCGACCTGCTGGACGCGGGCCGCCGGGACCACTACCGCCGAATGCTGGGCGACCTGGTGCTCGAGTACCTGACCGCGCTCGTGGGTCAGACCTAGGCCGTGTCTCGGGCTTGACACCGCCGCCTGCCTAACTCACTATCTGGTACGTAACCAGACGGTACATACGCCGTCGCCCGGTGCCTGCATCGACGCATCACCCAGGAGCCCCTCGTGTCCCAGCCCACGACCGCCCAACCGCGGAAGGCGGCGCTCGCCGCCTGGATCGGCAGCGCGCTCGAGTACTACGACTTCTTCATCTACGGCACCGCCGCGGCGCTGGTGTTCGGCCGGGTCTTCTTCCCCGGCTCCAGCGCGGCCACCGGGACGCTGCTCGCCCTGGCCACGTTCGGTGTCGGCTACATCGCCCGCCCGATCGGCGCCTTCGTGCTCGGCCACGTCGGCGACCGGTTCGGGCGCAAGCGCGTCCTCGTGCTGACCGTCCTGCTGATGGGCGTGTGCACGTTCCTGATCGGCTGCCTGCCCGCCTACTCCACGATCGGTGTCGCCGCACCGATCCTGCTGGTCACGCTGCGACTGCTCCAGGGCTTCTCCGCGGGCGGCGAGCAGGCGGGCGCGAACTCGATGACCCTCGAGCACGCGCCTGCGCACCGCCGCGCGTACTTCACCAGCTTCACCCTCAGCGGCACCCAGTTCGGCCAGATCCTGGCCACCGCGGTCTTCCTGCCGATCGCGACGCTGCCCGAGGAGGCCCTGCTGAGCTGGGGGTGGCGGGTCCCGTTCTGGGCGTCGTCCGTCGTCGTGGTGGTGGCGCTGCTGATCCGGCGCAGCCTCGACGAGACCCCGGTCTTCACCCGCGAGCAGCAGCAGAACGAGGTCGAGAAGCTCCCCCTCGCCGTCCTGTTCCGGGACCACTGGCGCTCCGTGCTGCGGGTGGTCGCCTGCGCCACGATCGCCACCGTGAGCACCGTCTTCTCGGTGTACGCGCTGTCCTACGCCGTGAACACCGAGGGCCTGTCCCGCACCGCGATGCTCTGGGTCGGCGTGCTGGCCAACGCCGTGGCGCTGGCCGCCCTCCCGTTCTTCGGCAACCTCGCCGACCGGGTCGGCCGCAAGCCGGTGTTCATCGCGGGCTCGCTCGGCTGCGCCGTGCTCATGTTCGGCTACCTGGCCTCCATCTCGACCGGCAACTACGTGCTGATCTTCGTGGTCGGCATCGTGATGTTCGGCTTCGTGCACAGCGCCACCGGTGGCGTCTGGCCCGCGTTCTACGGCGAGATGTTCCCCGCGCGGGTCCGGCTGTCCGGCACCGCGATCGGCACCCAGATCGGGTTCGCCGTCGCCGGTTTCGCCCCGTCCATCTCCGCGGCGCTGGCCGGTGAGGGCGGCGAGAACTGGGTCGCGGTGGCGATCTTCGTCGCCGCCGTCTGCCTGCTGAACGTGGTCGCCGTCGGGACCGGCAAGGACTACGTCCGCACGCCGACCGAGCAGCTCGGGCTGGAGCCGGTCCGGGCGAAGGCGGCCGTGGGCGCCTGATGTACACCGTCCACGCGATCCGGTACGCGACCCGCGAAGGCCTTCGGGGACAACACTTCCTGGGGTACGACGACACCTGGGCCGAGCCGCACCCCACCGCGTACTACGTCTGGCTCGCCGTCTCCGACACCCGCGCCGTCGTGCTCGACGCGGGGCTGGAGCCGGACCGGGCCCCCGCGGCGATCGCGTTCGACTGCACGCCGCACGAGGGGGTCGCGTCGCTGGGTGTCGACCCCGCGGACGTCGACACCCTCGTGCTGTCGCACCTGCACTACGACCACACCGGCGCGGCGGCGCGGTTCCCCGCCGCCCGCCGGGTGGTCCAGCGCGCCGAGCGCGACTACTGGACGGGCCCGGTGGCGAAGCGGATCACCCGCGAGCACTGGCTCCGCTCGGAGTCCGACCTCGCCACCGTGCTCGCCCCCGACCGCCTCGATCTCGTCGACGGCGAGGCGGAGATCGCGCCCGGCTTATCCGTCCACCTGGTCGGCGGGCACACCGCGGGGATGCAGCTCACCCGGGTGTGGACGGCGCGGGGCTGGGTCGTGCTGGCCTCGGACGCCATCCACTTCACCGAGAACCTGGAGCAGGACCGGCCCGGCCCGATCCTGCACTCCATGCCCGGCATCTACGCGGCCTACGACCGGATTCGCGAGCTCGCGGACTCTGCCGAGCTGATCGTCCCCGGCCACGACCCGCAGGTCATGGACCGGTTCCCGCGGGTGGGCCCGCACGCCGTCCGGATCGCCTGACCCGCCGCGCGCTCACAGGTCGACGCGGCGCCGCAGCCCGGCCAGCACCGCGTCGAGTCCGAAGAGGAAGGACTCCTCGACGTCGTCCGGCCCGTCGGCGAGGATCCCGGTCCGGACCAGCTCGGCCCGGTTCTGCTCCTCCGCGACCGCGCCGAGGACGTAGTGCGTCAGGGTGCGGGCGGCCCACACCGCCTCGCGGGGCGGCAGCGCGAACGCCGCGGGCAACGCCCGGATCGACGCCAGCCCCTCGGGCCGGAAGGCGAGGACGAACGAGACCACCTCGGCACCGTCCCGGACCCGGCGCAACGCGTCCCGCAGCTCCCGGGCGGCCTTGTGCGCGTCGTCGGTCGCGGAGCCCTGGCCGAGGATGCGGGCCGCGACCTCCGCGAGCAGCTCCTGCTTGTTCGCGACGTGGTAGTACAGCGCCCCCGGCCGCACGTCCAGTTCCTGCGCGACGCGCCGCATCGTGAGCCCGGCCAACCCCTGCCCGTCGAGCACGGCGTAGGCCGCGTCGACGATCAGCTCCCGGGTCAACGCCACGGACACATCTTGTCAGGCGGGGATCGGGCACCTACGTTTGAACGGTGTTCAAAACCTATGACGTGCTCGCCGAGCGAGTCCTCGACGGCGCAGTCCTCGACCGCGCGGAGGCCCTCGAGGTGCTGGCCACCCCGGACCACGAGGTCCTCGACCTCGTCGCCGCGGCGGGCCGGGTGCGCCGCGCGCACTTCGCCAACCTGGTCAAGGTCAACTACCTGGTGAACCTCAAGTCGGGACTCTGCCCGGAGGACTGCGGGTACTGCTCCCAGCGGCTGGGCTCCGACGCGGACGTCCTGAAGTACTCCTGGCTGTCCACGGCGGACGCGGTGCGCCAGGCCGGCGCGGGGATCGCGGGCGGTGCGTCCCGGGTCTGCCTGGTCTCCAGCGGGCGCGGGCCGGGCGACCGGGACGTCGAGCGGGTGGCCTCGATCGTCGGCGCGCTGCGGACCGAACACCCGGACGTCGAGGTCTGCGCCTGCCTGGGGCTGCTGCAGGACGGCCAGGCCGAGCGCCTGGCCGAGGCCGGGGTCGACGCCTACAACCACAACCTGAACACCGCCGAGTCGAACTACGACGCCATCTGCTCCACGCACACCTACGCCGACCGCGTCGACACCGTCGAGAAGGCGCGGGCGGCGGGGCTGTCCCCCTGCTCCGGGTTGATCGTCGGGATGGGCGAGACCGACGACCAACTGGTCGACGCCCTCTTCGCGTTGCGAGACATCGGCAGCGACTCGGTCCCGGTGAACTTCCTGATGCCGTTCGACGGCACCCCGCTGGCCGGGACCTGGGAGCTGGACCCCCTGCGCTGCCTGCGGATCCTCGCGCTCGCCCGACTGGTCTGCCCCGCGACCGAGGTCCGGATGGCAGGCGGGCGGGAGATGCACCTGCGGTCGCTGCAACCGCTCGCGCTGCACGTGGCGAACTCGCTGTTCCTCGGCGACTACCTCACCAGCGAGGGGCAGGCGGCGAAGGACGACCTGCAGATGATCGCGGACAACGGGTTCGCGGTGCTCGGCGCCGACACCGAGGGACGCGCGCCGGACCCGGTCGCGATCCGGCGCCGCGGCGCGGGCACCACCGACGCCCCGAACGCATGACCTCGCTGCTCGACCGCGACCGCGGCCTGCTCTGGCACCCCTACGCGGCGCTCGACGGGCCCGCGCCCTACGCGGTGCGCGGCGCCGCCGGCGTCCGGCTGGACCTGGAGGCGGCGGACGGGGCCCGGTTCGACGTGATCGACGCGATGAGCTCCTGGTGGTGCGCGGTCCACGGCTACCGCCACCCGGTGCTCGACGCCGCCGCGCACGCCCAGGTCGACCGGTTCAGCCACGTGATGTTCGGCGGCCTGACCCACGAGCCCGCGGTCCGGCTGGCCGAGGACCTGGCGGCGCGCACCGGTCTCCCCCACGTCTTCCTCGCCGATTCCGGCTCGGTGTCGGTCGAGGTGGCGCTGAAGCTGGCGGTGCAGGTCCAGGCGGCGCGCGGGCGGCCCGAGCGCAGGCGGTTCGTGGCGTTGCGTGGCGGCTACCACGGCGACACCACCGGGGCGATGGGCGTCTGCGACCCCGTCGACGGGATGCACGCGCTCTTCCCGGGCTTGGTGGGCACCCAGCTGTTCCTGCCGCGCCCGCCCGCCGCCGACACCGTCGACGGCGTGCTCACGCCGGAGTCGGACCCCCAGGTCGACGCCTGGATCGCCGGCGCGGAGGAGCTCGTGGCGGCGCACGCGGACACGGTGGCTGCCCTCGTCGTCGAGCCGGTGCTGCAGGGCGCGGGCGGGATGCACGTGTACCCGCCGCGATGCCTGACCGCCCTGCGGCGCATCGCGGACGCGCACGACATCCTGCTGATCGCGGACGAGATCGCCACCGGGTTCGGTCGGACCGGCGCCCCCTTCGCGGTCGACCACGCCGGCGTCGTGCCAGACGTGATGTGCGTGGGGAAGGCCCTGACCGGCGGCTACCTGACGCTGGCCGCGGTGCTCTGCACCAGTGCCGTCGCCGAGGCCGTCACCCGGTCCCCGCAACGCGCGCTCCTGCACGGCCCGACGTTCATGGGCAACCCCCTGGCCTGCGCCGTCGCGTCGGCCTCGCTGTCCCTGCTCGACGACGGCGCGACGGTCGCCCGGATCGGCAGGGAGCTGGCCGCGGCGCTGGGCCCGGCGACGGGACTGTCCGCGGTCAAGGAGGTCCGGGTGCTCGGCGCCGTCGGCGCGGTGCAGCTCAGCGGCCCGGTGGACGTGGGTGCGGTGACCCGGGCGGCCCTGCGGCGCGGGGTCTGGGTCCGCCCGTTCCGCGACCTGGTCTACACGATGCCGCCCTACGTCTCGTCCACGGCGGACGTCGCGGCGATCGGCGCCGCGATCACCGGCGCCGTCGAGGAGGTGCACGGATGAGCCTGGGTGTCTGGCTCGCGGAGGCGGCGCAGCGGCGGGAGCGGGCCGGGGTGGTGCGCGCGGACGACGTGCGGCGCAACCCGCAGTCCCGCCGCGGCCTGCTCGACCTCGCGTCGAACGACTACCTCGGCCTCGCCGACGACCCGCGCGTCCGCGACGCCGCGGCGGCGGCGCTGGACCGTTTCGGCACGGGCGCCCGCGCCTCCCGGGTCGTCACCGGAACCACGGCCGGGCACGCCGAGCTCGAGGCGGAGCTCGCCGACCTGACCGGGCAGCCCACCTGCCTGGCCTTCTCCAGCGGCTACACCGCGAACATCGGGCTGCTCACGGCGCTCGGCGACCCGGGCACCCTGATCGTCTCCGACGCCCACGCCCACGCCTCCCTGATCGACGGCGCCCGGCTCTCCCGGTCCCCGGTCGCGGTGTGCCCGCACGCCGATCTCGGCGCGCTGGAGCGGATCCTGCGGGAGCGGACCCGACCGCGGGCGATCGTGGTCGTCGAGTCGCTGTACTCGGTGCTGGGAGACGCCGCGGACCTCGCCGCCACCGCGGAGCTGTGCGCGTTCCACGACGCGCTGCTCGTCGTCGACGAGGCGCACGGCGTCGGCGTCGCCGGCCGGGGCCGGGGCGCGGTGCACGCGGCGGGCCTCGCCGGCGCCGAGCACGTGGTCGTGACCGCCACGCTGTCCAAGGCCCTCGGTGCCCAGGGCGGCGCCGTCCTGGGCTCCGCCGCCCTGCGGGAGCACCTCGTGAACACCGCGCGCACCTTCATCTTCGACACCGCCCTGGCGCCCGCGGCCGCGGCCGCCGCGGCGCAGGCGTGCCGGATCGTCCGCGCCGAGCCCGATCGCGTCGCCGCCCTGCACCGGGTGGCCCGCGCGGTCGCCGACGCCGCGGAGATCGACCACTCCCCCGGCGCGGTCCAGTCCCTCGAGGTCGGTGAGCCCGCGGCGGCCCTCGCCGCGGCCACCCGGCTCTTCGAGGACGGCGTGGTGGTGGGTTGCTTCCGACCCCCGAGCGTGCCCGACGGCGTGTCCCGCCTGCGCCTCGTCGCGCGGGCCACCCTCGACCCCGCACGCGCGGCAGCGGCGGCGCGCCGGGCCCGCACCCTCGCGGCATGACCGGCACTGCGTGCCCGTGCGCGGTAAGTGGTGCCAGAGCACCACTTACCACGCACGACCGCGGAGTGCTGGTGGTGACCGGGACCGACACCGGGGTCGGCAAGACGATCACGACCGCGGCCGTGGCCTCGGTGCTGCCGGACGCGGTGGTCTACAAGCCCGTGCAGGCGGGGACCGAGGACGGGCTGGGGGACGCGGACGTCGTCGCACGGCTCGCCGGCGTGCCCACGCACGAGGGGATCCGACTGCCGGACCCGATGGCGCCCGTGGCCGCGGCGAGGCGGGTTGGGGTCGCGCTCCCCCCGGTGCGGGAGCACGTCGAGTTCGTCGCGGCGCTAGCGGCGCAGCACGACCACGTCCTGGTCGAGGGGGCGGGCGGGCTGCTCGTCGAGCTCGACGACGAGGGACACACCCTCCGTGACCTGGCCCGGCTCCTCGGCGCACCGGTGATCGTCGTGTGCCGCAGCGGACTGGGTACCCTCAACCACACGGCGTTGACCCGCGAGGCCCTGCGCGGCCTCCCCGAGGCCGGACTGGTGATCGGATCCTGGCCAGACGCCCCCACCGAGATCGACGAGTCCAACCGGGCCCACCTCGAGCCCCTGCTGGGCGCCGTCCCGGCCGATGCGGCCCGCCTGGACACGGCCCGGTTCCGCGCAGCCGCCCCGACATGGCTGCCCGCCCTGCGCGCCCGAGCCACGTCCGCCGAGCGGTAGACCCGTCAGCGGTGGCCGGCCCGCAGGGGTCGCCTCCCGGCTGCCCGAACCGACCCGTCAGTCGAACTCCAGCTGCCCCTCCTGGGTCTCGGCCTTCCACTGGTCGACCAGGGTGCGCTTGAACCGGTTGTTCAGCGGCACCTCGATGCCCTTCGCCTCGGCCCACTCGCGGACCTGCTGGCGCTGCTCGACCGTGAGCGCCGTGCCGGAGGGCTGGGCCCGCCTGCGCGGCAGCTCCGGGACCGAGGCCTCGATGCGCCCGACGTCCAGGTACGGCCGCAGCAGGTCGAGCAGCTTGCCGTACTCCTTCTCGGCCAGGTCGATCTGGATCCGCATCTGGTCGACCTGGAGCTCGTGCGACTCGACGTCCTTCTCGGTACCGCTGATGTCGCAGTACCGGATCTCCCGTACGCCCACCTGGTCAGCCCCCCTGCTTCTTCTGGGCCTTCTTCTTCGCGTCCGCCTGGGCCTTCGCGATCGACTTGCGCAGCGCCGTGATGCTCTCGCCCGCCAGCGCCTTCGAGGCGACCGAGTCGCCGATCTGGCGCGGGGTCATGTGACCGCGCCCGGACGGCGCCAGGTACATCTCGCCCTTGGGCCCGGTCTGGTAGACCAGCCCCGAGGTGACCCGGGCGAACCGGGTCCGGCTACCCCGGCGGACGCCCTCCCACTTCTCCACCCGCACCGCGAGCTTGCAGCAGGTGCACTGGAGGCGCCGGATGAACAGCCCCTCCTCGTCGACCTCCGAGAAGTGGATGCCCGCCTGACGGATCGTCGGGAAGAGGTGCCTGCCGCGCTCACGGCACATGATCACCTCGTCGGAGACCCCGTCGACGTAGAGGTCGACGTCCTCCTCCGACGCCCGAATGTATCCCGCATCCTGCTGCTGCTCACCCTGGATCGACAGCCCTGCGCGACCCGGTGTGTCCTCTGCCAAGACCCCATGCTCCTCTCACTGTTCGACCGCACCCGCGATCCTATCGGTCGCTCGGGTCGTGTGACCGCCGATCAGATCACGACTCACCGACCGGCCGCGATCCCACCCGGTCACCGTCACATCCCGATCCCCCCTCGCGCGCCGTACCCTGGCCCCCGAATCGGACCGAGGGGAAGGAAACGACGCATGCCGAAGTTCGCCACCGCGGACCGCGTCGACCGGGACGCGCTGCTCGCGTTCCTGCGCCCGCGCCACCGCGCGGTGCTCATCACGACCCGGGCGGACGGGCGGCCGCAGTCCTCGCCGGTCACGTGCGGCGTCGACGCCGAGGGGCGGATCGTCGTGTCCACCTACCCGGGTCGGGCCAAGACCCGCAACGTGCGGCGGAACCCGCAGGTCGCGCTGTGCGTGCTCTCCGATGACTGGGACGGCCCCTACGTGCACGTCGACGGCACGGCCGAGGTGCTCGACATGCCCGAGGCGCTCGACGGGCTCGTGGACTACTACCGCGGCATCGCGGGCGAGCACCCGGACTGGGCGGAGTACCGGGAGGCGATGGCCCGTCAGGGCAAGTCGCTGATCCGGGTCACGCCGGACGACTGGGGCCCGGTCGCCACGGGCGGCTTCCCTCCCCCGCAGGACTGAGCGCCTCCGGCGCTCGTGAGTGGTGAGTGGTGCTCTGGCACCACTTACCGCGCACGGGCGCCGGAGGCGCGGGTCCAGGGGAAGGCGGGGGCGTTGGAGCCGACGCCCTGGGCGGTCCGGGAGCGGTTGGGCTCGCCGAGCTCGTCGAGCAGCGCGGCCGACAGGTCGGCCAGAGCGACCAGGCCCGCCGGGTCCAGCCAGTCCGGCCGCAGCGCGAACAGCAGGTCCTCGGTGGCGGTGTTGCCGCTGGCCCCGGGCGCGAACGGGCAGCCGCCGAGACCGCCGAGCGCGCCGTCCACCATGGACGCCCCCGCGGCGACGGCGGCGAGGGTGTTCGCCACACCCTGCCCCCAGGTGTCGTGGCCGTGGAAGACGATCCGCGCCTCCGGTCGGGCCGCGTGCACCCGCTCCACGAGCGCGGCCACCTCGCCCGGCGCGGCCTGCCCGAGCGTGTCCGCCAGCACCACGTCCGCCGCCCCCTCGGTCCGGGGGTCCTCGACGATCCGCAGGACGCGGTCCGGGTCCACCGGACCGTCGAACGGACAGGTGAACGTGGTGGCCAGGCAGAGCTGGATGCGCCCGCCCGCACCGAGCGCGGTCTCGACCGCCGCAGGCATGGCGGCGAGGCTCGCCTCGGTGTCGCGGCCGATGTTGGCCCGGTTGTGGGCGTCGGACACCGAGAGGCAGTACTGGACGTTCCGGGCCCCCGCCGCGACGGCGCGGGCGACGTGGCGCGGGGTCGCGACCCACAGCCAGCAGCGGTCGAGCTCCGCCGGCGTCAGCGCGGCGACCACGTCGAGGGTGTCGGCCAGCGGGGGCACCAGGTCGGGGCGGGCGAGCGAGCCGATCTCCAGGCTGGGCACCCCCAGGTCGAGCAGCTCCCGGACGATCTCGACCTTGCGCCCGGTGGGCAGCGCCCGGCCGGTGAGCTGCAGCCCGTCCCGCAGGGTGACGTCGCGCAGGGCGATCATCGCAGGCCGCCCAGGACCTCGTCGGTGTGCTCGCCGAGATCGGGTCCCAGCGAGCGGATCGGGACGGTGCCGTCGCCCAGCACCGGGACGACGCCGGTGAAGCCGACCCGCTTCGGCGCCTCGCCGCCGGTGTCCACCTCGAAGTACTGGATCATGTCGCGCGCGCGGTACTGCGGGTCCGCGCAGATGTCCGGGGCGGTGTAGATCGGCCCGGCGGGCACCTCCGCGGCCTCCAGCCGGGCGAGCACCTCGGCTCGGGGCAGCGAGGCGGTCCAGGCGCCGATCGCCTCGTCGAGCTCGTCCCGGCGCCGCCACCGCCCGGCGTTCGACGCGAGATCGGGGTCCTCGGCCAGGTCCGGCCTGCCCGCGGTCTTCATCAGTCGTGTGTAGATGCCGTCGCCGTTGCCGGCGATGACCACCGAGTCCCCGCCCGCGCACGGGTAGGCGTTGGAGGGCGCGATGCCCTCCATCCGGCCGCCGACCCGCGTGCGTTCCACCCCGTAGGCGAGGTGGTCGGGCACGAGGGACTCCATCATGGACAGCACGGCCTCGTTCAGCGCCACGTCGATGGTGCGCCTGCCCAGCGGCGGCCGCTCGCGCGTCTCGCGCTGGAACAGCGCCATGACCGCGCCGAAGGCCGCGTAGAGCCCCGCGATGGAGTCCCCGATGGACACCCCGGTGCGCGACGGCGGCCGGTCCGGCTCCCCCACCAGGTCCCGCAGGCCACCCATCGCCTCGGCGACCGCGGCGAACCCGGGCCGCCCGGCGAGCGGGCCGGTCTGCCCGAAGGCGGAGATGCGGACGACGACGACGTCCGGGTTCGCGGCGTCGAGCTCGGCCGGGCCGAGGCCCCACTTCTCCAGCGTCCCGGGTCGGAAGTTCTCCAGCACGATGTCGGCCTGTGCGACGAGCGCGAGCACCGCCTCGCGCCCCGCCGGGTCCCGCAGGTCCAGCACCACGGACTTCTTGTTGCGGTTGACCGTGCGGTAGAGCATCGACGTCTCGCCCGCGTAGAGCCGCCAGTTCCGCAGCTCGTCCCCGGTGCGCGGGCGCTCGATCTTGATCACCTCGGCGCCGAAGTCGGCGAGCAGCCGACCGGCGGTGGGCGCGGCGATGTAGTTGCCGAGCTCGACCACCCGGACTCCCTCGAGGGGCAGGGCTGTCATCGGACCTCCTGGACGGCGAGTGTCACCTGCTGTGTGAGCAGATACCCACCATACGGGTCAACCGCCGTCCGTGCGGCTCATCGGGGGTGCCGACCGCCGAGGGTGCGCACGAGCTGCTCGGCGTGCGCGACGACCGTGTCCACCCACCCCTCGCACCGTTCCCGAGGCATCCGCAGCCGAGGCCCGACGACGCCGAGCGCCCCCACCAGCTCCGCCCCCGAGTCGAACACGGGGGCGGCCAGCCCGGACGCGCCGTCCTCCCGCTCGCCGACCGTCACCGAGACCCCGTCCCGCCGGGCCCGGGCGACGGCGAGGCGCAGCGCGTCCGGATCGGTGATCGTCTCGTCGGTCAGGGTCTCGAGGGGTTCGGCCAGCACGCGGTCGAGCAGGTCGGGGCGCCAGGCCAGGATCACCCGGCCCGCCGAGCCGACGTGCAGGGGCATCACCTTCCCCACGTACATCTCCCGGCGCAGGGCGTGCGTGGTCTCGGCGAGCGCGACGCAGACCCGGCTGCCCTGCTCGGCCCGGAAGAAGCACGCCGTCTCCCCGGTCTCGTCCCGCAGCGACCGGACGACCGGCGCGACGAGCTCCAGCACGTCCACGCCCTGGGTCGCGGGCGCGGCCCAGTAGGCCATCCGCACGCCGATCCGGATGCCGTCCCCGGCCCGGTCCAGCAGGCCCTCCGCCACCATGTTCGCCACCA
The DNA here is from genome assembly GCF_900102195.1 of Pseudonocardia oroxyli. Taxonomy (GTDB): domain Bacteria; phylum Actinomycetota; class Actinomycetes; order Mycobacteriales; family Pseudonocardiaceae; genus Pseudonocardia; species Pseudonocardia oroxyli. Next base: position 136,806 of record NZ_FNBE01000015.1, read on the forward strand.
GGCGTTGGACGGTCGAGGTGGGGATGCCGGTCGCCTTCTGGATCTCGCCGAGGGTCAGCACCGGCCGGGCGAGGGTGAACGCGTCGAGGATCTCGGTGATCTTGCCCAGGACCAGCAGCCGGTGCCGCGAGCCGGTCGGGGCGTCCTCGACGCTCATGAGCCGACCTTAGCGATCGCAGGACGCCACACCTGCTCACCCGGTCGGGGTCCTCCGATGGGCCGACGGTGGTTGCAGGCACGTCCTCCTGCCGTAGGTTCCGCAGTGTGGGTGTCCCGAGCCGCGTCGACCGACTGCACACCGTGACCAGATGCGTGACGGCGCTGTTGGTGGTGGGCGGGGTCTGGGCGGCCGCGGCGGAGCCGCCCACGGCGGTCGCCCCCGTGGCGGTGACGATCGACGGCATCGAGTACCCGGACCCCCTGGAGCTCGACGACGGGGCGCCGGTCACGGACGTCGGAACGTGGGAGCAGCGGAGACGGCCGGAGATCCTGGCGGCGTTCCGGGAGCACGTCTACGGGGAGAGCCTCCCGCAGCCGACGGCGCAGACCTTCGCCGTCACCGAGCAGGGCAGGCACAAGACGGTGACCATCGGGATCACCGGCCCCGAGGGCACCGGGTCGTTCGAGGCGGACCTCACCCTGCCGGAGGGCAGGCCCCGCGGCACGTTCCTGATGATCGACCACCGCGGCAGCGACCCGCGCGCGTCCTCCGACTACCTCCCCACCGAGGCGATCACCAAGGCCGGCTACGCGCTCGCCCACTTCGACGCGAACGCCGTCGCCCCCGACGGCGCGGACTACCGCAAGGCCGTGATCGACCTGTTCCATCCGGCCGACCGGGACCTCCCCGACAACGCCGGACGCGCCGTCAGCGCCTGGGCGTGGGGCGCGAGCCGGGTGCTGGACTACCTGGAGACCGATCCGGACGTCGACGCGACGAAGGTCGCCGTGATCGGCCACTCCCGCAGCGGCAAGGCGGCGCTCTGGGCCGGGGCGCAGGACACCCGGTTCGCCGCGGCGATCACCAACGACTCGGGCTCGACCGGCACCAAGCTCGCCCGGCGGGACAGCGGGGAGTCCATCGCGCGGATCACCGAGTCCTTCCCGCACTGGTTCGCCCAGAACTACCGCGCCTTCGCCGGGGACCCCGCGTCCCTGCCCCTCGACCAGCACCAGCTGCTCGCTCTGCTCGCGCCGCGGACGGTGCTCGTCGGGAGCGCGTCGGAGGACGCGAACGCCGACCCCCAGGGCGAGTTCCTGTCCTACCGGGCCGCCGCCCCGGTCTTCGCGCTCTACGGGCTCGGCGACACCGGCCTGCCCTCGGACGCCTGGCCGCCGGCCACGGACACCGCCTTCCGCGGACCGGCGATGGGCTATCACCTGCGCTCCGGCGAGCACGGCCTGACCGCGGCCGACTGGGACGTCTATCTGAACGCCGGGCTGTTCACCCGGCCGTGACCTGCACCTCCAGGTGCTCGAAGCCGCGCAGGCCGTTGTTGAGCAGCGGCCGGGCGGCCAGCACGTCGAAGCGCTCGACCCGGTCCGCCAGCCGCTGCAGCAGGGCCGACATCTCCAGCCGGGCCAGGTTCATCCCGATGCACACGTGCTCACCCCGCCCGAAGGCCAGCTGGTCCGACGGCCGCCGCGTGATGTCGAAGCGCGCGGGATCGGGGTACTTCCGCGGGTCCCGGTTGGCGGCGCCGTAGAGCAGCGCCACGCGGGTGCCCGCGGCGAGCGGCACACCGTCGACCTCGTGGTCCTCGGTGAGCACCCGGCTGAACTGCGGCACCGGCGACTCCACCCGCAGCGACTCGTTGATCGCGTGCGGGACCAGGCTGCGATCCTCCCGCAGCAGCGTCCACTGCTCGGGGTGGGCGGCGAACAGCGCGATCATGTTCGTGATCGCGAGGATCGTGGTGTCCAGGCTCGGGGTGACGTAGTCGAGCATCATCACCGGGCACTTCTCCCGCGGCAGCTCGCCGCGGTCGGCGGCCTGGTAGAGCTGGTCGGCCCAGCCGTCCGGGACGATCCGCCCGGGCACCGCCTCCTCGGCGGCGAAGCCGAGGAACTCCTCGACCAGCGGCGTGGCGGCGGTGAACCGCTCGTTGACCGGGCCCTGGACGTCCCAGATGGCCGCGGCCCACTGGAGCATCTTGCCGCGGTGGGCCTCCCCCAACCCGACCAGGTCCGACACGATCGTCATGGGCAGGTGCTCGGCGAGGTCGGTGGCCGCGTCGAACCGGCCGCGGTCCACGAGCGCGCCGACGATCTCGTCCGCCGCAGCCTCGACCCGGGGCGCGATGTCCCGCATCAGCTCCGGGCGCAGCGGGCGCCCCAGCACCGAGCGCAGGAGGCTGTGCTCGGGCGGGTCGCTGCACAGCGTGATGCCCTCGAGCTGCGCGTTCGTCTGCGGGTCGACGAACACGCTGCGGGCCGACGAGAAGGTCCGCCAGTCCATCAACGCGGCCCGGACGTCCTCGTAGCGGGTCAGGGCGTACAGGTCGGTCCGGGTGAGGTGCACGACCGGGCCGGCCTCGCGCAGCCGGTCGTAGATCGGGTACGGGTCGAGCCGGGCCTCGTCGGAGAAGAGGTCCGCCTCGTCGCTCGGGATCGTCACGAGGGCTCCTCGAAGGATGTGAGCACGGGGGTACCGGACTGTAGCCCGGCGCACCATTGACAACCACGACATGTCATCGGATGCTGACGCTTGCACATCCGTTCATAGGACTCGTTGGAGGTCGTGATGGCTCAGGGCGCAACGCTGCCGAGCTCGTCGGTGTCGCTGGGCGTCGTCCCGCTGCGCGAGCTCGCCCCGTGGGCGGTCTTCGCGGGCGTGATCCTGCTGGCGCTGCTCTACCTCGTCGGCATGGACCAGGGGGCGACCTCGGTGTTCTCCGGCGAGATGATCCACGAGTTCGTCCACGACGGCCGGCACCTGCTCGGCTTCCCCTGCCACTAGGACCACGGTCGATGGTGAGGACACTGCTGGTCCGCGGCATGCTCGCGGGCCTGGCGGCAGCCGTGTGCGCGTGGGTGTTCGCCTACCTCGTGGGTGAGCCCGCGCTCGACGGCGGGATCGCCTACGAGGACATGCTCGCCGCGGCGTCCGGCGAGGCGGGCGGCGAGCCGATGGTCGGCCGCGACGTGCAGAGCACGGTCGGGCTGCTGGTCGCGCTGCTCATCTACGGGGTGGCGATCGGCGGCATCTTCGCCCTGGTGTTCGCCGGGGTGTACGGCCGGATCGGGCGGCTGTCGGCCCGGGCGACCTCGGCCGTGCTCGCGCTCGTCGGGTACGTGGTCGTGGTGCTGGTGCCGTTCCTGAAGTACCCGTCGAACCCGCCCGCCTCCAGCGCGGACGACACGATCGGCCTGCGGACCGGCACGTTCGTCCTCATGCTCGCGTTGTCGATCGCGGTCGCGGTGGCGGCCGTCGCCGTGGGCAGGCGGCTGGTCGCCCGATTCGGGGCGTGGAACGGTGTGCTGCTCGCCGTGCTCGGCTACCTCGTGGTGATCGGCGTGATCGGGGCCCTGCTGCCCACCGTCGCCGAGACCCCGGCGGACTTCCCGGCCGTCGTCCTGTACGACTTCCGGCTGTCCACCCTGGGTCTGCACGTCGTGCTGTGGGCGGGGCTCGGGCTGCTGTTCGGGGCCCTGGTCGACCGCCGTTCGTCGCGGCGGGCCGCCGAGCTCGCCGGCTGAGCGCGGGCCGAGACTCCGCCCATGCCGAGGTTCGCGCTGCTCGCCGTGCTCACCGCCCTGCTGGCGGTGGTCACGGCGGGCACGGCGACCGCCCACGGGTCCGGCCTGGCGTCCGAGCCCCATCTCCCGCGGGTGCTGGGGCTCGATCCGCCGGTGCCGGGGCTGGTCGTGCGGGTGGTCGAGGGTGGCGCCCGGCTCGCGCTGGTCAACGACACCGCCGCCACCGTGGAGGTCGTGCCGGTCGCGGACCGCGGCGAGGAACCCGTCGTCCCGCCCGGGGGTTCGGCCCACTGGGCGGACCCGCGGGTGGCCACGTCCCCGAGCGGCGGCCCCGTCGCGTGGACGATCCCCCTGTCGGTCGACGGCGAGCCGGTCGCCCTGCGCGGCGAGACGATCTGGCCGCCCGCCCCCGCGACCGCCGGATGGTGGGGGCTGACCGCGGCCCTCGCGGTCGGCGCCGCGCTGCTCGGCGCCCGCGCGGTCCGACGGCGCTGGGCGGAGCTCGCCGTCGCCGGGCTCGGCCTCCTGGCCGTGGCCGCCCATCTCGTGCACGTCCTCGGCTCGGCGGGCGTGCCCGTGGACCTGCCCTACTGGCCCACCGTGTTCGGCACCGCCGGCATCGGGATCGGGGCCTGGGCGGCGGCGGTCGCGGGCGCGGCGCTGACCGTGGCGGGCACCCGCTGGGGCACCCTGCTGACCGGGATCGGCGGCACGGTGCTCGCCCTGCTCACCGTGTCGGACACCGACAGCTTCGCCGACGCCGTCCTGCCCTACGCCTGGGACCCGACGCTGGACCGGATCGCCACCGCCGGCACGGTCGGCCTCGGCGTCGGGCTGCTGCTCACCGGGTTCGCCGCGCTGCGCGCCATGACCCCGGACACGCTCCCCGACCAGGCCGTTCCCGAGGAGGCCCGATGACCGCCCGCCCGGCGGCCCTGTTCCTGTTCCTGGCGGTCCTGCTGACCGCGTGCGGCGCGCCGCAGGCCCCGCCCACAGGCGGCGTCCAGACCGTGCGGATCGCCTACGCGGGCGGGCAGGTCACCGGGGACACCGGCACCGTACCCGTCACCCTCGGGTCGCAGGTCCACCTGGAGATCGCCAGCGACACCGCCGAGGAGGCCCACCTGCACGGGTACGACAAGGCCGTGCAGGTGCCCGCGGGCGGCACCGCGACGATCGACTTCACCGCGGACGTCCCCGGCGAGTTCGAGCTCGAGCTCCACCACTCCGGGGAGCCGCTCGCCACCCTGCAAGTCCGCTGATGCCCCTGGCGCACGGCGTCGGCACCCGCGGCGACCTCCCGGTCCCCGTCGAGTACGCCGCGCTCGCCGCGGGCCTCGTCCTGGTCCTGACGTTCGTGCTGCTCGGCGTGCTCTGGCGGACGCCGCGGCTGCGCGGCGCGGCCGCGGGCAGGCCGCTGCCCGAGCCGCCGCGGCTGCTCGGCCCGATCCTGCGCGCGGTCGCGACCGTGCTCGCCGTCGCGGTGGTCGTCGTGGGGTTCACGGGTCCGCCGGAGACGCCGGACAACCTCGCGCCCTGGACCCTCTACGTGGTGTTCTGGGTGGGACTGGTCCCCGCCTCCCTGTTGCTGGGGCCGGTCTGGCGGGTGCTGAACCCGCTGCGCGCCCTGCACCTCCTGCTCGCCCGGGTCCTGCGGATCGACCCCGCGGGCCGGGGTGTGCCCGCCCGGGTCGGGCTGTGGCCCGCGGCGGGGGTACTGGGCGTGTTCGGCTGGCTGGAGCTCGCCGCGCCCGAACCCGCCGACCCACGGCTCGTCGCGGCCTGCCTGACCGGCTACGCCGTCATCCAGGTGTGCGCGGCGCTGGTGCTCGGCCGGGACTGGTTCGCCCACGGAGACGGGTTCGAGGTCTGGTCCACCCTGCTCGGCGCACTCGCCCCGCTCGGCAGACGGGGCGACGGCCGGCTCGTGCTGCGCAACCCGCTCGACGGGCTGGAGACCGTCCGCCCCCGGCCCGGGCTCACCGCCGTCGTGCTGGTGCTGCTCGGCACCACCGCGTTCGACGGCCTGTCCCGCTCGGAGCTCTGGCCGCTGCGCGGCACGCTGTGGGCCACGGTCGGGCTGGTCGGCGCCACGGCGCTGGTCACGGCGTTGTGGCTGCTCGGCACCCGACGCCCGGACCCCGTCCGCGGTGAGGACCGCGCCCCGCTCCCCCGCGCCTTCGCGCACACCCTCGTCCCGATCGCGGCGGGCTACGCGATCGCGCACTACTTCTCGCTGCTCGTCTTCGACGGGCAGCAGGTCGTCGTGCTGCTCGGGTGGCGGGAGGCCGTCGACTACACCGTCGTCGGGGTGGGGGCGATCGCCGCCGTGCAGCTCGGCGCGATCGTCCTCGGGCACGTGGCGGCGGCGGTCGCGGCCCACGAGCGGGCCGTGCGGCTGTTCCCGTCCGCCGTCGCGCTGCGGATCCAGTACCCGATCCTGGCGTCCATGGTGATCCTCACCTGTGTCGCGGTCGCGCTCGTCCTGGCGCCCTGACGGCGTCGCGGCTCCGCCGCCCGTGAGTGGGAAGTGGTGCTGGAGCACCACTTACCACTCACGGGCGGCGGGGTCGGTAGCCTCCCGTCCGTGACCGGTGGGCGAGCGCTGCGAGGGCTCCTCACCGTGCTCCTCGTCGGTGTGGCCCTCGTGCTGCAGTGCACGCCCGCCACTCCCATAGTGGTGCCGGTCGCCGCCGTCGCGTACCCGAACGACCCGACCCCCGCGCCGCCCGCCTGCCCGGACACCCACCCGCGGCACGACGGCCTCGCCACCCCGGTGCTCCGCGTCGCCGCGGCGACCGATCTCACCCCGTCCCCGGTGCCGGACGCCCGCGCCGTCTCGTGCGGTACGCCCACCGGACCCCGCGCCCCGGTCTCGTCGAGCCCGCCGGACGCTCCCGGCGGCGCCGTGCTCTGTACGGAGATCTGCGTCAGCAGGCGCTGATCGGCCCGCCGACCCACGACGTGGGTCGGTCCGGCCGTCCCCCACCCGCACCGTCGTGCGGGTCCGCGCCCTGAGAACGGATGTCCCGTGTCCCTGAACGTCAAGATCCTCGCCGCCGCCCTCGGCGCCGCGCTCGTCGCCGTGCTGGTCGTCGTGCTCGTCCCCTGGGGCGGCTCGACGGCCGCCCACCGGGCGGACAGCCACCGCCTCTCACCCGGCACCGAGGCCACCTTCGTCGAGTTCCTCGACTTCGAGTGCTCGGCCTGCGCGGCGGTCCACCCCGCCCTCGACCAGCTGCGCGCCGAGTACGGCGACCGCATCGGGTTCGTCGTGCGCTACTTCCCGATCGACTCCCACCAGCACGCCGAGCCCGCAGCCCGCGCCGTCGAGGCCGCCGCGCAGCAAGGCGCGTTCGCGCCGATGGCCCAGCGGATGGTCGAGACCCGGGGCGAGTGGGGCGGCCGCCCGGAGCCGATGGACGAGCGCTTCCGCGGGTACGCCGCCGACCTGGGCCTCGACCTGGCCGAGTACGACCGCGTCTACGCCGCACCGGCGACGCTGGACCGCATCCGCTCCGACCGCGCGGACGGAGAGACGCTGGGCGTGCGCGGCACCCCGAGCTTCTTCCTCGACGGCGAACGCCTCCGACCGCAGACCGTCGGCGACCTGGTCGACGCCTTCGACGCGGTCCTCGCCCGATGACCGCCGCCGAGGAGCGGGAGCCGTTCCCCCGCGGCCTGCCCTGGTTGCTGCTGGTCGGCGGCGGGATCGGCCTGCTCGCCGCGTTCGTCCTCACGGTCGAGCGGTTCGCCCTCGCCGAGGACTCCGCCTACATCCCCACCTGCAGCGTCAATCCCGTCCTGAGCTGCGGTTCGGTCATGACGACGGCCCAGGCGGCCGTCTTCGGGTTCCCCAACCCGCTGCTCGGCATCGCCGGATTCGCGGTCGTCGCGGCCACCGGCGCCGCCCTGCTCGCCGGCGGGCGGCTCGCCGGGTGGTACTGGGCGGGGCTGCAGCTCGGCGCCACCGCGGGCGCGGTGTTCGTGCACTGGCTGATCGGCCAGAGCCTCTACCGGATCGGCGCCCTGTGCCCGTACTGCATGATCGTGTGGGCGGTCACGGTACCGATCTTCTGGTACGTGACGCTGCGAAACCTCGACCGGCGGTGGCCCAGACACCCGGCCGTCGCGGCGCTGGTGCGGCTGCACTCGGTCCCACTCGCCCTGTGGTTCGCGGTGCTCGTGGCGCTCGTCCTGCTCCGGTTCGGGCCGGAACTGTGACGGCCCCGGCTTCGACCGACCGTAGAATGTCGGATATGTTCGTTTTGTGACGTCCGGCGCCGCTTCGCTCTCCCCCCGCATCCACTCGCTGAACCGCCCGAACATCGTGAGCATGGGGACGGTCGTCTGGCTGTCCAGCGAGCTGATGTTCTTCGCAGGCCTGTTCGCCATGTACTTCACCGCGCGGGCCCAGCACGTCGGGGAATGGCCGCCGCCACCCACCCACCTCAACGTCCCCTACGCGCTGACGATCACGATCATCCTGGTGGCGTCCTCGTTCACCTGCCAGTTCGGCGTGTTCGCGGCCGAGCGCGGCGACGTGTTCGGGCTGCGCCGCTGGTACCTGCTCACCCTCGCGATGGGCACGATCTTCGTGATCGGCCAGGCCTACGAGTACTACGAGCTGGTGCACACCGGAACCACGATCTCGTCCAGCGCGTACGGGACGATGTTCTACATGACGACGGGCTTCCACGGCCTGCACGTCATCGGCGGGCTCGTGGCGTTCGCGTTCCTGATCGTCCGGACCACGCTGAGCAAGTTCACCCCCGCCCAGGCCACCGCCGCGATCGTCGTGTCGTACTACTGGCACTTCGTCGACGTCGTGTGGATCGGCCTGTTCGCCGTCATCTACTTCATCCGCTGACCCGCGCCCGAACAGCAGAAGAGGCCCACCCCGCACAGCGGAGTGGGCCTCTTCCGTGGCGACCTCAGATGACGCGGACGCCCTCGGCCTGCGGGCCCTTCTGGCCCTGGCCGATCTCGAACTCGACCCGCTGGCCCTCGTCCAGGCTGCGGAAACCGCGCCCGTCGATCTGCGAGTAGTGGACGAAGACGTCAGCGCCGCCACCGTCCTGCTCGATGAAGCCGAAGCCCTTCTCGCCGTTGAACCACTTGACGGTGCCCTGCGCCATGTCTCGTCCTGTCTCACGGGTGTGTTGTGGTGAGGATATCCCCGTCGGCCCGCGGTGTGCTCGACCGCACCCCGACACGCACCGACGAACCGTGCCCGGGTGGCGGAGGCGGACGGGAATCGAACCCGCCTGACCGAGATACTCGGCCACGTCGGTGTTGAAGACCGCGGGGGCCACCAGGCACCCGGACGCCTCCCCGTCACCCTGGCCGGACTCTACACAGCCGCGGCCCGGGACCGCCGAACCGTGGTTACCGGCCGGTACCTACGAAAGTCGCCCACCCCGGGGCGACCGAGGGCGGTGGTGTCCCGGCGCGGACGGGACGAGACTCGGTGGACCGTCACGGTGGTGCCCCACCGTGACTCTCGGGTCGGTGTGTTCGCGGACGAGTTGGGGGGACGCGGCGTCCGGGTCGGTGCAGAGCACGATCAGCGGTGCGGTAGGCTGATCGAGCCCTCACGGGGGCGGCCGGGACGTGGCGCAGCTTGGTAGCGCACTTGACTGGGGGTCAAGGGGTCGCAGGTTCAAATCCTGTCGTCCCGACGGTCGGCAGAGGCCGGTGGTTTCTCGACGGAGCCACCGGCCTTCGTCGTTTCCACCTGCGGAAACGCCCGTCGCATGCACTGTGATGGCGATCATCATTCGATCACTCCTTGATCATTAAGGGGTGGGCGGAATGTCCGACTTGGGACCAACTTGGGACCAAACCCACCTAGACCGCCCTCAGCCGTGCGTCTGCTCGCTCCGCGTTCAGGTGCGCGGAGAGCAAGTCCCCCGCCGCCGTCACCGTGTCGCGGTTCGGGTGGAGGTAGCGCTGCGTCGTCGTCAGCGACCCGTGCCCGGCGATCAGCCTGAGCTGGTGAAGGGGAATTCCGGCGTCCGCCATCCACGTCAGCCCCGTATGCCGAAGGTCGTGGCGACGCAGCTTCTCGTGACCGAGCTGGGTGACGACCTCGTCCCAGTGGGTCGCGTCCCGCAGGATGGCCGTGGTGACGCGACCTCCGCGCGGCCCGACGAACACCCGACCGTCCGGACGCTCCCTGGCCGAGGCCAGACGTCGCACCAACATCGGCCGGATCTCCTCGATCAACGGCACCACACGGGCCCGCTTCCCCTTCGTCCCCTTGTCGATCAACCCACCTGGCCCCGGCGTCGTCTGTCGTCGCACCGTCCACAGCCAGGAGCGCGTGTCGATGTCGGTGGCGCGGCATCCGGACACCTCTCCGATGCGGGCCGCCGTCGCCCCGGCGAACTCGACGATGTCCCCCCACCCCGCGTACCGCCGCGCCGAGCGCGCGACGAGTGCCGTGGCGAGGTGCTGCAGCGTCTCCCAGTCCGGTAGAGCAAGGCTGCGAGGATCGTCGAGTTCGTCCTCGGCCAGCCGATACTCGCGTTGCCAGCCGGTGATCCTGGCGGGGTTGCGGTCGACGAGCCCGTCCCGAAGCGCCTGTTCCATCACACGGACGAGCACGGCGAGGCTGTTCTTGACGCTGGACCGTCCGACACCCTCGGCGATCCAGTTTCGGGCCGCCCGATCGACGACCCCAGTGGTGATCATCGGCGGCGGGATGTGGCCGAGACTCGGCACGACGCGGAGCTTCCATCCAGCCCGGTACGGAACCGTGGTCTTCGCCTCCAGGCCCCGCAGGGCGAGGTCCATGACTGCCTCGCCGTAGTCGGCCAGAGATCGCTCCACGTGGTCCGGGCTGAGGCCCCGTCGGGCGGCGGAGGTGATGTGCGCGAGCCAGGCCTGCGCGTCGTCCTCGTCTCGGAACCCCTTGGACGTCGACTTACGCTGCCCGGTGGCCGGGTCCTGCCAACGGACACGCGCGCGATACGTCGTGAACCGCGCGCCCCGCGTCTCGACATCCGTCGTCAGTTCGACCGATCTCGGCGGCTCGACTGCCTTCGTCATGCCGCCGGATCCACGCGTCGCGCCCGAAGCCACGCCTCGACGTCCGCGGCGTTGTAGATCGTCCGCCGGGCGGAGAGCCTGACGAACGGCGGCCCCTGCAGCGGCTCGGTGGTGCGCCAACGCCGCAGCGACGACGCGTCGATGCCGAGCATCTCGGCGAGCTCGTCCGTGGAGTACCACCGGACGGCCTGGTCCTGGGTCATTGCGATCTCCCTCGATGTGCACGTCGACGGACGTCGTGTCGCCGACGCCCCGTGACACACGATCCGCAAAGGTGCGAGCAGAGTTCGTTCGGAACTGCGCACAGCTCATGTCCTCCTTGTGCTGTCCGTGCACGAAAGCTCGTGCAGCGACAGCAGAGGTGAGGCCCGACGGGGCGCACAAGGGCCGCACAGCAATCTGTGGACAACGCCCACCTCGGGACGATGTGCGCCTGGTCCAGGCGCACATCGCGCCCTGCACTACAGGATCCGGAAGGTCTGGCAGGCCCAGACGTAGTCGGACGTCAGCGCAACCGATGCGGCGAGCGCGCGTCGGCGCCCGCGGGCCCGGACGGACGCAGCGATCTCCACGGCTCCCTCGTTGGGCTGGGCGGCGTGCAAGGTGAGTAGCCGCGCTCCCCCGCGCGAACCCCCGTGGTCGACCGGCAGGGTGTGCACGTAGCGCAGGACCCGGGGGTGCACGAAGTCCGCCACCTGCTTGACCGGGCGGCGTTGGTCGATCACCTCGACGAGGGCGGCCACGATCCGCGCTGCGGTCTGCAGGGCGTCGTGGTCGGGGACGATGTCGACGACAGGCCGACCGGGTGGCGGGGCCGGGGGCGGCTGCAGCGGCGGGAGCTGCCCGCAGGTCTGGCAGGCGGCGTGGAGTGTGTGTCCGTCCCAGAGGTAGCCGCCCGCGGTGGGCAGTCCGAGGGCGCGGCGGAGCCGGTTCTGGGTGTGGATCTCGTGGTCGGCGAGTGCGGTCATGACGAGCCTCCGAAGCCTCGACGGGAGTGGTCGGTGCGTGCCGGGGTTCAGAAGGGCGGCTCGAGCTCGGGCAGGGCCTGGAGGGCGTCGGCGACGGTGGCCTGCGGTCCGGCGTCGGTGATGAGCTGTTCGGTGAGCTCGCAGTAGAGGTCGAACTCGCGGTCGGTCATGGCGGCGAAGGCGTGCCGGTCGAGTCGGGCGGGGAAGAGCTGTCGGGCGGGCTGCGGGGCTTCGTTGTGGTTCATGGGGTTCTCCGGTGGTCGGTGCGGGTGGGGCGCGGCACCGCCTCAGCAGGACGGGTGTGGGGTCCCCGCAGGGGACGGGCGGGGGTTCCGGCTGGCTCATCCCGGTGAGACCACCCCCACCCAGACCACCGCCCGACCTCGAGGACCGGCGCGGTGGTCTCACCGGGATGGGTCGGCCGCGGTTCATCGCCCGCTCGCCCCGCACCCGTTCTGCTGACCTCCGGGCGATCCACACGACCCCGACCACCGGAGAACCCCACCCACCACCAAACCCCGGCCCCACCCGCATAGCCCGCCACCGCAGCAACCCGCACAGCGATACGGCAGGGTGCGGCGCGGCACCCGTAGACGGGCACCACGCCGCACCCGCTGTGGCTACCGGCCGGTGGCGTGCGCGGCCGCGAGGCCCATAGCCTTGACGGCGACTCGTTCCATGCCGTGCGCGGCATCCGCATCAGCCTGGAGTTGGGCGGCGGAGGTGACCGCGTGCAGCACCCCACCCGAGGTCGGGTCCCCACCGACGAGGAAGTGGTTGAGGACGGTGTCCTGCTGCTCGACGCTGAACGCCAACTTGCGGGACACGTGCTCGATCGTCTCGACAGGCTTGCCGACCGGGGCGGAGGCGTCGGCGGTGATCTCGGCGAGCTGGGCTCGGACGAAGTCGCGGTCGAGGAACGTGGCGACGGCGTCGCGGGCCTTCTTCAGCACCAGATCCAGGGCGGCGGTGTGGGTGTCGGCGGCCCAGGTGATCTGCCCGGCGGGCAGCTTCCCACCCAGGTGCACCTCCTTGAGGACGTGGCGGGTCAGGGTCATCCCGTTGGTGCAGATCTGCACGGTCAGCTGCGGGGCGATGCTGAACGCCCCCGCCCCGGTCTCGCTGTTGGACAGCACGAACCCCGCCCACACCAGCGGGTTGTCCGCCCCCCGGGCACCCGTGAACGGGGACCGGTAGTTCCCCAGCAGCGCGGGGGCGTGTTCGGCGATCTCGGTGGAGCGGACCTTCACATGCGGGACTCGGTCAGATCCGCCGACGTGACGTCGACGGCGGCGCCGGCGGCGCGGATCCCGGACAGCGCGGTGAGCAGGACGTCGAGGTTGTCCACGATCCGGTAGGAGTCCGACAGCACCGCCCGCAACACACCCCGCCGCCCGGCGCCGGGGTCGTGCAGGGCCCGGACCAGGAACCGTCGGTCCGGCCGGTGCTGCAGCCAGCCGTTGACGTTCGCGTCGTAGAGGTCCGGCCTGGCCGCGCGCAGACGGCGCAGGTAGGGCAGCGGAATGTCCAGCTTCGCGGCCAGATCGCCGTCCGCGGCCGCGGTGGGGGTCAGGACGGCGTCGGCGCGGGTGACCCCCTCGGCGGTCAGAGTGTGGTCGACCCCGCACAAATGCAGGTCCCCGCCGACGGCCCGCAGGTCGCAGGCGGGGGCGACGACATCGAGCTTGAGGTCCTGCTGAGAGCGCAGCAGGGCGACGAGATCACCGAGATCGGCGTTGCGGCGGACCAACAGATCGGAGCCGACGGCACCAGCGGACTCCGGTACAGACGGGCCGGATGTCGGATCGGTGGGCTGGTTGGTGGGCTGGTCGATGGACACGGGGTGCTCCTCGTGGAGCCGTTGGGCGCCCCGGGGCCCGGGTGAACCACGGCCGAGCCGGGGGCGGCCCCACCGGGTGGTGAGGCGGGGCTCGCCCGCACACCGGGCCAGGACGGGTCGGGGCACCGCGCTCGCCCGACCGGCGTGAGATCACCACCCCACCACCACCCGACCCTCGTAGCCTGCGGGTGATCTCACCCGCGTCGGGACGGGCAGGCGGGGCATCGACCACCGAGTCCCGGACGGGGGTGCAGAGTCCTCGGTCCTCACGACCCGGAGGCGCCGTCGGCACGCAGTCGGCCGACCGGCGCCGACGACGCCGCGCCCGTGTTGCACTACGCGACGAGAGGCGCGGCCACTTAGCGAGGTGCAGACTGCGCCGCCTCGCGAGGAGCGGCCACCGGCGCCACAGCGGAGCGGCGAGCAGCATCGCCGGACGAGCGGCGCGCGACCGGACACGTGGATGACCGCGGCGAACGGGATCTCCGCCCGCTGGGCGACGCGTTCGGGTGTGCCCCTTCTCAGCCGAGGTGACGGTCGGGTTCGATGTCGGGATGACGCCCGGTACCCCCGACCGGTACGCCCAGGACGTAGACCGCCGGATGGCGCTGGCCCGGGAATGGGACGAGCTCGTCACCCAGGCCCGGGCGATCGACGGGTTCGAGGACTTCCTGCGTCCACCGCGGGCGGAGAGGCTGCTGCCCGCCGGAGACGAAGGTCCGGTGGTGATCGTCAACGTCAGCCGGTGGCGCTGCGATGCGCTGGTGGTGGCCGGTTCCGGGGCCGAGGTCGACGTCGTCCAGCTGCCCGAACTGACCCAGGCGGACGTCGTTACCCATGTCCAGGCATACCTGGACGCCGTGGGAGCCCGCCAGAGCGACGCGCTGCGCGGGGCGCGCGACGCGGAGGTCACGATCTCCTCTGCCGACCTCGAAGCCGACCTGGACCGTTGCCTGCTCTGGATGTGGGACGCGTTCGCCCGGCCAGTGCTGGACCACCTACGGCTGCACGGTCCGCGCGACGGCGTGTGGCCGCGGATCTGGTGGTGCCCGACCGGCCCGCTGACGCTGCTCCCGATCCACGCGGCGGGACGCCACGACGTGCCCGGCGAGTCCGTCCTCGACCGCGTGATCTCCTCCTACACGCCGACCGTGCGCGCGTTGATCGATGCCCGGTCCGCCCCCGTGGAGCCAGAACCTGGGCGGATGCTGTTCGTCGGTATGCCCCAGACCCCCGGCCAGGCCGCGCTACCGAACGTGGAACGGGAGCAGACCCTCATCGAGTCTTTCCTCGGGGCCTCCTGCACGCCGCTGATAGGCGAAGCCGCCACCAGGGACCGAGTTCTCATCGGCCTTTCCGAGCACGGCTGGGCGCATTTCGCGTGCCACGGTGAACAGAACCTCGCCGATCCGTCTACTGGTGGTCTGCTCCTGCACGACGGCCCGCTGACCGTCACCGACCTCGGCTCCGGGCAGCATGGCGGGGAGTTCGCGTACCTGTCGGGATGCAAGACCGCCGTGGGCGGGGTCAACCTCCCCGACGAGGCGATCACGCTGGCGGCCGCGCTGCACTACACCGGGTATCGCCACGTCATCGCCACACTGTGGTCGGTGTGGGACGCCGAAGCCGCTCAGGTGGCCGCCGACGTCTACGAGGCCATGGTGACCGACGGGGTCCTGCACGCTGAGCGCGCCGCCGAAGCCCTGCACCACGCCGTGCGAGCATTGCGGGCGGCACGACGCGACCGGCCCAGCGTATGGACACCGTTCGCGCACACGGGCCCGTGACCGGCGAGCGGTCGCGGAACGAGCTGGTCGAGGCCGCCGCGCAGCGCATGGTCGCGGCTGAGCGCAGCGGATCCCCCGCCGATCTGCTCGCCGCCGAGGAGGCCCTCGGGCGCCTGCTCTCACAGATGCGCCCCGACGACGTCCTCCGTGCGAAGGTGCAGGCCGACATCGGTGCGGTCTGGCGCCGGCAATGGGAGCGGGGTCTGCGCCCGAACGGGTTGACGGACGCGATCGAGCTGTTGCGCTCCGTGGTCGCCAGGCCCGCACCGTTCCGGGCGATGTGCTTGGCGAACCTCGGTAACGCGCTGCTCACCCGCGGCGACGTCGAGGACGTCGACGAGATGGTGGACGCGTTCACCGAGGCCGTGGCGCTCACCCCGCCGGGCGCTCCCCAGCGAGCCCCCTACCTGATGAACCTCGGTGCGGCACTGAGTGCCCGGGGGCGGGCACGGCCCGCGTCTGACGACGTCGACCATGCGATCGCCGCCATCGGCGAAGCGATCGCGCTCGAGCAGGCCGACGACCCGCGGCGCGCGGCATACCGCGCCAACCTCGCCGACGCGCTCCGCACGAGGTTCGACCGCGACCACGACCGCGGCGACATCGACCGTGCCGTCGAAGCTGCCCGCGCCGCTGTGGAGGCACAGCCTTCGGCGGCGACGGCCGCGATCCTCGGAGCTGCGCTACTTGCGCGCAGCACGGTCACCGGTGACGACGTCGAACTGGCCGAGGCTGTGCGGGTGCTGGTAGGCGCGCTGCAAGCCACCCCGGAGAGCCACGCGTACCGGGCCCGGCGGCTGACCGGGCTCGCGAGCGCGCTGCGCCGCCGCGCCGAAGTCCACGACGATCCCTCCGATCTCGAGCGGGCCGAAGCGCTTCTACTACAGGCGGCGCAGCCGGCCTCGGACCCGCGAGTGCTGCGCAACCTGTCCTCGGTCGTGATCCTGCGCGCTCAGCTCACCGGCGACGACAACCTGCTCGACCGAGGTGTCGCTGTCGCCCGCCGCATAGGCGACGACGGCAACCTCGCGATCGCCCTGCACGAGCGCGGCGCCCGCACCGGTGATCTCGCCGCACTCGATGAGGCCGTGGAAGTGGCGGAGGCCGTCGTCGCGGCCGCGGAGCCCGGATCGCGTGAGCACGTCACCGCGCTGGCACGTCTCGCTCCGATCCAGCAGACCCGGTACCTACGCACGGGGCGGGGAGCCGACCTGGACGCCGCCGTCATGGCCGCCCGCGCAGCCGTCGAGGGCAGCAGGAACGGCGATCCAGAGCTTCCCGGCCGGCTGTCCAACCTTGGCAACGCGTTGCGGCTGCGCGGGGCCCGCACCCGCTCCGAGCGCGATCTCGACGACGCCGTGCGGATCCTGGAACAGGCCGTCGAGAAGGCGGTGACCGGCCGCGTCGGGCACCTGTCGAATCTGGGTGCGGCACTGCAATCACGCGCGGAACTGGCCGGCGGCGACCCCGCGGCGGCGGTGCCGGTGCTACTGGCCGCAGTGAGGGCGACGCCTGCCAGCGCGCCCGCGCGGCCGCGCTACCTGTCCAATCTGGGCAACGCCCTCGTCACCGCAGGCGACCCGGACGGCGCTGTCGCGCGCCACCGGGAGGCGCTCGCGCTGCTGCCGCAGGGGCATCCCGGCCGCGCCGTGGTGTGGGGCAACCTCGCCGCGGCACTCAACGCGTTGCCCGGCGCCGTGGCCCTGGACGAGGTTACGGACGCGACCCGCGAAGTTCTCGCCAACACGACCGTGAGCGGCCCGGACCGGCTGGTCGCGGCCTGGCGGCTCGCCGACCTGGAGGTCCGCGCAGCCGGCGGTGACACCCGACAGGCCGCCGCGACCATGAGGACGGCGGTGGACCTCGCCCGAGAGGTCGCCTGGATCGGGGCCGCGCCGGGCGACCGCAGCTACACCCTGGCCCGCTTCTCGACGCTGGGCCTCGATGCTGCCGCAACCGTCGTCGACACCGACCCGGGCGCCGCCGTCGCAATGTTGGAGTCCGGCCGCAGCGTCGGCTGGAGCGATCAGCTACAGCATCGCCGGGTCGAGGCACTCGCTGACCGATCACCTGACCTCGCGGCCCGGCTGCGCGAAGTGGCCACCGCCCTCGACCGGCCGCTAGCCGGCTGAGACAGGAGTATCAGACATGCCGAGAGTTCACGCCTTGCTGGTCGGAATCGACACCTACGCCCGTCCCGAGCTCGCGCTGCGAGGCTGTGTCAACGACGTCCGGCTGGCCGAACGGACGCTCACCGATCGGATCCCGCGAGGCGAGCTGTCGATCTGCACCCTCCTCGACCAGGAGGCCACCCGCGGCGAGATCATCAGGTGTTTCCGTGAACACCTCGGCGGAGCGGGACCCGGCGGCACTGCGCTGTTCTGGTTCAGCGGGCACGGCTCGACCGGCCCGCTGCCTCCGGAGATCTGGTATGCCGAGAGCGCCGGTGCGTGCCAGACGACGGTGTGTCACGACAGCCGGGACACCGCCCCCGACCTGTACGACAAGGAGCTCGCGGTGCTGGTGCGCGAGATCGTCGCCACCGGGGCCCGGCTCGTCTCGGTCAAGGACTCCTGCCACGCCCGCCACGGCATGCGGGCGCCCGGCATGACTCCGCGCCTCGCGCCGCCGGCGCGGAACCCGCCGCGGCTGGTCGAGCTGCTGCCCGAGCTCGTCCGGGACACCGCGGGCCCGGACCGCCCCGCGCTCGGACGGCAGGAGCCGGGCCACGTGGCGCTCTCGGCGTGCGACGAATGGGAGGTGGCGCACGAGACCCGCACCGACGACGGTGTCCACGGCATCTTCAGCCTGGCGTTGACACAGGCGCTGGCCCGCCTCGGTCCCGACGCCACCTACCGCAGCGTCCTCGCCGATGCCCGGTGCCGGGTCGAGAGCCGCTACCGGAGGCAGATCCCGGCGCTGGAGGCGGTCGGCTCCATCGCCGACGAGAGGTTCCTCGACGGAACGCTGCGACCGCGAGCCGCGACCGTCACTCTGCGGTGGCTACGGGGCAGGTGGGAGGTGGATCTGGGCGCGGTCCACGGACTCGCCTCAGGTACCCGGCTGGGCGTGCCGGGGGTCCTGCCGGCGCGCGAGGTCCGCGTGGTCGACGTGCAGGTCGACCGTAGCACGGTGGAGCCAGTCGGGTGGGACCCCGATCCGCAGCAGCTCTACGACGTGGCGGTGACCGACGTGCCACTGCCACCGGTCGCGGTGACGGCGACCCCGGAGATCGCGACGCGGCTGGCGGCGGTCCTGGAAGCCCGCACCTCACCGCACATCCGGATCACCACGCCGCGGGAGGCGGACGCGGCGCCGCTGCTGCTGCGTGTGCGCGAGCGCAGCGACGGCGGGATCCTGATCACCAGCGCCGACGGCGAGGAACTCACCTCGTCCTGTCCCTCCGACGCGGACGGGCTGCGCCACACAATCGCAGGCCTGGAGCACATCGCCCGGTGGATGCAGGTCCGCGCCCTGCACAACCCGTCTCCCGCGCTGGCGGATGCCGTTCGGCTCGAGATCGTCCCCGTGCCTGCGGACGGCAGCGTGCCGCCCCCCGACGTCGCGCCGTTGCCTGCCGGAACCATCGAGCTGGACTACATGTGGAGCGGAGCCGACTGGGTGGCTCCGACGGTGCACGTCCGACTGCGTAACACCACCGACGAGAGGCTGTACTGCGTGCTGCTCGACCTGACCGACCGCTTCCGCCTTCACGCCGAGCTGTTCCCGGGGCAGTACGTCGCCGCGGGTGGTGTCGCTGACGTCGGCGGGGGCGCGCCGGTGCGGTTCGGACTGCCGCCCAAGCGAGATCTCGAGCCGGGGGCGTTCGGGACCGACTGGCTGCTGCTCCTGGTGTCGCAGCGGCAGTTCAGCTCCGAGCCCTTTTTCCTCCCGCGGCTGGGCGAGCCGCCGCAGGCGGCGCCCGCGCGGCACCGCGGCGGACTCTCGGGCGTTCTCGACCGTCTGGGCTTCCGCGCCGTGCACCGCGACGCCGAAACGACTGCGGTCCTGGCCCCGCACGACTGGGCCACTTCGGTCGTGGAGGTCACGACGCGGGTCCCGGACGACTGGACGACCCGATGACCACCGATGGGCTCCGGGACGACCTGCTGGGCCGGGTCGAGGGCCGAGTCGAGCGCTTCGCGTCCGACCGGGAGCCCTCGACGGTGCTTGATCCGGCCGCCGACGCGGAGGCCCGCGCACTGCTCGCCCTCACCGACTGGGATCCGGAGACCGGCGGGACCGACCTCGACGCCGAGATCGGCCTGGCCGCAGCGTGGCTGTACTGGTGCCGTGCGCAGGCGCACGGCGCGACCGCCGATGACGAGGCGGAGGTGGACGTGGCCATCGCGGTCGCTCTCTTCACCCCGCTGCACGCCGACTACCGGGAGCTACTCCCACCGGAGCTGTGCTCGCTGCTGGAGGCGGACGATCTCCCCCCTTCCGATCCCGGGATGGTGCGGTACCACGAGCACCTCGCTTCCGGGGATTCCGCGGCACTAGATGACGCTGTCGATCTGCTGCGCGTGACGGCCATCCGGGAGGACGCTCCACGTCATTGGTCGAATCTGTGCGGGGCTATGCGGTTGCGTTACCTGATCCGGGAGGCGCGGGCGGACGTCGACGACGCTGTCGACGCCGGTCGCCGCGCCGTCGAGCGGTCTGATCCCGACGACCCCGAGCTGGCGTCCCGGCTCAGCAACCTTGGCAGCGCCCTTCTGGCCCGCCACGACGGCCTCGGCTGCGGGAATGGCGACCATGACGGCGATCCCGACTCCGACCTCGACGGCGCCGTTGAGGCGCTTCGCGGGGCGGTCGACCACGCGGACCACGACGACCCGCAGCGACCGGTGTTCCAGGCGAACCTCGCGGCAGTCCTGAGCACCCGCTTCGCCTGGAGCGGCCGGCAGGACGACATCGACCAGGCCGTCGCCATCTGCCGGTCCGCGCTGGCCATGGGGCTCCCGGACGACGAGACGCTCGCCGCAGCATTGTCGACTCTGGGTGCGACGCTGCGGGCACGCCACAGCACCGGGGACGCCATATCCGGTCCCGCCGACCTCGACGAGGCTGTCGAGGTGGGCAAATGGTCCGTACAGGTGGCACCCGGGGAACCGACGGCACTGATCAACCTCGCGTCCACCTTGTCCGCCCGGTTCGAACTGGGTCGAGACGTCACCGACCTGACCAGAGCCGAGGAGGCGGCTCGTGACGCACTCGCACACGCGCACACGGACGCCTCGGCAGCCCGCACGGCGCGCGACACCCTCAGCACCGTGCTGCAGGCCCGCTTCGACCAGACGGGCGAGCCGGTGGTGCTCGATGAAGCGGTCGATCTTCTGAGCGCCGACCTCGACGGCCTCATCCACGATGGCAGGGGCGACGACGACGGACAGACGCTCGACCGACAGACACCAGACCGGCTGCTGACGGCGTCGTCGGCGTTTCTGACCCGATACGAGGCGACGGGCCGGATCGCGGACTTGGACGATGCGGTCGCCCTGGCCGAGCGGGCCGCCGCCCACACTGCGGCAGGTCATCCGCTGCGGCGCCGAGCGCTGCTCGCCACGGCGTCGGTGCTGCAGACGCGCGCGGCGCTCCGCGGCGCCCCTGCTGATCTCACCGCTGCGATCCGTGCGGCGCGGGCCGCATTCGCGGATGGGCCCCGTGGGCGGACCGAGCACGTCGGAGTCCGAACGATCCTCGCGGCCGTGCTGCTGGACGAGTTCGAAGCGGGCGGCGGGGACACGGTTCTCGCCGAGGCGATGGAGCGGCTTCACGAGGCCATGCGCCGGTCTGACGGCACCGTCGACCATGCGCTGTGCCTGTCGAGCTTGTCGGCGGCGCTGTCCATCCGGTTCGAGGTCGCCGGGCGACCCGACGACCTGCACGAGGCGGTGCGGACCGGGAGGTTGGCCGTCGCCGAGACTCCGGAGACGTCCTGGCAGCGGCCGCTGCGGCTCGGCACCCTGGCCGCGGCTCTGCGCACCCGTTACGAAGCCTTCGGAGCGCTCGATGATTTGCGCGAGGCGGTGGAACGGGCCAGGGAGGCGGTCGCCTCGGCGCCGCCGGGTAGCCCGGCCCGGGTCGGCAACCTCTCGACGCTCAGCGGGGCTCTGCAGACCCTGTGGATCGGACCGGGAGAGGACAGCGGGCTGGACGAGGCGGTCGCGTCGGCTCGCGAGGCCGTCGCCACCACCGACCCGGCCGATCGGCGGTTGGCGGGCCGATTGAGCAATCTCGCGAGCGCCTTGCAGGCCAGGGCGGTCGCCGCCAGCGCGACAGCCCGCGGGAGTGCGTCGGCCGCCGACCTCGACGAGGCTGCAGACGTAGCCCTGCGGGCGGTCTCCGCGGCCGCACCCGGCTCACTGGATCATGCCGGGATGCTGTCGAACGTCGCACGCACCCTCTGGTTGCAGTACCGGGCTCGCGGCACGCGATCGGATCTCGACGCCGCCATCGACGCCGGGCGCGCCGCCGTCGGAATGACACCGCCGGACCACCCCGACCGGACGACCTACCTGCACAACCTCGCCGAGGCGCTCGCCGACCGGTCCAGGGGGAACCCCGACGACTCCGACCGGGCTGATCTGGACGCTGCACTGGAGGCCTTCGGGGAGGCCGCTGCCATCGCGACCGCGCCACCGATCCGGCGGCTGTTCGCGGCGCGCGCCGCGGGGCGGCTGGCCGCCTCGACGGGCCGCGGCGAGGCTGCGGCCGCGAACCTGGCCGCGGCCGTGCGCCTGATCCCGGCGGCGACCTGGCCGGGCCTGGACCGCCCGTCGCAGGAGCTGAACGCCGCCTCGACCGAGGGCGTCACCGGTGAGGCCGTCGCATGGGCGCTCGGCTGCGGGACGCCTACGACCGCACTCGAACTGTGTGAGCTGGGCCGGTCGGTGCTGTGGACGCACTCCATCGACGCTCGCGTCTCCCCCGCCGCGCTGCAGGTGGTGGCACCCGGGCTGGCGATACGGCTCGCTGAGCTGTCCGCAGCACGCAACCGGGCCGCCGTGGCAACCAGCGGACGATTGTGACGGCCGGGGACGAAGCGCCGCCGCCGCGGGTGGACCGGTCGGCGGCCGTGCACCTTCGGGCAACCCGTTGCCGAAGGAGACGGGCACCCGATTCGGCGCCGTCGGGTTCGACACCTCGGCGCACCCCTCTCGAGCCGAGGTGTCGAACCTGACGCTGGGGAGGTGGCCTCCCCGTTCCCAGATCGAGACCACGACATCCTGATACCGCGTATCAGAAGACAGGCGCAGCGCGTCAGGGCTGAGGGTCGTCTTGGCCATCCCGCCGACACCCTGGTCGCGTAAAGGCTCTGTACCGCTGTGTCCACCGGCAACCCTGGAGTGTGTAGTGCACGACTGCTCGCCACCGTCCTCGTTCCTGTGCTGGGATCTCGAGATCCCGCTCGCCCTCCGCACCCTCGCCGAGGATCTGGCGGCGGCTGAGCGGTCGTCGAACGCTGGAGCGCCAGCTGAGGCAGCCGGCCAGCCACAGCGGTTCTGGAGATCCGGCCGGACGCTACGAGTCCGGTTCCTCGACGGAGCGGAGCTTGCCGATCGTGTGCTGACCGCGGCGTCGGCATGGACACGGCATGCCGAACTGGAGTTCGTGCACGTCACGTCCGGCGACGCGGAGATCAGGGTGACATTCGAGGGCGTGGGAAACTGGTCGGCGTTGGGGACCGACGCTCTGCTGACGCAGGTGTTCCCGCCCGACGCCCCCACCCTCTGTCTCTCCGAGCTGCCCTCAGCGATCTCGTCCTCCCGCGTCGACCGGCTGGCGCGCCACGAGTTCGGCCACGCGCTGGGTCTCATCCACGAGCATTCGAGCCCGGCGGCAGGCATTCGGTGGGATCGGGAGACCGTCTACGCCGCGCTCGCCCAGCCACCGAACAGCTGGACGCGAGAGCAGGTCGACCACAACGTGTTCCAGGTATACGACCGCACCACGACGAACTTCACGGAGTTCGACCCGGAGTCGGTGATGCTCTACGCCTTCCCCGCCGAGTGGACGCTCGATGGCGTCACCTTCCCGGAGAACAGCACGCTGTCACAACGGGACGAGGACTTCGTCCGCACGAACTACGCCGACGTCTGATGATCGCTCTCCCGCGACCGACCGAACCCGGGGGTTTCCCCGGTTCGAGCGCCCCCTCCCCCGCCCTACCGTCCGCAACGGAGCAGGCGAGAGGAGCCGAGGATGCGGGACCGAGACGTCGTCGAGGATGCCGTCGTACGTGCGCGCGGGGGCGACACCGCGGCGTGGGAGCTGTTGGTCCAGGAGTTCGCGAGCACCGTGGCGAGCGTCGTCGCCGGATTCCGGGTCCAGCCCGCGGATGCCGCGGACCTGGTCCAGAACACCTGGGCCAGTGCCGTGGCGCGGGTGTCGGATCTGCGCGAACCCAGCCGATTCGCGGGCTGGCTGCGGCAGATCGCCTATCGCGAGTGTCTGGTCCACTACCACCGGATACGTCGCGACTCGCCCAGTGTGCACGACGCCGACCTGCCCGACCCCACCCCCGGTCCCGAGGAGCAGGCCGTCACGGCGCAGCGGGATCAGGCACTCCGCGCCGCGCTCACCGAGCTCGGCCCACGGAGGCAGGAGCTGCTGGAGCTGCTGTTCCTCCGTGGCGTGGCGGATTACGAGACCATAGCCAGCCAGGCGCGGATGCCCATCGGGAGCGTCGGACCGACACGGGCACGTGCCCTACGGGCGCTGCGCACCCGCCTACTCCTCGACGGCTGGGGACCCGACACCCGGGTGAACCATGCCTCCGCTGATCACCGGCCCGGCCGCGTGGCCCGCGGCCGCACCTCCACCGTGGTTCGTGATCAGGACCGCACGCCCGCTGCTCTACATGGTCGAGCTGGCCGCGACGCGCAAGTTGATGAGCTGCGAGACCGATCGGTCGCCTGACAACTACTTCTTCGGCGGTGACTCGTCCGGGGTGTTCGCCGCGGGTGACCGGTGGCAGGTCCCACCGGAGGTCTGGCGCCTGCTCAGCCGCGGGCAGGTGATCTACTACCGAGTGGTCGTGGTCAACCACCATTGCGGCACCTCAGAGCCGTCGGTCGACGAGCGGCACCTCGACGTGGTACCCGGTCTCCGGATCCTGCACGAGGGCCTCAGGCGGGTCTGACCCTCACGGAAAGGATGTGGTCATGCGCACGCGCGGACTGGTGCAGCGGCTGCCGCCGGCCGTTGTCGAGGAACCAGCGGGCTTCGGTGTCGAGCCCGTCCGCGGCTACCGACCAGGCGACTTTCTGCTCAGCCGGGCCAGCCGGCCGCTGAACCATCGGCTGATCCGCTTCGGGCAGCGGCTACGGCTCCCCGCCGAGGACCGGCACTACGCCTCGTACACGCACGCTGCGCTTGTCGTGTCCGAGCGGGGGGACCTCATCGAGGCCGTGGGCGAAGGAGTCCGGGACGGCTCCATCCGGAGCTATGTCCGGGACCATACGATGTATCAGGTGGTGCGGATCGAAGCGTCCGAGGACGATCGTCGCAAGGTCGTGGAGTTCGCCGAGTTCGTCCGCGAGGCCCGCGCGCCCTACGCCTTCTTGGCGTTGGTCAGTGTCACGCTGTGGGCTTTCACGAGCGCCCGCCTCACGTTCTTCCTCGACGGGTCGTTCACCTGCTCCGGCCTGGTGGCTGAGGGCTTGGAGCGGACTGGCGCGCTGTTCGGGACCAGTTCGGCGCGGATCATGCCCGCTCAGCTTGCCGCGTTCTTCGGCGCTCCGCTGCCGCCCGAGCCGTGATCCTCGGAGGCCCGCATGGTCGCGGCCAGCTCCGCGCGGGAGCCGATCCCGAGCTTGCGGTACACCGAGGACAGGTGGAACTCGATCGTCTTCGGAGAGAGGAACATCCGGGCCGCCGCCTCCGCGTTGGACACGCCTTCGGCCACGACGACCGCCACCTGCAGCTCTTGGGCGGTCAGCTCCTCGGTCGGCATGGCGGCCCCGCGCGGGCGAGCCCGCCGGCCGCTCGCGGCGAGCTCGGCGTCTGCCCGTTCGATCCACGGCTTGGCACCGAGCGCGTCGAACGTCGCGCGGGCGAGCTCCAGCTGCTCACGCGCCTCGGCGCGGCGGCGGACACGCCGGAGGAACTCCCCGAAGCAGAGCCGTGTCCGCGCCGTCTCGAAGGGCACTCCTGCCTCCGCGTGCCAGCCGAGAGCCTCCTCGAAACCGGTGCGGGCCGCTTCTGGCGACTCGGCCAGGAGCGCCCTGCAGCGGGCGGCCACGGCGAGTTGCGCGGCCCGGAGCGTGCGGTCGGCCTCGTCGACGACCGCTCGGTATGTTTCTTCGGCGGCGCCTCGGCGGTCGGCGCGCACCAGCGCCTCGGTCAGGTCGCCCGCCCAGCCGAACAGCACCGAGTCCCCCATCCTTCCGCGCCGGGCGAACTCCCCCGCCGCTGCGAGGTGGCGGGCGGCCTCGTCCGGCCTGGCACGTCCGAGCGCGGACAGTCCGGCGAGCCTGGCGGCGTGCGCGGCCATCAGCCCGTTGGCGTGGCTTCTGCTCAGCCGTACGGCCTCGGCGGCGTGCGCCTCGGCCTCCTCTTGGCGCCCCAGGGTGGTCTCGATCGTGGCGAGCGCCATCAGGCAGTTGGGCAGCTCCGTGGTCCAGCCGGTCTCCCTCGCCAGCTGGACGGCCGCGTGGCCGTTCGCGAGGCCGGCGAGCCAGTCCCCGTCCATCCAGAGCACAAGGGTCAGCCACGACAGCTGGAACGGCAGCAGTCCCGCCGCCTGCACTCCCCGGGTTCGCCGGACGGTGGACTCGAGAAGGGCGCGAGCCCGGGGGACGTCGCCGAGACAGGCGTGGCCTAGCGCTGCCAGCACCGGGAGCTGGTCGATCGAGAGCGGATCGCATCCGTCCAGATGGGGGTCGGCGCGGTCGAGCGCACCGCGAGCGGCCACGACGCCGCCGTTGATCGCCTGGGTCACCGCGTACGAGACGAGTATCGGCAGCGCCACCTCGTCCGGTGTCCCGTCGGTCAGGGCGAGGGCGCTGTCGGCCATGGCGATCGCTTGGTGCTGCTCGCCGAGCGCGATGCTCACGACGGCCGCCTGGGCGTACATCAGCGCCGCCCAGAACGGGACGCGATCCTCGGTGCGCGCCGCCAGTGCGAGTAGCTCGTCCCTGGCCAGCGTGGGATGCCCGCTCCACATCCTGATTCGGCAGCGCAGGTGCGTGGCGGCCGCGCGGGTGTCCTCGTCCTCGGCTTCCCGCAGCACCTCCTCGAGGAGCCTGCCGGCTGACTCGAAGATTCCGGCGGCCTGACCGGCCAACGCTGCGTCGAGAATTCGTCGTACCCGGGCAGGACCCGGTGGGCTCAGCCAAGCGGCCTTCTCGAACAGCGGCGCGGCAACCGTGTGGCTGTGCCGGTCGGCGGCGGCGCGGGCCGCCGCCGCGATCTGGCCTGCGACGCCCTCGTCCGGGCCTGCGGTGGACTCCGCCAGGTGGTGGGCACGGCGCTCCGCGAGTCCCGGACCCGTGTTCTGCGCGAGTGCGGTGGCCATAGCCGCGTGCGCCGACCGCCTCGCCGCAGGCGAGGCGGAGTGGTAGACCGCGCTGCGGACCAGCGGATGGGTGAAGCCGAGCGAGCCGTCCCGGACCTCGACGAGCCCGGCTGTCTCCGCGGGATCGATGTCGTCGAGGAGCACCCCGACCTGGTGCAGCGCGGCATCGAGCGCATGCGTCGCCCGCGCAGCCACCGCGAGCACCAGCAGCGCCCGCGCGGTGGGCTCGGGTAGCCCGCTCAGCCTGCGCCCGTACGCGCGCAGCAGCCTCGCCGGGAGCGGCATCGGCGCGTCGAGCATTCCGGCCTCGGCGGGTGACGCGAGCTCCAGCAGCGCGAGCGGATTGCCGCCCGCGTCCCTCCACACGGGCTCCGGAAGAGGACCGCGGGCGGCGACGAGTGCGCGCGACGCGGCCAGATCGAGACCGGGCAGCCAGAGCTGGTCCCAATCGTCGAGCCGTTCGACCAACTCGCCTGGCACGTCCTCGTCCGGGCGGGCGGTCACGATCATCGCGATCCGCTCGACCTGCAGGCGCGCGAACGCTCCGAACAGTGCGTCGATTGTCGCGGCGTCGACGAGATGGATGTCGTCGACGGCCACGATCAACGGCGCGCGTTCGGCGGCGTGGGCGAGCACGCCGAGCACCGCCGCGACGACGGCCATCCGGTCGCCGTGCAGCGCCGGACCTCGGTTCAGCGCCCCATCCAGCGCCGAGGCCTGGCCGGCCTGCAAGTTGTCACCGTCGCCGCGGAGCGCACCCACTAGAGCGGACAGCCCGGCGAACGGGAGCTCGCGCTCCGCCTCGTGCCCCTGAATGCGGAGGACCTCGAAACCCTCGGCCCTCTCCAGGACCGCCTCCAGCAACGCGGTCTTGCCGATACCCGGGTCGCCGCGCAGGACGATGCCCTGGGGACGACCGGCGGCGGCGCCGGACAAGACCGCCAGGAGGGTATCGCGTTCGCCGTCACGGCCGATCACCACCGCGTCAGGCTATCGGGGTACCGCTGCACATCGTTCAGGGACTCTCTCGGTCAGGACGATGACGCGGTGAAGTCGTCCTCCCTGCCGCACGCCCGGATGTGAGCCGCTATGTCGGTGATCGGGACGCCGCGGTTGGCGGTGCCGCCCGGCACCGTGCCACGGTGCAGCGCGACGAGGTCGAGGTCGAGGTTCAGGCAGGGCGAGCCCGACGACCCGTCGAACGTGTTCACGCCGTACGTCAGCGAGCCCGGTCCGAGCTCGTGCACTCCTTCGGTGTCTATCGCCAGCTTGAGTGGATGCCCGTCGGGGTGCTGAAGGACGAGCAGCGGCGTGCCCGCCACCGGGGCGGGCCGCTCAGCGAGCAGGTCGAACCAGCCGCGGGGCCGGCCGCCGACCAGCGGCGCAGCGCCGGGTGAAGCGGCGAGCCGGACCACGGCGAAGTCGAGCGCGCCCGGCGGGCTGTCCACCACCCGCCACTCCGCGGCAAGCCCGGTCGCAGTGCCGGGCTCGACCTCGCCGTCGGCTCGTACTCGGTGACCGAAGGTCAGCTTCACCCCGGACGGGCGCGCCTCGCCGGTGAACAGGAGATCGAGCACGTGGTGATTGGTGAGGACCAGGTCGGGTCCGACGAGCATGCCGCTGCCCCATGCCCACTCTCGAGGGCCGTCCACGCGAATCCGACAGACCTGGCCGGCCCGCCTCTGCAGCGCGGCCACGAACACCTCCGGGTTCTGGAAGGCGTGCGCGCTCCGCAGGATCCGCTCGAGCCCGGCCTCGGGCACCTCGTCGAGCAGGTCCGGCTCCGGCACGAGCGCGCGGACGGGTCCAGCGGGTGCTTTCAGCGTCTCCCCGGCGGCCCGTTCCTCGTCGAGGAACCCAGCCTCCACCAGTCGACGCAGCCCCGGCCCGTCCGGGTCGGCGAGGTAGGCCCCGGTGACAAGCCTCGTGATCCAACCCTCCGCCTCCGCCCGGCGGACGAGCTCGTCCGCCTCCGTGCGGAGATCGCCCGTCGCCGCGCGGGCGAGATGCACAGGATCGCGCTCCAGCGCATCGACCAGAACACGGCGATCACTGCTGCCCAGCATCGCGAGCCGAGACGGCGACGGCGGCATTGCCGTAGCCGCCGCCACTTCGATCACGTCCCGCGCCTCGGCGAGGGTGTCGTCGAGGTAGCCGAGGTCCACCGCCAGTTGGTCCTGAAGCCAGCGCGCGACCGCCAGGTCCTCGGCGAACGGCCCAGTCGGCTCCTCGCTGAGGGTGAGGCGCTCCATGTTGGTCGCCGCGATCCCGGCGGTGCGGCGCAGTGCGCCAAGGGTCCGGACGCTGCTGCGCAGCCGTAGGTCGAGCAGCCGTAGATCGGCTAGTGCGGCCGCCGGGGACCCGCCCGCTCCGAGCTGTGTTCGCAGCTCCGCGGCCGCCGCCGTGACGGCCCGGCGTAGCGGCTCCAGCCGGTCCGCAGCCTCGACGATCCGTGCCTCGTACCGCAGCTTGGCCGCCTGGATCAGGTACCGGGCCAACAATGGCGCGCGCCCGTCCTCGCGCCTCCAGGTCCATCGGCTGAGCTGGGAGTCCGCCTCCTTCGGCGCGACCACAGCGAACGTGCGGTGCGTCCGCGACCGCACGAGCGCGCGGTCGGCGCCGTCCGGGTTCGCCTCCCAGACGGCGAACGGACCCAGCTCGGGCGGCTGCCGGCGGACCCCCGCGGACCAGCGCAGCCCGCGCAGCGGCGGAGGCGTACCGAGCTGGTCGGGGTCGGCCTTCGCGGCGTGTCTCGCCTGGAGGATCTCGGCCGTGCCGAGGACGCTCGGCGGGCAGGCCGCCCGCACCCGCCCCCAGCGCGTGTGGAGCACCGGCCAGTCCGCTGGCCCGTTTGGAGCACAGACGAACGACAGGCAGAGTACGTCGTGCATCCGCCGCAGGACGAGGTCCTGCACCCCGTCTCCCGAGAGCCGACGGGCCGCGAGCGGGACCTCCTCGGGTGCCTCGCCGAGGTCGGCCGGGAGTTCGGTCGGATGGTCCGCGATGCTCTCCCGCAGGCCGTACTCCTCGACGCACTGCTCCCAGACCGGCCCGATCACCGACTCAGCGGGGACGGGCCCGTCGACCGGGACGAGGATGTGCGCGACGAGCTCGCACCCCAGCAGCCCGTCCACGGGCCTCAGGACTCACGCGGCGCGAGGTCGTCTTGCAGATCGTGGACGAGCCGGTTCAGCAGCAGGTCGACCTCCTCGGGAACGGGTCCGGTCACCGGCGCGTCCAGCGGCGTGGCTCGGACCGGCCCGAGCAGCTCGAGTTCCAGGACGCCGGTCTGCACCGCGGCAAGGTCCCGTCGAGCGACGGCAGTAGCCAGCCGGGAGACGATCCCGCCCAGGATCGACCAGGCCTCAGGGTGAAGCTGCCAGGCTCGGGCGTCCTCGACGACATCGAGGGCTTCCTCCCACAGTGCCGCATCGTGCCCGGGGTGCTCCCGCTCGGTGACCACCCGGCCGAACATAGCGGGTCCGTCGACGTCCACCCGGGGCAAGTTCCTGTGGTCCAGGTCACGTATCACCACCCACAGTCGACCGATCTCACGTGCGCCCTCGCCGCCGGCCGGCCCGGAGGCCACGTTCACGTCATGGAGGCCCCGTGCCTGGAACCGAGCGGTCCGTCCGCAGGCTCGCCCCGTCGGAGCCGCCCCCCTGGTACCCGCTCCTCGGGCTCGAGCTCGGCGAGACCATCCAGTCAGCGGTGTACAGGGCGATCACCGGGCTGGAGCCCGGCACGGCCTTGGGCACCGGCGCGCTGCTGGCAGCCCTCGACGCCGCGGACGGCGGCGGCGCGTGGGAGCGGTTCTGGCTGCTGGTCGGACTCGGGGGCCCCGAGAGAGTCGGCGAGCTCCGTGATCCGGACGGCCTGACGCCCCTGCTGGACGCCCGGCCGGGCGCGCGCCTGGACGGAGTACGGCTCACTCCGGCTCTCACCGCCTCCCTCACCCTGCTACGGGATCTGGTGCGGGACTTCGAGTTGGGGCCCGTTCCGCCGGGAGCTTTGGCAATCGCCTTGGTCGCCGAGCCGACCTCCGCCGTCGTCTCCTTACTCACCGCCGACGGGGAGCGGTCTCGGTCCGAGCTACTGGAGCTCGCCCAGGACCAGCTCCTCGGCACATCTCTCGACGGCCTAGAGGTCTGGGTCGAGGCCCGGTTCAACACCTCCACCCAGGAGCCCACTGTGGAGGAGGCGATACGGCGGGCGCGCGGTGCGGCTGCCGGGGAGAACCGGCGAGCGGACGACATCGACCTGCTCGACGAGCTGGTAACCGGACTGGAGAGCAGCGCGCCGCGGGCAGCGCTGCCCCGGCTGCTCCGTACGGTGCTCCCGGCCGCGACCGCGCCGGCCCGGGTATTGGGGACGCGACCGCTGGACGACGTCGTCGCAGAGTCCTCCGATCGGCCGGACGCGTGGCAGTTGCTGGACAAGCTCGCGAGCGGTCCGTCCCGCGGGTGCGCCGCCGTGTTCGCCGCGGCCGGGCTCACCGGGCCGGGGGTCATGGCGGACGCGCGGCGAGCCCGACGCGCGGACGGCGGGATCCGGCTGCCCGCTACCGGTACCTACACGGCGGTGGCGCTGGCCAACATGGTGCTGGTGGGACTGGTCATCGCGGTCGTGGTGGTACACGCCCTCGGCCCAGGCAGCCCGTGGGAGCTATTTGCCGTCCCCTTCCTGTTCTACAGGATGCCCGCCGACTCGCCCGTGGTTCCCGCCGCGATGGTGGTGGTGCTGGTGCTTGTTTCGAGTCCGCTCGCCGCGGGGCTGAACCTGCTGAGCTTCGGGACGGGTTGGATGCAGACCCGGCTTGAGATGCGCCGGCTGCGCGCGGTGACCGGAGTCGGCCTGACCCTCCGGGAGTACACAGGGCACCTTCGGCGCACTCTCCGCCCCGCGTTCGTGGTCCGACGGGCGGCATTGCTGTCGGCGTTCCGGATCGCCCGCTTCTCCGAAAGCGCCGCCGGATGAGCCGGGGTGTGCCGCTACCAGTCCGCCTCGGCATGGTGGCGACTGTGCTCGCGATCGCCGCGGCGATCTACTTCACCGTCGTCGCCGACTGGTGGGGGGTGGGCGTGGCCGTGCTGGTGCTGGTCGCGAGCCTGGGCAACGCGGTGGCGCGCACGATCGCCCTGATCGTCGCGCTTCTGTTCGCGGCATGGCCCGCGGCGGTCGCCGCCGGTGTGGCGGTCCTGGCCTCCGCGCTCGGCGCACTGCCTGGCGCCGCACCGGCGCGTCCCCTCGACCGTGATGCCCTGGTAGCGGCCGTGCACTCGCTCCCGCCCGCCGAGCGCAGCCGGATCGAGCGGGCCACCGACGGGCTCGTCGACAGCCTGGCGCTCGTCCGTGCTGCGGTCGCCGACGATTCGACGCGATGGTCAGTAGACGGCGTCGACGTGTCGGGTGCGGGCTTCGACGGAGGGGCGGTCGAGGACCTGGGCTGGACCCTGGTCGCGTGCGAGGCAGCGCTCGTCGCAGCGCATCGTCCGGACAAGGACCGGGCGGTGGACGTCCATCACCTGGCCGCGGCCTCGCTGCTGCTCCCGCATTCGGCGGCAGCCGTGCGCCTGGGGACAGCGGCCGGAACGACGGCCGCGGCGGTGCTGGGCTTGGTCGACGAGCAGGCCATCCAGCTCCTGGTACGCACGTCGAGGGCCCGCGGCGCCGAACTGATCAGTCCGCGTGTCGAGCGGCTCGCGGGCAGCATGCGGGGACGAGCAAACGTGGCGATGACCGAACTGACGGAGGACGAGTGGCGACGGCTGGGAGCATGACGGCGAAGGCCCGTTTCGGCGCGCTCACCACGGGATGGCCCGTCCTCGCGAAGGGGCTGTGGTGGGTCGTTCGGCCGGGGTGCACCCTTGTGGGGCTCGCCGCATCGCTGGTCGCGGTGTTCGCCGGGCCCTGGTGGGCCGGCTGCGGCGCGGCGCTGCTGATGGTCGTGGCGCGCACGATACGACGACCGTGGCTCGGGTTACTCGCGGCAGTGCCTGCCTTCGTGCTGGTGCCGGTGGCCGGGATCGCGCTGGCTGCCCGCGTGGTGGCCGGCGTCGCCGCTGTTCTCGTCGTGGGTCGGGGATCGTGGAGGAACGGGCTGGAAGGAGTAGCCGCAGGCCGACGACAGTCAGCGGGCTCCGTGCCGACGGACGACGAGGCGCGTGGCAGCCTCTCGGGCCTTTCCTCGATGTCCGACGACGACGCGATCGAGGCCGTGGGCACGGCGGGTGCCGCGGCCTGGGCGAGCGCGGACGGACGGCGAATCGCCTCTGCCGCGGGAATGATGTTGTCGCTCGCGCTGACTGGTACTGCGGGCCCGGTCCGGCTGCCGCTCGATCTCGACGTGGTGCGCCTGGCCGTCCTCGAGCAAGCGCTCGACATGGCCCGGAAAGTGGTCTTCGCAGCCGCCGCGGTCGGGCTGGCTGCCGTGTTGTGGTCGGGCTGGGTGGACCTCGCCCCCTGGATGGTCCTCGATGGGGGCCCGATCCGCGCCAGTATCGCCTATGCCCTGGTGTTCGCCCTGGCGTTCCGCCTGAGCCGCCGTGCCGACCGGATGGGTCTGCTCGTGCTACTTCTCAGCGCGGGTCTGATCGTCGACGCAGGCTTGGCGGGGATTGTCGGGGGCGGATGTGCGGCGGTTGCGGCGGTGGCGGGCAACGCGGCCCGCCCCACGGTGGACGGGCTGGTGCTCGGTGGCCCACGACCCGCCGAGCCGGGGCCCGGGCTGCGCACTGGTACCCGACGCGGTCGTCGGACGTGGCGGGCCGCGACCGAGGCCCGGCGCTGGGAGAGCGAGTACGAGGCCTGCCTCTGGGACGAGATCGTCGCTGATCCGGACGAGTCGGCGGCTCTGAAGGCGGGCGCGCTCGCGGCGCTCGCCGAGGACGCACTGTCCCGCAGCAAGTTGCAGGAGGCCGTCCGCAGGGCGGAGGAGGCGCTGGCTGTGGCGGAATCGGCCGTACTCCCGCGCGGTTTGGCCACCCGCGTGCACGCAGCGGCGGGCCGCGCGGTCCTCGCCGCCGGAGACCCCGATCGGGCCAGGGGCCTGTTGGCGTCCGTCGTGGACGAGCGGGCTTACCGGACGGACGCTGCGGTACAAGAGGCCTGGCGAGAGGCCGCCCACAGTCAGGCAGGCGAGAGCGGCGGAGCCGGGTACCTCGCCCGCTGGGACGCGGCACGCCACGAGGCCGCCCGCGCCGGGGACCTTGCCGCCCTGCGTGACATGCTCGGAACCGACCTCGACATCTCGATGGTCCGGGACAAGGCGACCCGCGCCGCGTTGATCACGGCGCAGAGCCGCGGTCACCTCGAACTCGGTGAGCTCGAGCTCCGACACGGCGACGCTCGCGCAGCTGCCAAGGCTCTCCGCCGGGCGCTGGCTGGTCTGAGTGGACCGGCTACCGAGGTCGAGCGCGCAGTGGCCCACACCCTCCTCGGCGCCGCCACAACCAGGACCTCGCCCGACCGCGCCCTCACCGATCTCGGCACCGGTGTCCGCGCCTTGGAGGACTCTCGCGGTGAGCTCGCCGACGAGCTGCACCGGCGTGGCCTCGTCCTGCGTCACGCGGGCGTGTACGAGCTGGTCTTCGACGCGGCTCAGACGCTGCAGGAGCAGGGCCTCGGCTCAGGTCCGCTGGCCGCCGAGGTCGTCGAGTCCCTCCGCCGTGGGTCGCTCGCCACGATGCTTCGGGCGGGTTCGCTCGATCTCGGAGAGCCCGTCCGCGCTGTCCAGCAGCGGATTGCCGCGCTGGAGAGCACCGACTCACCGGACGGTGCAGCGGAGCTTGCCGACGCCCACCGGGAGCTGTCGGCGCAGCTATCGGGCCTTTTCGCCGATGCCTACGTGCCGCGCCGCGTCCGGGACACGCCGGTCGATCCCGGAGACCGCCACGTGCTCGCGTTCCACCTCGACGACCTGACGGCGACACGCATGCGCGGCCACACCGTCTGGACACCGCCGGGGCGTACCGCCTGGATCCATCCCTTCGATGTCACTGATTCCGAGATTCTGGACCTGGTCACCGCATCAGACCCCGAGGAGCGGCGCGTCCGGATGAGCGCCAGGCAGGACGACGAGCAACGTGGTCGATGGCGTGCACTGGGTGCAGCACTGCTCCCCCCGGAGTTGAGGCTGCTCTTCCGCGGGCTGCCCGAAGGCGCGTTGGAGCGGGTGCTCGTGGTCCCGCACGGCCCGCTCGCGGCGCTCCCCTGGGCCGCCGTCGGCATCGATGACGGCCGACCGCTCCTGAGCGTCGCCGAGATTCAGGTCGTGCCTAGCCTCGCTCTACTGGACCGGCCGGGTGACCGGCCCGGCCTCGGTACCGGTCCCGTCGCCGTACACCTTGCCGAGGTCGCAGCCCGCGCCGAGGCACGAACGCTTGCCGAGCTCCCGACGAACCGAGCCGAGGACCTGGGTGGGTTTCTCGATCTCCTGTCCACGGGGCCTGCGGGCGCGTACCTCGCCACCCACGGCGACGGCGTCGGGCTCGCCCAGGCGGTCACCTTCGCCGGAGGCGGCAGGCTGTCCGCCGGGGCGGCCCTCGGACAGCGCTGGCCGGACTGGGTGGTCTTCGCCTCCTGCCTGGTCGGACGCGTGGACGTGGACCCGGGCGCTGAGCCGCTCGGCCTCCCGATCAGCTGCATGCTCGGCGGCGCACGGACGGTCGTCGGCGGGGTGATCGAGATTGGCTACGGCGCCGGGGCGCAGGCCGCCCGGGTGGCTGTCCGGGTGGCCCGTGGTGAGCATCCGGCGGCCGCACTCCGCGCCGAGCAGCTCTACCGCTGGCGTCAGGATCCGTCGAGCCCGCTCACCGCCTGGGCCGGGTTGGTATGTCTGTCCAGACTGGGCTCTGAGGCCTGACCCGTCAGCCCGCTCCGACCAGCACGAAAGCGCACCGCTGCTCCATCCCGACCGCTCCGCCGCCGCGGGCGGCCGGGCCTCTCACCCAGAGCGTTGGCGTAGGCCGGTATCCCGTACGAACCAGACGACGTCCCAGTCATCGGCCCAGAGCAGCCACCGCGGCGCTCGACGATGAGCCTCAGCGGGAGGCACCGCCTACCGTCGAACAGGCGGGCGACAGCCCGCAGGCCTCGGGCAATCGCCTCGACCACGGTCGCCACCGGGCGTGGGTCGCTGGCGGTGCGCGGGCGCGCCTTGCGGGTCTTCGGCGGCTGCACGGCTTCGCGCCGCGCCTCGCCGGGAGGGCTCTTTTGGGCTCCTGGGCACGATCATGAGCAGCTATCGGCGCAGTGCACGGGTGGCCGGCGGGGCCTTCGGCGCCACGGTGCGCGGCAACACTAGCCCACTCTCACCCGGAAGGAGGCCCCGCTGCCGGGCGCACCGGCTTCGGCGGGCGTCTTCCGCCATCAGTCGGCCACGGGCTTCGAGACCTCCTGCCCAAGGAGCAGCAGGCACCGCTGCCCGAGCGGAGTCACTCGGTACTGCGTCATCGCTACCAGTCCGGCCCACGTCGAGTCGCCGAGCCTGCGGACGAGTCCGTGCCCGGAGAGGACCGACAGCAGGCCGTCGAGCAAGTCCTCGACCTGCGGGGCCGCCCGAGCGAGCTGCCATGCCTCCCACCCGATCGGGTCCTCCGAAGCCTCGGGCTTCCATAGCTCCTTCGGCGGCAGCGGGTACGCCGCCAGATGCCGCAGAACTATGACGTGGGGAGCTTCCAGATCGGCGAGAGCAGCAGCGAGGACGAGCGCTTCGTGCCCGCTCCCGCCGTCACGGAAGCCATCGGCGAGGACACGCGCGAGGGCGATCACCTTTTGGTCCAAGGGAGTTCGCTCGGCTGCCTCGAGCACCCGGGCAAGCAACTCCAGCCGAACTGCGTCCTCGGCCGTGCGCTCGTCGAAGATGTCGATCCCCGTGTCGAGGATCTCCGCCGCCCGCTCAAGCGCCCACGCACGACGGCCCTTTCGCCGACTCCGCGCTCGCTTGACCAGCCTCGCGCTCAGCTTCATCGCAGGAGCTGTCGCTCCCGCAACTGCGACCGCGCCCGGTCCGAGTGGGGCGGCGGCAAAGCCTGCGGCGAGCGCGATGGCTCCTACGGCCACGTCCAGTCGTGCGTCCTCGACGCCCTTGTTCGACTCCTCGTCGCGGTTGTCCACGGCTGCCCCTCCTTCGACCAACGGAGCGGGCATCCTCGCAGGGCGGATGGCCGGGACCGGTCGCAGCGGACCGGAGGCGGCCGAACGGCCCAGCGGGCGGCTCAGGGTGTGTTGGCAGGGCTGACCTCGCACCAGTTCGGTTCGCTAGCCAGCTGCGAGGGGTGGCCGTTCTCGCGCGACGAGCAGCGCAGCCCTTGCAGAGGCCGAGGGAGATCGTGCGCAACGGTCCAGCTGATCGTCACAACTGAGGATCCAGGCCCGACTTCCGACGGCGCGGGACTAGATTCCCGACGGCGGCAGGGAGGCACCTATGGGCTGCGAGCAGGCAGAGCTCAACGACCGGATCACCCGTCTGGAGCGCATTCTGAGCAGCGGCTCGGGCCCCGGAACCGGGTGGGCGCAGCGCGCCGAGCTGGCCGCCGCTCTGGCCGACCGCTACCTGCGACATGGAGGTTCGGAGGACGATCGCGAACGGGTTGAACAGATCGTCGCGCAGCTGACGGTCGACGAGGACATGCCTGCAGGCCAGCGCGCGATGCTGGGCCATCTGCGGAATGCCGTGCGAATGCTGAGCACCATGCCGCCGGCACTGCGCTGTGGAGGAGGCCTGAATCTGAACCCCGAGGTGCTGCAGCAGGCCGAGGAGTGGCAGGGAAAACCGGTCGCGGCGCCAGCGGTGATCGACACAGGCAGCCTGCCGCCCGAGCTCCGGTGGGTGGGGGAGGCACTCCAGGCGTCGTCGCGAATGCTCTCGGAGGTGGCGCGAGACGGCGAGGTGTCAGAGGCGACGAGCGCCGCGCTGAACGATGTCGTAGTCCCGCCCGACAGTGAGGTCGGCGGCCTCCTGCGCGGGCTGGTCGCGCTGGTCACCCCGCAGGACCGGCGGGTGGCCGCGCTGGAGGCGGCCGTCGCCGAGCTCGCGGGCGGCAACCTGCTGCGCCCGGTGCTGCAACAGGACCTAGCCCGCGCGATTCTCGCCGGCGGAGATGGTGGGCAGACCGACACCCTCCGCCGCGCGACAGACCTCTTGGAGCAGGCGGCCGCGGGGATGGAGGATCCGCGGATGCGCGCGGAGGCCGAGGGGATGCTCGCCGGCGCCCTGGTCGTGTCGGCTGCGCTGGAGCAGTCCGCCGACCGCGCGGCCGCGGCCGACGAGCTCGCCCGTGGGCTGGTCGCCGCCGCGGCGGCGGCGGACGATCCGGCCCGGCTAGGCGCCGCGCGATTCTTAACGGCGCTGACGGGTCTGTTGCGCGGCCTCGGCGAGCCCGGGCGGGACGCGTCCGCGGCGCTCGACGACCTCCTGGAGTCGATCTCGCTCCTGCCGGTCGGGCACCCGCTGCGCCCGGTGGCGGTCGGTCAGCTCGGTGCGGTGCTGTCCGACCGGCAGCTGATAGACGGCCTGCTCGCGAACGCCGACGCCGCTCAGGCCTTGCTTAGGCGCGCCTCCGAAGCGGTGGTGGAGAGGTCGGGAACTGATGCGGCCTTCTTCGCCTGCCTGGTGGCGGTGGCGCGCATCGGTCGCGCCGCGCGGGTGTCCGACACCGCCGAGCTGGCAGCAGCCGCGACAGCGCTGCGCGACGGGCTCGACCGGGTCCCGGAGGGGCACCCGGTGCGGTCGAACCTGGAGGTCGCGCTACGGGCCGCGGAGCTGGGCGTCAGCGTGGGCCGGGGCGACGGTGTGCCACCTGCCGTGGCGAATCTGCGCCAGGTCCTGTCCGGGCGCGGGATTGCGGGGGTGTCGGCGGGCGCCGTCGGCACGCTGGTCGGGTCGCTCGACGTGGTGGCGGGCGTGGTCGACGCCGAGCCGGGCGCGGTGCGACAGGCCTTGGCGCGCATGGAAGAGGAGATCGAGAACTCGGACCTGTTTCCGCACCAGCTCGCCGCGCGACGCGCCCTGCTCGGCAAGAGCTATCTCGTCGCGGTCGGCAGCGGCGTTACGAACGCCGTCGACCGGGCGGTCGAGCACCTGACGGAGGCCCTCGGGCTGATCGGCCCGCGCCGCGGCGACGTCCTGCGGACCGATGTGCTGCGCGACCTGTCGGTTGCGCTGTGGGCGCGAGGCGACCACCTCGAGGCTCGACGCACGTGCCGGGACCAGTTGCTGTCCGCCGGGACGCTGGTGTTGCTGCAGTCCGGGGTGGCCGACGCCCTGGACACTGCCCGGGGTGCCGCGGCCGAGGCGACGAGACTCGTGGGCTGGTGTCTCGACGACGGTGACGCCGCCGGGGCAGTGGAGGCGCTGGAGCTGGGCCGTGCGCTCACCCTCCACGCCGCGACGGTGACGTCCGATGTGCCGGGGCTGCTGGAGGCAGCCGGTCATCTGGACCTCTCGCGGGCATGGCGCGACGAGGCAGCCGCGCGTCGGGCGGGTCGCATTTCGGCGTCGTCCGACAGTGAGCCCGACTATGCGGCGGCGGCCGCCGACCTTCGGCACCGGGCGGTCGAGGTGCTGCAGACGACTCGGGCGGGAAGGCGGCTCCTCGTCGCACCCCCGCCCGCCGCCATCGGCAGGGCGTTGGCCACTCTTGGCCGTGACGCACTGGCTTACCTGGTCCCTGGCGGCCCTGACGCTCCGGGCTGGGTACTGCTGCTCGATGAGCACGGCGTGGTCACCCGGGTACGGGCGCCGCTGCTGAGCCTGGGAGCCGACGATCCGCTGACTGCCTTTCTGCGCACCGATCGGCACGGCGAGTCCGGGCCGAGGCCGTGGCTCGACGCGCTGGATCGGCTCTGCGAGTGGGCCGGGGCCGCCGCGGTCGCCCCACTGCTCGGCGCGCTGGGCGACCGGCCGGGCAGCGGCCCGGACGGCGTCTGCCGCGTCATACTCGTTCCGTGCGGTCCGCTCGGTACGGTCCCCTGGCACGCGGCAGTGCTGCCGACCGGGTCCGGTGAGGTCAGGTACGCCTGCCAGGAACTCGTCCTGTCGGTGGCAGCATCCGGGCGGCAGCTCCGCGAGGTCGCCGGGCGTGGGCTTCTGCCGCCCGCCTCAGACCCGCTCCTCGTGCGCGGCCCGGACGAGAGCCTCCTCGGCGTGACCGACGAGATCGACACGCTCGCGGACACCGTCTACCCGAGCGCGGCCGTCTTGGGTCCGGCGGCGACGCCCGACCAGCTCCTGGACCGGCTCCCGACGGCGGGGGCCACCGGCCCATCGATGATCCACCTGGGCTGCCACGCTGCCGCGAGGTCCACACTGGAGGACTCCCGGCTGGATCTGGCGGCCCCGCTCTCGTTGCGAACCGTCTTGGAGCACGCCTCAGGACGCCCCGCGAACGCGGCCGGTCCGACCGTCGTCCTCGCCGCGTGCGAGTCTGACTTGACCAGGCTCGACGCCGACGAGTCACTCACGCCCGCGACGGCCTTCCTCGCCGCGGGCGCCGCCAGCGTCGTGGGCTCCCGGTGGGAGGTGACGGACCGGCCCACCGCCGTCGCCATGGTGGCGCTGCACCATTTCCTGGTGGTCGGCGGGCTGCCCGCCGCGGACGCACTTCGCGCGGTTCAGATGTGGATGCTCGACCCGGGACGGGTGCCGCTGCCCGGTATGCCGCCGCGGATCGCCCGTGACGCACGGAAGCGGCTGCTCGCCGACGTCGCGGTGTGGGGGGCGTTCGGCCACCACGGATGGTGACCAGACTGCGGAACGGGTGAGCAGGGTAACGCGCCGTGGTCGAACGACGACCAAGTTGGCATGCCCCGGCAGGACTCGACGACGCGCATCGGTGAGGCCGAGCGGGCTGCGGCCCAACGTGCCTTGCAGGACCACCTCAACGCCCAACGCCTCCTCGTCAACGAGTACGCCGACCGCTCGGCGGCGGCCGCCACCGCGACGACCGCAGGGGAGATCGCCGCCCTGTTCACCGACCTCCCCGCTCCGCACCCGAAGCTCCCGAGCGGGCCGGGCGGCGGGTCGAAGCGCAGGCTCGTCATCGTGGCCGCCCTGGTCGTGGTGGTGTTGGTTGGCACCATCGCCTTCGTCGCGGGGCGCGGGGCCGAGCCAACCCCCGCCCCGGGCCCGGTCACACCGACAGCTCAACCGGCCCCGACCACGACCACACGTCCAACGACGAGTGCCGCGGCCACCCCGACCGGCCAAGCTCTGGCGAGCGGGGGGCAGGTGCGCCGGGCCACGAACGGCCAGTCGATCACACTGACCCCGGGCTACCGCGTCGACCTCGATGACCTGACCAGCCCGAACTGGCTGGCGAGCAACGGCTGTTGCGGCGACGTCTACTTCGACAGCGGCAGTAGGTACGTGACGTTCAACGACGACTACGCCGTCATGAGCGGGCCCGCCGACTACGCGGCCTGCACACAGGCGACGGCCTACGCCACCGGCAGCGTTGAGCGTGGCGGCCTCACCCCCGGCAAGCAGTTCTGTGTTCGCACCACCGAGGACCGGTTCGCGGTCGTGACGGTCGAAGGGACCACCGAGCAAGCCTTCCAGTTCAGCGTGACCGTTTGGGACCCGAGGTTCCGGTGAGCCGTGGACGCTGACGAGCGGGCCGAGGCCCTCGACCTCGCACGTGAGGCCCTCGGGTGGCGTCTGCCGGCCCGCCGCTGGGTGCAGGTCGACCGGGCTGTGCAGGCGCTGGCGGAAGCACTCGCGCAACGCGACGATGTTGCGTTCCGGAGGAACGCACGCGAGCTGGCGCTGTCCGGACCGGGCCGGGCGGCCGACCCGGACGACCCTCCTCGGGAGCTGGCGAGCCCGCCAACCCGGGAGCGCCTTGCCCGGCTCGTCCACACCCTCGACGGGAAAAATTCCGACCCCAGCCCCGATGACACCTCCGCTGCAGGCTGAGGCCCTCGTCGTCCACCTCTTCGTAGCCGCGGACAGGCCGGAGAACGAGGCAGACCTCGCCTACCTGCACGCGGTCTGGCAGCGCTGCGTCGATCGGTGGGCGCTGACAGAGCGGGTCGCCGATCTTCCGGCGGACCTCGGACTCCGTACCGGCACGGGTCTGCTGGCCGGGCGGAAGCGCCCGACGGCCGACGGCTCACGGACACCCCACGTGCAGGCGGCGCTGCTGCGCCACGAGCACGACACCTACTGCCTCAGCGTCATGCGCGAGCCTGTGGGCGCCACCTGGACCCGGCTAGAGCGCGAGTGGGAGTCCATCCTCAACGGGCTCACCGCACCGACCGGGCTCATCGGCTGCGCGCAAGTGTTTCTGGCCCGGTTGACCGGCTCCGGACCACCCGACCCAGCGCAGCTGTCCGAGGCGATTCGCGACCGGCTGCCCGCGTCACTCCTGGCGGCCGGTGAGTGGTGGCGCGCCGGCGTGACCGCCGATCCCGGCTTCGCGGTGTGGGAGGCGTCCGAGCGATCCGACGAGCGAGCC
Organism: Pseudonocardia oroxyli; assembly: GCF_900102195.1. GTDB lineage: Bacteria > Actinomycetota > Actinomycetes > Mycobacteriales > Pseudonocardiaceae > Pseudonocardia > Pseudonocardia oroxyli. The sequence continues at coordinate 179,135 of NZ_FNBE01000015.1, forward strand.
CTCCGGCGGCTAGTCGTCGTGGCCGATGCCGACGCGGACGACCTGTTGAGCAGCTGGACCTGGGTCGTCGGCGACCGTGCGCTGCCCGCACTGGGCCGGTACCTGCTCAACGCGGCGCGGCTGCGTCACCAGCTGCGGCTGTGGGGAACGACGCGGAGCCGGACGATGGCGGCGCGCAACGCCGCCGACGCGCGCGTCGACCGACTGCTGGGATTGCTGGACCCTGCGACTCGGGGAGATCCCGAGGTCGATGCGCTGCTGAGCGCGTCGGTGGAGATCGTGTCGTTGCAGGCGGGGAAGGTCGGACTAGCCCGCACCGCGGCCGGTCTGCGCGAGATGCGCCGCACGGTGGAGATCGCCACGGCGAACCTGTCCGCTCTCGGCGGCGAGACGACGTTGGGCCCCTTCGCCGACGACCGCGCGCTGGGCGCGTGGTTCTCTCAGCAGCTCGCCGACGACGAGACCTACCTTGACGCCGCGAAGGACCGGGCCGACCAGGTGGCGGGGTTAGCTGACCAGATTCTCCAGCGCCGGGTGCAGAAAGACCGGGAGCGGCTACAACATCGCCAGGAGCGCTTCAACCTCGGCCTCACCGGCACCGTCGGAGCGATCCTCATGCTGCTCGCGGCAATCCAGTCGTTCGAGTACGCCGTTCCCCTGCCCCATCTCGTCCAACCGGCGGTGGTGGCCGCCCTCGGCGCGGTCGCGCTCTTGGCGTCGCTGCTCGTGCTCCGCGTCGCAGCGCCTGGCGCATGGTGGTCTGAGGTGCTGGTGTGGGTGGGGGCGGGACTGGTCGGCGCCACCGCGGCCTGGGTGGTCGTATCGGCTGTGATCGGCGACGCCGGCGCAGTCCTCACCTGGCGTTGGGCTGCTGTCGGGCTTCTGGTCGGTGTCGCTTGCCCGGCAGCGGCCGCGATCGGCCGACGTGCTCGCTGAGCTGCAGCGAAAGAAGGGCGGCCTGCCCGAGAGAGCCATAGGCCGAGACTTCTGTGCGGCAACCGGCCCGTCACCGCGCCGGGAGTACTCCGCCTGCGCGACCTCCCAGCCGCGTTGTGGCCTCGGGCTCGGATGAACCACGGCCAGCCCCTGGGGGCGGCCCACCGAGCGGTGAGGCTGGACTCGCCCGCACCCCGGGCCGGGACGGGTCGGGGCACCGCGCTCGCTCGTCCGGTGTGAGATCACCACCCACCACTGCCCGACCCCCGGACCTTCGGGTGATCTCACCCGCGTCGGGACGGGCAGGCAGGGTATCGACCGATGAGTCCCGGACCGGGCCGCAGAGTCCACAGTCCTCACCACCCGGGGCCGCCACCGGCTCGGCGACGGCGAACCGGCCCCGGAAGGCGCCACAAGCGCCGCCGCATCTTCGCGCACCCTCCCCAATGAGCCGACCCCGACATCGAACATATGTTCGCACCGTGAGGTAAGGTCCTACCCGCGCGGTGGCTCGTCGTAGGGGAAGTACGGCGGGAACCGCGCGCCATCAGACGAAGACGAGCGGATCGGTGGCGCGGTATGGGTGGCCGAGGCAGGTACGACCGGGACGTGGTGGTGGACAAGTCGATCGTGGCCGAGGCGGCGGCCTACACCACGATCGCGAAGCTGCTCGACGCCCGGCGAGGACATTATCGGTGACCAACATCCCGACGCTGGCGAAGGCCGGCGGGTTCCGCCTCGACGACCCCGCCGGCGAAGTCGGCATCGAACTGATGATCGTCACCGACAGCACAGGACCGGACGAGCAGGCCTACCTGGCCCCCTCACCTACCGGGCCACCCCGGCCGAGGGCACGCTCATCGGCACCACGGAACACGGCGTCCTCGGCACCCGCTACACCTGCGACGCCACCACCGACCCCGTCTTTCACACCCAGGCCGCGGCGCTGCTGCGCGGCGAGGCGATCCCCCAGGCACAGTCGGAGTCCGACACCGCGGACCGCACCGTCCAGCGAACCCCACACCCGACGCCACCGACGTAGCCGGGATCGAGGTGGTCCGCCACCTCCTCCCCCACACCGGCACCGAACCACACAGAACCGTGACCGCGTCGTGGCTGGACTCGGACGGGATCCGGCATCGGGCGATCGTGCTGCGCACGACCTGACCACCGCCCGGCCGGCGCCGGGTCAGGTCTTCTTGGCCTTGGCGGCCTTCTTGGCCTCGGCCTTGAGCGTCTTGCGCAGCTCGGCGAGGCTCTGCCCAGCCAGGGCCTTCGACGCGACCGAGTCCCCGATCTGGCGCGGGGTCATGTGCCCACGACCCGCAGGCGCGAGATACACCTCGCCCTTCGCCCCGGTCCGATACTCCAAACTCGAGGCGACCCGGGCGAACCGGGTCCGCCCACCCCGACGGGCGCCCTCCCACTTCTCCACCCGCACCGCCAGATCACAACAGGTGCACACCAGTCGGCGGATGAATAGGCCGTCACCGTCGACCTCGGCGAACCGGATCCCGGCCTGCTGAATCGTCGGGAACAGATGCCGACCCCGCTCCCGGCACATGATCACCTCATCAGAGACCCCGTCGACATACAGGTCGACGTCCTCGTCCGACGCCCGCACATACCCCTGCCGGTCCTCTTGCTGCTCCCCCTGGATCGACAACACCGACGCCGACGATGCGGCTACCGTCCCAGAATTCTCATCCGCCACTGTGGTCTCCTCCCGTTTCACCCGGAGATAACCATCCCTCAGTTGTTCGCCGCTCTTCCGTGGCCGATGTCGCCGGGAATCCCCGACGACCGGCTGACCCGTCGCGGCATCCGCGCGCCGTAGGCGAGTCCGTCGTCGACGTCGCGTTCGATCTCCCGCGCCGTGGTGTCCAGGTCCAGGTGGGTCTGGGCGGCCTCGAGCAGTGCCCACCGCGCCCGCGCGAGGTCGAGCTCGCCGCCGGCGACGAGGCGCCCGAGCGCCCGGGCGGCGCGCAGCCGGGTCGTGTGTCGGGTGCCGACCGCTGCGTTCACGACGGCGGCGGTCTCGCCCGCCACGATCGCGTTCACATACGCGGTCGCCCGCGAAGAGCTCAAACCCAGCTCCACCTCAGGCGCTGTCGGTCGCGGTGGGAGCAGCAACGAGGCGAGCCACCCGGGCAGGAGCGCGATCTTCCCACCCTCGTCGACGTAGCGACCCGTCGGCAACGCCGACCCGGCCGCGAGCACGTAGCCGCCGCACCCGCGCGTGTCGATCAGTGGCCCCAGGAGTCCCTGGCTGTTGCGCAACTCCACACCCTCGGGCATCCGGAAGTACAGATGGGCCCCGCCCGACGGGGTCCGGACCGAAGCCGTCACAGGGACCACCTGCCCGGCCTGGTCGGCGAGCCTCCGCAACGTGTCCGAGCCGGTGGACGCCACCGGTGACGCGCTCTCCGGCTTGGGGCGGTCGAGGTCGATCACCACGATCCGACTGCGGCCCACCGCCAGCCCGACGTTGAACGGCGCCCTCCGCCACCACCGCCCGACCGGCCCCAGGTCACGCGTCGCCGACTGCTCCCAGCCCGGGACGGCGGGGGTCTTCGCCCCCGGCCGCACCGGGAACACGAAGAACCCCGCACCGACAGCACGTTCAGCCGCTGCCTGCAGACGCCGGCCAGCCTCACCGACGCGACTCATGATCGTTCCCTTCCCACTCGACGGTGTCGATGCTTCGCTATGCAGGTGACGTGATCAGCGGCGACGTCGTGCAGCACCGTGCAGCACAAGCTCTGCACAAGCTGTGCGCGAGGTACTGCACGACGGAACCCGACCCCTCACTCCCCCGACGACACCTCGGGTGCAGCAGCCGATGGCTCACCGGTGACGGCGTAGGACTCGATCTCCGACAGCTCGTAACCCCACTCCGCCATCTGCCCCAGATACCGAGCCGTGTCCGCACCCTGGTTCCGCCAGGTGTGCGGGCCGGTGCGGTCCTCCCACGCACACAACACCGCCGCCGCGCACAACAGCAGCGCCCGCTTCGGCGACGCCGCCGCCACCATCTCCAGCAACACCCCGACCTGCGCACCGTGCCGGAACCGATCCGACTCCCCGGACGTGAGCCCGAGCAGCTCGCGCAGCAGCGGCCACCCCGCCTCCATCGCCTGCCGCAACGGATGATCCCCGGCCACCAGGCAGGTCAGGACGAACCGCTCCGCACCCACCGGGGCGCGCTTGCGGGCGGCGAACGCCCGCAACCAGTCCCGGCGCACGACCGTCGCCGAGCGCCACTGCTTGTTCCGCTCGGCCACCACCCGCCGTGCCGCCTTGTCCTCCTCCGACAACCTCCTGCCCTGCCCCACCGGGGCCTGCGTGGCATCCACGTGACCGTGGGCGAGCACGTCCCTGCACACGAACACCGCCACCGGCCGACGCTCCCCGACGCCGAAGTTGTGCCCCAGGTAAGCCGCGTGCCCGGGGCACGACACATGCTCGGCGGCGTCGATGCCGTGATCGTCGAGCCGGGCTGCAGGCCAGGTCACCAGGTCGCGGTCGATCACCTCCACCCCGGCCTCGACCAGCTCCGCCCGCGCCCGCGCGAACGCCTCGGCGTCGGTGCGTTCGTCGCGCATCCGCTGCACCGTGTGCTCGAACCGGCCCGTTTTCGCCGCTGCCACGATCGCTTTGACCGCCTCCGGGTCAGAGTCGAATTCCGCGATCGCCGCCGTGTGCTCGAGCGTGAGGAAGTCCCAGCGCTGCCCCGCCCGCGAGGCCAACTCCGACCCGGCCACCTTCAAGCCCGTCGTGACGTCGGTCTTCTTGGCTCCGGTGCGTTTGGCGATCGCCGACGCCGAGAGACCGAACGCGGCCAGCTGCTCCCAGCCCGCCACCCGCTCCGCGGTCGACAAACCGGCACGCTGGTCGTTCTCCACCAGCTGATCGGTCACCCGGTCCGCACCCTCCGGCACCTCCACCAACATCACCGGGATGTTCGGCAGCCCGCACTTCAACGCCGCCAGGGTGCGGCGGTGCCCGAACTCCACCACCGGCCCCTCGACACCCGGATATGCCACCACCGGCTGCAACAC
>NZ_FNBE01000046.1 GCF_900102195.1 Pseudonocardia oroxyli
GACCCCCGACACCATCACCGTGTTACCTGAGTTACCCCGCACCCCTACCGGGAAGATCCTTCGCCGCCATCTCACCACCGACACACCATGAACAACCGGCCAGCTTCTTGGCACGTGGGACTCGAGGTGGTCGCAGGAGTTGGCGCTGTCGTGCGAGGCAGAGCAGTCAACGGCCCGTCCACCGGCGCGGACCGCAGCACCGGACCGACCCATCTCCTCCTTAGCATGGCAATCATCTGCGACGGGCGACGTTCCCTTCCGATCATCGGAGACGGAGGTCATCCGCCCCGGGCGTCCCCACGGATATCGCCCGACGATGTGTAACCCCTGCCCGCCGTCTATCCCACGGAAGAGGTCAAGATGCCCCTCGCCCTCAGCGCCGACCACCGCGAGCTGGCTGGCGTCGTCCGCACGTTCGCCGCGGACCAGGCGCTGCGCGACGAAACACGCCAGGCGCTGGAGAAGGTGCCGACCAGGCCCGGCGCGGTCTGGTCACACGTGGCCGATCTGGGCTGGGCAGGGCTGCATCTACCCGAGGAGTACGGGGGATCGGGCTACGGGCTCACGGAGCTCGCTGTTGTGCTTGAAGGTTTGGGCACCGTCGCGTCCTCGGGCCCGCTGCTGGCAACGACCGTAGCCTCGGCCGTCATCGACCGTGTTGGCACCGACGCACAACGCGCGGCCCTGCTTCCGCGCCTGGCCGATGGTTCTACCGCCGCCTCCGTCGAGATCGCCGGCGGTCTACTGCTCGGGGGGGTCTGGGCGGGGATGCATCTCGTCGCCGACGGCGATGATCTCGTGATCGTTGAGAGTGGCGACGTCGAACCCATCGCGGGGATCGACCCCTCGCTCGGCCTCACCCGCGCTATCCCCATCCCGCAGGGCGAGCGGCTGACCGGGGGCGTCGTCGTGGCCCGCACCGTCTTCCGTACCCTCGCCGCCGCCGAAGCCGCCGGAGGCGCCCGTGCCTGTTTGGATGCGGCGCTCGCCTACGCGAAGGTCCGCGAGCAGTTCGGCCGCACCATCGGCAGCTTCCAGGCGGTCAAGCACCATCTCGCCGGCATGCTCGTGGTGGCTGAGCAGGCCGTCGCTACCGCTTGGGACGCCGCACGTGTGACGACCGGCGGTCAGGAGGCGGAGATGGCCGCAGCTGTGGCCGCAGCTGTGGCCCTGGGCGCCTACGAGCACAACGCGCGGATGAGCATCCAGGTGCATGGGGGCATCGGCTTCACCTGGGAACACGATGCCCATCTGTTTCTCCGCCGTGCCGCCGCGCTCTCTGCGCTTGCGGGGTCGCCCGACGCTGCAGCCGACGAGGTCGTCGCGCTTGCCGCAGATGGGGTGCGACGATCGACAGCGGTGGAACTTCCTCCCGAGGCCGAACCGCTCCGCGTCGAGGCTCGCGCTTTCGTCCAGCGGCTGAGGGCCGCCGATCCCGCTGACCACCGCGAGCTGCTTGTCGAGTCCGGCTACCTCGTGCCGCACTGGCCCACGCCGTGGGGCCGCGCCGCGTCACCGCTCGAGCAGCTGGTGATCGAGCAGGAGTTCGCCGACGTAGACGTCCCCGACATGGGCGTCGGCGGCTGGGTGCAGCTCACTCTTGTCCAGACGGCGTCCGAGGAACAGATAGCCCGTTGGCTGCCGCCGAGCCTGCGCGGTGAGCTGGTGTGGTGTCAGCTGTTCAGCGAGCCCAATGCCGGTTCCGACGCCGCGGCCGTCCAGACCCGCGGTATCAAGGTGGAGGGCGGCTGGCGGGTGAGCGGTCAGAAGGTGTGGACGTCCGGTGCGCATTTGTGCAACCGCGGTCTGGCCACGATCCGCACGGATCCTGAGGCGCCCAAGCACAAAGGCATCACCGCCGTCGTCGTCGACCTGACCGTGCCTGGCATCACGGTACGCCCGTTGCGTCAGATCACGGGCGACGCGCATTTCAACGAGGTCTTTCTCGACGATGTGTTCATCCCCGACCAGGACGTCATTGGGAAGCCCGGCGCCGGCTGGGAGGTCGCGCGTGCGACGCTGGGCAACGAGCGTGTGAGTATCGGCAGTGGCTCGGGCACACGTCGTGACCGTGCGTCGGCATTGAGCCTGGCGAACTTGCTAGACACCTTTGCCCCCCATGATCGAGGTCTGGCCCGAGAGGTTGGGCGGCTCATCGCGGAGCAGGAGTCAGTGCGACTGCTCAACGCACGCACAGTAGAGCGAGCGCTCATGGGCGCGGCGCCTTCGGCAGAGGGCACCGTGACGAAATTACTGCTAGCCCAGCAGATGCAGGCGGTGAGCGAGCTGGCCTTGCGAATCCTCGGCCCCGCCGCGGCCGGCGACGCCAACCTCGAGACGATGCACGACTACCTCACGAGCCGCGCGATCACCATTGCAGGTGGCACGTCGGAAGTCACCCGAAACGTCATTGCCGAACGCATCCTCGGCCTCCCGCGCGAAGTGGTGAAGTAGTCGACGATTGCAGGGAAGGTGCAAGCAGTTTGTCGACCCGGGATGCGTCGGGGGCGATCGTAGCGGGACGTGACATCATGGCGCACCCGGCCGGGCCATGGGCGCGAAGGTACGGACGAGACGGGCGAACGGGTCTGCCCATGGTCTGGTTGAGCCGTGTCGGGTGGGTGTTCAGGCCGCGTGGGCGGCCGAGGTGAGTATCTCGGACTCGACTGGGGTGAGCCTGCCGAGGCTGTC